>NZ_PYAK01000057.1 GCF_003264365.1 Micromonospora noduli
CGGATCCGGGGCCGGCGTGGCGGAGGCGCCACCGGCCGCGGCCGGGGCGGCCGGGTCGGGCAGCGGAACGGTGGGGTCCTGGTCGTCGGGGTCGTCCGCCGTGGCGGGGTGACCAACCAGCCCTGGCACCGGCCCGTCGACCGACTGTCGGTCGGTCGCCGACGGCGGGTCGGCGCGGCCGGTCGCGGCCGTCCTGAGCAACCGGCGGGCCGTCTCGTGGTCGAGGCGCTCGCGCGGGTCGCGGCGCAGCAACCCGTCAAGAACCGGCGCGAGCGCCCCGGCGTGCGGTGCAGGGTCCGGCGGGCCGGCGGCCAGCGCGCTCAGGGTGGCCATCGCGGTGCTGCGGGCGTACGGGGACTGCCCCTCCACGGCCGCGTGCAGGGTCGCCCCGAGCGACCACAGATCGGCGGCCACCGTGGACACCCCCTCGGCTGCCCGCTCGGGGGCCACGTACTGAGGGGAGCCGAAGACCATGCCGGGGCGGGTCATCGCGCCGTCGCCACCGTCGAAGGTGGCCAGCCCGAAGTCGGTGAGCATCACCCGCCCGTCGTGTGCCACGAGCACGTTCTGCGGTTTGATGTCGCGGTGCAGCACCCCGGCGGTGTGCGCGGCCTGCAACGCGTCGAGCACGGCCAGGCCGATCCGGGCCGCGCGGGCCGGCTCCAGCGGCCCTTCGGCGTCCACGACGTCCTGCAGGGTGCGGGACGGGACGTACTCCATGACGATCCATGGGCTGCCGTCGACCGCGACGACGTCGTAGAGCCGGACCACGGCGGGGTGGTTGAGTCGGGCCGCGGCGCGCGCCTCCCGCATGGTGCGTGAGCGCACCTCGGCCCGTTCAGCATCGGCCAACCAACTCGGTGGAACGATCTCCTTGACCGCCACCTCGCGGTGCAGCATCTCGTCGCGGGCGCGCCACACCCGACCCATGCCCCCGCGACCGACCAGGTCGAGCAGCTGGTACCGACCGGCGATCAGCACCTGTGCACGCTCCTCCTCAGCCGCTGTCCGGGCTACACCCTAACCAGCGGATCGGAAGTCACCTATCGGTCGTCCGACTCGGCTCAGCAGGCGGCGTGGTCGACGGCGGCGGCGAGCAGGTTCCCTTCCGGGATGGCGATCCGGCTGCGCCCGCCGCTCAGTCGGGCGGCGGCGCGTCGGGCCTGCACGGGGCCGTGCTCGCGACGAGCGGTGGCGTAGCTGGCGGCGGTGCGGGCTGCGATGGTGGCCCAGCCGTACCGCTCGCCGACCATCGTGCGGGCCCGGCGGGCCAGCCGCCGGGCGAAGACCTCGTCGCCGAGCAGTTGGCCGACCGCGCCGGCGAGCGCGTCCGGGTCGCTGTGCGGGAACGTCACCCCGGTCACGCCGGGTTCGACGATCTCGGCGAGGCCGCCGGTACGGGCCACGGCCAGCGGCGCTCCGGCGGCCGCCGCCTCCAGCGCCACCATGCCGAACGGCTCGTAGAGGCTGGGCACCACTGTCGCGTCGGTGGCGCCGAGCATCGCCGGTAGTTGGGTGGAGTCGAGGAACCCGGTGAACCTGACGGTCGAGTTGAGGGCCAGTCGCCGGGCCTCCGCCTCCAACTCGGTGCGGTACGGGCCGTCGCCGGCGATCACCACGCGCAGCCCCGGGTGTCGTTCGCGGAGCCGGGGTACGGCGTGCACCAGGTGCTGGACGCCTTTCTCGTAGACCAGCCGCCCGGCGTACCCGACCAACGGGCCGTCCCCGGCGAACCGTGCCCGGGCCGACGCGACCGCTCGGGGGCGGGCCCGCCAGGCCCGGTCGTCGACCCCGTTGGGCACCACGTCGACCTGGGCGGCCGGTACGTCGAACAGCGCGGTCACCTGGTCGCGCATGTACCCGGAGCAGGTGATCACCCGGATGGAGGAGTCGCTGAGCCAGTGCTCCACGCCGTGGATGGTGCGGTTCATCTCCTCCGGCAGCCAGCCCTGGTGCCGGCCGGCCTCGGTGGCGTGCATGGTGGTGACCAGGGGGAGGTCCAGGTGCTCGGCGAGGGTGACAGCCGTGTGGGCGACGAGCCAGTCGTGGGCGTGGATGACGTCGTAGGAGCCGGCCTGGGTGGCGCGCAGGGCGGTGCGGGTGAGTGTGTGGTTGAAGGCCATGGTCCAGGCCAGCAGCGAGCCGGTGGCGAGGGGGAAGGTGACGGGGTCCTCGGGGGCGCGCAGGATGCGTACGCCGTCGGCGTACTCCTCCAGGGGCGCGCCGTCGCTGTGGCGGGTGACGACGGTGACCTCGTGGCCGGCGGCGGCGAGGGCGACGGAGAGGGCGTGCACGTGTCGACCGAGACCGCCGACGAGCACCGGCGGGTACTCCCAGGAGAGCATCAGCACCCGCAGCTGTCGGGCGGGGTTGATGTCGATCACGTGGGCATCGAGTGACATGCGGCCCCCTTTGAGTTGTCCCCGGGCGCGCGCCGACCGACACCGAATCGATGTCGCCGTCGCGTCTGGATCGAGGCCAATCCTGCCGGGATCGCGATAACCAGCGGCGACACCACCGTTGCGGTCGTGTAAAGCGCTACTGGCTCTTTCGCCGCACCCGCAGCAGCTCGGCCACCGACCATGCCTGGAACGGGCACCCGGTAGCGGTGTGCGGCGCGAGGCCATCGGCCGTCTCGCTCACCGAGCCTAACCCATATTCCATCAAATGGGCCTCAATGCCAACGAATACGTCATCGACGGACATCTTCCCCCGGCGCACGGCATCCACGTACGGGCCGAGCAACCACGGCCAGACCGTGCCCTGGTGGTAGCCCCCGTCCCGGTCGGCCGGGCCGCCCCGGTGCCGGCCCACGAACTCCCCGGAATCCGGGGCCAGACTGCGTGGCCCCAGCGGGGTGAGCAGCCCGCCCGCGATCCGCCGCAGCGTCGCCTCGTCCGGCTCCATCGGCGCGTACGGCAGCGACCAGGCCAGCAGCTGGTTGGGGCGCAACGCGTCGTCGTCGTGCACTGCGGCGCCACCCAACGGGTACGCCGGCGCGGGCGCGTCCAGCACGTCGTGCAGCCACCCGGTCGGAGCCGGGAACCGCTCCCGGAACGAGGCGGTGGCCTGCCGGTGGCGTCGCCACAGCTCGTCGGCGTCCTGCCCGGCCAGCTCGGTCAGCTCCGCGAGCCCGGCCAGCCCGTTGATCCACAACGCGTTGACCTCGACCGGCTTGCCGGTCCGCGGGGTGACCGGCACCCCGTACACCCGGGCGTCCATCCAGGTCAGCGCGGTGCCGGCGGCGCCCTGGGTGAGCAGCCCGTCGGCCGGGTCGACCCGGATCCCGTACCGGGTGCCGGCGGTGTGGGCGTCGATCACGGCGCGCAACGCGGGCAGCAGCTCGTCGCCGAGGTCGGTGTCGCCGGTGACGGTGACGTGCCGGCTCACCGCGTGCAGGAACCACAGCGTGCCGTCGACGGTGTTGTACTCCACCCGACCGGTGTCGGCCGTGTTGGCGAGCATCCCCTCCGACAGCGTCGCCGCGTACGCCCGCAGCAGCTCCCGACCCTCGTCGGCGCGACCCGTGCAGAGGAACAACCCCTCGTACGAGATCATCGTGTCCCGCGACCACGCCCCGAACCACGGGTAGCCGGCCACCACGTCCACCGCCGCCTGGTTCGTGCGCACCACGAAGGCGTCGGCTGCCAGCGCCAGTGTGGCGTCCACGTCGTCGGCCGGCTTCGCCGTCGCGACCACCCGCCGGTTGCGTCGCCTCGCGGTCGCCACGATCTCCGTGGCCGGCGGCGGCTCCTCGTCGAGTCGACCGGCCCAGGCCCGCACCGACACCGTGTCGCCGGGGCGTTCCAGCTCACCGGAGAAGCGGCCCGCGTACCAGAGGTCCTCGTCCGGGTGCAGCCCCCGGTTGGCCTCCTCGCGGTGGTGCACGCCCAGCCACCACTGCCCCTCGGGGGCCCAGCCCGGGCCGGCGAGCCGGTACGCGCCCTCGACCACAGCGCCGTCGGCCACCGCCTCGACCTGCGGGATCGGGCCGTCGGCCCGCCGTTCGCCGTGCGCGTCCCGCCAGGTGCAGGCGGCCGACAGCTCCAGCCGGACCGGACCACCGGCGACCAGCCGGTGCACGACCGCGACGCAGGAACGGCCGGGCAGCATGGCCAGCTCCCGTTCGATCACCACCGCGCCGATCCGCCACCGCCACCGGGGTAGCCCGTCGATCAGGTCGAAGCGCTCCAACAGCTCGAAGCCGCGCGGGTCCACGTCGCCGGAGGCCCACTCGTGCGCACCGAGGCGCACCCGCGCGCCGGACGGCAGGGTGACCGCCGGATCGAGGCTGACCAGTCCCACTTGGCGGGACGCCGGCGTTTCGCCGGGAACCACCAACAGACCGTGGTAGCGACGTGTCCGCAGCCCGCCGACAGTGCCCATCGCATAGCCGCCGAGGCCGTCGGGGACCAGCCACTCCCGGCTGGCCGCGCTGGTCAGGTCGCCGCAGATCTGCGGGCCGAAGTGAATGTCGATCAACTTTCCTCCACCGGCGGCGGGGTGTAACACGCCACGACGAGAATGGCCGCTGTGGTCAAGTACCGCGGCGACGTCAAAGATGTGCACGTGATCACTGACCGATCGTCCTCCGACGCCTCGCCACCCGACGCTGAGCGGCTCCGGCTCGCCCAGGCCGACTCGGGGGAGCAGGACTGGCGTGCATGGGGTCCCTATCTGTCCGAACGGGCGTGGGGGACGGTACGGGAGGACTACAGCGAGCACGGTACGGCCTGGGACTACTTCCCGCATGACCACGCGCGGTCCAGAGCCTACCGGTGGAATGAAGACGGGATGGCCGGCGTCTGCGACGAACGACAGACCTTCGCGTTCGCCCTGGCCCTCTGGAACGGTAAGGACCCGATCCTCAAGGAGCGGATGTTCGGCCTCGGCGGCGACGGCGGCAACCACGGCGAGGACGTCAAGGAGTACTGGTGGTACGAGGACTCCACCCCCACCCACTCCTGGATGCGCTGGCGCTACCACTACCCGCAGGCCGCCTTCCCGTACGACGAACTCGTCGCGGTGAACGCGTTGCGCGGCCGCGACGACACCGAGTACGAGCTGGTGGACACCGGGATCTTCGACGACGACCGGTACTGGGCGGTGACCGTCGACTACGCCAAGGCGTCTCCGACCGACCTCTGCATGGTGGTGACCGTCGCCAACCGGGGCGACCAGGCGGCGACCCTGCACGTCCTGCCCACCCTGTGGTTCCGTAACACCTGGTCCTGGGGCCTGCCCGGCGGCGACCGGATCCCCCGGCTGACCGGTCAGGGCACCCGGCTCGTCGGCGAGCACCGGGTGCTCGGCCAACTGCTGCTGGAGGGCGACGGCGGCCCGGTGCCGCTGCTCTGCGACAACGACACCAACGCCGAACGGCTCTGGGGTCTGCCCGGCCGCTCCCCGTACCCGAAGGACGGCATCAACGACCACGTCGTCAACGGCGCGGCCACCGTCAACCCGGCCCGGGAGGGCACCAAGGGCGCCCTGCACTACGTGCTCGACGTGCCCGCCGGTGGGCAGCGCCAGATCCGGCTGCGGCTCACCCGTACCGCGTCGCCGCCGGCCGCCTCGCCGCCGCCCCCGGCCGACCTCAGCGACGGCTTCGAGGCCGTGGTGTGGGCGCGGCGGGCCGAGGCGAACCGGTTCTTCGCCGGAGTGATCCCGCCGGCCGCCACACCCGACGAGGCGCTGGTCGCCCGGCAGGCCATCGCCGGGCTGATGTGGGGCAAGCAGTTCTACCACTTCGACGTCAAACGCTGGCTCGAAGGCGACCCGGGCTCGACACCGCCGCCGGCCGGGCGTCGGCACGGGCGCAACAGCGCCTGGTGGCACATGACCAGCTTCGACGTCATCTCCATGCCTGACCCGTGGGAATACCCCTGGTACGCGGCCTGGGACCTGGCTTTCCACTGCGTGAGCATCGCCCGGGTCGACCCGGGCTTCGCCAAGGAGCAGATCCTGCTCCTGCTCCGCGAGTGGTACCTGCACCCCAACGGGCAGATCCCGGCGTACGAGTGGGCGTTCGGCGACGTGAACCCGCCGGTGCACGCGTGGGCGGCGCTGAAGGTGTTCGAGATCGACGGCGGCCGGGACTACGAGTTCCTGGCCCGGGTGATGCACAAGCTGCTGCTCAACTTCACCTGGTGGGTCAACCGCAAGGACACCGGCGGCAACAACGTCTTCGAGGGCGGCTTCCTCGGGCTGGACAACGTCGGGCCGTTCGACCGCTCGGCGGCGCTGCCGGTCGCCGGGGTGCTGGAACAGTCCGACGGCACCGGCTGGATGGGCATGTACGCGCTCAACCTGCTGGACATGGCGATCGTGCTCGCCGAACACGACAGGACCTGGGTGGACACCGCCACCAAGTTCTTCGAGCACTTCGCCTACATCGCCGCCGCCGCGTACGAGCAGGGGTTGTGGGACGACGAGGACGCCTTCTTCTACGACGTGCTGCGCCTCGCCGACGGCACGAAGGTGCCGCTGAAGGTCCGCTCCGTCGTCGGGCTGCTGCCGTTGGCCGCCACCACCCGGCTCACCGCCCGGACCCTGCACCACCTACCGGAGTTGGGCGCCCGGCTGCGCTGGTTCCTCACCAACCGCCCGGAGTACGCCCAGGTGATCGGCACCCGCCGACTGGGCCCTGACGGCCGGCAGCAGCGACTGCTGTCCATGGTCGGCCCGGAGCAGGTGGTCCGCCTGCTCGCCCGGATGCTCGACCCCGACGAGTTCCTCTCCGACTTCGGCCTCCGTACGCTGTCCCGCGCGCACCTGGACAAGCCGTTCTCGGTCACCCTCGGCGGGCAGGAGTTCTCCGTCGGCTACGAGCCGGCCGAGTCGACCAGCGGACTGTTCGGGGGCAACTCGAACTGGCGCGGTCCGATCTGGATGCCGACCAACTTCCTGCTGATCAGCGCGCTGCGCGACTACGCGGCGTTCTTCGGCGACGACCTCCAGGTGGAGTACCCGACCCGCTCCGGGGTGAAGCACACCCTGGACGAGATCGCCGATGACCTCTCCGCCCGGCTGATCTCGCTCTTCACTCAGGACGACTGGGGTCGACGGCCGATCTACGGTGCCGCTCAGATGTTCCAGACCCACCCGGACTGGCGCGACCTGATCGCCTTCCCCGAGTACTTCCACGGCGACAACGGGGCCGGGTTGGGGGCCTGGCACCAGACCGGCTGGACGGCCCTGGTAGCCGACCTGATCCTCACCCTGCGCCGCTGACCCCGCCCGCCCTCGCCCCTGCCCGCCGTCGCGCCCGGACGCAAGATCCGCGCAACTTCCCTGCTGTTGCTGTCTCGGGGCCGCCGGAGGCAGCGACATCAGGGAAAGTGCTGCCGGCGGGGGCGCGATTGTGGGCACCATTCACTATCGTGATTGGCCGTGGGGGAGTCGGTGAAACCGGTGGGCGAGGTGCACGTCCTCGGTCAGTCCCGAGTGTGGCCCGCCATCGCGATACCGGGCGTGATCCTGGTCGTGATGATCGTTGTCAAGGTGGTCTTCGACCTGCTCAACTGGACCGTCCTGGCGTTTGGTGCCGCCTCGATCATCGTCGCTGCCACACGCTTGCGAAACGCGGTGTTCGCCGACGACCTGGGGCTGCTGGTCCGCGATCGCTCAGGCTTGCGGCGTTCGTACGCCTGGGATGAGATCGAGCGTATGGGCTGGGACGATGCGGGGATGATGTGGGGGAGTTCCCTGGCGGTCTACCCCCGGGGCGGCCCCTACGACGTCCCGGGACCCAACGCCTCCATCAACGTGGGGCGCATCTGGCATCCGGGCCGTCGACGCTCCGTGGACCCCATGCCCGAGCTGCTCACAAGACATGGCATCAAGGGGCTGTTCGATCAGTGAGCTGTCTCCCCGATACTTCCACGGCGACAACGGGGCCGGCCTGTTCGCCTGGCACCAGACTGGCTGGACGGCGCTGGCAACCGACCTGATCTTCCCCCTGGGCCGCTGACCGCCGCTGCCCCGCACCCTGCCCGCGCACACCCGTCCCGTGCCCGCGCCCGCCCGCCCAACCCGCTACCCCGCATGATCGCGCTCGATCCATGTTGTGGTGGCGTTGCCGGCGTCGGGAGGCCACTCGATCCTGGATCGAGCACGATCATGTCGGTCGACGGAGGTCGGCACCACCCTCGGTGCCCGCCGACAACTAGCTAGCTGTACTGCCCAGGGACGTTGGTCAACCTGGTGATGGGTGGTTGGCCTTTGGTGGCGGTGTGGGGTCGGTGGTGGTTGTAGTGGTGGAGCCAGGCGGGGAGGGCTGCTCGGCGGGCGTGTTCTGAGCTGTAGAAACGTCGTTTCGCCCAGCCGTCGGTCATGGTGCGGTGGAAGCGTTCGACCTTGCCGTTGGTTTGGGGCCGGTAGGGGCGTGTCTTCTTCGGGCGGATGCCGAGTTGGTGGCAGGCGTCGCGCCAGGCGTGTGATTTGTAGGCCGAGCCGTTGTCGGACAGGACGCGTTCGGTGGTGATGCCTCGCTCGGCGAACCAGGCGACGGCGTTTTGGAGTACGTCGACCGCGGTCAGGGCGGTCTCGTCGTCGCGGATCTCGGCGTAGGCGACGCGGGAGTGATCGTCGATGACGGTGTGCACGAACGCTGTGCCGATGCGCGGGTCGTAGTGGGTGTTGCGGGCGCCGGTGCGGTGCGCGGTGCTTCGCCGATGGCGTTCGCCCTGGGCTCGGCCGACGTAGCGCCAGCCGCCGCCATCGGGGATGTTGCCGTACTTCTTCACGTCGACGTGCAGCATCGCGCCGGGCCGGTCGTGTTCATAGCGGCGGATCGGCTCGCCGGTGGCGCGGTCGATGTGTGTCAGCCGGTTGATCCGGCAGCGGGTCAGAACGGCGTGCACGGTCGAAGCTGGCATGGCCAGCTGGCCGGCGATCTGCACGGGCCCGAGGCGTTGTTTCCACCGCAGGTGCACGATCTTGCGCACCACGGGCTGGGCTGTCCTCCTGGGGCTGTGGTGCGGACGCGACGACCGGTCATCCATTGCGGCGGGCCCGTGCTCGGCATACCGCACCGCCCAACGTTTCGCAGTCGGCCAGGACACGTCATAACGTTCAGCCGCCCGGACGACCGGCCAGCCCTCATCAACGATCAGACGCGCCAGGCGCAGACGTGCACGAGGAGTCAAAGCGGCGTTAGCGTGGGACACGAAGGCCTCCTGTTGCCGGAGCGGTTCCTAGACAGCTCCACTCCACAACCGGAGGCCTTCACCTACCTACGACATCAGATCGTGTCGTCACACAATCTCGACCAACGTCCCTGGGCAGTACAGCTAGCGCGCTCTGCGAGACACTTCCTCGGTCGAACCGACAAAGCTGACCAAGCACCCCATGGATACGTCAACAGCATTACAGTTGCTCGAACTATTCGGTGAGCACCTTCACGGTGTCGGCTAGTCCGTCGTTTCGGTTGATGCCGACGAAGAATTCGCTCCCCACATGGGTGACATCTTCGATCTCATCGACCAGGTTGTTGCCCGGAATTCCGATGTCACTCTCCACATCGCCTCCAGACCAGTTGTACTGGTACACCCAGTTCCACCCGGTGGCGGGCGTTGAGGTGTTGATTGACTTGGTGTTCCAGATATAGTTCTCCGAGCAGTCGATGCCTTGGTCGGAACGATTATCGTGACTCGTCAGGTTGCTCTTCACCAGCGTCCATCCACTCGTCAACGCGCCAGCGCCGGGATGGGTCCACAGGCTACCCAACCGTCGGGCAGCATATTTGCCGGCTCCGCCGGCGGCCGTAGCGCTGTAGCAGAGGCCGCTGATGTTGCCTATCGGTAGACGAACTTCCCCGGTTGTGCCAATAGATCCGTCGGCGTTCAGGCGTACGATTGTCACCTTGTCGCTCAGAAACGCGGATTGGCTCCCCTGGGTGGCAATCAGGGCCGGGCCCTGGCCCAGATAGTTCGCGTTGTAGGCGAGGTCGTTACCGTGGCCGAGTGTGGGTATGGAAGTTGGCGCACCGGCGCAGACCCAGCTAGTGCCGTCCCAGGTTGAGCCGTCGCGCACCCACCTGGACAGGACGGGCTCGGCGCCGGCCGCCTTTGTGAAAATGATGTAAAGCTGGCCGCCTGGCCCTGCCACCATGCCTTGCATGACCGTGCGACCGTTCTTGCACGCAGTGCTGTTCGGGATGTTCAGCCGTTCCGCCCCGCTCCTGTCCGTAGCAGCGTAGGCAGATGCCGCCGGGGCGATAGCGATTCCAACTGAGAGTGCGAGCACGGTCGCGACGCTCGATAGTTTCTTCAATTCGGTGTCTCTCCTCTAGGGGTAAGGCGAGAGGAGAGTATCAGTTGATGTCGACCTGTCTATGTCACCCTTGTCATGGTGGCGGGCCGCTGATGTGCCGGCGGTGCTGGCCCGGCGTGCCCGGCGGCGCTGGAGGTCGCCGCCGCGCACGGGCATCGAACGATCGTGTTGGGTGCGTGGGGATGCGGCGCTACCCGAATCGGTCGACACCGCTGGCTCAGCCGTGAGCAGCAGTGACCAACGGAAGTGGCGGCACCCACCGGTGCCGCCACTTCCGTCGTACGCCGACACCGATCCGTCCGCCGGCATCTCCGATGTCGTGCTGTCGGATCAGCGCGCTCTCGCCGCGTGAACGATCAGGTCCGCCACCGGGCCGGCCAACCCAGCGTCTGTTTCGCCGCCTGTCCCTGCTGTCGGGGCCGGATTTCGACGCACGCCGCGCGGCGGCCCTGGACGGAAGCGATCTGGACGACACCGAGGACGCCCTCAAGGAGCTTGTTGAGCTGAGCCTGTTGCGGGCCGAGACGGACGGTCGGTATGGCTTCCACAATCTCATTCGCCTGTTCGCCAGGCAGCGACTGGTCGACGAAGAGCCGACCGCCGGCCGCGACGGGGCACCGAGGCGTCGGGTCGACCGGCGGCTGGACGGCGGCAACGTCACCGGCCCCCGGTCTGACTTTGAACCCGCCGGGCTCCGAACTCAGCGGAAGGCCGCGTCGGCTGAGATCGCCACGGACGGTGACAACCAACTGCAGATTTGTTTCTGCATACGGTTTTTCGTGTTCTCCACCGCCCGCACCAGGTGGAATCAAGGAACGGGCACCGGACGCCGACGATGGCCAGGCTGCCGGCTCGCCCCGGGGGGCCTGGACGGAGTCCAAACGATCTGCGTCATCTGGCTGTCCTACCTCGAACAGGTCGAGGCCACCGTGCGGCCCTACGGCGGGAAGTGGCTAGCCCAGGGTGACGTGACCGTGGTCGAGGGGGCCTGGCCCGGCTCGGTGGTCCTGATGGAGTTCCCGGACCGCGCCGCTGCCGAGAAGTGGTACGGCTCGGCTGAGTACCAGGCTATCCTGCCGATGCGTGCCAACAACGCGATCAGTGATCTCATCCTGGTCGACGGCGTCGGCCCGGACTTCACTGTTGCCGGTTTCGCTCAGCAGGTCCGGGACGCGATCAAGGCCGCCTCCCACTGACCGCGTCCTCGCGCAGCAGCGGACACCGCATCTGAACCCGTCAACAGTGACCGTGGGCGACCGGCCGAACTCCGTGTCGCCCCGGCACGCCGGCGGATCTAGTGCCGAAAAAGGGGTAGAAACGACCATGTTGAGCTATGCAGTTCACGTCGCGCCGGCCAAGGTCGCCGTCACGGATGATCTTCCGCCGGGCGAGGATCGCCGCCGGTGGTCGCCGACGGCGTCCACGCTCATCTTCGGTGAGCGGGACGCGGTCCTGGTGGATCCTCTGATGACCATCGACGAGTCGAGAGTCCTGACCGATTGGATCCTCACTACCGGCAAGAACGTCACCACGATCTTCATCACCCATGCCCACGGTGATCACTTCTTCGGAACTCCCGGCGTGCTGGAGCGGTTCCCCGCCGCCCGGGTCGTCGCGGCGCCGAGCGTAGTCGAGCACATACCGGCACAGTGGAGCCCTCAGTGGTTCGACGGCTACTGGCAGCCCCGCTTTCCGGGCCAGCTTTCCGGTCAGCGGTTCACCGTCGAACCACTCGCGGACGGGTGGCTCGAACTCGAAGGCGAGCAGCTGCAGGCCGTCGAGCTGGGCCACACCGACACCGACAGCACCAGCGCGCTGTTTGTGCCCGGCATCGGACTGGTGGTGGCCGGCGACGCCGTCTACGGCGATGTACACCTCTACCTGGCCGAATCCACGGGCGGCGGCAGCGATCGGTGGCTTGAGGCACTGGACACGATCGAGGGTCTGCGCCCGAGCGCGGTCGTGTCCGGGCACAAGCGGGACGGCGACGCGGACAGTCCCGATGACATCGGCCGAACCCGGCGGTATATCGAGGACTTTTCCGCCGCGCTGAGGAAGACGGCGAACTACCAGGAGTTGTACGACTCCATGCTGGCGCTCCATCCCGACCGGATGAACCGGGGCGTGCTCTGGAACTCGGTCAAGGCCGTCTTCGCCTGACATGGTTTCCGCCCCGCATGATCGCGCTCGATCCATGTTGTAGTGGTGTCGCTGGCATCGGGAAGCCACTCGATCCTGGATTGAGCACGATCATGCAGTGGGCAGTGGGCTACGTCGCTGCCATGATGAAGCGTCCCCAACTTCATGCGCTTCAAGTCAACCGATGTGACGGGGCACCACTCAGCGGTTTGCCCGTTCGATACCTCGCCGGACGAGGCCGCTGATGCCGGGCAGGGTGATCGCCCGGATGGTCAGATCGCTCATCCAGACGTGGAATCGGCTGGGTGGCGCGTACTGGGCCATTCCCCGACGGGCGAGTGCCTGTCGTTTGCTGACCTCCGGGCGTAGTCCGGTCTCCCACTCGGCGAGTGCTGCCGGGAGGTCGTCGGCGTGCCGCCGTAGGGCGGCGCCGAGGTGGTCGGCGCCGGCCAGGGCGAGGGCCGCGCCGTGTCCGGCGAAGAGCGTCACGCACCACGCCGCGTCTCCGAGCAGGACGACGCGACCGGTGCTCCAGCGTGGCATGACCACCTGGCTGACGGCGTCGAAGTAGGCGCTGGCCGGGTCCTTCGCAAGGTGGTCGATCGCGTCGGGCACGCCACCCGAGAGATCTCCGAACGCGGCCCGCAGCGCGTCGACCGGCCCGCGTTCCAGGTCGGCGGCGGGCCCCGCGCTGCGATAGGTGAAGAACGCCGACGACCGTTCCGGGCCCAGGTTGACGATCGCCGCGGTGCGCCCGGGACCGATGTACGTGGTGGCGGACGACTCGGGTACGCCAGGCACCGGGTGGGTCAGCGGGAAGGCGGCCACGAGGTACGGGAGGTCCACCCGGAAGTCGGGGCCGAACACGGCGGTACGGGTGGCCGAGTGCACCCCGTCGGCACCGACCAGCAGGTCGGCCTGCTCGATGGTGCCGTCGCTCAACTCCACGCGTACGTGATCGGTGTCCTGATCGACGGAGGTGACGGTGGTGCCGAAGCGGATGTCGACCCGGTCTCGCACCGCGTCGAAGAGGCAGGATTCCAGATCGCCGCGGAACACCGAGAGGGCCCGCTTGCCGAGTGCGGCCTCGGCGATGGCGGACGGCACTGTGAACTTGGGCCGTCCGTCGGCGTGGACCAGCACTGTGGTGAACAGCCCCAGGTCGGCGGCGGTCAGCGCGGGGAGCAGGCCGAGGCGTTCGGCGGCGTCGTAGCCCGGCCCGATCAGGTTCACCATGTAGCCGCTGCTGCGCCGGGCTGGGGCCTGTTCGGCCACGAGGACCTGCCACCCGTCCTGGTGGAGTCGGAGGGCTGTGGCCAGCCCGGCTATGCCCGCACCCACGATCACCGCACGTTTCATCCAGCACCTCGCCGCCTAGAATGAGCATCTGCTCAAACTAGTATGAGCGACTGTTCATACCGGCGCAAATGGCGGCGGCGCAACCGCCTAGACTTCAGGCATGCCGCGCGGAGTCGCCATCCCAGCGCTCAGACAGCAGCTGTTCGCTGCCGTCGAGCGGTTGATCGTGGAAGAGGGGCCGAGCCGGCTCACCGGCCGGGCCGTCACGCGCGAGGCCGGCGTCGCGACAGGGCTGCTCTACGCGCACTTCGCGAACTTCGACGATTTCCTGACCGGGTTCGCTGTCGACCGCGTCTTCCAGATCTCCGGCGAGGTGGCCGGCCTGCCGCAGCGCGCCGGGTCCGGCACGGTTGCCGACAATCTGCGCCAGGCCGTCCTGGCCACGCCGTTGGGCACGCTGACGGCACTGACCCGGCTGACCGCATTTCGGCCGGAGTTGACGGCGAACGTCGAGGCGGTCCTGGGTGGCGGTATGTCGGGGCTACGGGGGATCGAACGCGCGGTCGCCGACTACCTGGCCGCCGAGCAGACCCGTGGGCGCGTGCCGGCCGGCGCCGACACCGACGCACTGGCCCTGGCTGTGGTCAGCGTGCTGCATTACGTCGCGCTGACCAGCCACACCGACCCGACGGCGGAGCACCGGATCCAGCAGGTGATCGGCGCGCTCACTGATGGTTTCCCCGCCGCCGCACCCTCCTGAGCGCCGCGCCGCAGGCGGCGTCGCAGCCTGCGGCGCTGCCAGGCCCCGAGAGGCTCACTGATAGCCGATGTGGACGGTCAGCCTGCCCTCCCTGGGGTTGGCCCCCACGTAGACAGATGCCGGGTCGAACACTGTCGGCGGCAGGCTCAGCTCCTCAGAGAGACCCATCTCGCGTGCCAGATCCTCGGGAGACTGCCCCGCCGCGGGCACCAGGGTGATCGTTCGCCAGCATCCACCGGAGGCGCATTCCACGCTCTCGTCGGCGATCGTCGCTCCGGACGGCACCTCCGGCATCCGCGACTTCGGCGGCAACGATCCCTCGGTCTTGAACACCTGCAACCACAGGAACGACAGGATCCACAGGCACGACAGCAGACCCAGCGTCACGGACACGGCCACGAGGGCGCGCTTGGTGCGCTTCCTCAGCGCGGTCCGTGACGTCATCGCGCGATGATAGCGGGGCATGGTCGATCAGCCGGGGCGGGAATGGGCTCAGGTCAGCCGGTGAAGGGCTCGGGTCCGAGGCGGCCCCAGGTCACGAACGCGGCCATCGCGAGGTAGACCAGATTCAGCACGATGAACTTCGCCGCGCCGTAGCGCAGGTGGGTGATCATCGCGCCGATCATCAGCAGGATCCAGCAGACGGCGGTGACCGGCACCAGCACCGGTGCGATATCCAGCACGGCGGGCAGGATGAGGCCGGCTGCGGCCAGGAGTTCGAGGACGCCGAGGGTCTTGACGAAGCGCACGCTGGCGTCCCCGGTCCACCCGCCGCCGTTGACCGCTGACAACTTCTGCTTGGGTACGAACGTCTTGGTGATGCCGCCGGCCAGGGCAATTGTGGCCAACAGGCCGGCCGCTATCCACAGTGCAAGGTTCATGAGGTGTCCTCCGTTTCGGGTCACACAGGAGACACCGCCGGCCGGTGCGCCGTGACAGCTCGTGAGGTGACGAGGAGCACGGACGCCCGGCGTCACAGAAGTCGGAAGGCCGGTGTCTGGTTGGGCGACGCGGTCGAGTTCGGCGAGACTGGAGGACGCATGGATGCGGAAGGCGGAATCATGAGTGCGGACGGCCGGGGGGACCGGGCCGTCGACGCGTTCGTCACACACCGGAACCTGCTCTTCACCGTGGCCTACGAGATGCTCGGCTCGGCCGCCGACGCGGAGGACGTACTCCAGGAGACATGGCTGCGGTGGGCGGACGCGGATCTCACGGCGGTGCGGGACCAGCGCGCCTACCTGGTCCGGATCACCACCCGACTGTCGCTCAACCGGCTGCGTGCCGTCGGTAGGCGTAGGGAGTCCTACGTCGGCTCCTGGTTACCCGAGCCGCTGTTGACCGCGCCCGACGTCGCCGAAGACGTCGAACTCGCCGAGAGCGTCTCGATGGCGATGCTGCTGGTGCTGGAGACGCTGGCGCCGACCGAGCGGGCGGTGTTCGTCCTTCGTGAGGTCTTCGACCTTGGATACGACGAGATCGCCGAGGCGGTCGACAAGAGCCCGGCCGCTGTCCGTCAGATCGCCCACCGTGCGCGGGCGCATGTCGCCGCGCGGCGGCCGCGCGGGATGGTCTCGCCGGCCGAAACCCGACGTGCGCTCACGGCGTTTCGGCTGGCGGTCGAGACCGGCGACGTGCAGGGCCTGCTCGACGTCCTCGCGCCGGATGTCGTGCTCCTCGGCGATGGCGGCGGGATCAAGCAGGCCGTGCTGCGGCCTGTCGCCGGGGCCGACAAGGTGGCCCGCCTGCTGTGCAGCACACATGCCAGGGTCGCGACCATGTCGCTGCATTACGCCCAGGTCAACGGTCACCCGGCGCTGGTTCTGCGGCTCGACGGCGAGCTCGACACGGTCCTCGCGCTGCGTGTCGACGGCGGTCTCATCAGCGGGGTCTACGCGGTGCGTAACCCCGAGAAGTTGTCGCACATGCGGAGCGAAACGGCCCTGCGCCGCTGACGGTCGGCGGTGACTGTCGGTCGCCTCCGTCGGGGCGGATGCGGGTTTGAGCGCTATACCTCAGAGGTATGAATATGACTCTGAGGCATACCGGTCGACCACACATCGACTTGCCGGGCCAGCCAACGCGTTAGGACTTACTCGTCTAGTACGGGGGCGTGGGCGTCTCCGGCGACCGGTGGAGGGATCGTCGCGCGTCCGCTCCGGCGACGCCGAGCAGCACCACGGCGGCGACCGCGCCGGCGGTGAGTGGCTGGAGGTGCAGTGCTGCCGGGATCAGCAGGCCGAACGCCAGCAGGCCGGCCAGCCGGGACCGGGAAACCCGACCGAAGACCTGATATTCGAGCGCCGATCGTCCGGCGAGGAAGAGGACCGGGCCGCCGAAGATGGCGATGAGCCAGGTCGCCGGGAGGTGCCCGAGCGGCTCGGCGATGAACAGCTCGAAGCCGACGCCGGTGAGCACGATCCCGGCGATCATGACCATGTGGGCGAACGCCATGTCGGTCGCGAGTCGGGCCGGGTTGCGGGAACGGTCGACGGCCGTGCCCAGCATCCCTCCCGCCACGTGGAAGTAGATCCGCCAGAGCAGGACGGTGCTCGCCAGCGCCAGGACGAACCCACCCGTCTGGTCGGTGTGGAACTCGCTGCCGCTGAAGGCGAGCCCGATGACGAAGATCGCCTCGCCGAGAGCGATGAGGAGGAACTGTTGGTACCGCTCGGCCAGGTGCTCGGCCGCGATCATCTGGACGCCGAGCCGTTGCGCGCCGAGTCGCGGGGTCGGCCAGCCGAGGAACAGCCCGGCGTAGTCGATCAGCACGGCGAGGGTCCAGAGTGCCCCGCGAATTGTGCCGTCGTTGACCAGCCCGCCGACGACCCAGAGCGGTGCGCTCAAGCCGAACCAGAACAGGATCCGGATCGACTGTTGTGGGTCCGGCCGGCCGTGCCCGGCGACGTGGAAGAACACCACCCGGCCGATCTGGAGGGTCACCAGGGTGATGGCGAAGAGGGAGGCCCGTGCGCCGAAGCCGTGCGGCACGGCGACGGCCATCGTCATGGCACCGACCAACGTCATGATGATGACGGTCTGGACGATCGGGGCGTCCGGGTCCAGCCAACTTGTCGACCAGACGGTCACCGACCAGACCGCCCACAGCGCCAGGAACAGCAGCACAGCCTGGCCGAGACCCGCGTACACGCCGCTTTGGCCGTCGGTGAAGTCGGCGATCAGCCGGGCGGAGATCCGGGTGAGGGCGAAGACGAAGACCAGGTCGAGGAAGAGCTCCAGAAAGGTGGCCCGCTGGCGGGTGGCTTCGCTGCGCAACAGCCTGTCGGGGGTGTTCCTCATCGGCTCGCCACGCGTCGGTGTCGCCGAACCACGTGCCCTCCCGTCGCGGTGATCTCCTCGCCTAACGAGCCAGGGGGCGGCTGTGGCACGTGGAGCGAAGGGGCCGGCGACCCACAACAGTCACCAATCCGTCACCCGACCGCTACGGCAGGTGTACGCCTCTACGCTCGTGGGCGTGCCCGGACCTGCCGAGAAGGCCACTGAACAGGACCGGCGTGACCTCATCGTCACGGTCGCGCGAGAGTTGGCCGAGACGGAGGGCTGGGCGGGTGTGACGACCCGACGGCTCGCCGAACGAACCGAGATCGACATGGGCGACATCTATCGGCACTTCGCCGATCTGGAGGCGCTGATCGCCGCGGTCGCGGTGTGCGCCTTCGCCGATCTGGCCGCCGACCTCGCCGAGGCGCACGCGGAAACCGCCGGGAGCCCCGAGGGGGTCTGGCCGGCGGTCGCGACCGCGTACCTCGACTTCGCGTACACGAATCCCGAGGTCTATGACGCGATGCTCGCGCTGACCCCCGACCTGGCTCTCGGCGTGGATGGCGTGCCGGCCGCGCCGCGGGCGGTCTTCGCCGAACTGCGGGCGGCCCTGACCCCGCTGGCCGAAGGGCGGGACCCGGACACCTTGGCCGAGGTGGGTTGGAGCCTGCTGCACGGCGTGGTGATGCTCACCCGCGGTGGCCGGCTGCGACCCGAGGGGCAGGAGGACCGCGAAGCGTTGATCGCGCAACGGTTGCTGCGGTGGCCCTGACCAGGTCGCACCGACGCCCCCTGATCGCGGTCAGTTGATGGGCTGGCGGTCGGCCGGGCCCTTGTCGGCGAACCGGAACGTGGTGTCCAGCTTGGCGTTACCCAACTCCTTGAGGACGAGGCCGTTGCCGGGGAGGTGCTGGAGGAATCGGGTCTCGCTGCCGATCGCGTACGTGCCGTCGCCCTTGGCGATGATGGTGAACCGCTGGATCGGGTCGTCCTGGTCGCAGACGACGGCCCCGATGGTCAGTTCGGGCTCGATGTCCAGGCCGTTCACCTGCCAGCAGGACGGATCGTCGTTGGCGGGGTGGCCGTCCTTCGTGCCGAACGCCCTGATCACGTACCGGTCGCCGCCGATCGGTGTCGGCACGAACAGCGTCCGACCGCCGGTGTCGCCGCCCTCCTCGAGCCGCCCGCTGATCTCCAACGGCTTCCCCGAACCCTGCACCCGGTTGATCGTGACCTCGCGCTTGCCGGACAACAGTGGGTCGGTCGCCGCTGCCGATGACGTGGTCGGCGCCGGTGGCGTCGGCGCGCCTGTCACGGCGCCCGACGGCGTCGGCGTGCCCGCCGCGGCGCCCGGCGCCTTGTCCGCACCGCCCTGGCACGCCACCAGCGCGCCGGTGCAGGCCAGCATCGCCGCGCCGGTGACCCACTTCATGGTGAACATGCCGTACTCCTCAAGAGGCGTCCCGAACCTGGGCGGGAATCATCATGGATGTCGCCTCCGCATGACGACGGCCGAGCCGGAACGGTTCACGAAAATCCGGAAGATCTCAAATCGATCTCCCGCCTATCCTGTCTCTCGGCCTTGGCGACGGTGGCACGGGGAGGGCATGGCATGACGGTCGGTGTGGCGGCGCGACGACAGGCGCAGGTGTTGATCTTCGATGCGGACGACACGTTGTGGGAGAACAACGTCGTCTTCGAGCGGGTGATCGACGACTTCCTGGGCTGGTTGGACCACCCCACCCTGGACAGGGCCGCGCTGCGGGCCGTCCTCGACGACATCGAGCGGGCCAACGCGGTGGCGCACGGGTACGGCAGCAAGGTCTTCCTGCGCAGCCTGGCGGAGTGCCTGGAGCGGCTGCGCGAGCGGCCGGCCACCGACTCCGAACGTCAGGAGATCGACCGGCTGGCGGTGGCCCTCGTCGAGCACCAGGTGGAGCTGATGCCCGGGGTGGCCGACGCGCTCGACGAGCTGGCCGGACGGCACGAGTTGCTGCTGCTCACCAAGGGCGATCGGGAGGAGCAGCAGCGCAAGCTGGACGCCTGCGGTCTGCTGCACCACTTCGGGGCCGCGCACATCGTCGCCGAGAAGAACGTCGACACGTACCGGTGGCTCACTCGCGAGCACGGCTTCGCGCCGGACGGCGCGTGGATGATCGGCAACTCCCCGAAGTCCGACATCCTGCCGGCGCGTGCCGCCGGGTTGAACGCGGTGTTCATTCCGAACGCGAACACCTGGGTGCTGGAGGACGACGAGCTGGACCCGACCGACGGCGGGGTGCTGCGGCTCGCCGCGTTCCGGGACCTGCTGCGCCACTTCTGACCGTACCGAAGCCAAACAGCGTCGGCGATCATGGTCGCGTTACGCCAAACTGCCCGATTTTGAGCGTGGGATCAGTCCTGTCGCCGGTCGTCCGACCCGGCTTGTCCGGCCGGCCGGAGCGCGCCTAACCTGGTCCGGCGCTCACGGCCCGTCGGGGTGTGTCGGGGGCGCGTCGGCCTTCGGCGGGTGAGCACCGTGGAGCTGAGTGCGAAGTGGCTGGCTCACCCCGTTCTGGCGCGCGTGGTGTCGTGCCACGCCCGCGCGGCGGGGTGCCGGAGCTGTCCGCTTCCCTGCCGGACGGCCGAGGGTCAGGGCCGGGTAGTTGCGGACCCGGTCCTGACCCGGCCCGCGAGTCGTTCGACCGTTGCGAGCGGGGCAGACCGCGCGCCGGTTCGACTGTCAGGATGGCGGCATGAAGCGCAGATCTCTCCTACTCGGCGCGGCGGCCGGTCTGGTCGCCCCAGCCGTGATCGTCCCGGCCGCGCCCGCACTCGCGGCGGACCGGCCGCTGCGGCCGGGCTGGGGCACGGCCGCGGTGCAGCGACCCTTGCCGAAGTGGCAGCCCCAGAACCGCGCCAGCGCATTGACCACGCTGCCGGCGGAGACGAAGCAGGTGATCATCGTCGGGGCCAGCAGCTACACCACCACCTACGCCACGCTGGAGGCGTTCGTGCGGGTCCGGAGCACCTGGCAGCCGGCCTCGGCGTCGTTGCCCGCCCGGATCGGCTCAAAGGGCTTCAGCGACAACCACGTGGAGGGTGTGCCGACCACGCCGACGGGCGTCTACTCGATCGGCCCCACCATGTACGGCATCGCCGCCAACCCGGGCGTGCGATTCCCCTACCACCGGCTCGTCAGCGGTGACTGGTGGAACGAGAACCCGTCGTCCGCGCTCTACAACACCTTCCAGCAGAGTGCGACCAACCCGGGCGGGGCCAGCGAAGCACTGTGGAAGGAGGTCCCCGCGTACACGCACTTCGCGGTGATCACCTACAACATGCCGCCGAACGTGCCGAAGCCGGTGCCGAACGCGGGCAGCGGGATCTTCCTGCACCAGTTCAGCACCAGCGCCGGCAATGCCACCGCTGGTTGCGTCTCCCTCGCCCACGATCACCTGGTCGACGTGCTCAACTGGCTGGACCCGGCGCTGTCGCCACGCATCGTGCTCAGCCCGTACGCCCAGCTCAGCCGCTACTGACAACCGGGGCGGCTCAGCCGGCGTCGCGCCGGACGATCGACACCGCCACCCGGCAGAACTCGTCCATGTCCGGGTTGAACCCGGCAGCGATGTCGGGATGCAACCCGGAGCGGGTCTCCTCCAACAGTCGCTGGCAGACCTGCTCGACCGGTTCGCCGCCGTAGTCGGCGCGGATCCGCTCGGTGGCCGCCTGAAGCGCCGAGGTCAGCTGCTCCTCCAGCGGGCCGCGCAGCTTCTGCTGCACAGGATCGAGCCCGCGGGGGTCGAGCGTGACATGTGGCTCCGACATCGGTGCTCCCTTCTTCGGCGTCCGCGATACCCCACCGCGAACGTCGGTCAAACCCCGGTCGGTACGGCGGCGACCCGCACCTGGTACGAGAACTCCTCCGCCGGCTCCTCGTGGTACGACAGCCGGCGGATCTGCCGGTCGTCGTCGTAGAGGGCGACGTCCACCAGCACGCCGAGGTGGGCGAGGCCGATGCTCGACACCCGCTTCTTGTCCTGCAACACCGCGCAGACGCCGCCGAGAAGGGTGCTGGCGTCGGACGTACGGTGCCCGGGCGGGCAGCGCAAAACCAGGTCCACCTCGATCGGCCCGGGCAACGGCGTCCAGCCGGTGCGCTGGGCCGCGGCGAGGGCGGCCTGGAGCAGGGTGCGGACCCTCGTCGCCTGCCGGTGGCCGGCGGCGAAGATGGACAACGCTTCGGTCTTGACCGGTGGCAGGCCGCTCACCTCGAACGTCAGGGCGAGAGCGCGGGTGTCCTGCACGACGGCACCTCCTCGTTGGGACGATCCTGCCGAACCGGGGGCGCGGCGGTGGGACGTTCCCGCGATTACCAACCGATCGGGCAGGCATGGGTCGGCCGGAGGCGTGTCGACGGCGGCGGCGAACGCGCCGGCTACGGCGCTAGGAAAACGCTAGCCGACGATGCCCGCGCTCGGTAGTCGGTCGTTCACCCGGTGGGGCGTGGTGCGAAGGCGCAGAACTCGTTGCCCTCCGGGTCGGCCAGCACCCACCACCAGTGCGCCTCGTCGAGCGGCTCCCGCAGCAGTGTCGCGCCCGCCGCGATCAGCGCCATCGGCTCAGGGTCGACCAGGTCGACGTCCCAGTGCAGCCGGTTCTTGACCGTCTTGGGCTCGGGCCCTGCGACAAACACCCAGTACTCCCACGGGAACCCGGCCGCGCCGGCCACCGACGACGTGCTCGACTCGTGCTCGATGGTGCCGCCGACCACCCCGGCCCACCAGGTCGCCTGCGCCGCCGGGTCGGTCGAGTCCACCACCAGCTCGAACGGGCCCGGTCGGGTGCCGTCGCGGGCCGGGAACGCGCAGAACTCGTTGCCCTCCGGGTCGTCGAGCACCCACCAGGTCGCCTCGCCGCCCGGTTCGCGGACCAGCCGGGCGCCGTCCGCGAGCAACGCCGCCGGGTCCGCGTCGGCCAACCGCAGATCCAGGTGTACGCGGGTCTTGCCGACCCGAGGCTCGGGCACCTTGTTCACCCAGATGGACTCTGCGTTCGAGCGCGCCGAGCGGGGGTCCACCCGGGTGTCACCGTCACCGGCATCGGCCACGTCACCGTCGAGCATCCGGGCCCAGAAGGCACCGAGCGCGAGCGGGTCGTTGGCGTCCAGACAGAGGTCCTTGAAGCGCGCGATCATCGTTCCAGCATGCCTGATCCGGTCCGGGCGAACAGTCCGGGCAGAAGGTTCGGGGCTGGAGCGATTCTGAATAGAATCCTTGCCGTTATATAACGCCGCGCGTAGTATGCGCTCATGCATGAATCCACCTTCCTGATCCTCACCGCTCTGGCCGCGCAGCCGTTGCACGGCTATGGGGTCGTACAGGCGGTGGAGGAGTTGTCGGCCGGCGACGTCAAGCTGCGGCCTGGCACCCTCTACGGCGCACTCGACCGCCTGGTCGAGCAACACCTGATCGAGGTTGACCGGGAGGAGGTCGTCGACGGGAGGCTGCGTCGCTACTACCGGCTCAACGAGGCGGGAGCGGCGGCCCTGCAAACCCAGGCCGAGCGGTTGCGCCGGCATGCCACGGCGGCCGACACCCAGCTGAGCAAGCGCCCCGGTGGTGCCCTGGGCTTCGGGACGGTGATCGCATGACCGCCGCCACCTGGTCGACCGACGACCACAGTCTCGAACGCCACTACCGGAAGCTGCTGCTGGCGTACCCAGGCCGGTACCGGCAGCGGTACGGCACCGAGATGATCACGACGCTCCTTGAGATGGCGTCGCCCGGGCAGCGTCGCCCTCGACCCGGGGAGGCCCTGCACCTGCTCGCCAGCGGTGTGCGCCACCGGCTCCGGCTCCCCGCACGCCGGCCGCTCGCGGTGATCGCGGCGGTCCTCCTCGCCCTGACAATGGGCGCGTTCGGTGGGGCCGCCGGGTCGTGGGCCGGTTCCCAGACGTTCGCGGACCTGCCCGACGACGCCACGATCGCCAGCCTGGCCCAGCGGGCCAGCGGTGCCGCCAGCGATTCCATCCAGCTGCGTGTCGCGTCACCGTGGCTGGAAGAGTCGATCTCGACGACTACCGAGGTCGATGGCGCCTGGGACGCTGAGAAGGCCCGGCAGCGGTTCGCAGCTGACGGCTGGTCGGTCTCCGGCATCACGCCGCTCGGCGGCAAAGCGGTCGCGTTCAACAGTGACACCAAATCATTCGTCGACCTTCCGATGCGCAACTCAACGTTCAGCGCCAAGTCGAACGGGCTGACACTCCAGGTGCGGGGCTACCTCACCGCCGACCACGGCTCTGTCCACCTCGACGGCTGGGCGCAGAGCAGGCCCATGTTCCTACCTCTGATCGTGACGGGCATCCTGATCGGACTTGTCGTCGGGTGGCTGTTCGCAGCGGCTCTCGCCTACCGGATCGTGGAGGCGTCTGCCGAACGGCGACGCGCCTCCGCCGGGCTCTGGGCCGTCGCGCTGGCCGCGCTCGCTCTGCCGGCAGTAGCCCTGTACGGCAACGTACTGCGGGCATTTCGAGATCACGGCGACGTCGGTCCGGTTTTCACAGTGCACAGCGCATTCACACCCGGCTCCTATTACCCGTTGGGGCCGGCCTGGCAGATTCTCGCCCTGACCATCGCCGGTGCCGTGCTCGCGGGTGCCGCGATCCGGCTCGCCCGTCCGGACAGCCAGCCGAAGACGCAGGAAGCGGCGATAGCAAGCTGAGGGCTTCGGCCGCTGCTGTCCGATGGTCGGGACGGTAGTTCGTCATCGAACTGACTGAGGGTGGTCGGAGACTTTTCAGGGTAGATCTTGGACAGTTTCCGTTCCGGCAGAACGGAAACTGTCCAAGATCTCCAGATCCGCCGGAGCATGTTTAGGCAGGAGGGATTTTTCCCGAGTTCACGTTCAGTGCTGCTTGGCGTACGCGACGAACGCCTTCCAGGCCGTCGGATCGACGTGCAGGGTGCCGCCGTCGCGGTCCTTGGTGTCGCGCACCAGCACCACGCTCGGCAGGTTGTCGGCGACCTCGACACAGGATCCGCCGTTGCCGCCGGACCGGGTCGACTTCCGCCACTGTGGGGTCAGCATGCCCATGACTTCGCCACTTCCTTGATCAGCTCGGTTGATTGCCGGCGGGGGAGCGCCTCGTTCCGCACGATCTCCCACGTCTTTGCCAGCTTAGCGACGTCGGTCGGTGCATCGACGAACTGCGCGGTGAGCTGGTTGTCGGCGTGCGCCACCCGCTCGCCGTCGGGCATCTCGGCGATGATGAACTGACCGGCCAGCCCCAGGTACATCCCAGCATCCACCGGCACGATGTGCACCTGGATATGCTCCGCCGTCGCCAACTGGACCAGGTGCTCGCACTGCTCGACCATGAGGCCCGGCTGGTCGAGCACCGGCCGGCGCAGCACCGCCTCGTCCAGCACGGCGATGAGCTGCGGCGGGCGCGGGCGTTGCAGGATCGCCTGGCGCTCCAACCGGGAGGCGACGATCCGGTCCACGTCCTCGGCATCGAACCGGCCACCGGCCAGCGTCGCGCGGGCGTACCGCTCGGTCTGGAGCAGGCCCGGCACGTAGGCCAACTCGAACCAGCGCAGCGTGGTCGCCTCCCGCTCGAACTCGATCCACTCGCGCAGCCAGGCCGGCTCGGCGTCGAGCCGGGCCAACCCGTCCAGCATGCGGAGGAAGCGTCCGCCGGTCTGGTGGTGGGTGTCGACCGCCCTCATGTACTCCTTCGTGGGCGGTCGCCCGCCGGTCTCCACCGAGCTGACGTGCGAACCCGAATAACCGATGCCCCTGCCGAAGTCGTCCTGACTGAGCCCGAACCCCGTCCGGAACAGACGCAGTTCCTCCAGTACGTAGTCGGTTACGGTCCCCATCGATTCCCCAACCTTCGCTCAGTCTGGCTCGGCGTGTCCCTCATGGGTGCTCACCTGGACCGCTGAGCTGCACAAATGGCGCGAGCACGTATCGACGGTAGTCGCCTCATCACCACACTGTCACCAGTGGCGGGTCCGCTGGTGGCCGGAATGGCGGCGGCGGGCCCTGCCCTCCGGGGTCGCTCCCGTCTCCCCCTTGCGGGAGCGGCCCCTTCCCCGTCCCCGAGGAGGTCGATGTGCTCACCCCGACAGCCCAGCAGCCCTCGGCGCGGTGGCGGTGATGGTGGTCCGGCCGCCCGTCCCGCACGTCGCCATGCGCCCGCTGTGGCGGTGCCGGAACTGTGGCACCGAGTGGCCCTGCCAACCGGCCAAGCTCGCCCTGCTGACGGAGTACCGGACCAGCCGAACCGCACTGCTGATCTACCTCGGCACTCTGATGCACGAGGCGACGAATCAGCTCACCCAACTCCACCCGGATCATCCACCGACCAGGATGACCGAGCGTTTCCTCTCCTGGGCCAGGGCCCGGAGCTGACGCTCGGGCAGCAGCGCGCAGGAAGTCAGGGCCAGCAGCTTGTGCGCAAGGGCTGGCGCTGCTCGTACCGTCAGGCGGGTTTGACTCTGGTCGCGTCCGCGTGCGAGGTCTCGGCGGCGGTCCGGCCCTCGCGCAGTGACAAGCGACGCGCCAGCACCGTGGCGCCCGCGAGTGCGGCCAGCACCATGGCGATCTCCGCGACCACCACGGGCGGCGCCGCGCTGTAGCCGGTGGCCCAGGCGAAGGCGACGGTGATCGGCGTGATGACGATGCCGGCCACCGGCATGAGGACGCTCATCAACTGAGCCGTCCGCCGGATCCTGGGCAGGTCGCGTAGCCGGGTCCGTACCGCGATGACCGCTCCCGTGATGACCACGGCGGCCGGTATGCCGTAGTAGACGGCGACGGCGAGCTGGACCGGTACGTCGATCGAGCGGGGGATGTCGACCATGCGGACGAAGGCCGGGTAGGCCGCCATCAGGAGGCCGTAGCCGAGCACGACACCGAGCACCGCGCCGATCAGTGCGGTGCCGAGAATGCGCCCGTAGTCGCCGCGCACCCGTCGGACGCCAGCCTCGTCGGCGAGCCGCCGCGCGAAGCCGGCCACGTCACCGCCGATCAACTGCGCGGGATCGCCCCCGTCGGCGGCCGCGGCCCGCAGGTCGAGGCGCAGGTCGGCGGCG
The DNA here is from genome assembly GCF_003264365.1 of Micromonospora noduli. Classification (GTDB taxonomy): domain Bacteria; phylum Actinomycetota; class Actinomycetes; order Mycobacteriales; family Micromonosporaceae; genus Micromonospora; species Micromonospora noduli. Next base: position 26,839 of record NZ_PYAK01000057.1, read on the forward strand.
AGTGCCGCCCGATCGGCCGAGCCGACCCCGTACCCCCGCCACGCCTGGTCGGCTTCGCCCAGAAGGCGGTCGATGGTGTCCATGGGTCAACTCCTCGTGGGGTTGTGGTCGAGCGGGCAGAGAACGGCGTCGACCGTGTCGGTGAAGCGGTTCCACTGTTTCTGCCAGGCATCCAGGTGGACCCGACCGGAGTCGGTCAGCGCGTAGACCTTTCGGGGCGGGCCGGTCGGGCTGACCTGCTGTTCGTGGGCGACAAGGCCAAGTCGGCGCATGCGGGTCAGCAGGGGATAGATGGTGCCGTAGCTGATGGCGCCGAAGCCGGCCGTTTCCATCCGCCGAACCAGCTCGTAGCCGTGCGCGGGCTCGCGTGCCAGCAGCGCCAGCAGGCACATGTCCAGCGCGCCCCGCAGGAGTTGGGTCTGCCGGTCGTTGTCGTCGATGGGCTGGCTCTCCGCCGCTACCATGCGACACATACTACCCTGCTATTTGGCGTCACGATATACCGGCGCGGACTTCCGCTGTGACAGCCATGTTTCGCGACTTCACGGGTGGGGCAGAGTAGCCGCTACAGAGCATCCGGGCCGGAGTTTCCGCAGCTTGCCGACTCGGAATCGGCTCGCCGTGCGCCGGGGCACGGATGCCCTCCCCGGTCTTTCGCCGAGGAGAGGGGGAGGGCGATGACGGACCCCGAAACGGCTCGACACCGACGCCGGCCGGTTGTTCGGCTGGGCGCGGCGGCTGCCGCGCTGGCACTCGTCGCGCCGCTGGCCGCGTGCGGCGCGGACGACGCTGGTGGCCCACCGACGATCAACCTGTACTACCCGCCCGAGCAGAACCTGCAGAAGGTCGTCGACGACTGCAACGCGCAGGCCCAGGGACGGTACGAGATCGCCTACCGGGTGCTGCCCCGGCAGGCCGACGACCAGCGGGTGCAGATGGTGCGCCGGCTGGCCGCCGAGGACAGCGGGATGGATCTGCTCGGGCTGGACGTCACCTGGACCCAGGAGTTCGCCAGCGCCGACTGGATCCGCGAGTGGACCGGCCAGGACAAGGCCGAGGTCGAGCAGGGCACCCTCGCCGGGCCGTTGGACACCGCCCGGTACGAGGACAAGCTGTACGCGGCGCCGAAGAACACCAACGTCCAGCTGCTCTGGTACCGCAAGGACCTGGTGCCGCAGCCGCCGACCACCTGGGACCAGATGATCAGCGCGGCCCAGCAGCTCAAGGACCAGGGCAAGCCGTACCAGGTGCTCACCATGGGCGCGCAGTACGAGGGTCTGGTCGTCCTCTACAACACCCTGGCCGAAAGCGCCGGTGGCAAGATCCTCAGCGACGACGGCAAGAAGGCCGTGATGGACGACGGCACGGTCCGGGCGTTGGAACAGCTGAAGAAGTTCGCCACGTCGGGCGTGACCTCGCCGTCGTTCAGCAACGCCACGGAGGACCCGGTTCGGCTGGAGTTCCAGTCCGGCGCGGGCGCGTTCCAGGTGAACTGGCCGTTCGTCTACCCGGCTCTTCAGGAGGCGAACCCGGAGCTGGCCAAGCAGGTCGGCTGGGCTCGGATTCCGGGCATCGACGAGGGCACCCCCAGCAAGGTCACCATCGGTGGGGTCAACCTGGCGGTCAGCTCCTACTCCAAGCACCCGGAGCAGTCCTTCGAGGCGGCCCGGTGCATCCGCAGCGCCGAGCACCAGAAGTTCTCCGCCATCAACGACGGTGTGCCGCCGACCATCGAGGCGGTCTTCGACGACCCGGAAATGACCGAGGCGTACCCGATGAGGGACACCATCCTGGAGGAGTTGAAGGAACCGGCGACGCGTCCGCTGACCCCCGCCTACCAGAGCATCTCCACAGTGATGTCGGCGATCCTGTCGCCGCCGTCCGGGATCCGCCCGCAGCAGACCGCCGACGAGCTGCGCGGCGCCATCGCCGACGCCCTCCAGTCCAAGGGGGTCCTGCCGTGAGTATCAACGCCACGCCGACCGGCGCCGACGTCGCCGCCGACGAGACCCGCCGGCCCGCCGCCGTACCGAAACAACGCGGCGGCCGTCGCAAGCCCCCGTTGAGCGAGAACAAGAAGGCCGAACGCCGGCTCGGTCTGCTCCTCTGCGCGCCGGCCGCGCTGGTCATGATCGCGGTGACCGCGTACCCGATCATCTATTCGGTCTGGCTGTCGTTGCAGCGCTTCGACCTGCGCTTCCCCGACCAGCGTGAGTTCATCGGGCTGGAGAACTACGTCACGGTGCTCACCAACGAGTTCTGGTGGACCGCGTTCGGGGTGACCGCGCTGATCACGGTGGTCACCGTGGCAGTCGAGCTGGTGCTCGGCATGGGCCTGGCGATCATCATGCACCGCACCCTGGTCGGGCGCGGCCTGGTCCGGACCTCGGCGCTGATCCCGTACGGGATCGTCACAGTGGTCGCCGCGTTCTCCTGGCGGTACGCCTGGACGCCCGGCACCGGCTACCTGGCCGACCTGTTCAGCGACGGCGCGCCGCTCACCGAACGGGCCAGCTCCCTGGCGATCATCATGCTGGCGGAGATCTGGAAGACCACCCCGTTCATGGCGCTGCTGCTGATGGCCGGGCTGGCGCTGGTCCCGGAGGACCTGCTCAAGGCGGCCTCCACCGACGGCGCTACCGCCTGGCAGAAGTTCACGAAGGTGATGCTGCCGGTGATGAAGCCGGCGATCCTGGTCGCGTTGCTGTTCCGCACCCTGGACGCGTTCCGGGTCTTCGACAACATCTTCGTGTTGACCGCCGGAGGCAACGAGACGTCGTCGGTGTCGATGCTCGCCTACAACAACCTGATCCGGGGCCTCAACCTCGGCATCGGTTCGACGATGTCGGTGCTGATCTTCATCACCGTGGCGATCATCGCCTTCGTCTTCGTGAAGCTGTTCGGCACCGCTGCTCCGGGCAGCGACGACGGAGAGAGGCGCTGACATGGCTGTCGAAACCACTACCAGGGCAAAGCTGCGCTGGGGTCTGCTCGACGTCCTCGTGGTCGTCTTCGCGCTGGTCCCGGTGCTGTGGATCGCGTCGCTGTCGTTCAAGACGCCGGCCACCCTCACCGACGGGAACTTCATCCCCCGGGAGTGGACGCTGGACAACTACCGGACCATCTTCGACACCGACCAGTTCGTCCGGGCGCTGGTCAACTCGATCGGCATCGCGCTGATCGCCACGCTGATCGCTGTGGTGCTCGGCGCGATGGCCGCGTACGCGATCAGCCGACTGGACTTCCCCGGTAAGAAGCTGCTGGTCGGCGTTTCCCTGCTGATCGCGATGTTCCCGCAGGTGTCACTGGTGTCGCCGCTGTTCGAGATCGAGCGTCAGCTCAAGATCTTCGACACCTGGCTGGGGCTGATCCTGCCGTACATCACCTTCGCGCTGCCGCTGGCGATCTACACGCTGTCGGCGTTCTTCAAGCAGATCCCGTGGGATCTGGAGAAGGCGGCGAAGATGGACGGCGCCACCCAGGGGCAGGCGTTCCGGCGGGTGATCGCGCCACTGGCCGCGCCCGGGCTGTTCACCACGGCGATTCTGGTCTTCATCTTCTGCTGGAACGACTTCCTGTTCGCCATCTCGCTGACCTCGACCGAGCGGTCCCGCACGGTGCCGGCCGCGTTGTCGTTCTTCACCGGCGCGTCGCAGTTCGAGGACCCCACCGGGGCGATCTGTGCCGCCGCCGTGGTGATCACCGTTCCGATCATCCTGTTCGTTCTCTTCTTCCAGCGTCGCATCGTGTCCGGCCTGACCTCCGGCGCGGTAAAGGGATAGGTGGGTAGTCATGGCTGACATCGTGCTGGACAAGGTGAGCAAGAGCTTCCCGGACGGGACCGTCGCCGTGCAGGACGTCGACCTGGAGATCGCCGACGGCGAGTTCGTGATCCTGGTCGGGCCCTCGGGCTGCGGCAAGTCCACCACCCTCAACATGATCGCCGGGCTGGAGGACATCAGCTCCGGTGAGCTGCGCATCGCCGGGCAGCGGGTCAACGACAAGGCCCCCCGGGACCGGGACATCGCCATGGTGTTCCAGTCGTACGCGCTGTACCCGAACATGACAGTGCGGGAGAACATGGCGTTCCCGCTGCGGCTGGCGAAACTCGACAAGGAGACCATCGACCGCAAGGTCGACGAGGCGGCGAAGGTGCTGGAGCTGACCTCGCTGCTGGACCGCAAGCCGGCCAACCTCTCCGGTGGCCAGCGTCAGCGGGTGGCGATGGGCCGGGCGATCGTCCGCCAGCCGAAAGCGTTCCTGATGGACGAGCCGTTGTCCAACCTCGACGCCAAGCTGCGGGTGCAGATGCGCACCGTGGTGTCCCGCCTGCAGAAGCAGCTCGGCACCACCACCGTCTACGTCACCCACGACCAGACCGAGGCGATGACCCTCGGCGACCGTGTGGTGATCATGCGCGGGGGCGCGGTGCAGCAGGTCGGGCCGCCGCAGGAGCTGTACGACCACCCGAAGAACCTCTTCGTGGCCGGCTTCATCGGTTCGCCGTCGATGAACTTCCTGCACGCCGCCGTGCAGGACGGCGAGCTGCACACCGCCCTGGGCAAGGTGCCGATCGGTGACCGGGTCCGCCGGGAGTTGGAGTCGGCCGACGCGCCCCGGGAGCTGATCCTCGGCATCCGGCCCGAGCACTTCGAGGACGCCGAACTGGTCGACGACGACACCCGTCGGCGGGGCATGGAGTTCGAGGCGCCGGTGGACATCGTCGAGTCGATGGGCTCGGACAAGTACGTCTACTTCACAGTCGAGGGGGAGAAGGCCAGCGCCGCCGAGCTGGAGGAGTTGGCCGCCGACGCGGGCGCCGCCGACTTCGCCGGTGCCGGCGGCAACCTGGTGACCCGGTTGTCCGCCGAGTCCCCGGTCGCCGAGGGGCAGACGCGGCGGGTCTGGTTCAACCTGGAGAAGATCCACCTGTTCGACCCGGCCAACGGCCGCAACCTGACCCTGCACGAGGGTCGAGCCGCCGGCGCGCTCGCCGACTGACGGCCCTTCTCGCGCCGATCTTGCACTTTCGGCTGTCGATACAGGTGGAATGCTCCTTGTGTCGGGACAGGAAGTGCAAGATCGGCGCGGCGGGGGCGCGCGGGGCGCGGGCGGGGGCGCGTGCCCTGCGGTGTGGGGGCGGGCGTGGCAAGGTGGTCGCAGGTTTCGTCGTGAAGCGGGGGACGGCATGAACCGACGACTGGCCGCGCTGGCAAACGCGCACGGTGTTTCCACCTGGTACGAGGACTGGCGGCACCGCCGCGTCGCTGTCGCACCGGACACCGTGGTGGGTGTGCTGGGGCTGCTCGGCGTGGACGCCAGCAGCCCGTCGGCGATCGCCGACGCGCTCGCCGCCGCCCGCGCGGTCGACCGGAGCGCCCTGCCGGAGACGGTCGTGCTCACCCACGGGCGCAGCCGGGCGCTGCCCGGCCCGGGGGTGGTGACCCTGGAGGACGGTGGCCGTCGCGCGGTCGACGGTGAGCTGCCGGCGGACCTGCCGCTGGGTTGGCACCGGCTGGCCTGCGCCGACCGGGAGGTGACACTGGTGGTGGTGCCGCGCCGGCTGCCGGTGCCGCCGTCCAGCTGGGGGTGGATGCTCCAGCTCTACGCGCTCACCTCGGAGCGCTCCTGGGGCATGGGAGACCTCGGTGACCTCGCCGAGTTCACCGGGTGGGCCGGTGACACCGGGGCCGGGCTGGTGCTGCTCAACCCGCTGCACGCGGTCGGGCCGGCGCATCCGGTGGCCACCTCACCGTATTCGCCCGCCAGTCGACGCTTCGTCAACCCGCTGTACCTACGGGTCAGCGACACCGCCGCGTACCGGGCGGCCGACCCGGCCACCCGTGCGGTGGTCGACGCGTTGCGTCCCGACCGCGGGCCCCTGATCGACTACGACGAGGTGTGGGCCGCCAAGCGGCGCGCCCTGGAGTTGCTGCATCCGTACGCCCAGCCGGTGGATCTTGCCGCGGACCCGGCGCTGACCAGCTTCGCCACCTGGTGCGCGCTCGCCGAGCGGCACGGCAACGACTGGCGTGCCTGGCCGGCGGAACTCCACCACCCGGACGCCCCGGCGGTCGCCGAGCAGCGTCGGCGCCTCGCCGACCGGGTCACCTTCCACGCCTGGCTGCAACACCTGTGCGACGAGCAGCTCGACGCCGTCACGGCGGCGGCCCGCTCGGCGGGAATGCCGGTCGGTGTCCTGCACGATCTGGCCGTCGGCATCGACCCGGGCGGCGCGGACGGATGGCAGCTCGCCGACGTGCTGGCCCAGGGCGTGCGGGTCGGCGCGCCACCGGACGACTTCAACCAGCTCGGCCAGGACTGGGGGCTCGCCGCGTGGCGCCCGGACCGGCTCGCCGCCACCGGTTACGCCGCCTACCGGGACATGCTGCGCCGCGTCCTGCGGCACGCGGGTGGCCTGCGGGTCGACCACGTCGCCGGCCTGTGGCGACTGTGGTGGGTGCCGCCGGGCGGCGGCGCCGCCGAGGGCACCTACGTGCGCTACGACGCCGAGGCGATGCTCGGCATCCTCGCGTTGGAGGCGCACCGGGCCGGCGCGGTGGTGGTCGGTGAGGATCTCGGCACGGTCCAACCGGCGGTGACCCGAGGGTTGCGGGGGCGCAACATGCTCGGCTCGACAGTGCTGTGGTTCGCCCGCGACGAGGCCGGTGACTTCGTCCCGCCGGCCCGGTGGCCGCGCAACGCCCTCGCCACCATCTCCACCCACGACCTGCCCACCGCGCCGGGCTTCCTGACCGGTGAGCACGTGCGGGTGCGTGACGAGTTGAAGCTGCTCGGCACCGACGTGGCGGTGGAGCGGGCCCGCGCCGCCGACGATCGGAACCGGCTGCTCACGATGTTGGCTGCCGAGAAACTGCTGCCCGAGCCGGCTGTGGGGTCTGAGTCGGCTGAACCGGCGAAGACGCCCGACGACGGCGAGGTGGTGGTGGCGATGCACGCCGCGCTCGCGGCCAGCCCGACCCGGCTGGTCGGCGTCTCCCTCTACGACGTGCTGGGTGAGGTGCGCCAACCCAACATGCCGGGCACTGTGGACGAGTACCCGAACTGGCGGCTGCCGCTGCCGGCCAGCGTGGCGCAGATCCGCGCGGACCCCCGGGTGACCCGGATCGTCGACCTGCTCAGCGCCGCCCGCCCACGACCGGCCGACCCGGCACCACCGGAGCAGTGACGCCGCCGGGTCAGGTCAACCAGTCGTAGCGGGCCGGCAGCCCGAGGAAGGCGGCGTAGCGCCCGAGCGCCTGCTCCACCCGGGCCCGTGCGGCGACGTCGAGCGTGGTGAGCGGCTGGATCGTCACGGTGACCGCGGTGCGGCCGACCTTGCGTTTCCACACGCCCACCACCCGACCGGCGCGGACCACTGTGGCCTGGAAGATGCCGTTGTTGCCCGGCACCACGGCCGCCTGGTGGGCCGGGTCGAGCATCAACGTGCGGTCCCGGAAGCCGAGCAGATACTCGTCGAAGCCGGGCAGTGCCAACACGTCGTCCGGCGCGGTGCGTGGCGCGTCGGCCACTGCCGCGTCGACGTACATCGGAGTGCCGTCGACGCGTACCGTGCTCAGCGCGTCGTCGGCGGCGGCCAGGCCGCGCCGGGCGTCGGTCAGGGTGAGCCCGCTCCACCCGGCGAACTCGCGGTCGGTGACCGGGCCGTGCCCGCGAACGTAGCGGTGGGCGAGCAGAGCCAGCGCCTCGTCCCGCTCCAGCCGGTGGGACGTGGGTGCCCACTCGTCGAGCAGGGCGAAGGTCTGCTCGGTGCCGACGTTCGGCGCCACGCAGGTCACGCCGCGAACGCTCGCATACCACAGCAGGTGGTAGCCACGCTGCCCGTCGGTGCCCAGGCCGGCCGCCCGCAGGGTGGCCAGGCACTGCGCGCGGGTGAGTCGCCCGCCGCCGGCCAACGCGGTGCCGAGCACCTCCACCGCCCGGTCCGCGTCGGCCTCGGTGAGCCCGAGCTGCGCCCGCCGGGTCGCCACGCCGGCCAGGGATCGTACGCCGGTCAGCTCCAGCATCCAGCGGGCGTCGGCGGACGGGACGAGGTGCACGGTGCCCCGCATCGGCCAGGTCCGCAGCGCCTCACGCCGCTCCAACGCCGCCTGCACGTCGGCCACACTGCGACCGGGTAGCCGGGCGCCCAGCGACCACAGCCCGCTGGCCAGATCCTGTGCCTGCATTGCGCCGAACCACTCGACCACCTCGGCGACGGTGCCGGGTCGGGTGCTCGGGTGTGGGCGCAGCAGCAGGCTGGTCATCCGCAGCGCCAGCGCGTCGGCCGCGCTGAGGTCGACAGGCATCGGGCGCTCCTTTTCGTGGCCGGGCGGCCAGCCTAGGGCCGGCCACCGACACTCCTGCTGGTGGGAGGCGTAACGGCGGTCGTCGGGGGAATGCCCTCGCCGCAAGTACGCGCGCCGCGCGTACGGAAGGGAATCTCATGACTGCCGCAAGCGAGCCGGCGCGGGGCGCCGGCGTAACGGCCGGATCCCGCGGCCATCGGGGGGACACCCGCGCGAAGACGAGCGCCGCGGCGACCTTCGCCCTGGTGTTCGGAGTGGCTGGTCTGTTCAGCGTGTTGACGGCGATCCTCGCCTGGCTGGGGTTGGTGCTCGGCATCATCGGGATCATCCTCGGCATCGTCGGCCTCAAGATGGCGCGCCGACCCGGGGTCACCGGTCGCGGCGTGTCGATCGGCGGCCTGGTGCTCAGCATCCTGGCCGTGCTGATCGGGCTCGGTCTGGCCGCGGGCATCACCACGTTCGTCAACAACGAGAACGCTGTGGACCGCCTGCAGACCCAGGTCGACAAGCTGCGCGACAAGCTCGACTGACCCGCGCGTGCCGGTCTGGGCCGGCCCGCCACCCGTCCCTGCCGGCCACAGTAGGGTGGGCGGCGTGCTCCGCCAGGTCACCGCGATCCGATACGTCACCCCGCTGCGCGAGGGTGGGTCACTGCCGGGCGTGGTGGAGGCCGACGACCTCGGCACCTACGTGGCGAAGTTCCGAGGCGCCGGGCAGGGGCCCAAGGCGCTGATCGCCGAGGTGATCTGCGGTGAGCTGGCGCGCCGGCTGGGGTTGCGGGTGCCGCCGCTGGTGGTCCTCGACATCGACCCGGTGATCGGGCGGGCCGAGCCCGACCAGGAGGTGCAGGAGCTGCTGCGCAACAGCGGCGGCGCCAACCTCGGGATGGACTTCCTGCCCGGGGCGCTGGGCTTCGACCCGGTGGCGCACCCCGTCGACCCGGCGCTGGCCTCCCGGGTGCTCTGGTTCGACGCGTACGTGGAGAACGTCGACCGGAGTTGGCGCAATCCGAACCTGCTCGTCTGGCACCGGGAGCTGTGGTTGATCGACCACGGCGCCTCGCTGTACTTCCACCACAACTGGCCACGCGCCGAGGCTGCTGTGCACCGGGCCTACCGCGCGGAGGACCACGTGCTGGCGCCGTACGCGTCGCGGCTGGCCGAGGCCGACGCCGAGCTGGCCCCCCAGGTCACCCCGGAGCTGCTCACCGAGGTGCTGGCCCTGGTGCCGGGGGAGTGGTTGACCGCCGCCGACTTCGAGACGGCCGACGCGGCGCGCGACGCGTACCTGAATCACCTGTCCCGCCGGGTCGCCCGCACGGCCGACTGGCTGCCATCGGGGAGCGGGGCATGAGGCAACCCTTCGAGTACGCGCTGATCCGGCTCGTGCCCCGCATCGAGCGCGGTGAGCAGATCAACGTCGGGGTGTTGCTCTACTGCCAGCAGCGCGACTTCCTGGCCGCGCGGACGCACCTGGACGCCGACCGGGTTCGCGCGCTGGCGCCCGACGTCGACCTGCCGGCGGTGGCCGCGGTGCTCGACTCCTGGGACCGGACCTGCTCCGGTGACGGGCCGGCGACCCGGATGCGCCTCGGTGAGCGGTTCCACTGGTTGGCCGCGCCGCGCAGCACGATGATCCAGACGGGGCCGGTGCACACCGGTCTCACCGTCGACCCGGCGGCCGAGCTGGACCGGCTGATGGCGACCCTGGTGCGCTGAGCCGGAGCGGGGCGCGGGAGCGGTGATCGTCCCCTGATCGCGCTGCGCCAGCGCCGTTGCCGGCGGAGCGCGATCCCCCGTTCAGGTGCCCGGTGCGGGGCGGCGGCTCGATCCCGCCGGCACCGATGGCACCAGGATCGCGGTCCGGGCGCGACGTCGGGCCGGAACGACCGGGAAGTTGCGGAAAACTTGAGCCGGCGGACCGGTAACCGGGAGCGCCGGGGCTGTCGTTAGAGCGGGTCCGCAACGGGTAGTCGCGGGAGCTGATCCGAGACGAGAAGGGGACACTCTGATGGCTGCCCAGACCAAGGTAGCGGTGATCTACTACAGCGCCACCGGCATCACGTACCAGATGGCGCAGGCCGTGTGTGAGGCCGCCGGGGACGCCGGTGCCGACGTGCGCCTGCGCAAGGTGCGCGAGTTGGCGCCGGACGAGGCGATCCGCTCCAACTCCGGCTGGCAGGCGCACCGCCTGGAGACCCAGGACGTGCCCGAGGCGATGGTCGACGACCTGGCCTGGGCCGACGTGGTGATCCTCGGCGCGCCGACCCGGTACGGCATGGTCGCGGCGCAGCTGAAGCAGTTCATCGACACCACCGGCCCGCTGTGGGCCCAGGGCGCGCTGGCCAACAAGGTCTACTCCGCCTTCACCTCGACGGCGACCTCGCACGGGGGTCAGGAGACCACGCTGACCTCGCTCTTCAACGTCTTCTACCACTGGGGCGGTGTGGTGGTCACCCCCGGTTACACCGACACCAGCCAGTTCATCGCCGGCAACCCGTACGGCCCCTCGCACACCAGCAACAACGGGGAGATCGCCCCGGACGCCGTGGCGCTCGGGGCGTGCGCGCTGACCGCCCGGCGCGCCGTGCAGATGGGTGCCGCGCTGAAGGCGGGCCTGGCCGGCTGACGGGGCGGGGGCGACCGGCGGCGCGGGCGGGGGCTCTCGACCCGGCCGCGCCACCGGTCCATCCAGCCCCTACCCCCGCGCCGGGGCGACTATGCGCCTCCGCGCGTCGCGGACAGCTCGTCCGGGCGCGGCGCGGGCAGCAGCTCGGTCAACAGCTCGCTGAGCACGGCGAGCCCGTCCGGGCTGAGCACCGACTCCGCGTGGAACTGCACCCCGGCGAAGCCGTGTCCCCGCAGCGCGTGCACGGCGCCGTCGTCCGGGTCCCGGGCCAGCTCCACCGGCCCGTACGCGGTGGCCAGCCGGTCGGCCTCGGCGCGGGCGGTGAACGTCGAGTAGAACCCGACCCGGCGGGTCCGGCCGAACAGCGGCACCTCCCGCTGCAACCCCTGGTAGGGCGCGTCCCGGCGGTGCAGCGTCAGCCCCAGCAGCCCGGCCAGCACCTGATGGCCGAGGCAGACCGCGAGGGTCGGACGGCCGGTGGCCAGCAGCCCGGTCAGCAGCTTCCGCAGCGCCAGCACCTTCGGCTCGTCCGTGCTGCCCGGGTCGCCCGGTCCGGGACCGGCGACCACCAGGTCGTAGTCGTCGACCGGGCCGCTCGCGTGCCAGGGGCGGGTGGTCACCGCGAGACCCAACGCGCTCAGTTGGTGGGCCAGCATTCCGGTGAAGGTGTCCTCGGCGTCCACGATCAACACCCGGCGGCCGACCAGCCCGGGCAGTCCGGGCGCGTCCGGTGACCGCTGATCCAGCCAGAATCGCGCCAGCGGCGCGTTGCGGGCGGCCAGCGCGTCGCGTACCGCCGGGTCGTCGGCCAGGCGCGCGACCGGCCCGCGGTCGCCGACGGACGCCGCCGGCCCGAGGC
>NZ_PYAK01000058.1 GCF_003264365.1 Micromonospora noduli
GGCATCCGACGCGGCGTACGCGGCGGTCACCGGTCCGGCGATAGCCCCACCGGTGAACGCGAGGCCAGCAGCGGTCAGAGCGGTCTTACGGATCAGATCGGTACGCATGATGGCGTGCTCCTCTGGCGTCGGGGGTGCCCGCACGGCAGTACAGGGGGGTGCGTGCCGTGCGGGGGAAGCTTTTGCCCGGTGACCCGCAACGAGGGGGTCGGCGTCGGGACAGGGTGTAACCGTTCGCGGTGGCAGGTCATTCCGCCTACCCGCGGGGGTCGGCCGTTGTGCTGCTCGGCCGTTCGGGGGGTGTAACCGGGGCGGCCCGGCGGGTGTTCCCGGCGGCTGCCCTGCCCGGCCGTTGTGCTGCTCGGGCGTCCGGGGGATGTAACCGGGGCGGCCTGGCGGGTGTTCCCGGCGGGGCCGGCGCACCATGACCCGGACTGTTGCGGTGGTCTGCCGGGTATAACGATCCGGCCCGGCCGCCGATTCCGCCGCCGGGGTGGCCCCGACCACCCGACACCCGACACCAAACCCGGCAAATCACCCACCTTGCCCGGGTCGGTGACCCCGACACGGCGGTCACGGCAGCCTGATCCACTCGGGTTCCTGAAAGTCGCGGTGTCCGGGTGGCGGGGATGCCCCAACTTCATGAAAGCCGAGTGGATCATGCCGATCTGCGCCGTTCGCGCGCCCCGAACCGGGCCGGACTCGGGGTCAGGACGGCGCGGATCGGTTCAGCCTGAGGTTGGTGCGCGGTGCGGACCGGCCCGACTCGGGGCAGGGCCGCGCGGGATCGACCCGACGCAGGTCAGCGCTCCTGTGAACCCGGCATCACGGCCATGGCGGCGTGATCGACTCGGGTTCACGGAAATCGCGGTGTCCTGGCGCCGGGGACACCCCGACATCATGAAAGCCGAGTGGGATCACGCCCGTCTGCCCCGTTTGTCCGCCCCCGGGCTCGCCGAGGCGGGGGCAGAGCGCGGTGCGAACCGCCGCTAGATCGTGCTCGATCCAGGAAACAGGCCCCTCCCCGCGCCACGAGGCCACTACATCCAGGAACGAGCACGATCATGGGGGCACGACCGCCCATCAAGGGGCGAGCAAGGACAGCCAGCGTGAGCCGATCGGCTGGGCGAGCGGGCACGATGCTCAGGTGCCGGGCTTCGCCTCGGCGCCGTCGCCAGCCTTCGTGTCCTTGTCGAGTGCGGCCAGGATCGCCTCGGCGGTGCGCCGCCCCACCCCTGGCACCTCGGTGATCTCTTCGACCGTCGCGGCCGAAAGTCGCTTGAGCGAGCCGAAGTGCCGCAGCAGCGCCTTGCGACGCACCTCGCCCAGGCCGGGTACGTGGTCCAGCGCCGACTCGGTCATCCGCTTGGAGCGGCGCTGCCGATGGAAGGTGATGGCGAACCGGTGCGCCTCGTCACGCACCCGTTGCAGCAGGTAGAGCCCTTCCGAGGTGCGCGGGAGGATGACCGGGAACTCGTCGTCCGGGAGCCACACCTCCTCCAGCCGCTTGGCCAGCCCGCACAGGGCCACGTCGTCGATGCCCAGGTCGGCGAGGGCCTGCGCGGCGGCCGCGACCTGTGGGGCGCCGCCATCGACGACCACCAGCTGCGGCGGGTACGCGAATCTTCGGGGCCGGCCGGTGGTCGGATCGATCAGGACGCCGACCTGCGGTTCGACCGCGTCCTGGGGGGCGGCCGGATCGTCGGCCGACTCCACGCCCACCTCGCCCGTCTCGGACCTCGCGTCCAGGTAGCGGGCGAAGCGGCGACGGAGCACCTCGGACATCGCGGAGAGGTCGTCGGTGGCGCCCCGGACGATGAACCGCCGGTACTCGCTCTTGCGGGGCAGCCCGTCCTCGAAGACCACCATGCTGGCGACCACGTCGGTGCCCTGGATCTGGGAGATGTCGAAACACTCGATGCGCAGCGGCGACGTGCTCATGCCCAGCGCCTCGCTGATCTCGTCCAGTGCCTTGCCCCGGGTGGTCAGGTCACCGGAGCGCTTGAGCTTGTGACGGGCCAGCGCGTCCTTGGCGTTGCGCTCCACCGTCTCCATCAGTGAGCGTTTGTCGCCACGCTGCGGCACCCGCAGCGACACCCGACTGCCGCGGTGATTGGAGAGCCACTCGGCCAGCGCGTCGGCGTCGGCGGGCAACTCGGGGACCAGCAGTTCGCGAGGCACGTCGGCCTCGCCGTGCTCGCCGCCGTACACCTGGGTGCAGAAGTGGTGCACCAGATCCCCGGTGGTCAGATCCTCGGTCTTCTCCACCACCCAACCGCGCTGGCCGCGGACCCGGCCGTCGCGGACGTGGAAGACCTGCACAGCCGCCTCGAGTGGGTCGTCGGCGAACGCGACGACGTCCGCGTCGGTGCCGTCGCCGAGCACCACTGTCTGCTTCTCCATGGCCCGGCGCAGCGCGGCCACGTCGTCGCGCAGCCGGGCGGCCCGCTCGAACTCCAGCTGCTCGCTCGCCTCGGTCATCTCACGTTCGATCTTGCGGACCATGGTGTCGGTGCGCCCGGCCATGAAGTCGCAGAACCCGTCGACGATGGCCCGGTGCTCCTCGGCGGAGACGGTGCCGACGCACGGCGCTGAGCACTTGCCGATGTAGCCCAGCAGGCAGGGACGACCGACCTGGCCGGCCCGCTTGAACACCCCGGCGGAGCACGTCCGCGCGGGGAAGACCCGCAGCAGCAGGTCGAGGGTCTCCCGGATGGCCCAGGCATGCGAATAGGGACCGAAGTAGCGCACGCCCTTGCGCTTGGCGCCGCGCATCACCTGCAGCCGGGGGTACTCCTCGTCGAGGGTGACAGCGAGATAGGGGTACGACTTGTCGTCGCGGTAGCGGACATTGAACCGAGGGTCGTACTGCTTGATCCAGGTGAACTCCTGCTGGAGGGCCTCGACCTCGGTGCCGACGGTGATCCAGTCCACCGACTCGGCGGTGGTGACCATCTGCCGGGTGCGCTCGTGCAGGTTCCAGACGTCGCCGAAGTAGGAGTTGAGTCGGCTGCGCAGATTTCGCGCCTTGCCGACGTAGATCACCCGGCCGGTGCCGTCGCGAAAGCGGTAGACCCCCGGTAGCTCCGGGATGGTGCCGGGTGCGGGGCGGTAGGTCGAGGGGTCAGCCACGCCGACAAGCCTAGTCCGCAGCACCGACAGCCCATCGCAAGCGTGATCCACTCCGCGTCTCGGAAGTCGGGGTGTCGGCACACCGCCAACACCCCGACTTCCTGAAACGCGAGTCGATCCTGCGACACCGGGTCGGCCGGCCGGTCAGCGTGCGGCGGCCGGGCCAGCCCGCCGGCCCCGGGTCGGATCAGGCCAACGAGATCTGGTCGCCGGTGACCTTGATGTTCTTCGGCGGCAGCGGCTTGGTGGCCGGGCCGGCCTTCACCGAGCCGTCCTCGATCGAAAACTTGCTGCCGTGGCAGGTGCAGTTGATGGTGCCGCCGTCGACGTTCGTCACCGGGCAGTTCTGGTGCGTACAGATCGGGCTGAAGCCCTTGAACTGGCCCGCCGTGGGCTGGGTGATGACCACACCGTCGGTGGCGAGGACCTTGCCGCCTCCGACCGGGATGTCGGCGGTGGTGGCCAACGACTGGGCATTCTGCCGGTCTCCGCCGCCGGCGTCGCCGGTGCTGGGCACGGCGGGGCCACCACTGGTGGGTGCGTCACTGCCGCTGCCGTTGCCGCCGTCGTCGCTGCCGCAGGCAGCCAGGACGACGGCCGCGCCGACCGCCCCGACGCCGGTGAGCAGGGTACGACGTGTCTGCGTACCCGGACCGGTCAGCGCCTGATCGTCACTCATGCCTCGCCTCTCTCTAGCCCGCTGCCGGTCGAAAGCCGGCCACACTTCTCCACACGGGCAACTGTGCCGGATGGTTCATCGCGGTACTCGTCCGACCCGGCAAATGGGGCGGGGCGGGTCGTCAACCGACCCGCCCCGCCCCGCGTACACGCACAGAGAGGTCAGCGCGCGGCGGCTGGCACCTTACGGCTGGCCCGCGCCTTGGTCACGCCGTTGGCCTTGGCGGCCCGGGTGGTGGCGGCAGCCGCACCCTTGGCCTTGCCGTCGAGCTTGAGCACCTGGCGCAGGAACTCGCCGGTGTGGCTCTCGGCCACCTCGGCGACCTCCTCGGGGGTGCCGGTGGCGAGCACGGTGCCGCCCCGGTGGCCGCCCTCGGGACCCATGTCGATCAGCCAGTCCGCGGTCTTGATCACGTCGAGGTTGTGCTCGATGGTGATCACCGTGTTGCCCTTGTCGACAAGCCCTTCCAGCACCATCAGCAGCTTGCGGATGTCCTCGAAGTGCAGACCGGTGGTCGGCTCGTCGAGCACGTAGACCGTCCGCCCGGTGGAGCGCTTCTGCAGCTCGGAGGCGAGCTTGACCCGCTGCGCCTCACCGCCGGAGAGGGTCGGCGCCGGCTGACCGAGGCGGACGTAGCCCAGGCCGACGTCGACCAGGGTCTTCAGGTGCCGGTGGATGGCCGGGATGGCGGAGAAGAACTCCGCAGCCTCCTCGATCGGCATCTCCAGCACGTCCGACACGGTCTTGCCCTTGTAGTGCACCTCCAGGGTCTCCCGGTTGTACCGGGCGCCCTTGCAGACCTCGCAGGGGACGTACACGTCGGGAAGGAAGTTCATCTCGATCTTGATCGTGCCGTCACCCGAGCACGCCTCGCAGCGCCCGCCCTTGACGTTGAAGGAGAACCGACCCGGGCCGTACCCGCGCACCTTCGCCTCGGTGGTCTCGGCGAAGAGCTTGCGGACGTGGTCCCAGACGCCGGTGTAGGTGGCCGGGTTGGAGCGCGGCGTCCGGCCGATCGGCGACTGGTCCACGCCGACGACCTTGTCCACGTGCTCCAGCCCGGAGACGCGGGTGTGCCGGCCGGGCACCAGCCGGGCGCCGTTGATCTGGTTGGCCAGCACCGCGTACAGGATGTCGTTGACCAGCGTCGACTTGCCCGAGCCGCTGACCCCGGTGACCGCGATCAGCTGGCCCAGCGGAAACGAGACGGTCAGGTTGCGCAGGTTGTGCTCCCGCGCGCCGTGCACCACCAGCTCGCGGGCCGGATCCTGCGGGCGGCGGCCCGTCGGTGTCGGGATCGACCGACGACCGGACAGGTACGCCCCGGTGATCGATTCCTTGTTCTTCAGCAACGCCGGCACCGAGCCGCTGTGCACGATCTTGCCGCCGTGCTCACCCGCGCCGGGCCCGATGTCGACGATCCAGTCGGCGGTGCGGATGGTGTCCTCGTCGTGCTCGACCACGATCAGCGTGTTGCCGAGCCCGCGCAGCCGGATCAGGGTCTCGATCAGCCGGTGGTTGTCGCGCTGGTGCAGCCCGATCGACGGCTCGTCGAGCACGTAGAGCACGCCCACCAGGCCGGAGCCGATCTGGGTGGCCAGCCGGATGCGCTGTGCCTCACCGCCGGAGAGCGTGCCGGCCGGGCGGTCCAGGGAGAGGTAGTCCAGGCCGACGTCGAGCAGGAACCGCAGCCGGGCGTTGATCTCCTTGAGGACCCGCTCGGCGATCATCTTCTGCCGGTCGGTCAGCTCGATGCCGGCGAGCAGGTCGGCGCACTCCCCCACGGACAGGTTGCAGACCTCGGCGATGCTCTTGCCGGCCAACGTGACAGCGAGCACCTCGGGCTTGAGCCGGGCACCGCCGCATGCCGCGCACGGCACGTCGCGCATGTAGCCCTCGTACTTGTCGCGGGACCACTCGGACTCGGTGTCGGAGTGCCGGCGCTCGATCCACTGCACCACGCCCTCGAAGCCGGTGTAGTAGGAGCGCTCACGCCCGTACTTGTTGCGGTAGCGCACGTGCACCTGGTCGTCGGAGCCGTGCAGGATCGTCTTCTGCGCCCGCGCCGGCAACGCCCGCCACGGGGTGTCGATGTCGAAGTGCTGGGCCTCGCCGAGCGCCTCCAGCAAGCGCAGGAAGTATTCCAGGTTGTGCCCGGTGGACCAGGGCTGGATGGCGCCCTCACGCAGGCTGCGCTCCGGGTCGGGGACCAGCAGCTCGGGGTCGACCTCCTTCTTGGTGCCCAGGCCGGTGCACTCCGGGCAGGCGCCGTAGGGCGCGTTGAAGGAGAAGACCCGCGGCTCAAGATCCTCGATGGCGAGCGGGTGGTCGTTGGGGCAGGCCAGGTGCTCGGAGTAGCGGCGCTCGCGGTCCGGGTCGTCCTCGGGGAGGTCGACGAAGTCGAGCAGGACCAGGCCGCTGGACAGGCCCAGGGCGGCCTCGACCGAGTCGGTGAGCCGCTGCTTGGCGCTCGGCTTGACGGTGAGGCGGTCGATCACCACCTCGATGGTGTGCTTCTCCTGCTTCTTGAGCTTCGGCGGCTCAGTCAGCGGGTGCACCACGCCGTCGACCCGGGCCCGGGCGTAGCCCTTGGCCTGGAGCTCGGCGAAGAGGTCGACATATTCGCCCTTGCGGCCGCGGATCACCGGGGCGAGCACCATGAACTTGGTGCCCTCGGCCATCGCGAGGACCCGGTCGACGATCTGTTGCGGGCTCTGCCGGGAGATGCGCTCACCACAGACCGGGCAGTGCGGCTCACCGATGCGGGCGTAGAGCAGACGCAGGTAGTCGTAGACCTCGGTGATGGTGCCGACGGTGGAGCGCGGGTTACGCGAGGTGGATTTCTGGTCGATCGAGACGGCCGGGCTCAGGCCCTCGATGAAGTCGACGTCTGGCTTGTCCATCTGGCCGAGGAACTGCCGGGCGTACGACGAGAGCGACTCGACGTAGCGGCGCTGCCCCTCGGCGAAGATCGTGTCGAAGGCCAGGCTCGACTTGCCCGACCCGGACAGCCCGGTGAACACGATGAGTGCGTCCCGGGGCAGGTCGAGACTGACGTCACGCAGGTTGTGCTCGCGCGCGCCACGGATGATCAGTCGGTCGGCCACTGTGCGTGTACTCCCGGGAGAAGATGAAGCGAAGGATCTGTCCCGCTCTGGGTGGTCTTGAGCGGTCGTGCGGGCGCGGAAAACACGCCTCGGCAACTCTAGCCCCGAGGTATGACAGTTTCCCTCGCCCGCACATTCCCCCAGCTCAGCCCGGTCGGCCGCGCCGCCCAGAAGCCCCGCTTACGCACCGCCCACAAGCCCGCCAGAGCGCCGCCCACCAACCCCGCGCATGCGCGGCCTACGAGCGCCCGGTCAGAAGCCGCCGGGTGCCGGCGGACGCGCGGCCCGACGCCGCGCCGAACGCCACCCGCCGCGTCGCTCCGCCGCCACCCGGGCCTCCCGCCGTCGGCTCTCGTGGGCCACCTCACCCTGCAGCCGCCGCCAGCTCTCCCACCGACGGGTGGAGAGCTCGCCGGTGTGCAGCGCCTCCCGGACCGCGCAGGCCGGCTCGCCGTCGTGGCCGCAGTCGGCGTACCGGCAACCCTCGGCCAGCCCGGCGATGTCGGCGAACGCCCGGTCGAGCCCGGTTGCGCCGTCCAGCAGGCCGACCGCCCGGACACCGGGCGTGTCGATCACCGCACCGCCACCGGGGACGGGTACGAGGGCCCGCCAGGTGGTCGTGTGCCGACCCTTGCCGTCCACCCGCCGGATCGCCTGGGTGGGCATCATCACCGCCCCGACGAGGGCGTTGACCAGGCTCGACTTGCCAGCACCGGACGGGCCGAGCAGACCGAGCGTGCGGCCGGGCGTCACCTCGGCGCGCAGCGGTTCCAGCCCGAGGCCACGTTCGGCGCTGACCGGCAGCACCGGCACCCCGGGGGCGACCGCGGCCAGCTGACGGGCCAGCGCGGCCGGGTCGGCCGCGAGGTCCGCCTTGGTCAGTACGACAAGTGGCCGGGCACCGGACTCGTGGGCCAGGGCGAGCAGCCTCTCGATCCGGCCCACGTCCGGCTCGGGGTGCACCGGCTCCACCACGGCGGCGGCGTCGAGGTTGGCGGCCAGCACCTGACCGCTGGCGTCCTTGCCGGCGGTACGCCGGATCAGCGCGCCTCGCCGCGGCAGCACAACCTCCACTGTGATGCGGCGGTCCGGCCAGTGGGTGAGCAGCACCCAGTCCCCGGCGCAGGGCAGCGCGGACGGGTCGCGCGCGGCGACGGTCAGCACCGCCCCACCCAGGCTGGCCCGGACCGGGCCGACTGCGGTGAGCACCGTGCAGACCCCCCGGTCCACCCGGGCCACCCGACCCGGCTGGTGCTCGCCGCGGCGCGCGGCGTACGCCGTCCGCTCGGCGTCCCAGCCGAGGGCGGTCAGATCGATCGTCATGTCATCCTCATCGGTGTCGAAGCTGGTGATGGCGGAACACGCGTGCCACGTCCGGCATGATCACCACCTCCGTCCGATGTCCCGGTGCCGCGTCTGCCGCTGACGGTAGGTCCCGCGCCGACGCGCCGAAAGCGATTTCCCCGACGACGGCGCGACGGCGGACCGCTAGGGTCGACGGGTGACCACGGATCCGCTGTTGCTGATGGGCGAGGTGGACGCGGCCACCAGCCGACTACTGCGTACCGCCGCTTCTTTCGACACCGCGGACCTGGCCGCGGCGTCGCTGCTGCCGGGCTGGACGCGCGGCCACGTGCTGGCGCACGTGGCGCGCAACGCCGACGGCTTCGTCAACCTGCTCACCGCGGCCCGCACCGGGGCGGCGCTGCCGATGTACGCCTCGCTGGACGCCCGCACCGCGGATATCGAAGCCGGTTCGGGCCGGCCACCGGCCGCGCACCTGGACGACCTGCGACGCACCGCGGACCTGTTCTCCGAGGCGGTCGCGGCGATGCCGGCCGACGCCTGGGCGGCGACTGTGCAGGCGCGTAAGGGCCCGTGGCCGGCGGCGCTGCTGGTGTGGGGTCGGCTGCGGGAGATCGAGGTGCACCACCTCGATCTGGCCGCCGACTACCGGGCCGCGGACTGGTCGGAGACGTTCGCCCACCGTCTGCTGCGAGAGGCGGCCAGTCATCACGCCACGGGGCCGACACCACCGTCGATCGTGCTGCGCCTCGACGGCAGCGAGCATGAGGTGGTGATCGGGGAGCGCGTTGACGCCCCGATCGTCGCCGGCCCCGCCCCCGACGTCGCCGCCTGGCTGATCGGCCGGGCCGACGGCGCCCTGCTCTCCGTCACCCCTGACGGTCCCCTGCCTACTCCACCGGAATGGATATAGAAACGTCATGACATACAGCGGAGACGTCACGCACGGCGGCGCACCGGCGGTTCGGGAGCTGGACGGGCTGACCATCAGCAAGCTGTCGGTGGGTCCGATGGACAACAACGCCTACCTGCTGCGCTGCACGGGCACCGGTGACCAGGTGCTGATCGACGCCGCCAACGAGGCGCCCCGGCTGCTCGAACTGATCGGTGACGGTGGGCTCACCGCCGTGGTGACGACCCACCAGCACATGGATCACTGGGTGGCGTTGGAGGAGGTCGTCGCCAAGACCGGCGCCCGGGCGCTGGTGCACGCCGAGGACGCGTCGGGGTTGCCGATCGAGTCGGAGCGGCTGACCGACGGCGACACAGTGGCGGTCGGCGACTGCGCGCTGGAGGTCATCCACATCAAGGGGCACACCCCGGGTTCTATCGCGCTGCTCTACCGCGACCCGGCCGGCAGCCCGCACCTGTTCACCGGCGACAGTCTCTTCCCCGGTGGGGTGGGTAACACCGACAAGGACCCGGAGCGCTTCGCGGCGCTGATCGGTGACGTCGAGCACAAGCTGTTCGAGCAGCTGCCGGACGACACCTGGTTCTACCCGGGCCACGGCAAGGACAGCACCCTGGGCGCCGAGCGCCCCGCCCTCCCCCAGTGGAAAGCCAGAGGCTGGTAAACAGCCGACCCCACCACCGAACAGAAGACCCGACGTCGACCAGGAACCACCAAGATCAAACCACACCGACGGCGGCGGCACCCCCGCCCCCACCCACCGCAACCCGGCCCCAGAGCCGGGCACGGCGCGGGCCCCAGCCCCCACCCACCCGCAACCCGGCTCCAAGCGCCCCCACACCCCCGTGCCCCCCGGCACGAAGACAACTCAGCCAACGACGGAGAACAACCGCCGCCGCGCCCCCAGCAACGCGACGGAAGCCAGCACCAGCCCGACCCCCATCGTGACCAGCAGCGGGCTGGGGTCGCCCGGCAGCAACCCGGCCACCGACCGTGACGCGGTGCCCAGGGCGAGGTAGAGACCGGCCCAGGCGGCCGCGCCGATCGTCGCGCAGCCGAGAAATCGGCGGTACGACATCCGCAGCCCGCCGGCGGCTAGTGGCAGCAGCGCGTTGAAGACCGGCAGGAACGGCGCGACCATCATCATCCGGCCGCCGCCGCGACGCAGGATTCCTTCGGCCGCTGTCCAGCGGGCTTCGCCGATCCAGCCACCGACGCGGCTGTCGCGCAGTCGGTCGGAGTAGCGACGGCCGACCAGGAAGCTCAGCGACCAGCCGGCCAGGCAGCCGATCAGCACCGCGGTGAAGGTGGCCAGCCCGGTGCTCGGGCGGCCGACGCCGACGGCGGCGAGGATCGCGACGTCGCCGGGGACCAGGACACCCAGCAGGGGTACGGCGTCGAAGAGCATGACGAGCCCGAGCGCACCCATCAGCAGCAGGATCGGTAGTTCTCCGATCTGGGCCAGCCATTGCGTCATGCCTTGACGCTATGGCCGTAGCGCCACTTCGGACATCGGGTCGTAGCCCCCAGTGACCCCTGGTATCCGCCTCGGGGTCGCCCCTGAGTCGGGGTCCGCCTCAGGCGGGGCGAAGCACCTGCACGTGGCGTAGCGACGAGTCGACCGACGGTTCGGTGGTGGGCACCGGGTAGTCGGCCAGCACGGTCAGGCGGTCCGTCGGTAGGTGCCCGCGGCCGGGGTCGCCGACCAGCACGTCGGCACCTGCGGCGGCGGCCCGCTGCAGGAAGGGCAGCATCCGGTCGGCCATCGCGCGGTCGTAGAAGACGTCTCCGGCGACGACGAGGTCGACCTTCGCTTCGGTGCTGTCGAGCAGGTCGTCCCCGGTGGCGTCGACGGCGACGTGGTTGGCCCGCGCGTTGAGGTTGACGGCGGCGACGGCGTACGGGTCGATGTCGTTGGCAATCACCTCCGCGGCGCCGGCGAGCGCGGCGGCGATGGCCACCAGTCCGGACCCGGCGGCGAGGTCGAGCACCCGGCGGCCGGCGACCAGCTCCGGGTGGTCCAGGAGGTGGCGGGCCAGGGCTTGTCCTCCGGCCCAGGCGGACGCCCAGTACGGCGCCGGCAGCGCGTGCCCGGCGGCGGCCTCCATCCGGGCCCACCAGACGATCGCGTCCTCGGCCAGGTGCAACCGCACCTCGGGGACGAACGGGGTGGGCATCAACCGGAGCCGGTCCAGACCGGCGCCGGGTGCGTGGATCTCGCGTTCCAGCTCGGTCAGCGCGTCGGCTGCGGCATCCCTCATCGGCGCAAGCATGCCCCAGCGGCGGTTGGTCGGGGCGCGTTTCGCATGCCGCCGCGCAGAGTTCACCCGAGTTCAGTCAAATACCTACGGCACTTCGGCCAGCGGATCGGGGTTTTGCCCGTTACTGTCGAACAGGTACGGGCGATCATCGGCCAGAGGCCGAGGGTCAGCCGCTTTGAACAGGGAGAGATGCATGGCAACCGGCACGGTTAAGTGGTTCAACTCGGAAAAGGGCTTCGGCTTCATCGAGCAGGACGGTGGAGGGCCGGACGTGTTCGTCCACTACTCCGCCATCGCTTCGAGCGGCTACCGGGAGCTCAACGAGGGCCAGAAGGTCGAGTTCGAGGTGACCCAGGGGCAGAAGGGTCCGCAGGCGGACAACGTCCGCCCGATGTAGCTCCGTGCCGGTGACGGCGGCCGGTCTCCGGCCGCCGTCGCAGCGCACTCAAGACGCCGCCGGGGCGGCGGGCAGGTCCCGCCGCCTCCGGATTGGCCCTACCAGCAGAATCAACGGGGTGAACGCCAGCCAGGCGGTCATCACGACAATTGCCGTCTGGACGCCGTAACGCGCGCCGATGGCACCGGCCAGCACGGCCGCCAACGGGATCGTGCCGTAGTTGAGCAGATGCATGCTCACCGTCACCCGGCCCAGCAGGTGGTGCGGCGTGTAGGTCTGCCGGAAGGCACCCTTGACCACGTTGCCGATGGCCACCCCGAGACCGATCAGCAGGCCGCCGAGGGCTGGCCAGGCCAGCCCGACGCCGGGTGCGGCGAGCGGGATGAGCAGCGCGGGCGGGCCGGTGAGCGCCGCCGCGATCAGCAGCGCCCGTGCGGTGCCGCAGCGCCGGGCCACAGTGGTGGCGAGTAGCGCGCCGATGATCCCGCCGGCGCTCATCACCCCGACGAGGCCACCCACCAGGCCCGGTTCGAGCCGCAGTTCACGGACCAGGAAGACCACCAGGACGGCCTGGTAGCCGGTCAGCCCGATGTTGCTGGCCGCGCCGAAGAGCGTGAGCACCCGCAGGTACGGGTCCCTGATGACGAAGCGCAGCCCCTCGGTGATGTCCCGGCGCAGCGATCGGGACCGCTCCGAGGGGCGTACGCGTGGTTCGCGGGTGCGGATGCGCAGTAGGAACACCGCGGAGAGCAGGAATGTGAGCGCGTCCAGCAGCAGCGCGGCGACGGCGCCGGTGAGCTGGGCGATCAGACCGGCGAGGCCGGGTCCGACGACGTAGCTCACAGTCTGGGTCGCCTGGAGCTTGGCGTTGCCCTCCGGCAGTTGCCCGGGTCGCAGCAGCACCGGCAGGTAGACCTGGTCGGCGGTTTCGAAGAAGACCCGGGCGGCGCCGGCGCTGAGGGCGACCACCAGCAGCTGCACGACGGTGAGCCGGCCCAGCAGTGCGGCGAGCGGCACGCTGAGGAAGGCCACCGCGCAGAGCAGGTCGCAGATCACCATCACCGGTCGGCGGGGCAGCCGGTCGACCCACGCGCCGGCCGGCAGGCCGATCAGCAACCAGGGCAGCCAGGCCGCGGCGGTGAGCACCGCCACCTGGAAGGTGCCGGCGTCGAGGACGGCGACCGCGACCAGTGGCAGCGCGACAGTGGTGACGTTGCTGCCGACGCTGCTGACCGCCTGGCCGGCCCAGAGCAGCCGGAAGTCGCGGTGCCGCAGCAGCCCGCCGGGCGGCCGGACGTCGGTGGTGGCGCCGCGGGTGGCGGTGGTCACGGTCGGGCCGGTACGCCGTGGACGAACACGAAGACCGGCCTGCGGTCGGCGTCGTCGTCGGGTAGCTCCCGGTCGGCCCAGCGCGCGAGGACGTCGATCATCTCGCGGCTCAGCTCGGCCAGTTCCTCGGGTGTGAGGCGTAGCCAGTGGTCGGTGGAGAACGGCGCGTCGTTCCAGGTGGCCTGGGTGCTCTCGTCGGCGGCGTGCCAGGCCCGGGCCAGGGCGACGTGCCGGTCCAGGTTGAGCGAGGTGGCGGCGTCGGCGACCGCTCGGGAGGCCGGGTCGGCGTCGAAGTCGGCGTTGGACCAGCGCAGCCCTCGGGTGACCAGGCGCCACCACCGCTCGCGCCGGTCCCGGGCCAACTCGGGCGCCTCGGTGACCAGGTCGGCGGCGGCGAGGACCTTGAGGTGGTGGCTGACGTTCGCGGGGGCCTGGTCGGTGCGCTCGGCGAGCAGCCCGACGGTGGAGGGCCCGTGGACCTTGAACACGTCCATCAGCCGGCGGCGCAGCGGGTGGGACATGGCGGCCAGCACCCGGGAGTCGGTGATCTGGCGTACGTCAGAGCTGTCCATGCCGACAGGATGACATTCGCAACAACTCTTGCGCAATGTCTATTGCCCAACAGTCGTTGCGGAATGCCACCAAGAGGGACGGCCCGGCGGCCTCGGGCCGCCCCTCGCTCAGGCGACCAGCCGGCGGGCCAGCTCGTCGGCGACCTGCTTGGCCATGGTGGGCGGGATGGCTGCGGCGATCTTCTCCGGCGTCAGCGAGGCCAGGACGCCCTGGACGATCGCCGGCTCATCGGTGAAGTCCCGGTTGGACAGCGCGGTCAGCGCCGCCTGCAACGCGCTCACCTGGGCGGCGAGCGACGTCAGCGTCGGGTGCGCCGAGACGAAGTTCGGGACGGTGGCATCCTCACCCATCGCCATCCGGGTGTAGATCTGCCCGATCGGGTTGCGGCCGTCCAGCACGGTGAGGTTCTTGTGGACGGTGGCCAGCCAGTTGTGTTCTTCGGGGGTCATGTCGTCGTCCTCCAGGAGTCCGATGGAGCTGAGGTAGCGGCGGAACAGGGGCCGCTGGTCGCGGCCCGCCTTGATGGCGTCGCGGAAGAAGCTGAAGTGGGTGTGCCAGCGGTGGGAGCTGTCGCCGGTGGTGCGCTTGCCGAGGCGGTCCCACCGTCTGACCGTGGTGCCGTCGGGGCTGTAGATGATCTCCCGGATGTCCCGGGTGTCGGCCGCGTTCGCGGCGCACTGCGCGACGCACCAGACCGAGAAGCTGGGCAGCGTGTTCGTACGACCACCGGAGCGGACGTTGAACTGGCCGACGTCCAGCGCCGCCGCGTCGAGGGTCAGCCCGGCCCGGTCGCGGGGCGACTCGACCACTGAGTAGTCGTTGGTGACAACCCGGTCCGATCCGCAGTGGTAGCCGCCCCGGTGGGCCGAGTCGCCGACGATGCCGACCTCGCCCGGGTCCAGGTCGTCCGGCCCAGGGGCGTTGTCGAGGTGAGTGAGAAGGAGGCTTCGGACGGCCAGAAGATTAGCCGGGGCCCGGGTCATGGGGTCCCCCTTTCCGAGAGGCGGGGACCGGGCACGACGTCACACCGCGTACGCGGTGCTGGGCTTCGGGCGAGCCCGGCCTACTGGTGCACGGCGCCGGGCGTTGGCTCAACCATAGCCCGCAGTTTCGCTAAACGCCCAGCTCAGAAGGGGTCTGTTCAGATTGGAGGTTGCGACGGGGCAGAGTGGACGACCGGCAGCAGCAGCGCCGAGGGGTGCGCCGGGTCGTGCAGAACCTGCCGCCAGCCGGCACGCAGCGTCACCGCCTTGCCGAGCGGCTCCCCGGTGCCGGGGTTGCGCGCCCACCGTGGATGGGCGCCGCCGGAGACCTGCACACGCAGTCGGTGCCCGGCGGCGAAGCGGTACGCGGTCGGCCAGAGCGGCACCGGAATCCGCAGCGCCCCGGAAGGGTCGGCCGGGAAGCGCTCGGGCGTGACCCGCACCAGGCCGTCGCACACGTTCCACGAGCGACCCCGGCGGTCCACGTCGCACAGACGAACGAAGACGTCCAGGTACGGCAGATCGCTGCGGACGTGGATCTCGGCGCGGACCGGGCCGATCACCTCGACCGGCGCGGTCAGTGCCGCGCTGGTGTAGGTCAGCACGTCAGCGCGGGCCTCGACACGCCGGTTGTCGACCGGGCCGGCCCGTTGGGCGACGAGCAGTGGACCGCCCAGCGACGGGGTGGGGTCGGCGGGGTCGTAGCGGAGTGCGTCCGGTGTCGACGCGACAGGTGGGCGTGCCGCCAGCTCGCCACCGGGTTGCAGGTGCCAGGCGGTCTCGACCGCCGGGGGTGGCCAGTCCGGCAGGTCCCGCCAACCGCCGCCGGCGCCGCTGACGTGGATGCGCACGGGCGGCCGGGCTGGTCCCGCCGCGACGGGCGATCGCGGCGCGGCCGGTAGGTGCTCGTCGAGCCAGGCCAACCCCTCGCGCAGCGCGGCCACGAACAGTCCGGGGCTGCCGTGCGTCCACGGGCCGATCACCAGGCGCGGCGGTGTGCCGGCGGCGCGCAGCACGGCGTGATCGTCGAGCTGGGCGGGCAGGAAGATGTCGTGCCAACCGGTGACCATGACCACCGGTGCCCGCACCTTCGCGACCTGGTCGGCGAAGACCCGCGTTCGCCAGTACGCGGCCTGCGGTGTGTGGTGGCGCAGCCACTCCTGGAAGAACGGGATGGTCACGCCGGTGGCCACCCGGTCGGCGTCGGCCAGGGGGAGGTGCTCCAGCGCGGCGGCCAGCCGGGGTTGCCCGCGCTTGAGTTCCCACTGCCGGGCCAGCCATGGCACGGTCTGCGCGTGCAGCAGCTCCGCCCAGGTCAGCACGGTGTCCAGGGCGAAGGACTCCCCCGCGTACGTCGAGTCGCGGGTGGCCGAGGCGGTCACCACGGCGACCATCGCGCGCAGCTCCTCGCCGGCGTCGGCGGCCAGTGCCCACTGGGCGAAGCCCTGGTAGCTGACCCCGAACATGCCGAGTTGCCCGGACCACCAGGGCTGGCGACGCAGCCAGTCCAGCGTGTCCGCGCCGTCGTCGCGCTCGTGCACCAGCGGGGCGAACGTTCCACCGGAGCCGCCGGTGCCCCGGCACGACTGGATCACCGCGTGTCGACCCCGGGCGGCGAGCAGCCGACCGAGCAGCCGCAGCGGTCCGCCCCGCCCGTAGGGGGTGCGGATCAGCACTGTCGGCGCGCCGCGGACGGCCGGGGCGTAGTGGTCGGTGCGCAGCACCACACCGTCGCGGGCCCGCACCGGGAGGTCACGGCTGACCCGCACCGGGCCGGGCCGGGTCGGTGGCAGGCGCAGCGCGGCGCTGGCGAGGCGGGTGACGAGGTCCGGCACCGGTCAGCCCGTGGGGCGGCGGGGTGACTCCGGCCGGGCCGCGCGGACCGCGTCGCGGTGCCCCCGCAGCGACTCGCTCATCTCCGCCATGAACCGGTGCACCAACTCCAGCTCGTCCTCGCTGAAGCGGGCCATCACCGTGTCGGTACGGGCGCCCAGCGGCCGGAAGAACTCCATGGCCAGGGCGGCGCCCTGGTCGGCGTAGTGCAGCAGCACCTTGCGCCGGTCGACGGTGTCCCGGTCGCGGCGGATGTGCCCGGCCCGTTCCAGCCGGTCGATCAGGGCCGTGACCGAGCCGGAGGAGAGGTTCAGCTGCTCGCCGAGCCGGCCGGGGGTGATCGGGTCACCGAGCAGCTCGGCGTCCATCACCGCGATCAACGCCTGCAGGTCGGTCGGGTTGAGACCGTGCAGGTTGGCGAAGGCGTGGCCGACCTGCTGGGCGTCCACCGCGTACCGCCGGAGGTTGTTGGTGATCTCCGCGACCAGCTGCTCGCGGCGCGTGTCGCGCCGTCGGTACATGCCGTGAGTCGCCACCTCGCGCCGCTCTTCCCATCGTCGGTCCCCCGGGTTGCAGCATAGAACAGCCGCAGATAATCTCGGTTATCAAGATACTCGGCTTTCGAAGGACCTTGAGGTCACCTGATGTCTGTGTTCACCAGAGTCGCTCGTGGCCGGCTGGCCGCCTGGCTCACAGTGGCCGCCGCGATCGTCGTGGGCGCGGCCGTCTTCGGGACACCCCAGCCGGACAACCCGGCCCCGGTCTCCGCCACCGGCCTGTCAGTGCAGTGGCAGTCGACCCAGGTGCAACGTCTCCAGGATCAGCTGCCGTCGCGCGACGTGCAGCCGGCCATCGTGGTGATCAGTCGTGGTGACGGCGGCGCGCTGAGCGAGACCGACCGGGCGACCGTCGGCGCTCGCGCCGACGACCTGCGCCGCTTCGCGGTGGGTGGGCAGGTCAGCCCCGCCCAGGTCTCCCCGGACGGCGCGGTGGCCCTGGTCGCCGTGCCGCTGAACACCGCCGGCGGGCAGGAGGTCGTCACCGACACGGTGACCCAACTACGCGCCACCCTCGCGGACCTTCCCGACGGGCTGACCGCCGAGGTGACCGGCGCCCCGGCGTTCACCGCCGACCTCTCCTCGGTGTTCGACGGCGCCGACGTCACCCTGCTCGTGGTGACCGCCGCCGTGGTCGCGCTGCTCCTGCTGATCACCTACCGCAGCCCGTTCCTGTGGATCGTGCCGCTGGTCGTGGTCGCCGCCACCGAGCAGCTCACCCTGCGCGCGGTGGACGTCATCGTGCCGGGCGTCGGCATCAACCTCCAACAGGGTCAGGTCACCGGCATCGCCAGCGTGCTGGTCTTCGGTGCCGCCACCGACTACGCGCTGCTACTCATCGCCCGATACCGGGAGGAGCTGCGCCGCGAGGAGGACCGGTTCGCGGCGATGCGCGCCGCGCTGCGCCGCACCGCGGAGCCCATCCTCGCCAGCGGCGGCACCGTCGTGCTCGGCGTCCTCACCCTGCTGCTCAGCGAGCAGGAGACCAACCGGGCGCTGGCCGTGGCGTGCGCCACGGGTGTGGTCTTCGCCATGCTCTCGGCCCTGTTCGTGCTCCCCGCCGTGCTGGTGCTCTTCGGTCGCGGCCTGTTCTGGCCGTTCGTACCCCGGGTCGGCGGCCCGGTGCGCGAGGGTCGGCTCTGGGGTCGACTCGGCGCCGCCGTGCAACGCCGCCCGGTGGTGGTCGCGACGCTGGCCACAGTGCTGCTCGGCGGCCTGGCACTGGGTGGGCTCGGGATCCGTACCGGCCTGTCCGAGACCGAACAGTTCCGGGCCGAGCCCGAGGCGGTGACCGGGGCACAGACCCTGGCCAGGGCCTTCCCCGCCGGCAGCACCCAGCCCGTCGCCGTGATCACCACGCCGGCGGCGGTGCGGGCGGTCACCGACGCCGCCACCGCCGTACCCGGTGTCGCCTCGGCGCGCCCCGGCGACGCCGGCGCGGCCGTCGCCCAGGTCGACGTGGTCCTCGACGCCGAACCCGGCACCACCGCCTCGGACCGCGCGATCGAGGCGCTGCGGGCGGCGGTCGCCGCCGTCCCCGACTCCGCGCCGCCGGCCGCCGCCGGCGCCGACGCCCCGTCCGGGGCGATCGTCGGTGGCTCCGTGGCCGCCACGTACGACTCCGACGAGGCCAACGACCGGGATCTGCGGCTCATCCTGCCGATCATCCTGTTGCTGGTCGGCGCCGTGCTCGTGCTGCTGCTACGCGGTCTGCTCGCGCCGCTGCTGTTGGTGCTCACCGTGATCGCGTCGTACTTCGCCAGCCTCGGCGCGGCCTGGCTGCTCTTCGACCACGTGCTGGGCTTCCCGGCCCTGGACAGCGGTGTGCTGCTGCTCGCCTTCGTGTTCCTGGTGGCGCTCGGGGTGGACTACAACATCTTCCTGGTCACCCGGGCCCGGGAGGACGCCCGCAGCGCCGGCACCCGCGCCGGGATGCTCTCCGCCCTGCGGGTCACCGGCGGTGTGATCACCAGCGCCGGAGTGCTGCTCGCCGCAGTTTTCGCCGTGCTCGGTGTGCTGCCGCTGATCACTCTGACCCAGATCGGGATCATCGTCTGCATCGGTGTCCTGCTCGACACCCTGCTGGTCCGTACGGTCCTGGTGCCGGCGCTGGCGTTCCTGCTCGGCGACCGCTTCTGGTGGCCCGGCCGCATCACGCGCGACCCGGTGCAGGCCGCCCCGAGCTCGCCCGAGCCGGTCGCCGCGCACGACTGACCGCCTCGTCGGGGCGGTGGCGGATCCGCCACCGCCCCGACGAGGTCAGTACGCCAGGCAGACGCACTCGCTCATCAGCGCCCGCACGTTGCGCACGTACGACGGGTTGGGGATGGCCAGCGGCTTCCCCTCCTGAGCCACCGCACCGTGCCCGAAGTTGTACGCGGCGATGACGGCGTTTAGCAGGCAGGAATTCAGCTCGCTGGTGCACAGTGCCGGGTCGAGCCGGAAGTCGGACTCGAAGTACATGTCGCCGATGTACTTCGTCGCCCAGGCCAGGTAGGTGGCGCCGAGGTAGGCGTTGTCCTGGTAGGCGTCGATCTTGTAGCTCTTCTCGAACCGCTGGTTCATCCAGGTCGCGGTGTCCGGCATCACCTGCAACAGCCCGACCCCACCGTCGCAGGCGTAGATGTTGGACTGCCAGCCGCTCTCCTGCCACGCGGTGGCCTTGAGCAGGTTGAGCGGGATCTTGATGTCCTTTGCGGAGACCGGCCAGTAGGTGCGGTTGGCCGCATTGGTCAGCGCCGTCTTCACCTCGGACCGGGTCGCCTGGCTGCCCTTGTAGGTCGGCTTGCAGGAACTCGGCGCCGGTTTCGGCGGCGCCGGCGGAACCTCGGTCTCGGTGGGCGGCTTCGCCACCGCACGCGGCTTCGGTGCCGTCCGCGTCGGCTTCTTCGTCGGTTTCGGGGTCGGGGTCGCGCTACGACTCGGCGCGGTGCCCATCGACTCCACGGCGCTCACCGACGGGCTCGGCTCCCCGTCGACCTCGTCGGACGGGGCATCGGTCGACCCGTCGGTGACGGCGACCGGCGCTGCCAGGCCCGATGGGCTCTCCCCCTTGGCGGCGCAGCCGACCAGCGCGCCCGCCAGCAGAAACCCGGCGAGCACTGCGGCGCCCAGCCGATCGGTGCGTCGAACCATTCCCTTGCCTCCCCCGTGTGATTGTCGCCGCACCCTAACAAGGTTCGACCGGGCGGCGGTGCCCCTGCGACGGCCGCCGGGGGGTCTGGTCCACCGGGGGCTGACCGTTGCCCACCGCCCGGTCCCGGGTCGCCCAGGCGACCATGAACACCACAGTCCAGAGCACCCCGAGCAGCACCGCCGCGGCCGTCCCGCTCGCCGTGTCCAGTCCGAGGTAGAGCCGCGCGCCGCCGATCCCGAGCACCCCCGCCGCCGCGGCGGTCCAGGCGGCCACCGCCACCGGCCAGCGGGCGCTGCGCGACACCAGCCACGCCAGGGTGCAGAAGCTCGCCGCGACCACGGCGTTCTGGGTCGAGAGCGGGGCGGTCCCGTTCGGGCCGGTCAGTTCGGCCACCACGGCCAGCACCACCAGCGGCACGAACGCGCCCACAGTGCCGACCACGCTGAGCAAATCCGCCCGCCAGGGTCGGTTGCGCCACGCCAGCACCGCCGCCACCAGCGCCACCAACAGGATCAGCACCGACCCCCGTACCACCGACACCACGACCAGTGTGGCCTCAGCGGCGTCCGGGGTACGCCGGGCGGCGAACCACCCCGCGACGGCGCCGTCCAGCGCGGCCAGCCCACTGTTGCGGACCGCCACCGCGAGCAGACCGGCGATGGCGAGCCCGGCGGCGAACAGCAGCAGCAGCCCGGCGGCCAGATTGAGCAGCAGCGTCCAGGCCGGGCCGATCCGCATGGCCACCAGGAAGAACAGCACCCCGTAGCGGGCGGTGAGCCACCGCACCGGGGGCAGAGCGCCGGCCCGGGACAGCAGCGCGCGCACCGGGTCGGGGTTACGGCCCAGCCACCGACCCACGAGCACCACACCCACCAGGCCGGCCAGCAGCAGGAACGCCACCCCGGTGGCCCGGCCGAGAAGCCGGGAGACCGTGTCGTACGACTCACCGGCGAGGTGACCGAGCAGCACCGACCCGCCCACCCAGGTCACCACCCCGGCCAGGTTCCAGAGGGCGAACCGCCGGTACGGCATGCCGGCCGCACCGGCCAGCCGGGGCACCAGGGTCCGGGCGAAAGCCACCCATCGGGCGGCGAACACCCCCCGCCCACCGAGGCGCGCGAGCATGGCGTCGGCCCGGGCCCACCGCTGCGGCCCGACCCGGTGACCCAGCCCGGCGCGCAGCCGGGAGCCGTACCGCCGTCCGGCCCGAAAGGCCAGCCCATCGCCGAGGACCGCCGCGACGATCATCGCGAGCAACGCCGGCCCGAGCCGCAAGGTACCGTTGTAGGTGAGGAAGCCGACGAGCAGCAGGGTAGCCTCACCCGGCACGAGCAGGCCGAAGATCACCGCGGTCTCGCCCGCCACGATCAGCGCGGCGACCAGGTAGATCCACAGGGTGGGCAGACCCTGCACCCAGGTCAGCAGGTCGTGCACTCAGGCCCCCGGGACACGGGTGCCAGCATGCCAGCCGGGAGAACCACCGGCACAGCGGTTTCACCATAGATCAGGGGCACCTGGGGGTGACCCCGACGCAGCCTGCGCGAGCGCAGGCGGAAGGATAGAGGGTATGCAGCTTCGCACCGACCTCCGCAACGTCGCCATCATCGCTCACGTCGACCACGGCAAGACCACCCTGGTCGACGCCATGTTGCGGCAGGCCGGCGCGTACGGCGCACGCGGCGAGAACACCGAGCGGGTGATGGACTCCGGTGACCTGGAGCGGGAAAAGGGCATCACGATCCTCGCCAAGAACACCGGCGTGCGTTACCTGCCGGCGGACGGCTCCGACCCGGTCACCATCAACATCATCGACACTCCCGGCCACGCCGACTTCGGTGGCGAGGTGGAGCGCGGCCTGACCATGGTCGACGGTGTGGTGCTGCTCGTCGACGCCAGCGAGGGCCCTCTGCCGCAGACCCGCTTCGTGCTGCGTAAGGCGCTGCGGGCCCGGATGCCGATCATCCTGGTGATCAACAAGGTGGACCGTCCGGACGCCCGGATCAAGGAGGTCGTGGACGACACCTACGAGCTCTTCCTCGACCTGGACGCCGACGAGGAGCAGATCGACTTCCCGATCGTCTACGCCTGCGCCCGCGACGGCATCGCCTCGCTGACCCAGCCCGCCGACGGCTCGGTGCCCGACGACAGCACCTCCCTGGAGCCGCTGTTCCGCACCCTGCTGGACACCATCCCGGCACCCTCGTACGAGGAGGGCGCGCCGTTGCAGGCCCACGTCACCAACCTGGACGCCTCGCCGTTCCTCGGCCGGCTCGCGCTGTGCCGGGTCCGCCAGGGCACCATCAACAAGGGTCAGACGGTGGCCTGGTGCCGCACCGACGGCAGCACCCAGCGGGTCCGCATCTCCGAGATGCTGATGACCGAGGGCCTGGAGCGCACGTCGGCCGAGACCGCCGGCCCGGGCGACATCATCGCCGTCGCCGGCATCCCGGAGATCATGATCGGTGAGACCCTCGCCGACGTCGAGAACCCGGTCGCGTTGCCGCTGATCACCGTCGACGAGCCCGCCATCTCGATGACCATCGGCACCAACACCTCGCCGCTGGTCGGCCGGCTCAAGGGCTCCAAGGTCACCGCGCGGATGGTCAAGGACCGGCTCGACAAGGAGCTGATCGGCAACGTGTCCCTGCGGGTCCTGCCCACCGAGCGGCCGGACGCCTGGGAGGTGCAGGGCCGCGGCGAGCTGGCGCTGGCCATCCTGGTCGAGCAGATGCGCCGGGAGAGCTACGAGCTGACCGTCGGCAAGCCGCAGGTGGTCACCCGGGTAATCGACGGCAAGACCTGCGAGCCGGTCGAGCGGCTGACCATCGACGCCCCGGAGGAATACCTGGGCGCGATCACCCAGCTCCTCGCCACCCGCAAGGGCCGGATGGAGCAGCTGGTCAACCACGGCACCGGCTGGATCCGGATGGAGTGGCTGGTGCCGGCGCGCGGCCTGATCGGCTTCCGCACCGAGTTCCTCACCGACACCCGGGGCACCGGCATCCTGCACCACGTCTTCGAGTCGTACGAGCCGTGGTTCGGCGAGCTGCGCACCCGTAACAACGGCTCGCTGGTCGCCGACCGGGCCGGCGCGGTCACCGCCTTCGCGATGACCAACCTTCAGGAGCGCGGTCAGCTCTTCGTCGAGCCCACCACCGAGGTGTACGAGGGCATGATCGTCGGGGAGAACTCCCGCTCCGACGACATGGACGTCAACATCACCAAGGAGAAGAAGCTCACCAACATGCGGCAGTCGACCTCCGACGAGACCGAGAAGCTGGTCCCGCCGCGCAAGCTCACCCTGGAGCAGGCGCTGGAGTTCTGCCGCGAGGACGAGTGCGTCGAGGTCACCCCGGCCACGGTGCGCATCCGCAAGGTGGTGCTCGACCAGCAGCTGCGGGGCCGGGCCACCGCCCGCCGCAAGCACGCCGGCTGACCCACCAGCACCCGACACCGGGCGCGCCGGCCGCTTGCGGCCGGCGCGCCCGTCGTTTCCCCCGACGGGTACGCGAGCCCACCCCCGCTTGATCCGCTACGGTCACCGGCATGACCTGGGATGATCTCGACGCCCACCTGGACCGGGTGCCCGGCACCGTCTCCGCGTACGTCGGGCGGCTCGACGCGCCGCCAACCTGGACCCGCCACGCGGACGCCGGCCACTACGCCGCGAGCACCATGAAAGTGGCGGTGCTCGCCGCGCTGCACCGCGCCGCCGAGACCGGCGCCCTGGACCTGGACGCCCCGGTCCCGGTCGTCAACGACTTCGACTCCGCCCAGCCCGGCGCACCCCGCTTCGCCAACGCGCAGCCCTACGACAACGACGACGCGGTCTGGGACCGCATCGGCGGCACCGCGTCGCTGCGCTGGCTGGCCGACCGGATGATCGTGCGCTCCAGCAACCTCGCCACCAACCTCGTCCTCGGCCACGTCGGGCTGCCCGCGGTCGCCGAGGTCTGGGCGCTCGCCGGTGCCCGCAACAGCGTCACCGGCCGCGGCATCGAGGACTTCGCCGCCCGCGAGGCCGGCATCACCAACACGGTCACCGCCGCCGACCTGGCCGCCCTGCTCGGCGCCCTGGCCACCGGGGCCGACACCCCCGGCCCACTCGCCTCACCGGCCGCCTGCACCACCATGCTGGACGTCCTGCTCGCCCAGGAACACCGCGAGGACCTCGCCGCCGGCCTGCCCGAGGGCACCCGCATCGCGCACAAGAACGGTTGGGTACGCGGCGTCCGCCACGGCGCCGGCCTGGTGCTGCCCGACGACGCCCCGCCGTACCTGATCGCCGTCTGCACCACCACCGAGCTGGCCGGGGGCGACGACCAGGTCGAGGACGACGCCTGCCTGCTGCTCGCGCACATCTCGACGCAGGTCTGGGCTGCCCGCCACCAGCTCTGACCCGACCGACTACTGCGGTACGTGCGGGCTAGGCTGCTCCCACCCCCACCCCGGAGCCGCCGATGCCCCGCAGTCGCACCGTGCTGATCGCCTTCCTCGTCGTGACGGCGGCGAACCTGCTGGCCAACGCCACCGGCGGCGGCCTGGCCTTCCTACTGACCAAGCCGCTGCTGATGCCGCTGCTGGCCGCGTACCTCTGGCGGGTCAGCGCCGAACGCGCGGCCCGACCGGACCGGCTGCTGCTCGCCGCGCTGGCCTTCGCCACCGGCGGCGACGTCGCCCTGATGATCGACGGCACCGGCTGGTTCCTCGCCGGCATGGCCTGCTTCCTCGGCACGCACCTCTGCTACCTCGCGGCCTTCACCCGACACGGCGCCGCGACCGCGCTGCGCCGCACGCCGCTGGTCGCCGTCCCCCTGGGGTACGCGGTGCTGACCGTCGTCGCGCTGACCTGGATGTGGGCGGGGCTGACCGACGTCGGGCTTGCCGTACCGGTGGCCGGCTACGCGATCGCGCTGGCCGCGATGGCGAGCACCGCCGCCACCCAGGGCTGGCGGGTCGGTCTCGGCGCCGCGCTCTTCCTCGGCTCCGACCTGCTGATAGCCGCCGGGGTGGCCGAGGTGGCCGAGGTGGCCCAGCCACCCGGCGCGCCGGTGCTGGTCATGGCGACCTACGCCGCCGGCCAGGCACTGATCGTCACCGGCCGCGCCGCCCGCGCCGGCACACCCGCCGACGCACCGGTCACTCCAGCAACTGCGCCCGCAATGCCCTGAGGTCGGGGTCGGTGAGCCCCAGCCCGTCGCGCAGGTACGCGTCGAACGAGCCGTGCACCCGACGCACCTCGGCGTAACCGGCGTCGAGATACTCGGCCCGGACCTCCAGCACCGGCAACACCGCGTCGACGTCCAATTCCGGATTCCGCCGGCGCATCGCCTCGACGATCACCGCCCGCAGGCTGTCGGTCAGCTCGTTGTTGCGCAGGTAGTCGGCGCGAATGGCCGCCTCGTCCACCCCGAGCGCCGTCAACAGGATGACGGTCAGCCAACCGGTGCGGTCCTTGCCGGCGGAGCAGTGGTAGAGCAGCGGCAGATTCTCCGGCCGGGAGGCCAGCCGCACCGCCTCGGCGAAACCGACCCGCGCCGACTCACCCGTGACGAACCAGCGGTAGATCGCCGCCATCGCCCCCGCCGTGCCCTGCCGGGCCAGCTCCGCGTACGCGTCCAGGTCGTGACCGAGCAGCACCGCCGAGACGTACGTGAAGACCGGGTGCTCCGCGTCGTGCACCGGCAGGCGCACCACCCGTGGCTCACCGGCGAAGCGGTCCTCCGGCGCGACCGCGATCTCCGAGGCGTCGCGCAGATCCACCACGCACGCCGGCCCCAGCTTCGCCAGCACCGGTAGGTCCTCGTCGGTCAGCCGACCCAGCGCCGGAGTGCGGATCAACTGGCCGACCCGGACCCGCCGCCCGTCCGCGCCGACGAGCCCACCCAGGTCACGCGCGTTCGGTGCACCCACCAGCTCCCAGCCCTGCCCGGTCATCCGGTCTCCCCTCCCGCGGTGAACCTTTGTATAGGGTGCCTCACATGACGATCTCGGCGGTACGCACCCACCGGGTTTCCGCCCCCTTACACACCCCATTCGTGACCGCGCTACGCCGTACCACCACAGTGGACACGCTGGTCGTCGAGCTCGTCGACAGCGACGGCCGGTCCGCCTTCGGCGAGGCGCCCCAGGTCTGGCAGGTCACCGGCGCGTCGGTCGCCGGCGCGCAGGCGTGCGTCCGCGAGTTGCTCGGCCCACAGCTGATCGGCCGCGACCCGGACGACCTGGTGACCCGTTGCGCCGAGGTGCAGCGCGCCGTGGTCGGCAACGAGGCCGCGAAGGCGGCGGTGGACGTCGCCCTGCACGACCTCGCCGCGCGGCGGCTGGGCGTACCCCTGGTGCGGTTGCTCGGGGGCACGACGCTGCGGGTCCCGACGGACGTGACGCTGGCCGCGGGTGACGCGGTGGACCTGGCGGCCGCGGCACGGCAGCGGCAGGCCGACGGCTTCGGCGTGCTCAAGTTGAAGGTCGGCACCGACGCGGCCGGCGACCTGGACCGGGTGCGCGCGGTGCGGGCGGCCGTCGGCCCCGCCATCCGGATCCGGCTGGACGCCAACCAGGGCTGGACGCCCCGGGAGGCGGTCCGGGTGATCCGCGGCATCGAGGACGCCGGGCTCGACGTGGAGTTGGTCGAGCAGCCGGTGGCCCGCTGGGACCTGGACGGGCTGGCCTGGGTCAGCGACCGGGTGTCCGTGCCGATCCTGGCCGACGAGGCGGTCTTCGGGGTCCGTGACCTGGTGGAGGTGATCCGCCGCCGGGCCGCCGATCTGGTCAACGTCAAGCTGGCCAAGTGCGGTGGGCTGCATCCGGCCCGTACCCTCCTCGACCTGGCCACCGCGCACGGGCTCGGCACTGTCGTCGGCTCGATGATGGAGAGCCAGGTGGGCATCGGGGCGGCGGCGAGCCTGGTCGCCGCGTACGGCACCACAGCCGTCGCCGACCTGGACGCCGCCTGGTGGCTGGCCTGGTCACCGGTGCAGGGCGGCATCCGCTACGACGGGGCGACCGTGGTGCTGCCGGACGCCCCTGGCCTGGGCATCTCTGGCCTCGCTGAAGCAAAAGTGCAGGCTCATGGTTGATGGCTGTCGGTTTCTTTCATAAGGTTTCCCTCGACAGCCGACACGATCTGGGGGTTGACGTGGAGCTGCAACCGGGCCGTGAGGCCGTCGTCCGGGTCGCCGTGGCGACGCTGTGGACCTCCCCCGAGGCGGTCCGCCCGGTCGACTGCCCAGCGCTGACCGCCGGTGTCGACATCCCGACCTGGGTCTCCGGACTGGACACTGACCAGCAGGTCGGTGACTGCGTGCTGAGCCAACTCCTGCTCGGCGAACGGGTCCTCGTCAGCGAGCTCCGCCCGGACGGCTGGGCCCGGGTCGTCGCCGTCGAACAACCAGCCGCCAAGCTGGACCCGCGCGGCTACCCGGGCTGGCTCCCCGCCGGGCAGCTGGCCGTTCCCGACCCGGCCCACACCAGCACCGACCGCCCGCTGGTGGTGGACGCCACGGTCACCGGGCTGCACGCCGCCCCGAACGGGCCGGTGGAGTTGCCCGGCGTCGTCGTCGGCACCCGCCTCGTCCCGGCCGGCCCCGCGCTCGACGACTGGCGGCCGGTGCACGTCCCCGGCCGGGCCGCACCGCTCTGGCTGCCGGACGGGCACCTGGTCCCGGCGTCGGCCGCGTCGCCGACCGCCGAGCAGGCGCTCGCTGTGGCACAGCGACTGCTGGACGTGGTCTACATCTGGGGCGGTCTCTCCGCGCACGGCATCGACTGCTCGGGGCTGGTGCATCTGGCCTGGCGGCGGTTCGGGGTGCTGCTGCCCCGCGACGCCGACGACCAGGCAGTGGCCACCACCCCGCTGTCGTTGGGC
Source organism: Micromonospora noduli (assembly GCF_003264365.1). Classification (GTDB taxonomy): domain Bacteria; phylum Actinomycetota; class Actinomycetes; order Mycobacteriales; family Micromonosporaceae; genus Micromonospora; species Micromonospora noduli. Next base: position 28,070 of record NZ_PYAK01000058.1, read on the forward strand.
GCGGAACGCCCTGGCGATCTCTACTTCTTCGCCCGACCCGGCCGCAAGATCCACCACATCGGCATCGTCACCGCCACCCCCGGCGACGGCGGCCAGCGCCGGATGCTGCACGCCTGCTACCGGCGGCGGCGGGTCATCGAAGAGGAACTGCCGGCCGACCGGACCGCCACGCTGGTCGGCGCGCACCGGGTCTCACCGGCCGGGCGCGTGTCCGCACCCGGCCGGTGACCGGTCAGCGTCGGGCGTCGGCCAACTCGCGACGCCGGTCGCGGGAGGACTTGATCAGGCTGGCGGCGGTGGCGACGCCCAGGGTGCCGATGATGACCAGCAGCGACAACCAGATCGGGATGTGCGGTGCCCAGCCGACGTGCTCGCCACCGTTGATGAACGGCAGGTTGTTGTCGGCCAACGCCTCCAGCACCAGCTTGACCCCGATGAAGCCGAGCACGACGGCCAGGCCGTAGCTCAGGTAGATCAGCCGGTCCAGCAGGCCACCGAGCAGGAAGTAGAGCTGCCGGAGGCCCATCAGCGCGAAGACGTTCGCGGTGAAGACCAGATACGGCTCCTGGGTGATGCCGAAGATCGCCGGGATCGAGTCCAACGCGAAGATCAGGTCGGTGGTGCCGATCGCGATCATCACGATCAGCATCGGGGTGAACAGCCGCTTGCCGGCCACGTGGGTGGTGAGCTTCGCGCCGTCGTAGTCCTTCGAGATCGGGAGCGCCTTGCGGCTCCACCGGATCAGCACGTTCTCGGAGAACTCGTCCTCGTCCGGCTCACCCTGCCGGGCCAGGTTCACGGCGGTGTAGATCAGGAACGCGCCGAAGATGTAGAAGACCCAGGAGAACTGCGTGATCAGCGCCGCGCCGGCGGCGATGAACCCGCCGCGCATCACCAGCGCCAGCACGATGCCAACGAGCAGCACCTTCTGCTGATACTGCCGGGGCACCCCGAAGCGAGCCATGATGATCACGAAGACGAAGAGGTTGTCCACCGAGAGGCTGTACTCGGTGAGCCAGCCGGTGTAGAACTGGCCGGCCGCGCTGGCCCCGGAGGTCAGCCAGACACCCACGCCGAAGAGCAGGGCGAGACCGACGTAGAAGCCGACCCAGAGGCTCGACTCCCGCACACTCGGCTCGTGCGGGCGCCGACCAATGATCAACAGGTCGACGAGCAGGACCGCAGTCAGTGCGACAAGCGTCCCCGCCCACACCAATCCGGACACGTCCAACGTTCATTCCTCCGGCAGACACGCGGCGTCGGGCACACCGTACGCCCCTGCGGGAGCCGGCGTGCCGCTGTCGCTCACTCTGGTGACTGTCGGAGGTCTCTTCCGCCGTCGCCCCGGTGTGGGGCAGCGACCTACGGGGCCGGGTCGGGCCGCCGTGGTTCCGGCGATCGACCGTGCTGACGACTCCGTTGCGGGGGAATACTCCCCTCCTCGGTGACCATTGTTGCCCACCACGCCCCGTGATCACACCCCGGGCAGCCGGTGGTGCCGGACACCGTTCGACGTGTCACACCGGCTAATGCTTCCTAGGAGGCTAGCGCACGTCGGGTGCGGCGATCGGGTCCGCGAGCGACCAGCCGGCAGCGAGCAGGTCGTCGCAGGCCCGCACCGCCCGGGCCAGCCGATCGGCGTGCGATCCGGCCAACTCCACCACCGGCACCCCGCACCCGGCCAGCTCGGCCCGGAAGCGCTCGGTCATCCAGGCCCGCAGGTGCTCACCGTCGCGCAGACCGTCATCGGTGAACGGCACCCCCTGGTGATCCGTCAGCAGATACAGCGCCGGCCGACGCGCCGCCGCCCGTACCTCCTCGGACGCGCTGCCCAGGTAGCGCTCCTCCCACACCGCCGTCGCCCTCGCGTCGGTGTCGCAGACCAGCAGCGGCCCGCTCGTCCGGGCCGCCGCGTCCTCGGCCGCCTGCTGCTCGCGGACCACCGCGCGGAAGTCGTCAGGGTCCCAGGCGACGTCGAAGACGGTCGCCTCCGGCGTCCGCTCCCGCAGCCGGGCCAGCTTGCGAGCGGTCAACTCCCGGCCGTACTCCGGCACCCAGGACGCGCCGTAGTGCCCGGCGAGCGCCGCCGCCATCGTCGTGGTCCCGGTCGACTCGGCCCCGACCACCACCACCCGCCGGACGAACCACTCCCGCACCGGCGGGCTCAGCCACCGCCAGTGACCCGCCGGGTCCGCGCGCACGGCCGTCCCGGAAACCGGCACGGTCCGCCGATCCGGATCCACCGACACGGGTACGGCGTGGAAGCGGCGCGCCAGCTCGCCGCCGTACGCCTCGGAGGAGAAGACCGCGTCCACCGACCCCGGCCCGACCGCCTCGCGGAACACCGCGCAGTGCGCGTCCCAGACCGCCGGATCGGCGTAGTCCACCGGGTGGTCGTCGTACCGGCCGACGAAACGGACCCACGGCGTGTCCGCGTGCACCTCGCGCAGCCAGTCGAGGCGTAGCGGAAGCGGAATGGACTCCCGGCGTGAGGGCGCCACGACGACGGTCACCTCGGCGCAGCGGGCGGCGGCAGCCCGGATCAGCGCGTGGTGCCCGGCGTGCGGCGGATAGAACTTGCCCACCATCATCCCGTGCCCGAACGCGGCGGCCGAGCGCGCCGGCCCGCGTGGCGCCGGTGCACGGCCGGATGTCTCGGCGTTCACACGGTGACCGGGGCCGGGCCGGGCGGGACCGCGCTCGACCGGTCGGACCGACGCAGGTCGGCCCGCCAGGCGCGCAACCCGAGCACGCACAGCGCGAGGAAGACCAGATAGAGGACGGCCGTCAGGTGCAGCCCCTTGTACGCGTACAACGGGATGTAGATCAGGTCGGCGGCGATCCAGAGCCACCAACTCTCCACCCGCTTGCGGGTCTGCCCGTACGTGGCCAGCAGAGACAGCGCCGTGGTCAACGCGTCCGGCAGCGGCACTGTCGAGTCGGTGGCCCGGTCCAGCAGCACCCAGAGCGCGCCGGTGAGCAGCAGCCCGGCGGCGGCCAGCGCCAGCCACTCCCGCCGCCCCGTCCGGCTGACCGTGAGCCGGGTGCGCCGCTCGCCCCCGAACAGCCAGTGCCACCAGCCATAGCAGCCGAGCGCGACGTAGACGACCTGGAGCCCCGCGTCGGCGTACAGCCCGGCGGTCCAGAACAGCACCATGAGCAGCAGCACGTTGGCGATGCCGATCGGCCAGTTGGCGACCCTCTGCCGGGCCACCAGCCACACGTTGAGCACACCGGTCACGAACCCCAGCAGCTCCGCCCAGGTGGTGCCGGTACCGGCCACCCGAAACGCGGTGCCGGTGAGCCAGTCGATGATCACGAGGCCACCCTAGGGTCCGTGTCAACGCCCCCGGTCGAGCCGGGGAGGAGTCCAGGCAGTGGTCCCGGCACCGACCCGCGACACCCACTGCCCCGACCGCCGTGGGAGGCTGTCCGACATGGTGCTTGAGGTCGCGCTGATCGACGTACTTCCCGGACACGAGGACGCGTTCGCCGCCGCGTACGCCGAGGGTCACCCGGTGCTCGCCGGAGCGACCGGCTGCCGGTCCGTGCGGATGACCCGAGGAATCGAGTCACCGACCCGCTTCGTGCTGCTCGTCGAATGGGACTCGGTCGAGGCGCACGAGAAGAACTTCCGGGCCACCGAACGGTTCGACAGGTGGCGGGCGCTGATCGGGCCGCACTTCGCGGGACCACCCGTGGTCGAACACTTCCTCGACGTACCGGCCTGAGCCGAGCTGTCGTACCCCACGGTTATCGTGCCGGGCGCACGCGCCGGCCGCCGGTCCCGACGGGCTCGGGGGCGCCGGGCCCGGTGGCCGCGCGGCGCTTCACCGTCGGCACCCTCAACCGTTACTCGCCGACGCGGCGGGCCAGCACGGTGACCGTCTCCTCCGATGACAGCGCCGCGGCCAGCAGCGCCGCTGTCATCCGCTCGTAGCGGTCCACGTCGAGCACTGTGGCCAACCGGACGTCGGTGGTCAACGCCTCGAGCATGACAGTGCGCGGGTCCGCCGGGTCGGGAAAGGCATAGCAGGAATACGGTGTGAGCGGATGCAGCCCGCCACCGGCCGCTCCACGTGGCAACAGTCGCACCGTGACGTGGGACAGGCCGGTCACCGCGACCAGATGACGCAGCTGTTCACGCCACACCGCCACCGGCAGGTCACCCGGGTCGCAGACGGCCTCGGCGAGCACCGCCGTGTAGCGCGGCGGGTAGGCCCGCCGGAGCACCTCCTGCCGCAGTGCCCTCGCGCGCACCTCGGCCTCCACATCGACCTCCGGCGTGAGCTGGGCGCCGGCGCTGACCAGCACCCGGGCGTACGCGGGCGTCTGGAGCAGCCCCGGCACCACCGACGGCTGGTACTCGACGATGTCGGCGGCGCCGGCCTCCAACTCGGCGTAGGTGCGCTGCCGTTCGCTCATCTCGCCCAGCGTCTTCCACCAGCCTCGACTGGTCGCCGCGTCCCGGGCGATGACGATCAGCGCCTCCCGGGCGGGCGTGGGCACCTTGTAGACATCCAGCAGATCGAGCACGTCGGCGAGGTCCGGGCGACTCTGACCCAGCTCGATGCGGGACAGCTTCGACGTCGAGGCCCAGCCCAGCCGGTCGCAGACCTGCTCCAGGGTCAGCGACTCGCGCCGACGGAGTTGGCGCAATTCTGCGCCGAGACGTGCACGTCGAATGACAGGACTTGTTGGCAGCGGCATCCCGGCCTCCCCACCGAGGGAGACTACGCAGGACGATCACCCAGTGCAATAGCTCGCTCGCGCACCGCAATCAGGGCATTCGACGCCGCCAGCCGGCCGGGCCAGCCCGAACACACCGTCTCCGCAGGTCAGTGCGGTTTCAAGCCGCTCAGGCTGGTCCGGCGGGCCGCCCGCCCCCGGGTCGGCGTAGCCGGCTCAGGGTCGGTACGTGCCGAAGGACCAGACGTTGCCGGCCAGATCGCGGGCTGAGTAGTCACGGGAGCCGTAGTCGGTGTCGAACGGCTCGCGGATGATCTCGGCGCCGGCCGCGCGGGCCCGGGCGCAGTGGGCGTCGACGTCCGACACGGCCACATAGACCGACCAGTCGTCGTCGGCCGGACGGGGCGGGGCGTCGGCCCGAGCACCCAGCATGATCATGCCGGTGTCGAGGACCAGCTCGGCGTGCGCGACCGTACCGTCCGGCGCCTCGTGCACGGCATGCACCCGGAAACCGAAGGCGGCACCGAGCCAGTCGATCGCGGCGCGGGGATCGGGGTAACGGAAGATCGGATAGATGGTTCGCATGACCCGATTCTGCGGCCGGCGGCGCGGCTCCGGATTGGACGAATGTGACCTCGGCGGTTCGCCGACCCGGCTTCGCTCGGCTCGGCGGTCGCCGGCCCGGCTTCGGTCGGCCGGTGCTTGTCAGCGGCCGGAGAGCAGCGCGGCCGGCGTGGCCCCCGCGAACTCGTGGAAGTCCCGGATCAGGTGGGACTGGTCGTAGTAGCCGCAGCCCGCCGCCACGGCGGCCCAGTCGACTCCCCGCCCGACCCCGCCGGCCCGGGTCGACGCGGCGTGAGCCTGCTGAAAGCGAAGCAGCCGGGCGGCCATCTTGGGCGGCAGCCCGACCTCCTGCCGGAACCGGGACGCGAGGTGCCGGCGGCTCCAGCCCAACTCGTCGGCGAGCACACCGACGCTCCCCCGCCCACCGCTGGTGGCCAGCCACCGCCACGCCCAGTCGAGCCGCGGGTCCACCGGCGGAGACGCCGCCAGCCGGGCGGCGAGCACCCGGTCGAGCAGGTCGAACCGTTCCGACCAGCCGGTGGCCTCGGCGAGCCGGCCGCGCAGCCGATCCAGCCAACGGCCCGGGAGCTGCCCGACGCCGACGGCCCGATTGGTCAGCTCACTCAGAGGCAGACCGAGAAGCCGGCGGGCGGTGAGGGGGGCGAGCAGCAACTCGACACCCTCCCCCACGCCCACCGTGCGCGTGGTGCACCAACTGTCGAAGGTGCCGGCCGCGAACGAGTCGACAGCGGTGACGCCGCGCTGCTCGCTACGCGGATCGGTCACGTCCAGCGGAGCGCCCCAGCCCAGGATCAGCACCACGAAGACGCCAGCCGGCTCCCGGCGGACCAGTGGCACGTCAGCCCGTTCCCGGTAACCCACGTACCTGTCGACGAACGGACGCAGGCTGGCGTCGGGCACCCCGAGGACCATCTCGCCGATCGGCGCCACCGCCGTCAACTGTGCCCGCCCTTCGCGTGCCCCGGCCGGCCGGGCCCGAGCGGAGCGCTGGCCCGGCCGGCCGGGTGGCCGTCACTTCACGCCGGCGGCGTCCATGCCGCGCAGCTCCTTCTTCAGGTCGGAGACCTCGTCGCGGATCCGGGCCGCCAACTCGAACTGAAGCTCGCGTGCGGCGGCCAACATCTGGTCGTTGAGCTCCTGAATGAGCTGGGCGAGGTCGGCACGGGCCATCCCCTCCCGTGAGGTGGTGCTCGCGGCGGACCGGCTCCGGCTGCGGGTCTCCTTGACCGGCGCCTTGCCTCGGGAAAGCTGACGCACCGCGCCGCCGACCCGGGAGTTCTCGGTGTCCTCCGCCTCGCGGTAGATGTCGTCCAGGATGTCGTGGATCTTCTTACGCAGCGGCTCCGGGCTGATGCCGTGCGCCTCGTTGTGCGCGATCTGCTTGGCCCGACGCCGATCGGTCTCGTCGATCGCCGCCGCCATCGACGGGGTGATCTTGTCGGCGTACATGTGCACCTGGCCGGAGACGTTACGGGCGGCCCGCCCGATGGTCTGGATCAGCGACCGGCCGCTGCGCAGGAAGCCCTCCTTGTCGGCGTCCAGAATCGCCACCAGCGACACCTCGGGCAGGTCCAGACCTTCGCGGAGCAGGTTGATGCCGACGAGCACGTCGTAGTCGCCCTTGCGCAGCTCGCGCAGCAGCTCCACCCGGCGCAACGTGTCGACCTCCGAGTGCAGGTAGCGCACCCGGATGCCGTTCTCCAGGAGGTAGTCGGACAGGTCCTCGGCCATCTTCTTGGTCAGCGTGGTGACCAGCACCCGCTCGTCCCGGTCGGTCCGCAGCTTGATCTCGTGCATCAGGTCGTCGATCTGGCCCTTGGTCGGCTTGATCACGACCTCCGGGTCGACCAGACCGGTGGGTCGGATCACCTGCTCGACGAACTCGCCCTGGGCCTGCTCCATCTCCCAGGTGCCGGGGGTCGCGGAGAGGTAGACCATCTGGCCGACCCGCTCCAGGAACTCGTCGAAGCGCAGCGGCCGGTTGTCGGCCGCGCTGGGCAGCCGGAAGCCGTGGTCGATGAGCATCCGCTTGCGCGACGCGTCGCCCTCGTACATGCCGCCGATCTGCGGGATGGTCACGTGCGACTCGTCGACCACCGTGAGGAAGTCGTCGGGGAAGTAGTCGAGCAGGGCGTGCGGCGGGCTGCCGGGCAGCCGCCCGTCCATGTGCATCGAGTAGTTCTCGATGCCGGAGCAGAAGCCCACCTGCCGCATCATCTCGATGTCGTAGGTGGTGCGCATCCGCAGCCGCTGCGCCTCCAGCAGCTTGCCCTGCCGCTCCAGCTCGGCGAGGCGCTCGGCCAGCTCCACCTCGATGTCACGGATCGCGCGTTCCATCCGCTCCGGACCGGCCGCGTAGTGGGTGGCCGGGAAGATCACCAGCTGGTCGACCTCGCGGACCACATCACCGGTCAACGGGTTGAGGTAGTAGAGCTTCTCCACCTCGTCACCGAACAGCTCGATCCGGATCGCCAGCTCCTCGTACGCCGGGATGATCTCCAGCGTGTCGCCGCGGACCCGGAAGGTGCCTCGCTGGAACGCCATGTCGTTGCGGGTGTACTGGATGTCGACGAGCCGGCGCAGCAACTGGTCGCGGTCGAGCTCCTGCCCGATCTGCACCTTCACCGCCCGGTTGAGGTACTCCTCCGGGGTGCCCAGGCCGTAGATCGCCGAGACGGTCGCCACCACGATCACGTCGCGGCGGGTGAGCAGCGACATCGTCGCCGAGTGCCGCAGCCGCTCCACCTCCTCGTTGATCGAGGAGTCCTTCTCGATGTAGGTGTCGGTCTGGGGGATGTAGGCCTCGGGCTGGTAGTAGTCGTAGTACGAGACGAAGTATTCGACCGCGTTGTGCGGCAGCAGCTCGCTGAACTCCTTGGCCAGCTGCGCGCAGAGCGTCTTGTTCGGGGCGAGCACCAGGGTGGGGCGTTGCAGCCGCTCGATCAGCCACGCCGTGGTCGCGCTCTTGCCGGTGCCCGTCGCGCCGAGCAGCACGGTGTTGCGGTCGCCGCGCCGAACCCGACGCTCAAGCTCATCGATGGCCGCCGGTTGGTCGCCGGCCGGCTGAAACTCACTGACGACCTGGAAGCGGCTGTCCAGCCGGGGAATGTCGAGCGCCATGCCATCAACGGTACGCCGGAGGTCCGACAGGAACGGCCGTCACGCCAGGTACGTGATCAGCTTCAATATTCCCATTGTGTGGCCCATGTCACCGGGACTACCCTCTTCATGTAGGCCGCTCGCGGCGGCCGACCGGGCCGGTGGCCAGGCCAACATCAGGCCGGTCACCCCCGGCACTGCGGTCGCAGCACCCGGCTCGTCCGGCGTGCGCACCCGTGTGGTCGCGCTCGAGGCGCAGACCGGCCGCCGCGAGCGCCCCTGCTCGTCACCCCGGTGCCTCCCCGCCCGTTTCATCTCCGTGGACACCTCTCCGACCCCGGCGCCCGACACTGCCCGCACCGCCACACCCCGGCCGGACGACCCGAGCGCCGCCCGCACCGCCACGCCCCCGCCGGACGACCCGGGCACCGGCAGCGGGCGGCACCGCACCGGCCCGGCCGGCAGCGCCTCGGCGA
>NZ_PYAK01000059.1 GCF_003264365.1 Micromonospora noduli
AGCATGGCCGCCGCCGCGCCGACGGCGGGGTCCGCTGGTCGGCGCGGCGGCGGCCATGCTGGTCGCGCTGGTCGGGCTCGGCGCGGCGCTGGCCGCGACGCGTAACGTCGGCGACGACCCGGCGGTCAATCTGCCGGCCACCTCGCCGACGGTGGCACCGAGCGGCCCCGTCGACCTGCCCGCGGCGAACGAGCAGATCACCAGCGTCGAGCCGGGCCGGCCGGACCGGCCGCACGTCACCGGCAACTCCCCGTCCGCGTCGGTCTCCGCCACGCCGAGCCTGCAGCCGAGCCAGACCGCCAACTCGCCGACGCCGACGGTGGGCGTCACCACGGCGCCGCCCACCAGCGCGGCGCCCACCACGGCCGCGCCGCCGACGACCAGCGCGCCTCCTGATCCACCCGCCACCTCCAGCCCGCCTGTCGATCCCGAGGTGCCGGCGGAAGGTTGAGCCGCGCGCTGTGGCCGACCCCCGTCAGTCCCACCAGCACCGATATCCCCAAAACGGACTTACGACGCCGAAGACGCCTCTAGGCTCTCAGCAGGCTATTTACACCATCTGCTGCGGGAGCCTGGGTGAGCGCTGAAAAGCTGGTCGTGATCGGTCAGGGGTACGTCGGACTGCCGCTGGCCATGCGGGCCGTCGAGGCGGGGCTCGACGTGGTCGGTCTCGACGTCGACGCCGACCGGGTGAAGCGTCTCGCCTCCGGCGAGTCGTTCGTCGAGGACATTCGGGCCGACCAGCTGGGCCGCGCGTTGGGCAGCGGCCGCTACCACCCCAGCACGGAGTACAGCGACGCTGACGAGTTCGACATCTGCGTCATCACTGTGCCGACCCCGCTGCGCGACGGGACCCCGGACCTGAGCTTCGTCGAGCAGGCCGGAATCGGTATCGGCCCATACGTACGCCCGGGCTGCACGGTGATCCTGGAATCGACCACCTACCCGGGCACCACCGAGGAGCTGCTGCGCCCGCTGTTGGAGTCGGCCAGCGGCCTGACCAGCCCCGGTGACTTCCACCTCGGCTACAGCCCCGAGCGGATCGACCCCGGCAACCCGACGTGGCGACTGGAGAACACCCCGAAGGTCGTCTCCGGTGTGGACCCGGCGGCGTTGGCCCGGGTGGACGAGTTCTACCAGCGCCTCGTGGAACGCACCGTACCGGTGGACTCCACCCGCGTCGCCGAGCTGACCAAGCTGATCGAGAACACCTTCCGCCAGGTCAACATCGCGCTGATCAACGAGCTGACCATGCTCTCGCACCACCTCGACATCGACGTCTGGCAGGCGATCGACGCCGCCTCGACCAAACCGTTCGGCTTCATGCCGTTCCGGCCCGGCCCCGGCGTCGGCGGGCACTGCCTGCCGATCGATCCGTGCTACCTGTCCTGGCAGGTCAAGCGCCGCCTCGGTCGGCAGTTCCGGTTCATCGAGCTGGCCAACGACGTCAACCACGAGATGCCCGAACACGTCGCGCAGCGGATCATGGGAGGGCTGAACCGGGACGGTCGTGCCGTCAGCGGTGCCCGGCTACTGCTGCTCGGTCTGGCGTACAAGAAGAACACCGGCGACATGCGCGACTCCCCCGCCGTGGACGTGGCCCGTCGGTTGCAGGCCCTCGGCGCCGAGGTGCACGCCGTCGAGCCGTACGCCGAGGCGCACCAGATCCCCGCCGGGGTCACAGTGGTCGGGCTCAGCGAGCGTGAGGTGCGTGCGGCCGACGCGGTGGTGGTGGTCACCGACCATGACACCTTCGACTACGACCTCGTGGTCAGGCACGCCCGCTACATCTTCGACACCCGTAACCGGTGCGTCGGCCCGATGGTCGAGCGCCTGTAGACCCGGCACCGCTGGCCGGTCCCGCCGCCGGGGAAGATGGCGGGGCCGGCCGGCGGATGTCCGTCCGGTCACCGGGGGGAGACCCGGCTGGTCCGGACCGCGACCGGCTCACTGGTCGGCGAGCGCCTCGACGACCGGGCGGGACAGCGCTCGGCGGGCCGGCAGCACCGAGGCGAGCAGGGCGGCGAGGACCGCGACACCGAGGATCAGCCCGAGCTGGCCGAGCGGCAGCACCACGTGGAAGTCGCCGCCGAGGCGGTCCAGCAGGGCCATGGTGGACGCGCTGACTCCGGTGCCGAGCCCGACCCCGAGCACCGCGCCGACCAGCGCCATCAGCACCGCCTCGACCGCCAGGACCGCCCGCATCCGCCCTCGGGTGAGCCCGACCGCCCGCAGCACGGCGTTCTCCCTGGTCCGTTCGACCACCGAGAGGCTCAGGGTGTTCGCCACGCCGACCAGGGCGATCACCACGGCCAGACCGAGCAGCGCGGTGACGAAGGCGAGCAGCATGTCCACAGTGCCGGTGAGCATCTTCTTGTAGGCGCCCTGGTCCATCAGGTTCACCGTCGGGTAGCGGCCCAGCACCGCGGTGATCGCGTCGCGGGCGCGCGCGGGGCCCACCCCGGCGGCGGGGTCGATCTCGGCCAGGTAGCCGCGCCGGGCGGGGAAGAGCGCGGTGAAGTCCTGGTCGGACAGGTCGATGACGTGACCCGCTGGCACCTCACCGCTGGGGCTGTCGTCGGTCACCACGGCGGCCACCCGGAACGACCTCCCCCCGACGGTCACCGGGGAGCCGACCTGCCAACCGCGGGCCCGCGCCAACCCGCGGTGCACCAGCACCTGCCCCGGCCCGACCCGCTCGGCGTCGCCGGACAGCACCCCGCTCAGCGTCCGGCCGACCAGCGCCGGGTGGGCCGCGCGGATCTCGACGTCGTCGACGACCGTGCTGCGCTGCTCGTGCACCACACCCAGCTCGGGACGGGAGGCGAGCTCACCGACGAGCGCGGCCGGCAGGTCCTGACCGATTCCGCTGACCACGAAGTCCGTCCCGATCTGGGCGTCCACGCTGCGCTCGATGCCGTCCTTGGTGCTGCGCGCGCCGACCATGAACGCCGAGACCAGTCCGATACCGATCACCAGCGCGGTGGCGGTCGCGGCGACCCGCCGCGGATTGCGCACCGTGTTGCTGACCGCCAGCTCACCGATGGTGCCGAGCACTCGTCGGACCGGCCAGCCGAACACCCGGGCCAGCGCGGGGACGAGCACCGGCCCGAACAGCACGATCCCGAAGAAGGTGAGCACCCCACCGACCGCCACCAGTAGCAGCTGACCGGCGCTGGCGGCGCCGGCCAGCGCGGCCACACCGACGGCGAGGACCACCGCGCCGATGCTCAACCGAACCCGACCGGCACCCTGGCTGGGCTGCACCGCGGCGTCGGTGAGCGCGGCCACCGGGGCGATCCGCGTCCCCCGCCAGGCCGGCAGCAGGGCGGCGCACACGGTGAGCCCGGTGCCCAGCAGCAGGCCGGTGAGCACTGTCGAACCGTTCACGGTCAGCCCACCGGTGACCGGCACGTCCAGTCGGGACAGCAGCAGCCGCAATCCGGCGGCGAGGGCCACCCCGAGCAGCACCCCGAGCGCGGAGGCGACAAGCCCCAGCACCGCCGACTCCAGCAGCGTGGACCGGAAGACCTGTCCCCGGGTGGCACCGATCAGGCGCAGCAGCGCGGTCCGTCGGGTGCGCTGGGCCAGCACGATCGCGAAGGTGTTGGCGATCACGAAGCCGGCCACCACGACCGCGACCCCCACGAAGATCAACAGCAGCATGCGGAACTGTTCCACGTTGCGGACCGCGTCCTCCACGGCCTCGTCGAGGATCTGCTGGCGACTCTTCACTGTGGCTTCGGCGCCGGAGGCGGCCCGAACCTTCTCGGTCAGCGCCGCGACGTCGGCGCCCGGTCGGGCCGCCACCATGATCCGGCCGTAGCCGCGCTCGCCGGTGAGGGCCAGGGCGTCCGGCCCGACCAGGCCGACGAACGGACCGCCGACGTCGCGGGCGGTGCCGGCCACGTCGACGGTGCCCACCAGGGTGTACGGGCGGGCCGCCCCGCCGGTGGCGCCGATCCGGACCGCCGCGCCGAGCCCGAAGCCCTGCTCGGCCGCCGTCGGCGCGTCGAGCACCACCTCGCCGGCCCGGTCGGGCAACCGGCCGGCCACCACGTCGTACGAGCGCAGCGCGTCCTCGGTGGGGATGGCGACGAGCATGGTGAAGCCGAGCACCGGCCGACCGTCGGCTCCGACGATCCCGGCGGTGTTGGTCAGCTCACCGGCGGCGGCGGCCACCCCGTCGACCGCCCGCACCCGGTCGACCAGTGCCGGGGGCAACACCTCTCGGCCGGCTGAGTAGACCCCCAGGTCGGTGTGGCGGTCGAAGGTGCCGGCCCGCTCGTACGCCCCGGCGCGCATCCCGTCCACGAAGATCATCGTGCCGGCGACGAACGCGACGCCGAGCACGACGGCGAGCGCCGAGAGCAGCATGCGCAGCGCCTCGGCGCGCAGCGAACGCAGGGTCAGGCGGATCATGCGGGGCTCCCGGTGCAGGTGGCGGATCGGACCCCTCCGACGCTATGGCCGGCACCGGTCTGTCGATCTCCACCTGCGCGCTCGACCTGCGTGCGCCCCGGGTCGCGGTGCGCCCTCCGGCCGCTACGACCCAGGTCGTACACGGTGTCATCCGCCGGGCGTGACCAGCCCGCTCTCGTACGCCAGGACCACCGCCTGGACCCGGTCGCGCAGCTGGAGTTTCGCCAGGATCCGCCCGACGTGGGTCTTCACCGTCGCCTCGGCCACATGCACCCGGGCGGCGATCTCCGCGTTGGACAGCCCCTGGGCGACCAGCAGCAGCACCTCCCGTTCTCGTTCGGTGAGCTGCGCGAGTCGAGGGTCGGCGCTCGGGGCGGCGCCGAGCTGCCCGGCGAACCGGTCCAGCAGGCGTCGGGTGATCGACGGAGCCACCACCGAGTCGCCCTGGGCCACCACCCGGATCGCCGCCAGCAGCTCCTCCGGCGGGACGTTCTTGAGCAGGAAACCACTCGCCCCGGCCTGCAACGCCGCGAACGCGTCCGCCTCGGTGTCGAAGGTGGTCAGCACCAGCACCCGAGGGCCACCCTCGGGCCGCTCGGCGCAGAGTCGACGGGTCGCCTCCACCCCGTCCATGGTGGGCATCCGGATGTCCATCACGACCACGTCGGCCTCGGTGCGGGCGAGCACCCGCAGGGCGTCCGCGCCGTCGATCGCCTCCCCGACGACCTCCAGGTCGGGCTGGGATTCCAGCACCATCCGGAAACCGGCGCGGACCAGCGCCTGGTCGTCCACGATCACTACCCGGACCGTCATGCCGCGATCACCTCCGTTGCCGGCTCTGACGGTAGCGGCAGCCGAACCTCGACCTGCCAGCCCCCGGTCAGCCGGGGACCGGCGGTGAGGCTGCCGTCGTACACCGTCACCCGCTCCCGCATGCCGAGCAGGCCGTGACCGCCGGACGGCGCCGGGCTGACCAGCGGGCGGCCGCGGCCGTCGTCGACCACCCGGACCATGACGGCCTCGGCGGTGTACGACAGGAAGACCTCGACGCCGGCGCCGACGCCGGCGTGCTTGAGCGCGTTGGTCAACGCCTCCTGCACCACCCGGTAGACGGTCAGCTCCAGGCCCGGCGGCAGGGCCGGTGGCGCACCGGTGACGGTGCTGCGAACGTGCAGACCGGCGTCGTCGAACCGGGCCAGCAGGTCGGGCAGCTCGGCCAGCGCGAGGCGCCGGTGCTCGGGGTCGGCCGCCACCGCCAGCCCGTCGGCACCGTCCGCACCGGCCGGGCCGGCGTCGCGCAGAACGCCGACCAGGCGGCGCATCTCCTCCAGTGCCTGCCGGCCGGTGTCCGCGACCACCTTCACGGCGGTGCGCGCCTGGGCGGGGTCACGGTCGAGCATGAACCGGGCCCCGTCCGCCTGGACGATCATCACGGCCATGCTGTGGGCGACCACGTCGTGCAGCTCACGGGCGATCCGGGTGCGCTCCTCGGCGACCGCCGCCCGGGACTCGGCCTCTCGCTCGCGTTCCAGGGTGCTGGCCCGCTCCTCCAGGCTGAGCACGTAGAGCCGGCGGGTCCGCACGTTCAGCGCGACCAGCCACACCGCCCCGGTGACCAGCGCGTACCACAGCGCGGTCACCCACCACTGGATGACGTTGGGGGTCTGCGCTGCGGCCAGCAGCACGCCGACGGCCGCGACCGCGCCGGCCAGTACACCGTCGCGCAGCCGCCGGCCGTACTTCACCACGCTGTAGAGCGCGATCAGGACGGCCACGTCGTAGATGAGCGGACCCCAGCGGGCGATCACCTGGATCAGGGCGAGCACCGCGACCGCCACCGTCACCGCGCTCGGGTGGGTGCGACGGAACAGCAGCGCCACCGCCATCCCCACGCCGACCGCCGTGGCCGCCCAACCGCCCGGCTGGTTCACCGCCGCGGCCAGGGAGACGAGGACCACCAGCAGAGCGACGGCCACGTCGAAGGCGACGCCGCGCAGCGGGCGACCGAACACTGTGCGTCTCACGGTCACCCAGCGTACGTGCCGGGATGCTCGCGCCTCGCGCCCCGCGCCCGGGCTCAGCCGCCGAGGACCTCGCGCATGCGGTCGATCTCGACGGTCTGCTCGGTGGCGACGGAGTTGGCGAACTCGTTGAGCGTCAGGTCGGAGCCGACAGTGAGCAGGTTGGTGGCCATCTCGATGGCGCCCTGGTGGTGCTCGGTCATCATCCGGACGAAGAGCCGGTCGAAGTCCGCGCCACGGGTCGCGGCGAGCTGTCGCATCGCCTCGGGCGACTGCATGCCGCGCATGGTGCCGTGGTCGTGCCCCTGCACCTCCGCCGGAAGGCCACGGGTCTGCAACCAGCCGCGCATCATGCCCATCTCCGGCCCCTGGCTGGCCCGGATGCGCTCGGCGATGGCCCGGACGTCGGGGTCGGCGGCCCGGTCGGGGGCGAGCTCCGCCATCGCCAGGGCCTGCGCGTGGTGCGGGATCATCATCCGGACGAACCAGACGTCCAGCGAGTTGTGCGGGGCGGGACCGGCGTCGCGGACCTCGTGCGCCGGGCGGGTTGCCGCCGTCTCACCCGGACGGCCGGGCGCGATGACGGTCAGGTCGGTGGGGACGGGGCTGGCCGTGGGCGAGGCGGCGGAGGTGACGGGCGCGGAGACCGGCTGCGGTGCGCTCGTACCGGTGTCGCCGTCGAGGCGGATCACCATGAACACCACCAGCGGCAACACGAGAGCCAGTGTGACGACCGCCAGGATGCGTGCGCGCCGGTTGGTCATGGGCCACTCCCTGCAGTCGAGGTCACCGCGATGCTATCCATTGAAGAACCCGCTTTCATGTGATCCAGCTCACATCGACGTTCTTCGTCGGGCGGTAACGTGTCAACCATCGTCTCCCCCTTGCGAAGGGCCCCGCCGATGATCAGATTCCACAAGCCACGGTTACGACAACTGCGTGTCGTGGCGCTCGCCACGACCGGCCTCCTCGTCGCCAGCGCCCTCGTCGCCCCGGCGAGCAACGCCCAGACGGTGGCGCAGGCGGCCGAGGCCCCGGCGCTCACCAACACGATCCCCGGCGTCGACGAGATCGTGAGCAGCCCCAACCTGCGCCAGATCGCGAACGTCCCCAAGGTCGCCCCACTGGACGCGACCAACAGCGACATCGCCTTCCAGGGCAAGTACGCGTTCGCCGGCAACTACAACGGCTTCGTCATCTACGACATCTCGCGGCCCAGCGCGCCGACGGTCAAGGCCCGGGTGCTCTGCCCGGGGTCGCAGAACGACATCTCCGTCCACGGTGACCTGCTCTTCCTCTCCACCGACTCGTCGCGCAGCGACGACTCCTGCAACAGCACCACGCAGGGAGCGGACGTGAAGGGCTCGTGGGAGGGCATCAAGGTCTTCGACATCAAGGACAAGGCCAACCCGCGCTACATCAAGTCCGTCGAGACGGCCTGCGGCTCCCACACCCACACCCTGGTGCCGGGCAAGGACCGCAAGGCCATCTACCTGTACGTCTCGTCGTACAGCCCGCGGGCCGAGTTCCCGGACTGCCAGCCGCCGCACGACTCCATCTCCATCATCAAGGTGCCGGTGAAGAAGCCGACCGACGCGGCAGTGGTCGCGACGCCGAACCTCTTCCCGGACGATGGCGGCTTCCCCGGCAGCCCGACCGGCTCGGCGACCACCGGTTGCCACGACATCACCGCCTACCCGTCGAAGGACCTGGCCGCCGGCGCCTGCATGGGTGACGGCATCCTGCTCGACATCAAGAACCGCGAGGCCCCCCGGGTCATCAACCGGGTCCGGGACGAGGTCAACTTCGCGTTCTGGCACTCGGCCACCTTCAACAACTCCGGCACCAAGGTGATCTTCACCGACGAGCTGGGTGGTGGCGGGGCGGCGACCTGCAACGAGACCGTCGGCCCGAACCGCGGCGCGGACGCCATCTACGACATCGCCGGCCGGGGCAACGCCCGGACGATGACCTTCCGCAGCTACTACAAGATCCCCCGGGCGAACGCCAACACCGAGAACTGCGTGGCGCACAACGGCTCGCTGATCCCGGTGCTCGGCAAGGACATCATGGTCCAGGCGTGGTACCAGGGTGGCATCTCGGTGTTCGACTTCACCGACTCGGCCAACCCGAAGGAGATCGCCTTCTGGGAGCGCGGCCCGCTCTCGGCCGACACGTTCGTCGGCGGCGGCACCTGGTCCGCGTACTACTACAACGGCCACATCTACTCCAACGACATGGTGAAGGGCCTGGACGTCCTGGAGCTGAACGACTGGCGTACCTGGTCGGCCAAGCTGACCCGCTACCAGGAGCTCAACGTGCAGACCCAGCCCAGCTACCTGGGCTGGTAGACACCACGCACCGCACCGGGCCCGGCCTCCGATCCTCGGGGGCCGGGCCCGGCCCGTTGCGACGCCAGGTCCGTTCGGGGGCGGGCACGGTGGGGCCCGTCACCAGGACGGGGGTTGCGAACCGGCTGGCCAGGCGCTGTGCCAACGTGAACAGACGTGACAGTTGCCGCCCCGCCCGAACCGGCCACGCGTCGGCGGCCCCACCCCCTGGACCTGGTGGCAGCCGTCCTCGCCGTGGTCGGGGCGGCCTGCGCGCTGAGCGGGCTGCTCCCCCGCGCGGACACCACCGCCACCCTGCACCGGATCCTGCCGCTGCTGCTGTTCCTCGGCACCGTGATCGTGCTCGCCGAGCTGACCGCCGTGGCCGGTGTCTTCGACGTGCTGGCCAGCCGACTGGCCATCGCCTCCCGGGGCAGGTGGGCCGTACTCTTCCTGCTCTGCGGTGGTCTCGCCACGCTGACCACCCTCGTGCTCAACCTCGACACCACCGCCGTGCTGCTCACCCCGGTGCTGCTCGCGCTGGCCCGGAACCTGCGGATCCCCGCCGCCCCGCTCGCCGTCACCACTGTCTGGCTGGCGAACACCGCGAGTCTGCTGCTGCCGGTGTCCAACCTGACCAACCTGCTCGCCGCCGACCGGGTCGGGCTGGCACCCCTGGCGTACGCGGCTCGGATGGCGTTGCCGCAGCTCGCCGCCGTGGCGGTCACCATGGCCCTGCTGTGGTTCGGGTGGTGGCGGCGGGAGCGACCCGCCGGTGGGCGCTTCGTCCCACCGACCCGGCACGTGCCGGCCGACCCGGTGCTGCACCGTACGGCGCTCGCCGGTTGCCTGATCTTCGTCGCCGGCATCCTCGCCGGCGTGGAGATCGAGATCGCCTCCACCGTCGGGCTCGCCCTGGTGCTGGTCGGGTTCCTGGTCCGCTCCCCCGACACGCTGCGCCCGGGTCTGGTCCCGGTGCGCCTGCTGTTCTTCGTCACCGGCCTGTTCCTGGTGGTGCAGACCCTCGGCCGGCACGGGTTGGACGACCTGGTCGGCACCCTGGTCGGCGCCGACGGTGGTGCGCTGGGTGCCCTGCGCGCCGGTGGCACCGGAGCGCTGCTCGCCAACGCGGTGAACAACCTGCCCGCCTACCTGGCCGGCGAGTCGGTACTGCCGACCGGTGACCACACCCGCCTGCTGGCCCTGCTGATCGGCACCAACGTCGGCCCGCTGGCCGCCCCCTGGGCGTCACTGGCCACCCTGCTGTGGTTCGAGCGCTGCCGGGCGGCCGGAGTGGCGGTGCCGCTGACCCGGTTCGTGCTGACCAGCACCCTGCTCGCGGTCACCGCGACGCTCGCCGCGGTCGGCGCGCTGCTGGTGAGCTGAGCGCTCAGTCGCGGTACACGGCGACCTGAAGTTCGGTGACGCCCTTCTCCGGGGTGTCCGGGCAGTAGTCGAGGTATACCTCCCGGGCGAAGCCGTCGGTGCGGTAGCCGTTCTCCTCGATCCACCGGGCGAGCGCCTGCATGCTCGGCTCGACGTCGTCCATCGCACCGTGATGGATGATCGTCGCAGCGTTGCGCAGCTCCGGCAGGTCGCGGACCGTGACGTCGGGCGCCGCGGACGGCTCGGCGTCGACGAGCACACCGGCGTGTACGACGACAGCGTCGCCGCCCGGGTCCGCGGGCTCGTACCAGGCGATGCCCGGCCCTGTCGGTGTGATCCCGGCGGCGGCCAACCGGCGGAACAACTCCGGGTAGAGCGGCTGGATCACCGGGCCGATGTCCTCGCCCTGGTAGCTGGGCGCGACGGCGGTCAGCTCCGCGACGCGGGCCGGCGCGATCTCCTTGAGGACGACGTCCTGGGTGGTCATCCGACCCTCCGACTCGATCATTCGGAGCCTCGCCTCGACAGCCGTGAGCCGGGCCGTGTCGGCGGTCAACTGTTCCGCCAACTGGCTCCGGCGCAGCCGCAGCATGCCACGCAGCTCGGCCACGTCGACGGCGTCGTCGACGATCGCGCGCACCTGTTCGAGGGTGAGGCCCAACTCCTTCAGGGCGATCACCCGGTTGAGCCGGCGCAACTGGTCGGCCCGGTAGAAGCGGTAGCCGGTGTGCGGGTCGACGCTGGCGGGGGGCAGCAGACCGATGCTGTCGTAGTGGCGCAGCATCCGCACCGAAACCCGGCCGAGTCTGGCGAATTCTCCGATGGTGAACATGGTCCCCTCACACTCGTCCCTGACACCGTGTCAGAGTCAAGCGTGGCGCGCGGGGCGGCCGTCACTGGCGGGCAGGGCGCGGGCCGACCAGCCGGCGGACCACCGGAGCGGCGTTCCACTTGGCCGCGCCGACCAGGTCGCGGGCGTGCTCCAGAACCGTGTAGTCGGGCCGGGTCAGCCCGTCGGCGATGGCCCGGTCCAGGTCGTTGCCGCAGCGGCTCAGCACGGTGTCGAAGTCCCGACGGACCGGCTCCTGCAGGTCGTAGCCGAAGGAGCGGTGCAGCCGGGCGAAGAGAGGCTTGTACAGCCGGACCCGCTCGTGCAGCCCCGACGAGTACGACATCGGGTTCTTCCGACGGCGGAGGATGTAGTCCGGCAGCACGTCGGCGAACGCCCGCCGGACGATCCACTTCTCCTGCCCGTGGCGCAGCTTCAGATCCACCGGCAACCGCATCGCCAGCTCCACCACGCTGAGGTCGAGGAAGGGCACCCGAGCCTCCACGCCGTACGCCATGGCGGCCCGGTCGACCCGCTGCAACTCGGTGCGGCACAGGTTGCGGATCCGGTGCAGGAACAGTCGGCGGGCCGCCGCCGGGGCGACCTGGTGGTACATCGGGTACCCGCCGAACAGCTCGTCGGAGCCGTCGCCGGTCAGCACCACCTTGATGCCCAGGTCGCGGAGCCGCCGGAAGATCGGCACCGAGACGACCGCGTTGATGATGTCGCCGTACTCGGTCAGCTCGGAGATCCGGATGGCCTCGCGGACGTCGGCGAGCCGGATGTCACGCGGTCGCAGCTCGACCACCACGTGCGGCACGTCGAGGTCGGCGGCGAGCCGCCGGGCGTACGCCACGTCGGGGCTGTCGGCGACGCCCACGGTCACCGCGACGCAGTCCGGGTGGATGTCGCGCACCTGCCGCAGGGTCAACGAGCTGTCCAGCCCACCGGAGAGCACCACCCCGACGGTCAGGTCGGTCTCCACCCGCATCCGGATCGCGTCGCTGAGCGCGGCGCGTACCAGCAGCGCGGCCTCGTCCGGGTCGTCGATGACCGGCAGGCCGTCGCCGATGGTGAGCAGGTCGACGTACGGGCTCAGTCGCACGTGCCCGTCCGCGTCCGCCCAGCCGTGGTGCCCGGGCGGCACCTCGGCGATCGGGGCGCCGTGCCCGACGAGGGCCTTGACCTCGGAGGCGAGGTGCAGGCAGCCGGGTCGACGGGACCAGTACAGCGGCTTGACCCCGAGCGGGTCGCGGGCCAGGTACGCCCGGCCGGTGGCCCGTTCGACGACCGCGAAGGCGTACTCGCCGCGGAGTCGGGTCACCGCCGCCTCGCCCCACTGCTGGAACGCGGCGAGCAGCACCTCGGTGTCGCTCTCGGTGCGGAAGGCCTGCCCCAGGCGAGTCAGCTGCGCCCGCAACTCCCGGTAGTTGAAGATCTCGCCGTTGAAGCAGAGCAGCCAACGCTCGTCGGTCGACGTCCACGGTTGCACCGCCCGGTCCCGGTCGACGATCCGCAGGCGGCGGGTGCCGGCGAGCAGCCCGCTCTCGGACCGGGTCTCGGTGACCTCACCGCGCGGGGCCAGGGCGGCGAGCATCCGCCGGAAGGTCGCCGGGTCGGCCTCGGGGCCGATGCTCAACGCGATGCCGCACACCGGCTCAGACCCCCATCTCGGCCTCGTACGCCCGGCGTAGGCGACGCCGGGCGGTCGGCGCGAGACACAGGTGCCAGGCCTGCCCCTCGTCGATCAGGTTCAGCTCACCGGCCTCCTGCCGGCTCAGCAGCAGCTCCGCCAGGGCCTCGCGCGCGCCGAACCGCTCGAACCAGGCCAGCTCGACGTCGGCCGAGTAGCCGAGGCAGTGCCCGCTGGGCAGCATCGCGGCGTAGCCCAGGCGGCGCAGCCGGTACTGGTGCTCGGCGCTGCGGACCAGGCTGGTCACCCAGAGCGGCGGGGTGGCCGGCGGCGCGACGGCGGTGAACTCCCGTCCGATGTCGTTGAGCAGCGCCACCACCTCGCGCCGGGCGCGGCGGAACAGCAGCCCCGCGGTGCGCGGGGTGGCATCGGGTCGCAGCCGGCGACGCAGCCCGCGGGCGGCCCGGCCCAGGATCGTGGCGGGCTGCTCCTGGTAGCGGAACCGCAGCAGGTCGCGGCGACGCAGCCACTCCAGGTCGACCAGCTCGGGGCTGCCGTTGACCTGGTCGTCGGTGACGAAGGTCGGCGCGTCCTGCCACCACAGCACGTCGATGCGGGAGAGCAGGTAGATCCGGACGAGTGCGCTGAGGTCAGTCGCCGAGGTGCGGTCGTTCGGTTGGTACCGGGCCATCTCCAGCAGCAACGTCTCGCGCGCGCCGATCAGCCCCTGCGGGGTGGCGTCGAGGACCGCGGCGAGCGCCGGCTCCCGCAGCCGCTCGTCGATGAGCACCTGCCGGGCCCGGGTGCTCGCCGCGTCGGCCAGGGCGCCGACCTCGACCAGCAGTTCGGCGACGGCGGCCCGATAAGCGGGCAGGTCGGGGGCAGGAGCGGGAACGCGGCGGGAGGTCGCACCGGAGGGTCTGCGGCGGGCCGGAGCGGTGGGCGACGGAGGCGAGCCGGGTTGCTGTCCCGGGCTACGGCTGGGCACTCGCATGACGGGTCCCTCTCTCCGGTCACGGCACTGGGTGGTTCGCCCTGAAACACACCGTAATCATCGGGAGCGGAACGGACCGAACAATCCTCCTATTTCCCCTCTAACGGAGCGTGGACGACGCACCGGGCTGATCCTTGGTCTGGCGCTTTCGAGCTGATGTCGCCAACGAATCAACGCCGCCGGCTTCGCAAGCGGGGTCCTGATGTCCACAACAAGCAGGCCCTGATGTCACACAGGGCGGGCCCCTGATCTCACACAGGTGGGCCGTGATGCCACACAGGGCGGCCGCGTGATGTCACAAACGATTCAGCTCCAAAGGCAGCAACCAACACACCAACACCGACGCCAGCCGGCGGCCGGCGGGGCCACATCGAGCGAGCCGAGCACGGCACCCAACGACGGGCCGCCTGGCGCGGGCCAGAGCCGGCCCGGCAACCACCGCCGGAGCGCCGCCAGCCACCGCCGGAGCGCCGCCAGCCACCGTCAGTCGCCGTCCGTCGGCACCAGGGCCTGCACCTCGGCGTACGACGGCGGTCCCGCCGGTGTGGTGGGCCCGCCGTCGCGGACGGCGTCGGCGGCGGCGAGCGCGGCACCCAGCGCGGCCCGGAACAGCAGCGAGCCTGTGCTGACCCGGGCCACCCCGGCGCCGCCCAACTCGGCCAGCCCCGGTCCGCCCGGCTGGTACAGCGCGTTCACCGGAGCGTCGATCCGCTCGGTGAGGACGCGCAGGGTGGCCAGGTCGACAGTCCCGGGCACGAAGATCCCGTCGGCACCGGCCACCCGGTAGGCACGAGCACGGGCGAGGGTCTGCGGCAGCGGGTCGTCCACGCCGAGCCACCAGGTGTCGGTGCGGGCGTTGACGAACAGTTCCGGCACCGCCGCCTTCACGGCCACAATCTTGGCAGCGGCGACCTCGGTGTCGACGAGGGTGCCATCGGCAAGCCCGTCCTCCAGGTTGATCCCCGCCACGCCGAGCCCGGCCAACTCCGCCACGTATTCGGCGACCTCCGCCGGGTCGTCGCTGAACCCGGCCTCCACGTCCACGCTGAGCAGCACCGGCAGCCGAACCAGCCGGCGGGCCAGGGCGAGGGTCTCCGCTGCGGTGGCCGCGACGCCGTCGGGAAGGCCGGCGGTCGCGGCGACCCCGAGGCTGGTGGTGCCGATGGCCGGATGTCCGCGCGCGGCGAGCGCCGCCGCCGAGGCGTGGTCCCACGCGTTGGGCAGCAGCAGGGGACTGCCGGCGCGGTGCAGGGCGTGAAACGCGGCACGATGTTCGCTCATCGGACGCTCACCTCCAGGGTTGTCGGTACCCGCAGGGTCGGGTGCGGCTCGTGGCGCAGCGGAGTCGGGTCGCGCCGGCAGCGTTCCCGCAGCACGTCGAGCACCCCGGTGGCCAGCGCCAGGGCGTGCCGGTCGCCGGGGCAACCCCGTTCCCCCGTCCCGAAGGTCAACAGCCCGGCACCGGGTCGACCGGGCTGGAACGCCGCGGGCTCGGTGAACGCCTGCGGGTCACGGTTGGCCGCGTCGAAGCGCAGCAGCACGGGGCTTCCAGCCGCCAGATCCTGCCCGCCCAGCCGTACCTCGTGGACGGTGACCCGCCGGGTGGCCCGGACCGGTGGGTCGAGGCGCAGCAGCTCGGCCAGCAGGTCGGCGGTCCGTGCCGTGGCCGCCGCTCGCGGGGCGGCCGGGGGCAGCAGGTGACGGGCGGAGGCGCCGATCAGGCCGGCGGTCGCGTCGCACGCCTGGACCAGCAGACCGATCAGGTTCGCCCGTACCTCCGGCGGACCCTGCGGCGCGAGCGCCAGCAGCGCCGTAACCGCCCGGTCGGCCCGCACGGTCGAGGCCGGGTCCACCCCCGGGTGGTACGCCGCCGCGACGACCGCGACCGCCGTCCCGGCGGCTGCCGGATCAGCGAAACCGAGGCGGCCGGCCAACGCCCGCAGCGGAACCGGCCGGGCCAGTTCCCGCATCACGTCGACGCGGTCGCTGGCGCGGTCGAGAACGGCCACGGTCAGCCGTGCCGCGTCGTGTCGCAGGTCGTCCGGGTCCAGCGGGGCCAGCGCCCTCACCGCGACCGCCCGACGCTCGGCGTGCCGTCGCTGCGGACTGAACCGGCTGACCGTGGCGCGCAGCCAGGCGAGGGTGCCGGGCGGACCGGTGTCGACGGCCGGCACCTGGAACGCCGGGTCGGTCAGCGCCGCCCGCACGTCGGCGTGCCGGGTCACCCACCAACCGCGCTCCGGTTCGAACGAGGGCGGCCCACACGCCGGTGTTCCCGGGGCGGGCGCAATGTGCGGCCAGTTGTCAGTCACCGCCCGACCGTAGGGCCCGAACCGTTCGCCCCCCACCGAACAATGCCGTCACGCCGCGCCACCAAGATCGTGCTTGATTCAGGACGCCAACGCCGTTGCGTTGGCAGAACGGCTAAACCAGTCCCGCCGGCTGCCGCTACGCGTCATGCTCGGCCGCTGGTGAGTGCCGGGAACGGGGCGGGGGCGAGGGTGTCGTCGGGGACATCCAGGGTTTCGGCGAGGGCGACGCGTCCGCTGGGGGTGAGACGGATGGCACGGCCGACACCCTGGCTGATCCAGCCCAGATCGGTGAAGCGGCGGCAGAGTGCCGCGCCGAGCGCTCCGGCCAGGTGTGGGCGGCGTTCGGTCCAGTCCAGGCAGTCGCGGACCACCGGGCGGCGTGCGGTGCGCAGCACGTCCACGGGTACGCCCAACCCGGCCACCCAGGCCCACCCGTCGGGCGTCAGCGTCAACCCGCTGGAGCGGTCCAACCGTCCGCCGGCCAGCAGCGCGTCGTACATCAGCACGCCGAGTCGCCCCGCCAGGTGGTCGTAACAGGTCCGGGCGTACGCCAGGGCGGCGGTGGCGGTCGCCGCCCGCAGCGACCCGGTCGGTGGGGGCGCGACCGGGGCGTGCCCGGCCAGGTCCTCGATCAGCTGGGCCACCGACGGCCCGGCCAGCCGCAGGTAGCGGTGCCGGCCCTGCCGTTCCTCGACGAGCAGCCCACCGCGGACGAGTCGGGTGAGGTGGTCGCTGGCCGTCGAGGGGGCGACACCGGCGCGCCGGGCCAGCTCGCCGGCGGTCCACGCCCGCCCGTCGAGCAGCGCGACACAGATGCTGGCCCGGGTGCTGTCGGCCAGCAGAGCGGCCAGCTCGGCCATCCCCCACCCTTCGGCGCCTGCGGTCATCCCCTCATCATGCCCGGCGATGGCGGCGCATCCGCGGTGCGGGTGCCTGGCTCGAACCGACAGCCGCCACGATCAGGTGAGCTCGTGCAACACCGGGACGATCCGGAAGTCCACGGTGGCGTGGTCGATGGTCGCGTGCACCGGCGAGTCGGCCATTTCGGTCATGATCCCTGACGCGCTGCGCCGGCCGTCCGCCACCGAGTCCCAGGCGACGATGTCGGTGATCGTGCCATCATCGGTCGCGGTGATGCGGCGCCAGCGGAAGCCGGGCTGGCGTCGTAGGTAGTCGTCGATGTCCTTGTTGGACTTGACGAAGTCGGCGCCGGTGAGGCCGGGGACGAGCCGGAATGTCGTCATCTCAAGCGCTTCACCCATGATCATTCTCCTCCTCGTGCGTGTTCAGCCTTGCGCGGTGGACCGCATGATGATCTCGTTGACGTCTACGGTGTCGGGCTGCGCGATCGCGTGGGCGATGGCGTCGGCCACCGCGGTGGCTGGCATGCCGAGTTCGTCGGCCGCTGCCCGAGCGGCGGCCTGGATCTGCGGGTCACCGCCGCGCTGGGTGAGTTCGGAGTGGGTGTAACCCGGGCTGACCAGGGTCACCCGGACGTCCCGGCTTTCCTGACGCAGGCCTTCGGTGAGCGCCCGAACGGCGTACTTGGTGGCGCAGTACACCGCCGCGGTCGCGTCGACACGGTAGGCGGCGGATGAACCGATATTGATGATGTGGCCCTTGCCGCGGGCCCGCATGAGCGGCAGGGCCGCCGCGACGCCGTGCAGCGTGCCGCGTAGGTTCACGTCGATCATCTGGTCCCACTCGTCAGTCCGCAGGGAGTCGACCGTGGACAGGGCCATCACCCCGGCGTTGTTGATCAGAACGTCGATGCGCCCGTGCCGGTCGTGCACGCCCTCGACGAAGCCGAGCACGCTGTTCCTGCTGGTCACGTCGAGTTCCTGGTAGTCGGCCGTGCCGCCGTCACGGCGCAGTTCATCGACGAGCGCGGCGAGCCGATCGACCCGTCGGGCGCCAAGCACGACGTGGTGGCCGTCGGCGGCCAACCTGCGGGCGGTCGCCGCACCGATGCCGCTGCTCGCGCCGGTGATGAGAATGATCTTTGAGGATGGGCTGGTCACTGCTGCTCCTGGTCTCGGTTGGTGCCTTCGTCGAGGCAGTGCGTGTCCAACCATCCTGCGGCGGCCCGGAGCCGGGAAGGGCGGCCTTTCCTAGGTGCACCGCACCCTGGAACGCCTTGGACCTGCACTGCTCCGTGCGCCCCGGCCACCACGCCGGCCCAGCGCGGTTTCGGCGTCGCTGTCCGGTTCCGCTGTTGACCGGCTGCCGGCGATGCCCGCCGTCGCGGTAGCGGCCGTCGAGGGCGGGACTGGAGCTTTAGGCTGGTGGGCATGGTCGCCACCAGCAACGGGCTCGGCGACTACCTCCGAGCCCAGCGTGCCCGTGTCGACCCCAGGGACGTTGGACTGCGCGGGGGCGGCGACCGCCGGGTGTCCGGGTTGCGCCGTGAGGAGATCGCGGTGCTGGCCGGCGTGAGCGTCGACTACTACGCCCGCCTCGAACAGGGCCGGGAGCGCAACCCTTCGGCGCAGGTGCTCGACGCGATCGGACGGGCCCTGCGCCTCGACCTGGATGCGCGCGGCCACCTCTTCCGGCTCGCCGGGCTGAACCCCAGCATGGGTCCGACGAGCTTTCGAGATTCGGTTCACCCCGAGTTGCTGCGGCTGTTGGACGCGTTCCCCACCTCCGCCGCCTACGTACTCAACCCCGCGTTCGACGTGCTGGCCACCAACAGTGTGGCGGCGGCGCTGTTGTCGCCCTTCGAGGGCACGGTCAACATGGTCCGGGTGCTGTTCCAGCATCCGCAGGCGCGCACCGTCTTTCCGGACTGGCCGACTCTGACGGGGAACGTCGTACACGCTCTGCGGCTCAATGCCGGCCTCTTTCCAGACGACCCGGAGATCCGGTCGCTGGTGGCCGACCTGGGGCGGAGCTCGCCAGAGTTCCGGGCCCTCTGGGCGGACCAGAGCGTGCGCGGTCTGACCAGGATGTTCAAGGTGGTGCAGCACCCGGCCGCCGGACGGATCGACTTGACCTACCAGACGTTCGACGTCCGTGATGCGCCCGGACAGCAGCTCCTGGTCGGCACGCCGGAGCCGGGGAGCCGCAGCGCCGACGCCCTCGCCGCACTGGCCGCCGCGTACAGCCCTGCCTGACAGGCGTCGGTGAGATGCTTGCCTGCTGCCCTACTCTGAAGGAGCCGCGGCGCCACTTCGGCAAGTCGAGGCCTTAGCGCCTGCACCCCGGGCGGATAGAAGTAACCGGATGATGTGGACGAAGTTCAGAAGCGACCGCACCCCTCGCCGACTCCGCGCCGTGTCCGAGCTGCGGTTTCCCGCCAGCGGACGTCAACATCTACGAAATCGGTATCCCCATCTCAGCGACGACGACCTCGTTCTCGTCGAAACCGCCACCCGGCAGTGGTTCCGGATCATCGCCCGCCAGCCCAGCGCGAAGCTGTCCATGCCCTCGGTGGTCGTGGACGATCTGTGGCAGGAGCTGACCCTCCATGCGCGGGACTACGCCACCTTCTGCGACGCCGCGTTCGGGCGCTCTACGCATCACCGACCGACGGCCGCGAGGAGCGGCGACACGACCGACGCCAGTCGCGGACCTCTCCTGCTCGCCACGCTGGGCCACGGCCGGCGGGACGAGGGGTGCGGCCCGACCGGCCTTCCCCTGTTGTTCCGGGTGGACCAGGAACTGGACATCCGCGATGGCAACCGCTACCTGGCCGACTGCGGAGGTCGTGGCGAATGCTTCCCGGTCTCCGGCCGGGTCTGCCTGCAACATCTCGCCGGGCCGGGCAAGCGGCCCAAGCCACCCGGCATTCGCGGCGACCTGCCCTTCGTCGACGGCCGCCACGGCTACGCCGGCGGTGCGGGCGGCGGAGGCGGCGGTGACCTCAGCGGCGGGGTCGATGGCGGAGGCGGCGGAGGCGGCGACGGCGGTGGGGGCAGCAACTGAGGTTCCGGAACACGCGTGACGACCTCAGCCACGCCGGGTCAGCGGGGTCACCGTCCGGTCCGTGCCGTCGTAGCTGCGGGCGGCGTCGAAGTCGCCCGTCGGGCGCTGCCCACCGGCGACGGCACGAGCCACCCGCAGGTCCGCGTTGCGGAACCGCAGAGCCAGGCTCAGGTGCGGCACCCACGCGTCGGGCGCATGCCACGGGCGGTGTCCGTCGGCCTCGGCGAGAACGTCCCAGACGGCGGCGTGCAGCGCGGTCAGCGCCGGAGTGGGTCGGACGAGCCAGACGAGTGGGGCGCTGCCGTCGAGCACGACGACCCGGTCGAGCGTCACCGGCACCGGCAGCGCGGTCTCAAACAGGTCGGTCAGGCGGTGCTCGACCCCCGGCGGGAACTCGTCGACGGCGGCGAGGGTGAGATGCGGCCGGTTGGTCGGGTGGATGTTGCGGGCCAGGCTGGGCAACCCGGCGGCGGCCAGCCGGCCCCAGACCGCCCGGACCGCGACCTCCAGGCCGGGCGAGCAGACCAGTTCCACCGTACGCACGCGCCCACGCTAGCCGGGCGGTCCACGCCACCCCCCACAGATCGGAACCGCGCCACACCCCTCAGGCCGGGTGGCGGCGGGGAGCGTCCCCGGCCGACGCCGGGTTGACCTCACCCGCGATCCGGGCGCGGTGGGTCAGGTCGAAGATGGCGACGACGGTGATGGTGGCCGCGCCCAGCAGACCCACCGCCAGCGGGGGGAGTCGCGCCGCGACCGGGCTCAGGATCAGACACGCCACCACGGCCGCGAGGCAGTGCCTTGTCAGGCGACCGGACCCGCCGCGACTTTCCTGGGCATTTGTCCATCTTCGCAGTCGGTCGGGAGGCGAGGACTCGACTGCCTTGATTGATCAGCGTCGGTCCACTCACGCTTCGGGTCGTCCGCCAGGCGCGCCGACGGTCAGAGCCAGCCGTTGTCCCGGGCGGTGCGCACCGCCTCGGCCCGGTCGGCGGCACCGAGCTTCTGCACGGCGGCGGAGAGGTGGTTGCGTACGGTTCCGGTGGACAGGTGCACCCGACGGGCGATCACCGCCACCGGGGCACCCACCTCCACCAGCCGTAGCGTCTCCAGTTCCCGAGGGGTCAGCGGGCACGGGGGCAGGGTCAACGCGTCGGCGGCCAACGAGGGGTCGACGTAACGACCTCCGGCGTACACCCGGCGGATCACGTCGGCGAGCGCCCCACCCGGCGAGCCCTTGGGCAGGAACCCCCGGGCGCCGGCGGTCAACGCCTGGCGCAGGTGCCCGGGACGACCGTGGCCGGTCAGCACGATCACCGCGCAGTCGGGTCGGACCCGGGTCAGCTCCGCGGCTACCGCGATGCCGTCCAGGCCGGGCATCTCCAGGTCCACCACGGCCACGTCCGGACGGTGCGCCAGCGCCACGGTGACGGCTGTCTTCCCGTCAGCGGCGTGTGCCACCACCTCGATGTCCGGTTCCAGGCCGAGCAGCGCGGCGACGGCGACCCGGATCAGGTCCTCGTCGTCGGCGAGCAGGACGCGGATCACGACGGCGCCGGCACTGTGGCTTCGAGGGTGAAGATCGCGTCCTCCCGGCGTACCCGCAACTCGCCCCCGGCGGCGGCGAGCCGGTCGGCCAGCCCGCGCAGGCCGTGGCTGTGCGCGTCCGGGCCGCGGTCGTCGGCGCCGTCGTTGGCCACCGTCATCCTGGCCACGTCATCCTCCCGATCGATGCTGATCCGGCACCAGTCGGCCCGGCTGTGCCGCAGCACGTTGGTGCTCGCCTCGCGCAGCACCGCCGCCAGCTCGATGGCGGCGGGCTGCGGCAGGTCCGCCGGCAGCGGCAGAACCGTGCACCGCACCCCGCAGGAGCGCAGCACCCCCACCACCGCGGTGAGCTGTTCGTCGAGGTCGACGGCCCGATAGCCATGCACGGTCTCCCGTACCTCGCTCAGCGCGGAGGCGGCCAGGCGTTGCACCTCGGCGGCTTCCCTTCCGGCCCGTTCCGGGTCCACCGGGGCCAGCCGGGCGGCGAGTTCGGCCTTCAACGCGATCACCGTGAGGCGGTGCCCCAGGACGTCGTGCACGTCGCGGGCGAAGCGCAGCCGCTCCTCGGCGGCGGCCAGCCGCGCCTGGGCGGCCTGGCCCTGCCGGGCCTCCACGAGCAGGTCCCAGAACCAGACCTGGAACCCGTTGACGGCGGCCACTGCCGCGCCGATCCCACCGGTCACGGCGAGGTGGCGCGGAACGGAACCGCCGGTCCACCAGGCCACCGCGACCGCCACGGCCAGGACGCCGACCGCGACCGCCAGCCCGGCCCGCCACCGCACCAGCAGCGGCGTCATGCCGATCAGCGCCGCACCGAGCCAGGCCCAGGTCGGCCACCTGCCGGCCGCCACCGGACCCACCAGCGGAACGGTCAGCACCGCCACCCCGACCAGGCTCAGCTCGGCCCGACGCCGCCAGCGCGGCTCGAGCCACGGCGTCACGGCCGCGTACAGCACGACGGTCTGGGCGATCACGAAGGCGAGGATGCCGACCGCGCCGAGTGTCACCCGGCCCGGGTCGGGCTCGCGGGTCAGCCCGACCGCCGGTAGCAGGACGCTCGCCCAGACGCCGGTGGCCAGCGACACCAGCGTCGCCCGCCGGGCGCGACGCAGCCGGCGGTCCGCCCGGGGGGTCACCGCCTCGCTCGCCACGCACCGATCCTAGGACCGCCCGGCGCACGGTCCACCCATGCGAACTGTCACGGTCAGGCCGTGCGGTCCGCACCGTTTTCCCGTGACGGACGGGTCTGCCGCCCACACCGGGGTCACCGGCAGGGTCGAGGCATGGAAAACACCCGGATGTACGCGGACAGCCTCACCGCCGTACCGTCGCCCGCGCCCCTGCCCACCGACGAGCCGACCCCCTCGGCCGCGACACCGACCGCCGCGGCACCGACCGCCGCGGCACCGACCAGCAGCAGACGGCGGCTGCTGTGGCATCTGGGCGAGATGGCAGTGGCGATGGTCGCCGGGATGCTGCTGCTCGGGCCGTTGTGGGAACTGGCCGGGACCGCCTTGGCCGTCGGCGACACGCTGGCCCGGCCGGAGGTCGCCGCACTGGTGATGGCCACGAACATGACCGTCGGGATGACGGTGGGGATGCGCTACCGGGCGCACCGCTGGCACGCGGTCGGCGAGATGGCCGCCGCGATGTACGTCCCGTTCCTGCTGCTGCTCGTGCCGTTCCGGGCCGGCCTGATCGACGCCGACGCGCTGCTGCTCGGCGGTCACCTGCTGATGATCCCCGCGATGGTGCTGGTGGCTCTCCGACACCGGCACGAGGCGTCGGCGCCGGTACGCCGACACCGGGTCGTGGCGGCGCTCGCCCACCGCTGGCCGGCCGGGTTGGCGCTGCTGCTGACCGTGGACATGTGGGTCGACCCGAGCGTGCTCAGCCCGTGGACGATGCTGGTGCTGCCCGGCGGCTACCTGCTGATCGGCGTGGCCCGCCGCACGCTGGGCGGGCGGGGCGTGCTCGCCACCCAACTCGCCGGTCTGGCCATCTGGGTCGCCCTGACGCTGGTCGCGGTGATGGCCGGCGGGCGGACCGCCGCCTGGCTGGTGGCGTTCGGGTGGTTGGCGCACGCCGGCTGGGACCTGGCGCACCGCAACGGCCGGGTGGTGCCGCGCGGCTACGCCGAGTTCTGCGTGGTGCTCGATGTGGCCCTGGCCGCGGTGATGGTGCTGGCCATCCTGACCACCGACGCCTGATCGAGGCCGCCGTCGGGTCGCGGGACAGCCGCAGCACGGGCTCGGGGACAGCTCTTGTGGCGGTCGGCGCAGCGGCTCGGACGGCGTAATGAAAGGCTTGGCACATGAGTTCCGCACCTGCACAGCACGACGCACCGATTGACGCACCGATCGACGCCACCCCCGACGGCACCGACGAGGTGAGCGCCTTCACCGAGCTCGGGCTCCGCGCCGAGCTGCTGGGCGCGCTCGCCGCCCTCGGGTACGAGGAGCCGACCCCCATCCAGCGGGAGGCTATCCCACCGCTGCTGGAGGGTCGGGACCTGCTGGGTCAGGCGGCCACCGGCACCGGCAAGACGGCTGCGTTCGCGCTGCCGCTGCTGAACCTCATGGCGGCACACCGCCAGGGCGGCGACCCGGTGGCGCTGGTGCTGGTGCCGACCCGGGAGCTGGCGGTACAGGTCTCCGAGGCGTTCCACCGCTACGGCAAGGACCTGGGCGCGCGGGTGCTGCCGATCTACGGTGGGCAGCCGATCGGGCGGCAGTTGCGGGCACTGGACAGCGGTGTCGACGTGGTGGTGGCCACCCCGGGCCGTGCCCTCGATCACATCGCCCGGGGCACCCTGCGCCTCGGTGGGTTGGCCACGGTGGTGCTCGACGAGGCCGACGAGATGCTCGACATGGGCTTCGCCGAGGACATCGAGGCGATCCTGGAGCACGCTCCGGCGCAGCGTCAGACGGTGCTCTTCTCGGCCACCATGCCGTCGCGCATCGACGGGATGGCCCGCCAGCACCTGCGCGAACCGGTGCGGATCGAGATCGGCCGGGAGCAGCAGGTCGCGGGTGAGGCGCCCCGGGTGCGGCAGAGCGCGTACATCGTGACCCGGGCGCACAAGCCGGCCGCGCTGGGTCGGGTGTTGGACGTGGAGTCCCCGACCGCGGCGATCGTGTTCTGCCGCAGCCGGGAAGAGGTCGACCGGTTGACCGAGACGATGAACGGTCGGGGCTACCGCTCCGAGGCGCTGCACGGCGGCATGAGCCAGGAGCAGCGCGACCGGGTCATGGGCCGGCTGCGGGCGGGCACCGCCGACCTGCTGGTGGCCACCGACGTGGCGGCCCGTGGGCTGGACGTCGAGCAGCTGACCCACGTGGTCAACTACGACGTGCCGTCCGCCCCCGAGTCGTACGTGCACCGGATCGGCCGGGTGGGCCGGGCTGGCCGCGAGGGCGTGGCGATCACCCTCGCCGAGCCGCGTGAGCACCGGATGCTCAAGACCATCGAGCGGGTGACCGGCCAGCGGATCACCATCGACAAGATCCCCACCGTGGCCGACATGCGTACCCGGCGGCTGGAGCTGACCCAGGCGGCCCTGCGGGAGAGCCTGCTGGAGGACGACCTCGACCCGTTCCGGGTGATCGTGGAGACGCTGACCGACGAGTTCGACCTGATGGAGGTCGCCCTCGCCGCCGTGAAGCTGGCCCACGAGGTGACGTCGCCGGGCTCCGACGACGAGGAGGAGATCCCGCAGGTTCCGGTCCGTGGGCCGCGCGAGGGTCGACCGGAGGCCGGTGGCCGGGGCGGCGACCGGCGGGGCGGGGGCCGGCCACGCTCCGGCGGCGGCAACACCGTCCAGGTCTTCGTCGGCCTGGGCCGACGCGCCGGGGTGCGCCCGCAGGATCTGGTCGGCGCGATCACCGGGGAGACCGGCATCCGCGGCCGGGACATCGGCTCGATCGAGATCGCCGACCGGTTCTCACTGGTGGAGGTACCGCAGGGGGTCGCCGACGAGGTCATCTCCGGGTTGCGCTCCAGCACGATCAAGGGCCGCAAGGCCACAGTGCGCCGCGACCGCGGCGGCGACGAGCGCTGAGCACGCCGTCGGCGACCGCCGGAGTACGACGGTCGCCGACGCGCCACTGCCCGGCGAGGCGGCGGGAAACGCGAGCACCCGCCGCCCCGCGGTGCTAGCCGATGTTTCCGTTGACCACGTTGTCGGCCCCGACCAGCGACGCGCCACCGGACCGGTGGTCGTACGCCCGCATCACGTTGTTGGTGACGATCCAGTTGTTGCTGGTGCCGATGGTCATGATCGGTCGGTCCTGGCGGCGGGGCGTCGCGTCGTCGTAGAACTGGTTGCCGATCACCTGGCACATGTCGGCGTCACGGCCGAGGATCCCGTTCGCGCCGTTGTCGTGGATGTCGAGCCCCATGATCCGGGTACGTCCGACTGAGGAGACCTCGATGCCGTTGGTGGCGTTGCGCCACAGCCGGCCGCCGATGAACTGGGTCCCCCAGACCTGCCGCAGGTCGGCGCCGCTGCCGGTGCCACTCGTGCCGTTCGACTCCAGGTAGACGTTCTGAAAGATGTTCCGATGGGCGGGTTCGCGCAGCTCCACGCCGTTGCCCCGGCATCCCCAGACATGCAGGTTGTCGAAGAAGCAGGCGCTGTCCAGCAGCCGTATCCCGGTCTGGCACTCACCGACCCAGACGTTGAGGAACTCGTTGTCGTACGCGACCTTGTTGACGAGGATGCCGACGCCGAGGCAGTCCTCGATGTTGATATCGGTGATCTTGTTGGCGTGGGCGCTGGTGTCCGCGTCCTTGCCGAGAAACTCGATGGCGTGGCTGCCCGAGTTGCCGAAGTGCAGGTGGTGGAAGGTCGACCGGGGGCCACGGATGGTCAACAGCACGTTGGAGGTCCGCATACCGTAGAAGTGCACGTTGGAGATTTGGTTGTACTTACCGCTCGAGACCAGACGACCGGTGTAGCCCGGGGCCGGCTGGATGATCGCCGCGCCGATGTTCTCGCCGGTCCAGGTCACACTCGACGGGAAGCGGACCTCCGCTCCGAGACCGAGTGCGCCCACCGGGTGGAAGATCTCGCCGCCACCGGCCGGCAGCAGGTTCAGCGCGGCGGTGACCTTGTCCGACTCGTCACTGCCGTCGAGCCGGCAGCCGACCCGCGGGTCCCGGAGGCTGAGCGGGGCCTCCCGCACGGTCGTGACGGGCGGCGATCCCGCCTGTTCCGCACCGGCAAGGGTGGCCACCGTCGTCGCCACCGCGGCGCCCGCGCCACCGGCGAAGAGCACCCGCCGTCCCAACCGTCGGCCCGTTGGATCTGACCGTTGTGGCACCGCCGGTGGTACCGCACCAGGTGCGCTCACGATCGGTTCCATACCTCTCCCCCGTTGAGTGCCACCTCGAGCGGCGGGCAGACTCTACTGTGCATTGTCGCGTGCTGGCCGACGCGGATCAGAGGGCGTACGGGCCGAAACGGCCCCAGGCCACCACGGCGGCGAGGACGAGCAGCACAGCGCAGGCGACAGCACCCTGGATCTCGGTGCGACGCCCGTCCCGGGTGGTCTGCTGCTCGCGGGCACGCAGGTGCACCAGGATGCCGCCGATCATGACGATGACCAGTCCGACGGCGGCGAGCGGGGTGAGCACTGTGGCGATGCCGGTGGCGGCAGGCAGCACGAGCCCGGCGGCGGCCAGCAACTCGACCGCGCCGAGCGACTTGACCTGCGACGGCGGCACCGGGTCCACCCACCGCATCACGTCGCGCAACTTCTCCTTGGGCTGGCTCAGCTTGGCCAGTCCGACGCCGGCGAAGACGGCGGCGAGCAGGATCTGAATGATCCAGAGCACCACGTTCACGGGGGTTCCTCCAGGGGGCCGCCTCGCGGCGGAGAGGTGGTTGACGGTGCAGACGAGACAGTAGACCGTTCCCCGCGTACCGAAAGGGCCCCCGCCGTCGGAAGACGGCGGGGGCCCGGATGGTCGGAGCGTCAGACCGCGAAGAGCGCCGGACCGTCCAGCGTCTTCACGTCGGCCGGGCGCAGCGCCAGGGCGAGCACGTCGGCCACGTCGGCCAGGGTGTGCACGGTCAGCGCCTCGCGCACCTCGGTCGGCAGGTCGTCCAGGTCGGGCTCGTTGCGCGCCGGGATGATCACCTCGGTGAGGCCGGCCCGGTGCGCGGCGAGCAGCTTCTGCTTCACCCCACCGATCGGCAGCACCCGACCGGAGAGCGTCACCTCACCGGTCATCCCGAACTCGGGGCGGACCGGGCGACCGGTGACCAGCGACGCCAGGGCCGTGACCATGGTGATGCCGGCGCTCGGACCGTCCTTGGGCACCGCGCCCGCCGGGAAGTGGACGTGGATCCGACGTCCGGCGAGAGCGTTCGGGTCGATGCCGAACCGCCGCCCGTTGGATCGCAGGTAGGAGAGCGCGATCTGCGCCGACTCCTTCATCACGTCACCGAGCTGGCCGGTCAGGGTCAGCCCCGGCTCGCCCTCCATGCTGGTCGCCTCGATGAAGAGCACGTCCCCACCGGCGCCCGTCACGGCCAGACCAGTGGCCACGCCCGGCACGGCGGTACGCTCGGCCGATTCCGGGGTGAACTTCGGCCGACCCAGGTAACCGGTGAGGTTGTCGGCGCCCACGCGTGCCGGCGTCGGGTCCGTCGCCAGCGTCACCGCCACCTTGCGCAGGATCTTGGCCAGGGCCCGCTCGAGCTGCCGGACGCCGGCCTCCCGGGTGTACTCCCCCGCGATCAGCGCGAGAGCCTCATCGGCGACGCTGACCTCGTCGACGGTCAGCCCGGCCCGCTCCCGCTGCCGGGGCAGCAGGTGGTCGCGGGCGATGGCGACCTTCTCGTCCTCGGTGTACCCGTCCAGGGTGACCAGCTCCATCCGGTCCAGCAGCGGGCCGGGGATGGACTCCACCACGTTGGCGGTGGCCAGGAAGAGCACGTCGGACAGGTCGAGGTCGACCTCCAGGTAGTGATCCCGGAAGGTGTGGTTCTGGGCCGGGTCGAGCACCTCCAGCAGGGCGGCGGCCGGGTCACCGGCGTAGCCGGCGGCCAGCTTGTCCACCTCGTCGAGGAGCACGACCGGGTTCATCGAACCGGCCTCGCGCAGCGCGCGGACGATCCGACCGGGCAACGCCCCCACGTAGGTGCGTCGGTGCCCGCGGATCTCCGCCTCGTCGCGGACACCGCCGAGCGAGACCCGGACGAAGTTGCGCCCGAGCGCCCGCGCCACGGACTCGCCGAGGCTGGTCTTACCCACCCCGGGAGGACCAGCGAGGGCGAGCACCGCGCCGGAGCCGCGACCGCCGACCACACCGAGGTTGCGCTCGGCACGCCGGTTGCGCACCGCCAGGTACTCCAGGATGCGGTCCTTCACGTCGGACAGGCCGGCGTGGTCGGCGTCGAGCACCGCCCGGGCCGCGGCCAGGTCGGTGTTGTCCTCGGTACGCGTGCCCCACGGCATCTCGAGCACGGTGTCCAGCCAGGTACGGATCCAGCCCGCCTCCGGGGAGGCGTCGCTGGCCCGCTCCAGCTTGCCGACCTCGCGCATGGCCGCCTCGCGTACCTTCTCCGGCAGCTCGGCGGACTCGACGCGGGACCGGTAGTCGGCGGAGCCGTCCGGCTCGTCCTCGCCCAGCTCCTTGCGGATCGCGGCGAGCTGCTGGCGCAGCAGGAACTCGCGCTGGGACTTCTCCAGCCCCTCGCGGACGTCACTGTTGATCTGCTCGGTGACCTCCTGCTCGGCCAGGTAGTCCTTCACCCAGCCGACCAGCAGCTCCAGCCGGGCGGTGACGTCCGGCGCGGCGAGCAGCTCGGTCTTCTGCTCCAGCGTCAGCCAGGGCGCGTAGCCGGCCGAGTCGGCCAGCTCGGAGAGGTCGGTCATCCGCTCCACCGCGTCGATGACCTGCCAGGCGCCCCGCTGCTGGAGCACGGAGGTCACCAGGGCGCGGTACTCGCGGGCGAGTTCCCGGGCCCGACCGGCGTAGGCGGGTTCGTCGAGCTCGGTCGCCTCGACCCAGAGGGCGGCACCGGGGCCGGGCACGCCGGAGCCGATCCGGGCCCGGGACAGGCCACGGATGACGGCGGCGGGCTCACCCTCGGGCAGCCGGCCGACCTTCTCGATGGTGGCGACCACGCCCACCGGGCCGTACTCGCCGTCGATGCGCGGCACGGCCAGCAGCTTGCGGTCGCCGGTCGCACGCGCCGCGTCGATCGCGGCCTGGGTGGTGGGGTCGAGGGTCACCGGGATGACCATGCCGGGCAGCAGCACGGCGTCGGTCAGGGGAAGTACCGGAAGAGTTGCCATCGAACACCTGCTATCGCGTTGAGTTGAGCGTGTCTCACTCAAGTAACAAAGCGTTCCCCTTGTTCCGGCCTGTGACCCAGACCACTCTTCCACCCGGTCCGTCGGGTCGCCCGGGACCGGCGGACGACCCGAAGAGATACCTCAGGTGAGCTTGCTCTTCACCGTGTTCTTCACCGAGCCGGCCACCCCCGGGTTGGTGCCGTAGAGACGGGGGTCACCCGGGGGCAGCACCGGTTCCGGCGCGTTCGCCCTCGGGTTGTCGTCGTACCGGAACTCGCCCTTGCCGTCCGGCGAGGGCCCGGACGCCCAGCGCCCCTGGGCGGCGTCGGTGCCCGAGGAGAAACCCAGGTAGGTGTAGCCGTACTCCTCAGTGAGCTCGCCCGAGTCCGGGAAGGCCTCCGGCACCGGCATCTCCTCCAGCCCGTCCTCCTTGAGCTGCTCGATCGCCGCCAGCCACATGTTCTGGTGCATCGTGTCGCGGGCCAGCAGGAAGCGCAGCATCTGCTTGACGCCCGGGTCGTCGGTCATGTGGAACAACCGGGCGACCTGGAGCCGACCCTGCGCCTCGGCGGTGACGTTGAGCTGGAAATCGGCCAACAGGTTGCCGCTGGCGGTGATGAACGCGCCGTTCCAGGGCACCCCGTTGGAGTCGGCGGGAAGGGCGCCGCCACCGCCGTGAATGAAGTGCGCCGGATTCTCACCGGCGTACGTCGCGGCGCCTCCCGGGTCCTCCGCGATCCCCTCAGTCAGCGACAGCGGCGCGTTGTCCAACAGCCGGGTGATCATCGTGACGATCATCTCGACGTGGCCCATCTCCTCCGTGCCGACGTCGAGCAGCAGGTCCTTGTACTTGCCGGGCAGTCGGCAGTTCCAACCCTGGAAGAGATACTGGTTGGCGACCGTCATCTCGCCCCACTTGCCGCCCAACACCTCCTGCAACCGGCGGGCGAACGCCGCATCCGGGCCGTCCGGCTTGGCTTCGAACTGCAGATCCTTGACGTGGCTGAACATCCAACCTCCTCGGTACCGGAAATAGGTAGCGAGGCCGTTCCCGCCGCGCTGACCCGAGCGGGCCAACCGGTGTCCCGCCCGGGTCAGCGCACCGGGCGAACCATCGGCAGCAGCACCTCCAGCGCCACTCCACGGGGCCGTAGCCGGTGCGCCCGCAACGCTCCCCCGTCCGTCGCGACGAGCTGTCGCGCGATCCACAGGCCCAGACCGGACATCCCGACGGCCGGCGCCGGACGCCGCAGCGCGACCAGCAGCGCATCGTCGACCCGGCCCTCGTCGGTGACCAGGATGCTCAGGCTGGAGCCGCGCAGAGTGGCGTAGAGCCCGACCTGGCCGTCCGGCGGCCCGTGAAGCAACGCGTTCTGCACCAGGTTGACCAGTACCTGTCGGGTTCGTCCGGCCGGCACCGGACAGGAGGCTGCCCGCCGGGTGGCCCGCGCCCGCCGACGGCCCGCCGGCACCAACGCGGCAGCCTCCCGCAGGATGCCCGCCAGCGCGACGGCCGGCTCCGGCTGCGGAGTCGGCGTCAGCACGCCGGTGCCGGCGGTCGCGTCGCGCAGCAGACTCTGCAGGTGGGCGGCCTGGTCGCGGGCCAGCTCACTGAGTGCCCGCCGGTCGTCCCCGGTCAGCTCCCGACGCTCATCGGCCAGCGCGCGGGTCAGTGAGGTCAGTGTGCTGATCGGTGTCCGGAACTCGTGGCACAGCACCCGCAGCAGCAACTCCGAATCGGCCGCCGTCGGTCGTCTCTCGCCGGGTGTCGGCTCAATGGGGCGCAACCCTCGCAGCAGGTCCCGCAAACCATGCCGTACGCGCATCCACCCGACTCCTCTCGTTCGGTGCGAACCCGCATGATCGGTACCCGCTGGGGAACGGCGCAGACATGCCGGGAGCCTCCACCTTGCGACTCGTCGTCGTGGACGATCACCCCCTTTTCGTCCGCGGCCTGGAGTTACTGCTCCCGATCACCACCAACGGCCGCGCCGAGGTGGTCGCCTCGACCGGCGACGCCGCCGCGGCGGCGGCCCTGGTCAGCA
This sequence comes from Micromonospora noduli, assembly GCF_003264365.1. Taxonomy (GTDB): domain Bacteria; phylum Actinomycetota; class Actinomycetes; order Mycobacteriales; family Micromonosporaceae; genus Micromonospora; species Micromonospora noduli. The sequence continues at coordinate 31,757 of NZ_PYAK01000059.1, forward strand.
GCTACTGCCCCGACCTGGCCCTGGTCGACCTGCACATGCCGCCGCCCGGCGGCATCCGGGCGGTGGCCGCGATCCGGCGGACCACCCCACGGGTACGGGTGGTCGCGATGTCCGGTTCCGCCGAGCCCGGGCCAGCGGTGGAGGCGCTGCGGGCCGGCGCCGAAGGGTTCCTGCCCAAGACCAGCGAACCGGAGGAGCTGCTGCCCCCGCTGCTGGCCATCCTCGACGGCTGGGCAGTGCTGCCGGCCGAACTGCTGCGCGCCATGCTGCGGCCCACGCGCTCCGCGCCCGTCGACCTGGACGGCGAGGAACGGCGGCTGCTGCGGGCGATCGCCGCCGGCCGCAGCACCGTCGACATCGCCGAAGAACTGCACGTCTCCGAACGGACGGTGAAACGGATGACCGCCGCGTTGCTGCGCAAGTTGCGGGTCTCGAACCGGGCCGAGGCGGCTGCCGTCGCCGGCCACAGCGGCATCCTCGGGGAATGAAGCCTCGGCACCGAACCGATTCACGGTTTTGCTCTGCAACGGAATCGCGACGCGCCGAATGAATGGAAGGCATATTGTTGCGGATTACCGGGGTGATAGGTCAGACTTTGGACACATCCCGCCGCACACAGGGAGTAATCGGCAATGGCGAGAAAAGTAATCACGGTCCTGACCGACGACCTCGACGGTGGGAAGGCCGACCGGACGGTTGAGTTCAGTCTCGACGGCGTGGCCTACACGATCGATGTCTCCGACGAGAATGCCGGCGTCCTGCGCAAGGCGCTCGATCCGTACATCAATGCGGGTCGGCGGATCGGGCGCGGCCCGGTGGAGAGCACCCGTTCAGTCCGGCGACCGGGGCGACCGGCCGGCGCGGGAATGGATCGGGAGCAGAACCGGGCCATCCGGGAATGGGCCGTCAAGAACGGCTACAAGATTTCCGAGCGGGGCCGGATCCCGGTTGAGGTCGTTGAGGCGTACAAGAGCCGCTGACGCGACTCGACGGGGCCCCGCCGGAAACGGCGGGGCCCCGTCGTTTGTCCGGGCACCGGAAACGAAGCGGCGGCCGGCCACCCCGGGTTGTCGCCCCGGGTGGCCGGCCGCCGTTGGTACGTCAGCTCAGTTGACGTCGATGCGCACCGAGTCGAAGGCGGGGGTCTGGTTGGCCCGCTCCATCATCGGCAGGCGGTGCGAGCCGTCACCGGCCCAGACGGAGCACTGGGCGGTACCGGACTCCGGCAGGCCCGGAATCTGGATCGTCACCTCGTCGGGCTGGGCACCACCGCGGCCGTCCTCGGTCGCGACGAAGAACGCGGGCACCTCCTGCGGCTCCGGCGGAGCGGTCAGGCTGTCCAGCATCCGGCAGGCGGTGTGGAAGTGACCGCGGACCAGGCCCTGGTCGTTGAGGAGCGAGCTCTCCACGTAGTAGCCACCCTGACCGGCGGCCAGGAAGCGGTCCCGGACCAGGTTGCGGGTGCTGACCCGCAGGGTGAAGGGCTGGTTCTGGCCGACCTGCTCGGGGAACTGGGTGATCAGCAGCGACGGGTTGTTGGCCGCCGCGCCGACCTCACCGAACTCGGTGCTCACGCAGCGGTTGCCGTTCTGGAAACCGTCGTGCGGCTGGAGGCGGCTCTCGTCGCAGTCGTTGGCGAGCACGCCGAGCCCGGCGCCGGGCGCGGTGCCACCGCCGTTGTTGCCGCCACCGTTGTTGCCGCCACCGTTGTTGCCACCGCCGTTGTTGCCGCCACCCGGGGTGGTGGTGGGGGTGGTGCCGCCGCCGTTGTTGCCGCCCGTGCCGCCGGTGGGCTGCACCTGGCACTCGGCGAGCTGCGCGAGGCCCTGCGGCCGGGGACCGACCCGGTCGATGGCGGTCGTGATCCGGTCCAGCACGGCGCGGCGCTTGCCGGCCAACGGCTGGAGGATCGCGCTGCGGATGAACGCCTCACCCTTGTTGCCCTCGGCGGCGAGCCGGCGGTCCGCCTCGGCGATCTGGGTCTGCAACTGGGCGAGGTTGCGGTCCACCTCGGCTCGCGCCCGGTTCGGCACCTGCGGCAGTTTGGCCGCCACATCCGGACAGGCGATGGCCGTACCGGTGCCCACCGTGCCGTCCTTGCCGTCCTCGCACTCGGGGACCGACTGCTGTCCGTCACCCCAGTGATTACGTACCCACCGACCGTTCTGCCAGGTCCGGCTGGTCGAGCCGCCGCCGGTCGGCGCGGTAGCGCCCGGGCTCGGCTCCACGCACTGCCCGGCAGCCGGACGTGGCTTATTTGTCCGCCGGTCCTGGGCCGACGAAATCTGAGTCACGGCGACAACTCCGCCGAAGACCGCGAGCGTGCCGACAACTGCCAGCAGACGCTTGCTCCGCGCGTTGCCGGAAGGCCGGCGCGCCCGAGTGGACCTGCGCATCGAATTGCTCTCCTTCTCGATCCGGTAGTGGATTTCTGCCCTCGGCGGACCGACGGATGTGAGGTGGCACGCCGCGGTGGGACCCACCGTGACCTACCCGGTAATGCGTCGATGGCCGACGATGCCCTTTCCGCACCGTCTCCCGCGCCCGGTGGACGCGGATGGGGAGATCCTGTTCATTCGCGCAGGAGTACGGGGCGGCGGCCGGGAAGGTTCAACAGACGCACAGGAAATTGCCGCGGCCGGACACGGAGCCGGTGCGGAGCTGGGATCAGCAGGTGAAACGGGCGCTGGTCAGTCTGCGCAGAGGTGGTCGAAGCCGAACCCGCCGACCAGTTCATGGCGGCGCTGGCTCAGTGCGGCGATCTGCGCGGTCCACTCGGCGCGCGGGAGCAGGTCGGCGACGGTGTTCTCCCGCAGTCGTTCCCCCACGGCGACGGCGGCGAGATCCTCGGCCAGCCGGGCCGCGTCGATACCGCAGGAGAATCGGTGTTCGGTCACCGAGACCTGCTCGATGAGGCACGCGTCGGGGCGTACCTGCACCCAGCTCCACCCCTGTGCCGGCCCGTCCACCCAGCGGACGTGCAGCCCTCGCACGATCGGGTCGGCCACCTGCCCGGCCACGTACGCCTCGACCGCCGCAGCGCGGGTCAGCGCGCCGAGGTCGTTGACCGGCCCGGTACGCCCGTCCGGCAGCCGGCCCAGGATGTCCCGGAAGCCAACCGGCGCCGGTTCGGTCCCGGCGGCGGTGGCCCCGCCCGCGGCGTAGGCGCGCGCGTCGATCACGTACTCGACCAGGCGGCGGCCATGCTCGGTGGCGCTCAACGTGGGCGAACCGATCCGCAGAACGGGCAGGCCGGCGGCCGCGCTCACCGCGTCCGTGAGTCGCTCCACGCGTTGCTCCGCAGAGCCGGGAGACGGCACCGGGCCGATCTGCACGGCGACGACCGGACGGCCGGTGTCGGCGGCGTGGACAACGAAGTCGAAGCTGGCCCGGCTCGCCGAGGTCCACTGGCTGCCAGTGACACCGGGTGGGCGGCCCTGGACCAGGTCAGTGAGCCGGCGTGCCGCCAGGACCCAATGGCCGGCGCGGCCGAGCAGCGCGTCACGCCCCGCCTCGGCGGGCATCGCCCGCAGCCACCCGCGGTCGTCGCTCCCGATGCTCGTCATCTGCCTGATCCATCCGCCGGTCGGTCGAGCCGGGCCGAGTCTAGGTGGTCGATCATGGACCACCGACTTCTCATGTGACGCGGATCACAGCAGCGCCGACGTTCCAGGAATGGTCGTCGGGTGTATCCAGCGACCGCCGGTACCGGACCGGCCCGGAGGTGACCATGTCGCGACAGCAGTTCGGCTTCCTCGCCGGGTTCCTCGCCGTGGCGGTCTGGGCGCTCGCCGGCGTCGGCGTGGCCGCCCTCGCCGTGCTCGCCGGTCTGCTCGGCTGGCTGGTCGTCCGGGTGCTCGACGGCGACCTCGCGGTGACCGGTCTCGGCGACCGCCGTGCCGACGCTCGGCGGCGCCGATGACCACCCGCCCGTCCGCGGGGACGAACCCCGGCACCGGACTGGCCGCCGGGACGACCGGTCCGGAGCGCCGCCCGGGCGACACCTCGGACGTCGCGCGGATCGCGGTGCAGGCGGCCAGCCTCGTGCCGGGCGTGTCCGTCGTCCGCCCGGCGGCTGTCCGCCTGGATGACCGGTCCGTCGGACTCGACCTGCACCTGATCACCTGGTACGGGCACAGCGTGCCGACGATCGCCGAGACGGTCCGGGCGGTGGTCACCGACCGGGTGGCCGCCCAGACCGGGCTCAGCGTGGCGGTGGTGACCGTCACCGTCGACGACCTGCTCGTCCCCGGCGTCGACTCCTCCGGCGTCGGCACCGCCACACCGGAGGACGGCTGAGATGCGCACCGCCAACCGGGTCGCCTCGTTGTTGCTGGCCACCGCGCTGCTTCTCGGTGGCGCCGCGGTGGCCGTCCAGGCGTTGCTGCTCACAGTGCGCCGACCGACACCGCTCGACACCAGCGGCTGGCTCGACGCGCTGAGCGGCACCCGGTGGCGCGACCCGACCGTCCGGGCCGTGGCCGGCGGGGCTCTCCTGCTGGGCCTGGCCATCCTCGTCGCCCAGCTGAGCCGCTGGACACCGGTCCGCCTGCGCGCCGACGAGGGAGACGGCTGGTACCTGCACCGGCGCTGTGTGGAACGGCGGCTCGCTGACGCCGCCAGCGCGGTGCCGGGCGTCCGGCGCGCCCGGGTCCGGGTCCGACGGCGCGGCGGCCAGTGGCGCCCCCGGGTCCGCGCGACCGGCGACCCGG
>NZ_PYAK01000060.1 GCF_003264365.1 Micromonospora noduli
CCGGCCCGGCCCGCCCGCCGGCCCGGCCCGTCGCCCACGGGAGAGCGACCGTGGTTCGGGGCGGCCGGTGTGGCGCGGGCCTGCCGAGGGTTTGGTGGTGCGGGCGGCCCGTGGGTGGGCGTGACCGTGGCTGATGGCGGGGGCGGGGCGTGACCGGGGGCGCGGGGCGGGGCGGCTAGGCTGGCTTACCGTGCTCGTACTCGTGGTGGACAGCTCGACCCCCGCGGTCACCGCGGCGCTGGTGGAGGTCTCGGCAGACGGCGTGGCGTCGCGGGCGCACCGGTGCACGGTCGACGCCCGCGCGCACGGTGAGCTGCTCGCGCCCCAGGTGGATGCGGTCCTCGCCGACGCTGACGCGCGCCCGCGTGACCTGGCCGCCATCGTCGCCGGGCTCGGTCCGGGGCCGTTCACGGGGCTGCGGGTCGGCCTGGTCACCGCCGCGACGATGGGTCAGGTGCTCGGCATCCCCACGTACGGCGTCTGTTCGCTGGATGCCATCGGTTACCCGGCGGCGTCCGGCGCGCCGGTCCTGGCCGCCAGCGACGCCCGGCGCAAGGAGATCTACTGGGCCGTCTACGACGGCGCCGGCCAGCGGATCGTCGGGCCCGAGGTGTCCGCGCCGGCGGTCGCCGCCGCGCGCGCCCGCGAACTGGGCGCGACGATCGCGGTCGGTGACGGGGCGCACCGGTACGCCGAGGTCCTGGACCTGCCCGTCCGGGTGGAGCCGCGCTACCCGGACGCGACAGTGCTGGCGTTGCTCGCCGCCGAGCGGATCCGGGCGAGGGCGTCCAGTGAGCGGCTCACCCCGCTCTACCTGCGCCGCCCTGACGCGGTGGCGGCGACCGGCCGCAAACCGGTCCTGCCATGACCGCGGTACGGCTCGAACCGTTCCGCTGGTGGCACATTGACGACGTGCTGCCGATCGAGGCGGACCTCTTCGGGGCTGAGAAGTGGTCGCCCGCCATGTTCTGGAGCGAGCTCGCCAACGGGCACCACTACCGAATCGCCGTCGACGCGGACGGGTCGGTGCTCGGCTACGCCGGACTCGCCGGCGTTCCGCCGGACGAGGTGTGGGTACAGAACATCGCCGTCCGCCGGGACGCCCAGCGGCGCGGCGTAGGCCGTGCCCTGCTGGAGGAGTTGCTCGCCGAGGCGGTCCGGCGCGACGCCCGCAGCACCCTCCTGGAGGTCGCCGTGGACAACGCCGCAGCTCAGCGGCTCTACGCGACGTACGGTTTCGAGCCGATCGGGGTGCGGCGCGGCTACTACCAACCGAGCAACACCGACGCGCTGGTCATGCGGCGCGACGCCGAGCCGACCGGGGACGGACCACACGACCATGGCTGACGAACCACTGATCCTGGGTATCGAAACCTCCTGCGACGAGACCGGTGTCGGCATCGTGCGGGGGCACACCCTGCTGGCCGACGCGCTCGCCTCCAGCGTCGAGGAACACGCCCGGTTCGGGGGTGTGGTGCCGGAGGTGGCCAGCCGGGCACACCTGGAGGCCATCGTGCCGACCATGGACCGGGCACTGACCGAGGCTGGCGTCACGCTGGCCGACATCGACGCGATCGCTGTCACCTCCGGGCCGGGGCTGGCCGGTGCGTTACTGGTCGGCGTCGCTGCCGCCAAGGGGTACGCGGTCGCCGCCGAGAAACCCATCTACGGCGTCAACCACCTCGCCGCCCACGTCGCGGTGGACACTCTTGAGCACGGCCCACTGCCCGAACCCGCCATCGCGCTCCTGGTGTCCGGCGGTCACTCGTCCCTCCTGCTCGTGGACGACCTGGCCCGGGGTGTCACCCCGCTGGGCGCCACCATCGACGACGCAGCCGGGGAAGCGTTCGACAAGGTCGCCCGGCTGCTCGGGTTGCCGTTCCCGGGCGGTCCGCCCATCGACCGGGAGGCCCGGGCCGGCGATGCCGCCTCGATCGCCTTCCCCCGCGGTCTGACCGCCGCGAAGGATCTCGCCGCCCACCGGTACGACTTCTCGTTCTCGGGCCTGAAGACGGCGGTGGCCCGGTGGGTCGAGGCCCGTCAGCGTGCCGGTGAGCCGGTTCCGGTGGCCGACGTGGCCGCTTCCTTCCAGGAGGCGGTCTGTGACGTCCTGACCAGCAAGGCGCTCGCCGCCTGCCGGGCGCAGGGCATCGAGACCCTGGTCATCGGCGGGGGAGTGGCGGCGAACTCGCGGCTGCGGGCGATGGCCGAGCAGCGAGCCGAGAAGTACGGCATCCGGGTCCGGGTACCCCGGCCGAAGCTGTGCACCGACAACGGCGCGATGGTGGCCGCGCTCGGGTCGCACCTGGTCGCCGCCGGGGTCGCTCCGAGCCGACTGGACCTGCCAGCCGATTCGGCACTGCCGTTGACCACGGTCAGCGTGTGACGGGAGCGGCGGACATGATCGTGCGGATGTGGGAGGCGCGCGCCGAGGCGTACGGAGTCGCCGACCTGATCACCTGGGTGTGCGACACCGCCCTGCCCGAGTTGGAGCACGACCCGCTCCACGTATCCAGCGAGGTCTTCTCCTCCACCGACCACCGCGTGGTGGTGATCTCCAAGTGGCGCAGCAGCCCTCGCCCGCTGCCGGACCCGCCAGCGCTGCTGGTGGCCCGCGCCCCGCACTCCTGGGACTTCACCCAGGTAGACCGCTGACGCGAGCCACCATCCAGGCCGCTGCCTGATCGGTCAGCTGCGGCGCAACATCCGGTAGGTGGCGATTCCGCCCGTGCCCAGCGCGGCGAGGAAGACCAGCCAGACGACCGTGCTGCTGACTCCGACCTGCGGGCCGGAGTTGGCGGAGGCGGCGGCCAGGAGCCCGTCCTCACCGGGGGCGGGCAGCGCGGCCGGCGGCAGCTCCGGCCAACGGACCAGGCCGGTGCTCTCCAGCATCTGCATGTGGTGCTGGACGAACGCGTTGGCGTCCTCGCAGAGCTTGCGGACAGTGGCGTCCCGGGTGCTGGCCCGGACCGCGCCGATCACCGGGAAGATCTTGCCGTGGGCCACCCGGAGCCGGGTGACGAAGATCTGGTCGAACCGGGCGCCGGATGCCTTCTGCATCTCGGCCAGCCAGCCCTTCTGCTCGGCGGTCGGCTCGCTGGGGATGGTCGCGCCCAACTTGTTGGCCGCGTCGACCACGAGCTGGTCGAGCTTCTGGTGCTCGTCGGCGATGCCGGCGCCGATCTCCCGAACCTTCGCGGACTGTCCCTTCTCGGCGGCCATCTGGCCGGCTGGCATCTCCCACAGCCCGGCCAGCCGCACCCCGTTGAGCAGTGTCATGTCGGCGGCGTTGAGCTGCTGGCCACCGGCGGGTGCGGCGACGGCCACGCCGGGCAGGACACCGACCCCCGCGATGACCGCGATGAGCAGCATGGCCGCTCGATGGGTCCGGGTGCCCAGTCGGCGATGGGCGGATCTGAGCGGTGCCATGTCTGTGGTGCCTCCTCGGTCCGGACCGGAACGCGTCTGGACCGGGCAGCCGTACCCTGCCGGTTGCCCGTCCGCCCACTGGTACGGACTGATCGCGCGATCAGTTCATCTCCGAGTGACCCGGATCAGCGGGTGACGGCGAGCAGGCCTCCGAGCAGCAGCAGGGTGAGCGCTGCGGCGGCGAAGACCATCAGCAGCTCCTGACGCCCGCGCCCGACCGGGCCGGCGTCGACGACGGAGTTGGGCAGGGCCGGTAGATCGCGGGTCAGCGCGGCCAGGTCACCGAGGGTGCGCGCCGTCCACACCGCACCGGCCCGATCGGAGAACTCGTCAAGCGTCAGCCGACCCGCCGCGGTGTGCTGGTGCAGCGCGGCGACCACCCGGTTGCGGTCGTCGTCGGAGGCGCGCAGCTCGACATCCACGCCGGACAGCGTACGCGGATCAGCCCACGTCGAGGGGGTCGGCGAGGAGCCGTTCGAAGGCCAGTTCGGCGGCACCGATCAGGGGCGCGTCCGCGCCCAGTTTCGGCGTGCGCAGCCGGACGTGCTCCAGGCAGGCGCCGAGCGCGTTGGAGTTGAGTCGGCTGCGGATCTGGGCCGCCGCCGCGAGGTAGAGATCGCGCATTGTGCCGCCGAAGATGACCATCTCGGGGTTGAAGATGTTCACCAGGTTGGCCACCCCGAAGCCGAGCCAGTCGCCGGCCTGGCGGACCGCCGTCTGGGCCCGGGCGTCTCCGCGGTCGGCCGCGTCGAAGACCTCCAGCAGCGCGTCGCGGCCCCGGGCGTCGGAGCGTCCGGCGGCGCGCAGGAGGCCGTGCTCGCCGATCTCGGTCTCCCAACAGCCCCGGGAGCCGCACTCACAGGGCCTGCCGTCGCGGACCACCTTCATGTGGCCGACCTCGCCGCCGTACCCACCGTGCCCGGTCAGTCGGCGCCCACCGGCGATGATGCCGGCACCCACGCCCACGTCGCCGTACAGGTAGAGGACGTTGTCGCACCCTGCCGCCACACCTCGTGCGTGCTCGGCGAACGCGGCGACGTCGGCCACGTTGCCCACGGTGACCGGTACGTCGATGCCCAACTCGTCGGCGAGGGCCGCGCCGATCGGCTCGTCCACCCAGCCGGTGGTGGGGCCGAGTCGGACCAGGCCGTCGTCCCGGCGGACCATGCCGCAGACCGCGACGCCGGCACCGACGCAGATCGCGTCCGCCGGTACCAGCTGTTGCATCTCCTTGACCGCGCCGGCCAGCAGCGGTGCGGCCTCCGCGGCCAGCAGCCCGCGCGGCCGGTCCAGATCCCGGCGGTCCAGGACCGCGCCACCCAGCCCGATCCGGGCGGCGCGCAGCCGGTCCACCTCCACCGAGTACGCGTACGCGAAGACCCGTGCCGACTCGGGCCGGACGACAAGTGACGGTCGTCCGGCCCGGCCGGTCTCCTTTGGAGCCCCTTCACTGACCAGCCCGACCGCGGACAGGTCGGCGGTGAGCGCGCCGATGGTGCTGCGGTTGAGGCCCAGCGTGGTGGTCAGTTCCGCGCGTGTGGTCGCCCCGTGGACGTGCACATGCCTCAGCAGAGCCCCGAGGTTCTGTCGTCGGACGTCATCCTGGCTCGGTCCTGGGCGCATGCTGGTGCTACCTCCCGCGCGGTCAGCGGGTGCCGGTGGCTGCCGCGCGGCGGCGGGAGAGCGCGTCGACGCTGGCCGCGAGCAGCAGTACGACACCGGTGACCACGTACTTGACTCCCGCGGTGTATCCCATCAGGCCCATTCCGTTCTCGATGACCGCGACCACCGCGCCGCCGAGCACGGCGTCGAAGACGCGGCCCTTGCCACCGAACAGGCTGGTGCCGCCGATCACCGCTGCGCCCACCGCGTAGAGCAGTACGTTACTGCCCCCGGTGTTCGGGTCGACCGAGTTGGCCCGGCTGGCGGCCACGATGCCACCGATGGCGGCCATCGAGGAGCAGATCACGAAGACGGAGATCCGGATCCGGTCGACTCCGATGCCGGCCCGGCGGGCCGCTTCCCGGTTGCCGCCCACTGCGTAGATGTGCCGGCCGTAGCTGGTGCGCTGTAGTACGAACGTCCAGACGACAAGCAGCACCGCGATGATCGGCACCACGATCGGCACACCCTTGAGCGAGACGATGAGGACGTTGCGGCTGCGCTCCAGGTTGAGCACGTACACAGCGGTGCCGAGGATGACGGCGAGCCCGCCGATCCGTAGCGCCACCACCGCGAGCGGGTCGGTGATCAGACCGCGGGCCGCCCGGTTGCGGTGGCGCAGCAGTTGCACCGCCGCGTAGCCGACGACGGCGAGGGCGGTCAGCACCCAGCCCAGCGCGGGGGCGAGGTTGCGGTTGGCGATGGCGACCAGCACGTCGTCGCGGACGGAGATGTTGGTGCCATCCTTGACGAGCAGCAGCACGACGCCCTGGAAGGCGAGGAAGCCGGCGAGGGTGACCACGAAGGACGGAATGCCGATCTTCGCGACGAGCATGCCGAGCGTGGTGCCGATGACCACGCCGGTGGCGACAGCGGCGAGCACGGCGACCCACCAGGGGTAGCCGAGCACGGTGACGACATTGGCCAGCACCGCCGCGCAGACGCCGCTGGCGAAGCCGGCGGACAGGTCGATCTCGCCGAGCAGCAGCACGAAGACCAGGCCCATCGCGATCAGCGTGACCGCCGCACCCTGGGTGAAGAGGTTGGCGAAGTTGCCGGCCGACAGGAACGACGACGGCCGCATGATCGCGAAGACGGTGCAGAGCACGATCAGGCCGAGTACGGCCGGTAGTGCACCGACATCGCCACCGCGTACCCGACTGAGGTAGTTGCGGACGTGGCCTCCGACGGTCGGCGTCGGTGTGACGGCGGCGGGGCCGTCCTTCCGCACGGCGGTGGTGGTCATCGGACGCCTCCTGAGATCGAGTCGGCCGCCTGCGGGCCGTCGCCGTTGCTGCCCGGGTCGGTGGCGAGGCCGAGCCCGCCCGAGCGCCCGGCGGTGATCAGCTCGACCACCTGGGCGTGGGTGATGTCGGTGGTCTTCACCTGGGCGACCATCTGTCCGAGGTACAGCGCGGCGATCCGGTCGGAGACGGCGAAGACGTCATTCATGTTGTGCGAGATGAGCACCACGGCCAGGCCGTTGTCGGCGAGGCGGCGAACCAGTTCGAGCACCTGGGCGGTCTGTGCCACGCCGAGTGCCGCAGTCGGCTCGTCCAGGATGACCAGCTTGCTGTTCCACAGCACCGCCTTGGCGATGGCCACGGTCTGGCGCTGGCCACCGGAGAGGCTGGACACGTGCTGACGCAGCGAGGTGACGGTGCGGATGGAGAGCCCCGCCAGGGTTTCGGCGGCGAGCTGTTCCATTGTCGGCTCGTCGAGGACGATGCCGCTGCGCCTCTCCCGGCCGAGGAACATGTTCTGCACGATGTCCAGGTTGTCGCAGAGCGCGAGGTCCTGGTAGACGACCTCGATGCCGAGCGTGGCGGCGTCGCGGGGGCTGCCGATGTGCACCGGTTCACCGTTGAACAGGAACTCGCCATCGTCGGTGGGGTGGATGCCGCTGATGCACTTCACCAGGGTCGACTTGCCGGCGCCGTTGTCGCCGACCAGTGCGGTCACTTCGCCCGGGTGGACGGTCAGGGCGACGTCGCGGAGCACCTGGACAGGACCGAAGCTCTTGTCGATCCCGCGGAGTTCCAGCAAGGGGGTCGCGGACACGGGGGTCTCCTTCTCAAGGGAGGGTCGGGGCCCGTCCGGCGGGCGCCGCCCGGCACGGGGAGGGTGCTCCCGTGCCGGGCGGCGATGGTCGTTCCGGCGGGTACTGCGGCGTCGGTCAGCTGATGCCGGCTTCGGCGCAGAACTTGGCGTAGGCCCCGGTGCAGACCTGCTCCTTGGTCGCGTAGCCGTCGGCGATGACGTCCTTGACGTTGTCCTTGTAGATGGCCTTCGGGGTGAGCAGCACCGAGGGGACGTCGCGGTCGCCGTCCTTCACCGTCTGGCCGGTGTCCTTCTTCTCGCCCTTGGCCAGCGCGATGGCCAGGTCCGCGGCGGCCTTGGCCTCTTCCCGGACCGCCTTGTAGACGGTCACGCACTGGTCACCGGCGAGGATGTTCTGCAGGCCCTCCACGCTGGCGTCCTGACCGGTCACCGGCACCTTGCCGTTGAGCTTGTTCTTCTTCAGGATCGAGATGGCGGCGTTGCCGAGAGTGTCGTTGGCGGCCAGCACGCCGTCGATCTTGCCCTTGGTCGCGGTGAGCTGCTGCTCGAAGATGGTCGCGGCGGTGGGGCCGTCCCAGCCCGGCACGGCGTCGTCCGGGCCCTTGGTGTATTCCTTGGAGTCGAACTTCGGCTTGAGCACCGAGTCGTAGCCGGCCTTGAACAGGGTGGCGTTGTTGTCGGTGGGGGAGCCGTTCAGGTACGCCACGACGGGGTTCTTGGCGCCCTTCTCGGTCAGGCACTTGGCCAGACCCTCGCCCTGGAGCTTGCCGACGGTCTCGTTGTCGAAGCTGACGTAGTACTGGGCGGAGCCGCCGAGGGTGAGCCGGTCGTAGTCGATGGTGGCGACGCCCTGCGACTTGGCCTTGTCGAGCACGGCCTTGCCGGTGCCGGAGTCCAGGTTGACGATCATCAGGGCGGTCACACCGCCGGTGATCATCTGGTCGGCGATGGTCTGGAAGGCGCTCTTGTCGTTCTGGGCGTTCTGGATGTCGTACTGGACGCCGGCAGCCTTGAACGCCTCCTCCAGGAAGCGACGGTCCGCCGTCTCCCAGCGGGGGGAGGACTTGCTATCCGGAAGGATCACGCCGATCTTGGGAGTCTTTTTGGAGTCGGCCGAGCCGTTGCCGGAGTCGTCGCTACAGGCGGTCAACCCGCCGGTCGTCAGCAGGCCCACGGCGGCGATGGTGAGGATCCCCTTACGCATGTGCAGGGTCCTTTCGGGGTGGGGGAGGTGTTGTTTTGTTGTGTCCGGCAACGTATTTCGCGTCACACCGGCTCCACAAGACCGCGCAGGTGCATAGTTTGTTGGGAGCGATAACAATTCAGCAACGCGACTGTTACTCCGCGGGTATCCCACGGGGGAGGCGACGTAACGACAGTCGTCAGTGGGTCTGCAACGGCGCGGTGCGGGCGTCGGTCAGCGCCACCAGATCCGCCGCGGCCAGCTCGAGTTGCAGACCGCGCCGACCAGCCGAGACGTAGATCGTCGGAAGGTCCAGCGCGGATTCGTCCAGCACCGTGGGCAACCGTCGACGCTGCCCGAGCGGGCTGATCCCACCGCGCACGTAACCTGTGGCCCGCTCGGCGACCGCCCGGTCGGCCAACACCGCCCGCTTGCCGCCGACCGCCGCCGCGAGCGCCTTGAGATCCAGCTCGCCGGTGACCGGAACGACCGCCACTGTGAGCGCGCCGTCGACCTCGGTCACCAGAGACTTGAACACCCGCTCCGGTGCCACGTCGAGCGCCACCGCCACCAACCCGCCGTAGTTCGGGGCGTCCGGCGACACCCGGTACGGATGGGTGCGATGCGCGATGCCGCGCTTGACCAACAGTGCCGTTGCCGGCGTTCCCTGTCCCGCCACACCGGCGACGCTAGTCGACAGGCCTACCGATCAGCACCGTCGGTGCGCCGTCGACCCGGGTGAGCACCAGGCTCGCCGCCTCGTCGCCGGCCAGCCGCAGGTCCCGTCGAAGCTGCTCCGGAGTGAGCGCGGAACCCCGCTTGAGGATCTCCACCCGGCCCACCCGACGATCCCGCAGCAGCGCCCGCAGGCGCTTGAGCGAGAACGGCAGCACGTCGGTGATCTCCAGGCAGCGCGCGTACGGGGTGCGGATCGGCTGGTCGGCGTAGAGGTAGGCGATGCTCGGATCGCCCAGGGTGGCGTCCAGTTCGGTGGCCAGCTCGGCGACGAGGTGCGCGCGCACCACCGCCGGGTCCGGGTCGTACAGGTAGCGACGCGGCGGCCCGACCGGCGCCTCGGCGGCACCCGAGCCGGTGAGCTCGTGGCGGTACGCCTCGGCGCCCCGCTGACGGTAGAGGGTGGCGCGGCGGGGCACCTCCGCCAGCTCGCCGCACCAGAGCGCGGCCTCGACCAGGTCGCCGTCCACGCCGACCCACTCGGCCTCCGCACCCGCCGGAATGAGCGCGTGGTCCAGGCCCGGCGCCACCTTCACCACTGTGCGCGGCACCCGCTCGGCCAGCCCGGTGACGAAGTCCCACGGCGGCGAGTAGGCGCGCGGGTCGAAGATCCGCCGCCCGGTGCCGGTGGTGCGGCGGGCCGGATCGCAGAAGACCCCGTCGACCCGTGACACGTCGAACCCTGTCGCGTCGCCGCACTCGACAGTGAACAGGTCGGCCAGCCCGGCCGCCTCGGCGTTGGCGGCGGCCATCGCGGCGGTCACCGGGTCGGCCTCCACCCCGTACACCCGGATGCCGGCGCGGGCGGCGGCCAGCGCGTCGGCTCCGAGCCCGCACCCGAGGTCGGCCAGGGTGCGCACGCCGGCCGCGTACAACCGGGCGGCCCGACGGTCGGCGACCACCCGGCGGGTGGCCTGCTCCAGGCCGGGACGGGTGAGGAACATCCCAGCGGCGGCCGAGCCGAACTTGCCCACCGCCCGGTGGCGCAACTCGGCCTGGGTCAGTGCCGCCGCGGCCAACGTCGGCGGCACCCCGGTCGCGCGCAGCGCCGACGCCGCGACCAGTGGATCACCGCCGGCCAGGTCGGCCGCCGCCGTGAGCGCGGCCGACCCCTCAGGGGTACGCAGCGCCGCCAGCTGATCGAGATCCACCCGGCCATTGTCCCGGCCGACCCGGAAATCCTGGCTGGCGGGGCGCGACGCGCTGGCACTCTCCTTGACGGAGTGCTAGCCACGGAATAACCTGCGATTAGCACTCTCACCCTGAGGGTGCCAGCTTCCGGGTCTCGCGACCCGGGTGCGCACGCCAGGCGGACCGGCACCCGCGACGACGGCACCGCCCGGTGGCATGAGGCAGATTGACGCTGGTCAGCCCCGCTGGCCAGCAACGAAACCAGTACCCCAGGAGGGTATGCCCGTGACTACCGCGACCAAGGTTGCGATCAAGCCGCTCGAGGACCGCATCGTGGTCCAGGCGAACGAGGCTGAGACCACCACGGCGTCGGGCATCGTGATCCCCGACACCGCCAAGGAGAAGCCGCAGGAGGGCACCGTCCTCGCTGTGGGCCCGGGGCGCGTCGACGACAACGGCAACCGGGTTCCGGTTGACGTGCAGGTCGGCGACACCGTCCTCTACTCGAAGTACGGCGGCACCGAGGTCAAGTACGCCGGCGAGGAGTACCTGGTGCTCTCCGCCCGCGACGTCCTCGCGGTCATCGAGAAGTAAGCAACCGATCAGTGCCACTGCCCCGGTCCGGCTCGCCGGGCCGGGGCAATGGCGCTTCGAAGGGACATTAATGGCGAAGATCCTGAGCTTCTCGGACGACGCCCGACACCTGCTGGAGCACGGTGTCAACGCCCTCGCGGACGCGGTCAAGGTCACCCTCGGCCCGCGCGGGCGCAACGTCGTCCTGGACAAGAAATTCGGTGCGCCGACGATCACCAACGATGGTGTGACCATCGCCAAGGAGATCGAGCTCACCAACCCGTACGAGAACCTTGGCGCGCAGCTGGTCAAGGAGGTGGCGACCAAGACCAACGACGTCGCCGGCGACGGGACCACCACCGCGACCGTGCTGGCCCAGGCGATGGTTCGCGAGGGTCTGCGCAACGTGACCGCCGGGACCAACCCGGCCGGCCTCAAGCGGGGCATCGACGCGGCGGCCACCAAGGTCTCCGAGGCGCTGCTCGGCCGTGCCGCCGAGGTCACCAGCAAGGAGTCGATCGCGAACGTGGCGACCATCTCCGCGCAGGACTCCACGATCGGCGATCTGATCGCCGAGGCGATGGAGCGCGTCGGCCGCGACGGTGTCATCACCGTCGAGGAAGGCTCGATGCTCACCACCGAACTGGACGTGACCGAGGGTCTCCAGTTCGACAAGGGCTTCATCTCGCCGAACTTCGTCACCGACCTGGAGGGTCAGGAGTCCGTCCTTGAGGACGCGTACATCCTGGTCACCACCCAGAAGATCTCGGCGATCGAGGAGCTGCTGCCGCTGCTGGAGAAGGTCCTGCAGAACAGCAAGCCCCTGCTGATCATCGCCGAGGACGTGGACGGCCAGGCGCTCTCCACCCTGGTGGTCAACTCGCTGCGCAAGACCCTCAAGGTCTGCGCGGTCAAGGCCCCGGGCTTCGGTGACCGGCGCAAGGCAATGCTCCAGGACATCGCGATCTCCACGGGCGCCGAGCTGGTCGCCCCGGAGCTGGGCTACAAGCTCGACCAGGTCGGCCTGGAGGTGCTCGGCACCGCCCGGCGCGTCGTGGTCGACAAGGAGAACACCACGATCGTCGACGGCGGTGGCCAGAAGGCCGACGTCGCCGACCGGGTGAACCAGATCCGCAAGGAGATCGAGGCCTCCGACTCCGACTGGGACCGGGAGAAGCTGGCCGAGCGGCTGGCGAAGCTCTCCGGTGGCATCGCCGTCATCAAGGCCGGCGCGGCGACCGAGGTCGAGATGAAGGAGCGCAAGCACCGCATCGAGGACGCCATCGCGGCGACCAAGGCTGCGGTCGAGGAGGGCACCGTGCCCGGCGGCGGCGCCGCCCTGGTGCAGATCCTCTCGGTGCTCGACGACGACCTGGGCTTCACCGGTGACGAGAAGGTCGGCGTCTCGGTCGTGCGCAAGGCGCTCGTCGAGCCGCTGCGCTGGATCGCCCAGAACGCCGGTCACGACGGCTACGTCGTGACGCAGAAGGTCGCCGACCTCAAGTGGGGCAACGGCCTCGACGCCGCCAAGGGCGAGTACGTCGACCTGGTCAAGGCCGGCATCATCGACCCGGTGAAGGTGACCCGCAACGCGGTCACCAACGCCGCCTCGATCGCCGGTCTGCTGCTCACCACGGAGAGCCTCGTGGTGGAGAAGCCGGAGCAGGCCGAGCCGGCCGCCAGCGGCGGGCACGGCCACGGTCACGGCCACCAGCACGGCCCGGGCTTCTGATCCGGTAGCGACACCCGTTCCGGGGCGCACCGCCGTACGGCGGTGCGCCCCGGCTCGTTCTCGCGGGCTGGTAGGTCATTACCGAACGCTGACGTTGTTGGCGACCGGCCGAGATGATCGCGCACACTGGGCCGATGAGCACCACGTCACGGCGGTATGCCGCGTTGGCCGGGATCACCGCCGCCGCCGTTGCGATCGGGATAGCCGAACCGGTCGCGGTGTTGACCGGTCCCCGGTCGGCGCCCCTGGTCGCGGTCGGCGGGGTCATCGTCGACGCCGTCCCCGAGTCGCTGAAGCAACTCGCCATCGACCTCTTCGGCACCGCCGACAAGATCGCGCTGCTGGTCGGCACGGCCGTGTTGCTGGGAGGCTTCGCCGCGCTCTTCGGCGTACTGGCGGTCCGCCGGTTGGCACTCGGCCTGGCCGGCATTGCCGCGTTCGGCGCCATCGGCGTGGCCGCCGCGCTGACCCGCTCCGGCGCTGACCTCGCCGACGCGCTGCCGTCCCTGGTCGGCGCCGGTCTCGGCGCCCTGGTGCTCTGGCTGTTCATCGGCGGACCGTTCGAGCTGGACCCCTGGACATGGTCACCACCCACGCCGCCGGCTGGCCCGGTGTCCTCCGCTGGTCCGGTGTCGCCGGCTGGCGCGGTGTCGCCCGGCGAGTCGGTGCCGGTGTCCCCGGCAGGGCCGGTGCCGGTGACTCCCGCCGGGCCGACGGCGGCGGTCGAACCGGCCGGGCCTGCCGAAGTGGACCCGGAGTCGCGGCGCCGTTTCCTCACCGGCAGCGGGGTGCTGCTCGGCACGGCCGTGGTGGCCGGTCTGGGTGGGCGGTGGCTGGCGGGGCGGCGCGGCGTGTCCGCAGCCCGCGACGCGATCCGCCTGCCCTCGCCGGTCGCCCCCGCACCGGCCGTACCGGCGGGCGCGGACCTCTCACTGACGCAGCTCGCGCCGTACGTCACCCCGAACTTCGGGTTCTACCGGATCGACACTGCGCTGGTGGTGCCCCAGGTCGACCCGGACACCTGGCGGCTGCGGATCCACGGACGGGTCGGCAGGGAACGCACCTACAGCTACGCGGATCTGCTGGCCCGACCGCTGGTCGAGCGGTACGTCACGCTGGCCTGCGTCTCCAACGAGGTGGGCGGGGACCTGATCGGCAATGCCCTGTGGCTCGGCGTACCCCTGCGGGAACTGCTGGACGAGGTCGAGCCGGACGACGACGCCGACCAGGTCGTCGGCCGGTCGGTCGACGGCTGGACCTGCGGCACCCCCACCGCCGCGCTGCGCGACGGACGGGACGCGCTGCTGGCCGTCGGGATGAACGGCGAGCCGCTGCCGGTCGAGCACGGCTTCCCGGTCCGAGTGGTGGTGCCGGGCCTCTACGGCTACGTGTCGGCCTGCAAATGGGTGACCGAACTGGAGCTGACCCGGTTCGCCGACTTCGACGCGTACTGGGTGCCGCGCGGCTGGTCCGCCCAGGGACCGATCAAGACCCAGTCCCGGATCGACACGCCCCGCGGTCGTAACCGGCTGACCACCGGCCCGGTCACCGTCGCCGGTGTGGCCTGGGCGCAGCACCGGGGCATCAGCCGCGTCGAGGTACGCGTCGACGACGGCCCGTGGCAGGAAGCCGCGCTGGCCCCGACCGTGTCGGTGGACACCTGGGTGCAGTGGTCCTGGCGGTGGGACGCCACACCGGGCGAGCACCGGCTCCAGGTCCGCGCGACCGACGCGACAGGTGAAACCCAGACCGAACGTACGCAGGACGTCGTCCCGGACGGGGCCACCGGCTGGCACACGATCACCGTCACTGTCCGCTGATCCACGGCGTGGCGTCGCCGCCCCGGGCTGTGTCCGCGCCTGTACCGGCGCGCTGTGTTTGGCGACGTGCCCTGCGGGGTCGGTGGGCTGCTTGTCGCGTGAGCTGGCCTGTGGGCCGGTAGCTGTGTCCGCGACCCGGCCTGCGGGTTGGTGGGCTGTGTCCGCGACCTGGCGTGTGAACTTTCGCAACCTGCCGTTCGGGTCGGCGGACCAGCTGAGTGACCGGTGATAGCCGGAGTGCATGCAGATCTTGGACAGTTTCCGTTAGCGCCGAACGGAAACTGTCCAAGATCTGCGAGCGAAGTCGGTTGTTCGACTTCATCCGCCTCTGGTCGGGCTAGTTCGGCGTCCGCAGCCCCGTGGCCTGTGTGCCCAGCCCGGTGGCCGGCGTCCCCTGCCGGCGATCGGCGAACGGCGGCTGGCTGGCGGGTGGCGCCGGGCGATCGGTGGCAGCAGAAAGACCGCTGCCGGCACCCCGGGTTGCGGGTGCCGGCAGCGGTCGGTGTCGTGCTGTGGTGCTGTGTGCGGTGCTGCCTTGGCGCGGTCGTCGGTGGTGCTGGCTTGCTGTGGTGCGGGGTCAGCTGTTCCAGTGCTGGCCGACCAGGTCGGTGGCCTGCTGCTCCCACTGGGCGTAGGCGTCCGGGTAGGCCGATACCTGCACGGTCTGCGCGGCGTCGGTCAGCGGCATGTCCTGCCACCCGTCAACCTGCTTCAGGCCCTTGAGGAACGCGGTCGTCGAGTACTCCGGGTTCGTGATCTGCTCCGGCGTACCCCAACCACTGGACGGGCGCTGCTGGAACAGGCCCAGCGAGTCGTGGTCGTTCATGTCGCCCAGGTGGCCCAGGTTTTCCAGCTTCGACTCCTGCAGGCTCGTCGCGATCGAGATGACCGCGGCCCGCTCCGGGAGACCGGCCTTCTTCGTGGCGGCGATGATCGCCTTGACGTTGGCGGTCTGCTCGTCGTTGAGGCTGATGTGGGACTGCTCGCCCTGCGGCTTCGGCGCTGCCGACTGCACAGCCACCGCGACCGGCTTGGCATCGACCGGGTTGGCGTGCGCGGCGATCGGACCGGCGAACACACCACCGGCGAACGCGAGACCAGCAACAGACAACATGCTCTTACGGAAGATCGTGTTCATGGGGGTAGCTCCTTCGGGGGTAGGAAACACCCGACCACCAGGGGGGCGGCGGCAGGGTGTGAGCACCTCGTCCGGCGCTGCACTAACAAAGGGGGAAAGTCTTGGGGTCGGCTGCCTACGAGCGGGGGGCTCGTGGCGCCGGGTCCCTGTGTAACGACCGGCGGGCCGGGGTCATTCCGGGGTTGGCCCATCCATCAGCACCCTCAACGAGGCGACGGCTGCGGTCGGTCGTGGGGACTGCAACGACCCGGGGGTCGGAGTCATTCCGGGGTGGCTGACCTGCCGGCACCCTCATCGTGGCGGTGCCTGCGATCGTTCGTGGGGACTGTAACGACCGGGCGGAGGCCGGCATTCCAACCTGCGCGACAGCCCCGTGGGGCGGGGCGCGGGCCGGGCGGTGCTGCGATCGTCAGGGTGTGTAACGACCCCCGCCCGGCCATGATTCCGGCCCAGGGGTGTAGCCGGTCACCACACAAGGCCGCATACCTCGCATAAGCCTAGCTCCGCACCGACCTTGAATGCCCCGGACGGGGGCAAAACAGCCCAGCGCGCGTCTCTGCTTGCCCCCCAGGCCGCACAGTCGGCTTGATCCACTCCAAATCATTGAAATCGCGGTGTCCGGACGGACGGGATGCCCCGACATCAAGGAACTCGTGTTGATCATGGCCGCGTAGGCGTAGGCGTAGGCGTAGGCGTAGGCGTAGGCGTAGGCGTAGGCGGTGGCCGCGGTGGCGGTGGCCGGTGGCGGCCGTTTGGCGGCGGTGGCGGCGGTGGCCGCATGGCGGCGACCGCGGCCGCGGCGGCCGCAGGTGGCAGGTGGAGTCAGGTCATGCGAAGCCACGCAACCGTACGAAACGCGCGAAACCGCACCCCCAGGGGCGGGGACACGGTTTCGCGGATGTTGGGGACGCGTCGGGTCAGGCGACGTTGCGTTGGGCCGGAACTGTCGACTTGTGCGGGCGGCCCAGGCGGGCTTCCAGCCGTGCGACGTCGACCCGGGCGTGCCGGCGGTCGGCCAGGTCCTCCCAGCCGACGGCGAGCAGTCGCAGGCGCTCCGACTCGCTGAAACCACCCCAGACGCCGTAGGGCTCCCGTACCGACAGGGCGTGCGCGGCGCACTCGGCGCGAACCGGGCAGGCGCGGCAGACCGACTTGGCGGCGGACTCGCGACGCAACCGGGAAGAACCACGCTCACCGTCGGGGTGGAAGAACTGGGCGCTGTCGCGCCCTCGGCAGGCACCGAGTCGCTGCCAGTCCCAGAGATCGACGATGGGTCCGGGCAGTCTACGTACGTTCGACATCAGCACCCCTCCTCCCGCGCGGCTCCGCGAGAATCCTTATGGCCGGCGTCCGGGCGGCGGGCCGCGCAGGCGCACCGTTCCCGGCCTGGATCTCCCGGTACCCGGGCTGTCGCCAACTCACACGTGTGTGATCGAAAACGTCCGGGAAATTGCGGCTTTTGCCCCATCTGTCGGAAAAGTTCGAAGGATTGCCGGGAACCCCCTCCCCAGCCGACCGCGTCATGGTCTGCTCGTTGGCGGAGAGGAGACCACAGTGCGTACCGTTCTTGTGTGCGTTCGGACACCACTCGCGGCCCAGCACCTTACTTCTGCTGCCGCGCGGCTGGGGTTGTCCGCGATCGTTCGTACCGCCGTCTCTGATCCCGAGGTGATGCTGCGGCTGGCCGAGCGACCGGCCGACGTGGTCCTGGCCGACACGGCCCTCACCCGGCCGGACAGCGCCGGCTTCGTCCGCCGGGTGTTGGCGCGTGCGCCGCAGGCGGCGGTGCTGCTGCTCGGCACTGAGGAGTCCGAGGCCGCGGCGGCCACCATCAGCGCCGGCGCCCGGGGGCTGATCCAGAATGTCGACCATGACCTGACCAGCGCGGTGGCGAAGGCGCTACTGCTGCTCACCGCGCCTGGCCGGGCCTCCCGCCAGCGGATCACCGATCCGGCCCGCGATGCGGCGGCGGTGGTTGGTTCCGGCCGCTCCGGGCCGTCGCCGCGCGGTTCCGGTGAGCCCGGTTGGGCGGCCGCAGCCGCCGACGGGCCGGCCGGGGTGGCGTCGGTGCCGGTGCAGCGGGGCGATGACGAGGCGGAGGCGGGGACCGGCGAGTCGCCGGCGCAGACCGACCCGGGCCGTCCCGCCCCGAACGCCCGACCCAGTCGGGCGTCGATCGGCCTCACCGAGCGTGAGCTTCAGGTGCTGCTCGGCATGGCCGAGGGCAAGAGCAACGCGGAGATCGGCCGGGAGTTGTTCGTCTCGGAGGACACCGTCAAGACGCACGCCCGCCGGTTGTTCCGCAAGCTTGGTGCCCGGGACCGGGCGCACGCGGTGGCGGCGGGCTTCCGCGCCGGTCTGGTGGCCTGACAAACGCGCCGCGCCGCCGCAGGGCACGCCGCCGGAAGCGGGGTACGCCGTACGCCACGCAGCCGGGCAACGCTGCGCGGAAGCGCGCGGTACGCCGCAAGGCACGCCCGCGCAGCCGGGGTACGCCGCGCGGCAGCGGGGCATCCGCCGGGGGGTCAGCGGGGGCAGGCCACGCGAGACCAGGGGTACGCCGCGCAGCTGCGCGGCGGTGTCACTTGGTGGCGGTCGGGGCGCCCGGCTCGTCCTCGGTGCCCTCGGACAGGGTGTCGTGCACCCCGTCCGCGTACCCCCGGGCGTAGTCCCAGGTCACGTAGTGATCCGGGTCGGGGTCGTAGGCGGGCTCGTGAACCCGGGGGCGGCCCGAGTTGAGGAGGTGCCGCAGGTTGCCGCGGAGCAGGTCCCAGTCGAAGTAGTGCGGCTCGCGACAGTCCTCGCATTCGATCACCAGCCCGCGAACCCCGATCGGGGCCAGCAGAGCCTGGTAAATCTCCAGGTCAGCGAGGTCTTCCAGCACATCCTGCCGCTCGACGTCGGTCAGCGGATCCGGCGTCGCGTCATCGCCCGGGTCATCCAGACCCGCGGTCGGATCGGCCGGGTCGCCATTGAACGGGTCGATGGGCTCGTCGTGCACCCCCTCACCGTAGACCCAACGCGGTGCGAACGTCCGCCCCCCGGCCTCCGCGCCGGCCCGGCCTGCCACGGACGGGTCGCCCAGCTCACTGGGTACGATGAGGCGACGTGCCGGCATCGTGGCGCGCTCCGGTGCCCGCCCGCGCCACCTCGCTGAAGCCCATCCGAGCAGCTCAGGGGAGCAATCGTGGAAAATTCGCCCAGCACCGATCTTCCGGCCGGCGTCGAGCACGCCGACCTGGGCGGCCACCTGCCCGAGCTGCCGGCCGGCTCCGCCCGGGTGGTTCCGCTCGGCCTCACCTTCGACGACGTGCTGCTCCAGCCGGGCGAGTCGGACGTGGTGCCCAGCCGGGTCAACACCCGGACGAAGCTCACCCGCAACATTGAGTTGTCCATTCCGCTGCTGTCCAGCGCGATGGACACGGTGACCGAGGCCCGGATGGCGATCGCCATGGCCCGCCAGGGCGGCATCGGCGTGTTGCACCGCAACCTCTCCCTGGAGGACCAGGCCCTCCAGGTCGACCTGGTGAAGCGCTCCGAGTCCGGCATGATCACCAACCCGGTGACCGCCAGCCCGGACGACACGCTGCGCGAGGTCGACGAGCTGTGTGGGCGTTACCGCATCTCCGGCGTTCCGGTGGTGGACGGCGACGGCCAGCTGGTCGGCATCGTCACCAACCGGGACATGCGTTTCGTCTCTGAGCCGAACACTCCGGTTCGCGAGATCATGACTCACACCCCGCTGGTCACCGCGCGGGTCGGGGTGAGCAAGGACGACGCCCTGGCGCTGCTGCGTCAGCACAAGGTCGAGAAGCTGCCGATCGTCGACGACTCGGGCCGGCTGCGTGGCCTGATCACCGTCAAGGACTTCACCAAGAGCGAGCAGTACCCGGACGCCAGCAAGGACGACGCCGGCCGGCTGCGGGTCGCCGCCGCCATCGGTGTGGGCGAGGACGCGTACAAGCGGGCCCGTGCCCTGGTCGACGCGGGCGTCGACGTGCTGATCGTGGACACCGCGCACGGTCACCAGCGGGCCGTGCTGGACATGGTCCGCCGGCTCAAGGCCGACGTGACGGTCGACATCATGGGCGGCAACGTGGCCACGTACGCCGGCGCGAAGGCGCTTGTCGACGCCGGCGCCGACGGCGTCAAGGTGGGCGTGGGGCCGGGCGCGATCTGCACCACCCGAATTGTCGCCGGCGTCGGCGTGCCGCAGGTGACCGCGATCATGGAGGCCGCCCGGGCCGCCCGTCCGGCCGGCGTGCCGGTGATCGGCGACGGCGGCATCCAGTACTCCGGCGACATCGCCAAGGCCCTGGTGGCCGGCGCCGACACGGTGATGCTCGGTAGCCTGCTGGCCGGCTGCGAGGAGAGCCCCGGCGAGTTGATCTTCGTCAACGGCAAGCAGTTCAAGACGTACCGCGGGATGGGGTCGCTCGGCGCGATGCAGTCCCGGGGTCAGGCCAAGTCGTACAGCAAGGACCGTTACTTCCAGCAGGACGTGCTCAGCGACGACAAGCTGGTCCCCGAGGGCGTGGAGGGTCAGGTGCCCTACCGGGGGCCGCTGTCCCGGGTCGCCCACCAGCTGGTCGGCGGGCTGCGGCTGGCCATGGGGTACGCCGGTGCGGAGAACATCCCCGATCTGCACCGCCGGGGCCAGCTCATCCGGATCACCGCGGCTGGTCTGAAGGAGAGCCACCCGCACGACATCCAGATGACCGTCGAGGCGCCCAACTACCACACCCGCTGATCCAACACCCCAACCACCTGGAGTCCCCCATGCGTGACGTGGTCGAGATCGGGCTGGGCAAGACCGCGCAGCGCGGCTACCACCTGGACGACATCGCCATCGTGCCGAGCCGCCGTACCCGGGACGTCGACGACGTCTCGACGTCCTGGCAGCTCGACGCGTACCCGTTCGGCATTCCGTGCGTCGGCCACCCCTCCGACGCCACCATGAGCCCGGCCTCGGCGGTGCGGCTCGGTCAGCTCGGCGGCCTCGGCGTGCTCAACGTCGAGGGGCTCTGGACCCGCTACGAGAACCCGACCAAGGTGCTGGACGAGCTGGCCGGCCTCGACGAGGAGGCCCGCGCCACCAAGCGGCTCCAGGAGGTGTACGCCGAGCCGATCCGCCCGGACCTGATCGCGGAGCGGGTCCGCGAGCTGCGCGCCGGTGGCAGCACGGTGGCGGTGCGGGTCTCCCCGCAGCACACCCTCGCGCTGGCGCCGGTGATCCTGGACGCCGGAGTGGACATCCTGGTCATCCAGGGCACCATCGTCTCGGCCGAGCACGTGTCGACCACCGATGAGCCGCTGAACCTCAAGGAGTTCATCGCCGACCTCGACCTGCCGGTGATCGTCGGTGGCTGCACCGACTACAAGACGGCGCTGCACCTGATGCGTACCGGCGCGGCCGGCGTGATCGTGGGCATCGGTGGCGACGAGTGGTCGACCACCGAGTCGGTGCTGGGCATCCGGGTGCCGATGGCCACCGCGATCGCCGACGCCGCGGCGGCCCGCCGTGACTACCTGGACGAGACCGGCGGCCGTTACGTGCACCTGATCGCCGACGGTGACATCCAGACCTCGGGCGACATCGCCAAGGCGCTCGGCTGCGGCGCGGACGCGGTGATGCTCGGTGAGCCGCTGTCGCTCTGCGACGAGGCCCCCGCCGGTGGTGCCTGGTGGCACTCGGCGGCGAGCCACCCGTCGCTGCCCCGGGGTGCCTTCGAGGTCTCCGGTGAGCCGCTCGGGTCGATGGAGCAGCTGCTCTTCGGGCCGGCCGACGAGGCCGACGGCCAGCTCAACCTGTTCGGTGGGCTGCGTCGGGCGATGGCCAAGTGTGGCTACCGTGACCTGAAGGAGTTCCAGAAGGTCGGTCTGGTCCTCGACCGCTGACCGATCCGTCAGACGCCGGAAGGCCGGCCCCGCAACACTGCGGGGCCGGCCTTCGTCGTACCGGGGGTGTCAGCCCTCGGTGAACTCGACCCAGTTCAGGTTGGCGAGGCCGCTGGTCGGGCCGCCGGGTACGGCGGTGAAGACCAGGTAGAGCCGGTGCGCTCCGGCGGGCTGGTCCACCGGCACGGTGGTGCTGGTGAAGGCGGAGTTGCCCGTGGTTGCGTTCAGCGCCGCCGTGGCGACGACCGGACCGGTCGGCGAGTCAAGTCTTAGCTCCACCCCGGCTCGGGGGGTGCCGGCGGTGGCCGCCGAGCCTCCCGAGTGCCGCAGTGTCACGGTGGACACCCCGCCCAGGTTGATCGGGTCGAAGGCGACGTGGTCGCCCGGGTCGATGCCGCTGACATGCTGGCCGCCGCCGGTGTCGCCGGTGGTCGCCACCTCCACACCCTGCCTCACCTGGGCGTTTTCGGCCTGCTGACGAGGGGTCTGGATGATCGCTTGGCCGACCGTGGTGAGTGCGGCCTGGCCGCCACCGCCGAGGTCGGTGTAGGAGGCGCTTATCCCGCCGTACAGGTAGCCACCGGCGTGGTCGCCGCCGTCGGCAGGGGTGGCGAGGGTGCCGGTGCAGCCGGTCGTGGAGCTGTCCGGGTGGCCGTGGCTGTCGTGGCCGAGGACGAAGGTGACTGTCACCCGTGCGCAGTCCACCGGCCCGTCCTCCGGGTCGGTCACCGTGACGGTGAACGGCACGGTCTCGCCCCAGGTGAAGAAGCTGCCGGACACCGGGGAGGTGACGGTCACCGTGGGCGCGGTGTTGCCGACCACGATCTCCTTGGTGAGGACCGCCGTCTTCCCGCTGGAGTCGGTCACCGTCAGCTTCGCGGTGTACGTCCCGTTGGCGGTGTAGGTGAACGACGGGTTGGGGTCGGCCGAGTCGACGGTGCCGTCGCTGGTGAAGTCCCAGGCGTACGAGATGGACTCGCCCGGGTCGGGGTCGTAGCTGCCCGCTGAGGAGAACCGCACGGTCAGCGGCGCGGTTCCCGACGTCGGGGTGGCGTCGAGTTTCGCCACCGGAGATCGCTTGCCCTTGACGTACCGGATCACGGACAGCTGTGCGTCCGGGTTGGCGCGGAAGAAGCCGTCGCCGTACTCCAGCAGGTAGAGAGAGCCGTCGGGGCCGAACTCCATGTCCATCGGGTTGTCGAAGACGACGCCCGGCAGGAACTGCTCGACGCCGGTCAGGGTGCCCCGGCCGTCGGTGCGCATCATGAACATCTTGTCTCGGGTGAACTCACCGAACACCACCGCGTTCTGGTAGTACTCGGGGAACTTCACCTCTGACGTCGACGCCGGATCGTACGAGTAGATCGGGCCGCCCATCGGGCCGACGCCGCCGGTGCCGATCACCGGCCACTTGAAGTCGCAGCCGGCCGCCGGGGTCTCCAGGTACGACCCGGCACACGGGGTACGCGCGTCGAACGTGTACCAGAACTGCGGCTGCTCAACCTTCGGCAGGACCCGCAGGCCGGTGTTACGCGGTGAGTCGTTGACCGGGGCGCCGCAGTTGAACGGGGCTCCCGAGGTGCGGGTCACGAAGTCGAAGTCGATGTACGGCAGGCTCGGTGAGTAGCAGTAGGGCCAACCGTAGTTGCCGGCCTTGTTGGTGGCGAACCAACGGCCGGTGCCGTCGGGTCCCCGGGCGGCGTTGGGGACGCGGGAGTCCGGCGAGTAGTCGCCGACGTAGACCATGCCCTTGGCGTCCACGTCGTACCGGAAGGGGTTGCGCAGCCCCATCAGGAAGATCTCCGGCCGGGTCTTCCCGGCGGTGTCGTTCTCCTCGGGGAAGAGGTTGCCGTTGGGGACGGTGTACGTGCCGTTGGCCCGCACCTTGATTCGCAGCAGCTTCCCGCGCAGGTCGTTGGTGTTCGCAGCGGAGCGCTGCGCGTCGTAGCCAGGGCCCTGGGTGGGTGACTCGTTGATCGGGGTGTAGCCGTCGGAGCCACCGGCGTTGGTGTCGTCCCCGGTGATCAGGTAAAGCAGACCTCTGCCGTCGAACTTGATCTCGCCGGCGACGTGGCAGCAGATGCCGCGGTCCACGTCCACCCGGAGGATCTGCTGCTCGGTGCTCATGTCCAGGTGTGGGGTGGGGGAGTCCACCAACTTCACCCGGGAGAGCTGGTTGTAGCCCTTGAACTTGTTCCACACTGTGGGGTCGGTGGAGGTGGCGGGAGCGTCGCCCTCGTTGACTCCGGGAGTGGCCGGGTCGTCGACCGGGGTGTTCAGCCTCGGCGCGTAGTAGATGTAGACCCACTTGTTGGTCGCGAAATCCGGATCGATGGCAACCGATTGGAGGCCGTCCTCGTCGTGCTGGTACACGTCCACTGTGGTGATGACCGGGCTGGCGCCGGTGGCCGGGTCGTAGAGCCGCACCTCACCGCCCCGGGTGTTGTGCAGCACCCGGCCGTCGGGGAGCACGGCCAGCGACATGGGCTCGCCCGGGTCGTCGTTGAGGGTGACCTTTTCGTAGTTGCCGAGCACCGTGGCGCCGCAGTCGCCCTCGACCACGCCGGCGGACCACTGGATACCACCGAGCAGGTGCTCGCGGAACCTCGCCGAGCGGTACGTCTCGATGCTGTGCCCGAGCCCGGTGTAGAAGGAGCGGCCACCCTGGTGGTCCTTGCACCAGGTGACCGGGTGGTCGTATCCCATCGCGCCACCGGCGTAGGTCTTCTCGTCGACAGTGGCCAGCACGTGCGCGGTGCCCCGGACGTTGCGGCTGAAGTTGTACCACTCCTCGGTGAGGGTGAGCGTGCGCGGCAACGTCTCGGTGGCCGGGTGGGCCCGGTCGGCCACGTCCACCACGCCACGGACGGCCGGTGAGGCGCTGGCGACCTTCGCGCCGACCAGGTCCTGGTAGAAGGCCCAGTCCGGCTCGGTCTCGGCCGCCGCGTGCACGCCCACGTAACCGCCGCCGGCCTTGACGTACGCCTCGAAGGCCGCTTCCTGGCTGGCGTTGAGCACGTCGCCGGTGGTGTTGAGGAAGACGACAGCACGGTACTTCGCCAGCTCGCCGGCGGTGAAGACGGCGGCGTCCCGGCTCACCGTGACGGTGAAGTCGCTCGCCTGGGCCAGTTGCCGGATGGTCTCGACGCCGTCGGGAATGGACGCGCGACGCTCACCGGCGGTCTTGGTGAAGACCAGCACCCGGTAGGTCTGCGGGGCACGTGCGGTCGAGCGCAGCGCGGCTGGTCCGTTCTCCGCCACGGTCGGCGTGGTCGGGGCCACGTCGTCTGTCGGTGCGGCGGTCGCGGGGACGGCGGAGGTGAGGGGGATGGTGAGGATCAGTCCAGCGGCGACGGCGAACCATCGTCGTCCGGTCGGTCGGGGCATCGGTTCCTCCGGTGGTCGGCAGACGCGCGGCATCCCCAGCCCGTGGAGGGCCGGCAGCACGTCTGCGTGGGGGATGGACCGGGCGCGTCCCGTCGCCGTACGGGAGGCGCGGGGTGAAGGGGCCGGTGTCGATCGGCCCCGTCACCGAGAGCCGGCGCGGTGGCCGGCGGAGGGGGGCGCGACCGGTGTCCGCTGGACACCGGTCGCGCCGGGGATCACTTGTCGACGTAGATGGTCAGGTCGGACATGTTGCGGTAGCTGGTCGCCGCGAAGTCCAGCGACTGGCCCCTGTTCTCGGCGCCGCCGGGGGCGGTGTCCATCTCCCAGTTGGCGTGGTGGAAGTTGCGCTCGCCGATGGTCTGGAAGAACTGCTGGAAGTTGAGGTCGCCCTCACCCAGCGGGGTCATCTGGTAACCGTTGGGGACGCTGGTGTCCCGGTCGCCGTCCTTGGCGTGGAAGAGCGGGAACCGGGTGGTCCGGTCGGCCACGGTGAGGATCGGGTCGAACAGGTCGGTCACCTCCTGGCCGGCCGGGTTTACGTACTTCTGGTGCTTGTAGCGGGCCACGTAGGCCCAGTAGATGTCCAGCTCGAAGAAGACGTACCGCGGGTCGGTGATCTCGAAGAAGTACTCCAGTCGGCGGATGCCGGAGGACCGGGTCTGCCGGCCCTGGGCGTCGCGCGGGCCCCGGTCGATCAGGAAGTTGTACGCGGCGTCGTGGTTGTGCGTGTAGAGCCGCATCCCCCGGGCTCGGGCCTGCCGGCCCAGCTCGTTCCAGATGTCCGCGGCGGCGTCCCACTCGGCCTTGTACGCGCTGCTGGTCGGGTCGCTGCCGGTGCCGATGTTCTTCATGCCGAGTTCCTCGGCGATGTCCAACTGCTGCTGGAAGGTGGCCGGCTGGATCGAGGCGTGGGTGCCGTTGGCCACCAGACCGTTGTCGTCGAGGATCTTGCGGATCTCGGCGGGGGTGATCTGCCGACCGAGGATCTCGGTGCTCTGGGTGTAGCCGGCGAACTCGATCTCCTTGTAGCCGATTTCGGCGAGTCGAGCGAGGACGCGCTCGAAGCCGTACGGCACTCCGCTGTCGTCGGGCGCGGCGGTGATCCGGTCGCGGACGCTGTAGAGGATGATGCCGCGGTTCTTGGCCGGGATCAGCGGCTCGACCCGCAGCTTGCTCGCGTTGCCGGGGTTGGCGAGCGCCGGGGTGCCGGTGGCGAGGACGGGTAGGCCGGCCGCGCCGATCGCGGCGGCGGCCCCGGCGGAGGCGGCGAGCAGGGACCGGCGGCTGAGCCGGCCGGTGGGGGTGGCGTCGGGGGCGGTGTGGTCTGGCATGGTTCCACCTTTCGCGACGGCGGTTGCCGTCGATGACGATCAGCAGAGGGCGACGAGATCCGGTCGCGGGGCGCCGCCGAGCGCCCGTTGCGTGTGTTGGGCCAGGACGGAGGGGTGTCGTCCCGGCCGTGATCGGTTTGAATGTGCCGAGCACGTTACATCTTGGAGACAGACACTAACGTCGGTCGAAGTCGAAAGAAAGTATCGATCGACGGTAACTTTTGCTTGATTCAACGAAAGTCACTGATGATCGTCGATACGGGCTGCGTGGCCGGTGGCGCTGACTACGCTCTTCCTGACCGGAGGTACCGCAGGGGGTGTGCATGGTCCGGACCGGACGGAGATCGGCCGGCAGTCGGTTGGCCGCCGTCGTCGCCGTGCTGGCCTGCGCGATCGGGCTGGCCGCCACCGGTTGTACCGGCGACCGCGACGGCTTCCGGCCCGGCGCCGCCGACGTCGGCGACCCGTACGTGCCGGGGCACGGCAACGGCGGTTACGACGTCGGGCACTACGGCCTCGACGTCCGCTACGACCCGTCGACCGACCGGCTGACCGGACGAGCCGTCATCACGGCCACCGCCACCCAGGACCTGTCCCGGTTCAACCTGGACCTGGTCGGCCTGGAGGTCCGCGCGGTCAGCGTGGGTGACGCGCCGGCCGAGCACCGGCGCGGCGACGGCGAGCTGGTGGTGACCCCCCGCGACGGACTGCCGCGCGGTCGGCAGTTCACAGTGACGGTCGAGTACGCGGGAGTCCCCACGGCCGTCGACGACGGGGCGTTGGGCAGCGGCGGCTTCCTGCACACCGCCGACGGCGCGGTGGCGCTCGGCCAACCCGACTCGGCCGCCACCTGGTTCCCGGTCAACGACCACCCGTCGGACAAGGCCACCTACGACCTGGCGGTGACCGTCCCGGACGGACTGGCCGCGCTGAGCAACGGCGTACCCGGGCCGAAGAGCAGCGCCGACGGCTGGACCACCTGGCGCTGGTCGGAGCGCGCCCCGATGGCCAGCTACCTGAGCACACTCGTGATCGGTGACTACCGGGTGGTGACCGGCACGCACGCCGGCCGGCCGATGGTCACGGCGGTGGCCGCGAGCCTGCCGGCGACCGGCGGCGCGGCCACCTCGCTGGCCCGCACCGGCGCGATCGTCGACTTCCTGGCCAGCCGCTTCGGCCCGTACCCGTTCGACTCGTACGGGGGGATCGTGATCGCCGACGACCGGATCGGGTACGCGCTGGAGACCCAGTCCCGGCCGGTCTACGGGCCCGGCTTCTTCGCCGACGACCGGCCGAACCCGAGCGTCGTCGCGCACGAGCTGGCGCACCAGTGGTTCGGTGACAGCGTGTCGCTGACCAGGTGGAGCGACATCTGGCTCAACGAGGGCTTCGCCAGCTACGCCGAGTGGCTGTGGGAGGAGCACGACGGCGGCCGGACCGCCCAGCGCAACTTCGAGATCCAGTACGCGGCGACCGACTGGACGCAGCCGTCGGTCGAGCCGGGCCGAGAGCAGATGTTCGGCTCGGCCGTCTACAAGCGCGGGGCGCTCGCCGTGCACGCGTTGCGCCGGACCGTCGGTGACGACCTCTTCTTCCGCATCCTGCGTACCTGGACCACCGAGCGGGCGGCGGGTAACGCGACCACCGCGGACCTCGTCGCGCTGGCCGAGCGGGTCGCCGAGCGGCAACTGCGTCCCCTCTTCGACGCCTGGTTGGTGGGTGGGTCGGCCCCCACACTGCCGTGACCCGGCCCCGCCGCCCGGTCGATATGCTGCCGCCTGCGAACGGCGGGTAGGCGCCCGTTCGTGCGGGACGGCGGAGGCCGTGACCGGCCACCGTGCGGAAAGGGTGTGGGATGCGGGGGACGCGGCGCAGACTGCGAGTGGCTGCCGGCCTGCTGGTGACCGGTGCGCTCGCACTGTCCGGATGCGACTCGGCCGGCCCGGAGACGGCCCTACCACCGAGCGCGTCCCCCACGCCGGGGCGGACGTTCACAGCGGGCGCCGACGGGGTCGGCGACGCCTACTTCCCGACCTACGGCAACGGCGGCTACGACGTCGCGCGGTACACGGTGAAGGTGCGCTACGACCCAGCCAAGGACCAGTTGACGGGTACGACCACAGTCCGGGCCACCGCGACGGCCGACCTGTCGACGTTCAACCTCGACCTGGCCGGTCTGACCGTCAGCGCCGTCACAGTGGACGGCGTTCCGGCGACCCACAGCCGCAAGCGGAACGAGTTGGTGATCAAGCCGGCTTCCGGACTCATCAACGGCAATGGGTTCGTTGCCGAGATCACCTACGCGGGCAAGCCGAAGCCGCTGAGGAACGAGACGCTCGGTGACGGCGGCTTCCTGCACACCGCCGACGGTGCCATCGCGCTGGGTCAGCCCGAGTCGGCCAGTACCTGGTTCCCGGTGAACGACCACCCGTCGGACAAGGCGGCCTACGACTTCGAGGTCACCGTTCCGGACGGCCTGACCGCGATCAGCAACGGCGTTCCCGGCGGCAAGACCAGCTCGGGCGGTTGGACCACCTGGAAGTGGTCGGAGAAGTCGCCGATGGCCAGCTATCTGAGCACCCTGGTGATCGGCAAGTTCCGGATCACCACCGGCGAGCACAAGGGCCGGCCGGTCTACAACGCGGTCACCACCACCGAGGCCAAGGGGAACGCGGACGCGTCCATCGCGCAGACCGTCGCCGTGGCCGACTACCTGGAGAGTGTGTTCGGGCCGTACCCGTTCGGCGCGTACGGCGGGGTGGTGATCTCCGACAGCCGGATCTCGTACGCCCTGGAGACGCAGAGCCGACCGGTCTACGCGGCGAGCTTCTTCCGGCAGGGCGAGAACACCGAGGTCGTCGCCCACGAGCTGGCGCACCAGTGGTTCGGCGACAGCGTCGCGTTGGCCAAGTGGGAGGACATCTGGCTCAACGAGGGCTTCGCGACGTACGCGGAGTGGCTCTGGGCCGAGCACACCAAGGAGTACACCGCCAAGGAGGCGTTCGACAGGCGTTACGCCGAGATGTCCGCGCAGGTGTGGAGGACACCGCCGGGCAAGCCGGGCGTGGAGAAGCTGTTCAGCGAGTCGGTCTACCAGCGCGGTGGGATGACCCTGCACGCCCTGCGGGTGACCGTCGGCGACAAGGCGTTCTTCGAGATCCTCAAGACCTGGGCGGCGGAGAAGCGCGACGGCATCGCCACCACGCCCGAGTTCGTGGCCTTGGCCGAGCGGATCTCCGGCAAGCAGCTCGACGCGATCTTCGACGCCTGGCTCTACGGCACCAAGAAGCCGGCCCTGCCCAAGCGGCTCTGAGCGGCGGTCAGTTCTTGACGACCAGGGCGGGGTGGGCGGCCAGGTAGGCGTCGGCACGGCCGGCGCGGAGTTCGGTGAGGAATTTCCGGCCCTCGCTGGTCAGCTGTTCGCCCCGGTAGGCGCTGCCCTTGCCGACACCGGAGCCGGGCAGCCCGACCAGCGTGAAACGGTTCTCCGGCAGGCCACTGAGGGCGTACGCGATGTCCACGATCCGGCGCCCGCCCACGTAGACCAGCGTGTCGCCCAGCGCGGAGACCACCTGGTCGACGCGCTCGGGTTGCCGGGCCAGGCCCTCGTCCAGAATCTTGCGGGTCATCGCCCGGATCAGCTGCTGCTGGTGCCGCTGCCGCGCGTAGTCGCCGCCGGTGATGTAGCGCTGCCGCGAGTAGTCCAGCGCCTGCCAGCCGTTGAGGTGCTGCTCGCCCTTCTCGTACACCTGCTGCGGCCCCTTGTAGCCGCCGGGCGCGCTCTCCCGGTACTTGCCGTCCGGTCGGCGGTGCAGCGACTCGACCCGCTGGTCGACGTAGATGTCCACCCCACCCAGGGCGTTCACCAGCCGGTCGAACCCGTTGAAGGTGAGCACCGCGCCGGCGTCGATGCGCAGCCCGGTGTAGCCGCTGACCGTGCTGCGCAGCAGCTCGTACCCCTGGGGGGTGCTGGGTTGTTTGGGTTTGCCCGGCACCCGGCTGCCGAAGCTCATCGCGTGCGTGAGTTTGGTCTTGCCGCCCTTGTAGCCGGCCTTCGGGAACGCCGGGATGTCCACCACCAGGTCGCGGGGGAGTGAGAAGAGGTACGCCCGATCCAACCCCTTGGGTACGTGCAGCACCAGCACGGCGTCCGAGTGCGGCTCCCAGCCGGGCACGCTGACCCGGGTGTCCACACCGACCAGTAGCAGGTTGAGCGGGCCGGTGATGTCCGCTCCCGGCGGTGGACCGCTGGGGCTGGGGGTCGGCGTGCCGACCGGTGACGGAGTCGGTGAGCCGGCCACCGGAGGGCCGCCCGGCTTGTCGTTCCCGGTCAGCCGGGTGATCACCACAGTGCCGGCCGCGATCAGCGCGACGACGGCGAGGGCCGCCAACCCCAGCAGCAGCCACCGTCGGCGCGGAGCCATCGACCCGAGAACCATCCTGGATTCCTTCCACCCGTCTGGTGAACAACGCTCCGACGGGTGCTCCGGGTTGCGGCCGGGAGACGCCGGGTCGGTCGGCCGGAGCATGATCGCGCGAAAAGTGCCGCTGGCGCGAGCGCTACTCGCGAGTAATGATGCGTCCATGCGGTACGACGTGGTCGTCATCGGGTCCGGCTTCGGCGGCAGCGTCACCGCGCTCCGACTGGCCGAGAAGGGCTACTCGGTCGCGGTGCTGGAAGCCGGCCGCCGCTTTGCCGACGACGAGTTCCCGCGAACGTCCTGGCGGGTCCGCCGGTTCCTCTGGGCACCGAAGCTGGGCTGCTACGGCATCCAACGGCTCACCCTGCTCCGCCCGGCCGACAGACGATCCGGCGGCGGAGTGCTGGTGCTCTCCGGCGCCGGGGTGGGCGGCGGTTCGCTGGTCTACGCGAACACCCTCTACGAACCGCTGCCGGCCTTCTACAGCGACCCGCAGTGGCGGGACATCACCGACTGGCGCGACGAGTTGGCCCACCACTACGACCAGGCGAAACGGATGCTCGGCGTCACCACGTACCCGATGCACACCGGCGCGGACCGCGCCATGCGCGCGGTGGCCGAGCGGATGGGGGTGGGGCACACCTTCCACGCCACCCCGGTGGGCGTGCACATCGGCCGTCCCGGCCAGCGGGTCGACGACCCGTACTTCGGCGGCGCCGGCCCGGAACGCACCGGCTGCCTGCACTGCGGATCGTGCATGACCGGCTGCCGGCACGGGGCGAAGAACACGCTGGTCAAGAACTACCTCTGGCTCGCCGAACGGCTCGGGGTCACGGTCCGCCAGTTGACCACCGTGACCGCCGTCCGGCCCGCCGACGGCGGCGGGTACGAGGTGCACACCGAACGCACCGGCGCCTGGCTGCGCAAGGGTCGGCAGGTCATCCACGCCGACCAGGTGGTCTTCGCCGCCGGGGCGCTCGGCACCCAGCGGCTGCTGCACGGGATGCGGGCCGACGGTGCGCTACCCGGGCTCTCGCACCGCCTCGGCGAG
This sequence comes from Micromonospora noduli, assembly GCF_003264365.1. GTDB lineage: Bacteria > Actinomycetota > Actinomycetes > Mycobacteriales > Micromonosporaceae > Micromonospora > Micromonospora noduli. The sequence goes on from NZ_PYAK01000060.1 coordinate 31,553, forward strand.
CTGACCCGCACCAACTCGGAGGCGATCCTCGGTGCCTCGGTGCCCCGCCAACGGGCCCGGTCCGAGCGGTTGGACTACACCGAAGGGGTGGCCATCACCAGCTCGTTCCACCCCGACCCGCAGACCCACATCGAGCCGGTCCGCTACGGGCGGGGCTCCAATGCGATGGGGCTGCTCCAGTCGCTGCTGGTCGACGGCGGCCCGCACCGGGTACGCCGCTGGCTGGGCAGCATCGTGCGGCAGCCCCGGTTGGCGGCGCGGATGCTGTCGGTACGCGGCTGGTCGGAACGGACGGTGATCGCCCTGGTCATGCAGTCAGTGGACAACTCGCTGACCACCCGGTGGCGGCGTGGCCCGCTCGGCCGCAGGTTGGTCACCGGCCCGGGCCACGGCACGCCCAGCCCCACCTGGATACCCGCCGGCAACACCGCCGCCCGGATGCTCGCCGACGAGATCGGCGGCACCCCCGGCGGCTCACTCACCGAACCCTTCGACATCCCGATGACCGCGCACATCCTGGGCGGGGCGGTCATCGGGGCCACCCCGGCCGACGGGGTGATCGACCCCTGGCACCGGGTGTACGGGCACGTCGGGCTGCACGTGGTCGACGGCGCGGCCGTCTCGGCCAACCTGGGCGTGAACCCCTCCCTGACGATCACCGCACAGGCGGAACGGGCGATGTCCTTCTGGCCCAACAAGGGCGACAAGGACCCCCGCCCGGCGCTCGGCTCCCCGTACCGCCGGCTGTCGCCCGTACCTCCGCGCAAGCCGGCGGTCCCGGCGGACGCCCCGGGTGCGCTGCGTTCCTGATCCCCGCCGGCCGCCACGGCGAGCCGGTGCCGGCAGCGGCCGTGACTGTCGGTAGGCTTCGTGCACATGAGCCTGCCTCGCCCCGTCCTCGTGGTGGACTTCGGAGCCCAGTACGCCCAGCTCATCGCCCGCCGGGTCCGTGAGGCGAAGGTCTACTCCGAGATCGTGCCGCACTCGATGCCGATCGCCGAGATGCTGGCAAAGAACCCCGCCGCGATCATCCTCTCCGGTGGTCCGGCCAGCGTCTACGCCCCGGACGCGCCGCAGATCGACGCGGGCGTCTTCAGCGCCGACGTGCCGGTCTTCGGCATCTGCTACGGCTTCCAGGCGATGGCCCAGGCGCTCGGCGGCACGGTCACCAGGACCGGCAACCGTGAGTACGGCGGCACCCCGCTACGCCCCCGCCTCCTCGACCCCGGTGTGCTGCTGCGTGACCTGCCCGCGGACCTGCCGGTCTGGATGAGCCACGGCGACTGCGTCACCGAGGCGCCAGAGGGCTTCACGGTGACCGCCGAGTCGGCGGGCGCGCCGGTCGCCGCATTCGAGGACCTGGCCGGCCGCCGGGCCGGCGTGCAGTTCCACCCGGAGGTCGGGCACACCGCGCACGGCCAGGAGATGCTGACCCGCTTCCTCTACGACATCGCCGGCATCGAGCCGACCTGGACTCCCGAGAACATCATCGACGAGCAGGTCGCCCGGATCCGCGCCCAGATCGGCGACAAGGAGGTCATCTGCGGCCTCTCCGGCGGGGTGGACTCGGCGGTCGCCGCGGCGCTCGTGCACAAGGCCGTCGGTGACCAGCTCACCTGCGTCTTCGTCGATCACGGTCTGCTGCGCGCAGGCGAGGCCGAGCAGGTGGAGAAGGACTACGTCAGCGCCACCGGCATCAAGCTGAAGGTGGTCGACGCCACCGACCGGTTCCTCGGAGCGCTCGCCGGGGTGACCGACCCGGAGCAGAAGCGCAAGATCATTGGTCGGGAGTTCATCCGGGTCTTCGAGGCCGCGGCCCGCGAGATCGCCGCACACGGCGACGTCGAGTTCCTCGTCCAGGGCACCCTCTACCCCGACGTGGTGGAGTCCGGCGGCGGCACCGGCACCGCCAACATCAAGAGTCACCACAACGTCGGCGGCCTCCCGGAGGACCTGAAGTTCGCGCTGGTCGAGCCGCTGCGCACCCTGTTCAAGGACGAGGTCCGGACGCTCGGCCTCCAACTGGGCCTGCCCGAGGCGATGGTCTGGCGGCACCCGTTCCCCGGCCCCGGCCTCGCCATCCGCATCATCGGCGCGGTCGACCAGCAGCGCCTCGACCTGCTCCGCCAGGCCGACCTGATCGCCCGCGAGGAGCTGACCGCCGCCGGCCTCGACCGGGGCGTCTGGCAGTTCCCGGTGGTGCTCCTCGCCGACGTGCGCAGCGTCGGCGTGCAGGGAGACGGGCGCAGCTACGGGCACCCCGTGGTGCTGCGCCCGGTCTCCAGCGAGGACGCGATGACCGCCGACTGGTCCCGGCTGCCCTACGAGGTGGTGGCCCGGATCTCCACCCGGATCACCAACGAGGTCGCCGAGGTCAACCGGGTCGTCCTGGACGTCACCAGCAAGCCGCCGGGCACCATCGAGTGGGAGTGAGCGCCACTCAGGCCACCGGCGGTGGGCTGAACGGGATCGTCGGCGTGCTGGACGGGGTCGTCGGCGGGTAGGGCGGCGTCGAGGCGTACCCCTGCGGTGGCCCGCCGGGCGCGGGCCCGGCGGTGGGCGGCGGGCCGTTCTGCGGCGAGACGCCCGCGGCGTGCGGCCAGGCCGGCGCGCCGCTGGGCTCCTCCGGCATCAGGAACCACATGATCGGGTACGCGAACAGCGCGAGCCCACCGGTGAGCAGGCCGGTGACCGCGAAGATCACGCGGACCAGTGTGGGATCGACGGCGAAGTAGCGGCCGACGCCGCTGGCGACCCCGGCGACCATGCGGTCGGTGGTGGGTCGCCGAAGCTGCTTGTACGGGGCACGGGGAGCGGTGGTCGATGTCATACCCCCACGGTCCGCGCTGGCGCCCGGCCCGCCCTCGGTGACCGCCCGGATCCTTACCCTGACCAATCCCTGACCGGGGCCAGATAGTCAGGAATCCGACTCTTTTCCGTTCCGGTAACCCGGCCCGGGGAGAATTTGCTTCCGTGACCACCTTGCTCAAGCCGCTCCGCAGGATCGCGGCATACGCAGTTTGTGCTGATACAAGCGGCCGAGTCTTGCTGGTCCGCGCATCGGAGCGCTCCGGCACCCCCGGCGCGTGGTCGCTGCCCGGCGGGGCTGTCGACCACGGCGAGGACCCGAACCACACAGTCGTTCGCGAAACCGCCGCCGAAACCGGCCTCTCCGTCGCCGTCTCCGGCCTGGCCGACGTGCTCGCCGACATGCGCGCCCTACCGGACCGCGGCATCACCATCCACACCGACCGGCTGATCTACCGGGTGGCCGTGCGTGGCGGCACCCTCGCCGACCGGGTCGGCGAGCGCCCCACCGACCTGGCCCGGTGGTACACCCTCGACGAGGCCCGCGAGCTGCCGCTGCGCTCGTTCACCGCACGCGCCCTCGGACTGCCCGCCTCCTCGGCCGACGTGGTGCCCGACGAGGCACCCGAATTCCCCTCCTTCTACGCCGTGCCCGGCCCCGACGGGCTGCACCGGGCCCAGCGCTTCGCCGCGTACGCGGTCTGCACCGACCCCGCCGGCCGAGTGCTGCTCACCCGCATCTCCGACGGCTACCCCGGCGCCGGCTGCTGGCACCTACCCGGCGGCGGCACCGACTACGGCGAACAGCCCGGCGCGGCACTCATCCGAGAGCTGATCGAGGAAACCGGCCAGGCCGGCCGCCTCGTCGAGCTGCTCGGCGTCGCCAGCCACCGTGACGCCGCCTCACTCGGCCCCGAGGGCTACCCGATCGACTGGCACGGCGTACGCGCCTTCTACCGGGTCGTCGTCGACCAGCCCAACCCACTGACCGTGGCTGACGTGGGCGGCTCCACCTGCGAGGCCCGCTGGTTCGGCCGCGAGGAGTTGGGCGCCCTCCCCACCGACCGCCTCACCGAGGTGACCGCCGAAGCAGTCCAAGCCGCCCAACTCACCTGACCCCCGCCCAGTCCGCACGGCCCAGCAGCGCACCGCGCCGTCGCGCGCCGGCGGCCGCGCGCCGGGCAACTACGCCCATATGGTCCTCGCACCCACCGTCCGCGACGTCACCGCTGACGGCCGGAGGG
>NZ_PYAK01000061.1 GCF_003264365.1 Micromonospora noduli
GGTCCAGCCCGGGCGGCCGGAACCGCTGGTCCGGGGCCCGCGGCCGGTGCCGCCGGCGGGCCGGGGTGCGCGGCCGCCGGCAGCGCCCGGCAGGAGAGCGTGCCGGGTTCGTCGGTCAACACCTCGGCGGCGGTACGGGTCACGAACACGCTGAGCCGCTCCACCTGCTCCGGAGTGCGCGCAGCCTCGTACCACCAGCCCTCGTCGCCGGTCGGGCGGTGCCAGCCGAGCGCGGCCAGGCGTGCCTCGTCGTGGCCGGGGCAGATCACCCGCACCACCTCGCGGCGCACCAGCAGCCGGATCCCGCGCGGACCGGCGGAGAGCTCCAGGTCGGTGTCCCGGTCGCAGCGGGCGACGGTGTCCCGCAGCCGAGCGGCAATCTCCGGCCAGGTCGGCGACGTCACGCCGGTGCGCCCGGCAGGCGGTCGTCCAGCCGCCCGAGCCGGGCCACGGTCTCCTCCAGCCGGCCCAGCGCCGAGAAGTCCCCCGGAGTGCCGAACAGGTCGCCGAGCCCCGCGCCGAGCGCGACGTCCAACCCCTCGGTGTGCTCGTCGACGTGCCCGGAGGCGACCTCACGAGCCCGCCGGTACGCGTCGAGCACCAGCTCGGCCACCCCCTCCGTGCCGGCGCGCAGGGCGGCGGGCGCGAGGGTGAGGCCGGTCAGCGCGCCGGTGGCGTCGACGGTCGCCGAGACCAGCCCGCTCTCGTCGACAGCGGTGCCGGACAGCTCGGCCAGGTCGTCGCGGAGGCCCGCGAACCGGCGTTCGATGTCGGCGATCCGCCCGGCGAGCGCGTCGAACGCGGACGTCGGGTCCGTCATGAGATTCCTCCCCGTGAATCGTGCGACCGGGTGGTGCCCGGCGGCCGGGAGATCGTATCGTCGGTGCGCTCGACTCATGGGGGAGGAACGGCATGCCGCCGGATATCGATGTCGACGTGCAGGCGGTCCGTCGACTGGAGACAGCCGCCAAGCAGGTCGCCAGCTCGCTGGCCGCGCTGGAGCGGCAGATCGTCTCGGCCGGCGACGTGCCGTCGGACGCCTTCGGTCACCTGCCGTTCGCCAGCGACATGCTCCGCGACAAGTACGCCGAGCAGGTCACCGGCGGCAAGGAGTTGTTCGCCGCCGCGAACGCCGCGTTCGGCCGGGTCGCCACGGCGCTGGCCGACACGGTCGAGGCGTACGAGCACAACGAACGGGACCTCGACGCCGGATTCAAGGCCATCCAGTCGGGGCTGCCCGGATGAGCGGCCCGGCCGGCAGCGCCGTCCAACTGTGGAACGGCCTGGACAGCGCGCTCTCCGGAGTGCAGGACGCCGTCGACAGTGTCTGCCGGACCCTTGCCTGGCCACTGATCCAGCTCGTCGACCTGGTCGACGGCGAGCCCGCCGTGCTGCGCGCGAAGGCCACCGAGTGGGACGCGCTGGCCGGGCAGGTGCGCGAGCTGGCCCAGGGTCACCGCGGCACCCGGGAGTCCGCGCAGGCCGGCTGGCGCTCACCGTCCGGTGTGGCGTACGGCCAGCGGTTGGCCGAGGTGGAACAGCAGCTCCTCGACGTCGCCGACCAGTTCGCCGCGACAGCGGAATACCTGCGCAGTGTCGCCGACGGCCTGCAGACCGTGCACGACGTGCTCGTGGACCTCTGCGTGGAGTTCGTGAACTTCCTCCTGGTGACGCTGGTGACGGCGTTGCTGATGGCGCCGGTGACCATGGGGGCGTCCTGGGCGGTCGGCGTGGGCGTGACAGTGACCAGGGCCCTGGTCGTGGTCACCCGGATGCTGAAGGTCATCCGACCGCTGGCGGTGCACCTGCAGAAGGTCATCCGCCTGCTCCAGCGGGTCATGCTGTACCTGCGCAAGCTGCAGGCACACCTCGACAAGCTGGTCAAGATGCAGGACAAGCTGCGTACCGGCAAGAAGTACGCCGACAAGCGACACGCCGCCGGCAAGGCCGACAAGTGGTTCCACAAGATTTTCGACCCCACGAAGGGCACCTACAAGCTGGGCAAGTCCGGTTCCCCGTTCGACATGGGCGTCCTCGACCGGGCCGCCGCGCTGCGGGCGCACGGGGTCGCCGACGGGGCCCGGGTGATCGCCCGGGACTGGGCGACGAACCTGCCGTGGAACGTGCCGAACTCGGTCGTGCACGGTGTCACCTGGGGGACTGTCGCGTTGACCAGCGGGCTCTCCGTTCCCGGCAGCGAACAGGTCGGCGACCAGATCGACCAGGCGGTGCAGGGCGGCGCGGACTGGATCGACCAGAATGTCTTCGGGCAGCCGCCGGCGGGTCAGCCGGCGGGCCGCTAGGGAGGAACGCGTGATGTCAGGGGAGCGAGGCCGGCTCGGTCGGTTCACCGACGCGGTGCTCGGCGGCGCGCGGGCCGCCCGGGACAAGGCTCGCGAGCTGCGCGACGAGTTCCGCACCAGCGACGAACCCGAACGTGTTCTCGTCGCGCCACTGCTGCCCGGGCAGGAGCTGCGCTACGTGGGGCTCGGCCCGGTCCGCGCCCCGCAGACCCACAAGGCCGGTCGGCAGCTCGCCGATGTGATGGCCGACGAGTTTGTCGACTCGCTCGACCCGAAGGTGCTGTTCGGGCTACTCAACATCGTCAACCCGGTGGTCTGGGTGGACGCGGTGCTGACGCCGGTCCGGCTGGCCGCTGGCGTGCTGCTGCTGCCCGGTAAGGCCGGTGCCATCGCCGCCGGCGTGCCGGAGGCGGCCGAACCGGAGCCGGCCCCACACCAGCGGGTGCAGCGCGATCCCATCCCGCTCACCGAGGAGCAGGAGGCGTTCCGCGCCCTGTTCCGGCTCAGCCTGTACCGCCCGCTGGCCGAGCAGCTCGCCGAGATCGCCTACCGTCGCCGGTTCGTCTTCAGCGGCGACCTCGCCACCCTCGCCGGCAGCCTGCTGCTCTTCCTGGAGCGTTACAGCGGCACCCCGTTGGCGGTGACCGACACCCACCTGCACCTGCTGCGGATGGGCCCCCGCCCGGACGCCGACCGGCCCGACCGACGGCAACCGCGGGTGCTGTGGAGTGTGCGCCGCGACCGGGTGGCCCGGGTCGACTCGGAGCGCGGCGCGACCGGGCTCGTGCAGCTGACGTCCACGATCGTCTTCGACGACGGCTCGTGGATCCGGCTCACCCAGCCCGCGCTCCGCGACGATCAGTCGCGCTTCCTGACCGCGATCCACGACCTCCCCGGACAGCGTCCAACGCCGTGACCCGGCCTGCGGGGCCAGCCGTGACCCGGCGTGCTGGGCCAGCCGTGACCGGGCGTGCGGGGCCAGCCGTGACCCGGCCGGCCGGTCAGCCGTCGCGTTCGGGGTAGCCGACCGGCACCGCGGAGACGTCGTCCAGCGCGGTGGTGATCTCCTCGGGCAGGGTGATCCGTTCCACTGCGAGCGCACCGAGGAGCTGCCCGACCGTTCGCGCGCCGAGGATCGGCGCGGTCACGCCGGGCCGGTCCCGGATCCACGCCAACGCCACCTCCAACGGCGACACCCCCAGCCCACCGGCCGCGGTGGCCACCGCCTCCACAATGCTGGAGCAGCGCGGCTCCAGGTAGGTCGAGACGAACCGTTCGAAGTGCGGCGACGCGGCCCGGGAGTCGGCCGGGCGGCCGTGCCGGTACTTGCCGGTGAGCACGCCCCGGCCCAGCGGCGACCAGGGCAGCACGCCGAGACCGAGCGCGTCGCACGCGGGCAGCACCTCCCGCTCCACGCCCCGCTCCAGCAGCGAATACTCCACCTGGGACGCGACCACCGGCGCCCGCCCCGGCCAGGCGGTCTGCCAGGCGGCGGCCCGCGCCGTCTGCCAGCCGGAGAAGTTCGACACCCCGACGTAGCGGACCTTGCCGCTGGCCACCGCGTGGTCCAGGGCGGCCAGGGTCTCCTCCAGCGGGGTGTCCGGGTCGTACCCGTGCACCTGGAACAGGTCGACGTGGTCGGTGCCGAGCCGGCGCAGCGACGCGTCCAACGTGCGCAGCAGGTGCCCCCGGGAGCCGTCCCGACGTCGGCCACTGCCGGGGCGCAACCCGGCCTTGGTGGCGATCAGCAGCTCCTCACGGGGGACGAGGGAGCCCAGCAGCGAGCCGATCACCGACTCGGCGTCGCCGTCGCCGTACACGTCGGCGGTGTCGATCAGGTTGCCGCCCGCGTCGAGGTAACTCTTCAGCTGAGCGGCCGCATCGTCGGCGTCGGTGTCCCGGCCCCAGGTCATGGTGCCGAGCGCGAGCCGGGAAACCGCCAGCCCGCTTCGGCCGAGCGGTCGCTGTTGCATGGGTGAACCTTATTTCGAACGTGCCGCCACGGATATCCTCGCTCCCGTATCTCTGCCGGTTCTGCCGGTTCCGCCGCCCCGGGCTGCCCCGATGGAGGGGGGATCAAAGGGGTCGAGCCGGTGATCGAGTCCGTTATCGGCATTGCGTAACCTGGGGCGACCTGTGCCACGGATGGGGGAGGACCAGTGCGACTCGGGCTCAGTCTCGGATACCAGACGGCGTGGAGCACACCGGCCGACCACCTGGCGCTGGCCCAGGAGGCGGACCGGCTGGGCTATTCGGTGGTGTGGGCGGCGGAGGCCTACGGCTCCGACTCGCCCAGCATGCTCGCCTGGATGGCCGGCCAGACCGAACGGATCGACGTCGGCGCCGCGGTGATGCAGATCCCCGCCCGTACGCCGGCGGCCACCGCCATGACCGCCGCCACTATCGACGCGCTCTCCGGCGGTCGGTTCCGCCTCGGCCTGGGTGTCTCCGGCCCGCAGGTGTCCGAGGGCTGGCACGGCGTGCGCTTCGCCAAGCCCCTCGCGCGGACCCGCGAGTTCGTCGACATCGTCAAGCTGGCCATCGCCCGCAAGGAGGTGGCGTACGACGGCGAGCACTACACGCTGCCGCTGCCGGACGGCCCGGGCAAGGCCCTGCGGCTGGGCTTCCACCCGCCCCGCGAGCACATACCGATCTACCTGGCCGCTGTCGGCCCGAAGAACCTGGAGCTGGCCGGCGAGATCGCCGACGGCTGGCTGGCCGTGTTCTACGCCCCGGAGTTCGCCGAGGAGCAGCTCGCCTCGGTGGCCGCCGGACGGGCCAAGGTCGGCAAGGAGTTGGCCGGGTTCGACGTGGTGCCGTCGGTGCCCGTGGTGATCGGCGATGACGTGGCCTCCTGCGCCGAACTCGTCCGCTGGTACGCCGCTCTCTACGTGGGTGGCATGGGCAGCCGGCAGCAGAACTTCTACAACCAGCTCGCCACCCGGATGGGCTACGGCGACGCCGCCCGCGAGGTGCAGGACCTGTACCTGGCCAAGCGGCAGCGCGACGCCGCCGCCGCCGTACCCATGGAGTTCATCGACCGCACCTCGCTGCTGGGCCCGAAGGAGCGCATCGCCGAGCGGATGCGGGAGTACGCCGCGGCCGGCGTCACCACGCTGTCGGTGACGCTCTTCGTGGCCGACCGGGACAGCGGTGTGCAGACCCTGCGTACCGTCGCCGAGGCTCTCGACCTCTCGGGAGTCGGCGAGTGACCTGGGTCGAGGCCATTGTCCTGGGCATCGTCCAGGGACTGACCGAGTTCCTTCCGGTCAGCTCGTCGGGGCATCTGCGCATCACCTCGGCGATCTTCTTCGACCGGGACGCCGGCGCGTCGTTCACAGCGGTCACCCAGCTCGGCACCGAAGCGGCAGTGCTGATCTACTTCGCCAAGGACATCTGGCGGATCACCCGGACCTGGCTGGTGGGCATCCGGGACAAGTCGGTCCGCTCCAGCCTCGACTACCGGATGGGCTGGTACGTGATCGTCGGCTCGATCCCGATCGGGCTGTTCGGTTTCGTGTTCAAGGACCAGATCAAGACCGCCGGGCGCAACCTGTGGGTGGTGGCGACCACGCTGATCGTGTTCGCCTTCGTGCTGGCGTTCGCCGAGTACTGGGGGCGGCAGACCCGCACCCTGGAGAACTTCCGGATGAAGGACGGCATCGTGATGGGCTTCGCCCAGGCGATGGCGCTGGTCCCCGGGGTGTCCCGCTCCGGCGGCACGCTCACCGCAGGTCTGCTGCTCAACCTGACCCGGGAGGCGGCGGCACGGTACTCGTTTCTGCTGGCCATTCCGGCGGTGGTGATGTCCGGCGTGTTCAGCCTCGGGGACGTCTTCGAACCGTCGGCCCCGGGCACGTCAGTGCCCACGGTGGCCCAGACGATCGTGGCCACCCTCATCGCGTTCGGCATCGGCTACGCGGCCATCGCCTGGTTGCTGCGTTACGTCGCCCACCACACCCTGTACGTCTTCGTGCTGTACCGGGTCGCGCTGGGCACCCTGGTCCTGGCTCTGCTGCTGACCGGCACGATCGACGCCACCTGACCGATCTGCCGACGGCCCCCGGCTCCGCCCGCAGGCGCAGCCGGGGGCCGCACTCGTCGTCCCGCCGCTCCCCGGGTGGTGCCGCCAGAGCCCGCGACGGCCCGGCGCCGGGCCCAGGTCATAGGGTGGTCCCGTGGCGACCCTTCTGCTTCTGCGACACGGCCGAACCACGGCGAACGCCGATGGCGGCCTGGCCGGCCGCCAGCCGGTCGAGTTGGACGACACCGGGCGCGCCCAGGCCACCGCGGTCGGCGAGCGGTTGCGGGCGGTGCCGCTGGCCGCGGTGGTGACCAGCCCGCTCATCCGGTGCCGGCAGACCCTGGAGTTGGCGCTCCCGCAGGCCGCCCCGGTGGTCGAGGACGGGCTGATCGAGTGCGACTACGGCAGCTGGGAGGGGCAGCCGCTGAAGAAGCTCGCCAAGGAGCCGCTCTGGCCGGTGGTCCAGCAGCACCCCAGCGCGGCGGTCTTCCCCGGTGGGGAGGCGATGGCGGCGATGGCGGCGCGTGCCGTGGCGGCGGTGCGTTCCTGGGACGCCCGGGTGACCGCCGAGCACGGGCCCGAGGCGGTCTGGTTGGCGTGCAGCCACGGCGATGTGATCAAGGCCATCGTGGCGGACGCGCTCGGCGTACACCTGGATGCCTTTCAGCGGATCGTGGCCGACCCGGCGTCGGTGACGGCGATCCGGTTCACGCCGCTGCGTCCGTTTCTGGTGCGACTCAACGACACCGGTGGCGACCTGGCGGCACTGGTGCCGCCGCCGGTCAAGCGGCGTCGGCGCGCGAACCGCGTGGCCGACTCGGACGCGGCCGTCGGCGGCGGGGCGGGTGCGTCGCGGTGAGGCGCGTCACGACACCGCCCCCGGCCGGAGCGTCGGCGCACGCCAGAAAGGCCGCCACGCCCGGGTTTAGGCCCTGGTACGCCGGGCGCGCCGCCGCTGCGGCGATTCGCGTCGGTGGGGTGCGCGACGCCAAGGCGGGCCGGATAGGGTCGTGGGTATGACCCACCAGGTGCACGCCTTCGAACCGCCGGAGCGGTTCGTCGCCGGGACTGTCGGGCCGCCGGGGGAGCGCACGTTCTTCCTGCAGGCCCGCGGCGGCGGCAGGCTGGTCAGCGTCGCGCTGGAGAAGGTCCAGGTGTCCCTGCTCGCCGAGAAGCTTGAGGAGCTGCTCACCGAGGCGCAGCGTCGCTTCGGGGTGGACCTGCCCGAGCTGGCGCCGGTGATCGGCGACAACGAGCCGCTGGACACTCCGGTCGACGAGGAGTTCCGGGTCGGGACGCTCGGGCTGGCCTTCGACGTGGACACCGCGACCGTGGTGATCGAGGCGATCGCGGCGGGCGAGGTGGAGCCCGAGGTCGAGCTCGGCGACGAGGACGACGAGGACGAGGACGACGACGAGGACGAAGAGCCGGACGAGGACCTGGATCGGCTCCGGGTCCGGCTCACTCCGCAGGCGACCCGCCAGTTCATCGAGCGGGCCCGGCGAGTGGTCAACGCGGGCCGGCCACCGTGCCCGCTCTGCGGCCAACCGTTGGACCCCGCCGGGCACCTCTGCCCGCGGCACAACGGTTATCACCGGTGACCTCGTCCGGCCTCCAGCCTCGCCAGGACGGCGACGCCGCGCTGCGGCTGCTGCGTGACGGCGTCCTCGACCTGGAGGGTCGGCTGGTCGACGCGTCGAACACGACGCTGCGCGGCATCCTGACCCTGGACGGGTTGACCGCCCGCTGCGTCTACAAGCCGGTCCGTGGCGAGCGCCCCCTCTGGGACTTCCCCGACGGCACCCTGGCCGGTCGGGAGGTCTCGGCGTACCTGGTCTCCCGGGCCACCGGATGGGACCTGGTGCCGCCCACCGTGCTGCGGGACGGCCCGTTCGGCCCCGGCTCCTGCCAGCTGTGGATCGACGAGCCGGAGGACGCCGAACCGCTCGTCGGTTTCCTGCCCGCCGGGGAGTTGCCGCCGCGCTGGATCCCGATCGCCGCGGCCCGCGACGACGACGGCGCCGCGTACGCCCTCGCGCACGCCGACGACCCGCGGCTGGCCCGGCTCGCGGTGCTCGACGCGGTGCTCAACAACGCCGACCGTAAGGGCGGTCACGTGCTCGTCGGCGCCGACGACCGGATCTACGGCGTGGACCACGGGGTGAGCTTCCACGTGGAGGACAAGCTGCGCACGGTGCTCTGGGGTTGGGCCGGTAAGCGGCTGCCCGCGGACGCCGTGGAGATGCTCGACGCACTGGCCGGGCAGGTCGCCGGTGCGCTCGGCGCGGAGTTGGCCGACCACCTGACGATCAGCGAGGTGGCCGAGGTGGCCGCCCGGGTCGACCGGCTGCGCGAGACCGGCTGCTTCCCCCAGCCTCCGGAGGACTGGCCGGCGATGCCCTGGCCGCCCATGTGACCCGCTGTCATCTTGATCACCCGTGGGGTGCTCCGGCGTCGTCGTCGGGCTGGCTAGGCTGATCCCATGGAGTCTTGGGCGGGACACGAGGTGCCACGGCTGCCGGGCAGGGGCGAGCCACTGGCGTTGTACGACTCGGCGCGGCAGGGTGTCCACCCGAGTGAGCCGGCCGACGCGGGAAGCATGTACGTCTGCGGCATCACCCCGTACGACGCCACGCACCTCGGTCACGCCGCCACCATGATCACATTCGACCTGGTGCAGCGGATGTGGCGCGACGCCGGCCGCCCGGTGCGCTACGTGCAGAACGTCACCGACATCGACGACCCACTGCTGGAGCGGGCCGCCCGCGACGGCGAGGACTGGGTGGTCCTGGCGATGCGCGAGACGGCGCTGTTCCGGGAGGACATGGAGGCGCTGCGAATCATCCCGCCGGAGCACTACGTGGGCGCTGTCGAGTCGATTCCGGACATCGCCGACAAGGTCGAGGTGCTGCTCAAGGATGGCGCCGCGTACCGGCTCGACGACGGCACCGGCGACGTCTACTTCGACATCTCCGCCACTCCCAGCTTCGGCTACGAGTCGAACCTGACCCGCGAGCAGATGCTGGAGATCTTCCCCGAGCGCGGCGGCGACCCCGACCGGGCCGGCAAGCGGGACCCACTGGACCCGCTGCTGTGGCGCGGCGCCCGCGAGGGCGAGCCGTCCTGGCCGGGCGGCGAGCTGGGCCCGGGCCGCCCCGGCTGGCACATCGAGTGCGCAGTGATCGCGCTCAACCTGCTCGGCGACCGGGTCGACGTACAGGGCGGCGGCAACGACCTGCTGTTCCCGCACCACGAGGCATCCGCCGCGCACGCCGAGCGGCTCACCGGCCAGGCGCCGTTCGCCGAGCACTACGTCCACGCCGGCATGATCGGTCTGGACGGCGAGAAGATGTCCAAGTCCCGCGGCAACCTGGTCTTCGTGTCCCGGCTGCGCGCCGACAAGGTCGACCCGATGGCGATCCGGCTGGCGCTGATCTCCGGGCACTACCGCAGCGACCGCACCTGGACCGACGACCTGCTCACCGCCGCGTACGAGCGCCTGGACCGTTGGCGGCGGGCCGCCGCCGCGCCTGCCGGGCCGTCCGGGGTCGAGTTGCTGTCCGAGGTACGCGCACGCCTGGCCGACGACCTGGACACCCCCGGAGCCCTGGCCGCAGCCGACCGCTGGGCCGAGGCGACCCTCGCCGGTGCCACCGACGACCCCGAAGCGCCTGCCCTCTTCGCGAAGACTGTCGACGCCCTCCTGGGCATCCGCCTCTAGCCCACGCGCGTCGTGCCGCGCGCTTGATCGACTCGATTTTCAGAAGGTCGCGGTGTCCCGGGCGCTGCGATGCCCCGACTTCCAGGAAACCGAGTCGACCTTGGCGAGGGTTCAGCCCAGGACCAGGCCGGGGTCGGGTTCCGGGTCGGGGGTCGGGCCGGGGATCTTGTACTCCTCGGTGAGGGTGGTCATGGGGCCGGGCCAGGTCGCCTGGGACACCTCGATCGGCTTGCGGTGCGCGTCGTACGCGACGTGCAGCAGGTGCAGCACCGGGGTGTCCGGCCGGATCTGGAGGGTCTCGGCCTCCTCCCGGCTCGGCTGGCGGGCGCTGATCGTGTCGGTGGCCGAGACGTACCGTCGTCCGGTCGCCTCCTCGGCCTCCTGGTAGAGCGGCCGGCCGAACGCCTCGGTGCGCTCCAGCGAGGTGCCGGCGGTGTCGCGGGGCAGGAACCAGGAGGCACCCACCTCGACGGGGGAGTCGTCGGTGCGGACGAGGTGTCGGCGGCAGAGCAGGTTGGTGCCGTCTGACACGCCGAAGGCGTCGGCCACCTCGGCCGGGGCGGGGGCGTGCCCCACGGAGACGAGCTGTTGGCGGTATCGGGCGGCCAGGTCGGTGTGGTAGCCGCGGAAGCCGCCGTACCGGCCTCGGGAGAGGCGGTTGAGGCGGCGGCGGGTGCCCCGGACGTACGTACCGGAGCCGGGTTTGGTGATCAGGATGCCCTCGACCCGCAGCTGGTCGACGGCGCGTTGCACTGTCTGCTTGGCGACGCCGAACATCTCGGCGATGGCCGGGATGGACGGCAGCCGCTCGCCCGGCCCCCAGTCGCCGCGGCGGACCTGGGCCTTGAGCTGCGCGGCGATCTGTCGGTGCGGGAACTCCGCGGCACCGGGATTGATCTGCACACTCGCCTCCTTGATCACATCTAGGTTCCTAGGATGCCCCAGCGGTTGTGACGGCGCCACCCCGGACACGCGAAAGCGGGCCTTCGGACCACAAAAGGTCCGAAGGCCCGCAGCGAAACAGTGCTACCAGGAGCCGGCGGTGGGGCCCGCCGAACCACCCCGGCGGCGCAGGTACTTCTCGAACTCCTGGGCGATCTCGTCGCCGGTCAACGGGGTGATCCCCTCGTCGCCGACCCGTTCTTCCAGCTCGCGGACGTACTCGCCCAGCTCGGCGTCCTGCTCGGCGGCGCTGCGCACCCGCTGCTCCCACTCGGCGGACTCCTCGGCCAGGTCGGCCATCGGCACCGGCAGGTCGACGACCTCCTCGACCCGGTGCAGCAGGGCGAGGGTGGCCTTCGGGCAGGGGGGGTTGTTGGCGTAGTGCGGTACGTGCACCCAGAACGAGACGGCGTCCACCTCGGCGCGGGTGCAGGCGTCGTGCAGCACGCCGACGATGCCGGTCGGCCCGTCGTAGCGGGTGGGGGTGAGCTGGTAGCGCTCGGCGGCCTGCGCGTCAGAGGCGCTGCCGCTGATCGGCAGCGGCCTGGTGTACGGCACGTCGGCCAGCAACGCGCCGAGCAGCACCACCCGTTCCACCTCCAGGCTGTGGCAGATCTCGAGCACCTGCTCGCAGAACGTCCGCCAGCGCATGCTCGGCTCGATGCCGCGGATCAGCACCACGTCACGGTCGGTGCCCTCCGGGCTGGCCACCATGAACCGGGTCGTCGGCCACTCCACCCGTCGGGTCTCCCCGTCGGCCATGGTGATGGTGGGCCGGCTGACCTGGAAGTCGTAGAAGTCCTCCGGATCCAGCTCGGCGATCTGCCGGGCGTTCCAGACCTGCTCCAGGTGCTCGACCGCGGCGGTGGACGCGTCGGCGGCGTCATTCCAGCCCTCGAATGCGGCGATCGCCACCGGGGACCGCAGCACCGGCAGTCCGTCGAACTCGGTCACGCCGTCACCTCACCCTGCTCGTCGCGGCTGGCGCCGGGACCGCGCCCGGTCGTCATACCGTGTGGCACGGCGGCGTCCCTGTTGTCCTTCACGTCCGTCAGCCTACGTGCAGGGCGAGGGTGCGGCCCGTCGGCCGCGCCGGTCGGCCGCTCCGGCAGCAGGTCATACCCGAACGAACCAGACAGGGTGATAACCGTGACACAATAGGGGATCGCTCGAGGATGGTCGTGGAGTCCGGCGGAATCGCACTAACCTGAACGGGTGCGGACTTCATTGATGGATGTGCTGGCTGAGCGGATTCTCATCGCCGACGGCGCGATGGGCACGATGCTTCAGGCCGCGGACCTCACGCTCGACGACTTCGACGGGCTGGAGGGGTGCAACGAGATCCTCAACGTCACCCGCCCGGACGTGGTGCGCGGCGTGCACGACGCCTACCTGGCCGTCGGTGCCGACTGCGTGGAGACCAACACCTTCGGGGCCAACCTCGCCAACCTCGCCGAGTACGACATCCCGCACCGCATCCGCGAGTTGTCCGAGGCGGGCGCCCGGATCGCCCGGGAGGCCGCCGACGCGGCCAGCACCCCGGAGCGGCCCCGGTTCGTGCTCGGCTCGATCGGGCCGGGCACCAAGCTGCCCACCCTCGGGCACGCCGCCTACTCGACCCTGCGCGACGCCTACCAGGAGAACGCGGCGGGTCTGATCGTCGGCGGCGCGGACGCGCTGATCATCGAGACCTGCCAGGACCTGCTCCAGGTCAAGGCGGCAGTGGTCGGGTCGAAGCGGGCGATGGCCGAGCTGGGCCAGTCGGTGCCGATCATCTGTCACGTGGCCGTGGAGACCACCGGCACCATGCTGGTCGGCAGCGAGATCGGGGCGGCCCTCGCCGCGATCGAGCCGCTCGGCGTGGACCTGATCGGGCTCAACTGCTCCACCGGCCCGGCCGAAATGAGCGAGCACCTGCGCTACCTGTCGCAGCACTCCCGCATCCCGCTGTCGGTGATGCCGAACGCCGGCCTGCCGGTGCTGACCGCCGACGGGGCGTACTTCCCGCTGACTCCCGTGGAGCTGGCCGAGGCCCTGGAGCGGTTCATCACCGAGTACGGCGTGGGGCTGGTCGGCGGCTGCTGCGGCACCACCCCGGAGCACATCCGCGTGCTGGCCGAGCGCCTGCACGGCGTCACCGCTCCGGCCCGCGAGCCCCAGCACGAGGCGGGCGTCTCCTCGGTCTACCACCCGGTGCCGTTCGCCCAGGACGCGTCGGTGCTGATGGTGGGGGAGCGGACCAACGCCAACGGCTCGAAGGCGTTCCGGGAGGCGATGCTCGCCGGCGACTGGCGGGCCTGTGTGGAGATCGCCCGCAGTCAGGCGCGCGACGGCTCGCACCTGCTCGACCTGTGCGTGGACTACGTCGGCCGCGACGGCACACAGGACATGCGGGAGCTGGCCGGCCGGTTCGCCACCGCGTCCACCCTGCCGATCATGTTGGACTCCACCGAGCCGAACGTGGTGGAGGCCGGCTTGGAGATGCTCGGCGGCCGCTGCGTGGTCAACTCGGTGAACTTCGAGGACGGCGACGGCCCCGAATCGCGGTACGCGCGGGTGATGCCGATCGTCCGTGAGCACGGCGCGGCGGTGGTGGCGCTGCTCATCGACGAGGAGGGCCAGGCCCGTACCCAGGAGTGGAAGGTCCGGGTCGCGGCGCGGTTGATCGACGACCTGACCGGCCGGTGGGGCATGGACCGCTCCGACATCCTGATCGACGCGCTGACCTTCCCGATCGCCACCGGCCAGGAGGAGACCCGCCGCGACGGCATCGAGACGATCGAGGCGATCCGGGAGATCTCCCGCCGCTACCCGGGTGTCAACTTCACACTGGGCATCTCGAACATCTCGTTCGGGCTCAACCCGGCGGCCCGGCAGGTGCTCAACTCGGTGTTCCTGCACGAGTGTGTGCAGGCCGGCCTGACCTCGGCGATCGTGCACGCCAGCAAGATCCTGCCGATGTCGAAGATCCCCGACGCGCAGCGCGAGGTCGCCCTGGACCTGGTGTACGACCGGCGTCGCGAGGGATACGACCCGGTGCAACGTTTCCTGGAGCTCTTCGAGGGCGTCGACGTGACCAGCGCCCGGGCCAGCCGCGCGCAGGAGTTGGCGGCGCTGCCGCTGGACGAGCGGCTCAAGCGGCGGATCATCGACGGTGAGCGCAACGGCCTGGAGGCCGACCTGGACGAGGCGATGGCCGGCGGCCGGTCCCCGTTGTCGATCATCAACGACATCCTGCTGGACGGCATGAAGGTGGTCGGTGAGCTGTTCGGCTCCGGCCAGATGCAGCTGCCGTTCGTGCTCCAGTCCGCCGAGGTGATGAAGACCGCTGTGGCCTACCTGGAACCGCACATGGAGACCGCGGAGGACGGCGGCAAGGGCCGCATCGTGCTCGCCACCGTGCGCGGCGACGTGCACGACATCGGCAAGAACCTGGTCGACATCATCCTGTCCAACAACGGCTACGAGGTGGTGAACATCGGCATCAAGCAGCCGATCAGCGCCATCCTGGACGCCGCCGAGCAGCACCGCGCCGACGCGATCGGCATGTCCGGGCTGCTGGTGAAGAGCACCGTCATCATGAAGGAGAACCTGGCCGAGATGGCCACCCGCGGGGTCGCGGAGCGTTGGCCCGTCCTGCTGGGTGGGGCGGCGCTGACCCGCGCGTACGTCGAGGACGACCTGCGGTCGACGTTCCCCGGGCAGGTGCACTACGCGCGGGACGCGTTCGAGGGCCTGTCCCTGATGGACCGGGTGATGACCGCCAAGCGCGGCGGCGCCCCGGTGATCGACCCGGAGCGGGAGGCGGCCCTCGCGGCCCGGCGGGCGCGCCGGGAACGGCAGCGCTCGATGGTCACCACGTCGCTGCCGGAGCTGCACGACTCCTCGGTCCGCTCCGACGTGGCCGCCGACGTGGCGGTGCCCACCCCGCCGTTCTTCGGCACCCGGGTCGTCAAGGGCGTGCCGATGGCCGACTACGCGGCGCTGCTCGACGAGCGGGCCACCTTCTCCGGGCAGTGGGGGCTGCGCGGCGTCCGGGGCGGCAGCGGACCCTCCTACGAGGAGCTGGTCGAGACCGAGGGCCGGCCGCGGCTGCGGTACTGGCTGGACCGGCTGATCGCCGACCAGGTCCTTGAGGCAGCAGTGGTGTACGGCTACTTCCCCGCGTACTCCGAAGGCAACGACCTGGTGGTGCTCGACGAGAACGGGCACGCGGAGCGCGCCCGGTTCTCCTTCCCCCGCCAACGGCAGGAGCGGCGGCTCTGCCTGGCGGACTTCTTCAGGCCACAGGGCGACCAGCTCGATGTGGTCGCGTTGCAACTGGTCACCGTCGGCCAGCCGGTCAGCGAGTACGCGGCCAAGCTGTTCGCCCGCAACGAGTACCGCGACTACCTGGAGGTGCACGGGCTCTCCGTGCAGCTCACCGAGGCCCTCGCCGAATACTGGCACCAGCGCATCCGCGCCGAGATGACCCTGCCCGACGGTCGTCCGCTGGGGCACGACGACCCGGCGGACCTCGCCGGCATCCTGCACAACGACTACCGGGGCTGCCGGTACGCGTTCGGCTACCCGGCCTGCCCCGACCTGGAGGACCGGGCGAAGATCATGGATCTGCTCGGCGCGGACCGGATCGGGGTCGAGCTGTCCGAGGAGTTCCAGCTCATGCCGGAGCAGGCCACCGACGCGATCGTGGTCCACCACCCGGAGGCCAACTACTTCAACGCCAAGTGACGCCTGTCCTCACACAGCGGGGAGCGCCTGTCGACCGTCACTCTGATTGGCAGACAACGGCGAGGTCGCACGGCCGTGCGGGACTACGCCTCGTATCTGCCAGCGACAGCCGGGCCGAGGTCGGCCGGAAAGTGCGAGACCGCCAACGCCACGGCCTCTGCGGCGGTGGCGGTCTCGCCGAGTACCTCACCACGTCGCCAGACCCGGAAGTTCGAGTGCGAACCAAGCGCACCGAGGCTGACCGGGCTGGGTGAGAACGGATATCCCGTGGTGGTGGAGAAGTTCAGGACGGAGTGACTCATGTACGGGTACAGCTGCCGTAGCCTCGGCTCGTCGTAGGCTGCCTCGATCAGCGCCCGGTGGCTCGGCCGATCGGTCTCATCGGTCCTTTGTCTTAGCCACTGCCATTCCGCCGCTACCACTCGCGCCGGGCCCAGCTCGACGACTTCGCCTCGACGAGTCAGCGTGACAAATGGCACCGAGCGCCTGATGCCGTGCAATGGCATGCCGGAACGCCAGTTGTGCGCCGCTCGGACGACCTCGACGAGGTCGTTGGTGGTGCCAGCGATCAACTGGATTCCCTGCCCCCAGCCTTCGATGCTGAAGCGGCGTTCATCGGTGCTCGCACTAACCGTGAGATCGTCACGAACCGAAGATCCACTCGGGACACTCGCCCACGTCAGGGGGGAGGACCATTCCGACGTTCGAGCCGATCCGAGTGAGAGACCATGATCAGCGGCGACGGCGTCGAGGGAGGTGGCAAGGCGGCCTGCGGCTACCACCTCGGGGTACAGGTCATCCATTGTGGGTCCGCTGGGCATGCACGCATTTTGCCGCAACCCGGCGCTGGCGGCCGTCCGTGCGTCTGGGTCTCGATCGACGCGAGCCGTCATGCTGAATCGAGACTTGGCGACTCTGGCACGCTGTGCGGATGCGACAGGTCACAGTGCTTGGCAGTTCTGGTGCCTTTCCCGAGCCAGGCCGTGCCTGTAGCGGCTTCGCCGTGGACTGGGACGGCTACCGCTTGGTGCTTGACCTGGGCTACGCAACGCTGCCGCGGTTGCTCAGGCACTGGCCTGATGGTGCGCTGGATGCCGTCGTCATCACCCATGAGCACCCGGATCACTGCGTCGACCTGCACGGTCTGTTCAGGATGCGGTTCTACGGTCAGCCCGGGGGACCACGGCTGCCGTTGTTCTGCCCGCCCGGCGTGCTGGACCGGCTCAGTGGGTTGGAGCCCGATGTCGACCTGCACTCGGTATTCGATCTGCACCCACTGCCCGGCAGCTACCGGGTCGGGCCGTTCGACCTGACCGGGCAGTCTCTGCCGCACTTCGTGCCCAATGCCGGCATCCGGCTTCAGGCCGACGGAATCGTCGTGTCCTACTCCGGGGACACGGGGCCGGCTCCCGCGTTGGCCGAGCTGGGCCGTGGCGCCGACCTGTTCATCGTCGAAGCGACGGACTACGAGGGCGAGGCCAGCCGTCCCACCCGTAACCTCATGACCTCCACCGAGGCCGGTCTGTGGGCTCGCCGGGCGGGTGCCCGCCGCCTGATGCTCACCCATTTTTGGCCCGGCAACGACCGGGCAGCGGCAGTGGCCGCTGCGCAGGTGGAGTTCGGCGGTGCGGTGCTGGCGGCTGAGGAAGGTCTCACCCTGATCCTCGGGACGCCGGACAGCTGAACGCCCCTCGCTTGAGGTTCGCCGACGGCTAGCGGGGCCGCCACGCGAAGCTCTGGATGTCGAAAGCGGTCGGGTGGCTTCGTCCTCGGGGAGGATGCGGTCACTGTGAGCGCACCAGAGCAGGGAGATCCAGCATGGCGATCCAGCGGATGGACAACGTCCTCATCGTTGTCGAGGACCTCGACGCGGTCATCGCGTTCTTCGTCGAACTCGGCATGGAGTTGGAGGGGCGGGGGCCGGTCGAGGGGCGGTGGGTGGAGCGTGTGATCGGGATCGACGACGTCCGGCAGGAGGTCGCGATGCTGCGGACCGCGGACGGCCACGGCAAGGTCGAGCTGGCGATGTTCCACCGACCGACGGCGATCAGCGCGGAACCGAAGAACGCGCCGGCGAACACGCTGGGCATTCGGCGGATCATGTTCGCCGTCGACGACATCGATGACGTGATCACCCGGTTGCGCGGCCACGGCGCCAAGCTCGTCGGGGAGGTGGAGCGGTACGAAAACGTCTACCGGCTCTGCTACGTCCGCGGCCCAGAGGGCATCATCGTCGGGCTGGCCGAACAGCTCCGCTGACGGCCGCCGCAGTTCAGTCCACCCGCAACTTCAGGGATATAGGGGCCTCGCGGGCGGCGGAGACCACCACATCCCTGAAGTAGCGCGGATCTTGGAGTGCGCAGACCGAGCGCGCAGCGCACAGGAGCAGACGGGTTCAGGAGATCAGTGTGCCGCCGTCAACGGTCACCACGGTGCCGGTGGCGTAGGTCGCCCGCAGGAGGTAGACGAACGCCTCGGCGACCTCCTCGGGCTCGCCCACCCGTCCGAGCGGAAGCGACTCGCTGAGCTGCGCGTACATCTGCTCTCGGGTTTCGGTAGGCAGTGAGTCCCAGAGCGGTGAGCGGATCACGCCGGCCGAGACGGCGTTGACCCGGATCGGGGCGAGTTCGACGGCGAGCGCGCGGACCAGCGCGTCGATCGCCCCGGTGATGCTGGCCGCGACGGACCAGCCGGCGCTGGGCCGGTGGTTGGCGGTGCCGGTGGTGAGGGTGATCGACCCACCGGGGCGCAGGTACGGCAATGCCGCGTTGACCGCCGACAGGGAGCCGAAGTACCGCAGGTCGAAGGCGGTGCGGGCGGCGGCGAGGTCGAGGGCGTCGACGGACATCAGGGCGAGGGGTTCGCCGGCGGTGTAGACGAGGTGGTCAAACGACCCGACATCCTGGAACAGACGGGACACGGCGTCGGGGTTGGTGAGGTTGGCGACGTACCCCTGAGTGGTGGTCGGCAGGGTCGTCAGGGCGCGGTCCACGCTGCGCTGACTGCTGGAGGCGACCACGACCTGGGCGCCCTCGCGGGCGGCACGGGCGGCGGTGGCGAGGCCGATTCCCGAGGTTCCGCCGAGTACGACGACGCGCTGGTCGATGAGGGTCATGATCGTGTCCTTCCGGATCGAGTGGTGGGAACGGTTACCACCGTGCTCCGCCCTGGAGGCCCGCGTCCAAGACCTCTTTCACCTCCTGTGATGCCCATTGAGCATCACCCCAGTCATACCTGACGGGTATCGTGGAACCGCCCGGAGCGGAAACGGATGGGAGCAGGGTGGACGTCGATCTGCGCAAGCTCCGCTACTTCGTGGCGGTCGCGGAGGAGTTGCACTTCGGCCGGGCCGCCGCGCGGCTGCACATCGCCCAGCCGGTCCTGTCGCGCCAGATCCGGGCCTTCGAGCACGAACTGCGCGCCGAGCTCTTCGTCCGGGACCGCCGCTCCACCGTGCTCACCGACGCCGGCCGCCAGCTGCTGACCGACGCCCGTCCGCTGCTCGCCTCGGCCGATGCCCTGCGACGGCGGGTGCAACGGGCCGCCCACGGCAGGCCGACGTTCACCATCGCGTTCATGCCCGGCGTTCTCGTCACCGCCGAGGCCCGTGCCATCGGCCAGCGGCACCCCGACCTGGCCGTCAACGTGGTCCGTACTTCCTGGGACGACCAGGCCGAAATCGTCCGCGAGGGGCGCGCGGACGTCAGCTACGTGCGGCTCCCGGTGGACCAGCGCGGCCTGCGCCTGCGCCCCCTGTTCACCGAACCCCGCGTCGTCGTCCTGCCCACCGATCACCGCCTGGCCGGCAAGGAGTCGATCGACCTCGCCGAGTTGGTCGAGGAACGGCTCTTGCAGGACCCGGACGCGGTGCCGGAGTGGCGGGACCTACCGAACCGCCCGGCGGAGCCCGGTCTCCGCCCTCGGCCCGAGCTGAACTCCGTGGAGGAGAAACTGGAGCATGTCGCTGCGTACGCCGGGATGGTGATCCTGCCGCTGTCGACGGCGACGTTCTACACGAGACCCGACGTCAGCCACGTACCCGTCACCGACCTCGGCCACAACCAGGTGTGCCTGGCCTGGGCCGAGGACAACCGGTCACCTCTGGTGCACGAGTTCGTCGAGATCGCCGCCCGGCAGACTCCACAACCTGACGATCGACGCCAAGGGGGGTCAGGCGGCGCGGCTCGGGAAGGTTTCGCGTAGGGCCGGGTCCAGCGGTCGACCGCTCGTCGGTTCGATGAACAGATCGGCGAGCAGGAGGTCGGCCAGGTAGCTGGGGTTCACCCCCGACTCCTTGCGGCCGAGGGCCTGCGCCGCGCCGCCGAGTCGCAGCGCGGCCCGCGCCGCGCCGGCCGGTAGGCGGCTGACCCGGCGGGGTCGGCCCACCGCCTCGGCGATGCGCCCGATCATGTCGTGCCAGGTGAGGTTCTCGTCGGCGACCGGGATGTCCGCGCCGCTGGCCTGCTCGAGGGCGTCGACAGCGACTTCGGCCACGCTGCCGGCGGACGCTGCGGCGCTGCCGCCGGTCGGGGCGACCAGCGGCGTACGCGAGCGGGCCCACCGGTCCAGCGGACCGGCCCAGTTGGGCAGTCGGTCGCCCGCCCGACCGAAGACGAAGGGCAGTTCGAGTACGGCGACCGGCAGACCCTCGCCGGCAGCCGCCCGACCCTCGCGGGCCTGCTCCAGGCGGCACCGGATGTACGTGTGCCGCTCGGCGAGGCGCCACTGCGGGTGTAGCCGGTCGAAGTAGGTGTAGTAGGAGCCCATCACGACGCCCCGGGTGAGACCTTCGAGGCGGGCGGCGGTGAACAGGCGTACCACCGGGTCGACGTTGTCGCGGCGGAACTCGGGATAGATCGGCTTGGGCAGCGGTCGTTGCTCCTCGGTGCGGGTGGCGTACACGACGCCGTCGTGACCGGCGAGCAACGGCCGCAGCTCCTCGATCGAGGCGGACCCGACATCGAGCAGATGGTCGACGCCCGGCTGGGCGGTACGCGCCACAGTGGTCGCGGCGTGGCCACGTTCCCGGAGCACGTCCACGACGTGAGCGCCGATCAGGCCGCTGCCACCCACCACAAGAATTCGCACGGTGCATCGTCCACTCTGGAGGCAGGCCTTTGTCAAGCGGCTGCGCCGCGATTCGACCAGAATGGCACCCGGAGGTGATCAACCATGGTCGACCAGGAGAGCGTGCCCAAGCTGTGTTCGGTGGTGCTCGACTGCACCGACGCGCGGGCGCTGGCGGAGTTCTATCGACAGCTACTGGGCTTCGTCTACCGGCCCGGTGACGAACCGCCAGCGGCCGGCGAGGCCGACGAACGCGGCCGTGACTGGCTGGTGCTGCGGTCGCCCGGCGGCGGACCCCAGATCGCGTTTCAGCAGGTGGAGCATCTGCCGGAGGCGACGTGGCCGGCGAACACCGTGCCCCAGCAGCTGCACCTGGACCTGACCGTGGAGTCCGTCGAGGAGTTGCTGGTCCAGCATGAGCGCGTGCTGCGCCTCGGCGGCCGGCTGTTGTACGACCGCATCGACGACCCGGACGAGCCTCTGCGCGTGTACGCCGACCTGGCTGGGCACCCCTTCTGCGTATTCGTCGGCTGAGCGGGCTGAGCGGGTTGCCGCCACCTCGGCGGCGCGCAGGTTGGCAACGGGCGAGGATGGCGTCCGCGACCCCGACATTCGCATAGGTTCGAGGTACGCACCACCATCGCTGTGAAACGGGGTTGAGGATGCCGGAACCGCGCGCCTTCTGGCTGGACGAGCAGTTCGACCGTGAACACGGCACCGACGGGCGCGGCCGGTACGAGGCCGAGGTGTTTCGTCGGATCGACGAGTTCGCCGACACCTGGGGTGACTTCGCGCCCGTGGCGTTCGCGGTGACCGCCTGGCGGCTTGCCACCGAGCTGTCGCCGGGCTTCGTGCGCTGGCACCGGCGGATCATCTCGGCGACCTGCGCGCGCAGCCCGTGGGACGGCAGCCTGGTCTGCGCGGTGACTATGGCCTCCCGCTGGCCGGCCGAGTTGACCTGGACGAAGCAGTGGCAGCGCGACCGTGGTTGGCAGGACTGGCCCCAACTGTTCGGCCAGTTCACCACACCCACCGAGCAGGACCAGACGCGACGTCCGCATCTGCGCGCGCTGCTTCAGGTGGAGGCGCCGGTCCCGCTCGACGACCTGCCGCCGACGCCCGACGGTCCGGACGACGAGGTCGCCGTGGCGGCGCGCCGCGCCGTGGCGGTGCTGGCCCGGGAGCTCAACGACCTTCTCGCGCCGATGATCGGGCAGCTCGACGCCGGGGTGCCGGCGGACTCCTGAGAAGCCCACCGGCCGGTACTGTCGTCGGCGTGGATCTGGACACCATCGCGGCCCGACTCGGGGTGCCCGTCGAGGAGGTCGACCGCGTGCACCGGCTCGCCGGTGACGGGCCGTCAGCTCCGTTGCCAGCCAAGGCCGACGCGCCCGCGCTCCTCGACCGGCTCGCCGTGCGGCCGGACGACGCCGCCGAGATCATCGCGGGCTGGCCTGACCCCGACTCTCCGCTGTGGACGCCGGAGCTGCGCTGGCTGCTCGACCGCTCGATCGCCCTGGTCCGCGCCGACCTCGCGGGCTACGACTGGCTGTCGCCCGGCCCGGAGCTGCCGCGAGAGCGCGGGCCTGCCTGGCGCCATCTCTACGTGTACGCGTACCTGGCCCTGGTCGACGTGGTGCGCGGGTACCACAGCGACCACGGCATCCCCGATGCCGTGACCTGGGTGACAGTGGCTGACCTGGGCCGCAACCTCGCCATCGACCGACGGATGCGCGGCGAGGGGTGGCCGGTCATGCAGAGCTGGCTGACGCTCCACTCGCGCGGCAGCGTCTACGAGCTGGGCCGGCTACAGCACCAGCGTGGCGACGGCGCCATCGGCCTGCACGTCCCCGATTCGGGGCCGTTGACCACGGAGGCGGTCGAGGCGTCCCTCGGCGAGGCCCGCGCGTTCTTCCCCCGGCATTTCCCCGACGAGCGCTACACCGCGTTCTCCTGCGCCTCGTGGCTGCTCGACCCGCAGCTGCGGGAATACCTCCCCGAGGATTCCAACATCGTGCGGTTCCAGCGCCGGTTCGAGCTGGAGCCCTACGACGAGTCGGCGGGACCGGACGCCGACATCGAGGTGCTGCGCTTCGGGTTCCGCACCCTGATCACGCCGCTCGACGAGTTGCCGCGACGCACCGCGCTCCAGCGCGCGATCATCGACCACCTGCGGGCCGGCGGTCACTGGCACTGGCGCCACGGCCGCTTCCCGATCTAGGGCGTGTGTCAGAGCCCCTGGCCGGCCTGCGACGGGCCCAGGCTCGACCGAGGCTCTGACACCCGCCCTAGGCGTCCGCGTCCCACCACGCGCCGTTGGCGGCCGCCTGGCTGGCCGGTTCGATGACTTCCCACACCTCAGCGATGAACCCGTCGGCGATCCGCAGGACGTCGACCACCACGATCTCCGGCCCCGCACCGGGGAGTCGGCGCCGAGAGTGCACCACGACGTGGTCACCGTCGGCCAGGAGGTGCAGGATGTCGACCCGCATGCCGGCGGTCGGGCCCAGCGCGGCGCGGACCGCGGCGAGCCACTGCGCCCTGGTCGAGGTCGTCGAATCCGACCGGTGATGGGTGAAGTCCTCGCTCAGGTACGAGGCGAGCGTGTCGACGTCGCCGGTGTCGACCAGTCCCGCCAACGCACGTCCGACGATGCTCTTGTTCTCGGTGGTCATGGCCGCAAGTGTTTCCCCGGCCTCATGCGCTTGTCGATGACATCGCACTTCATGGCGTTGCGGGCGACGATGAGTAGGCTCATGATCGTGTACGCGGTCGGGGAACTCCTGCGGCAGTGGCGCAAGCGCCGGGGGCTCAGCCAACTCGACCTGGCGATCGCCGCGGATGTCTCGGCTCGGCACGTCAGCCTGGTCGAGACCGGCAAGTCCACGCCGAGCGCCGACATGATCCTCCGGCTCGCCGACCAGCTTCACGTGCCGCTGCGTGATCGCAACCAGCTGTTGCTCGCCGCCGGCTTCGCGCCCCGGTACACCCAGCGCCCGCTCGACGACGCCGCCCTGTCGGGTGCCCTCGACGCGGTCCGCAGGGTGCTCCAGGCGCACGAGCCGTATCCGGCGCTGGTCTTCGACCGCCGGTGGAACATCGTGCTGACCAACCGCGCGGTCGACCCGTTCTTCGCGTACGCGGCGCCCGACCTGTTGCGGCCGCCGGTGAACCTGGTTCGGCTGGGCCTGCACCCGCGCGGGCTCGCCCCCCTGGTCGTCAACCTGGCGGACGTGCGGGCGGTGTTCCGCAGCCGGATCTCGCGCCAGCTCGCCGCCGCTCCCGACGCGGAACTCGCGGCGCTCTACGACGAACTGCTGAACCCGCTGCCCGACGACCCGCCGGACCAACGGGTCGACGCCGACGTGGTGATCCCGATGATCCTGCGGGTCGGTGGACGCGAGCTGCGGCTGTTCTCGACCATCACCACGTTCGGCACCCCGATGGACATCACCATCGAGGAGATCGCTGTGGAGTCCTACTACCCGGCGGACCCGCAGAGCGCCGCCTACTTCACGCAGTAGGGCCCGGCCTGGTCACCGCCCAGGCCGGGCCCTACGACGTGCTGGTCAGCCGGTGGTCAGGACGAACCTCTCCCAGGACCCGACCGACGTCCGGTTGGCGATCAGTGATCCGGCTCCGGCGTTCTCGGCGGCCACGATCTGGTTGTTCGCCAGAGCCCGCAGACCGATCGTCCCGTCGGAGTTGTTGATGATCTGGAACGTCTCCCACGGCCCGATCGTCGTGCGGTTCGCGATCAACGGATTGGCGCCGGCATTGTCGGCGCAGACGTACAGCCCGTTGGCGCGGGACCGCAGGGCGATGTTGCCGTTGCCGGCGTCCACCCGGTCGAACTGCTCGGTCGTCGAGACGCTGGCCTTGTTGGCGATCAGCGGGTTGGTGCCGACGGCCGACACGTACTGGTTGTTTACCTGCGCCCGCAGCGTGATCCCTCCGCTGGGGGTGGTGGTGCCGGTGGCGAAGGTGAACGCGTCCACGTCGAACAGGTTGCCCGAGCCGCCCTTGAACACCAGGTACAGCGTGGTCGTCGAGGCGGGCGGGTTGCTGATGGCGGTGGAGACGTCGACGAAGGTCTCCCAGCTACCGGTCACCGGCACCGTGGCGGTGCCCAGCAGGGTGCCGGTGGCCGACCCGGCGCGAACCTCGATGGTGCCGCCGGCGCCGGCCGAGGAGACCCGAGCGGTGAACCGGTTCGCGTTGGACAGGTTGTACGGCTGGTAGGAGATCCAGTCGTTGTTCTCGATGAACCCGGCCGTGCGGCCACCCTCGGCGTTGGTGTGGTCGGTGGCCTGGACACCGGACTGGGCGCTGAAGTGCTCACCCTGGCGGTGCTTGGGTTGCAGCGTCTTGATGCTGTGCGTGGTGAGCCCACCGTTGTCGGTGTACGCGGCGTCGAAGACCCCGTAGATGTTGGCCGCCGCGTCGTGCTCGCCGTCGGTCGGGACGGTGATCGTGCCGCTGCACCCGGTCTTCGAGGTGATCTGGTGGGCGTGGCTGTCGTGGCCCAGCGCGTAGGTCAGGCTCACCTTGGTGCAGTCGATCGTGCCGTCCTGCGGGTCGCTCACCGAGATCTGGTACGGCACCGTGTCACCGAAGCTGAACAGTTGCCCGTCGGTGGGCGCGGTGAGTGACACCGTCGGTGCGGTGTTGCCCACCGTGACGATCAGGCTCGCCGTGCCGGACAGGCCGGTCGGGTCGGTGACCTTCAGGGTGGGGCTGTACGAGCCGTTGGTGGTGTACGTCTTGGTGGGGTTGGCCGCCGTCGACGTGGTGCCGTCACCGAAGGTCCACAGGTAGCTGAGCGCGCCGCCCTCGGGGTCGGAGCTGCCGGCCGATGAGAAGTTGACAGTCAGCGGGTTGGCCCCCGACGTGGGGTTCGCCGAGGCGACCGCGATCGGGCTGCGGTTGCCGCCACCGATGTACTCGATCCGGAAGAGCGCCTGGTTGTTCGAGCCGGTGCCGTAGTCCAGCACGTACAGGGCGCCGTCCGGGCCGAAGGCCATGTCCATGACCTGGGTGCCGGTCCACGGGAAGTTGGAGATCTCCCCGCGCGAGCCGTCGGAGTTGACAGCGATGGCCTTGATCCAGCGGCGGCCGTACTCGCCGGCGAAGAACTGACCGTTCAGCGAGGCCGGGAACTTGATGCTGGAGTTGAGCGAGGCGTCGTACCGGTAGACCGGCCCACCCATCGGTGACTCCGAGCCGCTGCCGAACTCCGACGGAGAACCGGAGTCGCCCGCGTACTTGATCCAGGCCGGCTTCGCCGCGGGCAACGTGCCGAGCCCGGTGTTGCGGAACGAGTTGTTGGTCGGCCCGCCCGTGCAGTTGTACTTGGACTGCGACGGCCCGGACGGGAAGGTGTATTCATTGTATGTTTCCGTGCTGGTGTTGCTGCCGGTGCAGTACGGCCAGCCGTAGTTGCCGGGCGCCGCGATGCGGTTGAACTCGACCTGACCCTGGGGGCCCCGGCTGGAGTTCGTGCTGCCTGCATCGGGGCCGTAGTCACCGAGGTAGACCACGCCGGTCGCCTTGTCGACGCTCATCCGGAACGGGTTGCGCAGGCCCATGGCGTAGATCTCCGGGCGGGTGCCCGACGTGCCGGGGGCGAACAGGTTGCCCGACGGGATCGTGTACGTGCCGTCCGCCTGCGGCTTGATCCGCAGCACCTTGCCCCGCAGGTCGTTGGTGTTGCCCGCCGAGCGCTGGGCGTCGAACTGCGGGTTGCGGTTGGTCCGTTCGTCGAGTGGCGCGTAGCCGGACGACTCGAACGGGTTGGTGTCGTCGCCGGTGGTCAGGTACAGGTTGCCGGCGGCGTCGAAGTCCAGGTCACCGCCGACGTGGCAGCACTGCCCGCGGTCGTTGGCGACCTGGAGCACGATCTTCTCGCTGCCCAGGTTGAGCGTGTCGTCGCTGTTGAGGGTGAACCGGGACAGCCGCAGGTGCCCCTTCCACCGGTCCCAGTCAGACTGCGAGCCGGTGGTCGGGGCGTCCCCGGACGGGGTGCTCAGCGTGGGGGAGTAGTACAGGTAGATCCACCGGTTGGTGGCGAAGTTGGGGTCGACGGCGACGCCCTGCAACCCCTCCTCGTCGTGGGTGTAGACGGACAGGGTTCCGGAGACCTTGGTATTGCCGGCCACGTCGGTCACCCGCAGGACGCCGTTGCGGGCGGTGTGCAGCACCGAGCGGTTGGGCAGGACGGCCAGGGACATGGCCTCACCCAGCTCGCCCGAACCGGTGGCGAGCTTGACCTGCTGATAGTCGGAGGCGGGGATGACCGCCGCCTGGGCGGTGGACGGTGCAGCCACAGCGAGGGCCGCGCTCGCGACGGTGAGGACCGCCGCGAAGAGCGCCCGGGGCCAGCGCCGGGGGTACGAGAGCATGATCGTCCTTTCTCGACGACCGGGGGACGGGCGCGCGGGGGCGCACCACGACCAGGTGGGGTGGTGGAGAACGTGCGGGGGGACCAGGTCAGTTGGTGGTGACCAGGTCGAACTTCTCCCACTGACCGATGGAGGTCCGGTTGGCGATCAGCGGGGACGCGCCCGCGTTGTCGGCGGCGACGTAACGGTTGTTCACAGTGGCCCGCAGGCTCACAGTGCCGTCGGAGTTGCGGACCAGCTGGAACGTCTCCCAGGCGCCGGCGGTGGCCCGGTTGGCGATCAGCGCGGCGGCCCCGGCGTTCTCGGCCGCGACGAACTGCCCGTTGCCCTTGGCGCGCAGCGCCACGTTGCCGTTGGCGAGGTTGACCAGGTCGAACCGCTCGGTGGTGCCGACCGAGGTCTTGTTGGCGATCAGCGAGGTGGTGGCGTTGGGCGCGCTCACATACTGGTTGTTGGCGCGGGCCCGCAGGGTGGAACCGCTGGCGGTGGGCGGCGGGGTCGTCGTGCGCGGCGAGCAGTCGGCGGTCACGGAGCCCGCGGCGACCTGGAGACCACCGAGCAGCATGCGGGTGAAGTTCGGGTCGGTGTACGACGCCTCGGTGTGCCCGAGGCCCGTGTACCAGGCACGCCCGCCGCCGTACGCCTTGCACCAGGTGATGGGGTGGTCGCCGCCCATGTTGCCGCCGCTGTAGGACGACTCGTCGAGGCTGGCCAGAACCCGTGCGCTGGACCGGGGGTTGGTGCGGTAGTTGTACCACTCGTCGGAGCGGACCCAGGTGGTGCCGAGGTGGGCGGTCGACGGGTTGGTCTGGTCCTCGATCTTCACGGTGGCGTTCTGGATCGCCGGGTGCGAGTCGAACCACGCTCCGACCAGCGAGCCGTACCACGGCCAGCTGTACTCGGTGTCGGCCGCGGCGTGCACGCCGACGTAGCCACCACCGGCGGCGATGTACGACTCGAACGCGCTCTGCTGGCTGGCGTTGAGGACGTCACCGGTGGTCGACATGAAGACCACCGCCTGGTACTGGGCCAGGTTGGAGGTGGTGAACTGTGCGGCGTCCTCGGTCGAGGTCACTGTGAATCCGTTGGCCGAGCCGAGCTGCTGGATCGCGGCGATGCCGTTGGGGATGGACGAGTGCCGGAAGCCGGCGGTCTTGCTGAACAGCAGGACCTTGGTCAGGGGTGCCGCTGAGGCGGGGGTCGGCAGGGCGACCAGGCTGGCCAGCATGACGGCCAGGCCGGTGACGAGTGCCAACAGGCGGGGACGGGAACGCATTGTCTTGCTCCTCTGCTGAGCGTCGACCTCAGGCTGTGCACACGGGCAGGCCGGAGGCCGCGATGGCGGTGGTGCGGAAGCCGGGCCGCCGATGCTCGGCTGAGGTGGTGCGGGGTGGTGGGGGTGCAGGGGTGGGGCGGTGAAACCAGTCGACGACTCAAACCACCCACAGTGGACGGTCAGAATTCATCGACTGGCATCGTTGACGCAGTAAACCTCCGATGTCTAGGCCCCGTCAAGCCCACGTGCTCGGTCCCGAGTACGCCCGCGCACGGCCGGCGTCGGCGTGGAGGTGCGACGTATGGTCGGTGGCATGGCCACCGACGAAGATCGAGAACGGCTCGCCGGGCAACTCGTGGCGCTGCCGGTCCGCGAGCTGGTCGACGTCCTGCGCCGTGCCCTGCCGCACTTCACCGAGGAGGCGTACGGCATGCGAACTGCGCTGACTCTGGCCAGCGTCACCTACTACGAGGACGAGGTCGAACCGGGCCTCAACGTCGAACTGGTCGCCTGGCCCGACCGCGACTACTACGACGGGGACCTCGGGATGGACCAGGGCCTGTGGGAGAACGGCCACTGCGCACGGTGCGACATCGAGGTCGTCTCGAATGCCAAGCGCGCGTTCTGCCCGTACTGCGGATCCGCGTGCGGCCTGACCTGAGCACCACGTCGGCCGGCCGTCGCGCGGCCAGCCTCTGCCGCCCTACGCAGGGCTGCGGGTGCGCCGGGTCGCCATCAGAATGAGGTCGGCGATCGTCTCCGGGTGGGTGACCATGGCCAGATGCGATGATTCGACCTCGATGGTCGTCGCGTTCATCCGATCGGCCAAGAACCGCTCCAGCTCCGGCGCGGTCGTGCGGTCCTGGGTGGAGATCGAGTAGTAGCACCGCCGGTCCCGCCAGGCGGCCGTTGTCGTGCGGCCCTGGAAGAGGTCCTTGGCGATCGGGCCCTGCACCGCGTACAGGGCGCGGGCGCGGTTCTCCTCGATTCCACCGGCGAAGTCGGCCAGGAAGGCACTCTCGCTGAGCTGCGCGTACCCGTCGTGGTGCACGAGGCCGGCATTCGCCGGCGGCGTGGGGTATTTCGCCGCGAGCGCGGCGTAGTCCTCGCCGGCGTCCGGCGCGCGGGCAGCGACGTACACCAGGGCGGTGACCCTCGGGTGGTTACCGGCCTCGCTGATGATCGTGCCGGCCCAGGAGTGGCCCACCAGCACCGTCGGGCCGTCCTGGCGGTCGAGGGCGCGGTTGGTGGCCGCGACGTCGTCGGCCAGGGAGGTCAGCGGGTTCTGGACCGCGGTGACCGTCAGCCCGGCCCGCTGTAGCAGCGGAATGACATCGGACCAGGACGAGCCGTCGGCGTACGCGCCGTGGACCAGGACCACGTTGCGGGCGGGCTGGGCCGAAGACGTGTCGCTCATCCGAAAACCTCCGCACGACGCCGTGCCGTCGCTCGTTTCTCGACGACAGCTCTCGCCCGCCACTCTTCCCCACCCCGGTCGGTGCGGTGGGCCA
Organism: Micromonospora noduli; assembly: GCF_003264365.1. GTDB lineage: Bacteria > Actinomycetota > Actinomycetes > Mycobacteriales > Micromonosporaceae > Micromonospora > Micromonospora noduli. The sequence continues at coordinate 29,977 of NZ_PYAK01000061.1, forward strand.
AACGCTCAGCTTCAGCCGCTCTGGCGCACCGGGTCCGGTGCGAGAGCGCGCCAGCTCAGGTGGTCCCGGTAGTGGTGCCGCAGGACCAACCAGCTGACCGAGAACGGAATGGCCCCCATGGCCACCACGCCCAGGACGTCCGCGCCGACCACGTCGAAGACCGCCCCGACGTCACCGAACAGCTGAGCGACCGTCTGAAACGCGACGTGCAGGCCGATGCCGGCCCAGATGTCGCCGGTGACGGCGCGGAAGGCACCCAGCAGCAGCGCGAAGACGAAGAAGAGCGCCAGTCGGTCGACGGATCTGGCCGCCCCGACGAGGAACCCGAACACTGTGAACAGCACCGCTTGCCCGAGGACGGCCTGCCCGGCGGGCAGCCGGGTGGCGAGGTTGTGTTGCAGGTACCCGCGGAAGATCAGCTCCTCCGGCAGCGCCTCCTTCAGGAAGACCAGCACGACCAGCAGCGCCGCCACCCGCAGCACGTCCCCGACGGACGTCCGGACACTGATCTCGACCCAGCCGACACCGAGGCAGAGCGCGAAACCCGCCGCGGCGGGCACGAGCCAGCAGGCCATGCCGAACACCAGACGCCGCCAGCCGGCGCGCAGCGACGGCAACCCGAGGCCGGCCCAGGGCCGTCGGTCCAGGGCGCGACGGGCGACGACCACCAGGGGTACGACGACAGCTGTGGTGAGGACCGCCCCGACCGCATGGGTGGGCCGGTCGTAGTCACGGCCGAGCAGGGCGCCCAGGAACAGCCACACCAGCACGGCGGCGGTGGCCACCACGAGGATCCGCCACGGCAGGGCGAGACGGGATCCGGCGCTCACCACGCGCAGCGTAGTAAGCGGCGTCAAGGGCGGACGGTCAGCGGCCGAGGACGAGATAGCCCAGGCCGAGGACACCCCGGTAGCCGCCGACGTACTGGCGCAACCGGTCATCGAGCTCCGCGCGGACCTCGGCCGCGCGGGGATCCTCCGGGTACGCCAGCAGCCACTCCTGCCGGCCGGCGAGCCAGGTGGATTCGAAGTCGTCCCATTCCCGCTGGTCGGCGGTGCTCAGGTGCAGCAACCGCCAGCCCCGCTGGCGGGCGGCCTCGACCAGCCCGGGAAGGGTCGGGACCTCCGGGCCGAAGATCTCGGCGATCTCCGCCGTGGGGGACCGCTCCCAGAACGCGTCGCCGAACAGCAACCGCCCACCGGGCCGGACCACTGCGGCGAGGGCGTCGAGGGCGGCCTCGGTGCCGCCGAAGGCGTGTGCCGAGCCGATGCAGAGAACCCGGTCGGCCGGCTCCTGCCAGGCCGCCGCTTCCCCCATCACGAAGGCGACGTGCCGGTTCAGCGACCGCCCCGCGGCCAGCCGTCGCCCTCGGGCGAGCGCGGCCTCGTCGCTGTCGACGCCGACGCCGCGCGTCGCGACCGGGCCGGAGACACCGCCGGCGGTGACCGCCCGCAGCAGCAGCTCACCCCAGCCACAGCCGAGGTCGAGCACACGCGCGCCGGGGCGCACGTCGAGTCGTTGCAGCAGCAACGTGGCGTGCTCCGGCGAGAGCGGAGTGTTCCAGCGCATCCGCGCGTAACGGCTGGCGGCGAGGTGGTCGGTTGACTGCATCCGTTGAGGGTGTCAAGGCGTGATCGTCGCCGTGCGCCGGGTCCGACACCCCGGCGTACGGCAGGATCGGTGCGGTGGACGCGGAGCGTGCGGGGCCGGCGCGGCGGCCGACCCCGCAGGAGGTGGCGGCGGCGGTCGGCCGGGGTCTGCCGGACATCATCGGTCCCGGGCTGCGGGTGCTGTTCTGCGGCTACAACCCGGGCCTCTACTCGGCCGCCGTGGGGCTGCCCTTCGCCCGCAAGGGCAGCCGATTCTGGCCGGCCCTGCACGGGGGCGGCTTCACCGACCGCCAGCTGCACCCGTGGGAACACGACGAGCTGCTGCGCCACGGCCTCGGCATCACCAGCCTGAGCAACCGGGCCACCGCCCGCGCCGACGAGCTGACGTCGGCGGAGCTGGTGGCCGGTGTCACTGGGTTGGCGGTGAAGGCCGAGCGCTACCGGCCGCGCTGGGTGGCCATCCTCGGGGTGACCGCGTACCGGATCGCCTTCGCCCGACCGAAGGCCGGGCTGGGCCCGCGACCGGACCGGCTGGGCCCGGCCCGGGTCTGGGTGCTGCCGAACCCCAGCGGCCTGAACGCGCACTTCCCCCTGCCGGCGTTGACCGCCGAGTTCGCCAAGCTGCGGCGGGAGCTCGACGCCTAGCCGGCCGAGGCGACCAGCCCCTGGTAGTAGGGCTGCATGGCCGGGTGGTAGTCGTCGAACTCCGGGCGGGGCGAGCCGTCCCGGGAGGCCACCAGCAGGTCCAGGTAGTACTCCCAACCGGCGCCCACCTCGGCGATGCCCTCCACGCTGCTCAGGTGCTGCACGAACCGCAGCTCGGTGGTGCCGTCGGTCTCGGTCAGCGACAGCTCCAGCAGCCAGCTGCCGTAGTCGTCGACCATCGACACGGCGAGGCGCTGCTGCGGTTCGCACGCGTCGATGCGCATCTCGCACCAGGGCTGCTGCTCCTCGTACGCCATCTGGACCCGGATGGTCCGTCCGGGCCCGGCGTCGCCCTCCCACGGGCCGAACCAGCGGGCCGTACGCTCCGGTTCGGTCAGGCTGGCCCAGACGTCCGCCGCCGGGGCGCGGAAGGTTCGAGTGAGGACGAGATCGTGGCCGGTGTCGGTCTGAAACAGGCGTCCGGCGGGTGTGCGGATCATGCCGTGTGCTCCCTTCGGTGCTCCGCCGGGCCGCGGCTGCGACGCTCTCGGCGGGTGCGATAGACCTCGGTCTCCAACGCGTCGAGGTGCCGGCCCCACCGGTCGACTGTGGTGAGCCCGGTGAGCCAGTCGAGCAGCGGGGCGAGCGGGCCCGGATCGAGCCGGTAGATCCTTCGCCGTCCGACCAGATCGTCACGGACCAGCCCGCTGTCGCGCAGCACCCGCAGGTGGCGACTGATGGCGGGCCGGCTGATCGTGAACCGCTGGGCGATGTCGCCGGCGGAGAGGGGTTCGGCGCGCAACATGGTCAGGATGTGCCGCCGCACCGGGTCGGCAATCGCGACGGCCACCTCATCCACCCCGAAAGCGTAACCTATAGGTTACGGGTTTGCCGGTTGTGGACCGTCGACACCACAGATCCGTGCGTCGATGGTGGGCACATGATCACCTGGCCTGGCACTCTTTACGGCATGGCCGCCCTGCTTCGCTCCCGCCTGACCGACTGGACCTTCGCCGTACCCGTGCTCGCGGTTCTGGTATTGATCGTCACCTGGGGACGGAGCCTGCCCGGCCCGGTCATCGTGGTGGTCGCGGTGCTGCTGGGCGGTGCCGTGCTCGCGGCCGTGCACCACGCGGAGGTGGTGGCCCACCGGGTGGGGGAGCCGTACGGGTCGCTGGTGCTCGCCGTCGCGGTCACCGTGATCGAGGTCGCCCTCATCGTCACTCTGATGATCAGCGGCCCGGAGAAGACCCAGTCGCTCGCCCGGGACACCGTCTTCGCCGCCGTCATGATCACCTGTAACGGGATACTCGGCCTGTCCCTACTGCTGGGAGCGCTGCGCCGCCGCGTCGCGGTGTTCAACCCTGAGGGCACCGGCGGGGCCCTGGCCACCGTGATCACCCTGGCCACCCTGAGTCTGGTCATCCCGACCTTCACCACGGCCCGGCCCGGCCCGGAATTCAGCCCGGCCCAGCTTGCCTTCGCCGCCGTCGCCTCGCTGGCGCTCTACGGGCTGTTCGTGCTCGTGCAGACCGGCCGGCACCGCGACTACTTCCTACCGGTCGACAGCCGCGGTCAGGTGATAGACGCGGAGGAGCACGCCAAGCCGCCGACCACCCGCGCCGCGCTGATGAGCCTGGGGCTGCTGCTGGTGGCGCTGGTCGCGGTGGTCGGCGACGCCAAGACCGTCTCGCCGACCATCGAGGCCGGTGTGGCCGCGGCGAACCTGCCGCACGCGTTCGTCGGCGTGATCATCGCCCTTCTCGTGCTGCTGCCGGAGACCCTGGCCGCCGCCCGCGCCGCCCGCCGCGACCGCGTGCAGATCAGCCTGAACCTCGCGCTCGGCTCGGCGATGGCCAGCATCGGCCTGACCATCCCGGCCATAGCGATCGCCTCGATCTGGCTGGACGGCCCGCTGCTGCTCGGCCTCGGCGGCACCCAGCTCGCCCTCCTCGCGCTCACCGCCGTGACCGCCGTCCTCACCGTGGTGCCCGGCCGGGCCAACGTGTTGCAGGGCGGCGTGCACCTGGTGCTGATGGCCGCCTTCGTCTTCCTGGCCGCCAGCCCGTGACCCGCACGGCGCGCCGGCTCAGCCCGTGACCCGCACGGCGCGCCGGCTCAGCCCGTGACCCGCACGGCGCGCCGGCTCAGCCCGTGACCCGCACGG
>NZ_PYAK01000062.1 GCF_003264365.1 Micromonospora noduli
GTTCCGCCGCACGCGCGGCCGCGCCCGGTTCCGGCCCCCGCGCGTCGTCGGTTGGCGCAACCGCCTCCGCGGTACGCCCCGACGCGCCCGGCGACCGCCGCGCCCGCCCGCCTGCCCTGCCCTCAGTGCCGATGTCCTCCCCCACCCCGACATCATCACCGCTAAACACGCCCGACACCCCCAGAACGCCCCCTCGGGCGTGTCGGCCCCGCGGATCAGGTCATGTTGGCGAGGAACTCGCTGTAGAACAGGCCCAGGGCGATGGCCACGCCGATGCCGGCGATGATCCAGAAGCGCACCACGATGTTGACCTCGCTCCAGCCGGCCAGCTCGAAGTGGTGCTGGAGCGGAGACATTCGGAACACCCGTTTACCGGTGGTCTTGAAGGAGATGATCTGGATCACCACGGACATCGTGATGATCACGAAGAGCCCGCCGATGATCGGCAGCAGCAGGATGGTGCGGGTGGACATCGCCATGCCGGCGATCAGACCGCCCAGCCCCAGCGCCCCGGTGTCGCCCATGAAGATCCGCGCCGGGGAGGTGTTCCACCAGAGGAAGCCCACACAGGCCCCCGCCGCCGCCCCGGCGATCAGCGCGATCTCCAACGGGTCGCGGACCTCGTAGCAGTACGGCTGGGTGTAGTTCGGGTCGGCACACCAGTGCCGGTACTGCCAGAACGCGATCAGCGCGTACGCGGCGAGCACCATCACCGACGCGCCGGTGGCCAGACCGTCCAGGCCGTCGGTGAGGTTGACGCCGTTCGTCGCGGCCATCACCACGAAGATAAAGATGATCACCGCCCCGACCTTGCTGACCTCCAGGAAGTCGATGTCCCGGATGAAGCTCAGCGTGGTGCTGCCCACCGTCTCGGTGTTGGTCGCCAGCCCCGAGCCGTTGGTCATCGTGCTCGGGAACCACAGCGCGATCACCCCGAAGACCGCACCGACCAGGATCTGGCCGAGCAGCTTGCCGCGCTTGTTCAGCCCGGCGCTGTTGCGCTTGCGCACCTTGAGGAAGTCGTCGAGGAAACCCACAGCGCCGGAGAACACCATCAGCCCCAGCAGCACCAGCGCCGTGATCGTCGGCTCCACCTGGGCGATCTGCTGGTCCGGCAGGGTGGTCAGGGCGAGGTGCCCGGCCACGTACGCGATCACAGTGGCCAGGATGAAGACCACGCCACCCATCGTGGGCGTGCCCTTCTTGCCCTGGTGCATGGCGGGGCCGTCGGACCGGATCGGCTGACCGGCCTTGAGCCGGGTGAACACCTTGATCGCGATCGGGGTGCAGAAGAGCGAGACGAGGAAGGCCACCCCGATGGCGACGATGACCGCCCTCATCGGGTCGACTCCCCACCGGCGTCGGCGCGCAGGGCGTCGGCCACCTCCCAGGTCCGGTACCGGGAGCCCTTGACCAGGACGACGTCACCCGGTCGTAGCTCGCTCCGCAGCACCTCGACGGCCGCCGCCTGATCGGTGAGCAGCACCGACTCTCCTCCCCAGTTTGCTACCGCTGTCGCGCCTTCGTGGATCGGCGCGGCCGGCTCACCCACCACGAGCAGCCGGTCGACACCCAGCTCGGCCGCCAGTTGGCCGATCTCGGCGTGGCCGTCGTACTCGAACGGGCCCAGCTCGGCCATGTAACCAAGCACCGCGACGGTACGCCGCCCCTGGCCCATGCTCGCCAGCGCCCGCACCGCTACCGCCATCGAGGCCGGGTTGGCGTTGTACGAGTCGTCGATCACGGTCACCCCGTCGGGGCGGTCGAAGACGTCCATCCGTCGGGTCGAGACCAGCCCCAGCTCACCGAGGGCCGTGGCCAGCTCGGCCAGCGGCATGCCCAGCTCCCGGGCGACCGCCGCCGCCGCCAGCGTGTTCCCGACCTGGTGACGGCCGGCCAGCCGGAGCCGCACCGGCGCGCGCCCCTCCGGGGTGACCAGGGTGTACGACGGGTGACCCCGCTCGTCGAGCGTGACGTCCTCGGCGCGCACGTCGGCGTCGGGCGCCTCGCCGTAGCGGACCACCCGGGCCTGCGTGCGGCTCGCCATCGCGTCCACCCGGGGGTCGTCGGCGTTCAGCACGGCCAGCCCGTCCGGCGGCAGCGCCTCCACCAGCTCGCCCTTGGCCAGGGCGATGGCGTCCTGCGAGCCGAACTCGCCGATGTGCGAGGTGCCGACGTTGAGCACGACGGAGATCCGGGGCGGCACCAGCTCGCACAGGTACCGCACGTGCCCGACCCCGCGCGCGCCCTTCTCCATCACCAGGTAGCGGGTGTCCGGGTCAGCCTGGAGGGCGGTGTACGGGTGCCCCAGCTCGTTGTTGAACGAGCCGGGTGGCGCCACAGTGGCCCCGAGCCGGGCGGTGAGCTGACCGATCAGATCCTTCGTGGTGGTCTTGCCGGACGAGCCGGTCACGCCGATCACGGTCAGCCCGGGCAGCCGGTCCACCGCCGCGCGGGCCAATCGGCCCATCGCGGTCAGGGCGTCCTCGACCAGCACCATCGGCACCCCGGGCACCTCTCGGCTGCCGAGCACCGCCACCGCGCCGGCCTGGATCGCCGTCGCCGCGTAGTCGTGCCCGTCGACCTTCTCCCCCGGGAAGGCCACGAAGAGCGAACCTGGCCCCACCTTGCGCGAGTCGAACTCCACCGACCCGGTCACGGTGGCGGCCGGTTCGGCGGCCACCAGCCGCCCGTCGACCGCCGCGGCCACCTCGGCCAGGCTCAGCGCGATCACCGCTGACCCGCCAGGTCCCCGAAGCGGGCCCGCAGCGCCTCGGCCAACTCGATGCTGTCGTCGAACGGAAGCACCTGGCCCGCCACCTCCTGGCCGCGTTCGTGGCCCTTGCCGAGCAGCGCGATCACGTCGCCCGGCTCGGCCAGCCGCACCGCCTCGTCGATCGCGGCGCGGCGGCCCGCCACCTCGATGATCCGGGCGGCAGTGCCGGCCCGGTACGCCCCGGCCAGCACCTCGGCGCGAATCTCCCCCGGGTCCTCGGTGCGCGGGTTGTCGTCGGTCACCAGCACCACGTCGGCTCCCTCCGCCGCGGCGGCGCCCATCACCGGCCGCTTGCCCCGGTCCCGGTCTCCACCGGCGCCGATCACACAGATCAGTCGGCCGGCGCTCAACTCGCGCAGCGCGGCCAGCGCGGCCACTATCGCGTCCGACTTGTGCGCGTAGTCGACCACCCCGCGCACCGGCGCGGCCACGTCGACCAGCTCCAGCCGGCCCGGGACGCCACCGCAGGCGGCCACACCGGCCGCGGCGGTCACCGGGTCCACCCCGGCGCCGACCAAGGTGGCGATGGCCAGCAGCGCGTTGGCCACGTTGTGCCGGCCCGGCAGGGCGACACCGGCGGACACTGCCACGCCGTTCGGGCCGTGCGCGGTGAACCGCTGGGCGTACCCCTCGCCGCCCACACCGTCGGCCCACCAGGTCGCGCCCTGGTCACCGGCCGCCGAGTAGGTGACAGTGGTCGGCTTGAGCAGCGGCTTCAACGCCGGGTCGTCGTGGTTGAGCACCTCGACCGCGCAGCGCCCGTCGAACAGCTGCGCCTTCGCGGCGAAGTAGTCGTCGCTGTCGGCGTGGAAGTCCAGGTGGTCGGAGCCGAAGTTGGTGTAACCGCCGACGGCGAACCGCACACCGCCCACCCGGCCCATGGCCAGCGCGTGGCTGGAGACCTCCATGACCACGGCGGTAACCCCCCGCTCGCGGGCGGTGGCCAACATGGCGTGCAGGTCGGTCGCCTCGGGGGTGGTGCGCACACTGTCGATCACCAGATCACCGAGCCGGGTCTCCACCGTCCCGACCAGCCCGGTGGTGTGCCCGGCGGCCCGCAGCCCCGACTCGATCAGGTATGCGGTGGACGTCTTGCCCGCGGTGCCGGTCACCCCGATCACTGTGAGATCGGCTGTGGGGTCGCCGTACACGGCCGAGGCCAGCTCGCCGAGCACGGCGCGCGGGTCGGGCACCACCAGGGTGGGCAGGCCGGTCCCCGCCGCCAACTCCGCGCCGGCCGGGTCGGTCAGCAGCGCCACGGCACCTGCCTCGACGGCGCCGGCGGCGAACTCCGCGCCGTGCCGACGGGCACCGGGCAACGCCGCGTAGAGGTCGCCGGAGCGAACCTCCTGGCTGGCGTGGGTGACCCCGGAGACGACCACCGCGGCGGCGTCCGCCGGAAGGTCGACGGCGAGCCGGACGGCGAGGTCACCGAGCCGGACTCCGGTCACGGTACGTGGACGTGGATTGCCGGGCACGGCGTCAGACCCTACCCGGTCGTCCGGTTCCGGCCGCACAGCCGCCCCGGTGGTTCGTCGGCACTCACCGATGATGTCCCGCCGTCGCTGCTCAGCGCGGATAGACCACGAACTTGGGCGCGGATCCGCCAGTCGAGGGCGGCACCCGGTAGTGACGCAGAGTGAACTGCATCATGTCCCGGAACGCCGGATTGGCGATCGCCGCGCCCCCGCCGTTGGGCGTGTAGACGAAGACGGCGATCACGTAGCGGGGGTTCTCGGCGGGAGCCATGCCGATGAAGGAGGACACCTTGTCGGTCTCTATCTTGCCGTTGACCAGCCGTGATCCGGTTCCGGTCTTGCCGGCGACCCGATAGCCGGGGACCGCGGCGGTGACGCCGGTGGCGCCGTCGACGGTGGTGACCGCCTCCAGCATGGTGCGCAGGGCCGCCGCGTTCTGCGGGCTGAGCACCGACCGGGTCAGCGGGGCCGGCGCGGGGGCGCGCTTGCCGTCCGGGCCGATCACCTCCTTGACCAGGTGCGGCTGCACGTACGTGCCGTTGTTGGCGATGGCGGCGTACGCGGCGGCCATCTGCAGCGGCGTGGCGTCGACGCTGTGCCCGATCGGCACCGACCCACGCGACGATTCGCTCCACTCGTCGGCCGGCAGCAGTCGCCCGCTGGCCTCCCCGGGCATCCCCTCGCCCGTCGGCTTGCCCAGCCCGAACCGCTTCTGGTAGTCGATCAACCGGTCCCGGCCGAGCTTCTCGGCGATCGTGATGGTGCCGACGTTCGACGAGTAGGCGAGCATCCCCGGCACGCTCATCCGCCTGCCGTTGGCCGGATGGGTGTCGGAGAACCAGGTGTCGCCCATCTTGATGTTGTTGGCGATCGGCAACGTGGTGTCCGGCGTGATCACGCCCTCCTGCAGGGCCGCGCCGTAGGTGATCGCCTTGTGCACCGAGCCGGGGTCGACCACGAAGCTGGTCGCGGCGTCCTCCCGGGCGACCGGGTCGCTGGGCACCGGCTTCGCCGCGTCGTAGGTGGGGTTGCTGGCCTGGGCCAGCACCGCGCCGGAGGGAATCTCGATGACCACGGCGGCGCCCGTGCCGCCCGGGGCCTGGGCCATGCGCGCGCTGAGGATCTGCTGCGTCCGGAACTGCAGGTCGCGGTTGATGGTGAGGCCGAGCGAACTGCCCGGCTTGGCGAGGGTCGTCCGGCTGTAGCCACCTGGAATGGGCGCGGCGAGATCGCCGAGGCCGGCCTCGTACACCCGTTTGCCGTCCTGACCGGCGAGCACGTCGTCGTAGCGGGCCTCCAGCCCTTCCAACCCGACCATGTCCTGGCTGGTGAAGCCGATCAGGTTGGCCGCCAGGTCACCGCCGGGCACCTCACGGCGCTCGTCGCGGTGCACCCCGATGCCGAGGAGGTCAAGCGCCTGCACCCGCTTGGCGGTGGAGATCTCCACTCCCCGCGCCAGGTACACGAATCGGGACGCCTTACCGTCCTCCAGCTTGCGCGGCTTCATCAACTCCATCAGCTTCGACACCGGGATGCCGAGCAGCGGGGAGAGCGCCTTGGCGACGGCGGCCGAGTCCTTCACCTCGGTCGGGTCGGCGTACACGTACCGCGCCTCGACACTACGGGCCAGCGGCGCGCCGGTGCTGTCGTAGATCGCGCCCCGCGGCGCCGGCAGCTCGACCGTGCGGAGTCGGTCAGCGATGCCGCCCCCTGCGTACGCCGGAGCGTCGACCGCCTGGAGGTAGATCAGCCGGATCCCGATGGTGGCGAAGAGCGTCAGGGCGAGCACGGTGCCCAGCCGCAGCCGCAACCGCGAGTCGGCCAGTTTCGGCGGGCGTCGTGGCTTGCGCGACGGCCGGCGGGCCGCCGGTCGGTCGGTGCGCCGCGGCGCGCGTGGCGTCGTCCGGCGACGCGGCGGCGGCTCGTCCCCACCCGGGCCACGGGGGGTACGCGGCGCGACGGTGCGCACCACCCCACCGCGGCCGGCCGCCGGAGCGTCGCGCCGGCCGGACCGGGCGGCGGCCCGACCGCCGTCGAGCACCTGCAACGCCGGCCGGAACGGGTCACCGGACCGGGTGCTGCGCGGCGTACGCCGCTGTTCGGCGCCCTGACCGCGCGCAGGCGTACCGCGCTCCTCCCGGACGGTCCGACCTCTCGGGGTGTACGCCCGGGCGCCGGAGATGCCCCCGATGCCCGGCTCGCCGGTGCGCGGCTCCCCGTCGGCGGGCCCGGCATCACGTGCAGAACCGCGCCGGGACCCCGTAGGGTCCCGGCGCGGCTCGTCCGACCTTGGTGGCACCGGTCAGCCTCCCGCACCCTGGCTGGTCACCGACGGCTGGCCGTTCGCCGGCTGCGGCACCTCGAGGGTCTTGCCGTCCGGCAGCCGGATGTAGCCCGGCTCGCCGGCGTCGACCAGGCCCAGCCGCCGCGCCTCGGCGGTCAGGTTGCCCGGCGCCTCGGCGTCGGCGATCTGCTTGTCCAGTTGCTGCTTCTCCAGGTCCAGTCGAGCCTGCTGCTGCTGCAACCGCTCCAGCCGGAACGCGTTCTCATTGATCTTGGTGTTGACCGCCAGGATGCCCAGCACCCCGCCGACCACCAGCACCACGATCAGCGCCGCGAACGGCGCACGCGGCACCGAGATCGGCGGCGGCGGCGCCACCCGCAGCCGCGGCGGCCGGGCGCTGGTGGCGCTGGCGGCCTTCTCGACCGGTCGCAGCGCGGCGGTGCCCTGAGTCGGGAACTCGCGCGCCCCCCGGGCGCGAGTCTCCCCCTGCCGATTCGTTCGATCGATGCGTGGCGTACCGTTTCCGAGGCGCGGAGCCCGCTCCGCCGCGGTCCGGCCCCCCGACCGCGGTGCGCGCTGCCCGCCGCCGGTGACGTCCCGGCGGTCGCGCTTGTCAATGCTCATGTCCCTCCCCCTAACGTCCGTCCCTCTAGCCGTCCCGGTGCCCCTGACCCCCCACGGATCAGGCGGACCCCGTGCCCGGTTGGTGCATTCCCTTCACCCGTCGGCGAGACCGTTCGCGGTCGGTCCGCCCCTGCTCTGTCGCGTTCGGGTCGAGTCGCTCCGCGGCCCGCAGCCGCACCGAGGCGGCCCGCGGGTTCGCGGCGACCTCCGCCTCCCCCGGCAGCTCGGCGCCCCGGCTGAGCAGCCGGAACGTCGGACCGGACCCGGGAAGCTCGACCGGGAGGTCAATCGGGCCCTTACTGCGGACCCGGTCCGTGAGGGCCGCCTTGGTGAGCCTGTCCTCCAGCGAGTGGTAGGACAGGACCACCATGCGACCGCCCACGGTCAGTGCGTCGAGTGCGGATGGCAACGCTGTCTCCAGCGCTGCCAGCTCTCTGTTTACCTCGATCCGTAAAGCCTGAAACGTTCTCTTTGCCGGGTGCCCACCCGTTCGTCGGGCTGGTGCCGGAATGGAGTCCCGAACCAGCTCCGCCAGCAGCGCGGACGAGGTGATCCGGGCCCGCTCCCGCTGCCGGATGATCGCCGAGGCGATCCGGCCGGCGAACTTCTCCTCGCCGTAGACCCGCAGCACCCGGGCCAGGTCCGGATGCGCGTACGTGTTGACCACCTCTTCGGCGGTCACCCCCCGGGTCTGGTCCATCCGCATGTCCAACGGCGCGTCCTGGGCGTACGCGAACCCTCGGTCGGGCGCGTCCAACTGCAACGACGAGACACCCAGGTCGAACAGGATGCCGTCGATGGCCGGATAGCCCAGCCGGTCCAGTACGTCCGGCAACTCGTCGTAGACGGCGTGCTCCAGGTGCACCCGATCGGCGAACCGGGCCAGCCGGACCCGCGCGTGAGCGAGCGCCTCGGTGTCCCGGTCGAGCCCGATCAGGACCGTCTCCGGATGCGCCTCCAGCACCGCCTCCGCATGCCCGGCCAGACCGAGCGTCGCGTCGACGTAGACCGTCCGGCCGCCTCGACCCAGCGCGGGGGCCAGCAGCTCGAGACACCGCTCGAGCAGCACCGGCACGTGCGTGCCGCGCAACTCCCCCATGATGACCCCCACTGGTTGAAACGTCCGTTCTTCTCGTGCGCCTGTCGTCGGACGGCGCTGCCGTCGTACCGCCAGATCCCCATCCGCTCCCGCCTGACACCGGACCGTCGCCCAATGACTGGATCGTGCGCCTGGCACCGGGGAAGTGATGCCAGGAACTCGAAAGCGGCTGGAGATCTCGCAGTACGTCGGGCGCCGTTACCGCCCTACAGACCGCCGGGCAGCACCCCCTCCTCGATGTCGGCGAAGTCGTCTTCGCTCTCGGCGAGGTAGGTCTCCCAGGCGACCTTGTCCCAGATCTCCACCCGCGTGCTCGCGCCGATCACCACCAACTCGCGGTCCAGCGCGGCATAGGCCCGCAGATGAGCCGGGATGGTCACCCGGCCCTGCTTGTCCGGAACCTCGTCGTGCGCGCTGGCAAAGAAGACCCGGCTGTAGGCCCGGGCCGCCTTGTGGGTCATCGGCTGTGCGCGCAACTGCTCCGCGATCCGCTGGAACTCAGGGGTCGGGAAGACGTAGAGGCAGCGCTCCTGCCCTTTAGTGACCACGACACCCCCCGCCAGCTCATCCCGGAACTTGGCCGGAAGGATCAACCGGCCCTTTTCGTCCAGGCGCGGAGTGTGGGTGCCGAGGAACATCGGCCCAACCCCCTCGCCCTTGAGCGGCGTTCGCGGCGCCGCTGACCCCCCGGGCCGGTGAGCCCTCCCGGCCTCACCATTGGTCCCCACTCTACTCCACTTCCCTCCACCCGCAACCAAATTCGCCCGCGTGGCGCGCCTGACCCGACGACAAAACCGCACGTCACAAGGGGTGGAGCGGAGTGGAGGGCTCCGGCCGCTCCTCGGCGTGGTCCGCTTTCCGACATAGATCGACTCCGTCCGGGGGACGCCGACCCGGCCGCCAGCGCAGCCACCACGGCCGAACGGTTCACCGTCGGCGGCGATCTGGTGAGGCCGGCGGTCCGGTAACCTCGCTCGCGTGACGGACGCGAAAATGCCCCTACGGGCCAAGGTGGCCAGCTCCGTGTCACGGACCGCCGCGGCGCTCTCCCGGGCGGCCGGCCGTGGCGACGGTTCAGTGATCGGCGGGTGGATCGGCCTGAAGATCGACCCGGACCTGCTGGCCCACCTGTCGGCCGGGCGCGCGATCGCGCTCGTCTCCGGCACCAACGGCAAGACCACCACCACCCGATTGACCTCCGCCGCGGTCGGCGTGCTCGGCCGGGTCGCCACCAACTCGTTCGGCGCCAACATGCCCAGCGGGCACACCTCGGCGCTGGCCAAGGCCGGCAGCACCCCGTACGCGGTGCTGGAGGTCGACGAGCACTACCTGGCGCAGGTGCTGGAGGCGACCGAGCCGCACGTGGTCGCGCTGCTCAACCTCTCCCGCGACCAGCTCGACCGCGCCAAGGAGGTCGCCATGATGGCGCAGCTCTGGCGCGCGGCGCTGGTCCGGCACACCGACGTACGGGTGGTGGCCAACGCCGACGACCCGCTGGTCGTGTGGGCCGCCACCCCACCGGGCGACCCCGCCCGGGGCATCAACCCGCCGCACGTGACGTGGTTCAGTGCCGGCCAACGCTGGCACGACGACTCCTGGGTCTGCCCGGAGTGCGGCTCCACCATCCAGCGCTCCGGCGAGCAGTGGTGGTGCACCGGCTGCCCGCTGCGCCGACCGGAGCCGCACTGGGTCGTGGAGGACGAGGGCGTGCTCGACCCCACCGGCGCCTGGCACAAGGTCTCCCTCCAACTGCCCGGCAAGGTCAACCTCGGCAACGCGGCGACCGCGCTGGCGGTGGCCGCCGAATTCGGCGTCCGCCCGGTCGACGCGGTGTCCCGCCTCGGCATCGTCACCTCGGTGGCCGGTCGCTACGCCCAGGTCGACAAGGACGGGCGCAACATCCGGCTGCTGCTGGCCAAGAACCCGGCCAGTTGGCTGGAGGCGTTCGACATGGCCGACGACGCGCCGACGCTGCTCTCCATCAACGCGCGCGACCCCGACGGTCTGGACACCTCCTGGCTCTACGACGTCGACTTCGCCCCGCTGCGCGGCCGGCAGGTGTTGATCACCGGCGACCGGGCGTACGACCTGGCGGTTCGACTGGACGTCAACGACGTGCCGTTCCAGCACGTCCGCACGTTCGACGACGCACTCCGGTCGGTCCCGCCCGGGCGGCTGGAGGTCATCGCGAACTACACCGCGTTCCAGGACATCCGAGCGGAGTTGGACCGTGTCATCTGAGAGTCTGCGCATCGTCTGGATCTACCCCGACCTGCTCTCCACCTACGGAGACCGGGGCAACGCCCTGATCCTCGCCCGGCGGGCCCGTCAGCGTGGGATGCCGGTCGAGGTGCTGGAGGTCCGCTCCGACGAGCGGCTGCCCGCGACCGCCGACATCTACCTGGTCGGTGGCGGCGAGGACGGCCCGCAGGCGCTCGGCGCCCAGCGGCTGCTGGCCGACGGCGGCCTGCACCGCGCCGTCGCGCAGGGCTCGGTGGTGTTCGGCGTCTGCGCCGGCTACCAGCTGCTCGGCACCTCGTTCTTCGCCAAGGGTGTGCAGTGCCGCGGGCTGGAGCTGCTCGACCTGCGGTCCGACCGGGGTGAGAGCCGGGCCGTGGGCGAGCTGGCCGGTGAGATCGACCCCCGCCTGGGCCTGCCCCCGCTGACCGGCTTCGAGAACCACGGCGGCCGCACCCACCTCGGTCCAGAGGTCTCCCCGCTGGCCCGGGTCACCGCCGGGGTGGGCAACGACGGTGCCACCGAGGGCGCGTGGCGCGGCAAGCTGCTGGGCACCTACTCGCACGGGCCGGCGCTGGCTCGCAACCCGGCCCTGGCCGACCTGCTGCTGCGCTGGGCCACCGGGGCACACCAGCTCCCGCCGTTGGACGACACCTGGTCGGACCGGCTCCGCAACGAGCGCCGCTCCGCGGTGGCCGCCGCCCGGGCATGATCCGTGCCGTCCGGCGGCTGCTCCGGCAGCCGTCGGCCGCCCGGTTCGCCCTGCTCGTGCTGCTGATCGGCGGGTGCGGGTTACTGCTGCTGCTGGTGCCCCGGCCGGATCCGGCGCGGCTGCCGCAGGTCGCCGACCGGCTGGGCGACCTCGCCCCGGTGGCGGCGATCCTCGGTGGTGCGCTGCTGCTGGTCGCGCTGGTGCCCCGGACCTTCATCACGCTCGCCGCAGGTGCGATCTTCGGCCCGCTGGAGGGCGCCGCGTACGCCCTGGGCGCCGCGCTGGTGGCGGCGGCGATCGGGTTCACTGTCGGCCGGTTGCTCGGCCGGGAGTTCGTGGCCGTTCGGGTCCGCGGTCGCCTGGCCCGCCTCGACGGCTGGTTCGCCCGGCAGAGTGTGCTCGGTGTGGTCACCGTCCGGCTGCTGCCGATCGCCGGCTTCGGCCTGGTCAGCTACGGCTACGGCACGACCGGCGCCCGAGTGCTGCCGTTCCTGGCCGGCAGCGTGATCGCGTCCGCGCCGACCGCCTTCGGCTACGCGGCGATCGGCGCGGCGGTCAGCTCCCCGGGCCACGTCAACTGGTACGCCGCCGCCCCGGCCAGCCTCGGCCTGATCGCCAGCCTGGTGCTCATCCACCAGTGGTGGCGCGCCGAACGCCAGCGCCGTCGCATGCCGGTATGACCGTGCCCGAGCCGACCGACAGCTCTGCCGAGGAGCCACTCACCGGCGGATTCATCGCCGCCGTGGTCCGGGTCGGCGACACGGTACGACGTACCCCGCCCGCCAACCTGGACTTCGTCGGCGCGCTGCTGCGCCACCTGGCCGGGGTGGGCGCGGACCTCGCGCCCCGCCACCTGGGCGTCGACGCCCACGGTCGGCAGATGCTCAGCTACGTCCCGGGGCGCGTGCCGTGGCGGGACCGGGAGGACCCCGAATTCTTCGCCGACCCGGCGCTGGTGCGACTGGGCCAGCTGATCCGGCGGCTGCACGACGCGTGCGCGGACACCGACCTGTCCGGCGACGCCGAGACCGTGTGCCACCGCGACCTGTCCCCGAAGAACACGGTGTACCGGGACTTCCCCGCCGGGCCGCTCCCGGTTGCCTTCCTCGACTGGGACCTGGCCGCGCCGGGCCGGCGGATCGAGGACGTGGCGTTCGCCGGCTGGCACTGGGCGGCGTTGGGTGAGGATGCCGATCCCGCCGAACTGGGCCGACGGTGTCGCGTTCTCTGCGACGCCTACGAGGCGGCGTCGCCGGCACTGGACCGGGGTGAGCTGGTGGACGTGATGCTCGATCAGATCGGGAGCACCTGGCGGGGCATCGACGCCGGCGCCGAGCGGGGCGAGCCGGCCATGCTCCGGCTGCGCGCCTCAGGCGTGCCCGACGGAATACGCCGCTGGCACAACTGGCTGTACACCCATCGCAGTGTCGTAGCGGTGACCGCCTGTCCTCCGCCGGGGCGACAGGTCCACTGACCTTGCCGTTGACCTGCACCGGGTAGGTCACCGTGTCGGCCACCAGCAGCGCCGGGTCGGTGGTGGTGACAGCCGGACGACGATCCCGCCGGCAGGGCATCGGGCAGCGCCAGCGCGCGCGCAGCAGCCTCATGCGAGCGGCACCCCACGGCGGCGGCGGCTCCGAACTCTTCGCCTGGGACGCGGAGTCGGGGGCCGCACCACGGCAGCTACTGGGCACCGCGGACTTCCTCCACCGGCCCCCGTTGCGCGACGGGAAGCTCGCCGTCACCAAGGTCCTCGGCGAGGACCGGAACGAGCTGACCCTGCACGACCTGGCTGCCGGGACGGTCCGCACGGTGGCCGCCGGCCCGGTGGCCGGTGTCGGGTTCCACGGCGCCGACCTGCTCTGGTTCGATCGGACCACGGGCCACCTGAACGCGGTCGGTCCGGACGGTGAGGCTCGGTCCGCGCCGCAGCCGAGCCCGGGACCGGGCACCACCGTCGACGTGACCACCGACGGCCAGACCACGGCCTGGGTGTCCCGCGACGAGCGCACCCTGACCGTCTGGCGACCGGACTGGGCGGCACCGGTCCGCGTGTTCCGCGTGACCCCTCCGCCGGCTCCGGCAGCCGCTACCTCGTTGCCACCGGGCACCAGACCCCCGACCGTCGACCCCTTCCACAAGGTGGCCACGCCCAGGGCTGTCGGAGACCTGGTGATCTTCCAATACCAGCTGGGTTGGTACGTGGCCGACCTACGAACCGGGTCGTACGTGCGGCTGACAGCCGATCACGCCCACGCGGTCGTCTTGGACGAGGCGCTGCTGGTGGACCCGGACAACAACTCGGACCCGGCACAGCAGCACGCGTACTCGCTGCTGCGCCCGGACCGGCTGCCGCCACTGCCGCCCTGCCCGTGACCACCGGAGCGCAACCGCCGGGCGGCTGGTCTGGTTGATCCGGCGACTGCACGAGCGGGTTGTGCGGCGACCGGCGGCGGATGCGCCGGAGAGCGTTATGACTCAGAGGCATATTTATGCCTCTGAGTCATAACGCTCAACGCGGTGCCCGCCTCCGTGGACGTCACGGTGCGTGTCGCTCGCGCCGGACCGCCCGCTGCCCTGATCGACAGGGTGTCAGGCGACGACCGAGACCATCCGGCCCTTGACCACGATGACCTTGCGCGGTTCCTTGCCGTTCAGGGTCGCCGCCACCGCGTCCAGGGCCGCCGCGCGGACGCTCTCCTCGGAGGCGTCGGCGGGGACCTCGATGCGGCCACGGACCTTGCCGTTGACCTGCACCGGGTAGGTCACCGTGTCTGCCACCAGCAGCGCCGGGTCGGCGGTCGGGAAGTCCGCGTACGTCAGCGAGGTGTCGTGGCCCAGCTTGCGCCACAGCTCCTCGGCCACGTGCGGGGCGAACGGCGCCACCATCAGCACCAGCGGCTCGGCCACCTCACGGGGCGTGGCCGACAGTCGGGTCAGCCCGTTGGTCAGCTCGATCAGCTTGGCGATCGCCGTGTTGAACCGGATGCCGTCCATGTCGCCACGGACCCCGTCGATCACCTTGTGCAGCAGCCGGCGGGTCGCCTCGTCGGCCGGGTCCTCGGTGATCCGCAGGGCGCCGGTCTGCTCGTCGACGACCGCCCGCCACACCCGCTGCAGGAACCGGTACGAGCCGACCACCGCCCGGGTCTCCCAGGGGCGGGAGACCTCCAGCGGGCCCATCGACATCTCGTACACCCGGAAGGTGTCCGCGCCGTAGGCGGCGCACATGTCGTCGGGCGTCACCACGTTCTTCAGCGACTTGCCCATCTTGCCGTACTCGCGGTTGACCGCCAGGTCACCCAGGTAGTAGGCGCCGTCGCGCTCGAAGACCTCTTCGGCCTGCACGTAGCTGCCGCGCGAGTCGGTGTACGCGTACGCCTGGATCATGCCCTGGTTGAACAGCTTGCGGAACGGCTCGAACGACGACACGTGCCCCAGGTCGAACAGCACCTTGTGCCAGAACCGCGCGTACAGCAGGTGCAGCACGGCGTGCTCGGCGCCACCGACGTACAGGTCGGTGCCCCCGCAGTCACCGTCGGCGCGCGGGCCCATCCAGTACCGCTCGTTCTCCGCGTCGACGAACCGCCCGCTGTTTGTCGGGTCCAGGTAGCGCAGCTCATACCAGCAGGAGCCGGCCCACTGCGGCATCACGTTGGTTTCCCGGGTGTAGCGCTTCGGCCCGTCACCCAGGTCCAGTTCGACCTCGACCCAGTCGCGCCGCCGCGACAGCGGGGTCTCCGGGTTGCTGTTGGCGTCGTCGGCGTCGAACGTCTTCGGGGAGAAGTCGTCCACCTCCGGCAGCTCGACCGGCAGCATCTCCTCCGGCAGGGCGATGGCCGCGCCCGTCTCGTCGTAGACGATCGGGAACGGTTCGCCCCAGTAACGCTGCCGGGAGAACAGCCAGTCGCGCAGCCGGTAGGTCACCGCGCCGGCGCCGTGCCCGTTCGCCTCCAGCCAGGCGATGATCGCCGCCTTGGCGTCGGCGACCCCCAGGCCGTTCAGGTCCAGGCCGCGCTCGGGCGCGGCGCTGTTGATCGCCGGACCGTCCCCGGTGTACGCCTTGCCGTCGAAGCCCTCCGCCGGCTGCACGGTACGGACGATGGGCAGCTCGAAGACCTCGGCGAACGCCCAGTCCCGCTCGTCCTGCGCCGGCACCGCCATGATCGCGCCGGTGCCGTAGCCGGCCAGCACGTAGTCGGCGATGAAGATCGGGATCTGCCCACCGGTGACCGGGTTGGTGGCGTACGCGCCGATGAAGACGCCGGTCTTCTCCTTGGTGTCGGACTGCCGCTCGACGTCGGTCTTGGCGGCCGCCGCCTTGCGGTACGCCTCGACAGCCTCCCGAGGGCTGGCGTGCCCGCCGGTCCAGGCGTCCCTGGTCCCGTCCGGCCAGCTGGCCGGGGCCAGCGTGTCGACCAGCTCGTGCTCGGGTGCCAGCACCATGTAGGTGGCGCCGAAGACGGTGTCCGGGCGGGTCGTGAACACCCGCACCGGCGCCGCGTTGGTCGGGAAGTCGATGTGGGCGCCGGTGGAGCGGCCGATCCAGTTGCGCTGCATCAGCTTGATCGGCTCGGGCCAGTCCAGGCTGTCCAGGTCGTCCAGCAGCCGGTCACCGTACGCGGTGATCCGCATCATCCACTGCTTCAGGTTGCGCTTGAAGACCGGGAAGTTGCCCCGCTCGGAACGGCCGTCGGCGGTGACCTCCTCGTTGGCCAGCACGGTGCCCAGCCCCGGGCACCAGTTCACCGGCGCCTGCGAGACGTACGCCAGGCGGTGGTCGTCGACGACCTGGCGGCGCTCGGCGACGCTCAGCTCGGCCCAGGCGCGGCCGTCCGGGGTGGGCCGGTTACCGCCCTCGAACTCGGCGATCAGCTCGGCGATCGGACGGGCCCGGCCGGCGTCGCTGTCGTACCAGGAGTTGAAGATCTGCAGGAAGATCCACTGGGTCCAGCGGTAGAAGTCGGTGTCGATGGTGGCCACCGAGCGGCGCTCGTCATGCGCCAGCCCCAGCCGGCGCAGCTGCGCCTTGTACCGCTCGATGTTCGCGACCGTGGTGGTCCGGGGGTGGGTGCCGGTCTGCACCGCGTACTGCTCGGCGGGCAGGCCGAACGCGTCGAAGCCCATCGCGTGCAGCACGTTGCGGCCGGCCATCCGCTGGTAGCGGGCGTAGCAGTCGGTGCCGATGTAGCCCAGCGGATGGCCGACGTGCAGGCCCGCCCCGGAGGGGTACGGGAACATGTCCAGCACGTACAGCTTCTCCGCGCCGGCGCGTGGGTGGGTCGGGTCGGCCAGCGGGCCGGTCGGGTTCGGTGCGTGGAAGGTGCCCTCGCGCGCCCAGGTGTCCTGCCAACGAATCTCGATCTCGTCGGCCAGGGCCGCGGTGTACCGGAACGGGGGAATGTCGCCCGCCGGTGCGGCTGCCTCACTCATCGTCTCTCCTCGCTTCGCTTCGCTTCGTCTCGGCACCACCGGGCCGGGCCGGCGGCGGGCACAAAAAAGCCCCTCGCGCAGGAGGGGCCGCCGTGCTGTCGCTGGGTTCAGCGCATCAGCACGGCCCGGTAAGAAGCAGGAAGACTCCGGCCATGCCCCGCAGTGTACCTCGCCGTGCGGTGCGACGACGTACCGCCGCCAGGCAGGACGCGAGGCGGTCACGCGGCCGCGGCGAACCGGGCGGTGTCGGAGGTGAAGCCCCAGCACTGCTGGGAGTTGAATACCACGGCGTCCTTGCAGTAGGCGGGGCTGGAGGTGGCTGTCGCGTCGGTCAGTAGCACCGTGGCGTAGTCCCGAAAGTACGCGTCCTCGACAGTGGTGCTGACGCACTGGTCGGTGTTGACCCCGCCGAACAGAAGGGTGCGGATGCCCTGGGCGCGCAGCACCTGATCGAGGTGGGTGGCATGGAAGCCGTTCATCCGGTACTTCTCCACCTGCACGTCCTCGGGACGCACCAGCTCCCGCAACTCGTCGACCAGCGTGGCGCCCCACGATCCCTCGGTCAGCACCGGGCCGTGGTCCAACTGCTCCCCGATGCCGGCCTGGTCGAGGCGGTGCTTGAACGACCAGAGTGTGGGCGCGCCGAGGTTGCGCAGGTCAGGTCGGTTGTACCAGTACACCCAGATCACCGGTACGCCGAGCTGGCGGGCCGCCTCCACCGCCCGTACGGCGCCGGGGATCGCCGCCCGGCAGGCCGTGTGGTCCAGCCCGGACCGGTCGGTCCAGCCGCCCGGAGAACAGAAGTCGTTCTGCAGGTCGAGCAGGATCAGGGCGGTCGCGTCCAGGTCCACCACGACAGGCAGCAACTCGGCCTCGATACAGGCTCGTCGCTCGCCGGCACCGGTCGCCACGTCGACGTGGTCGGCGTGCAGCCGCCACTGCGCCACGCCACCTCCGAGACGGACGCCGCCGTCGTCGGCCTGCCCGTAGATATCCCGCTCCCGCCACACGCTGTTCTCCCCCGGTTACGTTGCCGCCGACCGGTGGGCCATGCGGGCGGGCCACCGGATACCCGCGTGCGGACTGGTCACGCATCTCCCGAAGGGCGGATATTCCGGTGCGTAAGCGGCGGACTACCTGCGGGGGTCGGCGATAACGACAAACATGGTTAGCCTGAGAGACCAGTGAGATTCCTGCGGCAAACGAGGCTCGACGTCGCGAACCCAACGGCGGGTCCAGGTGCTCTCTAGAGAGCTGCCGTGACGGCGACGAGGAGGAGGCCCGTGACACAACAGACCTGGGACGAGGTGGGCGGCCTATTGCCGCACGACGAGTTCCGCGCCGCCAGCGAGGCCATCGTGGCCAACATCGAGCAGGTCATCGAGGGTAAGACCGCCACCGTGCGGCTCGCCCTGGCCGTCCTGCTCGCCGAGGGTCACCTCCTGATCGAAGACGTCCCGGGTGTCGGCAAGACCAAGCTTGCCAAGGCCCTCGCGCGGTCCATCGACTGCACCGTGCGACGGATCCAGTTCACCCCTGACCTGCTGCCCAGCGACGTGACCGGGGTCAGCGTCTACAACCAGGAGACGCACGACTTCGAGTTCCGCCCCGGCGCCGTGTTCGCCAACCTGGTGGTCGGCGACGAGATCAACCGCGCCTCGCCGAAGACCCAGTCGGCGTTGCTGGAGTGCATGGAGGAGCGGCAGGTCACCGTCGACGGGGTGACGTACCAGCTCCAGACCCCGTTCATGGTGATCGCCACCCAGAACCCGATCGAGATGGAGGGGACCTACCCGCTGCCGGAGGCGCAGCGCGACCGGTTCACCGCCCGCATCGCGATGGGTTACCCGGACTCCAACGCCGAGCTGGCCATGCTCGACGGGCACGGCGCCACCGACCCGCTGCACGAGCTGCGCGCGGTCTCCGACGCGGCCATCGTCCGGCAGTTGATCGCCACCGTCCGGCAGGTGCACGTGGCGGACGCGGTCAAGCAGTACGCGATCGACCTGGTCACCGCCACCCGCGAGGCCCCCGACCTGCGGCTCGGCGCGTCCCCCCGGGCGACCCTGCAACTGTTGCGCACCGCCCGGGCGGTCGCCGCCCTGGAGGGCCGCGACTACGTCCTGCCCGACGATCTGCAGGCCCTGGCGGTGCCGGTGCTCGCCCACCGGATCATCCCGACCGCCGACGCCCAGCTCGCCCGGCGCACCACCGACGCGATCGTCTCCGAGCTGGTGCACCGCCTGCCGCTGCCACACGACCGGCAGCGCAACCCGTACGACACCCGGCCCCCCGCCACCGGCAACGGTCGCGCACCCTACGAGCCGCGGAGGCCATGACGTGCGTGCCGGGCTACGCGGGCTGACCACCCGCGGGCGGTCCTTCCTCGCGGCTGCGGCCGCGGCGGCGATCTCGGCCGGCATCCTCGGCGAGAAGGACCTGCTCCGGGTGGCTGTGCTGTTGGCCATCCTGCCGTTGCTGGCCGCCGCCTACGTCGGGCGGAGCCGCTACAAGCTGGCCTGCAACCGTTCCCTGGACCCACACCGGGTTCCGGTCGGCGCCAACTCCCGGGTGGTGCTGCGACTGCAGAACCTCTCCCGGCTGCCGACCGGCACCCTGCTTCTGGAGGACCGGCTGCCCTACGCGCTGGGCAGCCGGCCCCGGGTGGTGTTGGAGCGGCTCGGCGCGCACCAGGCCAGCTCCGTGGCGTACACGGTGCGGGCCGACGTGCGGGGCCGCTACGACGTGGGTCCGCTGGTCGTCCGGATGACCGACCCGTTCGGCCTCTGTGAACTCACCCGCTCCTTCCCCAGCACCGACCACCTGACGGTCATCCCGCAGGTCACCCCGCTGCCGTCGGTCCGGCTCCCCGGGGAGTACGCGGGCAGCGGCGACAGCCGGGCCCGCTCGGTGGCGGTGCACGGCGAGGACGACGCGGCGACCCGGGAGTACCGGCGCGGCGACGACCTGCGCCGGGTGCACTGGAAGTCCACGGCCCGCACCGGTGAGCTGATGGTGCGCCGCGAGGAGCAACCCTGGGAGAGCCGTGCCACCGTCGTCCTGGACACCCGGGCGTACGGCCACCGGGGCGAGGGCCCGACGGCCAGTTTCGAGTGGTCGGTCTCGGCCGCCGCGAGCATCGCCGTCCACCTGCGGCAGGCCGGTTACAAGTTGCGCCTGGTCACCGGCTCGGGGGCAGATGTGGACGCCTCGGAGGCCGGCGGGGACGGCGCGCTGCTCGACCACCTCGCGGAGGTTCGACTGGATCAGCGCGCCGAGGTCACCGGCCTCGTGCAGCGGGTCCGCCAACGCGCCGACGGCGGTCTGATCATCGGCCTGTTCGGCACTGTGAGCGTCGCCGAGGCGGAGCTGCTGGCCGGGCTGCGGGGCAACGGCGCCACCTGCGTCGGCTTCCTGCTGAACAGCTCCACCTGGCTCAGCCTGCCGGAGAAGGCGCGGGCCGAGGCGGAGCACGCCCACGCCGCCGCCGTCCTCGCCATGTTGCAGAGTGGCTGGCGGGTGGTCGGCGTCGACCACGGCGGCCGGCTGCCGGCGCTGTGGCCGCAGGTCGGTCGGGGCGCCCAGGGGTTCGCCCTGCGGGCCGCGCTGGCCGAGACGGTCGCCGGCGGTGTGCGATGAACGGAAGGCTCCCCTCATGATCAGCAGTCGGAACATCGGCATGGTGGCGGCCGCTGCCACGCTGCTGGCCGCCGCGCCGCTCTCGGCCATCTTCCAGGGCTGGACATGGTTGATCGAGTCCATCATCGCGGTCGCCGTGGTGGCCGGGGTGGCCGCGCTGACCCGCCTCGCCCGGGCACCTCTGTGGGGTCAGGTGCTGGGCATGCTGGCCGGCCTGATGCTCGCCCTGACCTGGTTGTTCCCCAGCGGCCAGGAGTTGCTCGCGATCCTGCCCACCCCGGGCACGCTTGCGTACTTCGGCGACCTGCTCGCCGGCTCCATGCAGGACATGCGCTCGTACGGGGTCGAGGTCCCGGACACTGACCCGCTGCTGTTCATCGCCGTGCTCGGCGTCGGCGGGGTCGCCGTGCTGGTGGACGTACTGGCCGTGGGGCTGCGCCGGCCCGCGCTGGCGGGGCTGCCGATGCTCGCCATCTACTCGGTGCCGGTCGCCGTCTACGTGGACAGCGTCCCCGCGGTGCCGTTCGTGGTGGGCGCCGCCGGTTACCTCTGGCTGCTGGTCACCGACAACGTCGACCGGGTGCGCCGCTTCGGGCGCCGGTTCACCGGTGATGGCCGCGACGTCGACGTGTGGGAGGCCTCTCCGTTGGCGTCCGCCGGCCGTCGGCTCGCGGCGGTCGGGGTGGCCCTGGCGGTGGTGCTGCCGCTGGCGGTGCCGGGCATGACCGGCGGGCTGCTCGACTCGCTCAGCCGAGGGCCGGGCAACGGCACCGGCAACGGGTCCGGCTCGGGCGGCACGTCGGGTCGGATCGACCTGTTCGCCTCGCTCGCCGGCCAGCTCAACCAGTCCCAGGTGGCCGACCTGGTAAAGGTGAAGACGTCCGAGCAGAGCCCGTTCTACCTGCGCTACGCGGTCGCCGACGAGCTGCGCCCCGCTGGTTTCCAGGCGCGCAACCCCAGCGGCCGGTCGGTCAACCGGGACCTGCCGAACCCGGCCGACCGGGCCGGTCCAGGTGTGCAGCAGACCACCTACCAGGCGACCGTTGAGGTCACCAAGAGCCTGAGCATGTCGCTGATGCCGGTGTACGCCGAACCGACCCGCGCCGACGACCTCAGCGACAACTGGCTCTACGACGCCAACCAGCAGGTCGTCTTCTCCAACCGGGAGAACTCCCGCGGTCGGAAGTACTCCTTCGACTACGTCCGCTCGACCTTCACGCCCGATGCGTTGCGGACCGCGAAGCCGCTGCCGACCGAGCACCCCGTACGCCGACAGATGACCGCCACCCCCGGGCCGGTGCCCGAGGTGGAGGAGCTGGTCAAGGGGCTGATCCAGGGCAAGCGCACTGACTACGACCGGGTGCTGTCGATCTACCGGCACTTCTCGGCGGACAACGGGTTCAGCTACCGGTTGAGCACCGAGAGCGGCAGCAGCGGTCAGGACATCGTCAACTTCCTGACCAACAAGGTCGGCTACTGCCAGCAGTACGCCGCCGCGATGGCCTGGCTGGTCCGCTCGGCCGGCATCCCGGCCCGGGTGGCGTTCGGGTTCACCAACGGCAGCAAGCGCGACGGTGACACCTTCACGCTGACCAACCTCAACCTGCACGCCTGGACCGAGGTCTACTTCGACGGGGCTGGTTGGGTGCCGTTCGACGCGACCCCGGCGTACGGGGTGCCCGGCTCCACCCGGTCGGCCTGGGCACCGGACACTGACGCGCCGGAGGAGACCAGCCCGAGCTCCGGCGCCACGAGCGCCCCGACGGACCCGGGCGCCTCGGCGGAGCCGACCGGCCCGGACAACGCCGACCGGGACACCGACAGCGGGCTCTCTCTCGGCGGGACGACGCCGAACGAGCAGCCACCGGTCTGGCCCTGGTGGGCAGCGGGCCTGGTGGCCCTGCTGGTGCTGCTCGCGGTGCCCGCGCTGCGCCGGATGGCCCTACGCCGCCGACGCAGTGGCCGCGCGGCGAGCGGGGTGATGGCCTCCGCCACTGTCGGCGGCGACAGCGAGCCGGGGGCACGTCCGGTGGTGGTCAACGCGGACGCCAACCGGGCCCGCGCGGACGCCCACGCCGCCTGGGCGGAGCTGCTTGACACGCTTGTGGACTTCCGGGTCCCGGTCGATCCGACCGAGACGCCCAGGGCGACCGCGGACCGGCTTGTCCGGGACGCCCTCGACGATGACGACGCGATCGGGTCGGCGCGGCTGCTCGGCCGGGCAGAGGAGCGGGCCCGCTACGCGCGGGATCCGCTGACCGGTGAGCGGTTGCTGCCGGCGCTACGCGCGGTCCGTGCGGCGCTCGCCACACGGGCGGACCGACGGACCCGCCTGCTCGCCGCCGTGCTGCCGCCCTCGGTGCTGCTGCGCTGGCGCACCACCATGGCCGACAGGTCCAGCCGGATGGTGGCGCTCACCGGGCAGGCCCGGTACCGACTGCTGCGGTGGAACCCTCGACGGCTGCTGGCCGACCGGGCCGCCCGCTGACCAAAACCCGACCCGCCCACTCCGCCACTCATGATCACTTGATGACCGGTAGTTGCCGATAGGTTCTCGCGACTGCACACCATCAAGTGATCATGGGTGGCGTGGGGGTGGCGACGCCGGGCCGGGCATGGAGCGGCGGCTCAACGACCACCCAAGATCGTGCTTGATCCAGGAACCTGGCGCACGATGCCACTACATCCAGGACCGAGCACGATCATGCGGAGAGTGGCCCTGCGGAGAGCTGGAGGCCGTGGAAGGGCGCGCGGATACGCCGGAGGTCGCCGGGGCTGTGCCCGGCGACCGCTCGTCGCGGCGTACGGCCCGCCTCAGCGGCGGGACCGGCTCAGCGGTGCCCCTCCGGGCGCTGCCGCCACCTGTCCTCCATGCGGTCCAGGAGTGACGACCGGCGACCGGATCGGCCACCGCGGGGACGACGACGACTCGTCGTGCCGCCCACCACGTGCAGGTCGGGTGACTGCGCCCGCCGGTGCGACTGCACCGCGAACGCGGCTGACGCCAGCATGACGACGAAGCCCGCCACCGCCAGTGGTGGAGTCTTGATCACCGCGCCATAGACCAGTAGAGCCAAGCCAGCGATGATGACGCCGGCGGCGACGAGCAGGCGACGCCGCGCATGGAAGCGCGGATCGCTGGCGCGCACGGCCGAGGCGAATTTGGGGTCCTCGGCAAGCGACCGCTCGATCTGCTCGAACAGCCGCTGCTCGTGCTCCGAGAGCGGCACGGCACTCCTCCCCGGTCACGTTGGTCGGGCCCACTCGGGCCGACAGACCGTGGCAGCCAACCGGCTGCTTACCCGCAAGTCTACGAGGGGGGTCGCGCGTCGGAAAGCGGGACGACCTATGGGCGGGGTGGATTTTCGTTTCGACGGGGATCACGGTCGCCCATCAGACTGGCCGGACCTATGACGGACCGCCCGAAACGGGCAGCCGCGGCGTCCGCGGCGGCTTCCGCCTCGCGCCAGCCACGCTCGGGCGCGCCGAGGGTGAGTTGCCGGGGAGCGCCCTGCGCCGGGGCGAGTCCTTCCACCCGGACACCGACGAGTCGGATCCGCTCGCCCGGGTCCAACGCGGTGTAGAGCGCCCAGACCGTGTCGAACATCTCGCGAGCGGTGTCGGTGGGAACGTCGAGGGTGCGAGATCGGCTGACGGTGCGGAAGTCGGCCAGCCGGACCTTGAGTGAGACGGTGCGCCCGACCTGCTCGGAGCCGCGCAACCGGACGCCGACCTTCGCGCTGAGCGCGAGCAACGCACGGCGGATCTCCAACGGGTCTGCCACGTCGACGTCGAAGGTCACCTCGGCGCCGATCGACTTGTCGACGTGCTCGGGGCTGACCCCACGCGGGTCGCGCCCCCAGGCCAACTCGTGCAGGTGCGACGCCGAGGCGGCACCGACGGCTCGGCGGAGCATGCCCACCGGCGCCTCGGCGAGGTCGCCGACGGTGGTCAGGCCGAGCCGGCGTAGCGCCTCGGCGGCGCGCTCCCCCACCCCCCACAGGGCGTCCACCGGCAGCGGGTGAAGGAAGTCGAGCACCTGCCCCGGGGGCACGACCAGCAGGCCGTCCGGCTTGGCCCGGGTGGAGCCCAGCTTGGCCACGAACTTGGTCGGCGCCACCCCGACCGAGCAGGTCAGCGCCTGCTCGTCGGCGACCCGGCGACGGATCAGCCGGGCGATGGTGGCCGGGGAGCCGAAGAGCCGACGGGCGCCGGTCACGTCGAGGAACGCCTCGTCGAGGGAGAGCGGCTCGACCAGCGGCGTGACGTCCCGGAAGATCTGCATGACGGCCCGGGAGGCGGCCGTGTAGGCGGAGAAATCCGGCGGCAGATAGACCGCGTGGGGGCAGCGGGCCCTGGCCTGACTGGTCGGCATCGCGCTGCGGACGCCGTACCGGCGGGCCTCGTAGCTGGCCGAGCTGACCACCCCGCGCGGGCCGATGCCGCCGACGATCACGGGCCGGCCGCGCAGCTCGGGGCGGCGACGCACCTCGACGGCGGCGAAGAAGGCGTCCATGTCGACGTGCAGGATCGGGCTGGCGGAGTCGTCGGCGTCCGGCCCGAAGCGCGGATCGTCGCCCCGGGGCAACGACTGACTGCGGCCCATCCCGGCAGGTTAACCCGGAGGTACGACACCACCATCGGCCAGCGGGCCGAACCACCCCCGGGTCACCCCCGGACGACCAGCAGCGGCACGGTCAGCTCCGCCGCGGTGTCCGACCCGTGGTAGGCCACCAACTTCGACGCCATCGGCCGTTCGGTGCGACTGGCCATGACCGCGTACGTGTCGTTGCAGATCACCACCACGTCGCCGATCCGGCCCAGGTGCTCCTCGGGCACCGGCCCGAACCAGCCGGTGGCCACCACCTCGTCGCGGGTGCGTACCCGGGCCGTGGTGCCCAGCACCTCCGACCAGGCGGCCCGCACGTCGTCGACAGCGCCCGGCTCGACGTGCAGGTAACGCACCCGGGCCTCGCCGGCCACCAACCGCACGCCGGCGCGCAGTCGCGGATCGGTGTCCAGGTCGAATCGGTGCGCGGCAGGGATGTCGAGCTGCCCGTGGTCGGCGGTCACCAGCAGCGCCGCGTCCGGCGGCAGCCCGTCGACCAGTCGGGCGACCAGGGCGTCCACCTCGGTGGCGGCCTCCCGCCAGGGTGCCGAGTCGACGCCGCTGACGTGGCCGTGCCGGTCCAGGTCGGCGTGGTAGCCGGAGACCACTGTGGGCCCGGCCCCGGAGGCCAGCGCGGCCAGCATGGCGGTGGCCACCGCGTCCCCGCCGGCGGCGCCCCGGAAGTCGCCACCCCGGTTGGCGGCCACTGTCAACCCGCTGCCGCCGAACTCCGGCCGACTCACCACGCTCGTCGTCACCCCGGCGGCGCGGGCCCGCTCCAACTGAGTGGGCACCGGCTGCCAGCGCAGCGGCGACGGATCGGCGGCCCAGTCGGTGTGGGTGAGCACCCGATCGGTGCCGGGCACCCGCACGGTGAAGCCGAGCACGCCGTGCGCGCCCGGAGCGACACCGGTGCCCAGTGACACCAGGCTGGTCGGGGTGGTGGACGGGAAACCGGCGATGAGCGGCCGGGCCACCGTCGCGGCGAGCCCGGCGATAGTCGGCGCGTACGGCGCCGCGGTCGGCAGCTGGTACCACCCGAGCCCGTCGACGAGCAGCACGGCGATCCGGCGTACCCCGGCCAGGGCGGGCCGGAGCCCGAGCGGGTCGGTCGCGCCGGGCACCCCGAGCACGGCCAGCGCGCTGGGCAGCACGTCGGCGAGGCGGCCGCCGCCATGGCCCGGCCCGAGGATCTCCAGCGGCGCCGGCCGGCCACCGGGCTCGGCGGTCATGCCGGCCGGCGGGCGAACAGGTGCAGTTGGGCGGCCAGGTCCCGGTACGGCGGTTGGGCGGCCAGCGCACGTTCCAGCTCGACCACAGCGGCGGACTGCCCGTCGGCGACCGCGGCCGGCAGCAGGTCGGCCAGCACGCGTACCCCGTGGATCTCCTCGACCACCAGCCCGGCGGCGCCGAGCAGCGCGGCGGCGCCGGGGGCGTCGTAGCGTCGGCGCAGCGTGTCGCGGGGGCCCGCGGTGCCGGCCGGATCGGCGGCCAGGGTGGTCGCGACGTCCAGGTGACCGTTCATCGCGCGACCCAGCACGGCGGCGGCCCGGCCGGCCACCAGCACACTGGCCGCGCCACCGGGGCGCAGCGCGGTGGCCAGCGCGGTCACCACCGGCGTCGGGTCGTCGACCACCTCCAGGACGGCGTGGCAGAGCACCAGGTCGACGCCGGCCGGCTCGACCAGCCCGGCGAGGGCGTCACCGTCGCCCTGTACGGCGGCGATCCGGTCGGCCACCCCGGCCTCGGCGGCGCGGCGGGTGAGCGCGGCGAGCGCGTCGGGGCTGGCGTCGACGACGGTGACCCGATGCCCGGCGCGGGCCAGCGGAACGGCGAAACCGCCGGTGCCACCGCCCACGTCCAGCACTGTGAGCTCGGCATCGCCGCGCCGGTCCAGCTCGGCGCGGAGCACCGACCAGATCACGGCGGTACGGGGTGTCAGCGGCGGCTCGGCGAACCGGCCTCGGGTCTGCTCCACCCGGTCGAGCCTAGTCACCCGGTCAGCCCTTGCGGCCGGTGGTGGCGATGCCCTCGACGAAGTGCCGCTGTGCCAGGAAGAACAGAATGATCATCGGGAGGGTGGCCAGCACGCTGCCGGCGAGCACAACCTCCCACTGTTGCTCACCGCCGTAACCGAACCGGTCCAGCACCACCTTGAGACCGCGCGGCAGGGTGTACAGCTGCTCGTTGCGCAGGTAGATGAGCGGCTTGAGCAGATCCGTCCAGCTGGCCTTGAACTCGAAGACGAAGGCGACCAGCAGCGCCGGCCGGATCAGCGGAAAGGCCAGCTTCCAGAACAGCTGCGGGTAGCTCGCCCCGTCCATCCGGGCGGCCTCGAAGTATTCCCGGGGCAGCGAGAGCAGGAACTGTCGCAGCAGGAAAATGTAGAACGCCGAACCGAACAGGTTGCCGGCCCAGAGCGGCACCTGGGTGTCGGTCAACCCCAGGTTCGACCAGATCAGGTACGTGGGGATCATGGTGACCGCGAACGGCAACATCATCGTCGCCAGCACCAGCCCGAAGAGCAGGTTGCGGCCGGGGAACCGGAAGTAGGCGAAGCCGAACGCCACCCAGGCGCTGGAGAGGGTCACCGCGGCGGCGGCGGCCACCCCGACCAGCACACTGTTGCCGAACCAGGTCAGCAGCGGCACGGCCTGCCACGCCTCGGCGTAGTTCTCCGGGGCGAACGGAACGGGCAGGAAGCCGGGGGCGAAGACGTACTCGCGGGGGCGTAACGAGGCGCTGACCAGCCAGACGAACGGCAGCATGAAGAGCACAGCGGCGCCGACCAGCGCCGCCACGAACAACATCCGATGCCAGATCGGCCGGCGGGCCGGCTCGGTGGGCGGGCGGCGCGCCGCCGACCGGCCCGGCTGGAGGCCGGGTACCGGTGCGGCGGCGCCCCGTTCGACGGCTGTCGTCACGACTGGTCCCCGGCTGCTGGATCCTCCTCCGCCCGAGACCGTCGGGCGTTGGCCACCGGACCATCGGTGATCTGGTACTCGCGCGGCTCAAGGTGCTGCTCGGGTACCCAACCGTTGGTCAGTCGGGTCCGTCGCGCGTTGGCCACGCCGTTGTGGCCCATCATGCCCGTCACTTGTCTTCTCCCTCGTAGTACACGAACCGGTTGCTGAGTTTCACCTGTATCAGAGTGATGATCAAGATGATCACGAAAAGTAGCCACGCCATCGCCGAGGCGAAGCCCATGTGCAGGAACTGGAACGCCTCCTGGAACAGGTGAATGACGTAGAAACTGGCCGCGTCGCTGTTGAACGTGTTCTGGGTCTCCCGGTTGCCGAAGTACATGGTGTAGACCTCGGTGAACATCTGCAGCGACGCGATCGTGTTGACGATCAACGTGAAGAACAGCGCGCCCGAGATCATCGGCAGGGTGACCGAACGGAACCGGGCCCAGGAGCCGGCGCCGTCGATGGCCGCCGCCTCGTACAGGTCACGGGGCACGTTCTGCAACGCGGCCAGGTAGATGATCACAGTGGAGCCGAGACTCCACAGGCTCATCAGGATGATGCCGGGCATCACCCAGTGCGGGTCGGTGGTCCAACTCGGACCCGCGATCCCGACCAGGCCCAGCGCGCGGTTGATCAGGCCGTCCTGGGTGTTGAGCAGCAGCAGGAACAGGATCCCGACCGCCACCGCCGGGGTCATCACCGGCAGGTAGAAGACGGTCCGGAAGAAGCCCTGCAACCGGCCGACCCGCTTGAGCAGCAGCGCCAGCCCCAGCGAGATGAGCATCACCAGCGGGACGTGCAGCGCCGTGTAGTAGACAGTGTTGCCGAGACTACGGGCCACCGCCGGATCGCTCATCAGCTGCCGGTAGTTGTCCAGCCCGGTGTACTGCGGTGGGTTGATCACGTCGTACTCGGTGAAGCTCAACCAGAGGCTGGCGAGCATCGGCCCGGCGTAGAAGATCAGAAACCCGATAATCCAGGGCGCCAGGAAGAGGTACGCCCAGCGGGCCTCCCGCCGGGCCAGCGGCGTACGGTGCCGCCGGCCCGGGACGGGAGGGGTGACGGTGGCCATCGTGGGTTACTTCGCGGCCTTGTCGAGCGCCGCGGTGGCCTCCCGCTGCGCTCGCTGCAACGCCTGCGCCGGCTGTTCCTGGCCGGCCAGGACCCGGTTCACCGCGTCGTAGTACGCCTTGTCGAACTCGGCGCCGGCCGGCGAGGCGGGCAGCGCGAACGCGGCGTCCTGCACCGAACGGATGGTCGCCACCGCGTCGTCGAAACGCTTGTTGCCGGTCGGCTGGTACAGCTCGTCGAAGATCTTCTTGTCGGCCTCGGCGTTGGCGGTGTAGACGCCGGTGAACGGCTGGCCGGCGGCCTTGCGCGCATCCACCCGGGCCTTCGCGGCGGCCAGCCAGGTGTCGGTGGCGGTCATCTTCTTGACGAACGCGCACGCGGCGTCCGGGTTCTTCGCGCCCTTGGTGATCACCCAGGCCTGCCCGGCGGACTGGGTCAGCGGCTTGCCCTGCCGGTCCACGAACGGCTTGACCACCAACTCGGCGTTCGGGGAGTTCTTGGCGGCCTGGTTGAGGAACCACTCCTCCATGGGCCACGCCACGATCTGGTTCTTCGACAGCGGGTTCTGGGCGCCGAAGAAGTCGAAGGTGTCCCGGAACGACTTGAAGGCGCCCCAGCCACCCTGCTGCTGGATCAGGTTGACCCCGGTGGTCAACGCCTCGATCACCTTGGGATCGTCCAGCTTGGCGGCGCGACCGTCGGCGGAGAGCATGTCGACGCCGTTGGCCTTGGCCCACATCGGCAGGAACTCGGGGATCTTCGGGTCGATGCCGATCCGGTCGAGCCGACCACCGGAGACCGAGGCCAGCTTGGCGTTGAGCGCGGGCAGCGCGGCCCAGTCGGCCAGGTTGACCTGGTCGGCGGTGAGTCCGGCCTTCTTGAGCAGCCCCTCGTTGAGGTAGACCACCCGGACGGTGGAGAACTCCGGGATGCCGTAGACGGTGCCGTCCAGGGTGACCTGCTCACGGGCGGCGGGCCGGTACTGCCCCAGGTCGATGTCCTGCTTGTCGACGCACTGGGTCAGCGGCTGGATGGCGCCCCGCTTGGCGTACGTGCCGATCAGCTTGCGGTCCATGTAGACCAGGTCCGGCGGGTTTCCGGAGGCGACCGCGGAGAGGAACTGCTGCTCGTCGAACGCGCCCTCGGTGACCTTCAGCTCGACGTCCGGGTTGTCCCGCTTGAACGCCTCGATGCGGGTGGTGGCGATCTCGTCGGAGAAGCCGAAACCCATGGTGCTGAGCGCGCCCTTGGTGGCGGTGCCCCCGCCCTCGTCACTGCCGCCGCCGACTCCCCCGCAGCCGCTGATCGCCAGAGTGAGCGCCCCGGCGAACACCGTCGCCCGCAGTATCCGTGACATGTGTCCCTCCCGAGTTCACGCCGGCCACACCGCCCGCGTGACCTGCACTTCTCCTCATTGCGCGAATCTCAAACGTGAGGTTTCGGTAGCCGAAAGGTCACCGGAAGTCACGGGAGGCGGGGCTGACCGGTGGCTCGATGGCGTCCAACCGGTCGGCGACCAGGTTGGTCACCCCCTCGTGCCGCTGCAACCGCCCTCGGACCACCAGCGCGGCGCTGGTCCGCGCCACCCGCCGGTAGCGCTGCCACAACCCTGGCGAACAGGTGACGTTGAGCATCCCCGTCTCGTCCTCCAGGTTGAGGAAGGTGACCCCGCCCGCGGTCGCCGGGCGTTGCCGGTGGGTGACGATGCCACCGACCCGGATTCGTTGCCCCGGCTCCACCCGGCCGAGCCGGGCGATCGGCACCGCGCCGAGCACGTCGAGCTGACCCCGGATGAACCGGGCGGGGTGGCTCTCCGGCGACAACCCGGTGGCCCACACGTCGGCGACCAGCCGGTCCACCGCCTCCATCCCGGGCAGCGTGGGCGCCGCCGCGCCGGTCACCGTGCCGGGCAGCCGACCCGGCCGGTCCTGGGCCGCCGCACCGGCGGCCCACAGCGCCTGCCGCCGGGTCAGCCCGAAACAGGCGAAGGCGTCCGCGGTGGCCAACGCCTCCAGCTGCGCGGCGGTGAGACCGAGCCGCCGGGCCACATCCGGCATGTCCCGGTACGGCCCACCGGCGACCCGTTCGGCCTCGATCCGTTCGGCCACGTCGGCACCGAGGGTCCGCACACTGGACAGGCCGAGCCGGACGGTGGGGCCGCCCAGCCCCCAGGCGTGCGGCGGCTCCCCCGGCCCGCTGCCCCACCGGGTCTCCGGGGTCGACTCCAGCACCGCCAGCGCACCGCTGGCGTTGATGTCCGGACGACGGACCTCCACCCCGTGCCGGCGGGCGTCGTCGACAAGGGTCTGCGGCGAGTAGAAACCCATCGGCTGGGCGTTGAGCAGCGCGGCCAGGAACGGCGCGGGGTGGTAACGCTTGAGCCAGGAGCTGGCGTAGACCAGGTAGGCGAAGCTCATCGCGTGGCTCTCCGGGAAGCCGTAGCTGGCGAACGCGGTGAGTTTGCGGTAGACGTCGTCGGCCAGCTCACCGGTGATGCCCCGCTCGGCCATTCCGGCGTAGAGCCGGTCGGCGATCCGGGTCATCCGTTCGACCGAGCGTTTGGCGCCCATCGCCCGGCGCAACTGGTCGGCCTCGGCCGCGTCGAAGCCGGCCAGGTCGATGGCGAGCTGCATCAGCTGTTCCTGGAACAGCGGCACACCCAGGGTCTTCTCCAGGGCGTTGCGCATCAGCGGGTGCGCGAAGGTCACCGGCTCCTGGCCGTTCTTGCGCCGGATGAACGGGTGCACCGAACCGCCCTGGATCGGGCCGGGGCGGATCAGCGCCACCTCGACCACGAGGTCGTAGAACTCGCGGGGCTTGAGTCGGGGCAGGGTGGCCATCTGGGCCCGACTCTCCACCTGGAACACCCCGACCGAGTCGGCCCGGCAGAGCATGTCGTAGACCTCCGGGTCGTCCAGGGTCATGTCGCCCAGGTCGAGCCGGGACCCGATCATGTCGTAGCCGTAGTGCAGGGCGGAGAGCATGCCCAGGCCGAGCAGGTCGAACTTGACCAGGCCCACAGCGGCGCAGTCGTCCTTGTCCCACTGCAGGACGCTGCGCCCGGGCATCCGCCCCCACTCCACCGGGCAGACCTCGATCACCGGCCGGTCGCAGATCACCATGCCGCCGGAGTGGATGCCCAGGTGCCGCGGGAACGTCTGCAACTCGTTGGCGTACTCCACCACCTGCTCGGGGATGTTCTCGACATCGACAGTGGCGACCGAGCCCCACCTGTCGATCTGCTTGCTCCAGGCGTCCTGCTGCCCCGGCGAGTAGCCGAAGGCCTTGGCCACGTCCCGCACTGCCGACCGAGGGCGGTAGGAGATGACGTTGGCGACCTGGGCGGCGTGCTCCCGGCCGTAGCGGGTGTAGACGTGCTGGATCACCTCCTCCCGGCGGTCGGACTCGATGTCCACGTCGATGTCGGGTGGGCCGTCCCGTTCCGGGGCGAGGAACCGCTCGAAGAGCAGTTGATGCCGGACCGCGTCCACATTGGTGATCCGCAACGCGTAGCAGACCGCCGAGTTGGCCGCCGAACCCCGACCCTGGCAGTAGATGTCCTGGTCACGGCAGAACGTGACGATGTCGTAGACCACCAGGAAGTAGCCGGGGAAACCCAGCTCCTCGATCATGTTCAGTTCGTGCTCGAGTTGCGCGTACGCCGTCGGGTGCGCCTGCGGGGGGCCGTAGCGCTCGTGCGCCCCGTCAGCTGTCAGCTTCCGCAGCCAGCTCATCTCGGTGTGCCCCGGCGGCACCGGGTACGCCGGTAGCTGCGGCGCGACGAGCTGGAGGTCGAAGGCCAACTCGGCGCCGAACTCGGCGGCCCGCGCCACCGCACCCGGGTACGCGGCGAACCGGACCGCCATCTCCGCGCCGCTGCGCAGGTGGGCGGTGGCCGCCGCGGGCAACCAGCCGTCGATCTCGTCCAGGCTGCGTCGGGCCCGGACCGCGGCGACGGTGGTGGCCAGCCGACGCCGGCCAGGGCTGGCGTAGTGCACATTGTTGCTGGCCACCGTCGGCAACCCGGCCGCGGCGGCCAACTCGGCGAGCGCGTCGTTACGGTCGGCGTCGATGGGATGGCCGTGGTCGGTCAGCTCCACGGCCACCGTCTCCGCGCCGAAGAGCGCGGTCAGCCGGTCCAACTCGCGGGCCGCCGCGTCCACCCCCTCGGTGAGCAGCGCCCCCGGCACGTGCCCCTTGCGGCAGCCGGTCAGCACCAGCACATGGTCACGCAGCTCGGCGGCGACCTCCTCCAGGTCCCCGTAATCCGGGCGGCCCTTCTCCCCGCCGCGTAGCTGGGCGCGGGCGATGGTGGTGGCCAGCCGGGCGTACCCCTCGTGGCCGTGCGCGAGCACCAGCAGGTGCGCGCCGTGCGGGTCGGGCTCGCCGTTCTGCGGGCCGGGCAGGCCGAGGGACAGCTCCGCGCCGAAGATGGTCGGCAGGCCCAGCGTACGAGCCGCCTCGGCGAAGCGGACCACCCCGTAGAAGCCGTCGTGGTCGGTGACGGCGAGCGCGGTGAGCCCCAGCCGGGCCGCCTCCTCGGCCAGCTCCTCCGGGTGGCTGGCGCCGTCGAGGAAGCTGAAGTTGGTGTGCGCGTGCAGCTCCGCGTAGGGCACCACGCCGTCGGGGCGGGTCAGCTCCGGTGGCTGGTACTGCTCGCGACGGCGGCTCCAGGCCGGGGAGTCGCCGCCATCGGCGTCCACGGCGAGCGGGTCCACCACGTGCAGGTGCCGCTCCTCGCGCGAACGCCCACCGCCCGACCGGCCGGAGCCGCCACTGGCCCGCCCGGAGAGCACCCGCTCCAGCTCCGACCAGGGCATCTTCGGATTGTGGAAGCTCATCGAGCATCCACCTCCGACCTGGTGAGCACCGGCTCAGTCATAGATCGCCTCCACCAACCACTGCCCGGCCTCCACGGCCAGCAGCAGGGCGGCACCGTCGGCCAGGCTGACCTGGAACCGGGCCCGGCGGCGGGCCTCGACCGGCGCCCACCACCGCTCGTCCACCGGCCACGGGCCGGCCCAGCCCACGATCTCCGCCGGCTGGCCGGTGCCGACCACCAGCCGAGCCGGTGGGGCGCTCACCGCCAACCGCGCGCTGATCACCACCGGCTCACCGGCGGCGTCGTGCACCGTCGCCGCGAGCGGACTGGGCAGCACCACCGCCGGCGCGGGCGCCGGCAGCCGGCCCGGCCACGGCGGA
>NZ_PYAK01000063.1 GCF_003264365.1 Micromonospora noduli
GCCCGGCCCGTCCGCCCGCCTGCCCGGCCCGTCCGCCCGCCTGCCCGGCCCGTCCGCCCGCCCGTCCGCCCGTCCGCCCGTCCGCCCGTCCGCCCGTCCGCCCGTCCGCCCCGGGCATGATCCACTCGCTTTTACGGAAGTCGGGGTGTCTGGGCCGCTGGGACCACGCGATTTCAAGGAACCCGAGTGGATCATGGGCGTTGTCGGGCAGAGGCCGCCACGAAGCCATTGACCGAGGCGATTTTGTCGCTCAGAATCGACCTGTCGGAGGCAAACGAAGGCAAACGCAAGATCCAGGGGGGCATGATGAGCGGAGCGCGACCCGGTCCTTCCCGACCGCCCGTGCGACTGCGCCCCGTCCCGCCCTTCGACCCGCCGTACGTTGACGAGGCCGACGGGTCGTGCTGGCCGCCGATGACCGACGGCCAACTAGCCCTCGACCTGTTCGCCTCCACCCGGCCCAGCCCGGTCCGGCCGGCGGAGCGGCGAGCAGCAGTGCGCCCGGTGCCCAGCAGGTCCACCGCCACCCACCCGGTCGCGTCGTTGCCGACGTCGACCGCACCGGAAACCACCCGAGCCGCGCACCGGTTCGTCGGCACCTGCCTGGAGGTGGTCAACGGCTACCGTTCGCCGGCCCAGGTACGAGCGCTGCTCGACCCGGCCCGAGCGGGCGACCTGCTGACCGAACTCGCCCGCGCATCCGGCCGGGCCGGGGCATCCCGCCGCCGTAGCGGCCGACCACTGGTTCGGCTGCTACGCCTGCGAGTCTGCGAGCCCCGGGAGGCCGCTGTGGAGGCGGCAGCCGTCCTCACCGGCGCGGGCGGCCGAAGTTGGGCGATGGCGCTGCGCCTCGAACATCGCCGGGGCCGCTGGCTCTGCGTTGCCCTCCACGTGCTCTGACCGCACCGGCCCTGTCGTCGGCGAGGCTCAAAGACACCGACGGGCCCCGGCCTGGTCGGCCGGGACCCGTCGGTCAGACGCTGTCGGTGCAGCTGCTGTTGGTCAGTTGCCGCCGTTGGGGGCGCCGTGGCAGCGCTTGTACTTGCGGCCCGAGCCACACGGGCACGGCGCGTTGCGGGACGGGCCGTTGCTCGCCTCCGCCTGGTTCGGTGCCGGCCGACGGGCGGCAGCCGACGGAACTGCCGGGCCACGCAGCCCGGATGCCGGCCGCTGCGGCGCGGACGGCGCGCTCTGCCCCGGTGCCGCCGGAGCACCCGGAGCCGGTCGGCCCACACCGAGCGCCGGAGCCTGCTGCTGGGCCTGCTCCACGGCGACCGCGCCCGGGCTGGCCTCACCGTCGATGGTGGGGGCGGAGTATTGCAGGCCCTGCCGCCGCGGCGCCTGGTTGAGGCCCTTGGCCCGGATCTCCACC
Organism: Micromonospora noduli; assembly: GCF_003264365.1. Classification (GTDB taxonomy): domain Bacteria; phylum Actinomycetota; class Actinomycetes; order Mycobacteriales; family Micromonosporaceae; genus Micromonospora; species Micromonospora noduli. The sequence continues at coordinate 1,373 of NZ_PYAK01000063.1, forward strand.
GGCTTGTCGAGCAGGGTGACCTCGTCGGCCCCCTCCTCCGGCTCCGGTTCGGTCACCTGGACGTCGACGTTGTAGAGGAAGCCGACGGTCTCCTCCTTGATGCCGTCCATCATGGTGGCGAACATGTCGAAGCCCTCGCGCTGGTATTCCACCACCGGGTCGCGCTGGGCGTACGCCCGGAGGTTGATGCCCTCCTGGAGGTAGTCCATCTCGTAGAGGTGCTCGCGCCACTTGCGGTCGATGACCTGGAGCAGCACCATCCGCTCGAGCTGGCGCACCCCCTCGGTGCCGAGCTGCTCCTCACGCCGGTCGTACGCGGCGTTGGCGTCCTCCTTGAGGCGGGCGACCAGGAAGTCGGCGTCCATGCCGGCCCGGGAACCGCCGGCCTCCTCCTCCAACTCCTCGATCGTCACGCCGACCGGGTAGAGCTGCTTGAGGCTGGACCAGAGCTGCTCAAGGTCCCAGTCTTCGCCGTAGCCGTCGGAGGTGGCGCCCCGCACGTACGCCTCGACGGTGTCGTCGATCATGTTGCGGACCTGGTCGGAGAGGTCTTCACCGTTGAGCACCCGGAGCCGCTCGGCGTAGACGACCTGGCGCTGCTTGTTGAGCACCTCGTCGTACTTGAGCACGTTCTTGCGGATCTCGGCGTTCTGGCCCTCGATCTGGGCCTGGGCGCTCTTGATCTGCCGGGTGACCATCTTCGACTCGATGGGCACGTCCTCCGGGATGTTGAAGCGCTCCATCACCGCCTCGACCGCCCCGGCCCGGAAGCGCCGCATCAGCTCGTCCTGAAGGGACAGGTAGAAACGGGACTCGCCCGGGTCGCCCTGCCGGCCGGCGCGACCGCGCAGCTGGTTGTCGATCCGCCGGGACTCGTGCCGCTCGGTGCCCAGCACGTAGAGGCCGCCAGCAGCCGAGACCTCTTCCGCCTCGGCGTCGCAGGCCTGCTTCCAGTTGGGAAGGACCTCCTCCATCGCCTTGGCGTACTCTTCCTCGTTCTCCAGCGGGTCGAGGCCGCGCTGGCGCAGCTCGTTCGCGGCGAGGAACTCCGGGTTGCCCCCGAGCAGGATGTCGGTGCCGCGGCCGGCCATGTTGGTGGCCACGGTGACCGCGCCCTTACGCCCGGCCTGGGCGACGATCTCGGCCTCCCGGGCGTGGAACTTGGCGTTCAGCACGTTGTGCGGGATGCCACGGCGGCGCAGCAGCTGGGAGAGGATCTCGGAGTTTTCCACCGAGACGGTGCCCACCAGCACCGGCTGACCCATCTGGTGCCGCTCGGCGATGTCCTCGATGACGGCGTTGAACTTGGCCTTTTCCGTCTTGTAGATGACGTCCGGCCGGTCCTCGCGAACCATCGGGCGGTGGGTCGGGATGGTCACGACGCCGACCTTGTAGACCTTGTTGAACTCGCTCGCCTCGGTCTGCGCCGTACCGGTCATCCCGGACAGCTTCTCGTAGAGGCGGAAGTAGTTCTGGAGGGTGATGGTGGCCAGGGTCTGGTTCTCCTGCTTGATCTCCACCCCCTCCTTGGCCTCAATCGCCTGGTGCATGCCCTCGTTGTAGCGACGGCCGTGCAGGATGCGACCGGTGAACTCGTCGACGATCAGGACCTCACCGTCGCTGACGATGTAGTCCTTGTCGCGCTTGTAGAGCTCCTTGGCCTTGATGGCGTTGTTGAGGTAACCGACCAGCGGGGTGTTCACCGACTCGTACAGGTTGTCGATGCCGAGCCGGTCCTCGACCTTGGCGACGCCCCGCTCGGTCACCGCGATGGTGCGCTTGGAGTGGTCGACCTCGTAGTCGCCCTCGCCGTCAGTGCCGGGCTGGAGCCGGGCCACCACGCCGGCGAACTCGCCGTACCAGCGGGCGGAGTGCTCGGCGGGGCCGGAGATGATCAGCGGGGTGCGGGCCTCGTCGATCAGGATGGAGTCGACCTCGTCGACCACCGCGAAGTTGTGCCCGCGCTGCACCAGCTCGTCCTTCGACCAGGCCATGTTGTCGCGCAGGTAGTCGAAGCCGAACTCGTTGTTGGTGCCGTAGGTGATGTCGCACTCGTAGGCGGCCTTGTGCTCACTGGCCGGCCGGTTGGGCAGCACCACGCCGACGGTCAGCCCGAGGAACTCGTGCACCCGACCCATCCACGCCGCGTCACGCTGGGCGAGGTAGTCGTTGACCGTGATCACGTGGACGCCCTTGCCGGAGAGCGCGTTGAGGTAGACGGCCATGACCGAGGTCAGCGTCTTGCCCTCACCGGTCTTCATCTCGGCGATGTTGCCGAAGTGCAGCGCCGCGCCGCCCATCACCTGGACGTCGTACGGGCGCTGGCCGAGCACCCTGGCGGCCGCCTCGCGGGCCACCGCGAACGCCTCCGGCAGCAGGTCGTCGAGGGTCTCACCCTCGTCGAGCCGCTCCCGGAACTGTTCGGTCATGCCGGCCAGTTCCTCGTCGGTGAGGTTGACGTAGTCGTCCTCGATCGAGGTGACGGCGGCGGCGATGGCCTTGAGCCGGCGCACCATGCGGCCCTCGCCCGCGTTAAGGACCTTTTCCAGAATCGACACGGATCAACGCTCCCCTAGACAGTCTCGAACCATCGTAGGCGCTCCATCGGCGCGATGGTCACTGGTGGCGGTGCTCGACCCCGCCGAACCCGACATAACTCGCGTCCTGCACACGCCCCAAACGTTATCCGGTTACGCCGTCGGCGAACGCTACGGCAGGATGCACGAGTGGAGCCCGTGGAGATCATCGAGGATGGCGTGCTGCTGCGGCCCTGGCGAGAAACGGATGCCGAGGCCGTGCACCGAGCCTGCCAGGACCCGGACATTCAGCGTTGGACCACCGTACCGCGCCCGTACCGGCCGGAACACGCCCACGGATTTGTCACCGAGATGAGCCGGAAGGCCTGGGCCGAGGGCACCGGGGCACCGTTCGCTGTCTGCGACCCGGACACCGGGGAACTGCTGGGTTCCAGCGGGCTGATCTCGATCGACAAGGACGGCACCGGTGAGGTCGGCTACTGGACGGCACCCTGGGCGCGTGGCCGGGGCGTGATGGTCCGGGCCACCCGGGCGGTGGCCCGCTGGTCCTTCGACACCCTCGGGCGTCGCCGGCTCATCTGGCAGGCCGAGGTGGGCAACCACGCCTCCCGGCTGGTGGCCCTCCGGGCCGGTTTCCGGATCGACGGCAGGTTGCGGCTGGCCAACCCGGCGCTGCCCGGCAGTGCGGACGGCTGGATCGGCTCACTGCTGCCCGGCGAGGTACCGGCCGCCGGGTCGACCGGTCCGGCCGGTCCGGGCACCCTCGCCGCCCGGCGGGCCGCCGTCTTCGGCCGCCCGCAGCCCGTTCTGTTCGCCGAGACCGGGGCCGGCGAGCTGCGGCTGCGGCCCATGGAGGAGAAGGACCTGGACGCCGTGGTGCAGACCTGCCGGGACCCGGAGAGCATCCGCTGGACGACCGTGCCGGACCCGTACGAGCGCGCCGACGCGCAGGGCTACCAGGCTTACGGCCGGGACGCCTGGGCTCGGGGGGACGCCGCCTGCTTCGTGATCGCCGACTCCGACGACCGGTACGCGGGCACGCTCGACCTGCGGCTCTCCCCCGCCGACCCGCTGGTGGCCGACGTCGGCTTCATGACCGCGCCGGCGGCCCGGGGTCGGGGCTACCTGCCCGCCGCGCTGGTCGCTCTCAGCGCCTGGGGCTTCAGCACGTTGGGCCTGGCGCGGATCGAGTGGAAGGCGAATGTGGGCAACACCGCCTCCCGCCGGGCGGCGGAGAAGGCGGGCTTCCTGGTCGAGGGGATCGCCCGGGGCGGCGTGCAGCACCGGGGCGAGCGGGTGGACGTGTGGGTCGGGGCGCTTCTCGCGAAGGATCTGGGATGAATCTGCGGCCGGTCGTCGAGGCGCACGGGGTGCGGCTGCGCCCGTTTCGCGCGCAGGACAGCGCCGACGTGGTGGACGGCTGCGCGGACCCGCTGACTCAACGGTTCGTGTCGAACCTGCCAACGCCGTACACCGAGACCGACGCCCGCTGGTGGATCGATGTCGGCGCCCCGGCGGCCTGGACCGGCGGCGGCACGGCGTACGCCGTCGCGGACCCCGCTACCGATCGTCTGCTCGGCGCGGTGGGGCTGAACAACCCGGTGCCCGCCCGGGGTCAGCTGGAGATCGGCTACTGGATGCGACCGGCGGCGCGCGGTCGCGGGCTGGCCACCGCGGCGACCAGCGCGCTGAGCGAGCACGCGTTCGCCGCCGGGGCGGCCCGACTGGAACTGCTCACCGAACCGGAGAACGGTCCGAGCCAGCGGGTCGCGCTGGCCGCCGGCTTCCGCTACGAGGGTCTGCGCCGTTCGGCAGGTGCGTCCCGCGACGGGGGCCGGCACGACCTGCTGGCCTGGGTACGCGTCGCCGGTGATCCGCCCGGCCCGGCCGTCCGGCTGCTGCCCGACCTGCCCGGCGGGGTGCTCACCGACGAGGTGGTGGCGCTGCGCCCACTCGCACCGGACGACGCGGCGCTGATGTACAGGCTGCACAGCCGACCCGAGGTGGTGGCGAACCAGGCGCCGCCGGTGCCGCCGACGCGCGAGGCGATGGAGCGGCGTTGTCGTCTCTCGCAGAGCGGCTGGCTGACCGGCGAGATCGCCCGGCTGATGATCACGGACGTGGCCAGCGGCGAGCCCGTGGGCAGTTGCGGCTTGTCGTACACCGACGTGGCCGCCGGCGAGGCATCGGTCGGCTACGCGTTGCTGCCGGACTGGCGCGGCCGGGGGTACGCGACGCGGGCGGTCCGGTTGCTCGCGGGCTGGGCGTTCGGCTCGGCCGGTATCGCCCGGCTGTCGGCCGGCACGGTGCCGGACAACACCGCGTCGCACCGGGTGCTGGAGCGGGTCGGTTTTCGGCGCGAGTCCGTTCAGCGCGGCCGGCTGCCCGGGCTGAACGGCACCCGCCTGGACGACCTGACCTTTGCGCTGCTCCCCGCCGACCTCCGCTGACGGATCATGGGGTTGTGGTGGACGTTTCCCACCACAACCCCATGATCGACGCGGATCGGCTACCGGTCAGGTGGCGAGGGAGATGATGCCGTAGTCGTACGCGTGGCGCCGGTAGACGACGCTGGGGCGGCCGGACTCCTTGTCCTGGAAAAGGTAGAAGTCGTGGCCGACCAGTTCCATCTCGAACAGCGCGTCGTCGATGGTCATCGGCTCGGCCGGGTGGACCTTCTCCCGGGCGATGTGCCACGGCTGGTCGTCGTGCTCCTCTTCGACGCGCTCCGCGACCGCGGTGCCGGCGCGGGCGCCGTCGCTCGGCGCGCTCAGCGCGTTGGGCACCAGGTCCGCGACCGGAAGGCCCGCTGTGGCCTCGGCGACGGAGATCGGCGCGTGCCGGCCCCGGTGTACGCGGCGGCGGTCGGCCGCGCGGCGCAGCCGGGTGTCGAGCTTCGCGATGGCCGCGTCGAGCGCGCTGTAGAAGTCGTTCGTGCAGGCTTCGGCCCGAATCACCGGGCCCCGGGAAACGCAGGTGATCTCCACCCGCTGGCAGTGGTCGGCCTGGCGCGGATTGCGCTCGTGAAACAGCTCGACATCAACGCGAATAAGTTTGTGGTCGTAGCGTTCGATCTTCGCGAGTTTCTCGGCTACGTGTACCCGGTAATGGTCCGGCACTTCGACGTTTCGGCCCTTGACCACGATGTCCACGTGACCTCCCTTGTTCGGACGGTCTTCGATCCGGTTACCCGGCCGCGCGCCGTGGGGAGACCCGCTGGCGTCGACCGGTTGGTACGGCTACGCCTCCTCTCACCGCCGAGGGTGGTGGGAAGACCTCCTACCCCCGACAGCGAAACGCTAACTCCTGTTTGCCCGGCAGTCACCCCATGTTGCCGAGACGACCCAGGATTTTTCGCACCTCATACACCAACGGGTGAAACGGAAACACTATCGGTTACGACTGGTGTCTTTTCTCGGTCGCCGCGAGCACCGCCGCGACACTCGGTGCCCACCCTGTCGCGGTCAGCACCCGGCTCGCGGCGGCGAGGGTCACGCCGGTGGTGACGATGTCGTCGAGCAGCACCACGACCGGCACCGCGCCCCCGGCACGACCCCGGACCGACCCGGTCGAGCGGGGCTGGAAGGCCGCCTCTGCCGCCGCCGCGCGCCCGGCGCTGTCCAGGGTGACCGAGTCGGGCCGGGGCGACGCCCGCAGCGGACGGTGCACCCGCACCGCCCAACCGCTCCGGTTGAGCCGGGCCGCGCAGTGCCGGGCCAGCCGGTCGAGGTGGTCCCCGTAACGGGACCGGGCCGCCGCCGCGGTGTCCGGGACCGGAACCAACGCCACCGGGCGGGCCCCACCGACGGCCGCCGCGACGACCTCGGCGAGCAGCGCGCCGAGCGGGCGAGCCAGCCCGTGTCGGCCGTGTTCCTTGTACGCCAGCAGGGTCTCGCGCAGCGGACCCGCGTACGGGCCGAGGGCGACGCAGGACGGCAGGCCCGGCGGGGCGGGGGTGGGGCGGACCGCCCGTGGCCGCAATGCACCCAGCGCCGCGACGCAGGCGGGGCAGACCCCGTGCCGCAGGCCGGGTCGGCGCTCCCGACAACCGGCGCAGTCGGCGGGCAGCACCAGGTCGGCGAGGTCCGCCCAGAGCCCGCTCACCGTGTCAGTAAAGGAAGAACGGCGCCGACGGGTTGCTCGGCCGGACACCGGTCGGCACCGGGGCGATGTCGCGTACCCGCCCGGGCTCGATCCGTTCGAACGGGCTGCTGCGGTAGGCCACCCCGTTCGCCTCGTACATGTACGCCCCGCTGGGCGCCCGCACACTGCGATTTGTCGGGTACGCGGTCAGGTGGGTGACCTTGGCGCCGAGGTCGGTACGCAGCGGCGTCTCCAGGGCGCCGTCGACACTGATCTCGTAGATCGCCGGCTGGCCGACCGACCCCGCCACCACGAGCTGGTCCTCCCTGCCCCAGTCGACCGCCGTCGGGTTGGTGAGCGAGGTGACCAACTCTCGGGGCGGGCCGATGGAGGCCCCGCCGCCGTCGAGGTTGACCGCGGCGACGTAGAGACGGCCCCCGGCGATCAGCGCCACCCGCTGGCCGTCCAACGCGGCGGCCACCGCGGTGACCGCGGCGGAGGGCAGGTTGAGCGGCACCGGATACATCCGGGCCGCCTCGTCGAACCGGTAGAGCTGCCCGTCGGCCACCACCAGGCCGCGGCTGGGGCGGTTGTCGACAGTACGCAGCCACACCGGTCGGCCGATCGAGGAGTATTCGGTGCTGCTGCGGCTGATGACGGAGACCGGGTCGACGCCCGTGCCCACGGCGAGTCGGTACCGGTTCTTGCCGCTGCCGGTGACCACCATCGCGGCGAGGATCCGGCGGTCCTTGGCCAGCCCGAGGCTGGCGGAAACGACGTTGCGGTTGGCCTCGGGTGTCAACGGCACCGTGCCGCTGGGCTCGCCGTCGAAGTCGAGTGGGTGGATCGCGCCGTCGTACACGCCGAACCTCTGCGGGCTGGCGGCATACGGATAGAGCACCCGGGAGTCTCGTCGCTCGCCCAGGTCCACCACGGGCTGCGCGTTGTTGCGGATCTTCAACTCCAGCTGACCGGTGAGGTCGCCCAATGACCAGGCGATCTGCGTGATCAACTGGTCGATCCCGCTCTGGTCGTCACCGGACATGTCCAGGTTGACCTCCCACCGACCGTTGCCGCCGGTGGCGTTGTTGATCAGCTCAGTGCGGTCGGGCAGCCCGACGACTCCCGGGCGCAACCAGTCGGAGGGGCCGCCGACCAGCCACTTCACCACCTCGTTCACCTGCCGCTCGACCGGCACCGCCTGCGGCCGGTAGCGCTGGTCGGGCACCAGGCGGCTGCGGTCCGAACTCCAGAAGTAGATCGTCTCGTCCTGGTAATACTCGCGAAGGGCGGTGTCGCTGAGCAGCAGCACGTTGGGCGGGTTGATGATGTAGAGGCCGGCCCGGTCATCGTTGACGCCGCCGTTGAAGGACGCGCTGCGCAGGCCGAACTCGTACTCCGTCTCGGTCGCCACCGGTGGAGCCAGGGTGCCGTTGGTCCGCAGCACCCCGATCTGCTGCACGGCGATCTTCACGGTCGTGGTCGAGTCGCTGTTGAGGGTGTAGACCGACTCGCGCAGCCGGACCACGTTCAGCGCGACCTCGCTGCCCTTCTTGTCCTGTAGGCGGGTCTTGTCCTCCGGGGCGATGAACGCCTTGACCCGCTCGTACGCCCGATCCGGCTCGCCGGCGGCGGCGGACAGGAAGTTGCGGACGAACGTCTCGTTGACGCTGCCGCTGGCCGTCCGCGTCGGTGGCTCACTGCCCCGACTGATCACACCGGCCTCGGTCGCGGCGCCGCCCTTGCCGTCCACCCGCACGTCGGATGCCGCCGGGATGCCACAGCCGGCGCCCAGCAGCACCATCACGCCGAGGGTCCCGAGCAGAGTCGGCCGTCTCACGAGCGCACCTCCGTCCGCTGTCCGTCTCCGGCTGGAGCCGGGCCGATCGCCAGCGCCCCGCCCGCGCCGGGACCGATTGCCAGTGGCCCGCCGTCGCGCGGGCCGCCGAACGGCAGTGTGGCGTCGGCCGGCACCAGCCGCAGCGGTGAGGTGGTCAGCCGATCGCCCGCACGAGCCGGCAGGGTGAGCCGGAACTGCGCGCCCTGCCCGGGAGCACCCCACGCCTCCAACCAGCCGCCGTGCAGCCGCGCGTCCTCCAGGCTGATCGACAGGCCCAGCCCGGTGCCCCCGGTCTGCCGGGCCCGGGACGGGTCCGCCCGCCAGAACCGGTTGAACACCAGCTTCTCCTCGCCCACTTTCAGCCCCACACCGTGGTCGCGGACGGTGATCGCCACGGCGGTCTCGTCGATGCCGAGGGTGATCAGCACCGGGCGGGCCTCACCGTGCTCGACGGCGTTGCCGACCAGGTTGCGCAACACCCGCTCGACCCGGCGCGGGTCGACCTCGGCGATCACGGGCGTGCCCGGCAGGTCGAGTTCGATCGGTACGCCCACCCGCTCGGCCAGGCCAGCCAGCCGGTCGACCACCCGGTGCACCACCGGCACCAGGTCGGTCGGCTCGGAATCCAGCATGGCGAAGCCCGCGTCGAACCGACTGATCTCCAGCAGGTCGGTGAGCAGTTCCTCGAATCGATCCAACTCGGCCTGGAGCAGCTCGGCGCTGCGGGCGACCGCCGGGTCGAACTCGTCGCGCTCAGCGAAGATCAGGTCGGCGGCCATCCGGACCGTGGTCAGCGGGGTACGCAGCTCGTGGGAGACGTCTGACGTGAAGCGGCGCTGCAACCGGGACATCTCTTCCAGGCGCAGGATCTGCCGTTGCAAGTTGGTGGCCATCTGGTTGAACGACGCGGCGAGCAGGGCCAGGTCGTCCTCGCCGTTGACCACCATCCGCTGGTCGAGCAGGCCCGCGGAGAGCCGCTGGGCGGTTCGTGCGGCAACCCGGACCGGGTTGACCACCAGCCGGGTGACCAGCGCCGCGAGCAACCCGAGCAGGATCACCAGCGCGACCCCGGTGGCCACCACTGTGGCGCGGGCGTCGGCGGCGGTGACGTCCTGCCGGCCCAGCGGGACCAGATAGTAGAGCTCGATCTGGCCGAAGCGGGTGGGCACCGGTGACCCGTAGACCAGGTATTTGGTGCTCTCGCCGGTGAGTCGCCCGGTGCGGATCTGACTGGCCACCTTGCCGTCGGCGATCGCGGCCCGCAGCTCGGGGCTGATCAGCGACTGCACGTTCGCGGACGGGGAGGTGCGCGTCTGGATGTCGTTGGGATAGTCGTCGGCGGTGATCGCCACCACCACCCCGCTGGTCTGCTGGGGGTCGCCGCCGGCCAGGTAGTTGACAGTGCCGTCGATGGTCTCCTGGAGCTGCGCCTCCTGCGGCTGCCCGTAGAAGGAGACCTGCTTGGCCGCGTAGCTGGCACCGCTGGTCACCCGCTGCCGGACGTCGCTGCGAGCGCTGTCGAGCAGGATGGTGGTGATCTTGTCAGCGATCAGGAACGCGAACCCGCCGACCAGCAGGCTGGACGCGACCAGCGTGATGGTCACGACCCGGACCTGGAGCGAACGGCGCCAGGTCTGGTGTGCCCGACCCACCGCACGAGCGACCCGACCGCTCACCGCACGCCAGAGCTCCCCGCCGGCGCTGGGCCGGCGGGCAGCCGTACTCGGGGAGGGTGGGGGCGGCGAGGTCGACACAGTGCGACCAGGCTATCCGGTCCCTGCCTTGTAGCCCACGCCCCGCACGGTGAGGATGATTTCCGGTCGCTCCGGGTCTGGCTCGATCTTGGCCCGCAACCGCTGGACGTGCACGTTGACCAGACGGGTGTCGGCGGCGTGCCGGTAGCCCCAGACCTGTTCGAGCAGCACCTCGCGGGTGAAGACCTGACGTGGCTTGCGGGCGAGCGCGACCAGCAGGTCGAACTCCAGCGGCGTCAGCTTCACCTCCTCGTCGTTGCGACTCACTGTGTGCGCGGGAACGTCGATGGTGATCTGGTTGTCCGGCGGCCCGATGGTGAGCATCTCCGGGGCCACGTCCTCGCCTCGGCGCAGTCGGGCCCGCATCCGGGCCACCAGCTCCTTGGGCTTGAACGGCTTGACCACGTAGTCGTCGGCGCCGGACTCCAGGCCGAGCACGACGTCCACGGTGTCGCTCTTTGCGGTCAACATGACGATGGGCACGCCGGACTCCGCCCGGATCGACCGCGCCACGTCGATACCGCTCATACCGGGAAGCATCAGGTCAAGCAGCACGATATCGGGACGACTGTCGCGAAAGGCGGCCAACGCCCGCTCGCCGTCCGCCACAAACGAGGGCAGGAAACCCTCACTGCGCAGCACGATGCCGAGCATCTCGGCGAGCGCGGGGTCATCGTCGACCACCAGTACGCGGGCTCTCATGGGATTAATATTGCATCCTCATTCAGTTCGGTGGGACCGGCGTCCGCCGGTAACGCTTCCATGATCCCCCTTCGGCGCCGCCTGGCGCCACAGCAGGCTGGGCCGAACCCGTTGTCGCCATCCGGACGACAGTCAGCCGAACAGCCCGCGCCCCCAGTGATCCCCGCCGTCGCGTACCCCGGGAGGACAGGCGAACACCCCGCTGGAGACGTGTCGCAGGTACTCGTTCATCACGTCGTGTCGGGCCAACTGCGTCTGGATCGGCACGAACTGACGGCGTGGATCGCGCTGGTAGGCGATGAAGAAGAGGCCCGCGTCGAGTCGGCCGAGGCCGTCCGAGCCGTCGACGAAGTTGTAGCCCCGGCGCAGCAGCTGAGCGCCGCCGTTCCGACTCGGGTGGGCCAGCGTGACATGAGCGTGCTCGGCGATCACCGGCTTCCCGTCCGCGCCACGGGCGGCGAAGTCGGGCTCATCGAACTCGTCGGTGCGACCCAGTGGCGCGCCGCTGCCCTTGGTCCGGCCGACGATCTCCTCCTGCTCAGCGAGGGAGGTCCGGTCCCAGGTCTCCACGAGCATCCGGATCTTGCGGGTGACCAGGTACGAGCCCCCGGCCATCCAGTCCGGTCCGTCGCCCGGCTGCACCCACAACTGGTCGCGCAGCAGGTCGGTGTCCTCGGCCTTGAGGTTGGCCGTGCCGTCCTTGAACCCGAAGAGGTTGCGCGCGGTGGCCTGCTCCCGCGAGGTCGACGAGGTGCGGCCGAAGCCCAACTGCGACCAGCGGACGCTCACCACGCCCATGCCGAGCCGGGCCAGGTTGCGGATCGCGTGCACCGCCACCTGCGGGTCGTTGGCGCACGCCTGCACGCAGAGGTCACCGCCGGAGAGCTGCGGCTGCAACGCGTCGCCCGGGAACTTCGGCAGCTCGGCGAGGGCGGCGGGCCGCCGGTCGGCGATGCCGAAGCGGTCCCGCCCGTCGGCGTCGCGGAACAGCGTCGGCCCGAAGCCGATGGTGAGGGTGAGCTGCGAGGGAGGCAGGCCGAGTGCTTCACCGGTGTCGTCCGGTGGGGCCTCCGGCATCCCGCCGACCGCACCCAGGATCCCGGCGTCGCGCCCCGCGGTCATCCGGGCGGCGGCGGCCGTCCACTCCTCCAGCAGTTCGACGAGTCGGGCCCGGTCCTTGGTGATCACGTCGAAGGCCACGAAGTGCAGCCGGTCCTGCGCCGGGGTGACGATGCCGGCCTGGTGCTCACCGTGGAACGGCACGGCCCCGGCCGGGTGGTCGTTCGCCGCGGCCGGGCCATGGGAGCCGTTCAGCAGTGCTCCCGCGCCGGCCGCCACCCCGGCGACCCCGGCCACCCCGGCCCCGGCCAGGGTGATGGCCCGGCGCCGGGTGAACCTGCTCCCGCTCATCGACTCGACTCTTTCTGCCAGGTGGTCACTTCGCGACGGCCGCGGCGACCTTGCTGATCGGCTCGGCGAGCGCGTTGATCCCGTCGGAGAGCTCCTTGAGCTCGGCCTTGCTCAGCGCGGTGTGCAGCTTCCACCCGTCGCCGTCGCGGTGCTTGCCGAGCAGTCCCTCGACGTTGGTGAACTCGGTGTCCAACTGCGTGACCAGCTCCGGCGAGCGCTGCTGCAACGCGGGCCGCAGGGCGGACACGGCGGCCTTGGAACCTTCGAGGTTCGCGGCGAAGTCCCACAGGTCGGTGTGCGAGTAGCGGTCCTCCTCGCCGGTGATCTTGCCGCTGGCCACCTCGTCGAGCAGCTCCTTGGCACCGTTGGCGAGCTGGAGCGGGGAGAGCTTCTCGGCGTTCGCCCTGGCCACGATCTCCTTGACGTCGACGAGCAGCCGGTCGGCGATCGGGCCGTCCTTGCTGATGTCACCGGACTGCCAGAGGTCCTTCTCGATCCGGTGGAAGCCGGTGAACTCCATCCCCTCCTCGATGACCTCCTCGCGGCCGTCGATCTTGGGGTCGAGGTCACCGAAGATCTCGGCAACCGGCTCGATCCGCTCCCAGTAGGTGCGGGCGACCGGGTAGAGCGCCTTGGACTTCGCCACGTCGCCGGCCTTGACCGCGCCGACGAACTCCTCGGTCTTGACCAGCAGCGCGGCGGTCTGGCTCTTGACGTAGCGCTGATAGTTGTCGGTGGCGTCACCCAGCGCGGCGTCCGCGGTGAGCGGCTGAGCCGACCCGCTGACCTTGAGCGCACCCCGGATGCCCTTGCCACTCATCCCTGGCTTGCAGGCCGTCTGGTACGTGCCGGCCGGCAACTCCACGTGCAGCTCGCGGCTCAACCCGGGGGCGATGTTCTCCACCTCGCCCATCACGCGGTCGCCGTCGGCGTACACGTAGAACTCGGTCACCTTCGCACCCGAATTGGTGATCTTGAAGGTGGCGGTGCCGGCGCCCAGGTCGGTCGAGCCGACCTCACAGGCGGTGTCGCTGGCCTTGACCACGATCGGTCCGCCGGACGCGGCCGAGTCACCCTTGTCGGAGTCGGAGCAGGCGGCCAGACCGGCCGTCGCCAGCACGCCGGCGGCGGCCAGCGCGAAGAACTGGGTGGTACGCATCTGGACTGTCTCTCCTCGTGGGTCAGGCACGCTGCGGCGTGGACGCCGCCTCGGCCTCGGCCTCGGCGCCGGTGTCGGCCCCGCGCTCGGTGACGGTGGTGGTGGTCGCGGTGGGTGCCGGCTTGCGCCGGGCCGGTCGCAGGAAGAGCAGGAGCACCGGTACGGCGTACGCGACCCAGGCGATCGTCTCCAGCACGGTGGGCGCGGGAGTCACGTTGAACATGCCGGCGAGCAGGGCCGCGTACCAGGTGCTCGGGTCCAGCGCGCCGGTGATGTCGAAGGCCAGGTCGTTCAGGCCGGGCAGGACGCCGGCCTCCTGGAAGTCGTGCACGCCGTACTTGAGGATGCCGGCGGCGACCAGGATCAGCAGCGCGCCGGTCCAGGTGAAGAACTTGCTGAGGTTGATCCGCAGGGCGCTGGCGTAGAGCAGCACGCCGAGGGCCACTGCGGTGACGATGCCGCCGATCAACGCGAGCAGCGGGCCGCTGTCGCCGGCCGCGCCCTGGGCGGCCGAGTAGAAGATCAGCGCGGTCTCCAGGCCCTCGCGGATCACCGCGAGGAAGGCCATACCGGCGACGGCGAGGGACCCGACGGCCAGCGCCTCGGTGAGCTTGCCCCGCAGTTCACCGGCGATGGTCCGGGCGGCCCGGCGCATCCAGAAGATCATCCAGGTCACGAAGACCACGGCGGCGACAGAGGTGATCGCCTCGAACAACTCACGATCCTCGGAACGGGACAGCAGCGAGGTTGACGTGTACTCGATCAGCCAGCCGAAGAGCACCGAGAGCGCCACGGCCAGGCCGACGCCGGCCCAGACCTGCGGCAGCCGGTCCCGGCGCTGCGACTTCACCAGGAAGGCGACCAGGATGCTGACCACCAGGGTCGCTTCCAGCCCTTCCCGCAGGCCGATCAGGTAGGTGGCGAACATCCGGGCTCCGAGTAGGTTAGGCACGCCTTGGCTGACTTAGGGCAGGCATACCTTCCTCCCTGCTCAGGGCGCTCGTCAAGTCGTTCACGACAAGCTCACTGGGCCGATGACGAAGACCGACGGCCGCCGGCAGCCGGCCTGTCGCCGGTCGGCTGTGGAAGGATCCCCGCCGTGAGGGGATTCCTGCCGTGGTTGACGGTGCTGGCCGTGGTGCTGCTGCTCAGCGCGCTACGCCTGCGGGCGCTGGCCACCGTCGTGTCGGTCGGCTGGCTGATCTGGTGCGTCTGGACGTGGTTCCGACCCACCCGACGCGGCCCCCGTTCGGGCTGAGCCGGAGACGCTGAGCCCGCCGAGCCGGCGGCGGAGACGACGAACCGGGCCGGCTGCGAACAGCCGACCCGGTCCGGAGATGTCGATCAGTAGCGGTAGTGGTCCGGCTTGAACGGACCCTCGGTGGAGACGCCGAGGTAGGCGGCCTGCTCCTTGGTCAGCGTGCTCAACTTGGCGCCGAGAGCGCCGAGGTGCAGCCGGGCCACCTTCTCGTCCAGGTGCTTGGGCAGCACGTAGACGCCGATCGGGTACTCCTCGGTCTTGGTGAAGAGCTCGATCTGGGCGATCGTCTGGTTGGCGAAGGAGTTCGACATGACGAAGCTCGGGTGCCCGGTCGCGTTGCCCAGGTTCAGCAGGCGGCCCTCGGAGAGCACGATGATGGCGTGCCCGTCGGCGAAGCGCCACAGGTCGACCTGCGGCTTGATGTTGATCCGCTCGACGTCGGACCGCTTGGCCAGCCCGGCCATGTCGATCTCGTTGTCGAAGTGGCCGATGTTGCCGACGATGGCCTGGTGCTTCATCCGGGCCATGTGCTCGTTGGTGATGACGTCGAAGCAGCCGGTGGCGGTGATGAAGATGTCGGCCTGCTCGACAACGTCGTCCAGGGTGGCGACCTGGTAGCCGTCCATCGCGGCCTGCAACGCGCAGATCGGGTCCACCTCGGTCACCACGACCCGGGCGCCCTGACCACGCAGCGACTCGGCGCAGCCCTTGCCCACGTCGCCGTAGCCCATGACGACCGCCATCTTGCCGCCGATCAGCACGTCGGTGGCGCGGTTGATGCCGTCGATGAGCGAGTGCCGGCAGCCGTACTTGTTGTCGAACTTGCTCTTGGTCACCGAGTCGTTGACGTTGATGGCCGGGAAGAGCAGCGTGCCAGCCCGGTGCATCTCGTAGAGCCGGTGCACGCCGGTGGTGGTCTCCTCGGTCACGCCCTTGATGCCGGCGGAGATCCGGGTCCAACGCTGGCCGTCCTCGCCGAGCGAGCGGTGCAGCAACTCGAGGATGACCGCGTACTCCTCGGAGTCGGCGGACTCGACCGGCGGGACCGCCCCGGCCCGCTCGAACTCGGCACCCTTGTGCACGAGCAGGGTGGCGTCGCCGCCGTCGTCGAGGATCATGTTGGGGCCCTGGCCGTCGGGCCAGGCGAGCACCTGCTCGGTGCACCACCAGTACTCCGGAAGGGTCTCGCCCTTCCAGGCGTACACCGGAACCCCGGCCGGAGCCTCGGGGGTGCCGTCCGGGCCGACGACGATCGCCGCGGCGGCGTGGTCCTGGGTGGAGAAGATGTTGCAGGACGCCCAGCGGACCTGCGCGCCGAGCGCGACCAACGTCTCGATCAGGACGGCGGTCTGGATGGTCATGTGCAGGGAGCCGGTGATCCGCGCGCCGGCGAGCGGCTGCGCCTCGGCGAACTCACGCCGGATCGCCATCAGGCCGGGCATCTCGTGCTCGGCGAGCTGGATCTCTTTACGCCCGAACTCGGCGAGCGACAGATCCGCCACCTTGAAGTCGCCGTCGGCGAGCGTGCTCGGCCGGGCCTCGGACGGCGTGCCGCTGGCGGACGCCGGGAGGGTGCTGGTCATGAAAGCTCCTGTCGAACGATGTCTGCGCCGACCCTCCACCTTACGCGCGTCGGCGACGGGCATCAGGCACGGTCGGCGGACAGCGCACGGGGCGGTCGGTGATGGACGGACCTTCCCGCCCACGTCCCGCCCGCCCCGTGCATCCCCCCGGTTTGGTTCCCCCGCACGTTCTCGGACCGTCGTCGCGATAACGCTGCGTACTCATAGAGTCACACTCAGGCAAGGTGACGTCAAGCTATTCCGGGAAAGTCGGACTTGTGTCGTTGGCCCGAGTCGAGGTCAGCGCAGCCCGGACGTCGCCACGTACGCCACACCGGCACCGTCGATCCGCAGCGGCGCTCCCAACGCCGTACCGATCGCCGCCTCGCCCGAGACCAGCGTCAACGCGCCGGCACCGTCGTCCACGGTGATCGAACCGCCAGCGCAGAGCACCACCCGGGGCCCGGGCAGCGGCAGCGTCACCGAGGGCACCGCCGCGTCGACCCGCACCCGGTGCAGCGCGAAATCGTCCACCGGCACGGGCCACCAGTCCACGCCCGGGCCGACCGGCTGCGCGGCCCGCACCGGATCGTGCAGCACCTCGAAGCGCAGCACCCGCAACAACTCGTCGACGTCCACCCGCTTCGGGGTCAGGCCGCCGCGTAGCACGTTGTCGCTGGCCGCCATGATCTCCACGCCGCAGCCGCTCAGGTAGGCGTGCAGGTTGCCGGCAGGCATCCAGATCGCCTCCCCCGCCTCCAGCCGCAGGTGGTGCAACAGCAGCGCGACCAGCGCACCCGGATCCCCCGGGTACGCCTTGGCCAGCCGGCGGGTCAGCTCCGCGTCCGGGCCGTCGGCCGGCGCTGCCACCACAGCGGCCATCAGGTCGTGACGCCTCGCGACCGGCCAGCCGAGCAGCGTCCGCACCGCCGTCCGCAACCCCGCCGGCCCGGCCCGCAACGCGGCGACCACCGGTGCCAACGCCGGTACGCCGAACGCGGCGAGCGCCTCGGCCGACTCCGCCGGATCCCGGAAACCGCACAGCGCCTCGAACGGGGTGAGCGCGACCAGCAATTCCGGCTTGTGGTGCGGGTCGGAGTAGTTGCGCTGCCCCTCGGGGCGCCCCGCCTCCGCCGCGTAGCCGGCCTGCGCCTGCTCGGCGTCCGGGTGGGCCTGCAGGCTCAGCGGAGCGTCGGCCGCGAGCACCTTGAGCAGGAACGGCAGTCGACTGCCGAACCGCTCGGACACCCGCTGGCCGAGCCACTGCCCTGGTTCGTCCCGTACCAGGTCGCAGAGGCTCACCCGCAGACCGGCGCGATCCACGTGGGCCGGGGCGCCCGGGTGGGCCCCCAACCACAGCTCCGCCTCCGGACCCGCGCTCGGCACCGATCGCCCCTGGAGAAGGGCGATGGCCGAGCGCGAGCCCCAGGCGTAGTCCCGGATCGGCCCGTACAGTGGCTCCACCCGTCAGCCCCCGGGCCGCCCGGCCGGCTCGCCCGACGTGTCCTGCGGCTGCGGCACGGCGGTGTCGGCCGCGGCACCGGTGCCGGCCTCGGCGGCAGCGGCGCTGTAGACGTCCGGCTCCAGATAGATCACCCGGGCGATCGGCACCGCGGCGCGGATCCGCGCCTCGACGGCGTTGATGCCACGGGCCAGGTCCTGGGCGCTCTCCCACGCCGGAACGGCGATCTTGGCGGCCACCATCAGCTCTTCCGGGCCCAGGTAGAGCGTCTTCATGTGGATGATCCGCTCCACCTCGGGGCCGTCGGTGACGGCCCGCTCGATGGCAGCCAGCTCGGAGGCCTCGGCGCCCTCACCGAGCAGCAGGCTCTTCGTCTCGATGGCCAGCACGACGGCGATGACGACCAGCAGGATGCCGATCATTGCGGTGCCGGCGGCGTCCCATTCGCCGTTGCCGGTGATCAGCGTCATGGTGACGCCGAACAGGGCGAACACCAGACCGACCAGCGCGCCGAAGTCCTCCAGGAGGACCACCGGCAGCTCTGGCGCCTTGGCCCGGCGGATGAAACGCACCCACGACTGGTTGCCCCGGACGTGGTTGGACTCCTTGATGGCGGTCCGGAAGGAGAACGACTCCATGATGATCGCTGACACCAGCACGACCACCGGCAGCCAGTGCCAGGACTCGATGCCGCCCTTGTGATGCCACTTGTGGTACGCCTCGTAGAGCGCGAACAGACCACCGATGCTGAACAGCACGATGGACACGATGAACGCGTAGATGTAGCGCTCCCGGCCGTACCCGAACGGGTGTTCCGGGGTGGCCGCGCGCTTCGCCCGCTTGCCACCGAGCAGCAGCAGGCCCTGGTTACCGGAGTCGGCGACCGAGTGGACCGCCTCGGCCAGCATCGACGACGAGCCGGAGAGCAGGAACGCGATGAACTTGGTGACGGCGATGCCGATGTTGGCCAGCAGGGCGGCGACAATCGCCTTCGTCCCGCCGTTGGCGCTCATGCCACCGCTCCGCTTCGCCGCACGAAGCCGCCCGGTCCGCGCATGACGCGCCGCCCCCTACGTTCGTTCACTGGTTCGACAGCTCCTTCATCTCGGTGATGGCCGGAACGGCCATCGGGTCCAGCCCGTGTGCCAGAGCAAGGTAGATCGAGGCGAAATCCGGAACGGCGATCAGCGACGCCAGCCGCTCCAGGGCGGAGCCGCCCTCGGCGGTCACCACGTCGCACCGCACGCCACGGCGCTCCGCGAGGGTCTGCACCGCGTCAGCACGGCGCTCCTCGACGGCGAGCGGCTCGTCGGTGTCGTCCTCGGCGTTGAGCCCGCCGTCGCGCAGCAGCACCAGCCGCAGCCGGGTGCCCTCGCCGTCGTCCTCGGCCGGGTCGGCGAAGATGTCCCGCTCCCCCTCGGCCAGGCCGCCGAAGACGCCGTCGAGCAGCCCGACCCGACCCCGCCCGGCCTCACCCAGCGCGCCGGTGACCACCGGGTAGCGGGCGTTGGCCGACAGGGTGTCGCCGAACCGGCGGGCCGCCACCGTCGCGAGCGGGGACGAACCCCAGACGATCGGGATCGAGCCGGCCAGGCCCAACGCCAGTGACTTCGCCGGGTTGACGAAGGACTCGGCGGCGGACCGGCAGCGGTCGGCGTCCGCGTCGAGCCGGGCCGCGGTCTCCGCCAGGTCCGCCTCGTTGACCTTCACGAGCCCGAGGGAACGGGCGGCGAGCAGGACCGGCACGGTGAGCGCCCAGAGGCTGGCCCGGGCCGGGGCACGGCGGGGAACCGGGATGAACGGCGCCCGGGCCTGCTCGGCAATCGACTGCAACTGCGAGTCCGGGGCACCCACGGCGACGAGTCGGGCACCACGGCGGTGGGCCGCCTCGGCGGCGCCGAGCGCCTCCGGGCTACGTCCGGACGCGCTCACCGCGATCACCACGTCGGCCGCGCCCACCCAACCGGGTACGCCAGCGGAGCGGTGCCCGATGATCGGGACGGGGCAGCGTGGCCCGGCGACAGTGGCCAGCACGTCCCCGGTACGCCCGGCGGTGCCGATGCCGGCGATCACGACGGCTCGGGGCCGCCCGTCGTCGGCGAGCACCGCGAGGTTCGCCTCGGCTGCCAGCGCGGCGCTCTCGCGAACCTGCGCACCGGCCGACGCCGTGTGCCGGAGCATGCCGCCCGGGTCGGCCTCGGCCAACGCCTGCGGGTTGTCGAGCAGGGCCTCGTCGGCGTCACGGCGCCCGCTGACCCCGGCCGTACCGTCGATCATGAGGACTGCCCGGGGCCGCCGCGCGCCTCGTCGAGCAGCAGCACCGGCACGTCGTCGCGGACCTCGAAGATCCGGCCGCACTCCGTACAGGTCAACGTCTGCGCCTCGGCGTCATAGGTGAGCGGGGCGTGGTGCGTGTCCGGACAGGCAAGGATCTCGAGCAACTGCGGATCCAGGGCCATGGCGCGGCTCCTTCCACGTGTACGGCTTGACCGACGGCGGTGCCGACCGGCGCAGGCGATCTTATCGGCGAACGCGGTCGAGCACGTCGTCCCGGAGCGAGACCATCCGATCCCGGGTGGGCGCCTCGACGTTGAGTCGCAGCAGCGGCTCGGTGTTGGAGGCGCGCAGGTTGAACCAGGCGCCGTCGGGGAAACGCAGGGTGAGACCGTCCATCTCGTCGGCCACCGCGTCGGGGTACGCGGCGCGCACCTCGGCCACCGCTGCCGCCTGGTCGGTCACCGTTGAGTTGATCTCGCCGGAGGCGATGTAGCGCTCGTACTCACCAGCCAACACGGACAGCGGCAGCGACTGCTCGCCCAGCGCGGCCAACGTGTGCATCGCCGCGAGCATCCCGGTGTCGGCGAACCAGAAGTCCCGGAAGTAGTAGTGCGCGGAGTGCTCGCCGCCGAAGACGGCGTTGGTGCGCGCCATCTCCGCCTTGATGAAGGAGTGCCCGACCCGGGCGACGACCGGCTGCCCACCGTGCTCCCGGATGATCTCCGCGACGGCGCTGGAGGTGATCAGGCCGTGGATCACCGTGGAACCCGGGTGCTTGGCCAACTCACGGGCGGCCACGAGTGCGGTGATCGCCGACGGTGAGACCGGCTCACCGCGCTCGTCCACCACGAAGCACCGGTCGGCGTCACCGTCGAAGGCCAACCCGATGTCGGCCCCGTGCTCGACCACCGCGCGCTGAAGGTCGACCAGGTTCGCCGGGTCGAGCGGGTTGGCCTCGTGGTTGGGGAAGCTGCCGTCCAACTCGAAGTAGAGCGGCACGATCTCCAGCGGCAGCGGCGACAGGGCCGCGTCGCCCAGCACCGTCGGAACGGTGAAGCCACCCATGCCGTTGCCGGCGTCGACGACCACCTTCAACGGCCGGATGCCCGAGAGGTCGACCAGCTTGCGCAGGTAGCCGGCGTAGTCGGGGAGCAGGTCGCGCCGCTCGGCGGGCCGGGTCGGCGCACCGGCGGGACGAGCGTCGCCCGAGTCCAGGAGGGCCTGGGCCCGCTCCCGGATCTCGGCCAGGCCGCTCTCCTGGCCGATCGGGCGCGCACCGGAGCGGCACATCTTGATGCCGTTGTACTGCGCGGGGTTGTGGCTGGCGGTGAACATCGCGCCGGGCAGGTCGAGCGAGCCGGACGCGTAGTAGAGCAGGTCGGTGGAGGCGAGGCCGATCTCGATCACCGAGCGGCCCTCGGCGCGTACGCCGGCGGCGAACGCGGCGGCCAGGCCGGGCGAGGTGGCGCGCATGTCGTACCCGACGACGACGGCGTCGCCCGGCTCGTCGGTGGAGTTGAGCAGTTGGGTGAAGGCGGCGCCCAGTGCCTCGGCGACCCGTTCGTCCCACTGGTCCGGCACCGTCCCGCGGACGTCGTACGCCTTCACAATCTGGGACAGATCAGACACGTGTTCCACTCCTTGGCCGCGGGTTAGACACCGATCCTGAGCCTAACGGAGGGCCGGGCCGTACTCCGCTCAGCCGGGGAGGCGGGGAATGAACACGGTGTGGCCGCCGCCGTCGGTGGGCGGGTCACCGGGCTTCGGGCGACCGTCGGGCCGGCCCGGCATCGGCTGGGTGGCCTCCGGCGCCGGGGTGTCCGGCCGGGCACCGTAAACCCCGCCGGCGGCGGGACGCGGTGACGGCACCGCACCACCCCAGGCGGCGGCCGGCGGCTGCTGGCCGTACACCTGACCGGGGCGACCGGGCGCGGCCGGCAACCCACCCCCGGCGCGGTAGGTGGTGCCGCCGGGGTTGCCCGGCAGGGTGCCGGGAGCGTCGTCGGACGGCTTCCGGTCCTGCCGCGAGCGACGGAACAGCAGCACGATGAGCAGCAGTCCGACCGCCACCAGCACAATGCCGAAGTACATCACCGGTGAACCTCCGGACGACTCGGCAGCGGTCGCTGTGGTGTTCGGCGCCGCGGAGACGCCGCCCTGCGCCGCCGGGTTCACCGCCTCGTCGACGGTCGCGACCTCGGTCGGGCTCGGAGTCGGCGACGGCGTCTTCGACCGCGACGGAGTCGGCGACGGAGTGACCCGCCCTCCGGTCAGCCGCGCCGCGTCGGTGGCGTGACCCAGCGTCTGGCCGGCCGCGCTGATGCCCGCGCCCGTGACCACGAGACGGCCGCCCGGCGCACCCGCCGCGAACGCCACCCGGTAGCGCACCGTGATGCCCTTGCCCTTGCACAGAGTCGGCTTCGACGGTGACGTCTGCGCGGTCGACACGGTGCCGGCGCCACCGCTGACGGCCACCGGGAACCAGCGCCCGCCCGCGTTGACCTCGACCGCCACCTGGTTCGGCTGGAGACCCGACAGGCTGAAGCCCAACGCGGTACGCAGCAGGACGCACCCTTCGGTGCGCTTGCGCACCGCGACGTTCACCCCCTGCGCGGAACCACCGGCGGCGAAGCTGCTGGCCGCGCCCACCCGGACCGAGTCCTGATCGGCCAGCGCCGGTGACGCACCGAGCATCACCAGGCCGCCCGCAAGACCGCAGACCGCCGCGAGCCGTGCCACGCGTCGACGCACTGTCATGATTACCTCGCCGTTCTCCCCGGGTGGGGTCCGCTGGTCAGGCTACTACCGGCCCACCTGTACCACCGGTCATAGAGCGCCCCGCATGTGTGCGGCGTTACGGTTTACGGCTCCTCCGGCCGACCTCCTGATGGCGGGCTGACCAGCCAATCAGCGGGCCTGCTCCGCCTCCGCGAGGGCGTCACGGCACAGCCGGTCGGCGGTGCGGGTGGTCTCCGGCAGCCGGTAGCGCGGAGTCAACGTGAGCACCTGCGCCGTCGCGTTCTCCAGGCTCACCCGATGGCCGACGCTGACGAAGACCGGCTTCACCCCGTCGCGGGTCCGCAGCACCCGACCGACGACCTCACCACCGTCGCGCAACGACGACCAGGAACCCCGCTCGGCGGACGGCGGATCCCACACCCCGACCAGTGGCGTCTTCGCCACCCCGATCGCGGGCAACCCGGTGACCACCCCCAGGTGGCAGGCCAGCCCGAACCGGCGCGGATGGGCCAGCCCGTGCCCGTCGCAGACCAACAGGTCCGGGATGGTGGTCAGCCGGTCGAGCGCGGCGAGCAACGCGGGCAACTCACGGAAGGCGAACAACCCCGGCACATAGTCGAACGCGGGTCGCCCCACACCGACAGCGGAGTCCACCACCGCCAGGGTCCGGGCGTCCAGGACCGTCACGGCCGCCGCCAGCAGGTCACCACCCTCGGCGTACGCGACGTCCAGGCCGGCCACCGTCGCGGGCGCGCTCGGCCCCGGCCCGACCAGGTCCACCAGCGGCCGCAACTCCTCCTGTACGGCCACCGCCTCGGCAACACTGCCCGGCCCGGTCGTCCCCGTGGCCGCCGCGTCCGGCGCTGGCGATGATCCACTCGGCTTCACGGAAGTCGGGCTGTCCCACGTCCCTGGATGCCCCGACTTCAATGAACCCGAGTCGATCACCCTCGGCCCGGGGCGTCGGCGCCATCCCCGGCGGCCCTACCGTCCGGGCCACCCCGAGCGGGGTCACCGTCGGCCCGACCCCTGATCGCACCCAGGCCGAGCGCGAAGGCGATGCCGAGGGCGACACCGAAGGCCACGCCACCCTTCGCACCGAACACGGGAATGCCGACCGCCAGACCGATCAGGATGCCGACCGGCCAGGCCCAGACGGTGGACCTGACGCTCTGCGTACCGGATTTCGCCATGCGTCGATCTTATTCGGCCCCGCCACCGACCCGTCCCTCCGTCTGTCCAGCTGCGGAGCATGCCTACTGCACTCTCGCTATGTCCGGGTCCGCGCCAGGATCACCGGCCGCCCGAAGCTGCTCCTCGAACATGACGAACGTCCGCTGCCGAATCCCACGAATGAGCGCCTGCTCCTTCGGCGTCTCGTGACGCGCTTCGGCGTCCGCCAGAAGCTCGATCGAACGCACCGTCTCGTAGAGCGCGAAGATTGGCCCCTCACCCTTGAGATAGTGAGCCCGAAACGCCTCCACCTCCTGCACGAAGTCCTCCGCGGTACGCCGGAAAATGTCACCTCCGACGCCTAGCGTTATCTCAACAAAGATGTCGTTCTTCTCGTGCCAACCCCCAGAGTCGATAGACAGCCGCCAGACCCTGGCACCGCCGTCGGGAGTCTCGACGATCTTCACCGGCGATTGGTAGTAGAGGTAGTAGGAGGGAAGCACCAGACCCGGCATCTCGGTCATTCAAACTTCTCCTCGAAAGTTGACTGTAATGCCGTCCAGAACAGCTGTTGCTCACGAAGGCGAATGCCATCCGTGATCGCTCGCTCTCGTGGCGTCAAGGCTCGGCCATCCTCCTCGGCAAGGGCCTCCACGTCACGTCGGACCTCATAAAGCACATGCTCCCAGACCGCTACGGCGTCAAGCGCAGCCAGGTGGAGACGGAATTCGGCTAGGTGACCGTTCCGCATCCGCAGCACAATTTGCACGTCCCGATAACCACTGCTCATTGGTGACACAAACCGATCTTCACAGCTCACGACGACGATGCCGGGGTACTCGTTGACCCGCTCAAGGGCGGCGTAGAGGTCGTCGAGGTTGCGGAACTCGACCTTCGCGGCGGCCAGGTCGAGCAGCTTGGACGCATCGCCCTGGTGTTTGGCCACCTTGTCCTCAGCTCGACGACGATCCTTGGGCTGAGGACGCCAGCCGGGCTCACCGACGCGGAGGTCACCGACATGGGCTAGGGACACTGCCAGCTGATTCAGATCGACCTGCGCCTCTATCGCCGCTGAGTAGAGACCGTCGAGGTAGCGCTTCCGGTAGCCAGCGTCGTCGCGTCGGGCCTCGTCGAACCCTGCCTGCGCCACCGGCCCTCGGCGCACCTGAATACTTGCGCTGATCGTCAACTGCTCGCCGGTGAGGGGTGTCGGCTCTGGTTCGGGCACTTGCCGGCGGTCCGAATCCTGCCGCGTCGCCTCCTGCTGGGCGACGTCGTCCAGCACCTCGGCGAGGACGTCGATGGCCTGTTGATGGCTGGCCAGGTGATGCAGGGTAAGCGGGCGGGCCGTCAGCGACTTCGCGAGTTCAGGCGTGGACTGGATCATCCGCGCCAGGGCCGGATGCTGCACCAACTGCCGCACCAGCCGCTCGGCCAGGTCCGGCTCGTGCGGGGGCGGCTCTCGCCGGGCGCTGTCGAGCATGTCCCGGACCCGGTCGTCGGCGAACAGTCGCACGAGGTCACGTGCCGACGCTTCGTCCAGGTCCGGCACCAGCCGACGAAGGGTGGGCGGGTCGACCGCCGTCGCGAACTCAACGGGAGTCACCCCTGCGGCGAAGATGTCGTCCACGCTGCTGGCCAACAGAACGGCACGGGAAGGACCGCCACCCGGTGTGGGCTGGTCGGGATCGGCGCTCGCTGGAACGTTGGCGTCGGCATCGGGGGCCGAGCCCGGGCCGTCGAGGAGCAGGTACATCCGGTTGATGTACGGGTCGCCGTGGCCGCCGTCGTCGTGCGTCGGCGGGTGATCCGGCAGGTCGGGACGTTCGCTGAACCGGCCCCGGGGTAGTCCGCCGAGCGGCATCGGTCGGCCGTCTCCGCTCAGCACCAACGCGTCGATGCCGACCACGTCGGGGTAGAGCGGCCGGTCCCGGACCACGCCGTTCTGGGGGTCCACGTAGAGCACAGTGCCGTTCTGGTTGAGCGCCACCCAGGCGTGCGAACCACCGTGCGCCCACTCGGTGACCAGGAACGAGTAGCTGCCGTGGCCGCCCAGCAACAGTTGGTCGTGCAGGTTGCGGTAGCCCCGGTCGGCGGCCTGCCGCGCCTGCGTGGAGTCCGTACGTTGACCGGACGCCGGGGCGAGGAGTTGCTGGAAGCGCCCGCCGGTCACGTCCTCCACCCGACCTGGGCCGCCTGCCTCGCCACGGATGGGGCGCCGGATGTCACCGTCGAGGTAGCCGTCGAAGGTTCGGGGCGCCGACACGCGGGGGCGCCCGTGCACCCACGTCTCGAACAGGGACAGCGTGCAGTCCAGGCAGTTGATGCCCCGGGTGGCGTCGGCCGCGGGACCGCCGTCGTTGAGCAGCCCGAACCAGCCGCCGTGGCGCGGGTCTGCGGTGCGGGTGACGGTGCCGTCTGGATCGCGGGGCATCTGTCGTTCGACGTCGACCTGGTGCAGGGCGAGCGGTGGCCGGAGCCCTCCGGGCTGCCCGTACGGCCGGGAGTCGTCGATCGGCGGCGGATCGTCGTCGCCGGTGAGCCTGGACGGGCCGGCAGTCTCCACCGCGCCGAGCGCGAGAGCACCCACGTCCCGGTTGGCGTGCTCGAATGTGGCGCTGATGTCCACGACCGGCGGGGCCGTGGTGCCGACCAGCACCGCGTCTGCCAGGTCACGCCATTCGGCGTACGCGCGAGCTTCCTCGTTCGCGACGCGCTGCCAGCCGTCGGCCCACTGCCGGTTGCCGGCCTGGTGCAGTTGTCGGGCGTAGGTGGCGTACTCGACGGCTCGGCGATCGTGCTCCACGGCACGGGTGCGTAGTCGGGCGGCCTCGGCCTGCCGGCGGTTGTTCTCGAACCCGATCCGCAGCGACTCGTAGTGGTCCTGGTAGCGCCGCCGCTCGGCGGCTTCCGCCGCTGCGGCCCACTGCGCCGCGTACGCGTCGTTGGTTTCGGGCTCACGCACCGACGGGGCACCGAACGCGGCCACGTCGACGGGGATCGACGCCCTTCCCCGGGCCGGATGATCGGGCGCTCGCACCGGTGCGGGCGTCTCCCGGGTCGGGACACGCGACGGCACGGCGAACCGACCCACCGCCGGTGGGGTGGAGGCGACCGGCAGCGGCCCGTTGGTGGTGGTCGAGACGCCGAAGGTGATCGGTGCCGACGGGCCGGGGGTGATCGTCGGTGTGGAGGGGCCGGTCGCCGGAGACCAGGCGGTCGGTCCGGAGGTGGTGGGGTGCGGCGAGCTGCCGGGGTGGGCCGGCGGCACACCGGTGGCAGCCGGCCCGCCGCCTGATTCGAGGGTGCCGGCCACCGGCACGGACGCCGACGAAAGCCTCGGATCAGCACCCACCGCTGACCGACTCGGATCAGCCACCGCCGAGGTGGCCGGATCGGCAGCCGAAGCCGACGCGACCGGATCGGCACCCAACTCCGACGCGACCGGGCCGGCACCCACGGCCGACGTGGCCGGCTCGGTGGTCACCGCCGAGAGCACGGGGTCGGCCGTGACCGGGTGCGGGACGGCCGCTCTGTCGCCGAACGACCCACGCTCCTCAGAGGCGCCTACCGAACGGTCCACCACGTCCACGTCGGACAGCACGCCAACCGGCATCGGTGACGACGTGTGCGCGTCGGGCGCGACCGGGGACGCCGGCCCCGCTCCCCGTGACTGGTCGGCAGCCTGTGACGTCGTCGCAGCCAACTGGTTCGACGGCGTGGTGGCAACACCCTCCGTCGCCTGCACCGGAATGCCGGCAGTCGTCACCAGACCACCCGAAGCCACACCACCGGCAGCCCCCGCAGAAGAAGCCCCCACCGCGGCCGAGGCCACCGTTGAGGGAGACGCTCCCACAGAGGCCGCATCCCCCGCGACAGGCAGCACAGTCGGGAGGGAGGGGCCCGTGAACGATGCTCCGGCGAGGGCGTTGGCCTGCGCGTCGAGCCGGGCGCGTAGCGCGTGGTCGGTCTGCCCGGTCGCCGAACCGGTGGCCCCGGACGCGGCGGCGCGCGCCACGTCCTCCATCGAGGTCAGGCCCTGACCGGTGGCCAGGCTCGCCGCGCTGTCGGCGAGCACCTCGCCGGTCATCTCCCGCCCCAGGTGCTCCCCGACTTTCGCCGCTCGCCCGGTCGCGTGCCGGCCCAGGCCGGCCAGCGGCGCCACCGCCCCGCCGGCCAGCCCGCCGACCGCCGAAGCACCGAGATCGGTCAGGTCCAGGCCGTGTGCCCGCCCGGTGGAGTTCTGGTACGCCTGGGTGGCCAGGGTGACCCCGGCCTCCTCGGTGGCCTCCTCCAGCCCTCCCCGGGCGGCCCGCTTGGCGAGCCCGCGCGCACCACCTTGGGCGACCTCCTTGGCGGCCCGCTCGCCGGCCTCCTTGAGCCCGTGCTTGAGGGACTTGCTGGCCAGTTGGCCCATCAGCCGCTTGAAGATCTGTTGAACCAGCAGCCGCGTCGCGGTGATGGCCGCACCGGCGGCCGGGGTTGCCGCACCGGCGGTCAACACCGCCGCCACCGCCACTGTGAGAAGTTCGATGACCAGGATGCCCAGCTCGATCCAGACTTCGAGCTTGGCGCCCTCGATGTCGCAACCGCACTCCTCGACCAGTCGGCCCAGGTCGGCCGTGACCGCGAGCAGCACGGGCAGCGGGGCGTCGGCGCCCTCGGCGATCCCCCGCCAGGCCGCCTCGAACGCCGCGTCGACAGCCCCGACACCGCCGTACCCGTTGTGCACCTCGACGGCGGCCGCGGCGGCGTCGGCGTGCGGCTCGGCGAGCACGGAGGCGACCGCGTACCACTGGTCGGCGACGTTCCAGACGGCCCGCTCGTTGCCCTCCGGCCATTGCACGCCGACCACCCAGTCGAGGGCCTCGTAGATCCAACCGGGCACGTCCCACGGCGCGTAGTCCAGGGGGTGCGGGATGGGGCTCGGCAGCACGCTCATCGGAATCGTCGGCCGTCAGCGCCGGTCGGCGGCCCGACCGACCCGGGCGGCGCTGGCACCGTCGGTCTGCACGCTCGCGTCGACCGCCTCGACCACGTCGCTGCCCAGTTCGGTGAGCCGGTGCCCGACGCCGGCCCAGGCCCGCAGCACTGTCTGCTCGAACCCGCGGTAGTTGCGCTCGAAGGCGGCGCCGATGTCGTCGCGACCCCAGGGCCGGGCACCGCTGGCGGCCTCGATCGCGCCCCCCTCCGCCGCACGACGGGCCGTCACCGCCTCGCCGGCGAGCGCCAGGTCGGCGCCGCCCCGGCGGGCCCGGGACGGATCAAGCCAGAGCTGCCCGTCGGTCACGGCTTCGCCTCACCTTTGCCGAGTACGGCGTCGGCCCGACCGAGCAGCGTGGAGTAATCACCGGTCTTGAGGAAGTCCGTCGCCCCGGAGCCGGCCGGCATGCTCTCGGCGACGAGGTCGCGAGTGGCGTCGGCGGCGGCGGTCGCGGCGGCCCGGATCGTTTCGGTGACCTTTCGGCCGAGCACGTCAGCGTCGCGGTCCCGGTAGATGGCCGGCGTCAGCTCGACCTCGATCAACTGGCCCTGCGCACCCACTGTCGCCGTCACCTGCCCGTCGGCCGACCGGCGGGTCACCCGCAGCGCGGCGAGTCGCGTCTGAAGGGTGTCCAAACCGGATCTGAGCTGCTGGTATTGCCCATAAACGTCGTCGAATCGGGCCCGTAGCTCGCGATTGACGCCCCGGTCCGCCTGTTCGTCCACCGCCGCCCTCCCGTCACCGTCGGTAGAGCGAAACAATACCGGCCGCCATCGATCCGTGTAGTCCGGTAGTTTCAATGTGTGATCGACCGTCAACAGGCCGAGCAGCTCGCGGCCACCTGGGCCCGCCGTGACTCGCAGCGTCTCGGCCACGAGTGCACCGCGATGGTCGACGAGTTCGACCTGGGGTGGGTCATCACGTCCGTCGTGCCCACCGAGGTGCGCACGGTGCCGGGTGACCTGCCGACGACAGTCATCGACAAGCAGACAGGCACGGTCACCACCTGGCCCCGGGTGCCGAGCACTGTGGTGGCGGAGCTGTACCGGCGTAGCCAGCCCGCGGGGCCGACAGCTCCCCGCACTCTCGACCCGTCGAGCCTGCTGGTCCGGGAAATCCATCGGGGTGCCACCCCGAACACCGCCGCGCACCTGACCATCGACGGACGGATCTGGACGGCCCAGGGCACGAAGGCCGACGTGCCACTCAACCATCACCCGCTGGTCCGCGACTATCTCGACCAGTTGCCGCCCGGCGAGCTGGTTCGCGGCGGGGAGGCGCACGCCGAGCTGATCGTGGTCTCCGACGTCCTGCACGAGTACGACCACCGCCGCGCCGCCGAAGGCATCGCGCCGATGGGGCGGGCCGAGGCAGCGGCGTTGCTGGAGGGCGCCCGCTTCGAGATCTTCCGAATCCGTGAGCCGGGCGATCCCGCTGGTGGGCCCGCCGAGCGGCCCTGCGACTCGTGCATCGCCTTCCTGGTACGGGCGAACGTCCTGCCGGAGTCGGCTCGCGCCTACACCGAGACCTGGAACGCGCCGGAGGCGCCCGACCCCGATCCTGGGCGGTTCCCGGCGGAGGTCGCGAACGCGCTGGTCGCGGCCGGTTGGCGGCCACACATCGGGGATCAGATCATGGCGGCCGCCGCCGTACGGGACGTCACGTCGGTGCCGGGGCGCAACCATCGGCACGAGGTCTTTCCTGCCGCCGTGGAGGCACTCACCGCGTTCCCCAGCCTGGTCGGTGCGCGGCGCGGCCGGGGCGAACAGGTGTGGATCTCCCGTTTCGACATCCGCCCGCACACCATCGCGCACACCGCCGACACCCTCGCGGACTTCGGCGCGGTGCTCGGCGTACGCCTCTTTCCGATCGGCACCGAGCAGCAGGACAGCATCCTGGCGGTGGACGAGCGTGGCCGGGTCTTCGCGCTCGACCAGGCCGGCGAGTGGTTCCTCGGCGACACCATCGACGCCGCGTTGACCACACTGCTGCTCGGCCGCGCGCCCGCCCGGGTCCGCGACGACGGCACCTGGCAGGCCGACTAGGGCGGCGGTGTTGCCGGCCTAGAGCGTGAGGCCGGTGAGCACCATGACCCGGGGCTCGGTGTAGTCGTCCATCGCGCTGCGCAGACCCTCCCGGCCGACGCCGCTGCCCTTCACCCCGCCGTAGGGCATCTGGTCGGCGCGGTACGACGGCACGTCGCCGACGATCACCCCGCCCACCTCCAGCGCGCGGGCGGCGGCGAAGGCCACGTCCAGGCGTCGGGTGAAGACGCCGGCCTGCAAGCCGTACGCCGAGTCGTTGACAGCTGTGAACGCGGCCTGGTCGTCGGCGACCGGGGCGACCACCAGCACCGGCCCGAACACCTCCTCGGCCACGACCTTGGCGTTCGCCGGCACGCCGGTGAGCACGGTCGGGGGGTAGGTCGCGCCGTCGCGGAGGCCGCCCACCTCGACGGTGCCGCCTGCGGCGACGGCCTCGGCCACCCACGTCTCGACCCGGCGGGCCGCGTCCTCGGACACCATCGGCCCGACGTCGGTCAGCTCGGACTCGGGGTCGCCGGTCCGCAGCCCCCGCACCGCCGCCACCAGCCGGGGCAGGAAGTCGGCGTACCGGGCGTGGTGCACGTACACCCGCTGGACGGCGATGCACGACTGGCCGGCCTGGTAGTTGGCGAACGTCGCGATGCGCTGTGCGGCGAAGTCCAGGTCCTCGTCGGTGGTCCAGTCCGCGCAGAGCACCACGGCGGCGTTGCCGCCCAACTCCAGCGTCACGTGCTTCTCCGGCGCGGCGCGGCGGATGGCCGCGCCGACCGGCCCGGAGCCGGTGAACGACACCACCGGTAGTCGGGGGTCGGTGACCAGTTCGGCGGCGCGGTCGTTGGGCAGCGGCAGCACCGAGAACATCCCGGCCGGGAGGTCGGTCTCGGCCAGCAGTTCGCCGAGCAGCAGCGCGGTCAGCGGCGTCGCTGGCGCGGGCTTGACGATGATGGGCGCGCCGACGGCGATGGCCGGGGCCACCTTGTGGGCGACAAGGTTGAGCGGAAAGTTGAACGGCGTGATGCCCAGCACCGGCCCGCGCGGCACCCTGCGGACCAGGGCGATCCGCCCGCCGGCGGCCGGGTCGGTGTCCAGTCGTTGCAACTCGCCGGAGAAGCGGCGGGCCTCCTCGGCGGCCCAACGGAAGGTCGACACCGCACGCCCGACCTCGGCGCGGGCCCACTTGAGCGGCTTGCCGTTCTCCGCGGTGATCAGGGCGGCGATCTCGCCCGCGCGCTCTGCGAGCCGCCGGGACACGTGGTCGAGGGCCGCCGCGCGGGCGTGCGCGGGCAGGGCCGCGGCCTGCGCGGCCACCCCGGCCGCCGCGGCGACGGCGGCGTCGACCTGGGC
>NZ_PYAK01000064.1 GCF_003264365.1 Micromonospora noduli
GGACGCGGCGGCCCGGGCGGCGGCCGCGAGGGTCGGCAGGTCGTCCACGCCGACCCGCAGCGCGCCGCCGAACACGCCGGTGGCGGCCCCGTCGAGGGCGTCCAACGCGCCGGCGTCGACCACCTGGCCGCGCTCCTCCCGCACGGCGGTCCGACCGGGCACCGGCGGGTCGCCGAGGACCAGCGCCACAGTGGGACCCACCGGGCTGGTGGCCAGGTGCCGCAGTACGGCGGTGTGCGCAACCAGGTCCGTGCCGGTGATCAGCACCGGGGCGGTCGCGGTGGTGACCAGGTCGGACAGCTCGTCGAGGTTGGCGGCGAAGCGCACCTCGTCCGCCCCGGCCAGGCGCAACTGGGCGGCCAGCCGGTCGGCCAGCGGCTCTCCGGTCGCCGTGGTCAGGCCCGCCGCGGGCGTCCCGGCGGCGAGCACGATCGCGAGCGTCACCGCGGGACCGCGGCGTGGTACGCGTCGAGCGCCTCGGCGATGGTGCCGTCGAGCGTCAACCGGCCCGCGTCGAGGTACAACCCCCGACGGCAGAACCGGGTCAGGTCCTTTTCGTTGTGTGACACCAGCACCAGCGTGCGCCCCTCCCCGAGCAGACGATCAATAGTCGCGTAACACTTCTTGCGGAACTCCGCGTCCCCGACCGCGGTCACCTCGTCCATCAGCAGGATCGGGTGCGGCAGGTGCGAGATGATCGCGAAGCCCAGCCGCACCTTCATTCCCGACGAGTAGTGCCGCACCGACGTGTCGATGGCCCGTTCCACCTGCTCACCGGCGAACTCGACGATCTCGTCGAAGTGCCGCTTCAGGTAGCTCGTCGACAGTCCGTGCAGCCCACCGACCAGGTGCAGGTTCTCCCGCCCGGTCAGGTCGTTGGAGAAACCGGCGGACAATTCCAGCAACGGCGCCACAGCGCCGTGCACCCGGATGCTGCCCTCGTCCGGTATGAGCACCCCGGCGATCAGCCGCAGCAGTGTGCTCTTGCCGGTGCCGTTGCGCCCGATCACCCCGACGGTCTCACCGGGCTGCACGGTGAACGACACGTCCCGCAACGGCCAGAACTGGCCGGGCAACGCGCCGCGGGCGCCCCGGTGGATGAACAACTCGCGCAGCCGCAGCTGGCGGCGACGATTGCGGACGAACCGAATGCCCAGGCCGTCGGCCTCGATGATCGGCGCGGCCACCTCAGAGCTCCTTGAGCACGGCGGGCTCCAACCGGCGGAACGACCACCAACCGGCGGCCAGCACCAGCAGGCTGCCGACGATCGTGGTGGCGAGCAGCCGGGCGTCCGGGAACTCGTCCGGATACCAGATCGCGTGGTGCAGCTGGAAGATCCCGACCAGCGGGTTCAGCTCGTACACCACCTTCAACCAGCCGGGCAGCCCGGACTCCCGGACCAGGCTGAGCGGATAGATGATCGGCGTGGCGTAGAAGAGCACCCGGATGATCAGCCGCATCAGCCGTTCCACGTCGCGCATCAGCACGTTCCACGCGGACAGCAGCAGGGCGAGCCCGGTCAACAGGACGGCCTGGACGGCCACCGCCAGCGGCAGGGAGAGCAGCGACCAACCGGGGTGGATCCGACCGTGCACCGCGTAGATCACCGCGATGGCGATCAGGATCGGCAGGCCGGCCGCGTACTCGGCGAACCGGCCGGTGACCCGGCCGATCGGAAAGACCTGACGCGGCACGTTCATCGTGGTGATCAGCCGGGACTGGCCGGTCAGAGCGTTCGTCGCCTCGCTCAGCGCCGAACTGGTCCACATCCAGGCGAAGATGCCGGTGATCAGGAACAACGGGTACGACCCGGCCGCCTCACCGAGGTGCCGACCGGTGTCCCGGGAGTAGAGCACCCCGAAGACGAACCAGTAGATGGCGCCCATGCCGAGCGGCTCGATCAACGACCAGAAGTAGCCCAGCACGGACTGCTGGTACTTGACCGCGAGATCCCGCCTGACCAGGATGCGCAGCGAGTTGCGGTGCGACCACAACGCCGCGACGCCAGAGGTCACCGCAGCCTCCCGCCTCCTGAAACGGACGACAGGTTAGCAGTCGGTGAACGATTGCCCCGAATCGACCGGACTCAGCACTCGATCACGTTGACGGCCAGACCGCCGCGCGCCGTCTCCTTGTACTTGACCTTCATGTCGGCGCCCGTCTCCCGCATGGTCTTGATGACCTTGTCCAGCGACACCTTGTGCACCCCGTCGCCGCGCAGCGCCAGCCGGGCGGCCGTGATCGCCTTGATGCTAGCCACCGCGTTCCGCTCGATGCAGGGGATCTGCACCAGGCCACCCACCGGGTCACAGGTCAACCCGAGGTTGTGCTCCATCCCGATCTCGGCCGCGTTCTCCACCTGCTCAGGGGAGCCACCGAGTGCCTCGGCCAGCCCCGCCGCCGCCATCGAGCACGCCGAACCGACCTCACCCTGGCAGCCCACCTCGGCACCCGAGATGGAGGCGTTCTCCTTGAACAGCACACCGATCGCGCCCGCCGTCAGCAGGAACCGCACCACACCCTCGTCATCGGCGTCCGGCACGAACCGGGTGTAGTAGTGCAGCACCGCCGGAATGATCCCGGCCGCGCCGTTGGTCGGCGCGGTGACCACCCTGCCCCCCGCGGCGTTCTCCTCGTTCACCGCGAGCGCGAACAGCGTCACCCAGTCCATCGCGTGCAGCGGGTCGGCCGTCCCGGCCTCCGCCTCCAGGCCACGCCGCAGCTCCGCCGCGCGCCGCCGGACCTTCAACCCCCCAGGGAGTACGCCGTCCCGCTCGCAGCCGCGCTGCACGCACTCCTGCATCACCCGCCAGATCTCCAGCAGACCGGCCCGGATGTCCGCCTCGCTGCGCCAGGAACGCTCGTTGGCCAGCATCACCTCGCTGATCGACAGCCCGGTGCGGGTGGTGACGTCGAGCAGCTGCGCCCCGGTCAGGAAGGGGTACCGCACCACAGTGCTGTCCGGCTTGATCCGGTCCGCCCCGGCCGCCGCCTCGTCCACCACGAACCCGCCACCGACGGAGTAGTAGGTGCGGCTGCGCAGCTCGGCGCCGGCCCCGTCGTACGCCACGAAGGTCATCCCGTTCGGGTGGTACGGCAACGACCGGCGGCGGTGCAGCGTCAGGTCCCGATCCGGGTCAAAGTCGATCTCGTGCGCGTCGAGGATGTTGAGCCGCCGCTCGGCCCGGATCCGCTCGACCCGAGGACCGACGGTGTCCGTGTCGACAGTCTCCGGCGACTCGCCGGCCAACCCGAGCAGCACCGCCGGACCGCTGCCGTGGCCGTGCCCGGTGGCACCCAGCGAGCCGAACAGCTCGGCCTGCACCCGCGCCGTGTCGCTGAGCAGCCCGTCGGCCTTCAGCCCGCCAACGAACGTCCGCGCGGCCCGCATCGGCCCCACGGTGTGTGAGCTGGACGGCCCGATACCGACGCTGAAGAGGTCGAAAACACTGATCATGGCTGCGCTTCCTCGCCGTCGTCCCGGCGTACGGGACCCGGACGGGTCGTGACCGCCGGTCTGGCGGCCCCGCTCATGACCGTCCGGGGTATGGGGTGCCGGCCCTCCGGGGTGTGGAAGGCCGATCAATCAGCCTACCCGCCCAGCTCACCGCCCACCCGGTCCGGGACGTGAACACCCGACCACCGTCTCTCCCGCCCGGCCCCGACTCCCCCAGGCCGGCTGCGGCGGGCGGGGCGGGGAGGCGTCAGCGGAGGGCTGCCCGGGTAAAGCACCTACGGGTCCACGGGTTGCCGCTCCTCCTCGGGACCGAGGGCGAGGTGGCCATCCCTTTCTACCGTGGATTGCAGACGCGGCGCACCGCCGCAGAGTGGGAGTACGACGATGAGTCGCAAACTGGTCCGGCCCCGCGAGGGGCGCATGATCGCCGGTGTCTGCGCCGGCCTCGGACGGCGGTTCGGCATGTCGGCCGGAATGGTCCGGCTGCTGTTCCTGCTGTCGCTGCTGCTGCCCGGCACGCAGGTGATCGTCTACCTGATCCTGTGGGTGCTGATGCCGAACGAGGACCGCTACCTGGCGTCCACCGGCCACTAATCTCGCCCCGCGCACCCCACGTAAGCAGATCTTGGACAGTTTCCGTCACGCGCTGACGGAAACTGTCCAAGATTGCTCGTATCGCGGCCACACCGACACCTCAAATCCGGCAGATCGGTGGCCGGAGACCGGCTTGGGCCGCAGGCCCCCGCGGGGCACCACGGAAGCGCCCGCTCCGACGAGAGTCGGGGCGGGCGCTTCGGCGTACGGGGGCAGGTCAGGGGGCTATGTAGGTGACCGTGATCTGTTGGTAGCCGAGGGAGCGGAGCAGCCCCTCCAGCATCTTGCGGGTGTTCTCCTCGGCTCGGGCGGAGAGCCCGCTGTCCCGGGCGGCGGCGGTGATCCGGTCCTCGGCGAGCTGGTAGACCTGCTGCTGCCGGTTGGGGTCGTTGCCGACCAGGTCACCGAGTCGGTTGAGCAGACCGCGCTCCTCGGCGAAGACGTAGCTCTTCTCCATGTCGAGGTTGGTCTCACCGAGCTGCGGCGCGGGCAGCTTGATCTCGACGGACTTGCCGTCGGTGGACTGGACGACGGCACCCTCACCGATCTTGGTGAAGTCGACGTACGCCTCGACGCTGCCGGCCCCGACGAACAGGGTGCGCTCGTTGAGCAGGAAGTCCGGAACGTTGCGCCGGTCGTTCTGCGTGTCGACCACGACCTGGAAGTTGCCCTCCGCGGCCACGTAGCGGCTGAGGTCCTGGATCGACTTCAGCAGCGGTGGCTGACTGCGGTCGGTCTGCTCCTTGGCGAACGGGTTGCGGAACTCCGGCAGGATGCCGGTCGCCTGAATGCCGAGCAGGACGACCACGGCCAGCGCGGCGGCGCCGAGCAGCAGGAGCAGACCTCGGGCCGCCCCACCGCCACCACCACCGCCGGGGCCGTCGCCACCGCCCGTCGGGCCACCGGGACCACCGGGGCCTCCAGGCCCGCCGGGGCCAGCAGGCCCACCGGGACCGGCCGGCTCACCGGGGCCACCCGGCGTATCCGTGGTCCAGTCGGGTGTCGCGGTCGACCGCGCCTTGAGATCGTCACCGGTCGGGTAACCGGGAAACTCTCTCGTGGGCTCGTTGCTGCCAGCGTCGCGGGCCATCACGCTCACCGTCCTCGTCAGACACGTCGTCTGTCAATGACGGTACGGCCCCGATACGACAGGCGCGCGGCGAGCGCCAGGAAGCGACAAACGAGCAGGTCAGGCGAACGCGGAGAGCCCGGTGAGCCGCTGCCCGATGACCAGTTGGTGGATCTCGGAGGTGCCCTCGTAGGTCAGCACGCTCTCCAGGTTGTTGGCGTGCCGCATCACCGGGTACTCACCGGAGACGCCGTTGGCGCCGAGGATGGTGCGGCACTGCCGGGCGATGGCCAGGGCCTCCCGCACGTTGTTCAGCTTGCCCACGCTGACCTGCTCGGGTCGCAGCCGCCGGGCGTCGGCGAGCCGGCCCAGGTGCAGCGCGAGCAGTTGCCCCTTCACCAACTCGACGGCCATGTCGGCGAGCTTCGCCTGGGTGAGCTGAAAGCCGGCCAGTGGGCGACCGAACTGGGTGCGGCTGCTCGCGTACGCCAGGGTGGTCTCCAGGCAGTCTCGGGCCGCACCGACCGCGCCCCAGACGATCCCGTAGCGGGCCTCGGTGAGGCAGCTCAGCGGCGCCTTGAGCCCGACCGCCTCGGGCAGTTGGGCGTCGGCCGGGAGCCGGACGTCGTCGAGCACGATCTCGCCGGTCACCGACGCGCGCAGCGACATCTTGCGGCGGATCTCCCGGGCCGTGACGCCGGGAGTGTCCATGGGTACGGCGAAACCCCGCACGCCCTCGTCGGTGCGCGCCCAGATCACCGCGACGTCCGCGATCGGGGCGTTGGTGATCCACATCTTCCCGCCGGTGAGCACCCAGTCGTCGCCGTCGCGGCGGGCCCGGGTGGCCATCGAGGCGGGGTCGGAGCCGTGATCCGGCTCGGTCAGGCCGAAGCAGCCGATCGCCTCACCGGTGGCCATCGGCGGGAGCCACCGTTGCTTCTGCTCCTCGCTGCCGTAGCGCCAGATGGCGTACATGGCGAGCGATCCCTGCACGGAGACCAGGGAACGGAGGCCGGAGTCGCCGGCTTCCAGCTCCTGGCAGGCCAGCCCGTAGGCGACCGCGGAGGCGCCGGCGCAGCCGTAGCCGGTCAGGTGCATGCCGAGCAGGCCGAGCTTGCCGAACTCGCGGGCCAGCTCCCGGGCGGGAACCTTGCCGTCCTCGTACCAGTCGGCGACGTGGGGTCGCACCCGGTCGTCGACGAGTTGGCGGACGACGTCACGGATCTGCCGCTCCTCCTCGCTGAGCGACGGGTCCAGGTCGAGCAGGTCCAGCGCAGCGGTCATGGACGCCACCCTAACGAAGGTTCAGCGCGGGAAAGAAGGGCTCGTCACTCGATGGGCTCGGAGAGCACCAGCACCCGCGCGTGGATCTGGTTGCGCTGCTGGAGGGCGGCGCGCAGCGCCCGGTGCAGCCCGTCCTCCAGGTAAAGCCCGCCGTTCCACTGCACCACGTGCGGAAAGAGGTCACCGTAGAAGGTGGAATCCTCGGCGAGGAGCTTGTCCAGCGCCAACTCGCGCTTGGTGGTGATCATCTGATCCAGGCGCAGTGGCCTCGGCGGGATCTCCGCCCACTGCTTGAGCGTCAGATTGTGCTCCGGATAGGGACGCCCGTCCCGGACCGCTCTGAAGATCACGACGGCACGCTCCCCTCCCCGTGGCCGGGCCGACCGACGGCGCCGAGCCGGGCCGCGGCGGGCACCGCGCGGCGCGGCACCGATGACCGTGCCAGCCTAGCCGCCCAGCGCACGCTACGTTCTGCTCCCTGATGTCAGTTTCGCTACCGCTCGTCCGATCCTCAACCGGACGAACGGGACGTCGGCGTCAGTTCCACCGGCCGCGCCGCACGACCTCGTCCATCGGGCGACGTCCACGGCGCAAAGATGGTGACCGATGGTCGGCCGCACGGTAACCGATTGTGACGGCGCCGATGGGTTGGTACTCCGCCGGCACGCCGAACGCGTCCCGGTACGCGGCGAGCCGCTGCGGCGGAATGCCGAAGAAACACGCCCCCAGCCCCTCGTCCACAGCGGTGAGCAGCATCAGCAACGCCGCGAATCCGGCGTCCACGTGCCAGTACGGCACCGGCCAGCGGTCCGTGGACTGATCCGTCCAGCCCTTGTCCGGCTCCGCGTACCGCCGCAGGTAGGCCGACTCGTTGGCGTGCGGCACCACGATCAGGGGTGCCCGGCGCATGCCCGCGAGCCAGCGCTCCCGCCCACC
This sequence comes from Micromonospora noduli, assembly GCF_003264365.1. GTDB lineage: Bacteria > Actinomycetota > Actinomycetes > Mycobacteriales > Micromonosporaceae > Micromonospora > Micromonospora noduli. The sequence continues at coordinate 7,342 of NZ_PYAK01000064.1, forward strand.
GCCGTCGGGGGTGGTGGCGGCCCAGAACCGGTCCCGATCGGCCAGTTCCTCCAACACCAGGAAGCCCCAGCCCTGGGCGAAGCCGGCCGACGGCGCGCGGACCGCGTGGTCGAGCAACCGGTCCACCACGTCGGGCGGGACCGGGCGGTCCGGGTCGTAGTTGCGCACCATCCGCCGTCGGCGGACGACCTCGGCGAACTCCATCAGGCGCCGGGGCGGATGCCCCAGGCACCTCGCCAGGTAGTGCCGGGCTTGAGGGTGAGCAGGTCCTTACCCGACCGGAACGCATCCGGTGGGCAGGTCATCGGCTCGATCGCCACCGAGCGGCGGTGCCGTTCGCCGGTGAGGGCGTCCCCGGTGAACACCTGCCACCAGCCGAACTCGGCGTCCGCCCAGATGCTGACCCCGGCCGAACCGTCCGGAGCGGCGAGGCTCACCGAGGAACCGCCGTCGGCGTCCCGAATCACGTCGCCGAAGCAGGAGTCCAGCACTGCCGCGCCGATCCGGCGGGGGCTGGTCCAGTCGTACTCGGTGCCGGCCACCGGGGTCACCCCCACCGGCAGCAGCCGACCGTCCACCAGCACCCGGCTCCGGGTGGGCAGCCGCAGCACCAGGTCGTCCACCGCGACACCCGGCAGTTGCAGGTACGGGTGCACGGAGAAGCCGAACGGGGCCAGCTCCCCGCCGATGTTTGTCACCTCGTGCTCGGCGCGCAGCCCGTCGGCGTCGACGCTCCACCGGCTGCGCAGCCGCAGCGGCCACTGGTAGCCGGGCTGCGGCGGCAGGTCGTAGCCGACCGTCACGGCGTCCGCCGACTGCTCCAGCAACTGCCACGGCACCCAGTTGACCAGCCCGTGGATGGCCACGTGCCGCTCCGGCTCGGTCAGTGCGAGCTGGTGCGTCCGCCCGTCGAACGAGTAGCGACCATCGCGGATCCGGTTCGGCCAGGGTGCCAGCACCTGCCCCGTGCAACCGGGGCAGACCTCGTCGGTCTGGTACCCGTCGAGCAGGTCGACACCGTCGTGCCGGTACGTCCGGAGCCCACCGCCGACCTCCACGATGACGGCCTCGTGGCCGGCGGCGGAGATGGTCCACTGGGCGCCGGAGAACGGGCGCGGATCGGGGCTTTCCATGCCGGCGACCCTAACCGGTCAGGTCCGGTTGTCGCTCGACGCCGTCGCCGCCCGGTAGCGCAGCAGCGCCGGGAACGCGACAGCGAGCACCACCACGAGCACCGCGGAGGCGAGCCCACCGGCCACCCAGGCCACCCCGCCACCGAACCCGGCGGCCATGGTGCCGGCGCGCAGATCACCCAGGCGTGGGCCACCCGCCACCACTACCGTGTTCACGCCCTGGAGCCGGCCGCGCATCCGGTCCGGTGCGTAGACCAGCAGCATCGACTGACGCAGCACCGCGCTGATCAGGTCGGCGGCGCCGGCCACGGCGAGCAGCACGACCATCAGCCAGAGCTGGTGGGCCAACCCGGCGGCGGCGATCGCCAGGCCCCAGCCGACCACCGCGAGCACCAGGCCGAGCCCCTGCCGGCGGAGCCGTCCGATCCAGCCGGAGGTCAACCCACCGATCATCGAGCCGATCGCGATGGCGCTGTAGAGCAGACCGACCGCGCCACCGCCACCGAAGCGCTCGTGCGCGATCTCCGGAAAGAGGGCCCGTGGCATGGCGAGGATCATCGCGATCAGGTCCACCCCGAAGGACAGCAGCAGAACCGGGGTGGTGGCCAGGTAGCGGAACCCGTCGACGACACTGGCCAGACCGGCACGCCGGGCCTGGCCGTCGGCGGTGGGCTCGGGCGGGAGCGAGGGCAGCCGCAGCGCGGCCCAGAGCATCGCGGTGAACAGCACAGCGTCCAGCCCGTAGGCGATCGGCAGGACCACAGTGGTGTCCGGCGAGGCGGAGAGGATCAGGCCGGCGGCGAGCGGGCCGGCGACCGAGGCGGCGGTGAAGGTCGTGTAGTTCAGCGTGGTGGCGGACGCCACCAGGTCTTCCGGCACCAGCCGGGGCAGCATGGCGCTGCGGGCCGGCGAGCTGATCGCGAAGGCCACCGACTGCAACGCCATCAACGCCAGCAGCAGCACCGGGCTGCGCACGTCCAGCACCGCCTGGAGCAGCAGCCCGAGAGTGGATGCCCAGAGCAACAATGAGCCGCCGAGCAGCACCGCACGCCGGTCACGGGCGTCGGCGATCGCGCCGCCCCAGAGCCCGAAGACCAGCAACGGTACGAAGGCAGCCACGCCCAGCAGGCCCACCCAGAACGAGTCCCGGGTCAGGGCGTACATCTCCACCGGCACCGCGACGGCGGTGAACTGGAAGCCGAACATCGCCACTGTGTTGCCGAGCCAGAGCCGGCGGTACGCCGGAACCCGCAGCGGGCGCACGTCGATCGCCCAGCGGCGCGCGGCGCGCGGCCGGGTCTCCCGCACACCCGTCACGGCGCCAACCGCTCGACGATCCAGCCACCCTCGTCGAGGCGACGGAAGCGGAGCCGGTCGTGCAATCGGCCGGCCCGGCCCTGCCAGAACTCCACCGACTCGGGTTGGACCCGCAGTCCGCCCCAGTGCGACGGGGTCGGGATCTCGGCCTGGTCGGCGAACCGCTCGGCCACCTCCTGGTACCGCTGCTCCAGCGCCGCCCGACCCGACACCACCTGGGACTGCGGGCTGGCCCAGGCACCCAGTTGGGAGCCGCGCGGCCGGCTGGCGAAGTACGCCTCGCTCGTGGCGCGGTCGACGTGCGCCACCCGCCCGGCGACCACCACCTGACGCTGCATGGGAAACCACGGAAAGACCAGGCTGGCGTACGGGTTGGTGGTCGCCTCGACGCCCTTGCGCGACAGGTGGTTGGTGAAGAAGACGAAGCCCTCCGGGTCGTACCCCTTCAGCAGCACCGTCCGTCCGCTCGGCCGGCCGGCCGAGTCGGCGGTGCCCACCACCATGGCGTTCGGTTCGGGTAGCCCGAAGGCCACCGCGTCGGCGAACCAGCTGTCGAACTGGGTGTGCCAGTCGACGGCCAGGTCAGCCTCGGTCAGGCCCAGGTCCGCGGCGTACTCGTTACGCATCGCGGCCGGGGCGGGTGTGTCGCCCGTCACGTCCCCACTCCTTCTCGGGGGCCCCACCAGCACCCTCCCGCGCTGACCAGCCCGCCCTGCCCAGTCTCACTGAGCCGGACGGAGAATGCGCGTCCGGGGATGTCGCGTGCAGCACAGTCGCAGCGGGTCGCGTATCCCTTACTCAGCAGGCAGTATGTTGCGAACACATCCCTGAGGGTCGCCTAAGGCGCTCGGCCGATCGGGCCGGATGAGCGATCGGGCGCACCGACCAGATCCAGGAGAGCGACATGGCCGATTTCAAACCCGGGCTGGAGGGCGTCGTCGCCTTCGAGACCGAGATCGCCGAACCTGACCGTGAGGGCGGTGCGCTGCGCTATCGCGGAGTCGACATCGAGGATCTGATCGGCCAGGTGTCGTTCGGCAACGTGTGGGCACTGCTGGTCGACGGCCGGTTCGGGCCGGGCCTGCCGCCGGCGGAGCCGTTCCCGGTGCCGGTGCACTCCGGTGACATCCGCGTCGACGTGCAGTCCGCGGTCGCCATGCTGGCCCCGTACTGGGGTCTCAACCAACTGCTGGACATCTCCGACGAGCAGGCCCGTGAGGATCTCGCCCGGGTCTCGGTGACCGCGCTCTCCTTCGTCGCCCAGTCCGCCCGCGGCCTCGGCCTGCCGGCGGTGCCGCAGAAGGAGATCGACAAGGCGCAGACCATCGTCGAGCGGTTCATGAAGCGCTGGCGCGGCGAGCCCGACCCGCGGCACGTCAAGGCCGTCGACGCGTACTTCATCTCGGCCGCCGAGCACGGCCTGAACGCGTCCACCTTCACCGCTCGCATCGTCGCCTCCACCGGGGCGGACGCGGCTGCCTGCATCTCGTCGGGCATCGGCGCCCTCTCCGGCCCGCTGCACGGCGGCGCCCCGTCCCGGGTGCTCAGCATGCTGGAGGCGGTGGAGCGCAGCGGCGACGCCGAGGGCTACGTCAAGGGCGTCCTCGACCGGGGCGAGCGGTTGATGGGCTTCGGCCACCGCGTCTACCGTGCCGAGGACCCGCGCGCCCGAGTGCTCCGGCGTACGGCCAAGGAGCTGGGCGCGCCGCGTTTCGAGATCGCCGAGGCGCTGGAGAAGGCCGCCCTCGCCGAGCTTCAGGCCCGCCGCCCCGACCGGGTGCTGGCCACCAACGTCGAGTTCTGGTCGGCAGTGGTGCTGGACTTCGCCGAGGTGCCGGCGCACATGTTCACCTCGATGTTCACCTGCGCACGGATGGGTGGCTGGAGCGCCCACATCCTGGAGCAGAAGCGCCTGCAGCGGCTGGTCCGCCCGTCCGCCCGCTACATGGGCCCGGAGACCCGCAAGCCGTCCGACGTCGAGGGCTGGGCGGCCATCCCGCACGGCGTCTGAGCTGGTAGACAAGGGCCCCTCCTCGACGCCGGACGTCGATGAGGGGCCCTTCTCGTCGGTTACCGGAGCCGACTGTGGCGAAGGACTCAGACCGACCGCCGGGACCCAGCCCATCGCCGTCCGGCCCGGGTGCGAGGATGAGGGCCGGCAGTGTCGCCGGGCCCGCCCTCGCCCTTGCGGAAGGATCTTCAAGACCGTGGCTGACGCACCGATCATCCGGATTCCCGATGAGATCAAGCCCGCCGATGGACGCTTCGGCTGCGGCCCGTCCAAGGTCCGCCCGGCGGCGGTGTCCGCTCTCGCCGAGGTCGCGACCACCTACCTCGGCACCTCGCACCGGCAGAAGACGGTCCGTGACCAGGTGGCCCGGCTGCGCTCCGGCATCGCCGAGTTCTTCTCGCTGCCCGAGGGCTACGAGGTGATCATCGGCAACGGCGGCACCACCGCGTTCTGGGAGGTCGCCACCTTCGGCCTGATTCGCGACCGGGCCCAGTTCGCCAGCTTCGGCGAGTTCGGCGCCAAGTTCGCCAAGTCGGTCAAGGACGCCCCGTTCCTCGGTGAGCCGACCGTCCGCAAGTCCGACGCGGGCAGCGCCCCGACCCTGGTCGCCGAGTCCGGCGTGGACGCGTACGCGACGCCGCAGAACGAGACCTCGACCGGTGTGGCCGTCCCGATCAGCCGGGTGGCCGGTGCCGACGAGGGCGCGCTGCTCCTGGTCGACGCGACCTCCGGCGCGGGTGGCCTGGAGGTCAACGTCGGCGAGACCGACGTCTACTACTTCGCCCCGCAGAAGTGCTTCGGCTCCGACGGCGGTCTCTGGCTGGCCCTGATGTCCCCGGCCGCACTGGACCGGGCCGCCGAGATCAAGGCGTCCGGGCGCTACATCCCCGCCTTCCTCGACCTGGTCACCGCGATCGACAACTCGCGGCTGGAGCAGACCTACAACACCCCGGCGCTGGCCACCATCTTCCTGGCCGCCGAGCAGACCGACTGGATGAACGCGCAGGGCGGGCTGTCCTGGGCGGCGAAGCGCACCGCCGAGAGCGCCGCCGCGGTCTACGGCTGGGCCGAGCGGTCCAGCGTGGCCACCCCGTTCGTCACCGACCCGGCTCTGCGCTCCAACGTGGTCGCCACCATCGACTTCGCCGACTCGGTGGACGCCACGGCGATCGCCAAGGCGCTGCGTGCCAACGGCATCGTGGACACCGAGCCCTACCGCAAGCTCGGTCGCAACCAGCTGCGGGTGGCGCTGTTCCCGGCCGTCGAGCCGGCCGATGTCGAGGCGCTCACCGCGTCCATCGACTACGTGGTCGAGCGACTCTGACGTTCGGTCACGGTCGGTGTCCGTTGGGGCCTCCACGGACACCGACCGTGATCATCGCCGCAGCTCAGTCACGACATGCGGGGTGTCGCTTCCCCCACCCCGAGGCAGATGCGCGTACGGTGGTCCGAGACGCCTGGGTGGCCGACTCGTGGCGTGCGGTCAGCGAAGCGGGACGGAGGCAACGCTATGCGCCCAGTACGCTTCGTCGCCCTCTCCGAGGACGGCCAGGCCCTGGTGCTCGCCGACGAGGTGGGGCGACTCCTCGCCCTGCCGATCGACGAACGCATCGCCGGCGTGATGCACCCCGAGCCGGGTGCCCCGCCGCTCGCTGTGGCACCGAGCACCGTCGATCCGATTCCCTCACTGTCTCCTCGGGACATCCAGGCCCGCATCCGCTCCGGTGAGTCCGCGGAGGATGTCGCCCGCATCGCCGGGGTGCCGGTCGACCGGGTGCTGCGCTATGCCGGCCCGGTGTTGCAGGAGCGGGCGATGCTCGCCCAGCACGCCCGCCGCACCCGCCTCAAGGGCGCGGAGAAGCCAACCCCGCTCGCCGAGGTGGTCAACGGCCGGCTGAGCCAGCACGGCATCGACACCGAGAAGATCTCCTGGGACGCGTACCGGCGCGACGACGGCACCTGGCGGATCATCGCCACCTGGCCGTCGGGCAAGGCCACCGCGCAGGCCATCTGGGACATGGACAAGGCCCGGCAGGTGGTCACGCCGCACGACGACATGGCGCAGTACCTGTGCGCCGAGCGGCCGACGCCGATCCTCGGCCAGGAGCCGGCACCGGAGCGGACCGGGCACGCCCTGCCCGGTCCGTCGCGTGGCGAGCCGAGCCGTGGTGGGCACGGGTTGCCTGCAGCGTCCGAGCACCCGCGCCAGGGCCGCGATCCGATCCGGGCGGGCCGTGACGCGCTGCTCGCCTCACTGGACCGCCCGCTCGGCGGCTCGTCGGGCCGTGGCCTTGAGCCGCGCACCCCGGCTGCCCTTGCCGGGTCGGACGCTCCTCGGCAGCGGCCGGTCGGCGGGGGTGCCGCCGCGCTGCTCGGCGGCGGCCAGGGGTCGGCCTTCGACGACGACTCGGACGCGCCCAAGGAGGTGCCGGCCGTGCCGTCGCTGGCGGTGCTGCGGCCCCGTAGGACGGCCGCCGCGGCAGCCTCCGGCGAGTCCACCGACGCCAACGGCAAGCCGCGTAAGCGGTTGCCGAGCTGGGACGACGTGCTCTTCGGCAGCGGCCCGGCCGCCCGCGAGTCTTCCTGACGCTTCGCGTTGACGGGTGACTGTCGCCCGTCAACGCGAGCGTTCGGACCTCACCGGATGTCTCCGGCCCCTTCGCGATGAGGGGCGGCGACCCCGCGTACGGCCTCGGCGACGGCACGGAAGTCCTTCTTGAGGATCGCACCGTGGTTGCTGGCGACCTTCGCCCCGATGGTGATGTGCGGGTTGCGGGCGGTCACCGCGTCGAGGCTGGTGCGGATCTGCTCCTGTTCGTCCCCGCGACTGCCGAGGGACGTTCCCGAGGCGACCACGTACCGCACCGGGACGCTGATGGCGTCCAGCACCGGGCCCAGTTCGCGCTCGCGGGAGAGTTCGCCGAGTTCGATGTTGCTGTCCGCCATCTGGTCGGCATTCATCCGTGGGGTCAGGCCGGTCGGGCGGAGCAGCGGCATGAAAAGGTTCATCCGTCGGAACATCTTGCGGATCCGTTGCGCCATGGCCTCGTCGAGCCAGTCGTGCGGGAACGCGCCGTCGACCAGGACCGCCCCCAGGGCACGCTCCGGGTTCCGGTTGGCCCAGTGCGCCCCGACCACCGCTCCGTAGGACCAGCCCACCAGCACCGCCCGGGCCACTCCCCGGGCGGCGAGCACGGCGTCGACGTCCCGGACGGCCGCTTCGAACGAGTAGTCGGCTGAGCGCTTCGACTTCCTGCCGCGAGCCCGCTCGTCGTAGGTGATGTGCCGGAATTCGGTGCCCAACTCGGCGATGACCCGCCGCCAGTAGCCCTGGGTGGCGAACTGGCCGTTGAGGTAGACCACTGGGATGCCGGGGCCGCCGGTGTCGGTGACGGCCAGGGCCGTGTCGTCGACCGGCACCATGCCGGTCCACGCCGAACTGGTCGAGGACATGCTGTTGTTCGTCATCTCGATCGGTCCTTTTCAGAGGCTGCGGGCGTTGATGTCGCCCTGCAGGGTGCTGGCGTGGATGTCGAGTTCGACGGTGCCGTCGTTCTTGAGGGCGTTGCTGACGCGGCCGTGTCCGGTGCCGGCGTCCAGGGCGGCCGATACGCCGGCCGCCGCCGCGACCGAGATGTCGCCGGACTGGGTACGGAGGACGACAGTGCCGCGCATGGCCTCGGCGACAGTGATGTCACCCCGGGCGGTGCTGATCTCGGCGGGGCCGTTGAGCCGGCCGACCTCGACGTCGCCGTCGATCGCGCTGAGGCGAACACTCGCTGCCTCGTCAATCTTGATTTTCCGGTACGCCCCGTCGAAGGCGACGTCGCCGAGGCGGCCGACGCCCCGAAGCTCGGCGCTGGCGGCCCTGGCCTCGAGGTGGGAGCCGGCGGGCATCCGGACGGTGACCTCCAGAGAGCCGGAGGGGCCGACGAGCTTGTTGATGGGGGGTGCGGTCGTGATTCGCAGGACGCCGTCGGCGTAGGAGACGGTGGTCTGCTCGGCGGCCCTCGTGTCGCTGCTCTTGGCGGGGTCGGCCGGAAGGACCTCGACGGTGGTGTCGGCGCGGTCCGCGGCGATGAGCTGGATGCGTCCGGCGGGGATGTCCAGGACGGCGGAGATGGGGGCGGGTGTGTCGAACGTCTGCATCGTGCTCTCCCAGGTTGGCGCGTGTTTCCGATGTGGGAAACGCTACGTTGCTTTCCAATTTCTGCAACTGCCTCGTTGCAGCGAAGCGACGTTTTAGCTGTTCAGAATTGTGCAATCGTTGCAACGGTCCTGGATCTAATGCAACGCTATTCCGGCCCTCGTTGCATTGACGTGTGGGTTAACGCTATGGTGGCGGGGTCGGGGGCCGCCGCCCTACGGGACCACGAGGGAGATCGCGATGCCGGGAGGCAGGCTCACCCAGCAGGAACGCCAGCAGATCGCGCTGGGGCTGGCCGACAGCCTCGCCTACGCCGAGATCGCCCGACGCCTCGACCGTCCCACATCGACGGTCACGCGCGAGGTGATGCGCAACGGCGGCCCCACCGGTTACCGCGCCGACCTGGCCCACCACGCGACCGAGCGCCGCGCCCACCGGCGCAGGCCCGCCCCTTCCCGAGGCGCCGAGGCAGCCCCCCGACCGGACGGACGCGACGCCCAGGCCGTGGCCGACTACGAGGAGGCGTTCACCACAGTCCTCATGGCCTCCGGTCTGAACAAGATGGGCGCGCGAGTGTTGACCAACCTGTTCCTCACCGACTCGGGCAGCCTCACCGCGTCTGAGCTCGCCCGGAGCCTCCAGGTCAGCCCTGCGTCCATCTCCAAGGCGATCACCTTCCTGGAGAGCCAGAGCCTCGTCCGCCGCGAACGCGACGAACGCCGCCGCGATCGCTACCTCGTCGACGACGAGCTCTTCTACCAGGCGACGATCGCCAGTGCCCGGGCCAACGACCATCTCGTCGCTATCGCACGCCAGGGTGTCGCTCTCCTCGGCGCGCACACCCCCACCGCCGCCCGACTGGAGAACATCGCCCGTTTCCTCGACTTCATCAGCGAGAGCATCACCCGCGCCGCCGAACAGGCCCGCGAGCTTCTCCGCAGCGGGCCTTCCACAGCGGCCAGCCACGTGCCGCCGGGTCACAGCGACCAGGCGGCGATCCGCTCGTAGCGCGGCCGGCCGCCGCCGAGGTGGCTGCGCACCAGCAGCAGCTCCGACGCCGGCCACGATGGCCCTTCGTACCCGTCCAGGCTGGCCCGGTCGGCCTCGACGTCGGCCGGGTCCATCCGGTCACCGGGCCGGGCGACGGTCAGGTGCGGCCGAAACGGCTTCTCGTCGCACGGCAGCCGGCCGTGGCTCAGCCGGGACCGAATCAGCCCGGCCAGCACGTGCAACGCCTCGATCTCCCCGCGCAGGTCCACCCACAGCACCGCGGATCGGCCCCCGCCGAACCGGCCACCGCCGCCGAGACTCAACCGGGGTGCGGCACCTCGGTCGTCCCGGAACCGCTCGGCGGCCAAGCCGAGCGCACTCTCCACCTCGACCAGCCGGTCAGACTCGACGGCGCCGAGGAACGCCACAGTGAGGTGCAGGTCGGCCGGGTCGGCGAGCCGGACGTTGACGCCAGCGGCGGTCGCCGCCGCGACGCGCAGACGGGCGACCTGTACGCCAAGGTGATTGACCGCTTCGACGGACGGGCGGACCGCGACGAAGAGTCGCACAGCGTGCGGCCGCTCAGCGGTGCCGCTGCCGAAGCCCAGCCCGCGCCGCCGGAAGGGCCAGCCCGGCGGCGTGCAGCACGCCCTCCACCCGGACCCGCTCGATCTCCTGATCGACGCCCTCCAGCTCGGCGAGGTGCTCGGCGATGCCGAGGGCGCGACAGGCGAGACGAAGCCGGTCGTCGTACGCCTGGAGCAGCGCGCTGTGCCAGACCATCGATCGGCCGCCGCCGCCGATCCGCTGACCGCCGAGGCGGCGCAGGTCGGCGGCGAGCTGCTCCAGCGGCCGGCGGTCAACGCTGTCGAACTCACTGAGGTCGATGTCCCGGGTCAGCGCGTCGGCCTCGATGGCGCGGTCGAGACGGGCGATCGTGCGCTTCTCCCGTCGGCGGTCACGCCACTCGGACCAGCCGCAGACCACCCGGTCGACGATCTCGTCGTAGCAGAAGATCAGGGCGAATGCCGCCGGCAGCGTGGCCACGGCGAGGAACGCCAGGGCCAGCATCAGCGCGCGTCCGACTCCCACATATCGACGCTAAGCCCCACCGTGCCACCCCGCCACCGGTTTCGCCGCATCCGCGCGATTCGCGCAACCGGACGCGGCCGGCGCTGGTGGTAAACCTCAGCAGTCGGTGGAGGTGACGTAGAAACGGGGCATCGGCAGCACCCGGAAACGCAGCCGGGCACCGGAGTGGCGGAGCTGCCAGGTGAGCGCGACCACCGCGGCGGCCAGCGAGATGAGCCCGCCCATCCAGATGCTGGCACCGGCACCGTAGTGCTCGGCGACCCAGCCGATCAGCGGCGCGCCGACCGGGTTGGTGCCCAGGAACACCAGCACCCACAGGGCCATCACCCGTCCCCGGAAAGCCGCGTCGACGCCCATCTGGATCCGCTGGTTGGCGGCCTGGGCGAAGAAGACCATGCAGAAGCCGGTCGGCACCAGCAGCGCCACGACCAGCCAGTACGCCGTGGAGAGGCCGACCAGGGTGCCGAAGCTGGCGCAGGCGATCGCCGCGCCGAGCACCAGCCACACCGACGGACGGCTACGGCGGCCGGTGCCGCTGAGCGCGCCGCCGAGCGCGCCAACGGCCAGCGCCGTGCTGAACAGGCCGAAGGAGGCGGCGCCGGTGTGGAAGACCGTCTTCGCCAACGCGGCCAGGGTGAGCTGGAAGTTGAACAGCGACATGCCGATCACCGACATGATCGCCATCGGCAGCAGCAGGTCGGGGCGGCGCCACACGTACCGCAGCCCGTCGACGACCCGGGCGGACGCCCGCTCGTCGCGGGGCAGCAGGGCGTCGCGGTGCAGTTCGGTCGTACGCATCCGGACCACGTTGACCAGGGGCGCGACCGAACTGAGGGCGGTGAAGAGGAAGACCGGGCCCACGTCGAACGCGGCGATGGCCAGGCCGGCGACGGCCGGGCCGACGATCCGGGCGGAGTTGAACACGGCGGCGTTCAGCGACAGCGCGTTGGGCAGCAGCGGCGTGCCGACCAGTTCGGAGACGAACGCCTGCCGGACCGGGGTCTCCACCGCGTTGGCCGTGCCGAGCAGGGCGGCGAAGGCGAAGACGTGCCAGAGCTGCACCAGGTCGGTGAGGACCAGCACCGCCATGCCGAGCGCCAGCAGGCTCCAGAAGGCGTTGGCGGCGAAGAGCAGCACCCGCTTGTCGTACCGGTCAGCGAGCCGGCCGGAGAGCAGGGTGAGCAGGAGCACCGGGGTGAACTGGCAGGCGGTGACCACGCCGAGCGCGGTCGCCGAGTTGTTGGAGAGCTCGAGGACGAGCCAGTCCTGGGCGATGAACATCATCCAGACGCCGATCAACTTGATCAGCTGCCCGGATGCGAAGAGGCGGTAGTTGCGGACCTGTAGGGACTGGAACATCGTGCTCAGCTTCGCCTGCACTCTTGGTGCGCCTCCTCCGGACGTACGCGTCATCGACACGTGACGGCACGGACCCGGTGGCGCGGGTGCGGCTCAGGCGCGAGCGAGCTGCTGAAGAATCTCGGCGGCCCTCTGCAGGGTCTCCCGTTCGTCCTCGTCGAGTGCGGCCAGCCGGTGGGCCAGCCACTCGTCGCGGGCCCGCTCGAACTGGTCGAGCACGGCCTGCCCTCCTTCGGTCGCCGCGAGGATGACCTGCCGCCCGTCGGTCGGATGGGGTGTCCGCCGCACGAGGCCGCGGTCCTCCAACTTCCCGACGATCTTGGTCATCGTCGGCGGCTGCACCCGCTCCACGTCGGCCAGCTCCCGGGGTGTCATCGCGCCCGCCAGCCGCAGGCTGGTGAGCGCGGAGACCTGGGTGACCGTGAGGTCGCCGACCGGTCGGGCCTGTCGGACCCGTCGGTTGAGTCGGGTGATCGCATCACGCAGCTGGGGAGCCAGCTGCGCCGGTGGCACGCGTTCCGCCGTCACCGTCCGCTCCGTCACAGTAGTTAGCTTAACTAATGAGCCTGGCTAACGACATCCGTTATGACCAGGCTCACGAGGGGATTCAGATGGTACGGGCGGGGAATCCTGATCGACTCCCCGCCCGGACGTGCCTCAGAGCACCAGGGACTCGATCGGCCCACGCAGGAAGTACAGCACGAACAGCGCGGCCACCCCGTATAGCAAAGGGTGGATCTCCCGGGCCTTGCCCCGCGCCAGCTTGACCACCACGAAGGTGATCAGACCAGCGCCGATCCCGTTGGAGATCGAGTAGGTGAACGGCATCAACACGATGGTGAGGAACGCCGGAATGGCGATCTCGTAGTCGGACCAGTCGATCGTCCGCACCGCTGTCATCATCAGGAACCCGACCACCACCAGGGCCGTCGACGCCGCCTCGAACGGCACGATCACGACCAGCGGCGCCAGGAACATCGCGAGCAGGAAGAGCGCGCCGGTGACCAGGTTGGCCACGCCGGTCCGGGCGCCCTCCGCGACACCGGCGGCGCTCTCGATGTACGACGTGTTGCTGGAGGTGCTGGCCGCACCACCGGCCGCCGCCGCGATCGAGTCGACCAGCAGGATCTCCTTGGCCTTCGGCGGGGTGCCCTGCTCGTCGAGCAGGCCGCCCTCCTGGCCGACCGCGACCATCGTGCCCATGGTGTCGAAGAAGTCCGTGATCAACAGCGTGAAGATGAACATCAGCACGACCAGCCAACCGGCCCGGCCCCACGAGTCCAGCACGTTGAACTTGCCGAGCAGCGACAGGTCCGGCAGGTCGACCACCGACTTCGGCAGCTCCGGCACGTTCAGCGACCAGCCCTTCGGGTTGGGCTGACCGTTGACGAACGACGGGCCGATGTTGCCGATCGCCTCCACGATCACCGCCAGCACCGTCGAGGCGAGAATGCCGATCAGGATCGCGCCCTTCACCCGACGGACCACCAGCACCAGCGTGATCAGCAGACCCACCACGAAGACCAGCATCGGCCAGCTCACCAGCTTGCCGCCGATGCCCAGGCCGACCGGAACCGTGGTGTTGGCATCATCCGGGATGCGCCGGACGAAGCCGGCGTCCACCAGGCCGATGATGGTCAGGAACAGACCGATGCCGACGCCGATCGCGCTCTTCATCTGGGTCGGCACCGAGCGGAACACAGCGGTCCGCAGACCGGTCAGCACCAGCACCGCGATGATCAGACCCTCGATCACCACCAGGCCCATCGCGTCGGCCCAGGTCATCTCGGGGGCGATCTCGTACGCCACCAGGGCGTTGACACCCAAACCGGCGGCGAGCGCCAGCGGGAACCGGCCGACCACGCCCATCAGGATGGTCATCAGGCCGGCGACCAGCGCGGTCGCGGCAGCCAGTGCGGGAATCGGGAGGCTCTTGCCGTCACCGTCGACGGCGCCGCCCAGAATCAGCGGGTTGAGCACCACGATGTACGCCATCGTGAAGAAGGTCGCCAGGCCACCGCGTACCTCACGGCTCAACGTCGAGCCACGGGCGGAGATCTCGAAGAAACGGTCGAAACCGTTACGCGGATGAGCGGGGTTGGGAGGTGTGCCGTTCTCGGGCGGCGCTACGGCCATCAGGTCCTCGCAGGTGATCTTCCAGTTGTCGCGCGCATCGTCCCAGATCGTCGGTGGGCAGGGGAAGTAGATCCCGTACGCTTGCCGAATGCCGAACGAGCAGCCACCGCGGCCCGCACCACTGGATCCGCCGATGGTGCCGTTCGCCCTCGCCGGGTTGATCGCGTGGGCGGTGGCCGGGCTGGTCCTGCTGATCTTCTTCCGGGGCTGGCTGACCGACCACGGTCACCAGAACTGGCTCTGGACCTGCCTCGCCGGTTTCCTGTGGGGTTTCCCGGGCCTCGCCGTGATGATGCGGCACGACGCCAACCGACGCCGCCGTCGCGCGAGGTGAGCTGGCCGCCGCGCCGGAGCACTCCGGCGCGGACGATCAGGAGTGCCCGTACGGCTCCGCCGGCTCAGCGGCCTCCACCGAGCCCGGAGCCCGGCTGACCGACATGGCCTCCACAGCGCTGTCGTCGTACACGGTGGGCAGCTCGTCGACAGCGGTCTCGGCCGCCTCGATCAACGTCTCGGAGTGCGCGCCGCACCCGTGATCGGCGCTCACCACCCGGCCGTCGTCCGGAGCGTAGAAGTTGCCGCACGCCCCGAAGGCCTGCCGCATCGCACCGGCCAGCGGCAGGTAGAAACCGCAGGTGCCGCAGCGGGCGGCGGACGGTGCGGCGGTCGAGATGGCCGCGGCGGGGCCGTGGTCACCTTCGTACCAGCGCTGCGCCGTGTCGATGCGGCCCTCGCGGGAGAGCACGCGGGCGCGCCCGAGGCCCAGCTCCCACGCCGTCTCCTCGACAGCCGGGTCGTCGGAGAGCAGGTAACCGGGGACCAGTCGATCGTCGTCGGGCGAGGTCGGGAGCAGGTCACCCGGACCCAGGTCGCCCGGCTTGAGCCGCTCCTGCCACGGCAGCCAACCGGGCGCGAGCAGCGCGTCCGGGCCGGGCAGCAACACCGTCTCGCAGATGGTCACCGTCTTGCTGCGCGGCACCCGGGTGACGGTGACCGCCCACCGCCAGCCGTTGTAGCCGGCGAGGCGACATTCGAAGTAGTGGGTGACCAGCCGATCACCCTCGGCCACGACCTGCAGGTGGTCGCCGACATCGTCGGCGTCCACCTCGGTGATGCCGGCGCGGGCCACCTCGACGGCGGCGGCGCAGACCTGGTCGAGACGGGCGGCACGGGTGGAGGCGGGCCTGGTCACCCGACCATTGTTCCCCATGCGCCTCGCAGGGGTGACAGGGACTCCCGGGGAACCTTTCCCAGCGGTGGTGCGGCGTACCCGGATCAGATGGGCGAGGATGGTGCACATGCCGTCGTACTCCCGCTCCGGGCGTTCCGTCCTCGGGCGGACCGTCGGCACCGGCATTCGCGCCGTCCGTCTGCTGTTTCGCGGTTCGGTGGGCAGCGGCCGCTGGGTGACCCGCCGGGCCGGGCGGGCCCGGGCCCGGGGTGCCGGCGGCGAGGTCGGCATGGTTCGCCTGTTCGACCTGCACGCGCTCTCCTGTGCCGGCGACACCCTGATCGCCATCGGTCTGGCCGGCACGATCTTCTTCAACGTGCCGCTCGGCGAGGCCCGCAGCAAGGTGGCGCTCTACCTGCTGGTGACCATGGTGCCGTTCGCGATGCTCGCCCCGGTGGTGGGCCCGCTGCTGGATCACTTCCGGCACGGCCGGCGGTACGCCCTGGCCGCGACGATGCTCGGCCGCGCCTTTCTGGCCTGGTTGATCTCCGACTACATCCACGGCTTCGGGCTCTACCCGGCCGCGTTCGGGGTGCTCGCGCTCTCGCGGGCGTACGGCGTGGCCCGCTCCGCGGCGGTGCCCCGGTTGCTGCCGGAGGGCCTCGGCCTGTCCCAGGTGGGTGCCCGGGCCAGCGTCTACGGCACTGTCGCGGGTGCGCTGGTGGCCCCGATCGGGTTGGCCGCGTTCTGGTTCGGGCCGCAGTGGCCGCTGAGGGTCGCGTCCTTGATCTTCCTGGTCGGCATGGTGATCTCGTTGCGGCTGCCGCCGAAGGCCGACTCGGAGCCACCGGAGCGCGTCCCCCGGCCACTGCGCGCGCTGGGCCGCCGCCGTGGCGACCGGCCGCTGGGTCGGGGCCGACCGTCCGGCCGGCTGGTGATCGCCACCCTGATCGGCGCCGCAACGCTACGCGCGCTCTACGGCTTCCTGCTGCTCTTCCTCGCCTTCGCGATCAAGAAGGGCGACCTCACCACTGTGGTGTTCGGCCGGGATCTGGGCGCCGAGTGGGCGTTGGGCGTCGTCGGCGGTGCGCTCGCGGTAGGCACCTTCCTGGCCACCGCCATCGGCACCCGACTGCGCATCCACCGGCCGACCGCCATCCAGTCCAGCAGCATGATCATCGTGGCCGGGGTGGCGGTGCTCGCCGTCATCCAGTTCTCGCTGCTGATGGTCGCCCTGCTCTGCCTGGTCGCCGCGCTGGCCAGCGGGGTGGCGAAGCTGGCGGTGGACGCCTCGATCCAGGAACGCATCCCGGAACGGTTGCGGGCCAGCTCCTTCGCCCACTCCGAGACGGTGCTGATGCTCGCCTTCGTCGCCGGCGGCGGGCTCGGGCTGGTGCCGTTCGATGGTCGGATGGGCATCGCCGTGGCCGCCGGCGTCGGCGTGCTGGCCGCGACCCGGGGTGTGCTGGCCGCCGCCCGGCTGCGCGGCGAGAAGCTGGCCGGCCGACCGCTCGGTGACGACGAGCTGACCGAGGACGAGCCGGCGGACGAACCCGGGGACCCCACACCAACCTCACCGGCGCCGGTCCAGACCAGCTCACCGCAGTACGACGACCCGAGCCCCGCCCCGCCGGGCTACCACATCTACCGCCCGTCGTCGGCCGTTGGCGGCCCGGGTGGCGGGGTCGACGACGAGACCCGCCGCGAGTCCCCCGGCTCACTCTCGTGACCGGTCTGCTGGTGGTGACGGCGGTTCCAGCCGAGGCGGACGCGGTCCGCGCCGGGCTGACCGACCCCACCGTGACCGTCACCCCGATCGGTGTGGGCCCGGCGGTCGCCGGTGCCGCCACCGCCCGGCTGCTGGCGCTGGCCGAGGCTGCCGGCCGCCCGTACCGTGCGGTCGTCAGCGCCGGCGTGGCCGGCGGCTTCACCGGGCGGGCCGAGGTCGGCGACACGGTGCTGGGCACCGCCAGCATCGCCGCGGACCTGGGCGCGGAGTCGCCCGACGGCTTCATCCCGGTCGACGAGCTGGGCATGCCGCCCGCGCTGCTCGGTGCGGGCAGCAGGGTGCCGGCGGACCCGGGTCTGTTGGCGGCACTGCGAGCCGCCCTCCCGACGGCCACGGCCGGCCCGGTGCTCACGGTCAGCACCGTCACCGGCTCCACGGCCAGCACCGACGAGCTGCGCCGGAGGCATCCGGAAGCGGTCGCCGAAGCCATGGAGGGGTACGGCGTTGCGGTCGCCGCGGCGCAGGCCGGGGTGCCGTTCGCCGAACTGCGCACCATCTCCAACCCGATCGGCCCCCGCGACCGGGAAGCCTGGCGGCTGCGCGAGGCCCTGGCCGCCCTGACCGCAGCAGCCCCGGCGCTGCGCTGACCCGGCGCTGCGCTGACCCGGCGCTGCGCTGACCCGGCGGACGTTCAGGAGAAGCAGCGTTTGCCCGGGTGGCCCAGGCGCAGTGCGGTTGGGCGGCGTGCCTCGATCTCGAAGCCGCAGGCCAGCAGCAGGTCGGTGCCGGATCCCTCGGCGATAGCGGCCGCGTCGTCGATACCCGCCTCGCGCATCGCGGTCAGCAGCGCGGTGACCAGCCGACGCCCGAGCCCCAACCGCCGGTACCGGGCGTCGACAAGCACGCCGTCGAGCACCACCTCCCGCTCCGGCATGTCCGGATGCCACTCCCCGTACTCCAGGAACGGGCTCCTTTCATGCGCCCGCAGCTCACCGGCCAACGTGCCGTCGGGAAGCTCGGCGACGTATCGCCAGCAGGTGGCCGGCAGGTCGCTACTGATCACGCGGCGCACCTGCGCAGTCCGCCGGACCTCGGCAGCCCACCGCCGATTGTCGCGATAGCGCCGGTTCAGCTCGTACGCGGCCGGTGGCAACGGGAGCGGGTACCGCTCGGGCGGCAACCGGTACCACTCCGCCCACCAGGCACCGGGCCAGTCCCGAGGTTCGTGGACCGGCCAGACGTCCAGATGAGCCGGGTATCGGCGGCCCGCCTCGTCCCGCATGTCGTCATGCGGAACCGGCGCGGGTTCGGTGACGCCGGAGATGGTTGGTGGGACGCCAATGGCCAACGTCCCACCCGCCGCCTGGACGAGGCGTTCCACTGTCCGGAATCGGGGATCGAGCGCTCGCCCCGACTCGATCCGGGCCAGCGTCGACTGCGGCGCCCCGGATTTCTCGGCCAACTGCCGCTGACTCAGATCGGCCCGCCGACGCAGCGCACGGAGCGCCTGCCCGAGATCGGCTCCGCTGGCCTCGTCGGTGTGGTCACTCGCCTCGGTCACAGGCCGATGTTCCCGGCTGGTCAGCGAGCTATCAACACCCTGCGCCGAGCTGTGGATAACGCTGTGGACAACCCCGCCGACCGGTGGATGACCTACTCCCGCGAGTCCTTTGGAGCTGAATCGTTTGCGGCATCACCACCCTCTCGGGGCCCGGGCAAGATCGCCCGGCCCCCGGCCCCGACCCCGGCCATGGCCCTGACCCCGACCCCGGCCCCGACCCCGACCCCGGCCATGGCCCTGACCCCGACCCCGACCCCGACCCCGACCCTTGGCCCCGACCCCGACCCCGGCCCCGGCCCCGACCCCGGCCCTGGCCCCGGCTCCGGCCCCGGATCTGGCCCTGGCCCCGGATCTGGGTGTGGATCTAAGTCTGGGTCTGGGAATGGCCCTGGATTTGGCCTGGGCCTGGGCCTGGGTTCCTGGCCTTCGAGCTCGCACCTTTGGCCCGAGCTCCGGACAACGGTCACCGACTCTGGGCGATTCGTTTACGACATCAGCTCCAAAGGGAGACTGGGGTGGGTGCTCGACCCTGCTGGGCCGGTCGTTTTCACGCGTTGTTCCGCCCGGCGGCGTCCACCGCAGTTCGTGCCGCCGCCACGCTCCGACGCAGACCACAGCTGCAGACCACAGCCCCGGGTCACAGCCGCACGTCACGGTCGCGGATCACAGTCGCGGGGGTGGGCGCGGGCCCCGGGCGGAGGGCGGGGCTACCGTGACGGTGTGGCGCTCTCCCTGGCGATCTCGCCCTGCCCCAACGACACGTTCGTCTTCCACGCGCTGGTGCACGGGCGGGTGCCCGGCGCGCCGCCGGTCGAGGTGACGTACGCCGACGTGGACGTCACCAACACGGCGGCCGAGCGGGGCGCGTTCGACCTGGTGAAGGTGAGCTTCGCGGCGCTGCCCTGGCTGCTCGACGACTACCACCTGCTGCCCTGTGGCGGCGCCCTCGGTCGCGGCTGCGGTCCGCTGGTGCTCACCCGGGGCGACCGTGACGGCGGGCCGGACCGGACCGACCTGACCGGTGCCACGGTGGCGGTGCCGGGAGACCGGACGACCGCGTACCTTCTGTTCCGGCTCTGGTCGGCTGGGCGGCCGCCGGCCCGGATCGAGGTGGTTCCGTTCCACGAGATCATGCCGGGCGTGGCGGCTGGACGCTACGACGCTGGGTTGGTCATCCACGAGGCACGGTTCACCTACCACCGACACGGCCTGAGCGCCCTGGTCGACCTCGGCGAATGGTGGGAGGCCGATACGGGCCTACCCATCCCCCTCGGCGCGATCCTGGCCCGGCGCGGGGTGGTCGACCCGGAGGCCGCGGCCGGCTGGATCCGCGAGTCGGTCCGGCAGGCCTGGGCGGACCCGGCGGCCAGCCGGGAGTACGTGCTGGCGCACGCCCAGGAGATGGAGCTCGACGTGGTCGACCGGCACATCGGCCTCTACGTCAACGAGTTCACCGCAGACCTGGGCGAGGCCGGTTTCGCCGCGGTGGCGGCACTGCTCGACCGGGCCGCCACCGCCGGCCTGGTGCCTCAGACCTCCAGCTCGCGGGCCACCGCGTGGACCAGCTGAGCGATCTTCTGCGCGGCCTTCTTGTCCGGGTACCGACCCCGGCGCAGGTCCGGCTGGACCTTCGCCTCCAGCACCTTGATCATGTCTTCGACCAGGCCGTGCAGCTCCTCGGCCGGCCGACGGCGCAGCTCTGCCATCGACGGCGGCGCGTCCAGCAGCTTGACCCCCATGGCCTGCGCGCCCCGGCGGCTGTCCACCACGCTGAAGTCGACCCGCTGGCCACCCTTGAGGTCGGTGACACCCGCCGGCAGCGCCCCCTTGGGCAGGAACACGTCGCCGCCCTCGTCACTCGTGACGAAGCCGTATCCCTTGGCCGTGTCGTACCACTTCACTCGACCCGTAGGCACCTGAAAACCCCTGCTTCACTTGAGCCGCTACTGCTCCAAGGCTAGCTGGATCATCCCGTCGAGCGCCGCTGGGAATTCGGTGAGCTCGTCCAGCACCACTTCCGCGCCGGCCGCACGCAGCTCGTCGGAGGAGCAAGGGCCGGTCGCCACACCGATGCCGGGCACCCCGGCCGCTGCCGCCGCCACCATGTCCGCGACATGGTCACCGACGTAGTGGGTCGCGCCGTGTTCCCGCAGAGCGGTCGCCTTCTGCTCGGCGAACAGGTCGCCGGCCAACTCGTCGACCGTGAGACCGAGGTGGTCCAGGTGCAACCGGGCCAGCCGGCCGATCTTGGACGTGACGACAAGCACCCGGCCACCCCGCGCACGAATCGCGTCGATGGCCTCCCGCGCACCGGGCAGCAGAAGCGTCGGGGTGATCGCGTACGCCGGGTAGAGCTCGCGATACACCCGCACCGCCGACTCCACCTGCTCCGGTGGGAACCAGTGCGCGATCTCGGTACGCAGCGGCGGCCCGAGCCGGGACACCGCCAGTTCGGCGTCGACCGGCACACCGGTCCTCGCGGTCAGCGCCCGGTACGCCGCGGCGATGCCGGGGCGGGAGTCCACCAGGGTCATGTCGAGGTCGAATCCGACGGTCAGTGCGGGCATGTCGAGAAACGTACCGGCTACTCCCAGTCGACCGGACGTCCGAGGGGCGCGGAAGCCCGGTACCGGGCTAGCGTGGAAAGACGATGACCACCTCACTCGCCGACCACCTGCGGTCGCTGCCCGACGAGTCACTGGCCGCGCTCCTCCAGCTGCGGCCCGACCTCGTCGTGCCCGTGCCGGCCGACGTCTCCGCCCTGGCCATCCGGGCCCAGTCCCGGGTCTCCGTGGCCCGCGCGCTGGACGGTCTGGACCAGTTCACCCTCCAGATCCTCGACGCCGCCCGCCTCACCCGGAATCCGGACGACGCCACCACGGCCACCGACACCGTGCTCGCGATGGCGACCGCCGGGCCGCAACCGCCGGCTCCGACGGCCGTCCGGGCCGCCGTGGGCCGACTACGTGCGCTCTTCCTGCTGTACGGCCCGGAGCACGCGCTCCAGGTGCTGCCCGCCGTCGACGAGGTCTCCCCGTACCCCGCAGGGCTCGGCCGACCGGCCGCGGAGCTGGACCCGCGCACGGCCGCGCTCTGCGCGGACCCGTCGAAGCTCCGACGGACGGTGCTCGCCGCCCCGCCCTCGGCCCGGGCGATCCTGGACCGGTTGGCGGCCGGCCCGCCGGTGGGCAGCGTGCCGCCCGGGGCATTGCAGGCGCCGCCGCTCGGCGCGGAGGACCCGGTCCTGTCCGACCCGACCAACGGGGGCGCCCCGACCGGCTCCCCGGTGCGGTGGCTCGTCGACAACCGGTTGTTGGTCCCGGTGACGACCGGTTCGTCCACGGCCAGCGGAACGGTGGAGCTGCCCCGCGAGGTCGGCCTCCTGCTGCGCCGCGACAGCGGCCCCCTCGGGCCCCTGCGCACCAGCCCACCGCCGGTGGCCACCGCGCCTCGCGAGCCGAAGGCGGTCGACTCGGCCGGGGCCGGGCAGACCTTGGAGGTGGTCCGGCACACCGAGGGGCTGCTGGAGCAGCTCGCCGACGAGCCCGCGCCGGTGCTGCGTTCGGGTGGCATCGGTGTACGGGACCTGCGCCGGTTGGCGCGTACCGCCGGGCTGGACGAACCGACCACAGCGCTGCTGCTGGAGGTGGCGTACGCGGCGGGGCTCCTCGGTGAGCTGGAGATGCCCGGTGCGACCACCGGTCGGTACGGGGCGGATCAGCAGGTGCTGCCGACCGGCGGGTACGAGGTGTGGCGGGCCGCCTCGCTGGCCCAACGGTGGGAGCAGCTCGCCCGAGCGTGGCTGACCATGACCCGGCAGGTGGGGCTGGTGGGCCGCCGTGACGACCGGGACCGGCCGATCACCGTGCTCTCCTCCGAGGCCGAGCGGGCCAGCGTGCCGGCCACCCGACGGGCGGTGCTCGGCGTACTCGCCGATCTGGAGCCGGCGACGGCACCCACCCCGGAGGAGGTGCAGGAGCTGCTGGACTGGCGGGCTCCGCGTCGCAGCCGGGGCCGGGACGCCGCCCACCGGGAGGTGCTGGCCGAGGCCGCACAGCTGGGCGTGACGGGGCTGGGGGCGCTCACCTCGTACGGTCGGCTGCTGCTGGGGGACCTGACGTCGACCAACGAGCGGGGTGACGACCCGCTGGGCGTGCACGCCGATGTCGAGAGCGGCGACCCGTCCAGTGCCGCTCGGGCGCTGGACGCCCTGCTGCCCGCACCTGTCGACCATTTCCTGGTGCAGGCCGACCTGACCGTGGTGGTGCCCGGCCCACCCGAGCCGGCGCTCGCCGTCGAGTTGGAGGCGATGACCGAGCTGGAGTCGGCCGGCGGGGCCAGCGTGCACCGGGTCACCACGGCGAGTGTGCGGCGGGCCCTGGATTCCGGCTACACGGCCGACGATCTGCACGACGTGTTCCGGCGCCGGTCACGTACCCCGGTGCCGCAGGGGCTCACCTACCTGATCGACGACGTGGCCCGTAAGCACGGCGGGCTGCGGGTCGGCCTGGCTGGGGCGTACCTGCGCAGCGACGACGAGACGCTGATCAGCGAGGTGTTGGCCGACCGGCGGCTGGAGTCGCTGGCGCTGCGCCGGCTCGCGCCGACGGTGCTGTGTACGCAGTACCAGGTTGGTCGGCTGCTGGGCGCTCTGCGCGACGCGGGGTACGCCCCGGTGCAGGAGGACGGCACCGGCAGCACGGTGCTGGCCCGGCCGCGGATCCGGCGGGCCCCGCCCAGGGTGTCGGTGACCACCCGGACGATCGACCCGCTGGCCGCCCCGAAGCTGCCCATGCCCCGGCTGCTCGGCGTGGTGGAGCACATCCGGCGAGGCGACGCGGCGGCGCGGGCGGCCCGACGGGCACCGGCGGTGGTGCGCGGCGGTGCGCCGGGGCTGGGCGGCG
>NZ_PYAK01000065.1 GCF_003264365.1 Micromonospora noduli
CTACGCCACCAGCTGACCCACACACCACCAGCACACACCGAAGGGCCGGACCCCACCACGGGGCCCGGCCCTTCGGCGTCTTTTCCACCAACTGCGGCACGTATTGACAATTGTCAACTTCAGCGTGAGGCTGGGAGCAGTGAGAGCGCTCTCTCGCACCGGCCCAACCGGCCACCACCCAGTCTGGCCAGGCACAACTCCGATGCCTTCGGCGGCGGCGCCGGAGCTGTCCCTGACCCGTCCCCCGACAGGAGTCACGATGGACAGGGCCGCACCCCTCTCCGGCATCCCCCGCCGACTGCGCCTCGCCACGGCGATCGGCGCCCTGCTGGTGCTACTCGGCACGTACCTGGTGTCCACCACCAACCGGGCCGACGCCGCCCCCGGCCGAGCCGGCGCTGACTTCGGCGCCAACGCCATCCGGGTCGCCGAGTTCCCCGCCGACTGCACCTACAGCCACCGGCTGCCGGACGACCCGATCGTCTTCCCCGGGCTGCCCGGGGCGTCGCACATGCACAGCTTCTTCGGCAGCACTGTGACGAACGCCAGGACCACGCTCCCGGACCTGGTCAACTCGCCCACCACCTGCAACCCGCGGGTGGACGTCTCGTCGTACTGGGTGCCGACCCTGTATCGGGACAACGTCGCCGTGGAGCCGGCGATCGCCACGTTCTACTACCTGGGCGAGGGCGTGCGCGCCGACGTCGTCGCGAACACCCAGCCGTTCCCGCTGGGGCTGCGGCTCGTCGCCGGCAACGCGAAGGCCACCGGGCCGAACGACAGCATCGCCCGCTGGTCCTGCCTGCACGCCGGGCACGTGCCACCGTCGAAGGACTTCGTCAACTGCCCGTCGGGCACGATGCTGGAGTCGTACCTGGACTTCCCGCAGTGCTGGAACGGCCGTGACCTCGACTCGCCGGACCACAAGAGCCACCTGGCGTACCCGGTGAACCAGGCCTGCCCGAGCACCCACCCGGTGCACGTGCCGAAGTTGCGCCAGGTGCTTCGGTACCCGGTCACCGGCGACCCGTCGCGGTTCCGGCTGGCCTCCGGACCGGGCTACACGATGCACGGCGACTTCTTCAACGCCTGGCCGGTGGCGGAGCTGGCCCGCCGCGTCCAGGACTGCATCCGTCCCGTCATCAAGTGCGGTCACGACGGCCGACCGATCTGAGCGACAGCTCCACACCACTGCGGCGGGTCCGGTCACCCGGGCCCGCCGCCCTGGTTGGGAAGGGAGATCGGATGCGCAAGCCCACGGCGTTTACCCTGCTCATCGCCGTGCTGCTCGTCGCCGGCTGCGCCGGCGGGCCACAAGACGGGGCCAGCACCGCCACACCACCCGTGACCGCGCGACCGGTGACGGCCGCGCCGACACCCACGGGTACGGCGTTCAACCCCACCGACATCGCCTGGCTGCAACTGACGGTGGCGATGACCGAACGCCTGCTGCCCGTACTCGATCTGGTGCCGGCGCGGACCACCGACCCGGCCTGGCGGCGGACGGCCACTCAGGTCGCTGGCACCCGGCGGGCCGATCTGGACCGCGCCCGCCGGCTACTGGCCGACGCCGCCGCCCCGACGACGAATCCGCACGAGGGGCACGACATGCCGGGCATGGCCACGGCGCAGGAGATGACAGCGCTGCGGGCGGCCAGCGGGCAGCCCTTTCACCGCCTGCTGGTCGGGCACCTGCGGGCGCATCTCGCACAGTCGGTCCGGATCGCCACCGCAGAGCAGCAGAACGGGGTCCAGCCGGCCACCGTCGCGCTGGCGGAGGCCGTGGTCCGGTCCGGCACCGCCGACCTCGAACGACTCGATCACCTCGACCCCGCAGAGCCAACGATAGCGGGCTCCGCCCCGCCGACCACCTGAGGCGGGTGAACTCCCGGTGTCGGTGCCGTGATCTGCGCGACCACCACCGGCCCAGCCCGTCGTCGTCACTCACCCCAGGTCCGAGCACGGCATTCCAGCTCCCGGAAGCGAGAGCTCTCGACCTGGCCAGCGGGAGCGGAGTCTGCGGTCGTGGCTGGCCA
This sequence comes from Micromonospora noduli, assembly GCF_003264365.1. GTDB lineage: Bacteria > Actinomycetota > Actinomycetes > Mycobacteriales > Micromonosporaceae > Micromonospora > Micromonospora noduli. The sequence continues at coordinate 2,037 of NZ_PYAK01000065.1, forward strand.
CGACGATGGCACCCGGGCCGGCGCCCAGGGCTTCCTCCAGTTCGTCGCAGAGCGTCGGCGAGAGGTGGTTGGTGGGTTCGTCGAGCAGGAGCAGCTCCGGCGGATCGGCGACGAGCACCGCCAGGGCGAGCCGACGGCGCTGCCCCACCGACAGGTCGGCCACCGGGCGGTCGAGGTCCGCCGGGGCGAGCAGCCCGAGGGACGACAGCGGTACGACAGCGGCCCGCTCCACGCCGACGGTCGCGTCGAAGACCTGCCGGGCCGTCCGCCGCGCATCCGCAAAGACGGTGTCCTGGGCGAGCAGGCCGACTCGCAGCTCCGGTCGTCGCCAGAGCGCTCCGACACCGGCCAGGTGGCCGGCGAGCACGGCGAGCAGTGTGGACTTGCCCGCGCCGTTGGGGCCGGTCACCAACAGCCGATCGCGGGACTTGAGTTGCAGGTGCGCCACCCGCAGTCGGCCGGGAACCTCCAGCCGGTCCGCCGTGACGATGACCCTGTCGCTGTCGCTGTCGCTGTCGCTGTCGGCGAGTGCCGGCGCGTGGAAGCGCAACGGCTCCGACGGCACCGGAACGGGGTTGCGCTCGATCGTCTCCAGTCGACGGACTGCGTCGCGGACGCGACGGGAGATCTGGTTCTGGACGCGGCCGGCGGTGTGCCCGTACCCCATCTTCTCGCTGTCGCGCGGGCCCCGGCCGTGGGCGACCTGGTGCCCGGTCACCGCTGCGGCCTCGCGCAGGTCGCCGAGGAGCGCCTGCTCGTCGTCGTAGCGCCGCCGCCACCGTTGCGCCTCGGCGCGCTTCGCCGTCAGGTACGCGGTGTAGCCGCCGCCGAAGCGGACCGGCCCGTCGACCGCCGGGTCCAGGTCGATGAGATCGGTGCAGACCGCGTCCAGGAAGGCACGGTCGTGACTGGCCACCACGACCACCCCCGGCATGGTACGAAGCTGGTCCTCGCAGAACGCCGCCGCCGCGTCGTCGAGATGGTTGGTGGGCTCGTCGAGCAGCAGCGCGCTCGGCCGGCGGATCAGCATCGCCGCGAGGGCGAGCCTGCCGCGCTGCCCGCCGGAGAGCGCGCCCACCATGCGGTCGTGGGGCAGCCCGCCGAGTCCGAGGCCGTCGAGGACCGTCCGGGCACGCCGGTCGGCGTCCCAGGCGTCGCGGTCCTGCGCCCGCTCCAGCACCTCGCCGTACGCGGCCAGCAGCCGGTCGTGCTGCTCGGTGCCCTCCGGCGAGTCGGCGAGCGCGACGCCGATCCGGTCCAGCTCGGCGAGGTCGACGCGAGCCTCGCGCAGCGCGTCGTCGAGGACGGCGGCGATGGTGGCGGATGTCCGGAAGGGCAGTTCCTGGTGCAGGAAGCCGACGTCCGGCGGGCGCGTGATGGTGCCGGAGTCGGGTACGTCGACGCCGGCCAGGACCCGCAGCAGTGTCGTCTTGCCGGTGCCGTTCTCACCGATCAGGCCGATCCGGTGGCCGGGCGCGGCGGTCAGGGAGACGCCGTCGAGCACCCGGCGGTCGCCGCGGACCCGCACGAGGTCATGGGCGATGAGAGCAGGTCGAACAGACATGGGGAACCTCGGAGAACGACGATCCGGGGCGCGCAGCGGCACCCCGGCGGAAGCAGGACATGACGACGGAGGCCGCGGCGACAGAGGCGCGATCACGCGCCCGTCGGCGGCCGGTCCGGGTGCTCACCCGGAGATGTCGTCGTCACCTGCCACGTCTGCTCCGATCTCCGAAAACTCGGGCGCAAGGATAACTCGGCGTCGCGGGTCTCGGCTCAGCTCCCGCCCGTCGGGGCGCCTGCCCGCAGCGAGTCGATGGTGAGGTCGAGGACGGCTTCGAGGTGGTCGATCTTTCCGGTGGAGAGCAGCAGCAGCACCCCGCCCTGGATGCCGGCGAGCAGCGCTGCGGCGGCCCGGTCGGCGTCGAGGTCCGGGTCGATGTCGCCGGTCGACTGCATGTGCCGGATGCCCTCGGTGATCGCCTTCTGCCAGCGCCACATGAGCCCGGTCACGATCGCCTGCGCGCCGGGCGCCCGCCGGCCGGTCTGACCGAGCAGACCGTTGAGGGGGCACTTCACCCCCTGCGCGAGATACCGCTCGATCAGTCGGTCGCGCCAGGCGAGCCAGGCCGGCCAGGACGTCAGGTTGCTCAGCATCGGCTCCTGGTCGATGAGCACCTGGTCTGCCTCGTGCTGGGCCACCGCGAGCAGCAACCCCTCCTTCCCGTCCGGGAAGTAGTGAAAGAGCTGACCCTTGCTGGTGCCGGTGTGGGCCATCACATCCTCGAGGCGCACCTCGTCGACGCCGCGCTCGCGGACTTCGGCGGCGGCACCGGCGACGATCCGCGCCCGGGTCGCCTCGCCCTTGCGGGTCAACGCCCGTGTCATGAGACCTCCTGGTCTGGATCTGTGGGTCCAACCCTATCCCGGTTTTTGGACTTGCAGGTCCATTTTTGCCGAGCAAAGGTCTGGAACGCGCGGTCCGCAGCGGGCCGGCACCACGATCGGGAGGGCACCACGATGAACCACTACTACCTGCTCGGGCGGTCCGGTCTGCGGGTGAGCCGGCTGGCGCTGGGCACGATGAACTTCGGCGTCGACGGGTTCCACGCCGCGTACGGCAAGACCGAGGAGGAGGCCGAGCCGATCTTCCGGCAGTACCTGGAGTCGGGCGGGAACTTCATCGACACTGCGGACTTCTACACCGCTGGCGAGAGCGAGAAGATCCTCGGCCGTCTGATCGACAGGGCCGGCGTCCGCGAACGGCTCGTGCTCACCAGCAAGGCCACCAACACCGTCGACCCGTCCGACCCGAACGCCAGCGGCAACGGTCGCAAGCACATCATGCGGGCCGTGGAGGCGTCGCTGCGCCGACTCGGCACCGACTACATCGACCTGTACCTGCTGCACACCTGGGACCGGATCACCCCGGTCGAGGAGGTCGTGCACACCTTCGACGACCTGGTGCGCTCCGGCAAGATCCGCTACGCCGGGCTCTCCGACGTACCGGCCTGGTACGCGGCTCGGGCGCAGAGCTACGCCGAGACGCACGGGCTGGCCCCGATGATCAACGTGCAGCTGCCGTACTCCCTGGTCACGCGCGACATCGAGGCGGAGCACGTGACGATGGCCCAGACCCTGGGCATGGGGCTCACCGCGTGGAGCCCGATCGGCGGGGGTCTGCTCAGCGGCAAGTACCGGCGCACCGGCGAGGGCATGACCGGGACCGGCCGGTTGACCAACCCCGACGCCGCGGGTCGGGAGATCAGCCCCAGCGACTGGCAGGTGATCGAGGCGCTGGAGAGCGTGGCCGCCGAGTTGGGACGCAGCATGGCGCAGGTAGCGATCAACTGGGTGGCCACCCAGCCCGCCGTCGGTTCGGTGGTGATCGGAGCGAGCAGCCCCGGACAGCTCGCCAGCAACTTCGGTGCGCTCGACTTCGAGATCCCGGCCGACGCCCGCCACCGGCTCGACGAGGCGAGCGCCCCGAAGGTCCCGCTGCTCTACTCCATGTTCACCCCGCAGTACCAGTCCTGGGTGGTGAGCCCCGGCCTCGGTATCGGCGACAAGCCGACCGGCTACGCCCCTCCGGTCTTCAACGGCAAGTAGAACCTCGCCAGGCACCATCGCGCCCGCCACGCTCCTGCCCGCAGGGCGGGGGCGGGGCGGCGGCGCTACCGAGGGGTCGACGCGTCGGTCGTCGACGCTGGCTCACCCTCGTAGAGCGCTACGTACCGCCGGCGCCACTCGTCGCCGTGGGCGCCCAGGTTGAGGGTGTTGTGTTCGACGCCCAACGTCTCCGGCAGGGTGCACACCCGCAGCGTTATCGCGTTCGCGTCGGCGATGCGGCGCGGCACGTCGACCGCTGCCCTGAGGTCCACCACGCCGTCGAGCGGGCTGATCGCGACCGCCGCGGTCCGCAGACCGGTCCGCCGGGGCGGGTTCGGCAGGGTACGGGCGATCGTCAGGTACTGGGTGACGGCGGCGAGCGAATAACCACGTGACGTGACGCGATCCCGGAGAACGCGACGCCCGTACAGCACGATCAGCGGTTTCACCGCGTAGGCCGGCGCCTGTCGCGGATTCGGACCGAAGAACGGCGACAGCAACAGCAGATGCCGTACGACGTTGCCCGGCACCTGGGCCAGCCAGGCGGCCAGCACGGCGCCGCCGGAGATCCCCACGACGCCGACCTCGTCTCCCAGAGCCGCCGCGACGGCCCACCCCTGCGCGGCGTACGTCGTCAGCTCACCGGCCTCGACCCGGTGGTGGGCCCGCCGGTCGACGGTCCCGTGCTGGGGCGCCCGGGGAACCCAGACGTTGTACCCACTGTCGAAGAACTCCTCGGCCAGCCCTTCGTACTGCTCGGGCGCGAGGGTGTACCCGTGCAACAGCAGCACTGCCCGGCCGGTACGGGAACCGTGGCTCAGCAAGCGGCTGCGCGACTCCGGTCGCACCTCCGGATCGGCCGTCTCGGCGGCGATGATGGCGGCGGCGGCACGGGTGGCCGTGTCGAAGTCGAGCGGTCGGGCCGGCGCGACCCGTAGGCCACGGCGGCCCACCGGCCAGAGGTAGAGCCCGGTGATCGCCGCCCCGACGAGCGCCAACCCGCCGATGAGAAGCGCGATGATCTCCGGCATGGTCAGATGCTGACAGGGGCCGCGCTCGACGCTGGCTGAGGGGGTGCGCCCGGGTGACCGGGCGCACCCGGTCAGCTATTCCTGACTGTTCGGCGGCGCGAAGACGACCCGGGAGCGCAACTGCCGGAAGCCGGTCCGCTCCAACTCCGCCAGCACGGTCACCCGGTGCGATTCCACATCGGCGATGACCTCGCGGGCACCGCCGGCGGCCAGCACCCGGACCGCCTCGGCCAACAGCTCGGGCCGGGCCGCCTCGTCGAGGAGGCCGAGATAGGCGAGCAGGGGGTAGCAGGCGTCCCCGGCCGTGCCGACCAGCCCGACCGGCTTGCCGGCCGCCAGGGCGATGCGCCACTCCTCGGTGTTCTCGCCCAACCAGGCCAGCGGGTCGGTGGCGAGGTCGACGCCGCCGACCACCCGCGCGATCTCGACGCCGGTCAGCACGTCCGGCTCGGCGACCCTGGCGACCAGGGCCTTGACCTCCGCCACGTCGACGGGTGGGCGGAAGCTGTACCTCCCGGACGATGCCGGCAGCGGGGTGCCCGTCCAGGAACAGCGGAGCCGCTCCCCCCGCTCGACCAGCCCGGCGAGCCGGGCGGCCTCCATGGGCGCCCGCACCACGGCCAGCACCTCGGGCCGACGCCGCCAGTGCGCCGGCAGTGCGGCGTAGTACAGACCGGGACCGCCCAGCGCCTCGTGGGCGGCGCGCAGCAGCTCGGCGCCCACCTCCGGCTCGGCGTCCAGATCGAACCGGTCCAACCAGGGGGCACCGACGGCGCCCGGCGGAAGGAGCCAGGCGGCCCGACCCACCAACCGGCCGGCGCGCAGTGCGACCCAGGTGTTCTCGGGCCGGTAGCCGCCGCCGGCGATCCCGTCGGTGTACGCGACCTGGCGTAGTTGGGGCAGCGGATCAGGCATGGAGTCGAACAGGTTTTCCTCGCCCGCGACGAGCGGACGGATGACCAGATCAGTCATGGGTTGGTCCTCCGGGAAGCGCGCGCCCCGGATCAGATCCGCGCGGACGCCGGAGCGCGGAGGGGGCGCAGAACATCGGACATTGTTCTGACCTCCTTCCAGCTCGACGGCGTGCCCGACGACCATACGCGGACTGGTCGCCGGCTCGCAACGGGTCGTCACAACGTCGGGTTGGTCTCCGACCCACGCTTGTGGGCACGCTGGTCGTACACGGTGATGCCGGCCAGGATCACCGCCGCGACCGCCGCGACGGCGACCGGCGGGAGCAGCACCATCGGCGGGGCCGCCACGACCAGCGCCACCGCGCCGTAGTACAGCGCCCGACACCGCGGCGCGGATCGGTCCTCCCGCTCCAGGGCGCTCCGCCCGATCAGGAACAGCACCGGGCCGCCGAAGATGATGGCCACCAGGGCCCAGTCGATCGGCGGGTGCGGGTCCTCGACGACCTGACCGAAGCCGACGGCGGTGCAGATGATGCCACCGACGATCAACAGCAGGCTGTAGCTCGCCCACCGCGACAGCTCGATCCCCTCGCCGCTCGGGGTCGAGGCATGGCCGGATCTGACGTGGTAGAAGTAGATCCGCCAGAACGAGACGACCACCACGAACGAGGCGACGAGGACGATGGTCCCCTCGGTGGTGAAGCCCGGGAAGCTGACCGCGGCGCCGGCTTCGAGCACCACCTCGGCGAGAGCGATCATGAAGAACTGGTTGTACCGCTCGGCGAGATGCTCCTGCGAGACGGTGACCCCCGAGCTGGTGAGCTGTCTCCTTCCCATCCGGGGCAGGGGGTAGGTGGTGGCGGCGCCGATCAGCTCGATGGCGAGAGCGAGGGTCCAGAAGACGCCCCGACCGAGACCACCGCTGATGCCGCCACTGATCCAGAGCACGCTGGACGCCAGGTGCCAGGTCAGCACCCGGAGCGCGAACGCGTGACCCGGGTGACCCCGCAGGGCGAACGACGTGAAGAGCGGTCGACCGACCTGGATGGCGACGTAGGTGCAGGCGAAGACGACGCCGCGTTGGCCGAAGGCCTGCGGCAGGGTGACCGCCAGCACCAGCGTGCCGAACATCGTCGCCAGCAGGACGGCCTGCAGATCGGGGCGACGGGGGTCGTAGGTGCTCGCCAGCAGGGCGTTGAGCGACCAGATCATCCACATCGCCGTGAAGAACAGGACGGTCTGGCCCGCCTCGGACAGCAGCGTGTGCCGGACGATGGTCAGGTCGTCCGCGACCCGCCCGGCGAGGCGGGCCAGCGCGAAGACGTAGACGATGTCGAACAGCAGTTCCAGGACGGTGGCCGAGCGTGGGCTCCTACTGTCCCCGAGCCCACGAAAGAACTCGGTGCGCGTCAGCACGGAGGGCGAGACAGCTCAGCCGGCCAGGGCCGCCGGCACGGGCACACCACTGTGGTGACCCTGTTCCGCTGCCATCGTCCCCGAGCCTCCCTCGCCGACCGGCCCCGCCTGATCCCTATCTGCGTATTTTATCCATCTTCACCGGGTTTCCGTCGCTGATGGCGGATACCGGGTCGGCGGTACGCCGGATCATCTGTGCCGTCACCCTGCGGTACGAGCCCGGGTCGACGGGGAACAGCCACTGCCGGGCCCGGGTCAGCGGGCCGACGTTGAGCCCCAACTCGTCCAGCACCTCGTCGACGTTGTGCATCGAGAACGGGATGATGTTCGTGCCGCGAGCGTGCCGTCCGTTGGTGCGCTTCGTCATCCAGAACAGCCGGGCGCGCACCTCGTCGCGCATCCGGACCTCGGTCGGCAGCGTCAGACCACCCCGCAGGTACGCGGCCGTCCAGACCGCCGCCATCTCCGCGCTGAGCGGGCTGAAGAACGACGAGTTGTAGCCGGCGAACGTCAGCCGCGGCACACCGATCGGCAGGATCTGCCGGTAGAGCATGAAGTTGCCGGCGTCGTCCTGGAGGCGGGCGTGCAACGCGTCGTCGAAGAACGGCACGTGCTGGCGGAAGCCGGTGCCACAGATCACCAGGTCGGCGGGGAGCACAGTGCCGTCGGCCAGGCGGGCGGCGGGCCGGCCGCCGTCGACCAGCAACTCGGTGATCACCTGTTCCCGGTGCACGGCGATGCGACCGTCGGTGACCCGCTCGAAGAAGCCCTCGGTGGCGAGGCTGACAGTGCTGCGGGCGATGTCCTCGAAGCTGCCGTTGGGCACGAGACCCAGCTCGCGCAGCTTGAACTGCCGGGTCGAGACCGAGCCGACGCTGTCGACCATGCGCCGACGCAGACCGTTCCCCGGGCCGTGCAGGAACCGCTCGAAGCCCCTCAGGTGCAGGTAGCGGAAGAGCGCCTCACCCATCCGGGTGAGCAGCAGGTACTTGTAGTTGAGCGCACCACCGAGCTTGCGGGGCATCTTCCAGAGCAGTTCGCGCGCCACCACGTGGGTCTGGGCGGCGACCTCGCTCACCGGGACCGCCACGTCGCAGGACGACTTGCCGTACCCGACCACGAGGACGTTCCTACCTCGGGCCGCCTCGATGTCGTGGAACTCCCCCGTCGCCAGTACGCGCCCCCCGGCGGCGGTGAAGCTCGCCTGCCCGTCGAAGGACGGAACGAACGGGTCGCAGAAGATGCCGTTGGCGACGATCAGGTGGTCGTACCGTTCCACAGTCAGCGGGTCCTGGGCACCCGCCGGCCGCGAGGTGACCAGCCACCCGGTCTCGTCGTTGACCAGCTCGGCCGAGGCGACCTCCGTGGACAGGCGCAGCGCGCTGGACAGCCCGAACTTCTCCACGTAGCTCTCCAGGTACCGCTGGACCTGCTCTCCCGACGGCCACTGCGGGTAGTCGGCGGGCATCGGCAGGTCGGAGAGGTGGTAGGTGCCCTTGTCGTTCTGGGTGTGCAGGCCGGGGTATCGCCGGGTACGACTCCACACCCCACCCACGTCGGGCGCGCGCTCGAACACTGTGACGTCGAATCCGCTCTGCCGCAGCACCTTCGCTGCGCTCACACCGGCGAATCCGGCACCGACGACGGCAATCCTCATGATCTCCTCCGAAGGACGTACGAACCGTGCCGGCGCTGACCGCCCGCGGTGGTCGCACGCTAGCGAGCGGGCCGGGACTGTCGCTATCCGCTCGACGCGGGCGCTGTCCGCGCTACGCAGCCGGACCCTTTTCCTGTCGGGTCGGCGGCTTTCGGGTCTGGTCCGGGCCGGTCGCGCCTTACGGTCAGCGCGACGGGACGCCCGGGAGGTGTCGGATGGATGCGGTGACGGTCCGGACGGACGATGTCGACCGGGCTCGCGCCGAGGTGGGTCGCGTCTTCTGTCCACACCGGCTCACCCCGCAGGCGGGTGTGCACAGCGTGCAACTGCGGATGGCGGCTCGCCGGGCGGGTGGGGTGGGCGTCATCGATCTGGACTACGGGCAGGCGGTGCGCATCCAACCGCCGGCGCTGGAGACCTTCTACCTCGTCCAGATCCCCAGTGCCGGCAGCACGATGGTCCGGCACGCCGGTCAGACCGTGACCTCGACCCCGGACGTCGCCTCGGTGCTGTCCCCGTACGACTCCTCGGACATGCGGTGGTCCGAGGGATCGCCGCACCGGATCTTCTACGCCGACCGGCGGGCCGTCGACCGGGAACTCGCCCGCCTGCTGGGCCACCCGGTGGACGACCCGGTCCGCCTCGACGTCGGCATGCTCATGACCACGCCGACCGCGCAGGCGTGGGCGCGTGGGGTGGCGTTCCTCGCCGACGAGCTGTCCCAGCCGGCCGACGCGTCCCTGTTCGACCACCCGCAGGTAGCCGCCCGTTTCGAACAGGGGCTCATCGGCAAGCTGTTGCTGGCCCATCGGCACAGCCACTCCCACCTGCTGGCCGAGCCGGGCCAGCACGCCCACCCCGGGCGTCTCGTCCGCCGGGCCTGCGCCCTGATCTCTGAACACCACGGGGAGGCACTGACCGTCGGTGATGTCGCCGAGGCACTACGGGTGAGCGTACGAACACTGCAGGACTGTTTCCGCCGTGAGTTGCAGACCACCCCGACCGCGTACCTGCGGGCCTGCCGGCTCGACGCGGCACACCGCACGCTCCGCTCGGCCGCCCCGGGGGCGTCCGTGACGACTGTTGCCCTGCAACACGGCTTCGTGCACCTCGGCCGGTTCGCTACCGAGTACCGGAGCCGCTTCGGCGAGACGCCGTCCACGACCCTGCGTCGGTGACGACCGGTCAGACCGCCCGGGCCACGCAGATCCGGGCGCCCAGGCGTGGACCCGCCTCGTAGATCAGGTAGCCCACGCCGCCGTCGGTGCCGAAGCTCGGTGACGCGACCCGACCGTTGTCGGAGGCGATCGGGCTGTGGAACACCCCGAGATGCACCTCCCGGTCGAAGCCGTTGCCGACCTCGGTGAGGTGCATTCGACCGTCACCGCCGTGGTAGACGACGTATGCGGTGCCGTTGCGGGTGAGCAGATGTGGTGCGGAGATGTCGCTCAGGCCGTCGCCGGCCGGCGAGATCAGCGGCTCCGGGGCGAACTGCCACTGGTCCCAGCCGTTCGGCGACCAACCCCAGAAGATCTTCCGGGTGCCGGGCCGAACGGTGTGCGCTCCCATGTAGAGCATCACGTACTTGTTGGCGAGCCCGGTCACCCGGTGCTCGAAGACCCGGGCGTACGACGTCTCGGTGGTGCTCGGCACGAGCCTGGTGCTCAGGATCGGCGTCTCGTCGCTGAAGGTGATGCCGTCTCGGGACCGGGCCACCCGGGTGGTGGTGTTCTCCCCGTGGAAGTAGAGGAAGAACTCCCGGCTGGAGGCGTTCCAGACGACGTGCGGCGACGAGACGTGGCTGACCGTCGTGGTCGGTAGCACCCGGTCGACGATGGGGTTGCCGGGGTGCTCGGTGTAGGGGCCTTCCAGCCGGTCGGCGTAGGCGAGGCAGATCCCGCCGGGCGCGTCGTGCGGGGCGTAGTAGAGGTAGTACCGCCCCTTGGCGCCGGTGATCTTGTCGTAGACCCCGCGTACACAGGGAAAGATCGTTTCGCCGGTGGGGTTGTAGGCCAGTGGGCGGTCGAACGCGTCACGGACGTACCGGTAGCTGGGGAAACCGGCCGGCCCGGCCAGCGCCGGCGCGCCCTGGAGCAGGGTGCCGGCACCGCCGGCGGCGGAGGCGGCGCCGAGCAGCGCCGCGCCACGCAACAGCCCGCGCCGGCTCAGCTCGGTGGGTCGGCCGGAGGGCGGATTCGGGTACGGGTGTGCCATCTGGTGTCTCCGATCGTGAGGGGACGCTCGTCGATCGCGGAGCGTGAGTGGTGGCGCGACGGCGGCCCGGAAGGCACTGACGAGAGCGCAACCAGCGTCACTGTCGGTGATGTGGCTGCCTGGCCGGTGGCCCGGGGTCGTCATCGACGAGTCTGGCCGGGTCCTCAGTCGACCGTCAAGGTGCTAATACGAATTATCGAGCGGCTTTCGTCGGCAGAACTTCTCCGCCCGAGGGTCTTGACGGCGACGCCGGATGCGCCGCACCATTTCACCTCACCGACGCTAATGCGTATTACCCCGGTAACGATTGGACACGGAACGTGACTGGTTCGCGCAGGCGAGTCACCCAGCACGACATCGCCCGGATGACAGGCGTCAGCCAGGCGACCGTCTCGCTGGTGCTCAACGGCCGCGACGACGGCAACGTCAGGATCGCCCCGGAAACCCGGGCACGGGTCCTGCACGCCATCCGCACCACCGGTTACGTCGCCGACCCGGTCGCCCGCCGGCTCGCCGCGCGGCACAACCGCATCCTCGGTGTCTTCACCTACGAGCCGGTCTTTCCCACCGGCACCGGCGACTTCTACCACCCGTTCCTGGTCGGCATCGAGGAGTGCGCCGAACGGCTCGGCTGTGATCTGCTGCTGCTCACCAGCGCGCCGGTGGCGGGCGGCCGGCGGCGGATATTCCACGACGACAACCGGCTCCGCCTGGCCGACGGCTGCGTCCTGCTCGGTCGATCGCTGGACCACGACGAGCTGACCCGGCTGGTCACCGAGGGCCAACCGTTCGTCTCGGTCGGCCGCCGCGACGACGCGGGCGGGCCGGTGCCGTACGTCGGCGCCGACTACCCGACCGCCACCGCCGCCGTGGTACGCCGCGCACTGGCGGCAGGTCACACCGCGCTGGCCTACCTGGGCCAGGGCTCCGGCCCCGAGTCGCACGCCGACCGGATGCGCGGCTTCCGGGCCGCGCTCGACGAGGCCGGACGCACGCCACGGCACCTGCCGACCACCGACCGCTCCCCCGCGGAACTGCTCGACGCCCTGCTCGCGGCGGGCGTCACGGCGGCGGTGGTCGAGGAGTACGCCGACGGTGTGGCCATCGCCCAGCTGGCCCGCGAACGGGGCCTCGACATCCCGGGTGACCTGTCCATCCTGGCGCTCGGCGACCCGACCCGGCCGGCCAGCACCGACATCGACTTCACCGGCTTCCGCATCCCCCGCCGCGAGATGGGGTGGCAGTCCGTCGAGGTGTTGACCGGGCTGCTCGAGGCGGACCCGGAAACCGTGCCGCAGCGGCTGGTGCCCTGCCAGCCCGTCGACGGCGCCACCCTCGCGCCGCCGAAGGTGACCCCGTGAAAGGACAGCTCTTGCCAGAGATGCAGGCCGAAGTTCTGATCGTCGGCGGTGGACTCGGTGGCGTCGCCGCGGCCCTCGCCGCGCTGCGCGCCGGCCGTTCCGTGGTGCTCAGCGAGGAGTACGACTGGCTCGGCGGTCAACTCACCAGCCAGGCCGTACCGCCCGACGAGCACTCCTGGGTCGAGCAGTTCGGCGTCACCGCCAGCTACCGCAAGCTGCGCGACGGCATCCGGGACTACTACCGCGCCTACTACCCGCTCACCGACCGGGCCCGCCAGGCCACCGCGCTCAACCCGGGGGCCGGGCACGTGAGCCGGCTCTGCCACGAGCCACGGGTCGCGGTGGCGGTGCTGGAGGCGATGCTCGCGCCGTACCGGGGGGCCGGCCGGCTGCGGCTGCTCCAGCCGTACCTACCGGTGGGGGCCGACACCGACGGCGACCGGGTGACCGGGGTGACCCTGGCGCACCGGGACAGCGGCGAACGGGTGCACGTTGTCGCGCCGTACGTGCTGGACGCCACCGAGACCGGCGAACTGCTGCCATTGACCGGCACCGAGTACGTCACCGGCTTCGAGTCGCGGGGCGAGACCGGGGAGCCGAGCGCGCCGGACGAGGCGCAGCCGGAGAACATGCAGGCGTTCTCGGTCTGCTTCGCGGTCGACCACGTCGACGGCGACCACACCATCGACCGGCCGGCCCGGTACGACTTCTGGCGGGCGTACCAGCCGCCGTTCTGGGGCGACCGGATGCTCTCCTTCCGCTCACCCAACCCGCGCACGTTGGAGATCTCCGAGCGCAGCTTCACCCCCAACCCGGACGACGACCCGTGGCTGGTGATGGCCGACCAGCGGCTGAGCCCGGGCGACGGCAACCTGTGGACCTTCCGGCGGATCGCCGCTCGGCGCAGCTTCGTCCCGGGCAGCTACGACAGCGACATCTGCCTGGTCAACTGGCCGATGATCGACTACTTCGAGCAGCCGCTGATCGACGTGCCCGACCCCGCCCACCAGATCGCGGCGGCCCGGGAGCTCTCCCTGTCGGTGCTCTACTGGCTGCAGACCGAGGCGCCGCGCGCCGACGGCGGGACCGGCTTCCCCGGGCTGCGGCTGCGTGGCGACGTCACCGGCACCGGTGGCATCAGCACCGGCGGCGACGTCGCGCACAGCGGTCTGGCCCAGGCCCCGTACATCCGTGAGGCGCGGCGCATCCGCGCCGAGTACACCGTCGTCGAGCAGGACCTGTCCCTGGCGGTACGCGGCGACAAGGGCGCGGTCAGCTACCCGGACGCGGTCGGCGTCGGCATGTACCGCATCGACCTGCACCCGTCCACCGGCGGGGACAACTACGTCGACGTGGCCTCGTGTCCCTTCGAGATCCCACTCGGCGCCCTGATCCCCCGACGGGTGGAGAACCTGCTGCCCGCCGGGAAGAACATCGGCACCACCCACATCACCAACGGTTCGTACCGCCTGCACCCCGTGGAGTGGAACATCGGCGAGGTCGCCGGTCTGCTCGCGGACTTCTGCCTGGCCCGCCGGGTCACTCCCCGCGCGGTGCGTCACACCCCCGGCCTGCTGGCCGAATTCCAGAACCGCCTCGCCGACGAGGGCGTCGAGCTGCGCTGGCCCGACATCGCCGGCTACTGAGGGAGAACCCTGATGAGGAAACGGTTGACGGCCGTCGTCGCGCTCGCCGCGATGCTCGGCCTGAGCGCGTGCGGCGGCGGCGACAGCGCCGGCTCCGACGGCCCGGTCTCGCTGCGGATGACCACCTGGTCGGCGAACGAGGCACACCTGAAGCTGTTCAACGACATCGCGGCGGAGTACCAGAGCAGCCACCCCAACGTCGCGAAGATCACCTTCGACCCGATCCCGTTCGAGAGCTACACCACCACGTTGACCACCCAGATCGCCGGTGGAAACCCGCCCGACCTGGCCTGGGTCCTGGAGAACGCGGCTCCCGACTTCGTCTCCTCGGGCGCGCTGCTGCCGCTGGACGAAACCCTGCGCAAGACCGACGGGTACGGCTTCGACGAGCTGGCGCCGGCCGCGACGAAGCTGTGGCAGGCCGACGGCAAGCTCTACGGCTACCCGTTCTCCACCTCACCGTTCGGCATCTTCGTCAACACCGACCTGGTCAAGGCCGCCGGCGCGAAGAGCCCGGCCGAGCTGATCGCCGCCAACGCCTGGACCTGGGAGAACGCGGTGACCACCGCCTCGGCGGTGGCCGCCCGGACCGGCAAGGCGGGCCTGGTGGTACGGGACTTCGACTACAAGGGCTGGGACAACCTCTCCACCATCTGGACCGGCTGGGGCGCCCAGGCGTGGAGCGCGGACGGAAAGACCTGCGGCTTCAACGCCCACGAGATGGTCGACGCGATGACCTTCCTGCACCAGGCGATCTTCACCGCGAAGGCGCTGCCGGGCCCGGGTACCGCCGCCGACTTCTTCGCCGGTGAGGCCGGCATGACGATCACCCAGATCTCCCGGGCCTCGCTGCTGGATAAGCAGAAGTTCGGCTGGGACCTGGTGCCGCTGCCGGCCGGACCGAAGGGCAACTACTCGGTGATCGGTCAGGGCGGCATGGGCGTGTTGAAGAAGGGCAAGCACGCCGCCGTCGCCGCGGACTTCCTGGCCTTCCTCACCAACCCCGCCAACTCCGCCAAGCTGGCGCAGTTCTTCCCGCCGCCGCGTACCCCGCTGCTCACCGCGGCGACGCTGGCCAAGACCAATCCCCTGCTCAAGCCGGAGCAGTTGCAGAGCGTCGTGATCGACGGGATCGCCAACGGGGTGGTGAAGCCCAACCACACCGGGCAGGCCGAGCTGAGCCAGGCCGTGCGGTCGGCGCTGGACCCGATGTGGAAGGCCGACGCGGACGTGCGGGGCGTGCTCGACGGGGTCTGCTCGGCGATCAACCCGCTGTTGGCGAAGTAGGGGATCAGCGATGCCGGTCCTGACGGACAACGTGGCGGGTCGGGCTGAGCCCCGGCCCGCCCCGGGCGGCACGGCAGCGTCGCCGCGACGCCGGTGGTGGACCAGTCGTCGACGTGATCAGCTCGCCGGCCTGCTCTTCGTGACCCCACAACTGGTGGGTACGGCCCTCTTCGTGCTGCTGCCGCTCGGCCTGGTGGTCTGGTACAGCCTGCACGAGTGGAACGTGCTCGCGGACACCTTCGACTTCGTGGGCACTGACAACTACCGCGAGCTGGTCGACGACCCGAAGCTGCCGGGCGTACT
This sequence comes from Micromonospora noduli, assembly GCF_003264365.1. Taxonomy (GTDB): domain Bacteria; phylum Actinomycetota; class Actinomycetes; order Mycobacteriales; family Micromonosporaceae; genus Micromonospora; species Micromonospora noduli. The sequence continues at coordinate 17,475 of NZ_PYAK01000065.1, forward strand.
CCGGAGCACGCTGTTCTTCTCCGTCGGCCTGGTCGTATTCAACCTCGCCCTGGCCCTGCTGCTCGCCGTCCTGCTCAACCAGCGGCTGCGCGGCACCGTGGTGTTCCGGACGCTGTTCTTCTCACCGGTGGTGGTCTCGCTGGTCGCCTGGACGATCGTCTGGGGTTTCCTGCTTCAGGACAACGGCGGCGTCAACGGGGTGGCCGGCGCGGTCGGCCTGGACGGCCCGAACTGGCTGCGCGGCGAATGGACCGCGCTGCTGTCGGTGATCGTCGTCCAGGTGGTCAAGAACGTCGGCCTCAACATGGTGCTGTTCCTCGCCGCGTTGCAGGGCGTGCCCGCCGAACTCTACGAGGCGGCCCGGGTCGAGGGGGCGAGCCGGTGGACCCAGTTCCGTCGGATCACCGTGCCGCTGATCAGCCCGACCATCCTGCTGACCTCGATCATCACCGTGGTCGGCGCGCTACAGGTCTTCGCCCAGATCGCCGTGCTCACCCAGGGCGGCCCGGGCACCTCGACCACAGTGCTCGTCTACTACCTCTACCAGCAGGCCTTCCAGTTCCACCAGTTCGGGTACGGCTCGACGCTGTCGGTGCTGCTGTTCCTGATCGTGCTGACGCTGACCGTCGTGCAGTGGCGGATGCGCAGGAAGTGGGTCTTCCATGAACAATAGGCTCCCCTTGCGGGCCCGGGTGGCGATCTATGGGCTGATCTGCCTGCTGGCCATCCCATTCGTCTTCCCGACCTGGTGGATGGTCACCTCGTCGTTCAAGCCGGTCAGCGACATCTTCGCGTTCCCTCCGTCGCTGATCCCCACCGAGCTGAGCTTCTCGGCGTATCGGCGGGTGTTCGAGCTGCAACCGTTCGCCCAGCAGTACCTCAACAGCGCGTACATCGCCGCGGTGGTCACCGTCGGCACCCTCGCCGTCTCGTCGCTGGCCGGATACGCGTTCGCCCGGATCCGGTTCCGTGGTCAGCACGCGCTCTTCCTGGTGGTGCTGGTGGGCCTGCTGATCCCGAGCGAGGTGACCATCGTGCCGCTGTTCCAGATGTTCAACTCGGTCGGGATGATCGACACCCACTGGCCGCTGATCCTGGTGCCGACGCTCGGCGCGCCCAGTGTGCTGGCCACCTTCATCATGCGGCAGTTCTTCATCACCCTGCCCGGCGAGTTGGAGGAAGCCGCCCGGGTGGACGGGCTGGGCCGGCTGGCGACCTTCTGGCGGATCGCGCTGCCGCTGGCCCGCCCGGCCCTCGGCGCGGTGGCGATCTTCACCTTCCTGCACAGCTGGAACCTTTACCTGGAGCCGATCGTCTTCCTGTCCACCCCGGAGAAGTTCACCCTGCCGCAGGCGCTGACCCAGTTCGTCGACGCGTACGGCGGACCGATGTGGGACGTACAGCTCTCGGCGGCCTCGATGACGGCGCTGCCCGTCCTGGTCGTGTTCGTCATCGCGCAGCGGCAGTTCATCGAGGGCCTCGCCCACACCGGTCTGAAAGGATGATCCATCTGACGCTGCTCCGGGCCGACGAAACTGTTATCCGGGTACGGCCGGCGAGTCTCCTGAGGTGAGGCGGTGGCGGGGTTCCCCCGCCACCGCAGCATGCAACAGTGCTGCGACCACACACGAGGGAGTCGAGACGATGCGCGCAACCGGCCAGGGTGAAGCGGACGCCGCGAGCGGAAACCGGGGCGTCCACGCGGAACCCCGACGCGGGATGCTCGGCCGCCTTCCGATCGGCGCGCAGCGTCTGCTGTGGCCGCTCCTCGTGGCCGCCGTGGTCGCCGTGCTGGTGACCGGTGTGATCGTCGTGGTGCAGCCCACCGGGCCGACGCCCGCCCCGGCGGCGACGCAGGCGCTCGACGCGCCGCCGCCCACGAGCCCGCAGCCCGGCGCACCCAGCGCGACCACACCCGCCGCCACGACGAGCCCGGCGGTAGCGACCCCGACGCCGACGCCGACGGCGAAGCCGACAACGGGACGTCCGGTCGCCCCGGCGGCCCCGACGGCGACCTCGAAGCGCAAGGGCGTCGGGGTGTGGACCTTCGACGGGGTCAGCCAGGCGCTGGCCAGCTCCGGGGCGAGTTGGTACTACACCTGGGACCTGGCCCACCCGGGCGTCACCAGCCCGAAGGGCGCCGAGTTCGTCCCGATGATCTGGGGGGCGAAGAGCGTCACCGCCACCAACCTGCAACAGGCCAAGAAGAACGGCCGCCACCTGCTCGGGTTCAACGAGCCGGACCTGAAGGGTCAGGCGGAGATGACCGTCGAGCAGGCGTTGGAGCTGTGGCCGCAGTTGCAGGCCACCGGCCTTCCGCTGGGTAGCCCGGCGGTGGCCTGGGGCGGCGACCGGCCGGGCGAATGGCTCGACCGGTTCATGGCCGGGGCGAAGCAACGCGGCTACCGCGTCGACTTCATCGCCCTGCACTGGTACGGCGGCGACTTCACCACCGCCAACGCCGTCAACCAGCTCGAGTCGTACCTCCAGGCCGTGCACGACCGGTACGAGCTGCCGATCTGGCTCACCGAGTTCGCCCTGATCGACTTCTCCAACGGCGTCCGCTTCCCCACCCAGGCACAGCAGGCCGCGTTCCTCACCGCGGCGACCCGGATGCTGGGTGGCCTGTCCTGGCTACAGCGGTACGCGTGGTTCGGCCTGCCCGCCACGGACAAGGACCAGACCGGCCTGTTCCGTACCGGGAGCACCGCCACCGCCGTCGGCCGCGCCTACCAGGCGGCGCGCTGACCTACAGCACGTCGACGTGGTCCCGCCAGGAGTGCTGCGGCTCGTACCCCAGCACCCGGCGGGCCTTGTCGATGCTGAGCAGCGTCTCGTGCTCACCCAGCTCCTTACGGATCTCGACGCCCGGGTAGACCTCGGCCATCAGGCTGGCGCTGGACCTGCTCATGACGGTGTCGGCGTTGGCGATGACGAAGACGTCGGCACCGGGCTGGTCGTGCGCGAGGGCGCGCTCGACCGCCTGGGCCCCGTCGCGGGCGTCGATGTAGCCCCACAGGTTCCACCGCCGCAGCTGCGGGTCGGCGTCGAACGAGGGAAACGGCGCGTAGTCCTCGACGTCCATGACGTTGGAGAAGCGCAACCCCACCATGACCAGCTCCGGGTCCCACCGGCAGAAGTGCCGGGCCATCTCCTCCTCCAGGGCCTTGTTCAACGAGTACGTCGACTCCGGCCGTGGCGCGTACTCCTCGTCGACCGGCGCGTACGGCGGCGGGTTGTCGAACGGCAGCCCGAGCACCGTCTCGCTCGACGCCCACACGACCCGCTTGATTCCGGCCGCCCGGGCCGCGGCGAACACGTTGTACGTGGCGGCGGAGTTGTTCGCGAAGGTGGCCGCGTTCGACATCAGCCCGGGGGCCGGAACCGCCGCGAGATGCACGACCGCGTCGACGTCACCCGCGTGCTCGTCGGCACCCCCGGTGAACGCCTCCACCACCTGCCCGTAGTCGGTCAGGTCGACCAGCAGGAACTCGCCGTTCACGTCGCGTGGGTCGCGGCCACCGGCGCGGTCCACCGCCAGCACGTCGACGCCCACGGCGCGCAGGTGGGCGACAACGGCACGGCCGAGCTTGCCGGTGGCACCGGTGACGACGACACGCCTGGGCAGTGCGGAATTGCTCATGACCACATCTTCGCCGGGGGCAAACGGGGACCCACACGCGGGTACGGCGTTACCCCTAGCATGATCGACATGGACATCACGATTCACACGTGCTCCCTGCCGCACACCGACCCGGACGCCTCCCTGGCCTTCTACCGCGACGCCCTCGGCTTCGAGGTCCGTAGCGACGTCGGTCAGGGCACGATGCGCTGGATCATGGTCGGCCCCGCCGACCAGCCCGGCACGTCCATCCTCCTGGCGCCGCCGGCCGCGGACCCCGGGGCCACCGAGGACGAGCGCCGCACCATCACCGAGATGATGGCCAAGGGCACCTACGGCTGGATCCTGCTGGCCACGCGGGACCTCGACACCACCTTCGAGAAGGTGCAGGCCGGCGACGCCGAGGTCGTCCAGGAGCCGACCGAGCAGCCGTACGGCATCCGCGACTGCGCCTTCCGCGACCCCGCCGGCAACCTGGTCCGCATCCAAGAGCTTCGCTGAGCCGCCCGGTCCTCGTGTGCGCCGTTCGGGACAGCTGACGAGACCGGTCAGGAATCAAGAAGCGCCGGTCGCCCGGCCGCAAATAGCGTGATCGGCATGACATCCATCGCATCCGTCACCCTCGACGTGGCCGACCCCGCAGCTGCCCAGCGCTTCTACACCGCCGCCTTCGGTCTGGACAAGCAGATTCGCCTGCGGGCCTCGGACGCACCGACAAGCGGCTTCCGTGGGTTCACGCTGGCGCTCACGGTGTCCCAGCCGGCCACCGTCAACGGCCTCATCGGCGCCGCCCTGGACGCCGGTGCCACGTCGCTGAAGCCTGCCGCGAAGTCGCTCTGGGGCTACGGCGGTGTCGTGCAAGCCCCGGACGGGACGATCTGGAAGATCGCAACCTCGGCGAAGAAGGACAGCGGCCCGGCTACCCGGCAGATCGACGAGATCGTGCTCCTGCTCGGAGTCGCGGACGTGGCTGCGAGCAAGCGGTTCTACGTCGAGCGCGGCCTTGCCGTGGCGAAGAGCTTCGGCCGCATGTACGTCGAGTTCGTTGCCGGGTCCAGCCCCGTGAAGCTGGCGCTGTACCGACGTCGTGCCCTCGCCAAGGACGTCGGCGTCGCCCCCGACGGCACCGGGTCGCACCGACTCACGATCGGCGGCGACGGCGGGCATTTCACCGACCCGGACGGGTTCGCCTGGGAAGCCGCATCGCTGGCGACCGCGAAGTGACTGGAGGAAGCATGACGGACGTCGCGCCGCGTGGGCTTGAGCAGAGGCTTCGGGACACTCGCGCCAAACTGGAGAGCGACATCGACCTCTGGGTCGCGACGGCGGGCTCCCCCGGGGGCGTACACCTCATCCCACTCTCGTTTCTCTGGGACGGGGCCTCCTTCCTCGTCTCAACGCCGCGCGCCTCGGTCACCGGCCGCAACCTGGTGGCGGATGGCCGGGTACGACTCAGCCTCGGGCCGACGCGCGACGTCGTCATCGTCGACGGCATCGCCGAGCCGGTGGACATCGCCGACCTCGGCCCGGATACGGGTGATGCGTTCGCGACCAAGACGGGCTTCGACCCGAGCGGTCTCGATGAGCCCTACCAGTACTTTCTGATCCGACCGCAGCGCATCCAGGCCTGGCGGGAGGCGAACGAGCTGAAGGGACGCGTCGTCATGCGTGACGGCCGCTGGCTCGGCTGACCGCGCGATGTACCTGTAGCACCATGATCGGGGCGGGCGGGTGCGTAACGTGCAGGGGTAAACGTTGTCGCGACGAGGAGACTTCATGTCCAAGCCACCGCTTCCCGAGGCCGCGGTCGCCATGCTCCAGAAGCCGAACCCCGCCGTCATGACCACCCTTCGCAATGGTGGCCAGCCGGTGTCCGCCGCCACCTGGTACCTGTGGGAGGACGGCCGGATCCTGGTGAACATGGACGAGAGCCGCCGCCGGCTGGAGCATGTCCGCAACGACCCCCGGGTGTCTCTCACCGTGCTCGACGAGGCCGGCTGGTACACCCACGTCAGCATCATCGGGCACGTCACCGAGCTGCGCCCCGACGAGGGTCTCGCGGACATCGACCGGCTGTCGAAGCATTACACGGGCAACGCGTACCCACGCCGGGAACGTGCCCGGGTCAGTGCCCTGATCGAGATCGACCGCTGGCACGGTTGGGGCGCGCAGAAGGACAACAACCAGGTCGGCTGACCGTTGCCGCCCGACCTGTCGCCCTGACGGCTGCCGTCGGGGCGACAGGGGCACCAGCCGTCAGGGCGTCAGGGCGGTGGTGGACCGGGCGCCGACGCGGGTCACCAGGTAGCCGAAGGCCGCCGCGGTGAAGAACATGACGATGCCGTAGACGGCGCCCGGGATCGCCATCTGGGTGCTGTTGAGCAGCGCCGGACTGAGCGCGATCGTGATGGCGAGGGTGCTGTTGTGGATGCCGATCTCGAAACCGGCCGCCGTCGCGGCGCTCCGGTCGACACCGGCGAGCCGCGGCACCCCGTACCCGATGGCGAGGCTGAGCAGGTTGAACGCGAGGACTGCCAGGCCGACCGAGACGAAGTAGTCGGCGATGTTCTCCCGCTCACCGAGCACGGCCCCGGCGATCACCGCGACGAGCACGACGACGGAGAGGATCCGGACCGGGCGGTTCAGCCGCTCGGCCAGGTGCGGCAGCCGGGCCCGGATGAGCATGCCGATCGCGACCGGGACGAGCACGATGGCGAAGACCTGGAGCACCTTGTCGAACTGTAGGCCGATGCTCCTGCCGTCGGGCAGGAAGTACGCCGCCGACAGGTTGACCAGGATCGGCAGGGTGAACACGGCGAGCACCGAGTTGATGGCGGTCAGGGTGATGTTCAGGGCCACGTGCCCGCCGAACAGGTGGCTGTAGAGGTTGGCCGTGGTGCCGCCCGGGGACGCGGCCAGCAGCATCATGCCGACGGCCAGCTCGGGTGCCAGGTCGAACGCGAGGACGAGGCAGAAGCAGAGCGCCGGCAGCACCAGCACCTGGCACACCAGGGCGATGACGGCGGCGCGTGGATGCTGGGCCACCCGGCGGAAGTCCGCCGTGGTCAGTCCGAGACCCAGACCGAGCATGATGATGCCGAGGGCGATGGGCAGGCCGATCAGAGTCAGGGCGGAGTCCATGGCACAACATCGTTACCACCGGGTAACGCCGCAACAATCCCCCATGTGGCTGGACGCTCTTGACCCCGGACGGTGATCGGCTTAACTTCATCAATCAGATAAGTCTCTTTACTAATTCTGCTTGATGCCTCGTGGGAGTGTGCCGATGCGACCATTCCGCCACCGCCGTCTCACCGCCGTGGTCACCCTGGCGGCCCTGCTGTTCACCGCCGCCCCGCCCAGCGCCGCCAGCGCGGGCGACAACCAGCAGCGCCGCACCGGTTACCACCGGGTCGGCTACTTCACCCAGTGGGGCATCTACGGCCGGGCCTTCCCGGTCAAGAAGCTCGAAACCTCCGGGGCGGCGAGCCGCCTCACCCACCTCAACTACGCCTTCGGCAACGTCAGCGAGGACGGCCGCTGCTACGTGGACGGTGGGCCGGGCGAGGGTGACGCCTGGGCCGACTACCAGCGTCCCGTCCCGGCCGAGGAGAGCGTCGACGGCGTCGCGGACGCACCGGGCCAGGCGCTCAACGGCAACTTCGGCCAGCTCGCCAAGCTCAAGGCCAAGCATCCCAAACTGAAGGTGCTGATCTCGCTGGGCGGCTGGAGCTGGTCGACGTACTTCTCGAACGCGGCCCGCACCGACGCCTCCCGCAAGGCGTTCGTCACGTCCTGCATCGACCTCTACCTCAAGGGGAACCTGCCCGGCGGTGACGGCGCCGCCGGTGGCCCGGGCGCCGGGGCCGGCGTCTTCGACGGCATCGACCTCGACTGGGAGTGGCCCAACTGGGAGGGTGAGCCCGGCAACGTCATCCGCCCGGAGGACCGGGAGAACTTCACCAAACTGCTCGCCGAGTTCCGCCGGCAGCTCGACGCGTACGGTCGCACGACCCGCGCGCACCACCCGCTGACCGCGTTCCTGCCGGCCAGCCCGGCCACCATGGACGCCGGCTACGAGGGCAGCAGGATCTTCAAGTACCTGGACTTCGCCACAGTGCAGGGGTACGACTTCCACGGCGGCTGGGACGCGCGGGCCAACCAGCAGTCGGCGCTGCGTGTTCCGGCGGGCGCCCCGGACAACCCGGACTTCTCCGTCGAGGTGGCCATCGACGGGTGGATCGCCCGCGGCGCCCCGCGGGACAAGCTCGTGCTCGGCATCCCCTACTACGGTCGCGGCTGGACCGGCATCACCGGCAGCGGCAACGGCCTGTTCCAGCCGGCCACCGGGCCCGCGCCGGCCACCTTCGAGGCCGGGTACGAGGACTACAAGAAGCTGAAGACCCTGGCCGGTAACGGCTACACGGTGCACCGCGACCTGCGCGCCGGCCACGCCTGGTTGTTCGACGGTACGACGTTGTGGACGTACGACGATCCGGCGGTCGTGATGCAGAAGATGCTCTACATCCGACGGGCCGGCCTGGCCGGCGCCATGATCTGGTCGCTCGACGGCGACGACGACAACGCCACGCTGACCAAGACGATCGGCCTCGGCCTGACGACCTGGTAGCCGTACCCGATCCACCCGGCCCGTCGCCGGCCGACCTCTCGGCCGGCGGCGGGTCGTTCACCGTTGGGCGGGTGTCACCGCGCGCACAGCGGCCTCGATGAGCGCTGTCACCTGGTCCATGTCCCGAGCCCGGTGCACGTCCACCTCGGCCGACCATCCGTCGGGCCGGGTGAGTCTCACCGTCACATCGTCGCGGCGGTGGGTCAGCCAGCCGGCGATCGCCTGCACCAGCACCATGGCGGCGCCCGCGTCGCTGGCCGCTACCCGCAGGACGTCAGTGGTGTCCGCCGACATCCCGTCGGGGGACGTCGTGGTCACCCCCTCCCGCAGCCGATCCTCAGCGCGCAGCCAGGACGCCAGCGAACGCCGAGCATCGGCGGACGGAAGATCCGGATGGACCGAGAGCGTGATCATCTCCGGCACGGCTCCTCCTCCCAGACGACGACAAGCCCACGCCACCATCCTGCCAGTCCGCGTCGGAACCGGCACGCCGAGTAGTCGGCAATATCGATCTACCCTTGACCGCCGTATCGGCGGTTCATAGGCTCCGGCCACTGCGAGGTTGTTCCCGAGAAGGGAAACACGACTCATGGCCCCATCGACACGTCCGTTCCGGATGGTCCCCGCCAGGCGGCTGGCAAGTGCCGCCACGATCGCCCTCCTGCTCGGCATGGTCCCCCTGCTCGGCGGCACATCGACCGCGAGCGCCGCCCCGCCCCCCCGGTGCAGCGACGACCCGACCGCCCGGTTGGGCACGGTGCCCACTCCGGAGAATGCGCTCGGCTTCCCGCTCGGCGCCGGGCAGGAGCGGGTCGTCACCAACGACGAGGTCCGGACCTACCTCGGGGCGGTCGACCGCGCCTCCAACCGGGTCGTCACCGGCGTGATGACCACCAGCGTGCTCGGCCAGCCGTTGCCGTACGCGGTGGTGTCCAACGAACGCCACGTGCGGCCCGCCGCGCTACGCGAGATCGCCGACGACATCCGGGACCTGCGCGACCCGCGCCGGACCAGCGCGCGAACGGCCGCCCGGACGGCGAAGGACAGCCCGGCCATCGTCTGGGTCACCGCGAACGTGCACGGCGGCGAGAAGAGCGGTGCCGACGCGGCGCTCAAGACGCTGTACGAGTTGGCGGCGGGCCTGTCCTGCGCGGTCGCCCAGCGCAACGACAACCTGGTCACCATCATCGTCCCCACCCAGAACCCGGACGGCCGCGACGCGACCCGCCGGCAGAACGAGTTCGGCTTCGACCTGAACCGGGACTGGTTCGCCCGCACCCAGCAGGAGACCGACGGCAAGCTCGAACTGCTGCGCCGCTACCCGCCGCAGGTGTTCATCGACGCACACGAGATGGGCGGCCGGCAGTACTTCTTCCCGCCCAACGCCGACCCGATCCACCATGAGATCGCCAGCGAGGCGGTGGACTGGATCAACCGCATCGGCGAGGCCAACAAGGCCGGCTTCGGCTTCAACGGGGCCTGCGACGAGACCGCCTTCACCGAGTGCTACTTCAACTACGACACGTACGACATGTTCTTCATGGGCTACGGCGACACGGTGCCGACCACCGGCTTCGGCGCGGCCGGCATGACGTACGAGAAGGGCAGCGCGTCGGCGGTGGCCGACCGGGTCCAGCAGCAGTTCCACACCCAGTGGTCGACGCTCGGCTGGGCCGCCGCGAACAAGCGCGAGGTGCTGGACGGCTACTTCGACATCTGGACCGACGCGCTCGCCCAGGGCAGGGCGGGCACCCTCGAACCGAACGAGGTGGTGCAGCCCACCAACGAGGTCCAGTTCCCGGTGCCGGACCTCACCATCCGCTCGTACTTCCTGCTGCCCGACCGGCAGCTCGCCGACGTCCGCCAACTCGTCGAGCGGCTGCGCCGGATGGACGTCGAGGTGTACGAGGTGCAGAAGGCGACCCGGGTGCCCACCGCGCGGGTCTTCGGTGGGCGCAGCGCCACCAACGTGACAGTGCCCAAGGGCGCGTACTGGATCCCGATGGACCAACCGCAGAAGCACTGGATCCAGGCCATCATGGGCGAGGACCCGTACGTCCCGTTCCCCTACTTCTACGACGTGTCGTCCTGGAGCAACCCGCTGCTGATGGGCATCAACGCCATCTACACCGGAGACACCGTCCGGCCGAGGGCCGAACTGGTACGCAAGGTCGCCGGCGGTCGCACCGGTGCGGCGTGGCCCTGGGGCTCGTACACGTACCCGCTCGACTCGGCCGCCGCCGCGGAGTTCACCTTCAGCCTGCTCGGCCGTGGCGTACCCCTGGTCCGTGACCTCACGACCAGCACTGTCGCCATCCCGGCCACCGCTGTGAGCCGGACCGTGGACGGGCTGGCCGAATCCCTCGGGGTCAGCCTCACCCCGGGTGGTCGGCCCTCCGGCACCCGCCTCGACCTGCCCGACGTGGGGCTGTTCCAGGGCACCGGCATCTCCACCACCTCCGGCTCGCACGGCGAGGCCCGTTACGTGCTCGGCAAGCGGTGGGGGCTCGACCTCACACCGGTCACCACTGCCGACATCAACGACAACACCGAGGCGTTCACCGGGCGTACCGTGCTGCTGGTGCCGGACGGCAGCAGCGCCACCGGCGGTCTCACCGCCACCGGGCAGGCCAACCTGCGCAACTGGATCAGCCAGGGCCACACCTACCTCGGGCTGCGCAACGAGGGCACCCGGGTGGCCCGGGCGGCCGGGCTCACCTCGACCACTGAGAAGACCAAGCCGGCGGACTATTTGGTGATCGGCTCGCACCTGCGCGTCGACGTCGACGAGGACAGCCCGGTGGCGCTGGGTCGCCCGGCGGAGGACTTCGAGTTCAACAACAGCGACCCGATCCTCACCCCGAGCACCACGGGGACGAACGTGCTCACCTACCCGACGGGTGACACCTTCTGGGCCAACGGTTTCACAGTCGGGGCGGAGACGCTGAAGGGCACGGCAGCCGTCGTCGACGAGCCGACCGGCGCCGGTCGGGCGGTGCTGTTCGCGTTCAATCCGCTCTTCCGCGCGTACAACGAGAATGGTCTGCACCTGGTCGCCAACGCGCTGCTCTACCCGGCGACCGCCGGGCCCGACGCCCGGCGTCCGGCCGGCGTCGACGCGGCGCGCGCCAGCGCCGCCGCCGCGCCGGT
>NZ_PYAK01000066.1 GCF_003264365.1 Micromonospora noduli
GCTGGCCCCGGCCGACGCCCGGCCGCCACTGGCCGAGGCGCACGCCGCGCTGACCGCCCAACTGGAGGGCGGGGTGGCGGCGTACGAACGGCTGGTGGTCGCCGCCGCCGGCTACCTGGCCGAGGACTCCCGACCGGAGACCGCCCACCCTGCCGCCGACCGGCTCACCGAGGCGACCGACCTGCTGCACGGGGTCGCCGGGGCGCTTGCCGAGCTGCGGGCCGTCGGCACCCCGCTGCGCGCGCCGACGCGCTGACGGCGTACGCCCCAGGGACCGCGCTGACGGCGCACCCCACCGAGGCCGCGCGCGGCCCAGGGCCGGTCACGGTGGTGTCGTCACCAGGACCGGCCCGGTGTACGGCGAGGTGCCAACGACGTTGAACGACCGGATCCGGTAGTGGTACGTGACGTCCCGTTCCAGCCCCGTGTTGGTGAAGCCGCGGCCGGTCACCGTGAAGGTGGCCGTCTCCTGCTCGAAGGCCGGGTCGAGTGCCCGCTGCACGATGAACCCGGACCCCGGGCCGCCGGGTGTGCTCGCCTCCCAGGCCAGGATCACCGTCGCGGTGTCCGGCCCCGGTGCGCTGGCGGTGGCGCTCACCCCGCTGGGTGCTCCCGGCGCGGGTGGTGAGGTCACCGTGGCAACCGTCGACCACGCCGAGGCGGAGCCCAGGTAGGTGGTCCGCACCCGGTAGTAGTACGTGGTGTCAGGTGCCACTGTCGCGTCCAGGTGGTTGTCGCCGACCCCGATCGCCGTGGTGCCCGGGCCGCTGGTGAACGTCGGGTTGGTGGCCCGCTGCACGTCGATGCCGGTGGCGAACGAGCGGTTCGTCCAGCGCAGCGCCACGCGCAGCGGCGCGGCCGGCGGGAGCGTCGCGACCAGACCGCTCGGCGCGGCCAGGTGCACCGAGGCGGGTACGCCGTTCGACCAGGACGAGTAGCTGACCGAGTTCTCCGCCCGGATCCGGTAGTGGTAGGTCACGCCCGGGGTGACTGTCGCGTCGGTGTAGCGGGTGGCGGCGGCCGCGACGGTGATCGTGGTGACCTCGCCGCCGAAGGTCGCGTCGGTGGCCCGTTGCAGCAGGTGGCTGGTGGCGGGCGGTCGGCCGCCGTTGCTGGTCCAGGCCAGCGCGATCGCGGGTAGCGCGGTGGCCGAGCCGGACACCGGTGTGGCGGTCAGCCCGGTCGGCGCCTTCGGCGCCACCCGCAGCACCAGCGGCCGGCTCATCCCGCCGTCGCGGTGGCCGGCGAGCTGACTGTGCCAGCGGTACTCCCAGCCCAGGTTGACCAGTTGGTTGACCACAGTGGCCGGTCGCCCGTCGATCGGGCTGACCGGCGTCGACCCGGTCCGCGCTCCGGCCGGGCGACAGGGGTCGAGCAGCCGGACGCTGTCTCCCAGCTTGAACGGCAGCGCTGGCGCGACCGGGCGCAGCGCCACCACCACGTCCTCCCGGGGGTTGACCCGGATGACTCCCTTCCAGCCCAGCTCCGTGCCGTGCGGGAGTCGCAGCGTGCCGTCCCAGCCAACCCGGTTGATCACCTGCATGTCGCAGCCGGCGACGTGCAACGGCTCGGTCTGCCGGACGTTGCCGCTGATCCGCCAGAGCTGCGTGCCGTCGGTGGGGGCGCCCACCGGCACGGCGGGGTCGGTGGTGAAGAGCACCTCGGTGACCGGGTCGGTCGCACCGAGCGGCAGCGTCGTCGGGTTGAGCGGCCCGGCGTGCGGGTGCCCGACGCCGAGCCGGCCCGCCAACCGGCCGTGGTCCGGCTCGAAGATCTGCTGTGCGGCCTTGACCGCGATCGGCACTGTCACCGGGCCGGTGCCGGCCGTCGGCGTGAACGTCACAGTGGTGGCGTGCACCGGCACCGTCGTCTGCGCCGGGGTCCGGGTGCCGAACGCCGGGTCGTACGCCGGCTGCGGGACGATCGGCGGGCGCTGGCTGGCCGCGTACGCCAGGGGCAGCCGATCGCGCAGCCGGCTCAGGTCGTACGGCGACTCGGGTGTCCCGGTGACCCGGAACTGGAGCACGGTGCGGGTGTTCGGGCCGTACCCCGGTTCGGTCTGGGGTGGGCCGCCCTCGGCGCTGTGGTCCGGGGCGTCGGTGTGCTGGTCGTAGCGACTGTCGAAGCCGGGCAGCGGGGCCGGAGCGTCGTTGTACAGGATCAGCGTGCTGCCCGGCGGCACGGCGGAGAAGTCGACGAGCACGTCGGCTCGTTCTCCCGGGGCGAGCAGCAGCGTGTGTCCGTCGACGTTCAGCACTGTCGGGTCGAGCCGGTCGTAGCGGTAGCCGATCGGTTGGTTCGGCAGCACCACAGGCGCCGGCAGGAGGCCGGCCTCGTTGCCGATCTGGATGAACTCCGGGCCGGCGGCGCGCGGGTCCGGCACACCGCCGTCGCGTCCGTCGGTCGGCCACCCCGCCGGACGGTCCGCCGCCCGCGCGGCGGGCACCATCGGCACCTCACCGGCGTCGGGGTCGGCGAGCGCCCCGTCGGCCGTCCACATCGCCGCGTCGGAGCAGGCCCGGTAGAGCTGGAGGTTGAGGCTGCGGTCCAGGCAGGCGTTGAGGATCCGGAACCGGTACGTGCGCGGCCGCACCTCCAGGTACGGGTAGGCGACGCCGTTGACGAGCGGGGTGTCGCCGTACGCCTCGGGAACGGCCGACGGGTGCGGTACACCGGGGCTCATTGGCGGCTCGTCCGGCGCGCCGACCGGGTCGTGGTACGGGTTCGGCACCCAGCCGTCGGTGCGGGCGTCGTCCGAGGCGGAGTTGCGGGACCAGGGCCCGTAGTCCCACCGGCCGGTGGGGTTGCGTCCGCCGGAGGAGTACGGGTTCTGCCGGGGTTGGTAGACGTGCGGGTGCCAGAGACTGCCCCGGGCGCCCCAGCGTTCCCGGTCCCAGGTCGGGTCCTCGGCGGCGAGTTGGGTGTCGTCCGGAACGAACGTCTTGTCCTCGATCACCAACGGCACCTGGTCGGCCGGCAGCACCGCGTCGGCGACGAGCTGGTCCTCGGCCGGGTCGGTGAGCAGGTAGAGCGCGAGCTGTCCGCTGTAGACGGTGAGCCGGGCCAGGCCGAGGGTGTTGTCGTGGAACCACAGCAGTCGGCCGCTCTGCTCGTTCGGGAAGTAGAGCGTGGTGGCGCCGGCTCCGGGCGCCGGCATGTCCGGCACGTGGGCCAGGCCGGGCCCGGTCGGGTACGGGGTGATCTCCCCGGCCGGGGTGATCCACTGCCCCGGGTTGCCCGCGCTGGTCCAGCCGGTCTGCGCCCCGGCCAGGTGCAGCACGGCCCGGTTCTGCGGGTACGGCGCCGGTCCGTCCAGTGGGCCCAGGCCGGCCCCCTCGATGGTGTCGTCGACCGGCAGGAACAGCTCGCCGGACCGACCGGTGGGGAGCTGGTTGATGAACTTCACCCGGACCGGTCGACCCCGACGGGCGCGGATCATCGGCCCGAGGTGCCACTGTCGCTCCGGAGGCGCCACCGTGTTGTGTCCGGCCGGGTCGGTGCCCAGGTTGAGTTGCCGGTAGCCGCGCAGCCGGGTGACCGGCAGGTCCCGGTGCAGCCGCTGGGCGTACTCCTGTAGGCCGATCTCGTAGTAGTCGCAGCCCGGATAGCTGATGGTGTCCGGCACCGCCACCGGCAGGTGGCTGCCGAGGTCGCCGCTGCCCGGCTGGCCCGGCAGGGGCAGTGGATCGACGAACTTGCGCAGCCCGGTCCCAGCCACCACCTGCCCGTCGGGGTCCCGCGTCGGGCGGGGGCTGTGGGCGAAGTTCGGCACCGGGCCGAAGTAACGGGGCACGACGGCCGGGTCCAGGCTCGGCGTGACAACGGCCTCCTCGGCGGTACGCGGGGCCGGCACGGACGCCGCCCGGCCGTCGGCATCGGTGTCGCGGGTGGTCCGCTCGAAGAAGGTGGAGCGGAGTCTGCGGAACATCGCCATGACTCTCCCCGGTTCGGGGCGCGAGGTCCGCCACCCCGGCGTGGGGGACCTCGGCACTCTGCTGACGGTCGGTGAGCGCTCAACCGCAGCATGCGACTCCGGAGGCCGGTTAGGAATTACCCAATCGTCCGTTTCTGCCATGGATCCCGTCAGGCGAGAGCCTGGTCAGCCGGATGACGACGGACCCGGACGCTCGGGCTGGCAGACCGGGCACCAGTAGGTGACCCGTTCGCCCAGCTCCTCCTTGCGGATCGCGGTGCCGCAGCGGCGGCAGGGCTGGGCGCGGCGGCCGTACACGTAGCTGGTCTGCCCCCGGTGCAGTGAGCCGGTGCTGCTCTGCGTCCACCGGCCCCGGTTGGCGGCGAGCAGCCGCTGTGCGAGGGCCACCAGGCCCGGCAGGTCGGGCACTCCGCCGACCGGGGTCCACGGTGACACGCCCCGCAGGAACAGCACCTCGCACTTGTAGAGGTTGCCCACGCCGGCCAGGTTGCGCTGGTCGAGCAGCGCCTCGCCGATGGTCTGCTCCGGGTGGTCGGCGAGCCGACGGACCGCCTCGGCCGGGTCCCAGTCGGAGCCGAGCAGGTCGGGGCCGAGGTGGCCGACCAACTGGTCCTCCTCGGCGGTCGGCACCAGGGTCAGGTCGTGCAGGTGGTAGCCGACCGCGACAGCGCCGGGGCTGCGCAGCACCGCCCGGATCAGGTGCGCGGGCCGGCCGTTCCAGCGTTCCCCCGGGGCGTACGCCCGCCAGGCACCGTCCATCCGCAGGTGGGAGTGCAGGGTCCAGTGCTCCTCGGTCGGGGCGTTGAGCCGCAGCAGCAGGTGCTTGCCCCGGCTGGCCGACTCGCGGACGGTCCAGTCGGTGAGGTCCGTGGTCGCCAGCTGCGGCACCCGGAAGTCACTGCCGGTGATCCGCGCGCCGGCCAGCGCGCGGTGCAGCACGCGCGCGGTGTTCCAGACGGTGTCGCCTTCGGGCACCCTGCCATCCTCCCTCTTTCGAGCAAGATTCGCATGTGTCGCCATTTGTACTCAGGTTCCTCATGATCTCCTGACATGCGAGGGTCAGGGAGTTCTGAGGAGAATGCCCATGACGCGACCGCGTTGTCGTATCCCATCCGTCGCCCTCATCGCCACCCTCGCCCTCCTGCTCACCGCAGCGCTCCTACCGGCCACCGGCACTGCCCCGGTCGCACCCGGCGGCGCTCCGATCACCCTCGTCGCCGCCGCACCCGGCGACGAACGGTGGAGCGCCGACCTCACCATCGTCGACCGCGATGATGTCAACGTCCGGCGTACGGCCGCCGGCCTCCGCCTGCGGGAGGCCCGGTCCACCGGGCGCGGCGCCCGCAGCCCGCACAGCGCGGTCGCCGAGGGGATGCTGCTGACCGCTCCCCGCACCCTCACCCGGCCGGCCACCCGGGTCCGCGCCGAGATCAACGCCGCGGTTCCGGCCGGGGCGACAGTGGAGGCGCAGGTCCGCGGCTGGCGGGCCGCCGGCTGGACGGAGTGGCGGGCAGCCACCGCCGGCGCGGTCTTCGACCGGCCGGTCACCAGGGTGCAGACCCGGGTGGTGCTCACCGCCCCCGATGGCGGCGCCACGGCGACGGTACGGGGCGTGCAGCTCACCGCCGACGCGAACGCCGCCGTCTCCGCCGCCACGCCCGGCCGCACCTACCGGGTGTACGCCACCCGCATCGGGCTGGTCGGTGAGGTGACCGCCAACGGCCGTACCGTGCAACCCCGGGACCACTTCGCGGCGCTGCCGTCGCGGCGAGGGCTCTCCCCGCTCAACACCGGCGACTACACCGTGCGGGTCTGCACCACCAGCGGCTCCCGCTGCGAGTACGCCCCGGTCTGGGACGTCGGGCCGTGGAACACCCGCGACGACTACTGGAACCCGTCATCGGTCCGGGAGAACTGGAAGAACCTGCCGCAGGGCCGGCCCGAGGCGCAGGCCGCGTACCAGTCCGGCTACAACGGCGGACGGGACCAGTTCGGGCGGACCGTGCTCAACCCGGCCGGCATCGACCTGGCCGACGGCACGTTCTGGGACGGGTTGCGGCTGACCACCAACGCCTGGGTGGACGTCGCCTACCTGTGGACCGGAGGCGGGCCGCGCGGCGTGGTCGGTGACGGGCCGCTCAACATCCGCACCGGGGCCAGCACGTCGTACGCGACGCGGGGCCTCGCCGCCCGCCTGGCCCACGTGCCGATCCAGTGCTACGTCACCGGTCAGTCGGTCGCCGGCCCCTTCCGGACCACCACCCGCTGGAACCGTCTGGCCAGTGGCCAGTACGTCAGCCACGCGTACATCTCCAGCGTGTACGGCGGCAGCGTGCCGGTCTGCTGAGCCACGCTCACCCCGTCGGGCGCCCCGTCGACGTCAGGGGCGCTCGTCGGGGCGAGCCGTGCGCACCATGTCCTGGTAGCGCGGGTGGCTGGCACCGTAGACGGCGTAGTTGAGACGGGCGTGTGTGAGGCTCAGGTCGCCGTTGGGGCCACCGCGGACGGCGTCGGCGTCGGCGTCGGTCTGGCCGTCGTCGGTCCAGAAACAGACGGGGCACGTCCCCCCGCCGGTTCGGGATGCACAGCAGGGACAGCCCACAGGAACCACATGCTCACCCACCGGAGAAGCATTCCACAGTCGAACATCAGCCCGATACCCGCAGGAGGTCCCCCGGGGAGGCCGCGAGGAGGTCCGCGGCCCGCCCGCCGTTGACCGCGACCGCTACCAGACCGGCCGAATCGACGTACGCCACCAGGCCCCCGGCCGGGGCGTCGCCGAAGGTCCGCCCGTGCACCGCCACGAGGGCCGCAACCGGCCCCGGCCGGCCCACCCGGAGCGTGGCCGGCAGCGGATTGAGCAGCTCGGCCGGCGCGGCCAGTTGGACGTTGCCGAAGTGGTCCACGGTCAGCACCTCGGCGGTGAAGCCCTCGGCGTCCCGGGTCACCGTCGGCGTCGGAAGTCGCACCAGCCCGGCCGGGTCGACCGGTGGGCCCGCCTCGGACAGCGGCGCGCCGAGCGCCAGCCGGGCCGCCACCGGCGCGAAGACGTCGCGGCCGTGGAACGTGTCGGACACCCGGGAGGCCAGCCAGCGCGACCCGGTCAGCTCGACCGCGTCGGTCACCCCACCGAGCGCGGTGGCCGCGTCCAGCAGCAACCCGTTGTCCGGGCCGACCAGCAACCCGCCCGGGGTGGCCAGCGCGACCCCCCGTCGGGCGGTGCCCACGCCCGGATCGACCACCGCCACGTGCACTCCCACCGGCAGGTACGGCACTGTCTGCGCCAGCACGGCGGCACCGCGCCGTACATCCGCCGGCGGCACCAGATGGGTCACGTCGATCACCCGGGCGGCCGGCGCGATCCGGGCGAGGACCCCGTGGCAGGCGGCCACGAAGCCGTCGGTGAGGCCGTAGTCGGTGGTCAGCGAGATCCAGGGCACGGCGGACATGCCCGCAGGCTAGTAGAACCGCGGCGTGCTGGCGGATACGGGACAGCGCAGTGGCCGACCGGCCCCTCCCGCCGCCGGAGGACGTTGGGCAGACTGCCCTGGTGACAACTCGGAACCTCACCGCAGTCGGAATCCTGCTGGTCGCCGTCGCCCTCAGCGCCGGTTGTGGCAGTGACGACGACGGCAGCCCGACCGCCTCGCCGTCCGTCTCGTCCGAGGCGGCCCCGACCGGCCTGCCGACACCCCAAGCCGCACCCGATGCCGACGGCGCGACCCCGCCCTCCGCCGCCGCACAGGGCACGACGCAGCGACGGCCGGCCAGCCCGCCGCCGGTGGTGCTGCCCAAGCGTCCGGCCAGCGCGCCCGGCGCGAAGCAGGTCGTCGACGCTTTCCGGGCTGCTGGCCTGAAGGTGCCGCGCCCGAAGGACCGCTCGGTCGACTGTGGGCCGGACGGCCTCGGCCTGGGCTGTTCCGAGCTGATGGCCACCGACGCCGTCACCGTCTACGTCTTCCCGGACGACACCAGCGCCAGCGACATCGCGGAGACCTGGGGCGGCCAGTCGTACCGGCGTGGCGCGGTGGTGCTGAACTACCTGGAGGCGAAGACCCCGGCCGCCGACCGGCCCCGCTACGAGAAGGTCCTCAACGGCCTGGGCTGAGGACCGCTCCCTGGCGCCGCCACCGAGGCTGCTCCGCAGCGGTGACTTCGTCCAGCGGAGCAGCCGGCGCGGGCAGGAAGGGTGGGTCAGCCGCGCAGGCGCAGGCCGCGGGGGGTGGCCCGGAAGCCGGCGGCGGTCAACGCGTCCCGCAGCGGCGACGAGTGCACCGCCTCGCCGTCGGCCCGCTCCACCGACATCGCGCCCAACGCCCCGGAGTGGACGGCGTCGGCGAGCGCCTTGCCGGCCGCGGCGAGCGTGTCGGTGTCGTCGGTGAACGAGAGCAGCGTCCGGCCGCCGCGCTCGACGTAGAGGACAAGGTCGCCGCCGACCTGCACCACCAGGGCGCCCGCCTTGCGCCCGGCCCGGTGCCCGGTCGCCGGGGTGGCCCCGTCGCCGGAGTCGACCACCCGTTCCGGCCAGGGCAGCGCCGCACCGTACGGGTTGGCCGGGTCGGTCGCGGCGAGCACGGTGGCCACCGCGCCCCGACCCCGGGAACCGTCGGTCGGCTCGGCCAGCGCGCGCAGCCGGTCCACCGCACCGGGTACGGCGAACTGCGCCGCCCCGAGCCCTTCGACGAAGTAACCCCGGCGGGCCGCGCCGCGCTCCTCCAGCGCCGACAGCACCGGGTAGACCGCCGAGAACCCGCCGACCACCTGCTCGGCCATCACCGCGCCCCGGGTGACCACCCCGTGCCGCTCCAGCAGCAGGTCGGCGAGCGCGGCGGCACGCCGGGTCGGGTCGAGGTCCCGCTCCGGGAGCC
This sequence comes from Micromonospora noduli, assembly GCF_003264365.1. Lineage (GTDB taxonomy): Bacteria > Actinomycetota > Actinomycetes > Mycobacteriales > Micromonosporaceae > Micromonospora > Micromonospora noduli. Next base: position 8,803 of record NZ_PYAK01000066.1, read on the forward strand.
GCGACCAGCGGCCGGCGACGGTCGGCGGACCACCCCGGGTCGGCAGCGCCACCCGACCGGGCCGCCGGTAACGGGTGCGGGGCGCGGACGGACGGGAGCGGTGCGCGCCGCCAGCACCGAGCACCGCCCGCAGCGGGGCGAGGGTGTCGTTGCTGAGGTGCCCGGCCCAGACCAGGTCCCAGATCACCCCGGTCAACGCGGCGTCGTCGGTCGAGCCGACCCGGTCGGCCAGTGGGCGGAAGAACAGCGCCTGCCCGTCGCCGAGCGCGTCGAGCACCGCGTCGTGCAGCGGGGTACGGGTCAACGCCTCGTCCGGCGGCGGCAGCAGCAGCGGCGCGGTGTCCGCGTACGCCAGGGTGACCCAGCCGTCGCCCCCGGAGATTGCGCCCGACCCTGCCCAGAGCACCTCCCCGCTGGCGCACAGCTCGTCGAGCTGGGCGGGGGAGTAGTCCGCGACCCGGGCGGGCAGCACCAACCGCTCCAGCGCGGACGCCGGCACCGCAGTGCCCTGCAACTGCTCCACAGTGGCGGCGAGCGCCTCGATGCCTCGGGCGGATGAGCCGACCTGCTGCCAGCGTGGCAGGAACGTCGCCAGCGCCCGGGGCGGCACCGGCTCGATCTCCCGGCGCAGCGCGGCGAGGGAGCGGCGGCGCAGCATCCGCAGCACCTCGGCGTCGCACCACTGGGCGCCGGCCGAATCCGGGGTGAACTCCCCGGAGACCACCCGCCCGGTGGCGCCGAGCCGGCGCAGCGCCTGCTCGACGACGAACACCCCGAGCCCGAACCGGGCCGCGCAGCTGGCCGCGGCGAACGGCCCGTGGGTGCGGGCGTAGCGGGCCACCAGGTCACCGAGCGGGTCGGCCACCGGGGCGAGGTACGCCTCGGCCACTCCCATCGGCAGCGCCACGCCGAGGGCGTCGCGCAGGCGGGCGGCGTCCTCGACGCCCACCCAGCGCTGCTCGCCCGCGATCCGGACCCGCAGCACCCGGCGGGTGGCCTCCAGCTCGCTGAGCCACGTCTCCGGAACCCCCCGCTCGGTCAACTCGGCGTCGCTCAGGTCACCGAGCACCCGCAGCAGCTCGACGACGTCCTCGGCGTCGCGGGCGCGGCGCTGATCGGTCAGCCACCGCAGCTGCCGGTCGGTCTCGGTGAGCACCGCCGGGTCGAGCAACTCCCGCAGGTCGACCCGGCCGAGCAGCTCACCGAGGAGCGTGGAGTCAAGGGCGAGTGCGGCGGCGCGGCGCTCGGCCAGCGGGGCGTCACCCTCGTAGAGGAACGCGCCGACGTAGCCGAAGAGCAGCGACCGCGCGAACGGCGACGGCGCGCTGGTCTCCACCTCGACCAGTCGCACCTTGCGGGTGGCCAGGTCGCGCATCAGCCCGGCCAGTGCCGGCTGGTCGAAGACGTCCTGGAGGCACTCCCGAGCGGCCTCCAGGGTGACCGGGAAGTCCGCGTACTCGCGGGCGACGTCGAGCAGTTGCGCGGCGCGTTGCCGTTGCTGCCAGAGCGGTTGGCGGCGGCGCGGGTCGCGGCGCGGCAGCAGCAGGGACCGGGCGGCGCACTCCCGGAAGCGGGCGGCGAAGAGGGCGGAGGTGCCGACCGACTCCTCCACGAGCTGGGTGATCTCGTCGGGCTCGAAGACCACCACGTCGGCGCCGGGGGGCTCGTCGGCGGTGTCCGGAAGTCGCACCACGATGCCGTCGTCGGAGGGCATCACCTGGGCGTCCACCCCGTACCGCTCGGCCAGCCGGCGGCCCACCGCGAGGGCCCACGGCCCGTTGACCCGGGCACCGAGCACGCTGTGCACGGCCAGCCGCCAGTCACCCAGCTCGTCGCGGAACCGCTCGACCACTACCGTGCGGTCGTCGGGCAGCGAGCGGGTGGCCTCCCGCTGCTCGCGCAGGTAGGCCATCAGGTTGCCGGCGGCCCAGTCGTCCAGCCCGCCGTCGCGCAGCGCGGCCAGAGCCGCCTCGTCGGTCTGGCGCAGCAGGGTGCGCACCCGGGCGCCGATGGCCCGGCCCAGCTCCACCGGTCGACCGAGCTGGTCGCCCTTCCAGAACGGCATGCGCGCGGCCTGCCCCGGGGCGGGCGAGACCAGCACCCGGTCCGGAGTGATCTCCTCGATCCGCCAGGAGGACGAACCGAGCAGGAAGACGTCGCCGACCCGGGACTCGTAGACCATCTCCTCGTCCAGCTCGCCGACCCGGGCGGCCCGCTCGGCGCCGGCCAGGAACACCCCGAACAGACCCCGGTCGGGAATGGTGCCGCCGCTGGTCACCGCGAGTCGCTGCGCGCCGGGGCGGCCGGTGAGCAGGTCGGTGGCCCGGTCCCAGACCAGTCGGGGGCGCAGCTCGGCGAAGGCGGTGGACGGGTAGCGGCCGGAGAGCATGTCCAGCACGGCGTGCAGCGCCGAGTCGGGCAGCTCGGCGAAGGGCGCGGCCCGGCGGACCAGCACGGCCAGGTCGCCGAGCGCCCACGGCTCCAGCGCCACCATCGCGACGATCTGCTGGGCCAGCACGTCCAGTGGGTTGCGCGGGTAGTGCAGCTCCTCGATCGCGCCGTCGGTCATCCGCTCGGCGACCACCGCGCAGGAGAGCAGGTCGCCGCGGTGCTTGGGGAAGACCACCCCCCGGGAGACGGCGCCCACCTGGTGCCCGGCCCGGCCGACCCGTTGCAGGCCGGCGGCCACGCTGGGCGGCGCCTCGATCTGCACCACCAGGTCGACCGCGCCCATGTCGATGCCGAGCTCCAGGCTGGAGGTGGCGACCACCGCCGGGAGTTGACCGGACTTGAGCGCCTCCTCGATGTGCTTGCGCTCCTCCCGGGAGACGCTGCCGTGGTGGGCGCGGGCGATCACGGGCGGCGCGCCGGTGGCCGCGCCGGACTGGGCCATCACCTCGGCCGGCGGCCGGTTGCGCACCGGACCGGCGGGGCCACCCCAGCGCTGCGCGCCGGACGCCGGGCCGTCGTCGCCCGCCGGGTCGTCGCCGGCAGGCAACCCCTCCGGTACGCCGATGGCGCCCTCGTTCGACGCGGATGCGGCCACCGCCTCGGCGGCCAGCTCGTTGAGCCGTGCGCAGAGGCGCTCGGCGCTGCGCCGGGAGTTGGTGAAGACGATGGTCGAGCGGTGCTGCCCGATGAGGGTGAAGACCCGCTCCTCCACGGCCGGCCAGATCGACGCCCGACGTGGCCCGGGGCCGCCGAGGTCGTCCTCCGGTGGCTGTTCCTGCTCGTCCAGGCGGGTCATGTCCTCCACCGGGACCTGCACGCTGACCTCGATGGTCTTCGGGGTGGCCGGCTGGACCACGTCGACCGGGCGGGCGCCGCCGAGGAACTGCGCGCAGGCGTCGATCGGCCGGACGGTGGCCGAGAGGCCGATGCGCTGCGCCGGGGTGGGCAGCAGCTCGTCGAGGCGTTCGAGGGAGAGGGCGAGGTGGGCGCCGCGTTTGCTGCCGGCCACCGCGTGCACCTCGTCGACGATCACCGTCTGGACGCCACGCAGCGAGTCGCGAGCCGCGGACGTGAGCAGCAGGAACAGCGACTCGGGCGTGGTGATGAGGATGTCCGGCGGGGTGCGGGCGAAGGCTCGTCGCTCGTCGGCGGGCGTGTCGCCGGTGCGCATGCCGACGGTGATGTCGGGCGGTGCGACGCCCAGCCGGGTGGCCGCCTGCCGGATGCCGGCCAGCGGGGCGCGCAGGTTGCGTTCCACGTCGACGGCGAGGGCCTTGAGCGGGCTGACGTAGAGCACCCGGCACCGCTGGCGGGCCTCGGTCGGCGCCGGCTCGCGGGCAAGTCGGTCCAGTGACCAGAGGAAGGCCGCGAGCGTCTTGCCCGAGCCGGTGGGCGCCACCACGAGCGCGTTGCGGCCGGCGGCGACCGATCGCCAGGCGCCGGTCTGCGCGGCGGTAGGGGCGGCGAAGGCGTTGTCGAACCAGGCGCGGGTGGCCGGGCCGAACCCGGCCAGCACCGCGCCGGCGTCTGCGTCTGCCCCGGTCACCGGTCCATCGTGCCCCGCCGGTCCGACATCCACGAGCGGCCCACGACGGAATGGGCCCGCAAAAGGCAAAAAGCGTGGAACGTGCGCTTAATACGTTAAGTCTCACTTAACTGCTTGCTTCTAAGGAGCAACATAAAGTAACTTCACTCGCAACGCGAACCGGGGTGAGGGGATTTGATGGCCGGCGAGCAGCGCACCGTCGAACCGGGCACCGACGTGCTGATTCGCAAGGTCGACAGCCACCTCGCCGCGCTCCGCACCGGCCTGCACGGCCCCGAGCTCGAGCTCGCCGAACGCCTCGCCCACTGTCTTCGCGAGATGGTTCTCTGCACCGCCCAGGCCAGCGCCGCCGACCGGGGTCAGGTCCGCGTTGCCGTGCACTACTTCGTGCTGCGTCGCGAGAGCCGTGGCCGCCTGCTGTCGGTGCGGTCGCTGACCGCCGCCGAGCGGGTGGTCGACCGGGTCGCCCGCCAACTCGGCCGCCTCGACCTGCTGGCCGAGCTACGCCGCGACCGCCCCACCCCCGACGACGCGCAACCCCTCAACAACGCCCTGCTGCGCTGACGACGCCGCACCCTCTCCCGCGTTGATCAAGAGGTTTGCGTCAGGAACGCGGGCGCGGATGACGCAAACCTCTTGATCACCGGTTGGGGCTGGGTTGGGGTTGGGGCTGGGGTTGGGGCTGGGTGGGCGAATTCTGGCAAAACCGCCCGGCGGGGGAGGAACTGGCGTCTGATCGCTGCTAGGCGCCACCGCTGCCACGGGCGTCGGCCATGTCGATCGGGAGTGCAGGTGCTGGTACTGCTCATCCTCCACCTCGTGGCGGCCCTCGCCGCGCCCCTGCTCGTCCGCTGGTGGGGTCCGCGCGCGTGCTACCCGCTGGCGCTCGCGCCGGCCGCCGCGTTCTGCTGGGCGGTGGCCCGCACCCCGGCCGTCGCCGACGGCGGGGCGGTGGTCGAGACGTACCCGTGGATCCGGCAGTTGGGCCTCGACATCGCGTTCCGGCTCACCACGCTGTCCTGGCTGATGACGCTGCTGATCGGCGGCGTCGGCGCGTTGGTGCTGGTCTACAGCGCCAGCTACTTCAGCGCCGGCTCCATCGGGCTGGCGCAGTTCGCCGCGATCCTGGTCGCCTTCGCGGGCGCGATGCTCGTCCTGGTCTTCGCCGACGACCTGCTGCTGCTCTACGTCGGCTGGGAGCTGACCACGATCTTCTCGTACCTGCTGATCGGGCACAGCACCGAACGGCGGTCCAGCCGCTGGGCGGCGGCGCAGGCGTTGACAGTCACCACGCTGGGCGGCCTCGCCATGCTGGTCGGCTTCATCATGCTCGGCGAGCACGCCGGCACCTACCGCTGGTCGGAGATCAGCGCGCAGCCGCTGCCCGGCGGCGGGTACCTGGTGGGCGCCGTGCTGCTGATCCTGGCCGGTGCACTGTCCAAGTCGGCGGTGCTGCCGTTCAGCTCGTGGCTCCCGGTGGCGATGGCGGCACCCACGCCGGTCAGCGCCTACCTGCACGCCGCCGCCATGGTCAAGGCCGGCGTCTACCTGGTCGGGCTGCTCGCCCCGGTGCTCGCGACGGTCGGCCCGTGGCGACCGCTGGTGCAGGTCGCCGGCGTGGCGACCATGCTGCTCGGCGGGTGGGCAGCGCTGCGCCAGACCGACCTCAAGCTGCTGCTGGCGTACGGGACGGTCAGTCAGCTCGGCCTGCTGGTGGCGGTGACCGGCTCGGGCACCCCGGACGCCGCGCTGGCCGGCACCGCGATGCTGCTGGCGCACGCCCTGTTCAAGGCGGCGCTGTTCCTGGTCGTCGGCATCATCGACCACGGTGCCGGCACCCGTGACCTGCGCGAGCTGTCCGGGCTGCGGCAATGGTCCCGGCCGCTGTTCGTGGTCGCCGTGCTGGCCGCGGCGTCGATGGCCGGTGTGCCGCCGCTGGTCGGCTTCGTGGCCAAGGAGGCGGTGTTCGGGGCGTTCACCGACCAGCCCGTGCTCCTCACCGGCCTGGTCGTCGGGACGGTGCTCACCGTCGCGTACAGCGCCCGCTTCCTCTGGGGCGCGTTCGCCGACCGGCCGGGTGTGGCGCCGGTCCCGCCGGGATCGATCGCCGCGTCGATGCTGGTCCCGCCCGCGGTGCTCGCCGGTGTCGGTCTGCTCGCCGGTCCGGCCGCGAGCGTGCTCGACGACCTGCTGCGCCCGTACGCCGATCTGCTCGGCGGGGTCGACGCGCACCTGGCGCTCTGGGCCGGACCGACCCCGGCGCTCGGCCTGTCCGTGCTGGCGCTCGTCGGCGGCGGCCTGCTCTTCACCGTGCGCGGGCCGCTCGCCCCGGTGCTGGCCCGGCTCCGATCGCCGGTGAGTGGAAACCAGGGGTACGAGTGGGTCATCGGCCGGTTCGACCGACTGGCCATCGAGGTCACCGGCGCGACCCAGCGCGGCTCACTGCCGCAGTATCTGGGCATCATCCTGGTCACCCTGGTGCTGGTGCCGGGCACGGCGATGCTCTCCGCCAGCCCCTGGCGGGCGCGGGTTCCGCTCTGGGACAGCCCTCTGCAACCGGTGGTCGTCGTGGTGATCACGGTGGCGGCGGTGCTGGCGGTCGGTGCCCGTCGCCGGCTGACCGCGATGCTGCTGGTGGGCATGACCGGCTACGGCACGGCGATGTTGTTCGTGCTGCACGGAGCGCCCGACCTGGCGCTCACCCAGTTTCTGGTGGAAACCTCGACGATCGCGGTCTTCGTGCTGGTGCTGCGTCGCCTGCCGGAGCGGTTCTCGGCCCGCCCGCTGCGCCGTACCCGCTGGGCCCGTCGGGTGATCGGGGTGGCGGCGGGGTTGGTGGCCGCCGGGTTGGCCCTCACCGCCGTCGGCGCCCGTCGGGCACCGGACATCTCCGCCGCCTTCCCCGACCTGGCGGTGGTGCACGGGTACGGCCGCAACGTGGTCAACGTGACCCTTGTCGACATCCGGGCCTGGGACACGATGGGCGAGCTGGCGGTGCTGGTGGTGGCCGCGACCGGGGTGGCCAGCCTGATCTTCGAGCGCTCCCGCACCGGGCCGCGGCCGCGCCGGCCCGAGTCCGAGCAGGGGGTGGGTGGACGCGGCCGGCCGGTTTGGCTGCGCGGTGGCCCCACCCTCTACGAGGAGCGCCGCTCGATCGTGTTGGAGGTGGTCATCAGGCTGATCTTCCACACCGTGGTGCTGTTCTCGCTGTTCCTGCTCTTCTCCGGGCACAACGCGCCGGGCGGCGGGTTCGCCGGCGGGTTGGTGGCGGGTCTCGCCCTGGTGGTGCGCTATCTGGCCGGCGGCCGGTACGAGCTGACCGAGGCGGCCCCGATCGGCGCCGGCGCGATTCTCGGCGCCGGGCTGGCCGTGGCTGTCGGCAGTGGCGTGGTGGCGCTGCTGGTCGGCGGGTCGGTGCTGGAGAGCGCGAAGGTCGACCGAGCGCTGCCACTGGTCGGCGACGCCCATCTGGTCACGTCGCTCTTCTTCGACATCGGCGTGTACCTGGTCGTGATCGGGCTGGTGCTGGACATCCTGCGCAGCCTCGGTGCCGAGGTGGACCGGCACATCGAGGCCACCGGAACGGCCACCGGCGGGTTAACCGTCGACAAGGGGGACCGGGCATGACGCGCAGCGGTGCGGGGCCGACGTTGGTGCTGGTGCTGGCCGTCGCGGTACTGGTCGGGTGCGGGGTGATCCTGCTGTTGGAGCGCAGCCTGACCCGGATCCTGCTGGGTGTGGTCATGCTCGGCAACGGTGTGAACCTGTTGATCCTGTTGGGCGGGCGGTCGGGCGGAGCGCCGATCGTCGGCACGGGCCCGGTGGAGCGGATGAGTGACCCGCTGCCGCAGGCGATGGTGTTGACCTCCATCGTGATCACCTTCGGGTTCACCGCGTTCCTGCTCGCGGTGGCGTACCGCAGCTGGTATCTCTCCGGCGACGACGAGGTGCCCGACGACCTGGAGGATCGGCAGATCATCCGGCAGGCCGGGCGCAACGAGGCGGGTGCCGTCGATTTCGGTGGGGAGGGCCCGAACGGCGACCCGGAACAGGTCGATCCCGAGCCGGCCCGCCGCCGGTTACGACACGGGGACGAGTCGTGATGCGCACCCTGGTGCCACTGCCGGTGGTGGTGCCGCTGCTCGGTGCGGCGCTGACCCTGCTGCTGGCCGGGAAGCCGCGAATCCAGCGCGCGATCAGTGTGCTGTGTCTGAGCGGCACGCTGACGGTGGCGGTGCTGCTGCTGGTGCAGGCGTACCGGCACGGGCCGGTGGTGGTGGCCGTCGGGGGGTGGCCGGCGCCGGTCGGCATCGTCCTGGTGGCCGATCAACTGGCCGCGCTGATGCTGGTGGTCTCCTCGGCGGTGACCCTCTGCGTGCTGCTGTACTCGATCGGCCAGGGTCAGAGCGACACCAGCGAGAGCTCGCCGGTGTCGATCTTCCACCCGACGTATTTGGTGCTCACCGCCGGCGTCACCAACGCGTTCCTGGCCGGTGACCTGTTCAACCTCTTCGTCGGGTTCGAGATCCTGCTGGCCGCCAGTTTCGTGCTGATCACCCTGGGGGGCACCGAGACCCGGATCCGGACCGGGTCGACGTACGTGGTGGTCAGCATCCTCTCCTCGATGATCTTCCTGACCTCGGTGGGTCTGGTGTACGCGGCCACCGGCACGCTCAATCTCGCCCAGCTCGCCCAGCGCCTCGACGACCTGCCCGACGGTGTCCGACTGGCCCTGGAGCTGATGTTGCTGCTGGCCTTCGCGATCAAGGCGGCGGTCTTCCCCCTGTCGGCCTGGCTGCCGGACAGCTACCCCACGGCGCCGGCTCCGGTCACGGCCGTCTTCGCGGGTCTGCTCACCAAGGTGGGCGTGTACGCGATCATCCGTACCGAGACGTTGCTGTTTCCCGGTGGGCGTGCCCACATCCTGCTCATGGTCGTCGCCGGGCTGACCATGGTGATCGGCATCCTCGGTGCGGTGGCCCAGTCCGACCTGAAGCGACTCTTCTCGTTCACCCTGGTCAGTCACATCGGCTACATGATCTTCGGGGTGGCGTTGAGCACCGCCGCCGGCCTCGCCGGCGCGATCTTCTACGTGGTGCACCACATCACCATCCAGACCACGCTGTTCCTCGTCGCCGGCCTGGTCGAGGAGCGTGCCGGCAGCACCGACCTGCGTCGTATCGGCGGGTTGGCCCGGGTGGCACCGCTGCTGGGTGTGCTCTTCTTCATCCCGGCCATGAACCTCGCCGGAGTGCCACCGTTCTCCGGCTTCCTCGGCAAGCTCGGCCTGCTCCAGGCCGGGGTGGCGGCCGGCGGGCCGCTGCCCGGGGTGCTGGTCGCGGCCGGCACGCTGACCAGCCTGCTCACCCTCTACGTGGCGTCCCGGGTGTGGAACATCGCCTTCTGGCGCGCGCCCCGGCTGGCCACCAGCGAACCAGTCGTCCAGTTGCCGAGGCTGATGGTGGGCGCCACAGTGGCCCTGGTAGCCCTCGGGCTGGCGCTGACCGTGCTGGCCGGTCCGCTCTTCGACGTCACCGCCGACGCGGCCGCGGACCTGCGGCTGCGCACCCCGTACGTCCGTGCCGTGCTGCCGGGCGGTGTGCCGTGACCGGCTCCCCGGAGCCGGCTCCCGACGCCCCCGGGCCCTCCGTGGTGGGTCGGGGCCGGATCGGGCGCTGGCGGGACCAGGCGGTGGCGCTCGGGTGGCTGGTGGTGGTCTGGAACCTGCTCTGGGGCGACATCAACTGGGCCAACCTGGTCGGTGGCCTGCTGGTGGGTGCGGCAGTGCTGGTGTTCTACCCGCTGCCGGCGGTCAGCTTCGGTGGCCGGTTGCGACCGTGGGCGCTGCTGGTGTTCGCGGGCCGGTTCGCCGTCGAGCTGGTCAGCGCGAGCCTGCACGTCGCCCGGATCGCCGTGCAGCCCGGCTACCGACCCCGCGGGGCGATCATCGCGGTCCGGTTGCGGGTGCCCACCGACCTGAACCTGGCACTCACCGCCGAGGCGGTCTCGTTGGTGCCGGGCACGTTGATCCTCGAGGTGGACCGGGACTCAGGAACGCTCTACCTGCACGTCCTGGACACCCACGGCCCCGGGGACCTGGACGCGGCCCAAGACCGCACGCTCACCATCGAGCGGCGAATCGTCCGCGCGGTCGGCTCCGCCACCGAACTGCGCCACCTCGACGTCACCTCACCCGAGAAGGGAACCCGCCCGTGACCACCTTCCTGGCCGTCGTCCTCACCGCACTGCTGTCGGTCACCGCGCTCCTCGCGCTGACCCGCCTCTACCGGGGCCCGTCACTGGTGGACCGGGTGATCGCCGCGGACATGCTGCTCGCCACGATGGTCGGCGCGGTGGGCGCGGAGGCGGCGGTCAACCGGCACGCCACCACGCTGCCCGTGCTTGTGGTGCTCTCCCTGCTCGGCTTCGTGGGTTCGGTGTCGCTGGTCCGCTTCGCCGTCCGGGAGCAGCAGTGATCGCGACGATCGCGGACTGGCTCGGCTCCGGTTGTCTGGTGGCCGGCGCGCTGCTCGCCCTGGCCGCCGGGGTCGGCGTACTGCGTTTCCCGGACGCGCTGTCCCGGATGCACGCGGCCACCAAGCCGCAGGTGCTGGGGGTGCTCCTGCTGCTGCTGGGCATCGCGTTGCGGCTGCGGTCCCCGGCCGACCTGGGCATGATCCTGCTGGTGGCGGTCTTCCAGTTGGCGACCGCGCCGGTGGCGGCGCAGATGATCGGGCGGGCCGCGTACCGGTCGGGGCGGCTCGACCGGGGCCTGCTCGACGCCGATGAGCTGGCCGACCGCGGACAGGGCAGCGGGCCGGCGGGGCCGGCGTGACGACCGCCAGGCGGCAGCCCGGCCTGCCCACCGGCGGCGTCCGCTGAACCGGACGTTCCGCTCCTTCGGCCCACCCCCAGCGGAGTCCCAGCCAGCGCCGATAAAATGACGGCATGATCGACTCTTCTGCCCAGGAGGGCAGCAGTAGCCAGCCGGGTCGTGCCCGGCATATCCCCGTACCGACGACCCCGGGAGCCCTGAGCGACCCGTGTTGATCGTCGTTGGTCTCCTTCTGATCATTCTTCTCACTGCCGCCACCGGCTACTTCGTGGCGCAGGAGTTCGGCTACGTCGCCGTGGACCGGGGCAAGCTGCGCCAGCTCGCCGATGACGGCGATCAGGCCGCCGCCCGGGCCCTGACCGTCACCAGCCGGCTCTCCTTCATGCTCTCCGGTGCCCAACTGGGCATCACCGTCACCGCGCTGCTGGTCGGCTACGTCGCCGAGCCGTACCTGGGCGGTGGTCTCGCCGACCTGCTCGGCCTGGCCGGCGTCAGCGAGGCGGTCAGTCTGCCGCTGTCGGTGGCGTTGGCCCTGGTCATCGCCACCATCGTGCAGATGGTCCTCGGTGAGCTGGCCCCGAAGAACCTGGCCATCGCCCGGGCCGAGCAACTGGCCCGGGCGCTGAGCCGCTCCACCCTGATCTACCTGGCCGTCGCCGGGCCGCTGATCCGGCTCTTCGACCGGGCCTCGGTCCGGCTGCTGCGCCGCATCGGCATCGAGCCCATCGAGGAGCTGCCCAGCGGCGCCACCCCGGCGGACCTGGAACAGATCATCGCCGAGTCTCGCGAGGAGGGCAGCCTCGACGCCGAGATGTCCACGCTGCTCGACCGAGGCCTGGACTTCCGCGAGCTGACCGCCGGCGAAGCCATGGTGCCGCGCGTCGACGTGCACACCGTCCGGGCGCACGAACCGGTGAGCCGGGTGGTCGAGCTGCTGGACACCGGCCACTCCCGCTTCCCGGTACGCGGTGCGGAGGGTGTCGACGACCTGCTCGGCATCGTCGGCATCGCCGACGTGCTCGGCGTACCCCCGGGGGAGCGGGCCACCACTCCGGTGAGCGCGGTGGCCGGGCCGCCGCTGCTCGTACCGGAGACGTTGCCCCTGCCCACGGTGCTCGACCGCCTGCGGTCCGGGCACCGGCAGATGGCGTGCGTTGTCGACGAGTACGGCGGCTTCGCCGGCGTCATCACGCTGGAGGACATCGCCGAGGAGCTGGTCGGCCCGATCCGCGACGAGGACGACCCACCGGAGCGGGCACCGGCCCGGCAGGACGACGGGTCCTGGGTGGTGCCGGCCCGCTGGCGGATCGACGAGGTCGCCGACAGCACCGGCATCGCCCTGCCCGAGGCCCCCGAGTACGACACCCTGTCCGGGTTGGTGATGCGGGAGCTGGGCCGGGTGCCGGAGGTCGGTGACCGACTGGAGATCAGCCTGCAACCCGAGGGGGCGGACGGCGAGGACAACGAGGCGGAGCCCCGGGCCCTGGTCGAGGTGCTGGCCGTGGACCGGCACGTGGCCGACTCGGTGCGGTTGCAGCTGACCAAACCCGAGGTGACCGCATGAGCCCCGGAATCGCACTGTTCAGTTCGGTGATCCTGCTGGCACTGAACGGGTTCTTCGTGGCCGCCGAGTTCGCCCTGGTGGCGAGCAAGCGCTACCGCTTGGAGCAGGCGGCGGCGAACGGTGGCCGGGCGGCACGGGCCGCGCTGGATGGCGTCCGCGAGCTGTCGCTGATGCTGGCCGGCGCGCAGCTCGGGATCACGCTGTGCACACTGGGTCTCGGCGCGCTGGCCGAGCCGGCGATCGAGCATCTGCTCAGCCCTCTGCTGCACGCGGTGGGCCTACCGGACGCGGCCAGTCACCTGGTCGCCCTGGTCTTCGCCCTCGGGGTGGTGACCTTCCTGCACCTGGTGGTGGGGGAGATGGCACCGAAGTCGTGGGCGATCACCGACGCGGAGCGCTCGGCGACGCTGCTCGCGTTGCCGTTCCGCGCCTTCGCCCGGGTCTCCCGGCCGGTGCTCTCCGCGCTGAACGCCCTGGCCAACGCGATCCTGCGGCTGTTCGGCGTCAACCAGCAGGACCAGCTCGCCCAGGTGCACGGCCCGGACGAGCTGCGGATCCTGCTGGAGCAGTCCCGTGAGCACGGGCTGCTCGGTGCCGAGCAGCACCAACTGCTGACCAGCATGCTGGAGTTGCAGGGCACGTCGGTGGCGCAGGTGATGGAACCGTTCGCCACCATGGTCACCGTCCGCCGGGACGACCCGGCCGAGCGGATCGAGGAGGTCAGCCGGGACAGCGGCCGATCCCGGCTCGCGGTACTCGACGAGGCGGGCGACGTGTGCGGGCTCGTGCACGTCCGGGAGGCGGTACGGGTGGTCACCACGGGCCGGGTCGCCACCGCCGGGGCGCTGATGACCCCCGCGTTCACGCTGCCCGCGACGTCCTCGGTCACCGAGGCGGTGGCGGCGATGCGGGCCCGGCAGTCGCAGCTCGCGCTGGTCCGCAACGGCGGTGGCCCGGCCCGGCCGATCGGCTTCGTGGCCCTGGAGGACCTTCTGGAGGAGGTCATCGGGGAGTTCGACGACGAGACCGACACGGTCCCGCGCGGGCGTCGTTTGCGCTGACCTGTCGACCCGGCCGCACTGACGAGGTGCGGCCGGGTCAACGCTCGACACGGCAGCGGGCTTGAGCCGACCCCGACCGGGTAGGCGCGCCTGGTGGGGCCGGCGGGGCCCCGTCCCGGGAGGGGGCGCGGCGGTGCGGCTGACGGGAGTGTCCCCGGAGTCCGGTGGCACCGGGCTCTCCGTGCAGACCACGCTGCCCAACCCGAGTACCCGACCGGGCCTGCGCCTGCCTGGGCGGGTGACCCTCGCGGCAGGCCCGGAGGACGTGCTGGTGCGGCACATCCGGCTCGGCCTCGTCACCACTGTCGAGCCGGACGACCCGGCCGCGGCCCGACGTCTCGTGCAGTTCCACCACCTGCCGATCGCCGGCCGGTTCGTCGTACCGGCCGGTCGGCGGCGGGCTGTCGACTTCGCGTTCCCGCTGCCGTGGGAGACCCCGGTGACCACCTTCGGTGGGGTGCCGCTGCTGAGCCTGCGGATGGGTCTGCGGACCGAGGTGTCGCTCGACCCCGACCTTGACCAGGGGGCCATGGTGCCGGTCTTCGTGCATCCGCTCCCCACCCAGCAGCACGTGCTGGCGGCGCTGGACACGCTCGGCTTCATGATCCGCCAGTCCGGGTTGCAGGAGGGCGGGTTGCCGGGGGTGGAACACACCCTGCCGTTGCACCAACGCTGGGGCTACTGGGTGGGGCCGCTCTACGCCGGCCCGATCACCGAGCTGGAGGTGATCTTCGTGACCAACTCGGCGGGCCTTGAGGCGATCCTCTGGATGGATCGCCGGCTGGCGCTGGCCGGAATCACCCACCAGAGCATCAGCAGGTTCCGGGTCTGGCACGAGGACGCCGGCCGGCGGGACTGGGTGGCCACCGTGGACGGCTGGATCCGCCAGGCGATCAACCGGCACGCCGCCGCGGCCGCGCACGCCGACTGGTCCGCACAGATCGCGGGGTCGGCCCACGTCAGCCGCCACCCCGACGAGCCGGTTCGACCGGGTTACGGCCTGGGCGGCACCGCCGGCGGCGCCGGTGTGGGAGGAGGCTCCGGCGGCGGCGACGGCACCTGACCCCCGCTCCCCCGCCCTCTTGCAGTTTCTGTAGCGACGAACCGGTTCAGAGTGCGCGTTTCGACGATCGAAAGTGCAAGATCGCGGCGGACTAGCCGGCGCTGGCGGTGGCGAGCTTGAGGCTGAAGGCCAGGAAGAGGGCGGCCACGGCGGTGGTGCCACCGGCCGCCAGGCGGCGGCGTTGGCGGAACTGGGCGGCCAGGAAGGTGCCCGCGAAGATCAACGCGGTCAGGTAGAGCGCGCTGGTCACCTGCGCAATCAGCCCGAGCAGCAGGAACGACAGTGCCGGCCAGGCGTAACCGGGGTCGACGAACTGGATGAAGAACGAGATGAAGAACAGGATCGCCTTCGGGTTCAGCAGGCTGATCACCAGTGCCTTGCGGAACGGGCTGCGCATCGCCGCCGGCTCCGCGGCGTCGATGAGCCGCGGCGTGCTCGGGTCGTTGCGGTCGCGCCAGCGCCGCACGGCGCCGAGCAGCATGGTCACCCCGACATAACCGAGGTACGCGGCACCGGCGTACTTGATCACCATGAACAGCGGCGGGTACGCCTTGAGCAGCGATGCCACCCCGGCGGCGGAGAGGAACATCAGCACCCCGTCGCCGACGAACACGCCACCGGCGGCCCGGTAGCCGACCGCGGCGCCCCGCTTGGCCGCGGTGGAGAGCACGAAGAGTGAGTTCGGCCCGGGCAGCAGGATGATGGCCACGGTGCCCAGCACGTACGTCCAGATGTCGGTGATCCCCAGCACGCCCGCCATCATCACGCCACCGGTGCCGTCCGCAGAAGTCTTTCTCGCAGCCTGGCCTGTGCGTTCGGCCACTCGTCGATGGTCATCGCGTACTGCACGGTGTCCCGCCAGGAGCCGTCCGGGCGCTGTCGGTGCATCCGCAGCACCCCCTCCCGGGTTGCGCCGAGCCGTTCGATGGCCGCCTGGGAGCGAACGTTGCGGATGTCGGTGTGCCAGGCGACCCGTACCGCGCCCAGGTCGTCGAAGGCCCGGCTGAGCAGCAGCAACTTCGCCTCGGTGTTGATCCCGGTACGCCACCAGGGCCGGCCGAGGAAGGTGTGCCCGATGGCCACCGCCCGCCGCTCCGGGTCGATGTCGTAGTAGGAGGTGCTGCCCACCACCGCCCCGGTCGCCGCGCACCGCTGCACCCAGGCCACCCGCTCGCCCCGGTGCTGGGCGGTCACTGCGGTGCCGATCACCTCGGCGGTTTCGGCGGGGGCGGTGGGCGGCGCGACGCTGAGGTGCCGCCACACCTCAGGGTCCGTGGTGGCGGCGTGCAACTCGTCGGTGTGCGCCAGCTCCAGCGGCTCCAGCCGAACGTGCTCGCCGTGCAGCGGCACCGGGTCGTGCCAGGGCGTGCGGGGCGTCCGCAGGTACGCCGGCAGCGGCGCGGTGACCCCGGCGTCCGGCTCGGGTGCCCCGGCGGTCAGGCGCAGGGGCAGCACGCCGGCCCAGTGCGGCAGGTGCAGGTCGGCCTCGTCCTCGCGGACCCCGCCGGTGCGGGCCCGGACGGACACCTCGCGCAGTGGCAGTGCCAGTACGGCCGTCTCGGCCAACTCGCGACGGCTGGGCGGACGGGTGGCGGTGCTGCGTCCCGCGCCGACCTTCTCGACCAGCGCGGTGAGCATGGCGAGCTTCTCCCGCTCGTCGGTGACCAGTCGGGCGGTGCCGTGCGCGACGACCGAGCGGTAGTTGGCGCTGTGGTGGAACTGGGAACGGGCGTAGACCAGCCCGTCGAGCACTGTCACCGCGACGCAGACCGGCAACCCGTCGTCGCCCCGGGCGGCGAGCAGCGGCCGACTGCCGGTGGAGCCGTGCAGGTAGAGCGTGTCGCCGATGCGGACGTGGAGGGTGGGCAGCACCCGTGGCTGCCCGTCGACGGTGAAGCTGAGCGCGCAGTCGTACGCCTCGTCGAGCACGGCGTGGGCGGCGGCCTGGTCGTAGCTCATCTTGTCGCGGGAGCGGTGGGGTGTGGTCCGGGCGGTGGGTGGATACATGCGCGCGCCCCTTTGTTCTAGTACAATCTCTTATTTGTGTCAGCACACTATCAGCTCACCGGTACGACGGCCGTCGATATTTCGGCCAGCATCGAATCCGGCATCCGTACCGGCGCCCTGTCACCGGGGGCTGCCCTGCCGCCCGTGCGGGCACTCGCCGCCGAGTTGGGGGTCAGCCCCGCCACCGTCGCCCGCGCCTACCAGGAGCTACGCCAGCGTGGCCTGCTCGCCACCGCCGGTCGGCACGGCACCCGGGTACGCCCCCGCCCGCCGGTGGCCGCCCGCCGCTCCGCGCTGCGCCCCCCACCGCTGCCCGGCGCCCGAGACCTCTCCCGGGGTGAACCCGACCCTCGTCTGCTGCCCCCGCTGGGCCCGCACCTGGCGGCGCTCGCCACCGAGAACGGCCCGTCGGTCGGCTACTCCGATGCCGGAGTGCTGCCCGAACTGGCCGAGGTGGCCCGTGCCCGGCTGCGCGCCGACGGCGTACCGGTCGGGGAGTTGACGCTCACCGGCGGTGCGCTGGACGGCATCGAGCGGTTGCTCGGCGCTCACCTGCGCCCCGGCGACGCGGTGGCGGTCGAGGACCCGGGTTGGGCCAACCTGCTCGACCTCGTCGCCGCGCTGGGCCTGCGCCCGATCGGCGTACCGGTGGACGACGAGGGGCCGCTGGTCGCCGGGGTGGCCGCGGCACTCGCCGCCGGAGCGCGGGCGCTGATCGTCACCAGCCGGGCGCAGAATCCGACCGGCGCCGCCGTCTCCGCGGCCCGCGCCGAGGCGCTGCGGACGCTGCTCGCCGGCCGCCGGGACCTGCTGCTGATCGAGGACGACCACGCGGCCGAACTGGCCCGCGTACCCCTGCACCCGCTCGCCGGTGCGACAGCGAGTTGGGCCTTCCTCCGCTCGGTGAGCAAGCCCTTCGGCCCGGACCTGCGGATGGCGGTGCTGGTCGGCGACGAGACGACGGTGGCCCGGGTGAGCGGCCGTACCCGGGTCGGCGCCGGCTGGGTCTCCACGGTGCTGCAACGCCTGGTGCTAGCCCTGTGGCGGGACCCGGCGGTCACCGAGCTGGTGCAGCGGGCGGCGCAGAGCTACGAGCAGCGCCGCGAAGGGCTGCTCGCCGCGCTGGCCGAGCACGGCCTGACCGCGCACGGTCGCAGCGGCATCAACGTCTGGCTGCCGGTCGCGGACGAGACCAGCACGGTGACCGCGCTCCGCGACGCCGGCTGGGCGGTGGCCCCCGGCGCGCTCTACCGGATCGCCGCCCCGCCGGCCCTGCGCATCACCGTCAGCTCCCTGGACACCGCCGACCTGGTCGCCCTGGCGGCGGCCCTCGCCCGAGCCGAGAACCCACCCCCCTCCCAAGGCTTCCCCACCTGACCCGCCGCCCTTCCCTCGATCGCGGGTCGTGTCGAGGAAGATGTCGGACCCGTGCACCTTGCGGCAGAAAGTAGGACATCGCGGGGATTCGGGACGGCCGGGACGGGTATGCGGGCGCCTGGAGGTGGGGGACATGGCTTCTGGTGGGGCTCGTAAGGGGATCTGGATCGCGGTGGCGGTGGCGATCATCATCATCGTCATCGTGCTGATCGCGATCGCGTCCGGCGGCGATGGGGGCGGTAACGGGTACTGACGCGATGCGGCCGGTGTGCCGGGGCGTATCCGGCGGCGAGCATCGAACGGGTATATAACAGTCGGCATGGCCGAGAGTGCTCCGGGCGCCCAGCGCTTCATCCCGCCCGACGCCGACACCATCGACGACCTGCGCACCGCCGCCGGCGGCTGTCGGGGCTGCGAGCTGTACCGGGACGCCTCGCAGACGGTCTTCGGCCGGGGCGACGAGAGCGCCCGCGTGGTGCTGGTCGGCGAGCAGCCCGGCGACATGGAGGACCAGAAGGGGCTGCCCTTCGTCGGTCCGGCCGGTCGCCTGCTGCGCCGCGCGGTCGACGACGCCGGGCTGGACCCGGGTCACCTCTACCTCACAAATGCCGTAAAGCACTTTCGCTTTGAACAGCGCGGCAAGCGGCGGATCCACCAGACCCCGGACCAGGTGCACATCACCGCCTGCCGCCCCTGGTTGGTCGCCGAGTTCGCCCGCCTGCGCCCGGAGATCGTGGTGGTGCTCGGCGCGACCGCCGCCAAGGCGCTGCTCGGCCCGTCCTTCCGGGTCACCCGGCAGCGGGGCGAGCTGCTGCCCTGGCCGGAGTCGGCCCAACACCCCGCCGACTTCGAGCAGGTGCCGGTGGACAACGCCGGAAAGCGGGCCGACGCGCCGCAGGCTCGGCTGCTGGCCACCATCCACCCGTCCGCCGTCCTGCGGGCCGACGACCAGGACAAGGCGTACGAGGGCCTGGTCGCCGACCTGACCGTCGTGACCCGCGCCCTGCCCGGCTGACCGGCGACCGCCCCACGCACCCTGCGCCGCCGTGACCTGTTCAGATCTTGGACAGTTGCCGTCAGCCGCTGACGGAAACTGTCCAAGATTGACAGTGCGTCGCCGATCGCGTGGGTGGGTAACGGGGGCCGGCGGGCCGGGCGCTGCTGAACACGCCCTTGGCGGCGATCAGACCCAGATCGCGCCGGTGCCACGCCGCGTCGAACCGCTCGACCACCCGGGCACCATGGGCGTGGGCCGCGCCGGTGGCGACCCCGTTCCGGCAAAACCCACTGCCGCTGGTCGGTGCGGGTGCGCGAGGATGAGTCACCCCTTTCGACAGGAGCGCCAATGGCGACCGACCTGACCGCGCCGCGTACCGTCGCCCGACCCGACGTCGCGTCGATCCAGCGGCGTACCCTGCGGCTGCTCTTCACCACCCAGATCATCGGCGGGATCGGCGTGACCATCGGCATCGCCGTGGGTGCGCTGCTCGCGGCCCGGATCGCCGGGACCGCGGTGGCCGGTGTCGCGCAGAGCGCCGGGGTGGTCGGTGCCGCGCTGCTCGCCGTCCCGGTCACCCGGATCATGGCGCGGCACGGCCGCAGGCCGGGTCTGGTGCTGGCGTACGCGGTCGGCGCCGTCGGTGGCCTGCTGGTGGTGCTGGCCGCGGCCACCCGCTGGGTGCCGCTGCTCTTCCTCGGCATGCTGCTCTTCGGTGGGGGCACCGCCGCGAATTTGCAGGCCCGCTACACGGCCGTGGACCTCGCTGAGCCGGCCCGCCGGGGGCGGCAGCTCTCCCTTATCGTCTGGGCCACCACCATCGGTGCGGTGGCCGCGCCGAACTTCGCCGCGCTGGCCGACCGGGTCACCACCGGCTGGGGGTTGCCGCCGCTGGCCGGCCCGTTCGCGTTCAGCGCGGCCGCGTTCGTGCTGGCTGCCGTCGTACTCCTCGGGTTGCTCCGGCCCGACCCGCTGCTCACCGCGCGTCGGGTCGCGGCGGCCGACGCGCCGGCAGCCGAGCTGCCGCCGGCCGCCGATGCGACGGCGACCGCGGTGGCGGCCGAGGCGC
>NZ_PYAK01000067.1 GCF_003264365.1 Micromonospora noduli
GCCCGGCCCGACGGGCTGGGCGCGCTGGTCGCGGGCACGGTCGGCCCGGTGGCGGTTGCCGCCGGCGCGGTCGCCGTCATGCTGCTGGCGGTGCCCGCGGTGCCGGGCCGTCCGTGGCAGGGGCCGCTGACCGTCGTCGCCGCGATCGCCGTCGCGCTACCGCTGCTCAACCACGTGGTACGCCGCCTCGGCGGGATCACCGGCGACGTCCTGGGCGCGACCGTCGAGGTGGTCACCACGCTGGTCTACCTGGGTCTGGTGCTGTCCGGCTGAACCGGGCCCGGCGGGCCGGGTAGCGTTCGGCTCGACAACACCGGCGCGGCCACCGGGGGATCCCACAATGCTCATCACGGACGACTTCCTGCCCGTTCCGGTGCCGGAGTCGCTCAGCGCGACCTACCTGGTGCCGATGGCGGGGCTACCGAAGGTCAGTGCGAAGACCGCGGTGGCGGCCCTGACCGGCCGGCTGGCCGAGCCGGTCCACGGGCTGGCCCGGCAGATGCTCGACAGCCCGCTGATGAGCGTCGACACCCGGCCGATCGCCGAGTTCCCCGAGCTGCCACCGGACCTGCTCACCGCGTTCGGTGCCACAAAGGAGCAGCTGGACCGGCTGGCGGCGGCGACGCACCTGGTGGTCGTACAGGCCGAGTACCGGCCCGGTTGGCCACCCGCGCACGAGTGGGCCGCCCGGGCGGTCGCTGCCGCCGTGGCGGAATCCGTCGACAGCGACGTGGTGGACGTCTTCGGCCTCCAGTTCCTCGACCCGGCGACCGCGCTGCGCTCCCTCCCCGACGAGCAGGGCCGCATCCGCCTTGTCGACTGGGTGCTGGTGCCGTACTCCTCGGACACCGAGGGCCTGTGGTTCACCACCAAGGGGCTGCGCCGCTTCGGTCTGCTGGAGTTGCAGACCCAGGGGGTGCCCGACCACCTCACCCGTGCCTGGGGTGCGGTGATGACCGGGGCGGCCCGCCGACTGCTGCGGGACTGGACCGACGGGCTCACCGGCGAGGAGGTGCCGGCGTTCGTGCAGCTGCCGGTACTGGCCACGGTCACCGGCCACGACATCGCGGTGGCGTACGGCAACCCGGAGCAGCACGGCGCCACCGCCCCGGTGCTGCTCCGCCTCGAACTGGACCCGGCGACCGACCCGGAGGCCGACTCGTTCCTCAGCCTGCGCCCGCCGGCCGGGCACCCCGGCCCGGACGGGCGCTACTACGCCGCCGCCTGCGCGACCCTGTTCTCCGGGATCCAACCGGACGTGCGCTACGCCCGCTCCGGTGACGCGATGAGCCGCGCGGTCGCCACCGCCAGGGCCGCGCTGGACGACGCGCGGGCCCGGTTCGTCGCCGGCCAGTTCCCCACCGAGTCGCAACTGGTGGTGAAGTACGGCCTGCCCGGAGACGACGGCCCGGAGTACGTCTGGGCGGGCGTCACCTCGTGGGAGACCCCGGAACGCATCGTCGGCGTGAGCGCCAGCGACGCCAACACCGACCAGAGCGTGCGCATCGGCACCCCCGTGGTCGTGGAGACGTCCGACGTCGTCGACTGGGCCGTCCTCGACGCCACAGGCGTCATAGAAGGCGGCTGGACCCAAGCAGTCCTGGACTCAGGCGAACCCCCAACCCCCTCACGCTAACCCCACCCCCCACCCCACCCCCCACCCCACCCCCCAGCCCAGCCCAGCCCAGGTTGATCATGGGGTTAGCGGGGGATTTGATCTCCCAACGCCCCGCCAACCTCATGATCAACCTGGGCTGGGCTGGGGGTGGGGTGGGGGGTGGGGTTACTTCACTGAGGGGGTTACGAAAGGGGGCTTGGTCAGCTTCAGGGGGGCTCGGCGGCCTCGGATGTCGATCTCGACCTCGTCGCCGTCGGTCAGGTTGGCGTCGGTGTTCAGTAGGGCCAGCGCTATGCCCTGTTTGCGAGTGGGCGAGAAGGTGCCGCTGGTCACGATGCCGACCTGGGTGTCGCCCACGTGCAGGGTCATGCCGGGCCGCGGGATGGCCCGGTCGACGGCCACCAGGCCGCGCAGCGTACGCCGGGGGCCGGCGGCCTTCTCGGCGAGCAGCGCGTCGCGGCCCCAGAAGGCCGGCTTGTCCCAGCCGACCGCCCAGCCGGAGCGGGCCTGCACCGGGCTGATGTCCAGGGAGAGGTCCTGCCCGTGCAGCGGGTAACCCATCTCGGTCCGCAGCGTGTCCCGGGCGGCCAGTCCGCAGGCGCGCAGCTCGAACGCCGCGCCGGCGGCGAAGAGCGCATCCCAGACGGCGACAGCGTGCTCCGCCGGCACCACCAGCTCGTAGCCCAGCTCACCCGTGTAGCCGGTACGGCAGACGGTCAGCTCCACCCCGGCCAGGCTCGCGGCGGAGAAGCTCATGTAGCCGTGTTCGGTGGGCAGGTCCAGGGCGGCCAGCAACTCGGCCGAGCGGGGGCCCTGCACGGCCAGCACCGCGTACGCCTCGTGCTCGTCGGTGACTGTCACCTGCGCGGGAGCGGCGGCGCGCAACCGGCGCACCACCTCGGCGGTGTTCGCCGCGTTCGGGATGAGGAAGACGTGGTCGTCGGCGTAGAGGTAGGCGATGATGTCGTCCACCACGCCGCCGGTGGCGTCGTCGCAGCAGAGCGTGTACTGCGCCCGGCCCGGGCCGATCCGGCCCAGGTCGTTGCTGAGGCAGGAGTTGACGAAGTCGGCCGCGCCGGGGCCGCTCACCCGGGCCTTGCCCAGGTGTGACACGTCGAAGACCCCGACCGCCGTACGCACCGCGGTGTGCTCCTTGAGCACTCCGCCGCCGGCGTACTCCAGGGGCATCTCCCAGCCCCCGAAGGGGGCGAACTTGGCTCCGGCGGCGGTGTGCCGCTCGTGCAGCGGGGAACGGCGCAGCCGGGTCGCGGCGGCGTCGGAGGTCACGTCGGTCATGGGTGGCAACTTACCGGGGGCAACGTCGCTGGTTAGCATCGGCGGGAGCCCGCTGGCGCTGTCGGCGGGACAGCCATGACGTCCGGCGGGTAGGTTCCGCCGGAGACCTTCACCGCTGGTACGCGACGTCGCGACCGGCCCGGCCCGCCCGGAGTAGCTTCAGTGACTTCACCCCGCACCACCAACCTGAGCCTGGTCGACACCGACCCGGCCGAGCTCGCCGTCGACGCGATCGTGATCGGCGTGCACAGCCAGACCGGAGAGCAGGGCGCCACCAGCGGCCTCGCCGGCACCCTGCTGCTCGCCAGCGGCGCGGAGAGCATCGCGGCCGCGTTCGACGGCAAGCTGACCGAGACCCTCGCGCTGCTCGGCGCGACCGGCGGGCCGGGTGAGGTCATCAAGCTGGCCACGCTGGGCACCGTGACCGCCCCGCTGGTCACGGCGGTCGGGCTCGGCCCGGAGCCGTCGGGTGCCGCCCCGGCCCCGGAGACGCTGCGCCGGGCCGCCGGTGCGGCGATCCGGGCCCTGGCGGGCGCCCCCCGGGTCGCGCTGGCGCTGCCGCTGCCGGACGACGCGGACGCGTCGGCCGAGCTGCGCGCGGTCGCCGAGGGCGCGCTGCTCGGTGGGTACCGGTTCGCCGGTTACAAGACCCGGCCCCAGCCGGCCCGGCGGGAGCCGGTGGCCGAGGTGCTCATCGCGGTGCCGGACGCCAGCGACGCGGGCGCCCAGTCCGAGGTCGCCCGGGCGCAGGCCGTGGCGGGCGCGGTCCGGCTCAGCCGGGACTGGGTGAACACCGCGCCGAACGAGCTGCGTCCGCCGTCGTTCGCCGACGCGGTCGCCAGTGCGGCGCGTGAGGCGGGCCTCGGCGTCGAGGTGCTCGACGAGGCGGCGCTGGCCGCTGGCGGGTACGGCGGCATCGTCGCGGTCGGGCAGGGCTCGGAGGCCCCGCCGCGACTGGTGAAGCTGACCTACACCCCGCAGGACGGCGGCAACGGCAAGCGGGTCGCACTGGTCGGCAAGGGCATCACCTTCGACACCGGCGGCATCTCGATCAAGCCGGCGCAGGGCATGTGGGAGATGAAGTCCGACATGGCGGGCGCCGCCGCGGTGGGCGCGGCCATGCTGGCGATCGCCGCGCTGAAGCCGACGGTGGCGGTCAGCGCGTACCTGCCGATGGCGGAGAACATGCCGTCGGGCACCAGCTACCGGCCGGGTGACGTGATCACCATGTTCAACGGCAAGCGGGTCGAGGTGCTCAACACCGACGCCGAGGGCCGGATGATCCTGGGCGACGCCATCGCCCGCGCCTGCGCGGACGGCACCGACTACCTGTTCGAGACCTCCACGCTGACCGGCGGCCAGGTCATCGCGCTGGGTAAGCGGATGGCCGGCGTGATGGGCACCCCGCAGCTGTGCGACCGGGTGAAGGTGGCCGGCGACGCCGTCGGCGAGCCGGCCTGGCCGATGCCGCTGCCCGACGACGTCCGTAAGGGCATGGAGTCGGATGTGGCGGACATCTCGCAGGTCAACGCCGGGATGGACCGGGCCGGTCACATGCTGCAGGGCGGCGTGTTCCTGCGCGAGTTCGTGACCGACGACGTGGCCTGGGCGCACATCGACATCGCCGGCCCGGGCTACCACTCGGGCGAGCCGACCGGCTACTGGACCAAGGGCGGCACCGGCGTTCCGGTCCGTACGCTGGTGCAGCTCGTCGAGGACGTCGCCACCAACGGCTGACGGAACACGCGAAAGGGGCCCCCTGCTCAAGGGGCCCCTTTCGCTTGGCTCAGTACCGCTCGGGGCGACGCTTGCGGCGCTCGTTGAAGTCGCGCATCCGCTGCGGGTAGCCCATCAGCCGGACGTCGTACACCGGGATGCCCATCCGGTACGCGAAGCGCCGGGCTCCGTCCGGGCCGTCGATGCGCCGACGGGTCCACTCCCCGTCGTCGGCGATCAGGATGACAGTGGTCTCCGTCACCGTCGTGCGGGGTTCGATGTACGCCTCGACGCCGCGCCGACTCCGGATGAAGTTCTCCAAATGGTCCAGATCGCCGCGACTCGCGGCACGGTCATGGCTCGGCACAGCCGCCTGTTTGCGGCGCCGGAACAAGCCCACCGGATCTCTCCCCCACGTTGCGTCATCGACGACGGTGCCAAGGGTACGTGTCGATGACGTGTCGTTGGGCACCTCGGTACGCACCCTGTGCCCGGTGGTGACAAGATGACCGAGGTGGGGTGTGTCCGTGTTACACCTCTGTGACCCCCGATGCAGCGACGCGACCTGGGAGTTGGACGTGAGCGAGCCGAACGAAGCGACCTTCGACATTGTCATTCTCGGAGGTGGCAGCGGCGGCTACGCGACCGCGCTGCGCGCCGTCCAGCTGGGCCTGAAGGTCGCGCTGGTCGAAAAGGGCAAACTCGGCGGCACCTGCCTGCACAACGGATGCATCCCGACGAAGGCCCTGCTGCACGCCGCCGAGATCGCCGACCAGGCCCGCGAGTCGGAGCAGTTCGGCGTGAAGGCCGAGCTGATCGGCATCGACATGGCCGGGGTCAACTCGTACAAGGACGGCGTGATCGCCCGCCTGTACAAGGGCCTGCAGGGCATGTTGAAGGGCAACAAGGGCATCACGATCGTCGAGGGCGCCGGCAAGCTGGTCGGCAAGAACGTGGTCGAGGTGGACGGCAAGCGTTACACCGGCCGCAACATCGTCCTGGCCTCCGGCTCGTACGCGAAGAGCCTGCCCGGCCTGGAGGTCGACGGCGAGCGGATCATCACCAGCGACCACGCCCTCACGATGGACCGGGTGCCGTCGTCGGTGATCGTGCTCGGTGGCGGCGTGATCGGCGTCGAGTTCGCCAGCGTGTGGAAGTCCTTCGGTGTGGACGTGACGATCGTCGAGGCGCTGCCCCGGCTGGTCGCCGCCGAGGACGAGGAGTCCTCCAAGGCGCTGGAGCGGGCGTTCCGCAAGCGGAAGATCAACTTCAAGGTCGGCAAGCCGTTCGAGAAGGTCGAGAAGACCGAGAGCGGCGTCAAGCTGACCATCCAGGGCGGCGAGACCGTCGAGGCGGAGCTGCTGCTGGTCGCCGTCGGTCGCGGCCCGAACACCGCCAACCTCGGGTACGAGGAGCAGGGCGTCAAGATGGACCGCGGCTACGTGCTGACCGACGAGCGGCTGCGCACCAGCGTGCCGAACGTCTACGCCGTCGGCGACATCGTGCCCGGCCTCCAGCTCGCACACCGCGGCTTCCAGCAGGGCATCTTCGTCGCCGAGGAGATCGCCGGGCAGACCCCCGCCGTGATCGACGAGGTCGGCATCCCCCGCGTCACCTACTGCGACCCGGAGCTGGCGTCGGTGGGCCTCACCGAGGCCAAGGCCAAGGAGCAGTACGGCGCCGACAAGGTCAAGACGTACAACTACAACCTGGGTGGCAACGGAAAGAGCCAGATCCTCAAGACCACGGGCTTCGTGAAGCTGGTCCGGGTCGAGGACGGCCCGGTGGTCGGCGTACACATGATCGGCGCCCGGGTGGGTGAGCTGATCGGTGAGGCGCAGCTCATCTACAACTGGGAGGCCTACCCGGCGGAGGTCGCACAGCTCGTGCACGCCCACCCGACCCAGAACGAGGCCCTGGGCGAGGCGCACCTGGCCCTCGCCGGCAAGCCGCTGCACGCGCACGCCTGATCATCCAAAACCGCGGCGTCCGGCGACGGGCGAAGATCCCACCAGGGGAATGAAGGAGTCTCAGAAAATGCCGGTATCGGTCACCATGCCCCGGCTCGGCGAGAGCGTCACCGAGGGCACCGTCACTCGCTGGCTCAAGCAGGAGGGCGACACGGTCGAGGTCGACGAGCCCCTGCTCGAGGTCTCCACCGACAAGGTCGACACCGAGATCCCGTCACCCGCTGCCGGCGTGCTGAGCCGGATCGTGGTCGGCGAGGACGAGACCGCCGAGGTCGGCAGCGAGCTGGCCGTCATCGCCGGTGAGGGCGAGTCGACCGGCGGCGGCGAGGCCGCCCCGCAGGAGCAGGCCCCGGCCGAGTCGGTCGAGCCGGCCGCCGAGCCGACGGCCGCCGCCGAGGGCACCGCCGACGAGGTGGCCCAGGACGAGGCCCCGGCCGAGGCGCCGGCTCCGGCCGCCGCCTCGTCGGGCGAGGGCACCGCGGTGAAGATGCCCGCCCTGGGCGAGAGCGTCACCGAGGGTACTGTCACCCGCTGGCTGAAGCAGGTCGGCGAGACCATCGAGGTCGACGAGCCGCTGCTGGAGGTCTCCACCGACAAGGTGGACACCGAGATCCCGTCGCCGGTCGCCGGCACGGTGCTGGAGATCAAGGTCGCCGAGGACGAGACCGCCGCAGTCGGCGCCGACCTGGCGATCATCGGCGTTGCCGGTGCGGCCCCCGCCCCGGCACAGCCCGAGCCGAAGCCCGAGCCGAAGGCGGAGGCCAAGCCGGAGCCGAAGGCCGAGCCGAAGCCGGAGCCGAAGGTCGAGGAGCCGACCCCCGGCATGTCGTACAACGAGCCCGCCGCGGAGACCGAGAGCTCGGCGCAGCCGGCGAAGACCGAGCAGGCCGCGCAGCCCGCCGCGTCGACCTCGGCGCCGGCACGCCCGTCCGCCCCGGCACCGGGTGCCGGCGAGGAGGCCGCCGGGTACGTGACCCCGCTGGTGCGCAAGCTGGCCAGTGAGCACGGCGTCGACCTGGCCGCGCTCAACGGCACCGGCGTGGGTGGTCGGATCCGCAAGCAGGACGTGCTGGAGGCCGCCGAGAAGGCGAAGGCCGCCAAGGCCGCTCCGGCTCCGGCGGCCGCTCCCGCCGCTGCCGCGCCCTCGGCCAAGCCGGCCGCGAAGCCGCAGCCGAGCACCAAGCGGGGCACCACGGAGAAGCTGCCGCGGATCCGGGCGACGATCGCCAAGCGGATGCAGCAGTCGCTGCACGAGACGGCGCAGCTGACCACTGTCGTCGAGGTCGACGTCACCAAGGTCGCCAAGCTGCGGGTCCAGGCGAAGGACTCGTTCCAGGCCAAGCACGGCGTGAAGTTGTCCTTCCTGCCGTTCTTCGCCCTCGCCGCCATCGAGGCGCTGCAGACCCACCCGATCATCCAGGCCAGCATGGACCTGGACGGCGGCACGATCACCTACCCGGCCGCCGAGCACCTCGGCATCGCAGTGGACACCGAGCGCGGGCTGCTCGTGCCGGTCATCCACAACGCCGGTGACCTCAACATGGGCGGCATCGCCAAGCGGATCGCCGACCTGGCCGAACGCACCCGGGCCAACAAGATCACCCCGGACGAGATGGCCGGGGCGACCTTCACGCTGACCAACACGGGCAGCCGGGGCGCGCTCTTCGACACCCCGATCGTGCCGTCGCCGCAGTCGGCGATGCTCGGCACGGGTGCCGTGGTGAAGCGGCCGGTCGTGGTCAACGACCCGGAGCTGGGCGAGGTCATCGCGGTCCGGTCGATGGTCTACCTGGCCATGTCCTACGACCACCGGCTGATCGACGGCGCCGACGCGGCCCGCTTCCTGACCGCTGTCAAGGAGCGGCTGGAGGCCGGCAACTTCGACTCGGAGCTGGGCCTGGCCTGATCCACCCGCATTGCCGAAAGGGCGCCCCGGTCGTCGACCGGGGCGCCCTTTCGTTCGCGGTCCTCAGCCCTTGAGCAGGGCGGTCGAGACCTGCCAGAGCCGTTCGGCGGCCTCCGGGTCGAGCGCGTAGTCGGCGACGCCCGTCCGCCCGCCGGGCTGGGCGGGGGCGGCCTGCTGACAGTCCTCGAAGTAACGCCCGCCCACGCCGTCGAGCAGCGGCGAGGCCGCGACCAGCACGGAGGTGGCGGCACCCTGCTCGACGGTCTTCCAGGCCGCCGCGTTGCCCGCACGCAGCCGGGCCAGTTCCTCCTCGCTCACGTAACGCTGGAGGTTGGTCCGGATCGCGCCGGGCATCAGCGAGTTGGTGAGGATGCCGTCGTCGGCCCAGCGCCGGGTGGCCTCCACGGCGAACAGCACGTTGGCCGTCTTGGACTGCCCGTACGCCTGCCACGGCTCGTACTCCCGCTTGTCGTACTGGATGTCCTCGAAGACCACCGGTGAGCGCAGGTGGGCGGCGGAGCTGACCGAGACGATCCTGGCCCCGTCCGCGGCGGCGAGTGCCGGGCGCAGCCCGGTGGCGAGCGCGAAGTGCCCCAGGTGGTTGGTGGCGAACTGCATCTCCCAGCCCTGCGGGGTGCGGGACAGGGGTGCGGCCATGATGCCGGCGTTGTTGACCAGGATGTGCAGCGGGCCGTCCCAGTTGGCGACGAAGTCGGCGATCGAACCCTGGTCGGCGAGGTCGAGCGGGGCGACCAGGACGCGGTCGTTGCCGGTGGTGCCGCTGATGTCGTTGGCCGCCTGCTGACCCGCGTCGGGGTTGCGGACGGCCAGTGTGACCTCCGCGCCGGCGCTGGCCAGGGCGCGGGCGGTCTCCACGCCGATCCCGGAGGACCCGCCAGTGACGATCGCCCGCCGCCCGACGAGGTCCACGCCCCGGATCACGTCCATGGCGGTGGAGTGATGGGTGAACGAAGTGGTGATCGGGTTGTTGGTCGTCATTGTCCATCCTTGTCCGGGGTGGGCGGACCGACCGGCCCGCTGCGAGAGGCCGTGGCCCCGGTGTTTCCCCGACCCGGGCCGGAGGTAACGCCGGACCCGCCGCCATCGCCGTTCGGGCCTCCGACCAGCCCGGACGCTGCCAGAGTGGGATCGTGGGCGGCTACCGGCGGGGTGGACAGCTGGGACCGGCCGTCCCCATCGCCCCGGGCGCCCGGGTGGACAAGTTCGAGGTCTTCTTCGACCTGGTCTTCGTCTTCTCGTTCTTCATCATCACCCGGGCCACCGCCGCGAACATCTCCAGCCGGCAACTGCTGCACGCCGGCCTGGTGCTCGCCGTGCTCTGGTGGATCTGGGTGGTACACAGCCTCGTCGCCACCCGGGTCCGGCTCGGCGAGGGCTACGTCCCGGTGCTCATGGTGATCGCGATGGTCGCCCTGTTCGCGTTCGCGCTGGCACTGCCACAGGCGTTCACCGACCCGAAGGGGAGCGCTGCCGGCCCGATGCTGGTGGCGATCAGTTACGTCGTGGTCCGCGGCATCCACTGGATCCTCTATCAGCACGTGGTCCGGGACAGCCCGCAGGAGCGGCGGCAACTGCGGCGGTTCGCCCCGGAGCTGGCGGTGAGCATCGTGCTGCTGCTGGCCGCCGCGCTCATCCCACCGCAGATCGCCGACCCCGACCAGGCCGCCATGATCCGCGACGGCCTGTGGATCGCCGTGGTGGTGGTGCAGTACGCCACCGGCTTCATCGTCGGGACCTGGGGCTGGGGGGTGACCAGCGCCGAGCACTGGACCGAGCGCTACGACCTCATCCTGATCATCGCGCTGGGCGAGTCGATCATCTCGACGGGCGTCGGCGGCAACCTGCTCGGCAAGCCGGTCACCTGGCCGGCGGTGGCCGCCGCCGCGCTCGGCATCGTGGTCACCGCCGCCCTCTGGTGGGCGCACTTCGACTTCATCGGGCCGGCCGCCCGGATCGCCCTGCACGCGGCCGAGGGCGCTCCCCGGGTGGCGATGGCCCGCGACGCGTACGCGTACCTCTACCTGCCGATGATCGCCGGCGTGATCCTCTTCTCGATCGGCAACGAGGAGGTCCTGCACAAGATCACCGACCCGGCCGGCGGGATCGCCGAGAAGGTCGAGGGACCGGCGGTGCCAATGCTCTTCGGCGGGTTGATCTGCTATTTCGCCGTCAACCTGCTCTTCCAGTTGCGCACCCTGCACACCGTCACCTGGACCCGCGTCGGCGTCATCGTGGCGCTCATCGCGGCCCTCCCGATCGGCCAGCACCTGCCGGCGCTGGGCGCGCTCACCCTCGCGACAGTGATCTGCGTGGTGCTGGTGGCCGTGGAGGTGATGGTGATGGCGCAGTCCCGGCACGCGTTGCGGTCCGCCGTCTTCCAGGAGCGGACCACCCACGAGGCCCACGAGGCCGAGTGGCGCGCGCGCTGGCACGACGTCCGGGAGACCGACGAGCCGACCACGCCGTGATTCCCGGGTTTGGGGGTGTGACCGGCCGGCCCTAGACTTCGGCGCAGCGTCGCGGTGCACCCGGCCCGAAGGCCGCCGTGGGCATGGAGGCGCGGGGACAGCATGGGAAGAAACGTGCACCCAACCGGTTCACCGGCCGGCCGGCTCACCGCCGTCGGCAATCAGATGATCGAGATCCACCTCTGGCTCAGTGCGGAACTGGCCCGGCTGCAGACAAGCCTCGACACCCCGTCCCGGGACCTGCGGGCGCACTGCCTGACCTTCTGCGCCGCGCTCGGCCGACACCACACCGGTGAGGACGCGGGCGCGTTCCAGCTGCTGGCCGAGGAGGCTCCCGAGCTGCGCCCGGTCATCGACAACCTGATCACCGATCACGAGGTGGTGGCGGGGATCCTGGAACGGGTCGAGGCACTGCTGGGCGGCGACGCGGCGGTGCCGGTCGACAAGGTGCGCGCCGAGTTGGGCGGGTTGGCCGCCCTGCTGGAGTCGCACTTCCGCTACGAGGAGAAGCGGCTGGTCAGCGCCCTGAACGCGCTCACCGGTCGAACCGGAACGACCGAGGAACTGCTCGGCCTGACCGCGCCCGGTCCCCTCTAACTCGATCCTGAGTTACCCGGTCCACCGTGCGCTCGGCTGCCGAGCCATGTCGATCTGCTGAGGAGGGATATACCTCAGAGGCATATTTATGCCTCTGAGGTATACCGCTTGATGCCGCATGCCCCCCGACGCAGGTGACCGACGGTGATAGTCAGGGGACTTACTCGTTCAGGGCGTGCGTCGAAGCCTCGGTCGAGGGCTTTGACACACGCTCCAGGTGCCGGTGCCCGGCTTCCGGGCCCGGGGCGGTAGCGGGCAGTCGCTCGTAGAAGCGGATCTTCTCCCGCAGGTGGTCGTACTGGCGCTGGAGCAGGCGCATCTGCTCCTCCACCCGCGCCGCGTGGTGGCACAGCAACTCGTGCCGCTCGTCGGTTGTGTGCTCGCCGTCGCGGGCCAGTTGCGCGTAGCGGCGCATCTGCGCGATCGGCATCCCGGTGTCGCGCAGGCAGCGGAACAGCACCAGCCAGCCGAGGTCGTCGTCGGTGAAGACCCGCTGCCCGCCTGCCGTCCGCTCCACGTCCGCGAGGAGGCCGATCTTCTCGTAGTACCGCAGAGTGTCGAGGCTGAAGCCGCTGCGGCGGGCGGCCTCCGAGGGGGCGTAACCGCTCATGTCGCGAGATGGTAGTGCTTGACCTGGAGCGCGCTCCAGGTTGGAGGCTGGTGACCATGACGACGACACGGACGCTGGGACGCAGCGGCATCACGGTGAGCGCGATCGGAATGGGGTGCTGGGCGATCGGCGGCCCGCTCTGGGGTGACGACGGGCAGCCGTTCGGCTGGGGTGAGGTGGACGACGACGAGTCGATCCGCACCATCCACCGGGCGCTCGATCTCGGGGTGACCCTGTTCGACACCGCCAGCAACTACGGTGCCGGGCACAGCGAGCGGATCCTCGGTCGAGCCCTGGCCGGGCGACGGGACAGCGTGGTGATCGCCACCAAGTTCGGCAACGTCAGCGAGGAGAGCACCCGGCGGGCGCTCGGCACCGACGCCAGCCCGGCGTTCGCGGTGCGCAGCCTGGAAGACTCGCTCCGCCGGCTCGGCACCGACCACGTCGACCTCTACCAACTGCACATCAACGCACTGCCGGTGCCCGCCGCGCTCGATCTGGTCGACACCCTGGAGGCCCTGGTCGACCAGGGCAAGATCCGGGCGTACGGCTGGAGCACCGACGACCCGGCCTCGGCCGAGGCGTTCGCGGCCGCCGGCCCGCACTGCGCCGCGATCCAGCACGACGAGTCGGTGCTGCGCGACAACGCGGCGGTGCTGGCGGTCTGCGACAAGCACGACCTGGCCAGCCTCAACCGTGGGCCGTTGGCGATGGGGCTGCTCACCGGGTCGACCCGGGCGGTCGGGGCGGACGATGTGCGCGGACGGGCACCGGAGTGGCTGGAGTGGTTCACCGACGGCCGTCCGACGCCACGCTGGGCGGCCCGGGTCGACCAGGTCCGCGCGGCGCTCACCGCCGACGGGCGCACCCTCGCACAGGGCGCGCTCGGCTGGCTGCTGGCGCGCAGCCCCCGTACCGTGCCGATTCCCGGCCTGCGCACTGTGGCCCAGGCCGACGAGAACCTGGCCACCCTTGAGCTGGGCCCGCTGAGTGCCGAGTCGTACGCCGAGGTGGAGCGACTGCTCGCCGACCTGCGCCCGGCCCACGCGGCCTGACCGCCGGGCCGGTCCACGCCCCGGGCGCCGTCACCGGAAGTCGTCCGCGTGCTCGGCGGCCCACTGCCGGAACGTACGCCCGGGGCGTCCGGTCACCCGCTCGACGTCCGGGGCGACCCAGGCATTGCCGTCGAGATACCGGCCCATCTCCAGAAACCACTCGATGACCTCGGCGGAATAGGTGTCCTTCCAGTACTCGCGGGCCTGCTCCGGGGTCAGTTCGTCGAAGCGCACCGGACGGCCGATCGCCTCGCCGATCATCCGGACCGCGTCCCGGCGGCGGACCGACTCCGGCCCGGTCGGCTGGTACACCCGGCCGTCGTGACCGTCCTCGGTCAGCGCGGCCACGATGACCGCGGCGATGTCCGCCTCGTGGACCAGCGCGCTGGTCCAGTCCCCGAACGGCGCCCGCACCACCCCCTCGGTGCGGATGCCGGCCGCCCACTCGCGGGTGTTCGCCATGAACTCGCCCGGGAAGACGTGCGTCCATTCCAGGCCCGAGTTCTCGACAGCCCGGTGCAGCGGCCGATGGGGCGCCTCAAGCGGATCATCGTCGGCCCGGCTCGGATCGTTGTGGCCGAGGTGGGTGACCCGGCGGACGCCGGCCTGACGGGCCAGCTCCAGAATCTCCACACCGGTGCTCAGCGGCCCGTACCCGTCCATCGCGACGAGGTGCATCCGCGTCACGCCGCGCAGCGCCCGCGCCAGCGTGTGGGGCCTGGCGAAGTCGCCCGCCACCACCTCCACTCCGCTGGGTAGCGCGGCGGCCGCAGGCGACGCGGGATCGCGGGTCAGTGCGCGTACGTCGTGGCCGGCGCTGACCAGTTGTCGGACCACACTGCCTCCGACGGTCCCGGTCGCTCCGGTCACCAGGATCGGCATGGTTCCTCCTCAGGGATCGCCCGACGGCGGGCACGGCGAGCCGACCCCGCCATTCCGGGGGCGCTCTCGGATGACTCATGGTCAGTCAGATCGATGCCGCAAGCAATCGCGAACACCGCATTCACGTTCGCTCTGACCTGCGGAAACGCGCTGAAGGCCGACGACGCGCGGCAGCCGTTTTCAGCCCTGGGAACACTCGTTGACCTGCGCTTTCACACCGCACAGGGATTCCGCGCAAATTCGTTCGCCGAAACGCCCCACCTTCGGCAGCCCCACGCATCCGCCGGTGGCGTTCTGGACGAAGATGGGGGTATGCGGATCCTTCTGGCCGGTGCGTCCGGCTTCCTTGGCACCCGACTGGCCGACCTGCTTGTCCGCGACGGGCACGAGGTCACCCGCCTGATCCGTCGGGCGCCGGGCGGGCCGCAGGAGCGGCGGTGGGACCCGGCCGCCGGGCAGCTCGACCCGGCCGTGGTCGCCGAGGCCGACGCCGTGGTCAACCTGGCCGGCGCGGGCGTCGGCGACAAACGCTGGAACGACGACTACCGGCGGCTGATCCGCACCAGCAGGGTGGACAGCACCACCACGCTGGCGACCACCATCGCCGGCCTGCCCGCCCCGGACCGACCCCGGGTGCTGCTCAACTCATCGGCCGTCGGCTGGTACGGCAACACCGGCGACCGGGCGGTCGAGGAGGACGCGCCGGCCGGCGAGGGCTTCCTGGCCGACGTCTGCCGGGTCTGGGAGGCCGCGACCCGGCCGGCCGAGGACGCCGGGGTACGCGTGGTCCGGCTACGTACCGGTCTGCCGCTGCACCGCGAGGGCGGGCTGCTCAAGCCGCAACTGCTGCCGTTCAAGCTGGGCATCGCCGGCCGGCTGGGCAGCGGCCGGCAGTGGCTGCCGTGGATCTCGATGGCCGACTGGCTGGACGCGACCCGCTTCCTGCTCGACCACGACGACATCGCCGGCCCGGTCAACGTGGTCGGGCCGAACCCGGTCACCAACGCCGAGTTCACCCGCGAGCTGGCCCGGCAACTGCACCGACCAGCGATCATCCCGATCCCCGCACTGGCGCTCAAGGTGGTCCTCGGCGGCTTCTCCCACGAGGCCCTCACCAGTACCCGGGTCCTCCCCGGAGTCCTAACGAGAGCCGCCTACCCCTACCACCACCAAACCCTCCCCCAAGCCCTCCAGGCAGCCCTAACCCCCTGACCCCTAATCCCGGTGGTTCGGCCCTCGGCAGAATCGGCGGTCGGTGGGTCGTCGGTGGGCCGGCGTGGGCCGATGCTGGAGCAATGGCGACCTTCTCCCTCCAGGCCACCCCGACCGACGCGGCGAGCTGGGCCGAGCTGGCCCGTCGGGCCGAGACCGCCGGCTTCGACGCTCTGCTCGCCGCGGACCACCCCGGCGACGTGACGTCACCGTTCGTGGCGCTGGCCGCCGCCGCCCCGGTCACCTCGACGATCGGGCTCGGCTCGTACGTGTCGAATCTCGGCGTACGGGAGCCGATGCTGCTCGCTGCCGACGTGGCCACCCTCGATCTGATCTCCGGCGGACGGGCCCGGCTCGGTGTCGGCGCCGGTCACACCCCGGCGGAGTGGCGCGCGGTGGGCCGGGAACGCCCCGACGTGGCCGGCCGGGTCCGTCGTTGCGTGGCCGTCGCCGAGGCGGTCCGCGCCCTGCTCGACGGGGCCTCGGTCACCGTCGACTCGGCCGAGCTGACGATGCGCGAGGCGGTGTTGCGCGAACCCCGGCCGGTGCAGGACCGGATTCCCCTGACGATGGGTACGGCGAACTCGACGCTGCTGCGCTGGGCCGGTGCGCACGCCGACGTGGTCGGGCTGACCGGGTTCGGACGTACCCTCGCCGACGGCCACCAGCACGAGGCGCGCTGGCGGGCCGACCAGATCGAGGCGCAGCTGGCCTGCGTGGCCGCCGGCGCAGCCGGCCGGGCCGACCCGCCGGCGCTGGAGGCGCTGGTGCAGACGGTGGTGGTCACCGACGACGCCGAGGCTGCCGCCGCGGAGCAGGCCCGGCGCAACGGCATGACGCCCGCCGAGCTGCTGGCCACCCCGTTCGTGCTGATCGGCACGGTGGACGAGATCATCACGGCGGTCGCCGAGCACGAACAGCGCTGGGGGGTGACCCGGTTCGTGGTCCGCAGCGACGCGCTGGCTCCGCTGGAGCCGGTCCTGTCCCGCCTGACCTGCCCCCCCGCCTGACCTGACCCCCCCCGCCGACAGCCCTGTTGATCAAGAGGTTTGCGTCAGATTCCGGCTTCCGGATGACGCAAACCTCTTGATCAACAGGGGCAGGCGGGGCAGGCGGATGGGGTCAGCAGCCGACCACCCAGTGGTTGGGGCCGGTCTGCTTGAGGGCACTGGTGTAGAAGGTGTTGTAGAGGCCCATGCGCTGGTTGGAGCCGTTGGCGTAGGCGTAGCCGCCGGACTGGTACGCCCGACCGGCCGCCACGTGCGCGTAGTTGCTGGCCGTCACGCAGGTCGGCGGCGTGGTCGGGGTGGCCGTCGGGGTCGGCGTGGGGGTGGCCGTCGGGGTCGGCGTGGGGGTGGCCGTCGGGGTCGGGGTCGGGTTGGTCCCGCCGCCGTTCAGACCGAAGAAGAGCGCGTCACGGTACGTCGAGCAGATGGTGTCCAGGAAGTACGCGCCCGCAGTGCCGCACTGCTCGGCCGCCGAGCCCGGGTCGACCGGGGTGCCGTGGCCCATCCCGGAGATCCGGTAAAGCCGCACGTCGTCGTTGCCGTACACCTCGAGGCTGGTGTTGCCGGGCAGCGACGAGGTACTGGTCGGGGTCTGCGACACCCCTCGCACGTTGGTCCACTGGTCGCGGGACTCGGTGCCGTTGAGCGGGGTGACAGTGGTGTCCGAGGTGCCGTGCCAGATGGCCACCCGGGGACGCGGGCCGGTGTAGCCGGAGTACGCGCCGCGGACCAGGTCGCCCCAGGCGGCCGGGGTCTTGTCCGCACCCGGGTTCATGCAGCTGAACGCGTTGACCATGCTGGTGGCGCAGCGGTACGGGATCCCCGCGATGATCGATCCGGCGGCGAAGACGTCCGGGTAGGTGGCCAGCATGACCGCGCTCATCGCCCCGCCCGCGGAGAGCCCGCTGACGTAGACCCGGGAGCCGTTGACCCCGTAGTTCGTCTTGGCGTGGTCGACCATCTGCTTGATGGACAGCGCCTCACCCTGACCTCGGGTGGTGTCCCCCGCCTCGAAGAAGTTGAAGCAGGAGTTGGCGTTGTTGCCGGACGGCTGCTGGGCGACGATCAGGGCGAACTTCCACTGGTCGGCGTACTTCTGCCAGCCGGAATTGGCGAAGTAGCCGGAGGCGTTCTGCGTACACCCGTGCAGCAGGACGACGGCCGGGGAGTTGGCCGGCAGGCCGTCCGGGCGGTAGGCGTACATGGCGAGGTTGCCGGGGTTGGAGCCGAACGCGGTGACCTGGGTGAGGGTGGCGGCCTGGGCGGGTGCGGCGACGGCGACCGCGCCCACGACGGCGAGGGCGAGCCCGGCGGCTGCACCGAGCAGCCGGGTGAGGATGGATGAGGAGCGGCGCACGGCGGCCTCCTGAGGGGGCAGACTGTGAACTGGGTCACGGTCGAGTTGCCGTGACGTTACGACGACGTGTCGCGGCTATGACATGGGGCACACTCACACATTCACGACGGACGCTGTGTACGCGAGACCGCCGCCGTGGCGGAGGGAATCCGTCCCCAACGGTCCCGTCCTTGCAGGTCTGACCGGCCCGTCCAGGTCCGGTTGGTAACGTCCGCTGCGTGCCGTCCTCCCCGTCGCTGGCCACCGGGCCCGCACCCGTGTCACCGCCGCGCGCCGTCCGGGACCGCCGGGCCGACCTGATCGTCGTGCTGGTGGCGCTCGCGCTCGCCGTCTGGGTGACCAGTGGGCTGTGGCGGGACCCGAACGTCCGCACCATCACCGCCAACTCCAGTGACCAGGCGCTCTTCGAATGGCTGCTGGCCTTCGGCGGGCACGCGGTCACCCACGGGGACAACCCGCTCTTCACCTACCTGATCAACGTCCCGGACGGCGTGAACCTCGCGGTCAACACCTCGATCACGGTGTACGCGGTGGTCTTCGCCCCGCTCACGTACCTGATCGGGCCGCCGGCGACGTTCCTGGTGATCCTCACCCTGAACCTGCTCGCCACCGCGCTGGTCTGGTACTGGCTGCTCTCCCGACACCTGGTCCGCAGCCGGCTGGCCGCCGGGGTCGGCGCGCTGTTCATCGCCTACTCCCCCGGCATGGTGTCGCACGCCAACGCGCACCTGAACTGGACCGCCGGTTGGCTGGTGCCGCTGCTGATCTGGCGGCTGTTCGCGCTGCGCCGCGCCGGGCACTGGCTACGTGACGGGGTGATCCTCGGCGTGCTGGTCGCGGTGGCCTTCTCGATCGCCGCCGAAGGGCTCTTCTTCACCGCGCTGGCGCTGGGGGTGTTCGTCGCCATCTGGGCGCTGCACCCGGCCAACCGGGTGGAGGCCCGCGCCGCGCTGCCCACCTTCCTGCGCGGGCTCGGGGTGACCGCCGTGGTCGCCGGTGTGCTGCTGTCGTACCCCCTGTGGTTGCACTTCGCCGGGCCACAACGGTTCCACGGCACCGGCTTCGACCCGGTGATCCACTCCGAGGACATCGCGGCGTTCGCCGCCTTCCCGCGCCGCTCACTGGCCGGCGAGGCCGGGTTGGGCACCTCGCTGGCGCCGAACCCGACCGAGGAGAACTCGTTCTTCGGCATCCCGCTGCTGGTGCTCACCGTGATCTGTTTCGTCGTGCTCTGGCGGCGGGCCGACCCGCACCGCCGGGCCACCCTCTGGGCGCTGGGCGCCCTCGCGCTGATCTTCGCGGTGCTCTCCTTCGGGCCGGTCGCCAAGGTCGACGGCCGACGCACCGATCTGCCCATGCCGTTCGACCTGGTCGGGCAACTGCCGGTGGTGAACGCCGCGCTACCGGCCCGGCTGGCACTGGTGGTCGCGCCAGTGATCGGGCTGTTACTGGCGTACACCGTCGACCAGTTGCGCGCCGCGCCACCCCGGTACCGCCCCACGGAGCTGGCCTGGGTGCTGGGTTTCGCGGTGGCCCTGGTGCCGCTGCTGCCCACCCCGCTGTTGACCGACGAGCGGGAGCCGATCCCGCGCTTCATCACCTCCGGCACGTGGCGGGACTACGTGTCGCCCGACGGGGTGCTGACCCCGG
Source organism: Micromonospora noduli (assembly GCF_003264365.1). GTDB lineage: Bacteria > Actinomycetota > Actinomycetes > Mycobacteriales > Micromonosporaceae > Micromonospora > Micromonospora noduli. The sequence goes on from NZ_PYAK01000067.1 coordinate 19,366, forward strand.
TGCCGCTGACGGTGGACATCTACCCGGACGGCCAACGCTGGCAGGCGTACGCGTTGTCGCACCGGCAGGGCGAGTTCGAGATCCCCGGCGGCTTCTTCCTCGGCCCTGGCGGGCCGGACGGGCGGGGCCGGATCGGTCCGGTGCCGCGCACGCTGAGCGCGTTGATGGACCAGGCCGGCCGCACCGGGCTGGTCCCCATCGTCACCGACGGAACGATCCGGGAGGTCCAGTCGGACCTGCGGCACTGGCGCATCGAGACGGTGGTGCTCGCCGACGAGGTGCACGGCGCGAAGTTCGAGGTCGACGAGGCGGCGCTGCTGCGTACCGGCACCGCCCTGTTCGGCGAGCCGCAACGGGTCGACGACGTCTGGCTCTGGCGCATCCCGCCGGCCGACCGGTAGACCGCGACGCGGTCGGCCGGGGCATCGCGACCGACCGCCGTCGCGTCTAATAGGCCGATGGGACTGACCGGTGGGCGATTGCGGCGTGCCGCAGTGGTCGGGCTCGCGCTGGGGCTCGTCGCGCTCAGCGCGCCAGCCGCCACGGCCGCGAACAGCGTCGCGCTCAGCGCGCCAGCCGCCACGGTCGCGAACACTGTCACCGACAGCACGGCCGGCGGGAGCACTGTCGCCGACAGCACGGTCGGGGTGGTGCCGAGCCGGGTGCGCGATCCGTGGCTGTGGCAGGCCACAGTGGGGCAACGCCCGGCCGGTCCGGCCGCGCTGGTGTTCTTCACCGACCGCACCCGCTATTTCGAGTCGACCGGGGTGCTGGTCGCCCGGGACGGCGCCTACCGGCTCATTCCGATCGGCATAGCCGAGGGGCACGGGCTGCTCTCCCCCGACGGGCGCCACTACCTGCGGCCGCAGTCCGGCGAGTTGCTGGACCTCACCACCGGCCGGCAGCGCCGCACAGTGACACCCGGGCTGCACCCTTTCGCCTGGTCGCCGGATGGCCGACGCGTGCTCGGCACCCGCAGCAACGACGATCCGGTGATCAGCTACGGGCCGGACAACCAGCAGTTGAACGATCCGGAGAAGCCGGACGACCTGCTCGTCGTCGACCCGTACCAGGGCACCGAGCAGGTGGTCGCGGCCGGCACCTTCGCCGCCCACAACGGGGCGGCCTGGTCACCCGGTGGCGACCTGGTGGCGGTCACCGGCTCGCCGGACGTGCCTGCCCAGCTCGCCGAGCGCCAGCGACTGGTGGTCCTCGACCCGGCCGGCGGCGGTCCTCGCTGGCAGGTAGACCTGGGCGACCGGCGGATACTGGCCGGCCCCGCCGCCTGGCACCCCGACGGCCGGCGGCTCGCGCTGCTCGCCTTCGACGGCTGCGCCGGGCCCAGGTGCACGGCCGAGCAGGCGGCGGCGCGCACCTGGCGAATCGAGTTCCTGGACACGGCCACCGGTCAGGCGGTCGGCCAGGCCCTGCCGGCCGGCACCTCGGCCAGCGGGGTCATCGGCTGGCGCGGAAACGACCCGATCCTGCGGTATGTCAGCGAGACGGAGGCGGACACGGACCAGCAAGCCGTTCTCGCCGCGCTGTCGCCCGACGGCGGTCGCGAGGTGCTGGTGACCACGCCGGTCGGGTCGACCAATCTGGCGGTGCCGGGCGACCTGCTGACCCCTGCCGCGTTCGGTGGGTCGGAGCCCCGGCCGTCGCCGTTCGCCGCCCCGCTCTGGGTCTACCTGACGCTGGGCGTGCCGACGCTGCTCGCGATCGCTCTCGTCGTTCGCCGGATCCGCCGCCGCCCTGCGACGGGCCCTGCTCCGGCGTGACAACGAGCCGCCGAGCGGTGCCGCGACCGGCACGACGAGGTCCTCGTGAGGCGGCTCACCAGGGAAGATCGCCTCTGACGGGACTAGGCTGGTTGCCGTGACGACGACGACCCCCGGCCTGACGGCCGTCCGTGCCGGCCTGCTCGACTACCAGGCCGCCTGGGACGAGCAGCGGCGCCTGCACGAGTCGGTGGTGGCTGGCGAGCGCGGCGACACAGTGCTGCTGCTCGAGCACCCGAGCGTCTACACCGCGGGCAAGCGCACCGAACCGTGGGACCGGCCCATGGACGGCACCCCGGTCGTCGACGTGGACCGTGGCGGCAAGATCACCTGGCATGGGCCGGGGCAGCTCGTCGGTTACCCGATCCTGCGCCTGCCCGACCCGGTGGACGTGGTCGCCTACGTGCGCCGGACCGAAGAGCTGCTCATCGACGTGTGCGCCGAGATCGGGCTGACCGCCGGCCGGGTCGAGGGGCGCAGCGGGGTCTGGGTGCCCGAGGACGACCGGGGGCCGGCCCGCAAGGTGGCGGCCATCGGCATCCGGGTGGCCCGGGGCGTCACCCTGCACGGCTTCTCGATCAACTGCGACTGCGACCTGACGTACTTCGACCGGATCGTGCCGTGCGGCATCCGGGACGCGGGCGTCACCTCGCTCACCGCGGAGCTGGGTCGCCCGGTCAGCGTCGCCGACGTGCTGCCGGTGGTCGAGCGTCGACTCTCCACCCTCGTCGAGGTCTGAGCGTCACGTCGGCGGCCCCCGGGGTCGCCGGCCAGAAATTCCGCACCGAGTGTCCCGTGGGGCGTCCGGCCGATCGTCCCTATGGTGGAGTCGGCGATCAGCGCCGGCTCGACAGCTGAGGCCGGCGGCCACCGCCCGGCCCGGACGCGAGGAGCGGACATGCCCACCTACATCGCGCTGACCTACACCGCTGACGTCGACTGGAGCAGCCCCGAACAGGCTGACGAGATGGCGGAGTACCGGGAGTTCGGTGCTGCCGCCCGTGCGGTGATCAGGGGCGGCAGCGCGCTCTACCCGACGGCCACCGCGACCACGGTGCGGGTTTCCGGCGGTAAGGGCGGTGACGTGCTCACCACCGACGGCCCGTACGCCGAGACCAAGGAAGCCCTGACCGGCTTCTACCTGCTGGAGTGCGCGGACCTGGACGAGGCCGTGGCGACGGTCGCGGCGATGCCCGCGGCCTGGAACGGCGCGGTCGAGGTCCGTCCCGTCATTCCACTGTGACCCGATGCTGACCGGTGACGCGGAGACCGCCGCCAACGCGGCGCAACAGGTGGTCCGGGCCGAACGGTCCCGGATCCTGGCGACGCTGATCCGCGTCACCGGCAGTGTCGACCTGGCCGAGGACGCCGCCCAGGACGCGGTGCTGCGCGCCCTGCAGTCCTGGCCGCGCGACGGCGTACCGGACAACCCACGTGGCTGGCTGCTGGTCGTGGCGCGACGACGCGCGGTCGACCTGATCCGCCGGGAGGCCCGCCGCGCCGGGAAGGAGGCCGAAGCCGTGGCGCTGCTCGACCCCGCGTCGGACTCACCCGAGGCGGTTCGGGACGACCTGCTCCGGCTGGTCTTCACCTGCTGCCATCCGGCGCTGTCACTGGACGCGCAGGTGGCCCTGGCGCTGCGTACCATCGCCGGGCTGGCCACCGCCGAGGTGGCCCGTGCCCTGGTGGTGCCGGAGGCGACGATGGCCAAGCGCCTCACCCGAGCCAAACAGAAGATCACCCAGGCGGGCATCCCCTACCGGATACCGCCGGCCGAGGAGTTGCCGGGACGACTGACCGGCGTCGCCGCCACCGTCTATCTGATCTTCAACGAGGGGTACACGGCCGGCGTCGGCGACGACCTGATCCGGGTCGGGCTGGCGGACGAGGGTCTTCGGCTCGCCCGGCTGCTGGTCGAGCTGATGCCAGACGAGCCGACAGCGCTCGGCCTGCTGGCCCTGCTGCTGTTGCAGGACTCCCGGCGGGCCGCGCGGGTCGATGTCGACGGTCGACCGCTGCTCCTGAGAGAGCAGGACCGCACGCGCTGGGACCGGGCCGCGATCACCGCCGGGGTCGAGCTGGTCGGTGGTGGACTGCGTCGTACCCCCGACCAACCCGACCGGTACGTCGTCCAGGCCGCCATCGCCGCCTGCCACGCCCTCGCCCCGTCGTACCAGCAGACCCCGTGGGACGCGGTGATCTCCTGGTACGACGTGCTGCTCACCGTGCACGACACCCCTGTGGTGCGGCTGAACCGGGCGGCGGCGGTCGCCGAGCGGGACGGCCCCGCCGCCGGGCTGGCGCTGGTGGACGCGATCGGCGGGCTGGCCGGCTACCCGTGGTTCCACGCCACCCGGGGCGAGTTGCTGTACCGCCTCGGCCGAGCCGACGAGGCCGCCACGGCGTACCGGGCGGCGCTCGCGCTCGACCTCAACGACCCGCAGGCGGCCCGGCTACGCGACCGGCTCGCCGAGTGTGGGCCCGCCTCCGTCAGGGAGTGAGGCGGTGCAGGTCACGCGGGAACGCGGTGACCTCCCGGATGTTGGCCGCGCCGACCAGCCGGGCCACGAACCGTTCCAGGCCGATGGCGAAGCCACCGTGCGGTGGCATGCCGTGCCGGAACGCGTCCAGGTAGCCGACGTACGGCTCGACCGGCTCACCCCGGGCCGCCAACGCCGCCAGGTAGTCGGCGTGCCGGTGCAGCCGCTGCCCGCCGGTGACCAGCTCCAGACCCCGAAAGAGCAGGTCAAAACCGTTCGAGTAGGCCGGCCGCGCCGGGTCCGGGTGGGTGTAGAAGGGCCGCTTCGCCATCGGGTAGCCGGTGACGAAGAGGAAGTCCGACAGGTGTTCACGCAGGGCCCACTCGCCCAGCGCCCGTTCGTGGGCGGGAGCGAGGTCCGGCTCGTCGGCTGGCGCGCCGGCGATCGTCAGTGCCTCGGTGAAGTGCACCGCCGGGATCTCCGCCGGCACCTGCGGCGGTGTGACGCCGAGCGTCGCCAGAGCGCTGCCGGCCCGGCCGCTCACCGTGTCCAGCATCCCCGCCACGGTGTCGCGCAGCACGCGCATCACGTCCCGGTGGTCGGTGACGAAGCCCAGCTCCGCGTCGAGCGACGTGTACTGCGCGAGGTGCCGGACGGTGTCGTGCGGTTCGGCCCGGAAGACCGGCCCCACCTCGTAGACACGTTCGAAGACGCCGACCATCAGCTGCTTGTAGAACTGCGGCGACTGGGCCAGGTACGCAGGGCGGCCGAACCAGTCCAGCGCGAACACGTTCGCCCCACTCTCGGTGCTGGAGCTGACCACCTTCGGCGTGTGGACCTCCACGAAGTCCTGGGCGTCGAGTGCGGCCCGGAACCCGGCCACCGCCGCCGCCGAGATCCGCAGCGCGGCCGACCGGGTGGGGTGCCGCAGCGCGGTGGGCGCCTTGTCGAGCTGGGTGGGCAGGCTCGCGGTGAGCGCCGGCCGGTACAGGTCGAACGGTGGCGGTACGGCGGTCGGCCCGAGTGGACGTACCGTCGGGTCGGTCAGCTCGACCCCGGCGGGCGCGGTGTCGTTCGCGGTGGCCGTCGCGGTGACCTCGACGACCGTCTCCTCGGTGAGTTTTTCCAGCTCGGCGCGGACGGCCGGGTCGGTGACGACCACCTGGGCCAGGCCGGTGGCGTCCCGCACGATCAGGAAGGCCACCGACTTGAGCAGTCGGCGGCGGTGCACCCAGCCGGCGATCCGCACTGTCGTGCCGATGCTGGCGGGCAGTTGCTGGGACAGGGTTCGTTGCATGGCGTACAGCTCCTCGGTCGATCGCCACGCCGTCGCCGCCCTGGGTGGCGAAGCGTCGCATCAGCCCCAGGGAGGTGTGGGCGAGCGGGAACCTCGCGGTGCCACCACACCTTCGCCCCCGCCGAAGCGGGGGCCTCGTTCGTCGCCTGTTGACCGGGGCCAGCCGGGCGGGCTCTACTGGGCGCGGGTGACCCGCGGCCGTTCTTCCCGCAGCTCGGGAGGGTCTTCGCGCCCCGGCGCCAGACCGCCTCTCAGCACCGGCGGCTCTCTGCACTGGCGGGTCGGGGGCTACTCGGCTCCGTCGTCGCTGTTGGCGGTGACCGTAGCACCCGAATCCCGCTCGTGTGACGCACATTTTCGACACCCCGGTGTCCGGCGTCACAACGTTCGGGGCGTGACGCCGGTCGCCTGACGCACATAGACACCTGCCGTCCGGCGTAGGCTCGTTTCGTGACGATCGAGCACTCCGCGCCGACGACCGGCCAGGCAGCGCGCACCGCAACGGCGGCCCCCGAGGGGCGGCGTCTGCTGCGGATCGAGGCGCGTAACGCCGAGACGCCGATCGAGCGCAAACCGCCATGGATCAAGGTCAAGGCCAAGATGGGCCCGGAGTACACCCAGCTGCGCGGGCTCGTCTCGCGCGAAGGGCTGCACACCGTCTGCCAGGAGGCCGGCTGCCCCAACATCTACGAGTGTTGGGAAGACCGGGAGGCCACCTTCCTCATCGGTGGTGACCAGTGCACCCGGCGCTGCGACTTCTGCCAGATCGACACCGGCAAGCCGGCTGAGTTCGACGCCGACGAGCCGCGTCGCGTCGCCGAGTCGGTGGTCTCGATGGGCCTGCGCTACGCGACCATCACCGGTGTCGCCCGTGACGACCTGCCCGACGGCGGCGCCTGGCTGTACGCCGAGACCGTCCGACAGATCCACGCCCTGCAGCCCGGCTGCGGCGTCGAGCTGCTGATCCCGGACTTCAACGCCGTCCCCGAGCAGTTGGCCGAAGTCTTCAGCTCCCGTCCCGAGGTGCTGGCCCACAACGTGGAGACCGTGCCGCGCATCTTCAAGCGCATCCGGCCGGCGTTCCGCTACGACCGCTCGCTGGACGTGATCCGGCAGGCCCGCGCCGACGGCCTGGTCACCAAGAGCAACCTCATCCTGGGCATGGGCGAGGAGCGGGTCGAGGTCTCGCAGGCGCTGCGCGACCTGCACGAGGCCGGCTGCGAGCTGATCACCATCACCCAGTACCTGCGCCCCTCGCCCCGGCACCACCCGGTGACCCGCTGGGTCAAGCCGGAGGAGTTCGTGGAGCTGCGCGAGGAGGCCGAGGAGATCGGCTTCGCCGGGGTGATGAGCGGGCCGCTGGTGCGTTCGTCGTACCGGGCCGGCCGGCTCTACAAGCAGGCCATCGACGCCCGCGCCGCCGCCTCGGTCGCCACCGCCGGCTGACTCCGCCGGCAGCGCCGCACGGCCGTTCGGCGTCCGGGTGTCATGATCCTGTGATGACCGTCGGCGTACGCGAGCAGCCGCGCGGCGCCGACTCGCCCCGCCCGCGACCCGGCGCACGTCCCGGCCTGGTCGGTTGGCTCACCGGGTTGGCAGTGCTCGCCGGGGTGGGTTACCGGCTCTGGCTGCTGCTGCACGCCGCCCCGCCGACGAACAGCGACGAGGCCACCATGGGGCTGGCCGCGTTGCACATCGCCCGGGGTGAGGGCTTCCCGGTCTGGTTCTACGGTCAGCAGTACATGGGCACGCTGGAGGCGTACCTGGCCGCGCCGGTGTTCGCCCTCGCCGGTGGGCCGTCGCTGCTCGGGCTGCGGTTGCCCACGCTGGTCCTGTACGCGCTGTTCCTGCTGCTGGCCTGGCGGTTGACGCTGCGGCTGACCGGGGACCGGTGGTTCGGGTTGCTGATGGTGGCGCTGCTGGCCCTCGGTTCCGACCGGATCGTCAAGAACCAGTTGATCGCCGGCGGCGGCTACCCCGAGATGAACGCGGCCGGGGCAGCGCTGGCCCTGCTCGCCGTGGATCTGGCCACCGGTCGACCGGGGCGGCGACCGGCCGACGCTGGGCGACCCGATGCGCGGACGGCCGACACCGGGCGACCCGGCCGGCGGCTGGCGCGCTGGGCCGCGTGGGGGTTCCTGGCCGGGCTGATGCTCTGGGTCGACCCGCTCGTGCTGCCGTACGTCGCGGCGACCGGCGCGGTCCTTCTCGGGTTCTGCCGCCGGGAGTTGTGGGGTGCCGCCGGGGCGCTGCTCGGAGCGGCGGCCGTGCTGGGAGCGGCCCCACTGCTGCTGCACAGCCTGCTGACCGGGCGCAACCCGCTGCACGCCGTGCTCGCGGCCAGCGGTGCCAACGCCAGCGCAGGCTGGCCGGACCGGCTGCACGGCGGCCTGGTGCTCGGCCCCGGACTGGGCATGGGCTTCTGCGCTCCCGGCCAGTGCGGCACCTGGCAACTGTGGTGGGCGCTCGCCCTGCCGCTGCTGCTGGCCATCGCCGCCGCCACCGCCTGGCGGGCCCTGCGCATCCCCGACCCCGGCCCTGCTGGCTCTGCCGCCGTCGGCCCCGACGCGGTGTCGCCTCGGGTGGCGGCGGCGGCACGGCTGGCGCTCGTGCTGGCCGCGGTGGCCACCCTCGGCGCGTACGCGGTGAGCAGTTCCGCCGGGCTCACCCCCGTGGAGAGTTCCCGCTACCTGTCCTGCCTGCTCATCTCCCTGCCGGCGCTGCTCTGGCCGGTGTGGACGGTGGCCCGGCACGGGCTGCGTCCGGCGGCGACCGGCCGGCGCGGCGTCGGGTCGACGCTGGCCCGGTCGGTCGCTGTGGTGTTGCTCGCCGCCACGCTGGGCACCGCCACCCACGCCACCTGGCGGGCAGCGGAGACCGTCCCGGCGACCCGGGCCGCCGAGGCCCGGCACACCGAGCTGGTGAACACCCTGCGTCAACTGGGCGTACGGCACGTGCGCGCCGGCTACTGGACCTGCAACCGGCTCACCTTCGCCAGCGCGGAGCAGGTGGTCTGCGCGGTCGTCGACGACACCCTGCGCCCCGGTTTCGACCGCTACCCCGCGTACCGGCGGGAGGTGGACAGCGCGGCGGCACCGGCCTGGGTCGCGCCGGCCGGCTCACCCCTCGCGGAGGTGCTCGACGAGCGGCAGCGAGTCACGCCGGGCAGCCTCGACCTGGTCACCATCGAGGGCTGGCGCATCTACCTGCCACGCTGACCTCGGCGGTCCACGTCAGCGCGGCGGTCTAGGTGCGCCTCAGCGCGCGGCCTGGCGGTCCCGGTGCGTGTCAGCGCGGCGCGGCGGTCTCGGTGAGCAGGCCGAGGCGGTGGGCCAGGGCGGCGGCCTCCACCCGGTTGGTCACTCCCAGCTTCGCGATGATCCGGGAGACGTGCACGCTTGCCGTCTTCGGCGAGATGAACAACCGCTCGGCGATCCGGCTGTTGCTGTGCCCCTCCGCGACCAGGCGCAGCACCTCCCGTTCCCGGGCGGTCAGCAGGTCCGCGCCGGCCCCGCCCCCGGCCGCACCGCGCAGGCCGACCCGCCGCGCCAGGGTGGCGGCCGCCTCGACCAGCGGGGTCGCACCCAGCCGCCGGCCGATCTCGGTGGCCTCGGTGACCGCCGCCGCCGTCTCCTCGCGTTCCCCGGCTGCGGCGGTCGCCTCGGCCAGCGCCAGCAGCGCCCTGCCCAACGGGTAGGGCTGCCCGTCGGCCCGCCACGCGTCGACCGCCGTACGCCACGCCGGCAGCGCCTGG
>NZ_PYAK01000068.1 GCF_003264365.1 Micromonospora noduli
CGCGCGCCGCCGTCGCCGAGGCCGCCGCCGGCCGGGCGGTCGCGCTGATCGGCTCCGGCGACGCCGGGGTGTACGCGATGGCCAGCCCCGCCCTGGAGTACGCCGACGAGCGCATCGACGTGGTGGGCGTGCCCGGCGTCACCGCCGCCCTCGCCGCCGGGGCGCTGCTCGGCGCGCCGCTCGGCCACGACCACGCCTACCTGAGCCTGTCCGATCTGCACACCCCGTGGGACGTCATCGAGCGGCGGGTGACCGCCGCCGCCGAGGGTGACTTCGTCACGCTCTTCTACAACCCGCGCAGTCGGGCCCGCGACTGGCAGCTCGGCAGGGCGCTCGGCATCCTCGCCGCGCACCGGTCACCGGACACCCCGGTGGGCGTGGTGCGCAACGCCAGCCGCCCCGGCGAACGGGTGCACCTCGCCACAGTGGCCACGCTCGACCCGGCCATCGTCGACATGTACAGCGTCGTGGTCGTCGGCAGCAGCGACACCCGGCTGGTCGCCGGCCGGATGGTCACACCCCGGGGGTACCGGTGGCGTTCGTGACGATCGACGCCTGCCAGGGCTGCGGCGCCTGCCTGCTCACCTGCCCCACGCACGCGATCCGACCGGTCGCCGGTGGCCTCACGGTCCGCGCCGACCGGTGCACCGGCTGCCTGGAGTGCCTGGAGATCTGCCCGGTCGACGCGATCCGCGTCGTCGAGCCCGACCCCTGTGAAGGAGCCCGATGAGCCGGGTGGTGCACCCCATCGAGGCCGAGTCGTACCGCATCCTGCGCGAGCGCGTCGACCTGTCGCACCTGCCGCCGCTGACCCGTGCGGTGACCGAGCGGGTGGTGCACGCCAGCGCCGACCTCGCGTACGTCGACGACCTCGTGTGCGACGAGGCAGCCCTGGAGTCGGGGCTGGCGGCGCTGCGTGCCGGGGCGCCAGTGGTCACCGACGTGGCAATGGTCGCCGCCGGCATCACCCGGGCCGGCCTGGAACTGGTCTGCCCGGTCGCCGAACCCGCCGCCGCCGCGCTGGGCCGCTCGGCGGGGATCACCCGCTCGGCGGCGGCTGTCCGGATCGCAGTGCAGCGGGTCGGGGCCGGAGCGGTCTGGGTGGTCGGCTGCGCGCCCACCGCGCTCGTCGAACTGCTCAGCCTGGACGCCGCACCGGCGCTCGTCGTCGGCCTGCCGGTCGGCTTCGTGGGCGCCGCCGAGTCGAAGGCGGCGCTGCGGGCCAGCGGCCTGCCCGCCGTGTCCAACGTGGGGGAGAAGGGTGGCTCGGCGGTCGCCGCCGCCGCCCTCAACGCCCTGCTCTACGTCGAGGAGAAGTCATGACCGGGTTGGTCATCGTCGGGCACGGCACGCGCAGCGCGGCCGGGGTCGAGCAGTTCGCCGCTCTCGTCGAGCGGGTCCGCGGTCGCGGTGACATCGGCGACGTCGAGGGCGGCTTCATCGAGCTGTCCCGCCCACCGCTGACCGACGCGGTCGGGGCGCTCGTCGCCCGGGGGCACCGGGCGCTGGTGGCGCTGCCGCTGGTGCTCACCGGCGCCGGTCACGGCAAGGGCGACATCCCCGCCGCGATGGCCCGGGAGCAGCAGCGCCACAGCGGGCTGAGCTACCGCTACGGCCGCCCGCTCGGCCCCCACCCGCTGCTGCACGAAGCCCTCGAACAGCGCATCGACGCCGCACTGGCCGGCACCGACCGGGCCGGTACGTGGGTGGCGTTGGTCGGGCGGGGGTCCACCGACCCGGACGCCAACGCCGAGGTCGCCAAGGTCGCCCGGCTGCTCTGGGAGGGACGCGGCTACGCGGGCGTGGAGCCGGGGTTCATCTCCCTGGCGTCTCCGTCGGTGCCGGCCGTGCTGGAGCGCCTGCGCCGCCTCGGCGCGCGGCGGATCGTGGTGGCGCCGTACTTCCTGTTCGCCGGGGTTCTACCGGACCGGATCGTCGCCCAGTCGGCGGAGTTCGCCGCCGCCCACCCCGACCTGGACGTCCGGGTCGCCGAGGTGATCGGCGACTGTGACGCCCTCGCCGACCTCGTCCTGGAGCGGTACGCCGAGGCGCTGGGCGGGGACATCCGGATGAACTGCGACACCTGCGCGTACCGGGTGTTGATGCCCGGCTTCGCGGACAAGGTGGGTCGCCCACAACGCCCGCACGACCACCCCGACGACCCGGTCGGCCACCATCACCATCACGGGCACGATCACCACGACCACGCACACCACGACCGTGGCTCGGTCGCCGTGGTCGGCGGCGGGCCGGGGCCCGACGACCTGATCACGGTACGCGGAAAGGCGCTGCTCGACGCGGCGGACGTCGTGGTGGTCGACCGCCTCGCCCCGCAGGGGCTGCTCGCCGGGCTGCGCCCCGACGTGCTGGTGGTCGACGCCGCGAAGGTGCCCCGTGGCCCGTCGGTGGCCCAGGAGGCGATCAACGAGGCACTGGTGTCGCACGCCCGCGCCGGTCGCCGGGTGGTCCGGCTCAAGGGTGGTGACCCGTACGTCTTCGGGCGCGGCTACGAAGAGGTGCAGGCCTGCGCGTCGGCCGGCGTCCCGGTGACCGTGGTGCCCGGGGTGAGCAGCGCGCTCGCCGCACCGGCCCTCGCCGGTGTGCCGGTGACGCACCGGGGTGTGGCGCACGACGTCACGGTCGTGTCGGGGCACCTGCCGCCAGGGCATCCCGACTCGCTCGTCGACTGGGCGGCGCTGGCCCGGGCCCGGGGCACCGTCGTGTTGCTGATGGCTGTCGACACCATCGCCAAGATCGCGACCGTGCTGATCGAGCACGGTCGCGCCCCGGAGACCCCGGTGCTGGCCGTGCAGGACGCCGGGCTGCCCGCCCAGCGGTCGGTGCCCGCCCGGCTGGACGAGATCGGCGCGGTCGCCGCCCGGGAGGGCGTCGGTCCGCCCGCTGTCTTCGTCCTCGGCCCGGTGGTGGCTCTCACCACCACCGGGCCGACGGGATGACGACTACTCGCTGCGGGCGGTCTCCGGCCCGGTGATGCGCTCCAGCAGCGGCAGGGTGGAGGCGATGACGCCGAGGCAGGCTGCCAACCCGACCACGACGATCACGTAGAAGCCCAGCTGCGGCGCGACGAGGGTGTAGCCCATCTGCGCCCGGAGGAACAGGTGGGCGGCGAGGAGGCCCATGCCGATGGCGACGGCGGCGACGGCGAGCATCGGCACGGCGCTCTCCAGCGCCACCACCCGACGCAGGACCCGCACCGGAGCGCCGCTGAGGCGCAGCAGGCTGAACGGGCGTCGGCGTTCGGTGAGACCGCCGATGACGCTGACAGCGAGACTGCACCCACCGAGCGCGAGACTGGCGATGATGACCACGTTGGCCAGTTGCTCCCAGCCGCGCAGCGTGTTCGCGAAGTCCGACTCGAAGTCACCGGGCACGTTAGGCCCGACCCAGAAGGTCGGGAAGGCGACCTCCAGCACGGTACGGGTGCGCTCGACGGCGGCGGCGGAGCCGTCCGTGCCGACGACCATCGACACCACGGGTAGCCGCTGGAGTTCGTCGAGCGTGATCGACGCCGCGCGCCACTCCGTCGCGGACGACGCCGACTCCCGCCACCGGCTCAGACCCATCGGTACCTCGATGACGGTGGCGCCCTGGGCGCACCGGCCGTACGCGTTCGGGAGATCGGCGCAGGCGATCACCCCGCCCTCCCCGCCGCTGTTGATGTCCGGGGCTTCTCGGATCGCGGTCGCGGAGCGCACCCCGGTGATTGCCCGCAGCTCGGCGAAGAGCGTGTCGGGCACCGACGGCACCTTCTCGTCGAAGACGGTGGTCACCGTGCCCGCATCGGTCGAACCGGTGGGCGCCGGGCCGCGATTGACGACGATCGTGGTGATCACGCCGACGGCCACGCTCGTGACGAAGAGCGCGAGCATGATGCCGCTGATCGCCCGGAAGCCAGCCTTCGGATTGTCGGCGAGGCGTCGCGCGGCGATGAGCGTGGCCGGGCGGTTGGCGTACCGAGCCATCACCCGGGCGCCGACCATCGTCAACCACGGGCCGGCGAAGACCAGGCCGGCCATGATGAGCAGCAGCCCGGGCAGGAACACCGCGGCCTGGCCGTCGGACGTTTCCGGTTTGAAGCCGATGGCGAAGAACAGCACGGCGACACCGAGCAGGGCCGGGATCAGCCGGTACGCGCGCGGCGCCCGGGGGGTGACCCGCCGGGTGACGCCCAGCGGCGAGATCCGCACCCGGCGCAGCGAGACCTGGGCCGCCAGCGCCGCGCCGGCCGGGACGCCGAGCGCCACCAGCAGGACGTCCAGCACCCCCAGGGACATGTCGCTGGGGAAGAACGGCATGCCGGTGAACGGGATGGCCGCGAGCGGATCGCGGAAGGCGTAGAACAGTCCGAAGCCGACGGCGGTGCCGGCGACGGCGGCGGCGGCCGCCTCCACCGCGGCGACCATCGAGATCTGCCGGGGGGTCGCGCCGACCAGGCGCATCGCGGCGAAGCGTTGCTCCCGACGGGCGGCGCTGAGCCGGGTGGCCGTGCCGATGAAGATCAGCACCGGGAAGAGCAGCCCGCCGGCGACCACGCCCAGGATCAGGTTCACAGTGGTCTCGGGGAGGGCGGGGGTATCGCCGACGCTGGTGACCTGCTTCGCAGCGGGTAGCTTGGCGACCTGGTCGGGGGCGCCTCCGGCGATGACCAGCAGGGTGTCCGGCGAGGTCAGCGCGGCCGGGCCAACGGTTCCGAGGTCACGCCCGGGGTAGCGGTCGCCCAGTTGGTCGGCCGGGTGGGCGGCCAGCAGTTCTCGAAACGCGGGCGAGGCGTAGTACTCGCCGGGACCCGGGGTGGTCGGGATACCGACCGGGGTGGGCGCTGTCGAGCCGGTCGCGGCGACATCGATCCGAATGATCTGCTCACCGTGGAAGTAGTCCTGCCGGGTCGACCACCACAGCGGGTCGGCGTCGCCGGTCGAGGCGTTGGGATACATCGACGCGTACCGGGTGAGCTGGGAGTTGACCGCGTTGACCCCGGCGAGGGTGGTCAGCAGCAGCCCGCTGCCGACCGCGACGGCGGCGGCGATGACGATCAGGCGGGTGAGCGCCTCACGTCCGCCGGCCACGGCGAGGCGGAGCCCGAAGCGGATCACGAGGCGATCCGGTCCGGCGCGTTCACGCGCCCGTCGCGGACCATGACCTCGCGGTCGGCGTACGCCGCGATCCTCGGCTCGTGGGTCACCAGGATGACTGTGGTGCCCTGCTCGCGGGCGGCGCCGACCAGCAGGTCCATCACCTGCTCGCCGGTGAGCGAGTCGAGCGCGCCGGTCGGCTCGTCGGCGAAGAGCACCTGCGGCTCGGCGACCAGGCCGCGGGCCAGGGCGACCCGTTGCGCCTGCCCGCCGGAGAGCTCACCCGAGCGCCGGTGCTCCAGGCCGTCCAACCCGAGGCGCGTGAACCAGGCTCGCGCCCGGGGCAGCGCCTGCTTGCGGTGTACGCCGCTGAGCAGCAGCGGCAGCGCGACGTTCTCCACAGCGGTCAGCTCGGGGACGAGTTGACCGAACTGGAACACGAAACCGAACCGGTCCCGGCGCAGGCTGCTGCGTTCGGTCTCGGCCATGGCGTGCACCCGGGCCCCGTCGAAGAGGATCTCGCCGGAGTCGGGCACCAGAATGCCGGCCAGGCAGTGCAACAGGGTGGACTTGCCCGAGCCGCTGGGGCCCATGACGGCGAGGATCTCGCCCGCCTCCACGGCGACGCTGGCGCCGCGCAGGGCGGAGGTCTGGCCGAAGGCGAACTCGACGTCGCGCGCTTCGATCACGACGCTCACGGCCGTACCTCTTTCCGCAGGGCGTCCAGTCGGGCGCCGGTCATCTCGATCCATCGGAGGTCCGCCTCCAGGTGATAGAGGCCGTGGTCGGCGAGCAGCGCGTCGACCAGGCTGCCGGCGCGCTTGATCTCGGTCAGCTCACGCATCCGGTGCAGGTGCGCGCTGCGCTGCGTGTCGAGATATTCGGCGGCCGGGCGGTCCAGCATCAGCGCGAGCACGACCTTGGCGAAGAGCACCGTCTGGAGGTGCGGTTCCGGGTCGACGGGTTGGGTCAGCCACTGCTCGACCTCGGTCGCGCCGACGTCGGTGATGATGTAGCGCTTGCGGTCGGGGCCGGAGCCGGGGGCGACGTCGCTGATCACCACCTTGCCGTCGCGGGCGAGTCGGCTGAGGGTGGAGTAGACCTGGCCGAACGGCAGTGGCTTACCCCGGCCGAAGAAGGCGTCGTAGTCGCGCTTCAGGTCGTAACCGTGGCTGGGCTCGCGTTCGAGGAGGCCGAGAAGGGTCAGTGGCACGCTCATGCCAGCAGACTACACCGAGGGTATACCTCGCGTATATACCCTCGGTGTGTTGTTGACCGACACCTGGTCCGGGCGTTGGTGTCGATGGAAACGGGTGCGGCGTTGCGGGTGTGCGGTCAGCCGGTCAGGGCGCGGGCCACTGCGTAGCCGGCGGTGGCCGCGGCGAGCCCGGCGGCAACGCTGCCGAGCACGTTGGCCAGCGCGAGGAGCCGATGACCGCCAGTGGTCAGCCGTAGCGTCTCGTAGCTGAAGGTGGAGTAGGTGGTCAGCGCGCCGCAGAACCCGGTGCCGAGCAACGCGCTGACCGCTGGGCCGGCCGGCCACCCGACCAGGACGCCGAGCAGCAACGACCCGGCCACGTTGACGAGCAGCGTGCCCCAGGGGAACACCGAGCCGTGCCGGGACTGCACGGCCCGGTCGGTGAGGTAGCGCAGCGGCGCGCCGACGGCTGCGCCCAGGGCGATGAGCAGCACGGTCATCGGGTCGCCCGACGCAGCAGCCCGGCGGTGACGGCGTCGCCCAGGGCGACCGCGGCGAGTGCCCCGAGCAGCGTCGCGGCGAGGTACGCCAGCGCCGTGCCCGGTGCGCCCACGACGATCGCCTGCTGGATGTCGACCGCGTAGGTGGAGAACGTGGTGAACCCGCCGAGCACCCCGACCCCGAGGAACGGGCGAGCCAGCGGGGGGCCGCCGTCGAGGTGCCCGAGCACCGCCATCAGCACGCCGATCAGCAGGCAGCCGAACGTGTTGATGGTGAACGTGGCCCAGGCGAAGCCGGTCGGTGGGTGCGGAACGGCGTGTTGCAGGCCGGCCCGGGCCAGCGCGCCGAGCACCCCGCCGGCCGCGATCGCGGCGAGGATCGTCGCGGGGCGCGCGGTCAGCTCGCGGCGGTCGGCGGGGACGCGCAGGTCGACGTCGGGGTCGGTACGCGGCTCGAACGGCTCTGGCACGGCTCCTCAGCGTAGTGCGGCGACGTCGGCGTCAGCGCATCGCCGGCCACCGGCGTCAGCGCATCGTCGGCGAGGGCGGCGTCAGCGCACCGCCGCGACGACGGCGTCGGGGCCGCCTCGCCAGACCGTGCCGACCTCGCTGAAGCCCGCCGCGGTGAGCGCGGCCAGGTGCCAGGAGACCGGCGGGTTCCACTCGGGGCTGTGCCCGGTCGGGTAGATGGCGTGTCGCTGAGCGACCAGCGGAGCGAGCGCCGGGTCGGCGCCGGCCCGCTCCCACCAGTCCGACCAGGACAGCGTCGAGCCGGCGGCGTACCGGGCGTTGCGCCGGTCCCGGGCTCGGTCCATCAGCCGCTTGGTCAGCTCAGGCAGGGTGTCGTCGGGCATGTGGTCGGCGTTGACGAAGACGCCGCCCGGTCGCAGCACGTCGCGCAGTTCGGCGTAGAGCTGCCCGAGCCGGTCGGCCGGCAGCCAGTGCAGGGCGGTGGCGGTGAGCACGGCGTCGTACTCCTGGTGGGGGAGCGTGGAGCGCCACTCCGGGGTGCCGAGGTCGGCCGTGACGATGGTGGCCCGGCCGGCCAGCGAGGCGGCGGCGATGGCGAGCAGCGCCGGGTCGAGGTCGACCAGCGTCGGCTCCGCGGCGGGGAAGCGCGCCAGCGTCCGCAGCGAGATGCTGCCGGTGCCGCCGGCCAGGTCGAGCACCCGCGGCGGCCGGCCGTCGAGGACCGCGTCGACGGTGTCGAGCATCGCGGTGAACCGGTGCTCCCGGTCCGGGAGGTAGGCCTCCTGCTGACGGTCCCAGCTCTCCTGCCAGGCCCAGGGATCCACAATGTAAGGACTCATAGCGATCAGGCTAGTTACGGCACGAGCGTGTTGTCCAGACCTTGTTGCACATCTTTTGCAATTGCGGGACGATGGCGGGGCGATGATCAGAGCGACGCCGGGCGGGCATCCGCCCGGCCCGGCGTCCTCCTCCCGGCGAGGTCAGACCGGGGCGTCCACCAGGCTCGCGTCGGCCCGGGCCGGCTCGTCGCGGCGGGCCAGCCGCAGCGCGCCCAGGAGTACGCCCAGACCGATGAGGGTGAGTGCGGCCCCGGCCCAGATCGGCGAGGTGTAGCCGAGTCCGGCGGCGATGGTCACCCCGCCGATCCAAGCGCCCAACGCGTTGCCGAGGTTGAACGCGGCGATGTTCGCCCCGGACGCCAGGGTCGGCGCCTGGTGGGCGTACCGCATGATCCGCATTTGCAGCGGCGGTACGGTGGCGAAGCCGAACCCGCCCATCAGCACCAGCGCGACGATGGTCAGCACCGGATTCGTGGCGGTCAGCGCGAAGCCGACGAGCACCACGGTGAGCACCGCCAGGACGGTGACCAGCGTGCGCGACAGTGACCTGTCCGCCGCGCGACCGCCGAGCAGGTTGCCCGCGAAGAGCCCCACGCCGAAGAGGACGAGCAGCCACGGCACGGTGCTGGTGGCGAAGCCGCTGACCTCGGTGAGCGTGTAGGCGATGTAGGTGAACGCGCCGAACATCCCACCGAAGCCCAGGACGGTGATCACCAGGGAGAGCCAGACCTGCGGGTGGGTGAAGGCGCGCAACTCGCCGCGCAGCCCGCCGGCCGGGCGGTCGGCGTTGGCGGTGGCGCCCGCCGGGATGAGCAGGGCCAGCCCGATCAGGGCGACCACCCCGATGGCGGTGATCGCCCAGAACGTCGACCGCCAGCCGAAGTGCTGCCCGAGGAAGGTGCCGAACGGCACGCCGAGCACGTTGGCGATGGTCAGGCCGGCGAACATCATGGCGATGGCGCCCGCCCGTCGGGCCGGTGCGACCAGGCCGGCGGCGACCACCGCGCCGATGCCGAAGAACGCGCCGTGGCAGAGCGCGGCGACGATCCGGCCGGCCATCATCACGGCGTAGTCGCCGGCGACGGCGGAGAGCAGGTTACCGATGATGAACAGCACCATCAGACCGAGCAGTACGGGTTTGCGCGGCAGGCGGGTGACCGCTGCGGTGAGGGCGACCCCGCCGACGGCCACGCTGAGCGCGTAGCCGGAGATCAACCAGCCGGCCACCGGCTCCGTGACCGCGAAGTCGGCGGCCACCTCGGGCAGCAGCCCCATGATCACGAATTCGGTGAGCCCGATGCCGAAGGCGCCGATGGCCAGTGCGATCAGGCCGGGCGGCAGGGACTTTTGGCGTACGGACATGGTCTTCCCATCGAGAGAGGACAGATATGCGGCGCGTGCAACTACACGCGCCAGCAACGAAATACTTGCACGCGCTTTATATCGGCGCAAGCGTGGTAGCCTGGGCTCCGTTCAGATCACACCGAGGAGGCCGGCATGGGCATCGCCGACGACGCGGTCGAGATCCGCGCGCAGGGCTGGCGCACCCTCGCCGCTCTGCACGGGCTGATCGAGACGTCTCTGGAGCGGGCCCTACAGGCCGGCCACGACCTCTCCGTCGTCGAATACACGGTGCTCGACGCGCTCTCCCGCCAGGACGGCTGGCACATGCGGATGAGCCAGCTCGCCCGCGCCGCCGCGCTCTCCGGCAGCGCCACCACCCGGCTGGTCACCCGCCTCGAACAGCGAGGGCTGCTCACTCGCATCCTCTGCGCCGACGACCGGCGCGGCATCTACACCGAGCTGACCCCGGCCGGCTCCGAGCTGCTCGCCCAGACCCGACCGACCCACGACCGGGTGCTCACCGACGCGCTCGCCCAAGCCGAGGCCACCCCCGAGCTGGCGCCGCTGGTCGACGCCCTGCACCGGCTGCCGGCCACCCGCTGACCGCCCGCCGGCCCGGGCGGCAGCGGGCGTACGGTACCCGCAGCCCCACCGGGACCGCCGCGCCAAGGAGGCAGCTGATGCAGGACCGCACCCCTCGTCCGGAGGAGCTGGAGCCGATCGAGCGCGCCGGCATCGACGAGCTGCGCGCCCTGCAACGCGACCGACTGCGCTGGTCGTTGCGGCACGCGTACGACAACGTGCCGCACTACCGACGGGTGTTCGACGCGGCCGGGGTGCACCCCGACGACTGCCGGGATCTCGACGACCTGGCGCGCTTCCCGTTCACCGGCAAGGCGGAGCTACGGGAGAACTACCCGTTTGGCATGTTCGCCGTACCCCGGGAGCAGGTCGCCCGCCTGCACGCCTCCTCCGGCACCACCGGTCGGCCGACCGTGGTCGGCTACACCCGCGACGACCTGCGCACCTGGGCGCGGCTGATGGCCCGCTCGATCCGCGCCTCCGGCGGCCGCCCCGGCGACCGGGTACACGTCGCCTACGGCTACGGGCTCTTCACCGGAGGCCTGGGCGCGCACTACGGAGCCGAGGAGCTGGGCTGCACGGTCATCCCGGTCTCCGGGGGCATGACCGAGCGTCAGGTCATGCTGATCCGCGACTTCGAACCCGAGGTCATCATGGTCACGCCCAGCTACCTGCTGGCCATCGTCGACGAGATGCGCCGCCAGGGCATCGACCCACGGGCCACCTCACTGCAGGTGGGCATCTTCGGCGCCGAGCCGTGGACCGAGGACATGCGCCGCGAGATCGAGCAGCAACTGGACATCCACGCCGTCGACATCTACGGGCTCTCCGAGGTGATGGGCCCCGGCGTGGCGACCGAGTGCGTCGAGACCAAGGACGGGCTGCACCTCTGGGAGGACCACTTCTACCCGGAGATCATCGACCCGGTCACCGGGGCGGTGCTGCCCGACGGCGAGCGGGGTGAGCTGGTGTTGACCTCCCTGACCAAGGAGGCGATGCCGGTCGTGCGCTACCGCACCCGCGACCTGACCCGGCTGCTGCCCGGCACCGCTCGCCCGATGCGCCGGATCGAGAAGATCACCGGCCGCACCGACGACATGATGATCCTGCGAGGGGTGAACATCTTCCCCACCCAGATCGAGGAGCTGATCCTGCGCACCCCGCAGCTCTCGCCGCACTTCCAGTGCGTCCTCGATCGGCACGGCCGGCTGGACACCCTCACGGTGCGGGTGGAGCGGCGAGCCGACGTCGACCTGGACGCCGCCGAGCGGGCCGGCGGCACGCTGGTTCAGCTGGTGAAGAACACCATCGGCGTGAGCGTGGCGGTCGACGTCCTCGCCCCCGACACTGTGGAACGGTCGATGGGCAAGATGCGCCGCATCGTCGACCAGCGACCGTCCGCCTGACCGCTGCCCGACGTTGCGGGCCCTCCGGTGTGGCAGTGGTCGACATAGGATCGGGCCCATGCGCGTGCTGGTGGTCTCCGCCCCGCTCGTCGGGCACGTCTTCCCGCTGGTGCCGCTCGCGGTCGCCCTTCGCGACGCCGGCCACGACGTGCTGGTGGCCACCGGCGGCGGAGCCCTGGCCGCCGCCGACGCCGGTCTGGCGGTGCACGACATCGCGCCGGGCTTCGACTTCGGCCGGATCGCGCTGCGGGTCTTTCCCCGTCATCCGCTGATCGCGCGGGCGGAAATGGCCGGCACCGCCGGCACCCGGGGCGCCGGCCTGCTGTTCGGCGCACTCAACGACCAGCTCACCGACCCGGTGGTCGCGCTGGCCACCCGGTGGCGGCCGGATCTGGTGCTTCACGAGCCGTTCGCGGTCGCCGGTGCGGTGGCAGCCGCGCGGCTCGACGTGCCGGCCGTACGCCAGGAGAACGCCCTCTTCGACGGCCGGGACCTGGTCCGCGCCACCGTCGCCCGACTCGGCGCGGCGCTGCACCGCCACGGCCTCACCGAGCTGCCCGCACCGGCCGCCGCCCTCGCCGTGGCCCCACCCAGCGTTGCCACCCAGGGCGGCTGGCCGATGCGCTACACGTCCTATGTCGGCGGCGGGGAGTTGCCGGCGTGGCTGCGCGAGCCCGGTGAGCGTCCCCGCATCCTGGTCACCCGCAGCACCCTGACCGGTCCCGGCGACCGGGGGCCGATGCCCGCCGTGGTGGCCGCCGCAGCCGAGGTGGACGCCGAGATCGTGCTGGTCCGCCCCGACGAACGGTCGGCCCGCTCGGTGCCCGGCAACGTGCGGGTGGTCGACTGGATCCCGCTCGACGAGGCGTTGCCGGCGAGCGCGGCGCTGGTGCACCACGGTGGGGCGGGCAGCGCCCTCGGCGCCCTCGCCGCCGGCCTGCCCCAGCTGGCCACCACGGGTCCGGGGGACCGGCGGCACAACGCCGAGCTGGTGGCCCGCCGGGGCGCCGGCCTGGCGCTGCGCCCCCGGGACATCACCGCGCGGGCGCTGACCCAACTGCTCACCGACGAGCGCCTGCGGACCGCTGCCGCGCAGGTCAGCCGCGAGATCGCCGAGATGCCACCACCGACGGACCTGGTCGCGCGGCTGACGGCACTGGTCTGACTCGTAATACGCGGGCGCACGTCATGACGACCGCAGGGATGGCGGCCCCACCACGGGGCGTGCGGGGTGGCGTGCCCACCCCGCACCCCCACAGGTTGAGGACACATGCGTACTACCGCGATCGGCGACGTGAAGGTTCTTCTGCCGGACCTCGAACCGGACGACCTCGACACCACGACGGACCTGGCCGGCGGCCTCACCGAGGCCCTCGTCAACGGCGCCGCGTGGCACGGCTCGCACCTGGAGGACGCCCGCATCCGCAGCAGCCTTATCACCGGCGTGAACCTGAGCGAGAGCACCTGGGAAGCCGGCAGCCTCTATGGATGCGAAATCACCCGCACCGACTTCTCCGGCGCGACCCTGACCGGCATCACCATCGAACGCTGCGCCATTACCGGCTCCCGGTTCACCGGCACCAGGCTCACCGACGTACGCCTCAAGGACGTCCTGTTCGACGGCTGCCGCTTCGACTACGCCACCTTCCAACGCGTCACCGCCACCGGCTCGGTCGCCTTCACCGACTGCACTCTCACCAACGGCGCGTGGTCCTCCTGTCGACTACCTCGCATCGCGCTGCGGTCATGTGACCTCGCCGGACTGGAATTGGACTCCTGCCAACTCGACGGCACCGACCTGCGGGGCAGCCGGCTGAAGGGCCTCAAGACGCCGCTGGACAACCTGCGCGGCGTCACCCTCGGCGAGGACCAACTCCCTGACCTCACCCAGCTGACCGTGGCCGCCCTCAATCTCACAGTGCGCAACGACTGAAGCCGAGGTGGCATCGTGCTCGCTGAACCGACTGGCAGCCCGGACACGATCCTCGTCTGCATCCGGGGCAACTCCGGCTCCGGCAAGAGCAGCATCGCCCGCGAGCTACGACGCCGGCACGGCCGGGGCTGCGCCCTGGTCGAGCAGGACTACCTGCGCCGCATCCTGCTGCGCGAGCGGGACAAGCCCGGCGGCGCGGCACCGGCGTTGATCGGGCAGACCGTCCGGTTCGCGCTGGACCACGGCTATCACGTCGTGCTGGAGGGCATCATGCACAGCAGCCGCTACCGAAACATGCTGACCTCCCTGCGGGACGACCACCGGGGCCGGTCGCTGTTCTGCTATCTCGACGTGTCCATGGCCGAGACCCTGCGCCGGCACCTCACGCGCCCGCAGGCCGGTGAGTTCACCGCCGAGCAGATGAGCGGCTGGTACGCCGCCCATGACGTCCTGGACTGGCCGGATGAACTCGTCCTACCCGAGACCACCGGACTGAACGAGGCCGTCAAAGCCATCGCCGCTGCGGCTGGGCTACCTCAGAGCGGCCGCGACGACGACCTGCCTCCGAGCGTTCCGTCCCCGTAGAGCAGCTCAGCCGGCTACCGATGTCGCCGTTCCGGCGCACCGTTCGCCAACATCAGTCCGAGTGGTCGTCCGATGACTCGACGACGATCATGGTCCCACTCCGCGTGGCCACCCCGGATGCACTGTCGGCTGCGGCAGGATGACCGGATGCGACACGTCGTGCTGTTCCACTCCGTGTACGGGCTGCGACCTGTCGTGCGCGGCTTCGCCGACCGGTTGCGCGCCGCCGGGCACCAGGTCAGCACCCCCGACCTGTACGGCGTCCCGGCCACCGACACCGTCGAGGAGGGCTTCGCGCTACTCGACAAGATCGGCCAGGAGGTCGTGCTGGACCGGGCCCGCGACGCGCTGCGTGACCTGCCACCGGAGACGGTGCTCGCCGGCTTCTCGATGGGCGCCGGGGTGGCCGGGGCGCTGCTGGCCGAACGCCCGGACGCCGCCGGCCTGCTCCTGCTGCACGGCACCGGCGGCGCCCCGGACGCGGTCCGACCCGGGTTGCCGGTGCAGCTGCACCTCGCCGACCCCGACCCGTACGACGCGCCGGACGAGGTCGACGAGTGGCAGCAGGCCATGACCGACGCCGACGCCGATCTGACGGTCTTCCGCTATCCCGGCCTGGGTCACCTGTTCACCGACCCGGACCTGGCCGAATACTCCCCGGACGCCACCGCGGCGGCCTGGCCGCGCGTGCTGGCCTTCCTGGCCGCCCGCTGAGCGCCCGTCCCGTGCTCGCGACCACACCGGATGGTCGGTCGCGCGGGCTCGGGTCAGGTGCACAGAGGCTGGGTGGGGTGCCCTACGGCTTCAGCACGATCTTGCCTCGCGCATGGCGGGACTCACTCAACTCGTGGGCGGCGGCCGCCTCTTCCAGAGAGAACACGGCCGCGACCGGCACTGTGAAACGACTCCGCTCGGCGAGTTCGCCGGCGGCGGCGATTCCTTCGAGTGCCGGTGTGTCCGCGCCGGGGCCAGAGCCGCGCGACAGGTGCACGCCGTAGGCCGCGGCGTTGATGTCGGCGATGCTCACCACCCTGTCCGGGCTCGCGACCAGGCCGACCAGGTCTGGCATGGAACCAGAGCCGGCACAGTCGAGTACGACATCCACCCCGCCGGGCACCAGAGTGCGGACACGCTCGGTCAGCCTGGGGCCGTAGGTGGTCGGGATCGCCCCGAGCGAGGCGACGAACTCATGGTTGCGGTCGCTGGCCGTGCCAATGACGGCCGCCCCGCGAGCGACAGCGAGCTGGATCGCTGTCGTACCGACCCCGCCGGCCGCGCCCTCGATCAACAGCGTGGTGCCGTCCTTGACGCCCAACCGGTCGAGCACTCGGGTGGCCGTCTCGATGTTTCCCGCCGCGCCGCCGGCCTGCTCCCAGGTCAGTGCGGCCGGCTTCCGAGCCCACGCGGCCAGGACGGCGTATTCGGCGTTCGCTCCGCCCATCTGGGCGTAGTCAGTGATCCCGAAAACCTCGTCGCCTACCCGCGCCGTGGTCACCCCGTCACCGATCTCATCCACCACGCCGGCAGCGTCGACCCCGGGCACGTGCGGCAGGCGGAGCGGAATCCACTCCTGGAATCGGCCGGCGCGCACGTAGGTGTCGGCCGGATTGACACCCGAGGCCCGAACCGCCACCCGTACCTGGCCGGGTCCGGCGTGCGGTTCCGGTGCCTCCGAGACCTCAAGGACACTCGCGGAACCGTACTTCGAAAATTGCAAAGCCCTCATGCACACGGACGCTAACGCACGCCGCTGTCCGCCTCGCTAAAGTGAGAGCCGTGACCGATCGTTTGCCTCACGCTCTTCGCTCCGACGCCCTGGACAACCGCGAGCGCATCCTCGACGCCGCCCGCGCGGTCTTCGCAGTTGACGGCCTGGACGTGCCGATGCGGGAGGTTGCCCGGCGCGCCGGGGTTGCACCCGCCACCCTGTACCGCCGATTTCCGACCAAGGAGATGCTGGTCACCGAGGCATTCGCAGAACAGATGTACGCGTGTCGCGGCGTTGTCGACGAGGGCCTTGCCGATCCGGATCCATGGCACGGTTTCTGTCAAGTAATCGAGAAAATGTGTGAACTGCACGCACGCGACCGAGGCTTTACCGCAGCTCTTATGTCGACCTTTCCCAAGGCAGTTGATTTCGAGGCGCGCCGTGAATACGCGCTCAGAGCGATTGACGAACTGGCCCGCCGCGCGAAGGAAGCGGGTCGCCTTCGCCCCGACTTCGTCCTGGACGACGTCATCCTCGTGCTCATGGCCAACAGCGGTATCCACGTGACCTCGCCGACCGCCCAGGTCAGCGCCTCCCGGCGCTTCGCCGCGCTCGCCATCTCGGCATTCCAAGCCTCCCCGGATGTCTCGCCGCTCCCGCCCGTGGCGCGGTTGGCGCCCCCGGCGTCGGTATCCAGACGCGGCCAGGTGGGCTAGTACCGCCGGCGACCCAGCCGGCCGGGACCGCCGCGTCGATCATGTTCAGGGCGAGGTGGGGTTTGGTCGCGACGCCGACCCAGCTGCGTCGGGCGAGCCGCCGACTCAGCTGGGTCGGGCGAGCCGCTGATCGTGCTCAGCGGACGCTGGCGCCGATGCGCGGGGGCGTGGCGGTGCCGTGCACCCGCTTGGCGTGGCTGGCGAACAGCCGGGGCGCGATGATCGGCATGAGCAGTCGGGCCGGCAGCGGAGCGTGCGCCAGCACTGCTTTCACCACCTCCGGGTCGCCCTCGTACATGGCCAGGCCGAAGGCCAGCGGGAGCTGCTTCTTCGGGGACTTGCTCATGCCGTGCTCGCCGAGCTGCATCCACTCCCGGGCGGTTACGTGCCGTTGCGCCAGCGGCAGGATCTCGCTCTCCTCCAGGGCCATGTGCTCGATCAGCGCGGCGCGTAGCTGCTCCAGGGCGTCCGCGAGTTGCTCACCGCCGCGTGCGGTGCGGCGCCACTGGGGGAGGAGGGCGAGCACCGCCGCGTGGGCGTCCTCGATGGCGTGGTGCTGCGCCTCCATGGTGGGGACGATCGCTGCGGCCTCCGCGCCGCCGCGCTCGAGCAGCCGGGGCCAGAGCAGCAGGTCCTCGCCCTCGTGGTGCAGGTGCAGGATGTGGCAGAGCATCTCGGCGTGGCCGCCGACGACCTCCGCGCGCGTGGTGTCGCCCGGGGTGACGTCGCGGACGAGCTGCGGCAGCAGGCTGAACTCGCGACGGAGCGCCGAGTGCGCCATGTACATGTCGCGTACGTCTGCCATGGCTTCGCGGTGGTTCTGGTTCACGGTGACCTTTCCGAGGATCAACTGGCACAGATCTGTTGATCATGCTCGGTGCCACTTGGAACCGGCTTGGAATCCGCCAACCGTGACGGTCAGCGGGCCATCGCCGCCGTCGCCTCGGCCAGCCAGTGCGGCGACTCCCACCGGCGGGCCACCCGGGCGGCGAGGGTGAAGTGCCAGGTCGCCTCCTCGGTGCGTCCCAGCAGCCGGAACAGCTCACCGAGCGTCAGCGCGACCGGCCGCACCACGGCCGCGGTGGTGGAGAAACCGGCCAGTTGGTCGCGTACCGGGAGCAGCGCGTCGATCACGGGTTGGGCCAGGTCCCGTCGACCCAGCGCCACGACGACCATTCCCCGTACGCTGAGCAGCGCCGACTCGAAGTAGTCCGGGCGGTAGGTGTGCCGCCCGATCGGCATGGCCCGCGCCTCGTCCAGGCGCCCGGTCCCGATCAGCGCCAGCGCCAGCAGATCGTCCACGATCGGGCCCAACGACCCCCGTATCCGCCGGGTCGCCTCCAGGTGCTCACCGAACCGCCCCTGGCTGATCAGCAGGGTGCCGGTGGAGAAGTAGTGGAAGGCCTCGGCGTGCAGCGAACCCTGCCGCCGCATCTGCACGGCGACCTGGTCGTAGTGCCGCCGTGCGGCCGCGAAGTCGCCGGCGATGTGCGCGAGGGCGCCCAGCGAGCACAGGTTGATCGTCTGCGCCTCGTTCAGCTGGTACGTCTCGGCCAGCCACCCCTGCCGGGCAACGCTGAGGCGTAGCTCGTCCGGCTCGTTGAGCGCGGCGGCGCAGTGGCCCAGCGCCTGCTCGGCGACCGAACGGTAGGTCACCAGCCCGTGCTCGTCGGCGAGGTCACGCAGCTCGAGGGCGAAGGTCCGACGGTCGGGCGCCTCCCGCTCGTAGCTCATGGTGCGCAACCGTGCGGCCAGCCCGAGGGCGCGCAGCTCGGGGTCGTCCAGCCGCTGCGAGAGGACCAGCGCCTCCCGTCCGGCCGCCACGCCGCGCGGATCGGACTCGCCGTCCAACTCCGTGGCCAGCGCCTCCAGCAGCCGGCAGCGGGCGACCGGGTCCAGGTCGTCGGCGCGCAGCAGCCGGGTGAGCAGCTCGACGACCCGGTGGTCCACCACGCCGTACTCGTGGGTCAGCCAAGGGGTGGGGACGGTCCACGCGGTGAACGCCGCGACCAGCAGGTCGTCGCGGCCGGACGCCGCGGCGACGTCGATCGCCCGAGCGCGGGTCTGCCGGGCGGCCGCCACCGCCCCGGCCCGCGCCTGCGCGCGCAGCAGCCGCCCGAGCAGGTCGACCCGGAGCGCGTCGCGGTCCCCGGCGACCGTGGCAGCGGCCTCGACAGCATTGCTGAGCAGTTCGATAGCGGCGTCGTACGCGTACCGCCGCTCGGCCAGCTCGGCGGCCCGGATGGCGTAGTCGACGGCGAGCGGCGCGGTGTCTGCCGACGCGGCGCGGGCGTACTGGTGGGCCAGGGCGGGGTAGTCGTCGGGCCGCAGCCGGCGGGTGGCGTCGGCGATCCGCGCGTGCAGGCGGGTGCGGCGCAGCTGCGGCAGGTCGGTGTAGATGGTGTCGCAGACCAGGCCGTGCACGAACCGCACCCGCCCGGGTGCCGGTTCGGTGAGCAGCCCGGCGGCCAGCCCGGCTTCCAGTGCCCGCAGGACGGCGCCCTCGTCGGTGCCGGCGGCGTCGACGAGTGTTCGCACCTCGGCCTCCCGCCCCACGGCCGAGGCGAGACGCAGCACCGAGACGGCCGTCGACGGGAGGCGGGAGAGTCGTCGGCGCAGCACGTCGCGTACGCCCTCGGGCACGTCGGAGGTGGCCACGAGCGTGCCCTCGGCGGCGAGCAGTCGCGCCGACTCCCGGACGTAGAACGGGTTGCCGCCGGTCCGCTCGGCCAACGCGGCGACCGTGTCCGGGTCGACGGTGGTCCGGGCCAGCGCGCCGAGCAGCCGTTCGACCTCGGACGTGGTCAGACCGCCCAGCGGGATCCGCTGTGGTGACCGGCGGGCCAGGACGGCCATCGTGTCGGCGAGCCGCTCGGTGTTGTCGGCGGACCGCAGCGCCGCGACGAACAGGACGGTGCCGGTGGTCATCTCGGTGACGCTCTGCAACAGCAGCAACGTCTCGGCGTCGGCGGCGTGCAGGTCGTCGAGGATCACGGTGACCGGTCTGCGGGCCGCGGCGGCGTCCAACCAGGCGCCGACGGCGCGGTGCAGCCGGAACCGGCCGGCGGTGACGTCGCCGCCGGGCTCGCCGTCGCCCCCACCGAGCAGCGGGGCGAGCGCCGGTGCGAGGTCACCCGGGGGTGCCTGCTCGGCGAGTTGCCGCAGCGCCTCGACCCAGGCCCAGGCCGGCGGGGCGCCCTCGACCTCGGGGCAGCGACCGACGGCGACCAGCCAGCCCTGAGCGGTGAGCTCGTCCCGAAAGCGGGTGAGCAGGCTCGTCTTGCCGGCCCCGGCCTCACCGCTGAGCAGAGCGACTCGCGGCCCGCTCGCCACCGCCTCGGCGGCCGCCTGCCGAAGCGCGTCCAGCTCCGCCTCCCGACCGACGAAGACCTCCTCCGACACCTGCCGCTGGTTGCGTACCGCTGTCGCCGCCACCGGTGGCAGCAGGTCGAGTCGCTGGCCCAGGATGGCGGACTCCACCTCGACCAGCGCCGGGCCCGGATCCAGTCCGAGCTGGTCGGCCAGGGTCGCCCGGGCCCGGCGCAGCGCGGCGAGCGCGTCGCCCTGCCGACCGGTACGCCACAACGCCAGCGCCAGCAGCCGCCAGCTCTCCTCCCGCAGCGGCGCCTGCCGGGTCAACAGCTCCGCCTCCGGCACCGCCTCGGCCGCGTCGCCGCAGCGCACTGTCACGTCGAGCAGCAGCTCGCGGGCGCCGAGCCGCAGTTCCTCCAGCCGCAGCACCTCCGGCTGCGCCCACGGCTCACCGGCGAATTCGGCGTACGCCCGACCGCGCCACAGATCGAGCCCGACGCTCAGCAACCGACGTGCCCGACCCGGGTCGGCGGGGCCGACCGCACGCGCCTCGGCGAGCAGCGTCTCGAACCGACCGGCGTCGACGGCGTCGGCGGGCAGCCGCAGCGCGTAGCCCGGTGGCGCGGTGACCAGGACCCGGGCCGGCGCCCGGCGCTCGCGGGCCGGCTCCAGAAGGCGGCGCAGATGCGAGACGTACGCCTGGAGGGAGGCGATCGCCCGCGGCGGCGCGTCACCCCGCCACAGATCCTCGATCATCTGCCCGACGGAGACGACCTCGCCGCGGGCCGCGAGTAGCAGCGCGAGCACGGCGCGTTGGCGGGGGCCGCCGAGGTCGACCGGCCCGCCTGTGTCGACCTCGACCTCAAGCGGCCCGAGCACCCGTAGCAGCATGACGGACCAATCCTAGTCACGCTGTGAGCGGCTCATCCCCTCCCACGGGACACCGGGCAGCCAGCTCACGGCAGGCGCGGGCGGCGGCCCAGCCGCGCGCGGGGCACCGCCGAATGCGCCTCGTTCGATATCGTGACGACACCATCAAGATCCGCCTCGGCGTCCGTACCGTAGCGGCTACGGCGGCACCCGGCCCGCCTTCGATCCGGGCACGCGGGGAGAATGCGGCGTGGAGTTTCTCTGTTACCACAGTGACCGGCCCGGCTCGGTGGCGTTGCGCGACGAGTTGTTGCCCGAGCACTGGTCCTACATGGACCGGTACGCGGCGGGAATGATCGCCCGTGGCCCGACCTTCGTCGGCGACACGCCCACCGGCAGCCTGCACATCGTCGACGTGCCCGACCCGGCCGCCGCGCGGGCATTCGCGTTCGCGGAGCCGAACTACCAGGCCGGTGTGTACCGGAACGTGCTGCTGCGCCGGTGGCGCAACACGCTGGGCCGCACCATGTGGGACTTCCCTGGCGGCCGGACCGGCGGCAACCGGTATCTGGTGCTCGGCCTCGGTGCCGGGCAGGCCGCCGACCTGGCCGTGCCGCCCGACCCGGACGAACTGATCGCGTACGGGCCGCTGCTGGCCGACGACGGCGTCACCTGGCTCGGCACCGCCGCGCTGCTCCGGGCGCCGGATCCGGACGCGGCGCGCGCCATCCTGACGGTCGACCGGTACGCCGACATCGAGGTGCACAACTGGCAGTTCGGCGGGCGACCGTCCTGACCGGCAGTGCTGACCAGTCGTCGAGGGGTCGGTTCGGCTGCCGGGCATCAAGTGATCATCGGAGTCAGGCGGAGGCGGGCAGGCCCTCCAGTGGGCGGACCAACGGTGGGCGGGGTATTGCCCGCACCACGCCCCGTGGAGTGCCGGCGTCGGCGAGTGTCCAGTGCCCAGCCGAACTCGCTGGCGTGGGGCGGATCGGCGCTGCGGGCCGTCCGGGGTCCCGGAACGGGTTACCGCCCGCACCGAGCGCAGGTCGGGACACCGCTGCGGCCGGCGTCGGCGGTACGTCGCCCGCCGAGGCGACGGCTCGGAGCCGGCGTGGGCCCGCCGTACGGTCGGCGTTGGGACCCGACGCGGCGGGACGGGTGGCCATCGTCGGGCTGGGACTGCCTCGTCTCAGCGCGGTCGGGCCGGTGGCACCGCCCGGCCCTGCCGGGGCCAGCGCCGCGAAGACGGTGTCGAGGCGGCCGGTCCGAGCGCCGACGGTGTCGAGGCGCACGATCTCCGCACTCCTCGCCGCCGAACCGTTGACCGCACCAGCGGCCGGGTCGGTCTCCCGGTGCACGGTGTCGAGGTGCGTCGCGCCGGCGGCCCGGCGCTGGAAGACGGCCCGCAGGGCGCGGGGCAACCGCTCGGCGGCGACCTGGCGCAGCGCCGGAGCGGCGAACGCGTACCCGTCGACGTGGTGGGGGAGCAGCAGCCCGGCGGCGACCAGCGTGCGGAGCGCGGGTGCGGACCGGCCGGGCGTCCAGCCGAGTGCCTGGTCCACGGCCGCCCCGGAGATCAGACCGCCGAGGGTGCCGGCGGCCATCAGCACCGCCCGCCGCTCACCGTCGAGGTGATCCAGTTCCGCGCCGACGGCCCGCCGTACCGCCTCGGGCAGCGGGAGCGCCGCCGGATCGGCGCCGTCCACCAGCGACGTGACGTACGCCGTCGCGTGCCCGGGGCGGCCTCCCACCAGCGGCAGCAACCGGTCGACCAGAGCCACCGGCTGCCCGGCCCGGGTGAGCAGGTGGCGCAGCAGCCGTCCGGACTGCACGGTGGCCAGTGGTCCGATCGTCATCTGGCGGGCCGGACCGGGGCGGGTGTCGGCCCACTGCGGCTGGTGCACGGTGAGCAGGGCCAGCGGCAGCCCGCGCTCCGTCGCCGCGCCGAACAGCGCGTGCAGGAAGCGGCTCACCGCTGGCGCGGCCCGGTCCAGGTCGTCGACGGCCACGATCAGCGGCCGGTGGGCGGCCAGCCGCAGCAGGACCTCGCGGCAGATCGCCGCGCCGGCGAGCGCGGCGGCCGAGCCGTCCGGGGTGGTCAGCATCCGCTGGAGCGCCGGGACCGCGGTGGCCACCCGGGTCGGCGGAAACAGCGGCGTCAGAGCGGCGACGAGCCGGTCGTGGACCGCCGCCGGGCCGTCGCTGTGCCGGATCCCGGCGAGGCCCCGTAGCAGGTGCGCGACCGGCGCCAACACCTGATCGGGGTACGGCTGACAGGTCGCCACGCACCAGCGGACCGGCAATCCGTCCACCGTGGTCAGCCCCCGGGTCAGCTCGTGCAGCAGCCGGCTGCGGCCACTGCCGGTGGGGCCGACCAGTGAGATCCAGCGTGGCGTCCGGTTTCGGATGGCCGCGCCCAACTGGTCGCGGATGGTGGCCAGTTCGCGGCGTCGACCGATCAACGGGCCGTCGTGCCGGTCGGCGCCGGGGCGTACCGGACCGACGGCGTGCCAGACCGGCACCGGCGGCACCCGGCCGGCGACCGGCACCGGCGTCAGCTGACGTTGGGTGATCAGGCCGGCGGTGGCGCGCGCTGTGGCCGCGCAGAGCGCGACGGCACCGGGCGCGGCGTACTCCTGCAGGCGGGCCGCGGTGGTGATCACCGCGCCGCTGGCCACGCCGTGCCCACCGGTGACGACGTCGCCCAGGTCGACCACGACCTCGCCGGTGGCGACACCGACCCGGACGCGCAGCTTGATGCCGTCGACCATGGGCCGTCGGTCCAGCGCGGCCTGGATCTCGAGCCCGGCGCGCACCGCCCGGTACGCGTCGAAGCCGTCGGAGTGCCGAGCGCCGAAGAGCGCCATCACGGCGTCGCCGATGTACTTCTCCACCACCCCGTGCCAGCGGTGCAGCACACCTGCGACGGTGTCGAAGTAGGCCCGCTGCAACGCTCGGACGTCCTCGGGGTCGAGCCGGTCCACCAGGGCCGTTGAGCCGACGATGTCCGCGAAGAGGACGGTGACGACGCGCCTCTCCTGGGGTACCGGCCAGAGCGGGGTGACGGTCCGTTGCGTGTCGACGATGATGCTGGTGGTCATGGGTGTCGCACCGGCCTTTCTCCCCGCGGTTGCCTGATCACCTCCGGAGATTGGCATTCCTGGGCCGACGGGGGATCTGCCGAACGACGTATGTCGGCCACCTGCAACCTTTAGTCGCAAAGTCGACGCGAGGAGTACCACAAGCGGTGGGCGGACGTAGAACGGTATGGGGCCCTGTGATTAGGCTGCGTGGCATGGCCAGCGATGTGGACACCGCACCGCTCGTGGGCCGGGCCGAGCTGGTGCAGACGGTTCGGTCCGCGTTGCTCGGTGACGCCGCGCACGGGCAGACCGCTGCGGTCTTCCTGACCGGCGAGAGCGGTGTGGGAAAGACCCGGCTGTTGGGCGAGATCGGCGACCGCCTACGGGAGCGGGGCGCCGTGGTGCTCACCGGCAGCTGCCTGGACATCGGTGACGCCTCCCCGCTGCACCCGCTGTTGCAGGCGCTGCGCCGGTTCGACACCGAGGTGTCCACCTCGCCCGCCCGCACCTCCTCGGCGGTGCGGGGGCTGCTGCAGATGTTCGCCGACGAGACCGCCGGGCCGGACGGCGCGGGCGCGTTGCTGGAGCGCGTCTCCCGTGGCCTGCACCTGATCGCCGAGGGTCGCCCGCTGGTGCTGATCCTGGACGACCTCCAGTGGGTCGACCGCAGCACCCGGCAGCTCCTGCTCTACCTCCTCGCCGGCCTGGGCGATCTTCAGCTGTCGGTGCTGGCGGCGGTGCGTGCCGAGTCGTTGCAGGGCGCGCACCCGTTGCGCCGGGTGCTCACCGAGCTGCGTCGACTCCGCACGGTGCGGGTGCTCGACCTGGCGCCGCTGGGCCGGGCCGACACCGAGACGCTCGCCGCCGCGGTGGTCGGCCGGACGCTGACCGCCGACGCGGCAGAGCAGGTGTGGCAGCGCAGCGGCGGCAACCCGTTCGTCATCGAGGAGCTGGCCCGGGATCTGCGCGACGGCCGCGACGGCCTGTCCGAGACGCTGCGGGAGATCTTCCTCGACCGGGTCGACGCGCTGCCCCAGCACGCGCACGCCGTGGTGCACGCAGTGGCCGCCGGGGTCGAGCCGGTGCAGCACTGGCTGCTGGCCGAGGTGCTGCGGATGCCGGAGGACGAGCTGATCGCCGCGGCCCGGGCCGCGGTGGCGCACCGGCTGCTGGTCGGCGCCGACGAGGGCTACCGGCTGCGGCACCGCCTCGTGGCCGAGGTGCTGGCGCACGAGCTGCTGCCGGCCGAGCGTTCCGGGCTGCACCGCCGCTACGCCGAGGCGCTGACCACGGCGCCCGGTGAGCTGCACCAGGCCCGGCTGGCGCACCACTGGCGGCTGGCCGGCGAGCCGGCGCGCGCCCTGCCGGCGGCGGTGGCCGCCGCCCAGGAGGCCGAGCGGCTGCACGGTTACGCCGAGGCGCACCGGCACTGGTCGGCCGCGTTGCAGTTGGCCGCCGAGCCTGGCCCGCTGACTGTGGACCGGGTCGAATTGCTCGAGAACGCCGCCGAGGCGGCTCACCACTGTGGGGAGCACGCCCGCGCGTTGGCACTGCTGGAGGAGTTGGCCACGCTGCGGGGTGGTGAGCCGAGCTGCGCGCTGCACATCCGCCGGGCCCGCTACCTGGCCGCCGCCGGTCGCTCCGCGCTGGCCGAGGAGGAATACCAGCGGGCGCTGAAGGCGGAGGACTGTTCTCCTCGGGACCGGGCCAGCGCCGCCGCCCGCCTGGCCGAGCTGCTGCTGCACCTGGGTCGGTACGCCGACGCCGGTGCGCGGGCCCGTGAGGCGTTGGCGTTGGCCGAGAACGTGGCGGGCTCGGCCACCGAGGTGGTGCTGGCCAGTTCGGCGTTGGGCTTCAGCGACGCCTGTCTGGAAGACCCGGACGCCGGTCTGGCGGTCATGCGCGACGCGCTCGACACCGCCGAGCGTGCCGGCCAGCCCGAGGACGTGGCCTGCGCGTACCTGCACCTGGCGGAGCTGCTGACCGGGCCGCTGAACGTCCTCGAAGAGGGCGTGGTGGTGGCCCGGCGGGGCGCCGAACGGGTGGCCGAGCTGGGGCTGGGCCGCACCTGGGGCACCCGGCTGCTGGCCATCGCCATCAACGGACTGTTCCGGGTGGGCCAGTGGGCCGAGGCGGAGAAGGTGGTGGCCGCCGCCCTGCGGCACCGACCGTCCGGTGCGGACGCCGTGGAGCTGCTGTTGGCCCGGTGCCGGCTGTCTGTGGGCTACGGCGACATCGAGGCCGCCGGTCGGGACCTCGACGCGGTGGCGACCCTGCTCGCCGGCGGCGGGGCGCGACACGTCATTCCGCTGCTCACCCTGCGTTCCGGGCTGGCCATGTGGGAGGGCCGGCACGACGTGGCCCGCCAGGCGGTGCAGCGCGGCCTCACCGAGAGCCGTTCCGACGACGTGATGATCCTCTCCGCGCTGGTCTGGCACGGCCTGCGCGCCGAGGCGGAGGCGCACGCCAGCCGCACGGTGGAGGTGGACCCGACGGCGGTGCGTCGGCTGCGGGACGTGGCCGAGCGGGTGGCCCGCAAGAGCGCCGGGGCCGCCCGGCCGGTGCGCTCGGTGGTGGAGGGCTTCCTGGCGCTGTGCGCCGCCGAGGTGAGCCGCCTCGACGGCAGCGATCCGGAGCTGTGGGCCGCGTCGGCGGCCGAGTGGGATCGCCGCAATCACCCCTATCCGGCGGCCTACTCGCGGCTGCGGCAGGCCGAGGCGCTGCTGGCTCGGCGCAGCCGGGTGGCCACCGCCGGCAAGCTCCTGCGGGAGGCCTACCGGGTGGCGCAGGGGTTGGGCGCGGTGCCGCTGACCTCGGAGATCCGGGAGCTGGCCGGGCGGGCTCGGGTGTCGCTGGACGAGCGCGACAGCACCACCGGCACGCGCGGCGTCCCGGTCGAGGCGTCCGACGACGAGTTGGCGGCGCTCACCGCCCGGGAGCGGGAAGTGCTCGCCCTGGTCGCCGAGGGGTTGACCAACAGGGAGATCGGGCAGCGGCTGTTCATCAGCGAGCGGACCATCGGGGTGCACGTGTCACACATCTTCGACAAGCTCCAGGTCCGTACCCGCGTGCAGGCCAGCGCGATCCAGTTGCGCAACCAACGAAGCTGACCGACCCACCACTGAAGTACGTATCCCGGCGCGTGTGCGCGCCGGGATACGTCGTTTTACTGATCCGGTGGCCCGGTGTCGGCTGAGAGGCTGGGCCGCGTCGACGACGGCACGGGGGATGCCGCCGACCACAATGGAGGAGAAATGATCGAACCGGTCTGGGGGCCCGTGCACCGGGACATCGTCGACCTGCTCGCCGATCATCCCGCGGACGTGCCGGCCGTGGTCGATCATCTGACCAAGCTCCAGGACATGCTGGTCCGGTTGCCGCCGTTGGAGGCCAGTTGCCCCCTCGCTGACTTCAACAAGCTCTACCTGACCATCACCAGCAGTGTGCTGGACGGGCTGTACGACGACCGCTTCATCGATCCGGTCTTCCTCTCCCGGCTCGACGTCGAGTTCGCCGCCCGGTACTTCGACGCGATGCGGCTGTGGACCGACTCCAGCCCCGGCACCCCGAAGGCGTGGTCGTGCCTCTTCGAGCGGATGCGGGGGCCGGATGCCCGTCCGCTGCCGTCGGCGGCGGCCGGGGTGAACGCGCACATCAACTTCGATCTGCCGTTCGCCCTGGTGACCACGTTCGACCACCTGGAGTCGGAGCCGGTCGACGGCAGCGACCAGCACCACGACTACCTCGAGATCAACAACATCTTCGCGGACAAGATCCCCGGCCTGCGCCGGGGCTACCTGGAGCGGTGGCAGCTGCTCATCGACATGCTCAACGGCGACATCGACGACTGGTACCAGGGGGAACTGGTCGAGTACACCCGCGATGTCGCCTGGCGTAACGCGCAGAAGATCTGGCGGTGCCGGCACGATCCGGACGCCCGCGAGTGTGAGCGCACACGGTTGGACGACAACGCCGCGGCGCTCGGCCGGTTGCTGCTCTCGCCCCTCGGGGCGTTCCTGCAGTAGCCGGGACGGGGGGCCCCCGCGCTCCGCCCCGTGGGGGGCGGCGGAGCGCGGGGGCGCGTCCCACCAGTTCCACCCCGCGTGGCCGCCCGAGGTCGGGCCGGGCACGCAGGGGACAGCCGGTCGGCCCGGGGGGTGTCGACCGTCTGCCACCGTCGGCCGGCCCGGGGGGTGCCGGCCGGCGG
Source organism: Micromonospora noduli (assembly GCF_003264365.1). GTDB lineage: Bacteria > Actinomycetota > Actinomycetes > Mycobacteriales > Micromonosporaceae > Micromonospora > Micromonospora noduli. The sequence continues at coordinate 27,851 of NZ_PYAK01000068.1, forward strand.
TGGGGGAGCGCCGAACGGGGGTCACGTTGACGGCGTGCGGATCCGGGGGTGTCGGCGGGCTGGGATCGGGTACGCCCGCGCCATGACCGTCCTGGCCCGGCGCCGGCCCGCCGCCCGCCCCCGGCCAGGACGGTCATGGCGCG
>NZ_PYAK01000069.1 GCF_003264365.1 Micromonospora noduli
CGCCCCGCGCCCCGCACCCCGGCGCCCCGCACCCCGGCGCCCCGGCGCCCGGCCCCGCACCCCACGCCCCGCACCCCACGCCCCGCACCCAAGATCCGAGCAACTTCCCGGAAGTTGGTGCCTCGGGCGCGCGGGAGACAGCAACATCCAGGAAGTTGCGCGGATCTTCCTCATTGACCTCGGCATTGATCTTGTCGAGGACCAAGATCGCGCTCAATCCTGGATGTAGTGGCATCCCCGCGCACCGATGCCACTACATCCGTGTTCGAGCGCGATCTTGCCCGGAGGCGCGTGCGCGGGCCGCAACGCCAGGCAGGCGCGTGCGCGGGCAGGCACGGGCGGGCGGGCAGGCACGGGCGGGCAGGCACGGGCGGCAGGCACGGGCGGCAGGCACGGGCGGCAGGCACGGGCGGCAGGCACAGGCGGGCAGGCACGGGCGCGGGCAGGCAGGCACGGGCGCGGGCAGGCGGTGTCGGGGACGGGTCAGGCCCCGGAGCTGGTGCTCCGGGGCCCGATGATCGCGGGGTCGGCCGTCAGCCGGCGGGGACCTCGGCGGTGGTGCGGATCCGGTCCAGCGTCGGCGCGGAGACCGGCGACTGGGCGGTCAGGTAGGCCACGAACGCGTCCAGGTCGATCTGGCCGGTGACCAGGTTCGTCCCGCCGGTGAAGGTGCTGAAACCGTCACCGCCGCCGGCCAGGAAGTTGTTCACCGTCACCCGGTAGGTGGCGGCGGTGTCGACGGCGGTGCCGCCGATGGTGAGACTGCCCCGGACCACGCGGGTGCCGGCGCACGGGTCGGCCGCGGTGGCGCTGGTGCCGTTCAGGTCGACCACGTAGCTCAGCGTGGCGGACGGGTACAACGTGCGGCCGGTGACGAACTGCTGTTCCAGGACGCAGTAGAGCTGCGCGCCGGTCAGGTCCAACGTCACCAGGTTGTTGGCGAACGGCTGCACCGTGAAGGCCTCCCCATAGGTGACCGGGCCGGCGTCCAGGGCGGCCCGCACCCCACCTGGGTTCATGAGGGCGGCAACAGCGCCCTGCTCGTCATCGGTGGCGGCGAGCTGCGCGTCGGCGATCACGTTGCCGATCGGCGACTCTCCGCACGAGTTGGGCACCTGCGGTGAGCAGGTGCCGAGCAGGTTCTCCTGCGTCGTGGGGAGGGGGGTGGCGGTCACGCCGACCTGGCGGTCGGCGACCGGGCCGAGCACCGTCTTGTACCGGTTGATCAGCGCGGTCTGCCTCCGGTCCGGGGCCACGTCGCGGGTGACCACGACGTTGTTCGCGGCGGCGGAGATCACGTCCCCGCTCCGGCCGTCGATCTTGAGGTCGATGTCGGTGACCAGGCGACCGAACGAGCTGGCACTGGTGACCAACTTGCCGCTGATGTCGCAGTTGTACGCCTGGTGGGTGTGCCCGCTGACCACCACGTCGATCGACGGGTCCATCCGGTTGGTGATGTCCACGATGGGCCCGGTCAGGCCGACGCAGTCGTTGATGCCGCCGGTCGACGCCTGGGCGCCGCCCTCGTGCAGCAGCACGACGATCGTCTCCACGCCCTTGCGGCGCAGCTCGCGAGCGTACCGGTTGGCGGTGTCCGCCTCGTCGGCGAAGCTGAGGCCGGCGACGCCCTGCTGGCTGACGATCTGCGGGGTGCCCTCCAGGGTCATCCCGATGAAGCCGACCTTGACGCCCTGCACCTTGTGGATCGCGTACGGCGCCATCAACGGCTTACCGGTGGCGGTCGTGAAGGCGTTCGCGGACAGGTACTGGAAGCCGGCCCCTCGGTACGGGGTGCCGTCGGCGCAACCGTCCACCGGGTGGCAGCCGCCGTTCTGGATCCGCAGCAGCTCGGCGGCGCCTTCGTCGAACTCGTGGTTGCCGACGCTGGCGTAGTCCAGCCCGGCCATGCTCAGCGCCTCGATGGTCGGCTCGTCGTGGAACGCGGCGGAGAGCAGCGGGGACGCGCCGATCAGGTCACCGGCGGCGACCGTGATGGTGTTCTTCTTCTTGGCTGCGGCGCGCAGCTCGGCAAGGTGGGTGGCCAGGAACTCAACGCCGCCCGCGGTCTGCCCGGCGATGGTGCCGCTGGACCCGGTCGGCGGTTCGAGGTTGCCGTGGAAGTCGTTGAGGGCGAGCAGGGTGACGTCGACCGGCTTCGGTCCGGCGTCGGCCTGCTCAGGGCTGGTGGCGACCGCGCCGAAAGCGGCCACCGCGAGCGCGGTCAGGCCGACAGCGGCCCGACGCATCCCGGGTATGAACATGGATCTCCTCGTGAGAATCGGCGCGTACGGTGCCTGGCCTCTGGGTCGACCGGGCCGCCGACGGACGCCGTCGAAAGGGTCGCGGATGACGGTGGTTGAGCATGGCCCCCGCCCCGACAGCCTCTCATCCGGACGCCCACCGGTCGACCCGGGCAGCGCATCGGAGCAGCGCGTACGCCGAGGCCGCTATCGATCATCGTTTAACGCGGTCTGCCGGACAACGTCGGACCCAGGGTCTAGAAAGGACGGGACAGCCAACGAGGAGTGGGGGCGGCATCGTGAGCGGAACGACACCCGTGGCGGAGCAGGTGCGATCGGTCGACGGCACACCCATCGCGTTCGAGCGGTCCGGTGCCGGGCCGGCGGTCGTCCTCGTCGGCGGCGCGTTCAGCGATCGCAACGCGACCCGCGATTTGGGCGCGGCGCTGGCGCCGGATTTCACCGCCTTCAGCTATGACCGTCGCGGTCGGGGCTACAGCGGCGACACCGCACCGTACGAGGTCGGCCGCGAGATCGACGACCTGGCCGCGCTGATCGCGGCGGCGGGTGGTTCCGCCGCGGTCTACGGCATCTCCTCCGGTGCCGTCCTGGCCGCCCTCGCCACCGCACAGGGCCTGCCGGTGACCAAGTTGGTCATGTTCGAGCCACCGTTCCAGGTCGGCTCGCACGTTGGCGTCAGCAAGGACATCACACCGCAGCTCATCGAGCTGATCGCCGCCAACGACCGGGACGGCGCGGTGGAGACCTTCCTCAGCGCCTCGGTGGGGCTGCCGGCCGAGCAGATCAGCGGGATGCGGTCGCAACCGGTGTGGGGTGGGCTGACGGCGGTCGCGCACACGCTGGTGTACGACTCGATCGTCACCGCCGGAGGGCGACTCCCCGCCGAGCGGCTGGCGGCCATCACCGCGCCGACCCTCGCTGTGGACAGCACCGGCAGTCCACAGTGGCTGCGGGACGCGAGTCGGGCGGCGGCCGAGGCCGTTCCGGGCGGCCGGTCCGTGAGCCTCGACGGCGGTTACCACGACGTGCCGCCGACGACGCTGGCCCCCGCGCTGCGCGAGTTCCTGCTCGGTTGACCGCCCAGCGGTCGACGAGGCGCGAGCCCGCGGGTCAGCCGTCAGCCAGCGCCTTGTCGACCAGGGCAGCTACGGCGGCCGGTGGCCAGGCACCGGCAACGCCGGGCCGGGCCGCCAGGTAGGTGGCGATTCGCTCGGCGGGCCAGCGGTGCGACTCGCGCAGCCCTCGGGCGATCATGCCGAGGTAGATCGGCGCGGGAGGTCGGCACGGCACGGCTGACGCCCTCTCGGGGGCGGTGAAGGTGAGCATCGGAACACCGTCGCGGCTGCCCGGGCAGATCAGCGTCTCGTACCGCCCCGGGCCCAGGGTGGCCCGCCCGTTGGCGACGGCGGCGTCGATGGCCGCGCCGGTCGCCGGGATCAGCTCGGTCGTGTCGCCCGGCGGGCGGTACATCTCCTGGGCCGCGATGTCGGTGAACTGCTCCAGGGTGACCAGGTAGGCGCGGGCTGCGGCGTCACCCGGCAGGTGCGGGTCGTAGAAGGCCATGCCGCCGGTCCAGGCACCGGACTCGCCGGCGAAGTAGATGCCGCCGGGCAGCGACACCGGTGCCGACCGGCTCGGTGGACGCCGGTCGCGGCAGCCCGGGTACGTCCGCTTTCCGCCGGGTGGGCAGCCGCCACCGATGTACCAACCCAGCCGGGCGGCGTGCATGTTCGAGCCGTACGAGACGTACCAGGCCAGCACGACGACCCTCAGAAGCCGCAGGTCTGCCCGGCGGTGTGGCTCACCTGCACGGTGTGGGTCACGCATCCGCCGGCCTCGACCGAGTGCAGCAGGAAGGCGGTGGGCTCGTTGACCCAACCGATCTGCTCGTCGGCGCTCATGGTGAGCGTGCTCTGCTTCCAGGTGCTGGGCGCCACGGTGAGGACGGTGCCCGCGTACGCCGTGGTGACCGGGCGGTGCAGGTGGCCGGCGCCGACCCGTACCACGTGCCGGTGCCGGCCGATCACCTCGGCGAGCGCGTCACCGTCGGCGAGCCGGATGGAGTCCGCCACGGGGATGCCGACCGCGACCGGCGGGTGGTGCAGAAAGATCACGGCGGGCACCTCGGGCCGTCCGGTGAGCACCCCGTCGAGCCAGCCGAGCTGTTCCTCGCCGAGTTGGCCGCCGTCGCTGCCGGGGACGAGCGAGTCGAGCACCACTACGGACGCCGCATCGTGGTCGACGTGGTAGTAGGCCGAGAAGCCGCCGCCGAGCCAGGGCGTGCCGCCGAACGCGTCGAGCAGGGACTCCCGGTCGTCATGGTTACCGGTGGTCAGGTGCACCGGCAGCGGAAAGCGGCCGATCACCTCGCGCAGCGCCGCGTACTCGTCGGGCTGGCCGTGGTCGGCCAGGTCGCCGCTGATCACCACGCAGTCCGGTCGGGGTCGCAACGCCAGCACCCGGCCGAGCGCTCGGTGCAACCCGGCGGCCGGTTCGGCGGCGAGCAGGCCGGTGGTCAGGTGCGGGTCACTGAGCTGGGCGATGAGCATGGGCTCGCCTCCTCGGCGCCGGGAGGCTTCACGCTATCGGCAGGCGCGGCGTCCCGGGGGGCATGCGTCCACAGGCTGCGTCCACAGCCTGTGGATAGCACGTGTGTACGAAGCCCGGCCGGTCTCAGCCACCGTGAGTACGCTTGATCGAGCGGTTCGGCGTCGGCCGAGCCCCTCCCCTACCTGGAACGACGTGCGAGTGGATCATCAGCGAGTCATCCGTGACGTCACCGTCCGCCTGCCGATGGCGTCGAGCACGCCGGAGGCGTGTCGGTGGACGGTCACCGCGCTGTCCCGCCACACCCCGGCGACCATCTCCGTGCTGCTCGCGGTCCACGACCGCCTGCGCTGCGTCGCCGCGACCGGGGCCTGGCAGGTCTTCGCCACCGTGCCGGCGCGGACCGGCATCGTCGGCCGGGTGTACGCGACCGGCGTCCCCGCCGTCGTCCCGGACGTCACCGTCGACCCGGACTATCTACCGGTCCGCCCGGATGTGACCGCCGAGCTGTGCGTACCGGTGCTGGACCCGACGGGCCGGGCGATCGGCGTCCTCGATTTGCAGTGGAGTGAGCCGACCGACCTGGAGCCGTGGCGGGAGACCGCGCAGCGGCTGGCCGACGGGCTCGGCGCGCGGATCACCGCCCTCGGTGGCCCACCTGCGGAGAGTCGCAGCGAGAAGCTGCTTCGCCACGCGGCGGCGCTCTCCTCCGCGCCGACCGAGGGCGAGGTGATGGGGGCAGCGGCCCGCGCCGCCCGGGAGGTCTCCACGCTCTCCACCGCGCTGCTGCTGATCGGCGGTCAGCTCGGCCCGTCCCCGGCGACGCCGAGCGACCTGGAGACCCGGATTCGCGCCGAGCTGGCCGCGGCGGGTCCGGCCGCCCTGGACCGGATGGTCGTACGGGCCCATCGTTACGGCGCCGGGTACACGCTGGGCGAGACCGGGCATCCCCCGACCGAGGACTACCGCCCGTTGACCCGGGCGGGGGTACGCACGCTGGTGGCCGTGCCGGTCGGGCCCACGGACGCCGGTGGGGTGCTGCTGGTCGCCGACGAACGCGCGCTGCGGCCGGACCCGACCACTGTCAGCCTGATGGAGTTGCTCGCCGGGCAGGCCTGGACGAGCGTGGACCGGCTGCGCACGCTGGCCCGGCTGCGGGAGCAGGCCAGCTCCGACCCGCTGACCGGGTTGCGGCACACCGGCCCGTTCGGGCAGCGGATCGCGGCGGCCACCCCCGGGCGTACGGCTCTGCTGGCGATCGACGTGGACGGCTTCAAGACCGTGAACGACACGTACGGCCACCAGGCCGGCGACCGGGTGCTGGTCGGGTTGGCCCGGGCGCTGGAGGGGGCGCTGCGGCACGGCGACGAGTTGTACCGGATCGGCGGTGACGAGTTCGTCGCGGTGATCGAGGTGAGCCGCCCGGAGGAGGCGGTCCGGATCGCCGAACGGCTCACCGAGGCGGCACGACGCATCGGCCGCACGATCAGTGTGGGCGTCGCTCTGCCCCGCCCCGGCGAAACCCCCGACCGCACCCTGAAGAGAGCCGACCAGGCCCTCTACGCGGTGAAACGCCAAGGCCGAGACGGCGTCCTGCTCTCTGCGGCGTAACCGCCCCCAGGTCCCCGCTGATCTTGCACTTTCGGTTGCCGTTCTGTCGCCCTCGCCCCTTGTGCCGGCACAGAAACTGCAAGATCGCGGCAGCGGAGGGTCAGGGGGTGCGGAGTTCTTTGGCCAGGAGTTCGGCGATCTGGGCGGTGTTGAGGGCTGCGCCCTTGCGGAGGTTGTCGCCGGTGACGAAGAAGTCGAGGGCGCGGGGATCGTCCAGGGCGCGGCGGATCCGGCCGACCCAGGACGGGTCAGTGCCGACGGCGTCGATCGGCATCGGGAACTCCCCGGCCGCGGGGTCGTCGACCAGGATCACCCCGGGTGCGTTGCGCAGCGCCTCGCGGGCGCCCTCGGCGTCGACCTCGGTGGCGAAGACCGCGTGCACGGCGACCGAGTGGGCGGTGACCACCGGCACCCGGACGCAGGTGGCGGAGACCTTGAGGTCGGGGAGGCCGAGGATCTTCCGCGACTCGTTGCGGATCTTCATCTCCTCCGATGACCAGCCGCTGTCCGCCGGGGAGCCGGCCCAGGGGACCACGTTGAGCGCCATGGGTGCCGGGAACGGACCCAGGTCGTCGCCGACCGCCTGGCGTACGTCGCCGGTGCGCGAGCCGAGCGCCCGATCGCCGGCGACCTTGGTGAGCTGGTCGTGCAGGATGTCGACGCCGGACTGACCGGCTCCGGAGACCGCCTGGTAGGAGGCGAGCACCAGCTCCCGTAGGCCGTACTCGCGGTGCAGCGGCGCGACGGCGACGATCATCGCGAGGGTTGTGCAGTTGGCGTTGGCGATGATGCCCCGGGGCCGGTTGCGGACCTGCTCGGGGTTGATCTCCGGAACGACCAGCGGGACGTCGCGGTCCATCCGGAACGCGCCGGAGTTGTCGACAGCGATCGCGCCCCGGGCGACGGCGATCGGCGCCCACTCGGCGGAGACCTCGTCGGGCACGTCGAACATGGCCACCTGGACCCCGTCGAACGCCTCGGGGGTCAGCGCCTGGACGACGAGTTCCTCGCCCCGGCAGCGGACCCGGCGTCCGACGGAGCGCTCGGAGGCGAGCAGCCGGATCTCACCCCAGACGTTGCGTCGCCCGGTGAGCAGCTCACACATCACGGTGCCGACGGCACCTGTCGCTCCGACCACGGCGAGGGTGGGCAGCGCCGTCATCGGCGCTACCTACCTGTCCCCGCGTAGACCACGGCTTCGGTGTCGCCGCCCAGCTCGAACGCGTCGTGGATGGCGCGGACGGCGGCGTCGAGGTCGGTGTCCCGGCAGACCACGGAGACCCGGATCTCGGAGGTGGAGATCATCTCGATGTTGACCCCGGCCGCGCCGAGCGCGGCGAAGAAGCCGGCCGCCACCCCGGGGTGCGAGCGCATGCCCGCGCCGATCAGCGAGACCTTGCCGACGTGGTCGTCGTAGAGCAGGCCCTTGAACTTGACCGGCTCCTGGATCTTGCTGAGCGCCGCCATCGCGGTGGGGCCGTCGGCCTTGGGCAGGGTGAACGAGATGTCCGTCCGGCCGGTGCCCTCGGTGGAGACGTTCTGCACGATCATGTCGATGTTGATCTCGGCGCCGGCGACGGTGTCGAAGATCCGCGCGGCGGCACCCGGCTCGTCGGGCACCCCGACGATCGTGATCTTGGCCTCACTGCGGTCGTGCGCGACCCCGGTGATCAGTGCCTGCTCCACGGAAAGGTCCTCCATCGATCCGGTGACCATCGTGCCGGTGTTGGTCGAGTATGACGAACGGACGTGGATCGGCAACCCCGCCCGCCGGGCGTACTCCACGCTACGCAGGTGCAGCACCTTCGCGCCGCAGGCGGCCAGCTCCAACATCTCCTCGTAGGTGATGTGCTGGATGTGTCGGGCGTTGGGCACGATCCGCGGGTCGGCGGTGAAGATGCCGTCCACGTCGGTGTAGATCTCGCAGACGTCGGCGTGCAGGGCGGCGGCGAGCGCCACGGCGGTGGTGTCCGAACCACCGCGGCCCAGCGTGGTGACGTCCTTGGTGTCCTGCGAGACGCCCTGGAAGCCGGCCACGATGACCACCGAACCCTCGTCGAGCGCGCCCTTGAGCCGCCCGGGGGTGACGTCGATGATCCGGGCGCGGCCGTGCACCGAAGTGGTGATCACGCCGGCCTGCGAACCGGTGAACGAGCGGGCTTCGTACCCCAGGTTGTGGATGGCCATGGCCAGCAGGGCCATCGAGATCCGCTCCCCGGCGGTGAGCAGCATGTCCAGCTCGCGGCCCGGCGGCAGCGGGCTGACCTGGTTGGCCAGGTCGAGCAGCTCGTCGGTGGTGTCGCCCATAGCGGAGACCACCACCACCACGTCGTCGCCGGCCTTGCGGGCGGCGACGATGCGCTCGGCCACCCGCTTGATCCGCTCGGCGTTGGCGACGGAGGACCCGCCGTACTTCTGCACCACGAGTGCCACGACGGTGCACTCCCTCCCAGCGACCCTGAGCGTGCCGACGCCGCCGGAACCGGGGCCGGCGGCGCGTGTCAGACCCCATGAGGGTATCCGGCGGACAACGAAGCCGGGTCAGGTGATCCCACCATCCGGCCCGGCCGGGACCGGCCGGGCCGGTCCCACCAGGTCCGACGGGTACGCCGGGACGCCCCGCCCGACACGCCGGAAGGAGCCCGGTACGCGCCGGCACCCACCGACCGCCCGCACCCACCAGAATGGGCCGGTGCCCGTCCTCATCCGTTCGGCCGGCCGCGTGCTCGGGCCGCTCGTCCTCGCCCTGCCAGCCCTCCTGGTCGCCTGCACCAGTGAACAGCCTCCGACTCCGCCGCCCGTCGATCCGGGGCCGGTCGAGGTGGACGCCGCACGGGATGAGCTGGCCGCGCTGGCCGCGGCGGCTCAGGACCGTCACCTGGTGGCCCAGTACGTCTACAGCCAGGCGGGCAAACCGGATCGCACCATCGTGTTCACCAGCGCGAACGACGGCAGCTGGCGGGTGGATGTGCCGGGGGGTGCCCTGGGTGGCACCGCCGATGTCTCGATGGCCGGCACTGCCGACGGGCTGTTCCAGTGCGCCCTGCCGTCGGCCGGTCATACCGGGTCGGCGAGTTGCGTACGCCTGGGTGATCGCGACGACGCGATCCCACGCCGGTCGGACCCCCGGGTCCAGCACCTGCTCACCGACTGGTTGAACGTGCTCACCGACCGCCGCGCGCCGTTGGCGGTCGCCCCGGCCAACCCGCCCAGGGGTCTCACCGGCACCTGCTACTCGGTGGATTCCACCTCGGCGTCGCTCAACGCCCCGCTGGATGTGGGCATCTACTGCTACGACCAGGACGGCACGCCGACCGGCGTCCGGACCGGGGCCGGGACGCTGCGGCTGGCCGCTGCACCCGGCCCGGCACCGGCCACCGTGCAGCTGGCCGGCCCGGTGGTGATCGACCGGGAGCCGCTCGACACCGCGGCGCCGCCGACCCCGGACCCGTCGGAGAGCCCGAGCGCGGGAACGCCCTGATCTTCGTCCCGTTACGGGTGCTCTTGCCCACATTTATGCCCCCCATCCTGAGGCGCGAATCACCCATACAGGACGATCCGGTGTATGGCCGACCTCACCCCGCTGCTCGCCTACCGCTGGAGTCCACGAGCCTTCGACCCGAGCGCCGAGCTGACCCCGGAGGAGTCCGCCTCGCTGCTTGAGGCCGCGCGCTGGGCCCCGTCGGCGGAGAACGGGCAGCCCTGGCGGTTCGCCCTCGGCCACCGCGACGACGAGACCTGGAAACGGATCCTGATCAGCCTCCCGGTCGACGACCAGATCTGGATCCGGCACGCCGCGACCCTGGTGGTCGGCGCCCACACCGGCCTCGACACCGAGCGGGCCGCGTACGACCTGGGCCAGGCGGTCGCCCACCTGACCGTGCAGGCCACCGCGCTCGGCCTGCACGTGCACCAGCTCACCCGGTTCGACCGGGCCGGCCTCTCCACCGAACTCGACCTGCCCGGCGGCGTCCGCCCGTTGGTGGTCGCCGCCGTCGGCCGACTCGGGGACCCGTTCGCCCTTCCGGCCGAACTGCGGGCCAGGGAGACCGGCCTGCGTCACCGCCGTCCGGTCGCCGACCTGCTGCTGCGCTGAGCCGACTCATCCGCCGCGGCTGGCCCGGACGAGGACCGCTGCGGCATCGGTGTTGCGATAGCGCACGTGCCGACCCTCGCGGGACCGGGACACCAGGCCGGCGCCGTGCAGCGCGGCCAGGTGCTGGGAGACGTTTCCAGCGGACATCCCGGTGAGTCGGGCCAGGTCGGTGGTGGTCAGCGCCGTCTCGAGCAGGTACAGCAGCGCGGTCCGGCCCGGCCCGATCACCCGTGCCAGTGGGTCGCCGGACGGCGGCGCGGCCGCCTCCCAGAGCGTCCCGACGGCACGAACCGGGTACGCGCCGGCCGGCAGCGAATCCTCCAGCAGGTTCCACAGCACGTGCTGCTCCGTGAACACCGTCGGGTTCAGCGCCAGCCCACGACCGCGGAGGTCGAAGTCCCGCTCGAACGTGTCGTCGCTGATCACCCGGTCGCCGTGCCAGCGCAGACTCGGGTGGAGCTGCTCGAAGAACCGACCGGCGCCGCTCTCGGCGAGCTGCGCTGCCCGGTACGCCACGTCGGCGTCGAGCAGCGCCCGCATCCGCGGCCAGTCCGGGGCGATCGCCTCGTCGTGCCAGACCCGCACCGCGTCGACGACCTGCGGCAGCAGCCCGCCGGGGTCGGCGAGCAGCGCCCGCCCGAACGGGCTCAACGGTTTCCGCCAGGTGGTCGACAGCAGGTCCTGGACCACCACGGCCGGCGGCGTCGCGGCGATCTGGTCGAGCTGCTCGGCCATCTCCACGTTCGGCCGGGCGGCCGGGGTGAGGAAGTCGGGCAGCCAGCGACCCGGCACGACCAACCCCACCAGAGGTCGGACCCGGTCGGCCACCTCGGGACGACGCAACGTCACCCGGGCCCGGTCGATCCAGGGCAGGTGCACCGCGTAGCGGATCGGGTTGGCCAGCGCCCACATGCTCATGACCGTCTCGTTGGCCGGTGACACGGCGAGCCGTACTCCCGCCACGTCGGCCAGGCTGAACCGCAACTCGGACACACGCCCCCCAGGAACAGGATTCGGTCCAGCCTAAAAGACTCGACCGGACCGATGGGGGCCCGCTTCACTCCCCGGACATGGGGACCAGAGAAACCATCCGCACCGCCGTTCGAGACGTCGTACCGCCGGCCGGGCTGACCCGCGCCCTGGCCGTGCAGGCCATGGTCTACGCCGTCGGCAGCGGCCTGTTCCACGCCGGCAGCGCCGTCTTCTTCACCCGGGCGCTCGGGCTCAGCGCCGCCCAGGTCGGGTTGGGGCTGTCCGTCGCGGCGGGGGTGTCGCTGCTGGGCACGGTGCCGCTGGGTGGGCTCACCGACCGGTACGGGCCGCAGCGGGTCTGGGTGGTGGGGCTGGTGCTCAACGCGGCGCTGTTCGCGACCTACCCGTTCGTGGGCGGCTTCGCGGGGTTCCTCGCCGTGGTGGTGGCGCTGGCCGCCGTGGACGCCGCTGTCGGCGTGGCCCGACAGGTCTACTCGATCAACGCGCTTCCGCCGGCCGAACGGGTCACGGCGATGGCGTACCAGCGCTCGTCGCTGAACGTCGGCTTCGGGCTCGGCGCGGTGATCAGCGGCCTGGTGCTGGCGGTGGACACGATCACCGCGTACCGGGGGATGGTCTGGTTCATCTCGACGGTCTTCCTCGTGACGGCCCTCTTCGTGCGGCGCCTGCCCCGGCTGCCGCAGGTGGCCCGACCGGCAGAGCCGATGAGTCGGCTCGCCGTGCTGCGGGACCGGCCGTTCATGGCGGTGTCAGTGCTGTCCGGGCTGCTCACCGCGCACGGGGTGCTCTACCTGACGGTCATGCCGCTGTGGATCCTCACCCACACCGACGCCCCGAAGACGATGATCGCCGGGCTGGTGCTGCTCAACACGATCCTGATCGTGCTGCTCCAGGTGCGTGTCAGCCGGGGTGCGGACACCGCAGCCGGCGCGGCCCGGGCATCCCGCCGGGGCGGGCTGCTGATCGCCCTGTTCTGCCTGGTCCTGCCGATCTCCGGGGTCACCCGGGGCCTGCTGACCGTCGTGGTGCTGGTGGCCGCCGCCATGTTGCTGATCCTGGCCGAGCTGATCGAGTCGGCGGGCAGCTGGGGGCTCACCGCCACCCTTCCGCCGGCCGACCAGCGCGGTGCGTACGTGGGGGCCCTCGGACTCGGCGTGCAGGTCCAGTATCTGATCGCGCCGGCGGGGCTGACCGCGCTCGGGGTGACCACCGGCGGGTGGGGCTGGTTACCGACGGCAGCGATCTTCGTGCTGGTAGCGGCGGTGATCGTGCCCGCGGTGGCCTGGGCGCAACGGACGCCGAGGCTGGGTGCCGAGGCCGCAGAGCCGGCCATGACCCCGGTCCCATAGTCCGGACCTGTCTTTCCACCCCCCGTTCCATCACGTAGGGTGACCTGGACATGTGGCAGGCGCTTCTCCTCCTTAGCCGCCGCGACGAGGCCTGACCGGCCGGCACCTCGTCGCGGAGTCGCATCGCGCCGTCCAGCACATCCGAACTTCTTCTCGGCACCGCCGCGCACTGTCGCCCGGCAACTCGCCGACACCTTCCGATCTGCTGACGCCACATGTTCCAGGGAGCACTCTGAGATGGCTCAACCTGTCACCGACGCTGAGACCGATCCGATCGCCCGGCAACGCCCGAGCCGGATGCCGTACCACCGCTACCAGCCGTACCAGGAGCAGTTCCGCGTCGAACTGCCCGACCGCACCTGGCCCACCCGCGCCGTCGAGGCCGCCCCCCGCTGGTGCGCCGTGGATCTCCGCGACGGCAACCAGGCCCTGATCGACCCGATGTCGCCCGAGCGCAAGCGCCGGATGTTCCAGCTGCTGGTCCAGATGGGCTACAAGGAGATCGAGGTCGGCTTCCCCTCGGCCAGCCAGACCGACTTCGACTTCGTCCGGCAGCTCATCGAAGACGACATGATCCCGGACGACGTCACCATCCAGGTGCTCACGCAGTGCCGGGAGCACCTGATCGACCGGACGTTCGAGTCGCTGCGCGGCGCGAAGCGGGCCATCGTGCACTTCTACAACTCGACCTCCACCCTTCAGCGGCGGGTGGTCTTCGGTCTGGATCGGGACGGCATCGCCGACATCGCCACCACCGGGGCGCGGCTCTGCCAGAAGTACGCGGAGATCCACACCCCGGACACGGAGATCTTCTACGAGTACTCGCCGGAGTCGTACACGGGCACCGAGCTGGAGTACGCGCTGGAGGTCTGCTCCCGGGTGATCGACGTAATCGACCCGACCCCGGACCGGCCGCTGATCATCAACCTGCCCGCCACCGTCGAGATGGCCACCCCCAACGTGTACGCCGACTCGATCGAGTGGATGCACCGGCACCTGCCGCGCCGGGACAGCGTGGTGCTGAGCCTGCACCCGCACAACGACCGGGGCACCGGCGTGGCCGCCGCCGAGCTGGGCCTGCTCGCCGGCGCGGACCGCATCGAGGGCTGCCTGTTCGGCAACGGCGAGCGCACCGGCAACGTCGACCTGGTGACCCTGGGGCTCAACATCTTCTCCCAGGGCATCGACCCGATGATCGACTTCTCGAACATCGACGAGATCCGACGAGCCGTCGAGTACTGCAACCAGCTGCCGGTGCACGAGCGCCACCCATACGCGGGCGACCTGGTCTACACCGCCTTCTCCGGTTCCCACCAGGACGCGATCAAGAAGGGCTTCGACGCCCTCGCCGCCGACGCGAAGGCGGCCGGCGTACCGATGGACGAGCACACCTGGGCGGTGCCGTACCTGCCGATCGACCCGAAGGATCTGGGCCGCACCTACGAGGCGGTCATCCGGGTCAACTCGCAGTCCGGCAAGGGCGGCGTCGCGTACATCATGAAGAGCGAGCACCAACTGGACCTGCCGCGCCGGCTCCAGATCGAGTTCTCCGGGGTGGTGCAGCAGGTCACCGATCACGACGGCGGCGAGGTCGACCCGGCCGCCATGTGGGAGATCTTCGCGACGCACTACCTGCTCGACCACCAGCCCGACCCGACGGTCCGGCTGACCGGCTACACGATCGGCACGGTGGACGGCAAGGTCGAGATCGAGGCCCAGGTCGGTGTGGGCGGCGAACAGCGCTCGCTCGCCGCGGTCGGCAACGGCCCGATCGACGCGTACGTCAACGCGCTCCAGTCGGTCGGGGTGGGCGTACGGGTGCTCGACTACCACGAGCACGCGCTCTCCTCCGGTGGTGACGCGCAGGCCGCCGCGTACGTGGAGTGTGAGGTGGACGGCAGGACGGTCTGGGGTGTCGGCACCGACGCCAACATCGTCACGGCGTCGATCAAGGCGGTCACCAGCGCCGTCAACCGCGCCCGCCGCTGACCTGGGCGCGACACCCCCGAAGTGGCTTCCTACTTCGGGGGTGTCGCGGCGGGCAGTGAATGGCAGGGCTGGGACGGCGGGGCTTTCCGGGGCGGTCGGTGGACCAGCACCAGGGCCAGCAGCGCGCCGGCCACGAGCAGCCCGGCACACCACTCCATCGCGCCCCGGAACGCGTCGGTCAGCTCGGCCTTCTGCTCGTAGCCGCCGCCGGAGAGCCCGACGAGCAGCGGCAGCGCCGCCACCGCGAGCAGGCCGCCGGCGCGGGACGCGGCGTTGTTGAACCCGCTGGCCACACCGGAGAACCGGTCCTGCACGGCGGCCAGCACCGACGCGGTCAGCGGTGCCACCACCAGGGTCAACCCGATGCCGAAGAGCAGCACCCCGGGCAGCACGTCCCGCCAGTACGACGCGCCCGGTCCGACGCCGCGCAGCAGCAGCAGGCCGACCGCGGCTACCACCGGTCCGATGGCCAGCGGCAGCCGTGGGCCGATCCGGGCCGACAGCGCACCGGCGCGCGCGGAGCCGACCAACAGCAGCACTGTCATCGGCAGCAACGCGATGCCGGTGCGGAAGGCCGACCAGCCGACCACGTTCTGCAGGTAGACGGCGAAGAAGAAGGTGAAGCCGCCGAGTGCTGCGTAGACGACGACGGTGAAGAGGTTCAGCACCGAGAAGAGTCGGCTGCTGAACAGCCCGGTGGGCAGCATCGCGGCGTCGCCACGCCGCCGTTCCAGCAGGACGAAGGCCACTGCGGAGAGCACCCCGACCACGGCTGCGATCAGCACCTCGGCGGAGTCGAACCCGCGGGCCGGCGCGTCGATCAGGGCGTAGGTGACGCCGGCGAGCGCGAGCGCTCCGAGCAGGGCTCCGGCGACGTCGAACCGCCGTCGGGTCCGACCCCGTCCCTCGGTGCGGGAGGCGCTCTCGTCCCGGCTCTCCGGCACCCAGCGCAGGGCGGCCAGCAGCACCAGCACGGCGATCGGCAGGTTGAGGAAGAAGATCCAGCGCCAGGAGAGCGCGTCGATCAGCCAGCCCCCGATGAACGGGCCCAGCGCTGTGGACACCCCGGACAGCCCGGCCCAGGCACCGATCGCCCGGCCCCGGTCGTCCGGATGGAAGCTCGCCTGGAGCACCGACAGCGACCCGGGTGTGAGCAGCGCGCCACCGGCGCCCTGGAGGAACCGGGCCGCGATCAGCATGCCGGTGCCCTGTGCCAGCCCGCAGAGCACGGAGGCGGCGGTGAACCAGACCACGCCGATGAGGAAGACGCGTCGTCGGCCGAAGCGGTCGCCGAGCGCGCCGCCGAGCAGCACGAACGCCGCCAGCATCAGCAGATAGCCGTTGATGGTCCACTGGAGATCGGCCACGTTCGCGCCAAGGTCCTGCCCGAGTTTCGGCAGCGCCACGTTGACGACGGTGCTGTCAAGGAAGACCATGCCAGAGGCGAGTACGGCGGCGAGCAGCGTGCCCCGGCCGGCGGTGGTGCCCATCCGGAGGGCGGTCGCCGGTACGGATGCGGTCATCCCACCAATCTGCCTTGCATCATGTGGGAGACGCCACGAAACGCCGAAACCGTGCCCGGGTACTGTGCGCAATCGCCGGGAGCCCCCAAGCTGGAGAGGTGTCGTCTGTGCGTACCAGATCAGGACCGCGAGCGGCGGTGGCCGCGCTTACCGCGGCGCTGGCGCTCGGCGTGGCCGGTTGCGTCCCGCAGGATGAGCCGACCACACCGCCGTCGAGCGACGGCGGCAACGCCGCGGAGCAGCTGAGCCAGCTCACCGTCGCTACCGCCGGCTCGATGAAGGGCTACAGCCGGGAGCGTTTCCCGCACTGGCGGGACACCGGCAAGAACTGCGATGTCCGGGACAGCATCCTCCAGCGCGACGGCAAGGACGTGAAGCTCTCCGGCTGCAACGTGGTCGGTGGGCGCTGGGAGAGCGTGTACGACGGTCGCAGCTTCTCGGATCCCTCCGACGTGGACATCGACCACATGGTGCCGTTGGCCAACGCGTGGCGCTCGGGTGCCGACGAGTGGGACAACACGAAGCGCGGCGATTTCGCCAACGACACCACCCGTCCGCAGCTTTTCGCGGTTTCCGCCTCGTCGAACCGGGCAAAGGGTGACCAGGACCCGTCGCAGTGGAAGCCGGCAAACCGGTCCTACTGGTGCAAATACGCTCAGGACTGGGTGACGGTCAAGCACTACTGGCGGCTGACGGTGACCACCGCCGAGAAGGCCGCCCTGACCGACATGTTGGAGGGCTGTTCAGTGGGGAGCGATTCGTGAACGTCGCCGGGGAGAGCGGCCCGTCCGCCGCCGGCATGACCGCGGACGGCACCGCCGAGACCCCCGCCGCCGTGCCGGGTGCCGGCATGGTCGCGGATTCGGGCGGGGCGGCCGGCCCACAGGCCCGCACCACCGACATCGTGCCCGGCCCCGGCGGCGTGATGACCGACGAGGTCGGCGTCGTCACCGGTGACCTGACGCTGCGCACCGAGTACGCCGACGGCAAGGTCACAGTGCGGGTGCAGTACAAGGACGCGGACGAGTGGTACGCGGTGACCGGCACGTCGGTCACGCTGGCCGACCCGGCTGGGCTGGACGCGGTGCACGGCGTCGCCGTGGGGCTGCTGAACCGCCCCGAGGGCTGACGAGCGCCGGCACCGCGTCCAGTCTCAGACGTACGAGCCGGGCTCGGTGGGCGCGGAGACCACGCCCGGCGCGTCCCCCTCACCCTCGGGTCGGACGATCTGCGCGCTGACCCCGTGCGGGCGCAGTTCGCCGCTGGCGATCTGCTCGGCCCAGTGGCAGGCCACCCGGCTGGCGCCAATGTCCCGCAGCACCGGTCGCTCGTCGGCGCAGCGGGTGGGCTGCGCCCACGGGCAGCGGGTGTGGAAGCGGCAGCCGGACGGCGGGTTGGCCGGCGACGGCAGGTCACCGGCGAGCAGGATCCGCTCCCGGCGGTCCTCCACGTCCGGGTCCGGCACCGGCACCGCCGACATCAGCGCCCGGGTGTACGGGTGCAGCGGCTCGGTGTAGAGCCGGTCGCTCGGCGCCTCCTCGACCAGCGCGCCCAGGTACATGACGCCGACCGTGTCGGAGATGTGCCGGACCACAGCGAGGTCGTGCGCGATCACCAGGTAGGTCAGCCCCAGGCTGTCCTGGAGTTCGTCCAGCAGGTTGACCACCTGGGCCTGGATCGACACGTCGAGCGCCGAGACCGGCTCGTCGGCGACGATCAGCTCGGGCCCGAGCACCAGCGCGCGGGCGATGCCGATGCGCTGGCGCTGCCCGCCGGAGAACTCGTGCGGGTAGCGGGACAGCGCCCAGCGCGGCAGCCCGACCGCGTCCAGGGTCTCGCCGATGATCCGTCGACGGTCGGTGCGGTCGGTGCCGATCCCGTGGGTCTGCAGGCCCTCGGTCAGGATCGACTCGACGTTCTGCCGGGGGTCGAGGCTGGACATCGGGTCCTGGAAGATCATCTGCATCCGGCGACGCATGCTGCGCAGCTTGCCGGGCGGCAGCGTCGTCAGCTCGACGCCGTCGAAGCTGACCTCACCGGCGGTCGGCGGGGTGAGCTGGAGCAGCGCCCGACCCAACGTGGACTTGCCGCAGCCGGACTCGCCCACCAGGCCGTACGTCTTGCCCCGCGCGATGCTCAGGTCGACCCCGTCGACGGCCTTCACCTGGCCGACCACCCGGTCGAAGAGCACCCCCCGTTTGATCGGGAAGTGCACCTTCAGGTCGCGCACCTCGACGAGGACGTCGTTCTCGCTCACGCTGATTCCTCCTCGCGCGGGGCGGGCACCATGCCCGGCAGCGGCTCCGGGTTGACGCACCGGTAGCTCCGTCCGTCGTGCGCGTGCACCAGCTCCGGCGGCTCACCCACACACTCGTCGATCCGACGGGCGCAGCGCGGGGCGAAGGCACATCCATCCGGCCAGGGCAGCAGGTCGCGGACCGAACCGGGAATCGGGTTGAGCTTCTCGCCCCGCCCGGCGTCCAGGCGTGGCACCGAGCCGAGCAGACCCACTGTGTACGGGTGACGCGGCTGGCGGAACAGCGGACGACGGCGGGCCGTCTCCACCACCCGGCCGCCGTAGAGCACGTTGACGGTGTCGCACATGCCGGCCACCACGCCCAGATCGTGCGTGATCATCAACAGTGCGGTGCCGGAGTCCCGGACCAGCTCCTTGAGCAGCTCCAGGATCTGGGCCTGGATGGTGACGTCCAGCGCGGTGGTCGGCTCGTCGGCGATCAGCAGCCGAGGCTGGCAGGCCACCGCCATCG
Organism: Micromonospora noduli; assembly: GCF_003264365.1. Lineage (GTDB taxonomy): Bacteria > Actinomycetota > Actinomycetes > Mycobacteriales > Micromonosporaceae > Micromonospora > Micromonospora noduli. The sequence goes on from NZ_PYAK01000069.1 coordinate 19,138, forward strand.
CGATGAGCGCGCGCTGGCGCATCCCACCGGAGAGCTGGTGCGGATACTCCTTGAGCCGCCGCTTCGGGTCGGGGATGCCGACCCGGTCCAGCAGCGCCGCCGCCTCCTTCGCCGCGGCCTCGCCCTTCATCCCCCGGTGCCGGGTGAGCACCTCGGTCACCTGCAACCCGATCGGGATCACCGGGTTCAACGAGGAGAGCGGGTCCTGGAAGATCATCGCGATGTCCCGGCCCCGGATGTCCCGCCGCGACCGGTCGTCGAGTTGGAGCAGGTCGGTGCCGTCGAAGACGGCCTTGCCGCCGACCCGCAGGCCGGGCTGCTTGGGCAGCAGACCCATGATCGCGAGCGAGGTGACGCTCTTGCCGCAGCCGGACTCGCCGACCAGGCCGACCACCTCACCGGCGTCGACCGAGAAGGACACCCCGTCGACAGCGTGCACGGCCCGCTGACCGCGGCGCGCGAACGTGACGGAGAGATCTTCAACTTCGAGCAGTGCCATTGCCGGGCCTACTTCCGCAGCTTCGGGTCGAGGGCCTCACGCATCGCCTCACCCAGCAGGGTGAAGCCGAGCGCGGTGATGATGATCGCGACGGCCGGGTAGATCGCCAGTGACGGCCGGATGCCGAGGTACTGCTGCGCGTCGGCGAGCATGACCCCCCACTCCGGTACGGCGGTGTCCGGGTTGCCGAGGCCGAGGAAGGAGAGCGCCGCGGCCTCGATGATCGCGGTGGCCAGGGTGAGCGTGGCCTGCACGATGACCGGGGCGAGCGAGTTCGGCACCACGTGGGTCAGCGCGATCTTCGACTTCTTGACGCCGAGCGAGGTCGCCGCCAGCACGTAGTCGCTGTTGGCCTGGGAGATCATCGAGCCGCGCAGCAGCCGGGCGAACACCGGCACCGAGACCACACCGACCGCGATCATCACAGTGGTCAGGCTGGCCCCGAGCAGGGCGGCGATGCTCACCGCCAGCAGCAGGCTCGGCATCGCCAGCAGCATGTCGATGAAGCGCATCAGGGTGGTGTCGATCCACCGCCCCCACCGGCCACCGAGACCGGCCGCGGCGCCGGAGACGCCACCGATCAGCGCGCCGATCGCCAGACCGATCAGGGTGGAGACCACGCCGACCAGCAGGGTCTGCCGAGCACCCACGATCATCCGGCTGAACTCGTCGCGGCCCTGGTGGTCGTAACCGAACCAGTGGTCACCGGTCGGGCCGGGGATCACACCCGGCTTGATCAGCCCTTCCCGGATGCCGATCGTGTCCGTCGCCGCGTACGGCACGAGGAACGGTCCGACGATCGCTACCAGCACGAAGAGCGCCAGGATGACGGCGCCGACGATCGCGGCCGGGTTACCCCGCAGCCGGCGGAACGCCTCCTGCCAGAGGCTGACGCCGCGCTCGTCGTCCCGGGCGGCCAGTTCGGAGAGCCGGTCGATCTTCTCGCGCTTCTTGCCTGGGCTGAGCGTCATCGCACCCTCACCCTCGGGTCGATGAAGCTGTAGGAGAGGTCCACCAGGAGGTTCACCAGCACGTACACCACCGCGATGATCAGAATGAAGCCCATCAGCACCGGATAGTCGCGCTGGCCGATGGCCTCGGCGACGAACGCTCCGATGCCACTGAAGGCGAAGACGGTCTCGGTCAGCACCGCGCCGGAGAGCAGGCCGCCCGCGAGCAGACCGATCGAGGTGGCGACCGGCAGCATGGCGTTGCGCAGGACGTGCCGGCGGCGGACCGTCTGCTCGGTCAGGCCCTTCGCCTCGGCGGTGCGGACGAAGTCCTCGTTGAGCACCTCCAGCACGCTCGCCCGGGTGATCCGGACGATGATCGCCAGCGGGATGCTGGCCAGCGCGATGGCGGGCAGCACGAGATGCCATAGCGCGTCGGCGGCGGCGTCCCACTCGCGGGTCATCAGGCCATCGAGGACGAAGAAGTTGGTGACCCGGGTCGCCTCAAGCGTCGGGTCCTGCCGGCCGCTGGACGGGAACCAGTGCAGGTTCTCCGAGAAGATCGCCTTGAGCACGTAGCCCAGGAAGAACACCGGGATGCAGATGCCGATCAGCGAACCGCCCACGGACGCGTGGTCCAGGAAACGGCCGCGACGGCGGGCGGCCAGGTAGCCCAGCGGGATGCCGATGCCGATCGCGATGATCATCGCGGTGATGGTCAGCTCGACGGTGCCGGGGAAGCGCTCGATGAACTCCGTGGTGACCGCCCGCTTGGTGGAGGTCGAGGTGCCCAGGTCGAGCTTGATCATCCGCCGGACGAACCGGCCGTACTGCACCAGGATGGGCTCGTCGAGCCCCATGTTGCGGCGGATGGCGGCACGCATCTCGGGCGTGCCGCGCTCGCCGAGGATGGCGGTCTCGGGGCCGCCGGGGAGCCGGCGGAGCCAGATGAAGAGCAGAAGGGAGAGCCCGAACAGCGTGGGTATCAGCTGAAGCAGGCGCCTGACGATGAACCGGAACACGGCGGCCTCGAAGGGGTGCGGAGGGTTGCGGGCGGGCGCTGTGCGACAGCGCCCGCCCGCGTTCCTTGCTGCGTCAGATCAGGACTTACTTGAACTCGGCGGTCGCGAAGCGCTCGTCGGTGAGCGGGCTCGCCTTGACGCCGGTCACGTCCTTGCCGAACACGATCGCCGGCGGCGAGTGCGAGATCGGCACACCGGGCAGGAACTCCATCACGGACTTGTTCAGGGCCTTGTACTTCTCGGTCCGGGCCGCGATGTCCGCGGTGGTGTCCGCGTCCTTGAACTGGTCGAACAGGGCCTTGTTGTTGAAGCCCCACTCGTCCTTCGGCCGGTCGAAGAAGGTGCCGATGAAGTTGTAGGCGTCGCCGTAGTCACCGGTCCAGCCCAGGAAGTGGATGTCGTGCTTGCTACCCGAGGTGGTGGCGTTCAGGTAGTCCGGGCTCCACTTCAGCGGGATCGCCTCGACGGTGATGCCAACGGCCTTCAGGTCCGCCGACAGCAACTCGAAGATGTCCTTCGGGTTCGGCATGTACGGCCGGGTGACCTCGGTCGGGTAGTGGAACTTCAGCGTCAGGTTCGACGCGCCCGCCTCGGCCAGCAGCGCCTTCGCCTTGGCCGGGTCGTAGGTGTACTTCGTGACGTCACCGTTCCAGCCCTCGACGGTGTCCGGCATGAAGTTGTCGGCGACCTTGGCACCCGGCGGCAGCTTGGAGGTGACCAGCTGCTGACGGTTCAGGGCGTACGCGATGGCCTGCCGAACGCGGATGTCGGCGAGCTTCGGGTTGCCCTTCTGGTTCATGGCCAGGTAGAGCACGTTGAACGCCGGGCGCGTGAGCATGTTGAAGCCCTCGCTCTTCAGCGGCTCGACGTCGGCCGGGCCAACCAGGTCGTAGCCCTGGATGTCGCCGGAGCGGAGCGCCTGCTTGCGGGCGTTCTCGTCCGAGATCGTCTTGAAGATGAGGGTCTTCAACTTGGCCTTGGCGCCCGAGTAGTCCTCGTTGCGCTCCAGGGTCAGCGTCTTGTTGGCGACGTCCCAGGTCTTGAACTTGAACGGGCCGGTGCCGGTCGGGTGCGCCGTCGCGTACGCCGGGTACTTGATGTCCTCGGCGGTGCCCGCGACGTTGCTCGCGTCGAACTCCTGCAGCGCCTTCGGGCTGTGGATGGAGAACGAGGGGAGCATCAGCGCGGCCGGGATCTTGCTGGAAACCCGGGTGAACGCCAGGTCCACAGTGGTCGCGTCCTTGGCGGCGCACGACTTGAAGAGGCTCGCGGGCAGGTCTTCGCTCTCGTTCTTCGCGAAGCCACCCATGACGTCCTGCCAGTACGCGGTCACGTCCGGGCTCTGCATGAGGCCCTTGGCGTTGTACCAGCGGTTGAAGTTGACGCAGACGGCCTCGGCGTTGAAGTCGGTGCCGTCGTGGAACTTCACGCCCGAGCGGAGCTTGAAGGTCCAGGTGGTGCCGGCGGCGTCCGGGGTCCAGGACTCGGCCAGGCCGGGGGTGACCTTCGTGCCACCCTCCTCCGGTCGGACCAGGGTCTCGAAGACCTGACGCGCGACGCGCAGCGACTCACCATCGCTGGCGAAGCTCGGGTCGAGCACCTTCGGGTCTCCGGCGACGCCGAAGACGAGGGTGTCCTTCTTGCTACCACCGGATTTGTCGTCGTCGCGGTTGCTCTCGGCGCAGCCTGCTACCGCGAGGGCCGCGACCGCGATGGCCGCGATCGCGACCTTCGGCCTGGGTGCACGCATGTGTGCTTCACCTCGTCCTTGGGGGTACGGACAACGTGGTGACAGGGGTCACCGATGGCGGTGACCATAGCTCCCGATGCGTCCACCCGGAAACCGCTGAGTGGACGGTTGGTATCGGATCGTGCCTCAACCGCCGCTTGACATTCGATTCTTAGGTAAACAGCGGCAAAAACCGATCAATCAGCACCCGCGATGCCAAACTGTTACGTCGAACAGCCCCGATGAGGGCACAGGTGTCAGATCATTTCCGGGCAGAGACGCAGCGGTGGCCGGCACCCACACGGGGTGCCGGCCACCGGCCGTTCGTCAGGGGGATCAGACCGCGCGGCGCCCCTCGAAGGCCCGACCAAGGGTGATCTCGTCGGCGTACTCCAGATCGCCACCGACCGGCAGCCCGCTGGCCAGCCGTGTCACCGAGATGCCCATCGGCTTCACCATCAACGCCAGGTAGGTGGCGGTCGCCTCGCCCTCGGTGTTCGGATCCGTGGCCAGGATCAACTCCCGTACCCCGCCGCCACCGAGCCGGATCATCAGCTCCCGGATGCGTAGGTTGTCCGGGCCGATCCCCTCCAGCGGATTGATCGCGCCACCCAGCACGTGGTAGCGACCGCGGAACTCACCCGTCCGCTCGATGGCCACCACGTCCTTGGGCTCCTCGACCACGCACAGCACCTCGTCGGTGCGACGCTGGTCGCGGCAGATCCGGCACTGCTCGGACTCGGCCACGTTGTAGCAGGTCGTGCAGAACCGCACCAGCTCCTTGACCTTGCGCAGCGCGCCGGCCAGCCGGTTGACGTCGGCCGGATCCGCCGAGAGGACGTGGAACGCGATCCGCTGAGCGCTCTTCGGACCCACGCCCGGCAGCCGACCCAGCTCGTCGATCAGATCCTGGATGGCACCTTCGTACATCTGCCGGCTCAGAAACCGGGCAGGCCGAGGCCGCCCATGCCGCCGGCGACCGGGCCCATCTTGCGCTCGGTCAGCTCCCGGGCCGCCTCGGCGGCGTTGTGCACGGCCGCGACGACCAGATCCTCCAGCGTCTCCACGTCGTCCGGGTCGACGGCCTTCGGGTCGATCTTGATGGCCTTCAGCTCACCGGAGCCGGAGACGGTCGCGGTGACCAGCCCGCCGCCGGCGGTGCCGGTCAGCTCGGCCTCGGCCAGCTCGGCCTGGGCGGCGGCGATCTGCTGCTGCATCTTCTGCGCCTGCTTCAGCATCTGCTGCATGTTCGGCTGTCCACCTGGGCGCACGGGATGGCTCCTTCTCGCACTCGTCTGCTCGACCGCCGCTCAGCCTATCCGCTGGGACCGACCTCGCCCCGCCCGGTGCGTCCGCCCACGCCGAGCCTTCGGGTACGGCTACCCCTACCCCGAACCGGCCATCTGCTGGTAGTGCGCCCACAGCCGTCGCACTGGTCTGCTCGTGGCATGAACCTCAACCGCACCGGCCGGGTCGGCGCACTGTGCTGGCTCGCGGCCGCGCCCATCTTCCTCGTCGCCAGCCTGATCACCGGGCTGCGGTGGCGCGAGCCCGCCTACAGCTGGGCCACCCACAACATCAGCGACCTCGGCAACGCCCACTGCGGCATCTGGGACACGACCCGCCCCCGCTACGTCTGCTCACCGTGGCACCCACTGATGAACACCGCGACACTGGCCACCGCCGTCCTGCTCGCCGCCGGGCTGCTGCTGACCTGGCGGATCCTCGGTCACGGCCCGGTGGTGCGCACGGCCCAGACACTCCTGCTGCTGGCCACCGGCGGATACGCCCTCGTGGCCCTCCACCCGGCCGACATCGACGAGAACCTGCACGTCCTCGGCGCAGTCCTGATCATGGGGATGGGCAACATCGGCCTGCTCCTCGCCGGCTTCGCACCACGCAGCACGACGCTCGGCCGGTGGCGACGGCTCACTCTCACCGCCGGGCTCATCGCGCTGGCCGGAACAACACTGTTCGCCGCCCAGCAGGGCCTGGCCATCGGGGTAGGCGGCATGGAACGAGTAGCCGTCCTACCCTTCCCCCTCTGGGCCTGCGCCCTGGGTGGCCTGCTCGCCGAGGCCCCTCCCCTGCGCGATCTTGCACTTCCTGCCTCGACATAAGGGGGCATTCTTCGCAAGGCGACGACCGAAGCTGCAAGACCGCCGTGCCGAGCGGGGCCGCTAACGGGCGTCGACTTCGTTGATCTTCTCGGCACCGAAGGTTTCCCGGAGCAGCCGTACCGCCTGCTCCTCGCTGGACTCCCGTGCGGTCTTCTCGTCGATGATCTCGTCCAACGGCTCGTCGCCCGGGTCGAACCCTTCAAAGGCCGGGGCCGCGGCCGGTGCCGCGCCGCCGGGTCGGCCGGCCCGCGCGGGGCCGTCGAAGTCCGGGTCGTAGGGCGGCTCACCCGCCCATTCGGCGTCCGCGACCGGCCGGGCTGCCGCTCCGGTACGCGCACCGCGC
>NZ_PYAK01000070.1 GCF_003264365.1 Micromonospora noduli
CGCCGCCGGTCGATGCGCCGAATGCCCGCGCCGACGGCCTTGCGCGCCGCCGACCGGGCCGCCGTGGCCGCCCGCCCGGCGGGCTGGGTGAACCGCACCGACCCGGCCGCGGCCTTCTGCGCCAGCAACGTCACGTCGGTGCTGCCCTCACGGACCAGGGCGTCGAACACCGGCACCGCCACCCCGTGACCCAACCCCACGTCCGCGGCGACCGCGTCGACGAGCCGGTTCACCCACGGAATGCCGTCCGGGTCGGCGCCGGTCACCCCGGCCAACCGCAGCACCGCCCGCTCCACCGACACCGTGGTGTGGCTGCGCGCCAGGTCCACCACCGGCTGCCCGGCCCGACGCGCCAACTCCCGCGCCCGCGCCACCAGCACCGGATCAAGATCAAGCTTCCCGGTCATGATGACCCTTCCTCATAGATGACCTCACCGCGCAGCACCAGACGCCGGCACACCGGCAGCGGCGTCGGGTCGTCCGGACCCCGCGCCTCCGGGTCCTCGGCCTGCAACACCGGCAGACCCCGCTCCACCCCCGCCGGCGTCGACCACACCGCGAACGTCGCCGGCGCACCCAACGCCAGGACCCCCTCGACGTCCAGGTGCACCGCCCGCCACCCGCCCCGGGTGTGCGCCGCGAACGCCGAACGCACACTCATCCGCTGCGCCGGGTTGTGGTGCGCCACCGCCGCCCGCACCGACCCCCACGGGTCCAGCGGCGTCACCGGCGAATCCGACCCGAACGCCAACGCCACCCCCACCGAGTGCATCGCACCCATCGGGTTCGACTCCAACGACCGGTCCAACCCCAACCGCGTCTCGTACATCCGGCCCGCGCCACCCCACAACCGGTCGAACGCCGGCTGCATGCTCGCCACCACCCCGTACTCCACGAACCGCGCGATCAACGCCTTGCTCATGATCTCCGCGTGTTCGATGCGGTGCCGGGCCGCGCGCAACCGCTCCACCCCCACCGTCCGCGCCGCCGCCGCGAACCCGTCGAGGACCGTTCCGATGGCCGCGTCACCGATGGCGTGGAAACCGCCCTGCATGCCGTGCGCCGCGCAGTCCAGCAGGTGATCGCGCACCTGCTCGACCGACAGGTACCCGTGCCCGCAGCCGTCACCGTCGCCGTACGGCTGCGACACGTGCGCCGTGCGCGAGCCCAACGCCCCGTCGGCGAACAGGTCCCCACCGGCGCCGACCGCGCCCAACTCCCGGGCCCGCGCGGCGCCACCCAACTCACCCCAGTACCCGTACACCTCCGGTAACCCCGCCCCGGAGATCCCCAGCAGACCGGTGAAGTCCTCCTCGTCGGAGATCTCCGGGCCACCACACTCGTGCACCGCCGCGATCCCCAACGACGCCGCGTGGGCCAGGGCCACCCGCTGCGCCGCGACGCGCTGGGCCCGACTCACCGACGCCTGCGCGGCCGCCCGCACCACGTGGTGCGCGTCGCGCCGCAACCAGCCCGACGCGTCGTACCCGGCCGCCTGCGCCGCCTGCGGGCACGCCGCCAGCAACGCCGACGACACCAACGCCGAGTGGATCGACGCCTGCGACAGGTACACCCGCCGACCACCGGCCGCCCGGTCCAGCGCCGCGGCGTCCGGCAACGTCGGATCCGACCAACCCGACTCGTCCCAGCCGTGCCCCAGCACCACCGCGTCCGCCGGCAGACCCGCCGCGAACCCCGCCACCGCGTCGAGCAACTGCCCCGCCGAGCGCACCCCGGACAACGCCAAACCGGACAACGCCAACCCGGTGTCGGTGGCGTGCACGTGCGCGTCGACGAACGCAGGCGTCACCAACGCCCCGCCCAGGTCCACCACCCGGTCGGCCGGTGGCGCGTCACCGTCGGTCCCCAACCAGGCAATCCGCCCACCGGACACCAGCAGCGCGGTGGCGCTCGGGTCGGCGGGGCAGTGCAGCACGCCGCCGCGATACAACGTCGAGGGGTTCGTCATGACCTCAGTCTGCCGCGACCCGCGCCGCGAACAGCTGACGCACCCCCGGCTCGGCCCGCAGCAGCCCCAGCGCCAACTCCGCGTGCCCCGGCACGTACCCGTTGCCCACCAGCATCGTCACGTCCGCCGCCAACCCCTCCGCGCCCAACGCGGCAGCGGAGAAGCTCGTCGCCATCGAGAAGAAGATCACCGTGCCGCCGTCTGCGGTGGCCAGCACCGCCCCGTGCTCACACCCCGGCACGTCCACGCAGACCACCGTCACGTCCGCCGGCACCCCCAGCGCGGTGGTCACCGCCGTGGACAACCCCACCGGGTCGCGCGCGTCGGCCAACGCCACCACCGACGCCAGACCGGCGGCCGTCAGCGCGTCGCGCTCCGCCGCCACCGGCACCACCCCGACGGTACGCGCGGCGCCCGCCCGTCGCGCCGCCGCGAGAGACAGCGACCCGCTCTTACCCGCCCCACCGATCACCGCGACCCGCACCGGCGTCGGATCACCGCTACGCCGACGATCCTCGACGTAGCGCGACACCACCCGGGCCGTCAGCGCGGGCGCCCCGCACACGTCCAGCACGGCGAGGGACAACTGGGGATCCTCGTCGTCGGGCAGCACCGCGGCGATGGAACGCGCGAACAGGATCGCCCACCCGTCACAGGGCACCTGCTCGCTGCGCCCGTCCCAGCGGGCCAACCCGTCGGTGATCACCAGGGGCGTCAACGTCAACGACACCAGGGTGGCGACCCGCTCCCCCGCCCTGAGCCCCAGCGGGGACCGCCGACCGGCCTCCTCGACCGTGCCGATCAGCATCCCGCCCGACCCGGTCACCGGGTTCTGCATCTTCCCCCGCGTGGAGATGATCTCCAGCACCTCTGCGCGGACCGCGTCACCGTCCCCGCCGTGCTTCTCCGACAACTGCCGGAAGCTCGCCGCGTCCAGGTTGAGCCGCTGCACCCGGATCCGCACCTCGTTCGGCGCGATCGCCGCCGACGTGTCCAGGCGCCAGGCTGCCTGCGGCAGCACCCCCGTCGGTTGCACGACGCGGTGCAGTCCCACCGGTGACGTCACGCCAACCTCCCCCTGCCAGCCGTTCGAAGCCCCGGTCAAGGCTCGCGTAACGGGAAAACTTACGGCAGACTAGTTTCTGTACCGAATATTTTCCAGTAGCCTTCGGGCTTTGATGATCAGCCGCAACACCGAGGAGGGGCCGTGACCCAGACCCAACCGGTTGAGACCATCCCTCAACCCCGTCACGCCCCGGTCGCCGTACCGACCGCCGGGCAGCCCTACGAGTACCACCGCCGCCCCCTGGTCGAACCCGACTGGACCCGGTTCCCCGGCTGGCGCCACGTCACCCGCGACCAGTGGGAATCCGCCCAGTGGCAGCGCGTCAACTGCGTCAAGAACATCAAGCAGCTCCGCGCCGTCTTCGGTGACCTGATCGACGAGACCTTCTACGCCGACCTCGAGGCCGACCAGAGGGCCCTGGCCACCATGTCCATGCTGGTGCCACCACAAATGATCAACACGATGGTGCCGTTCGCGACCCTCACCACCGAGGCGCTGCTCGCCGACCCCATCCGCCGCTACATGATCCCGGTCGCCTCCGACCGACGCACCGACTGGCCCTCACACCCCTACGCCAGCCGCGACAGCCTGCACGAGCACGACATGTGGGTCGCCGAAGGCCTCACCCACCGCTACCCCACCAAGGTCCTCGCCGAACTGCTCTCCACCTGCCCCCAGTACTGCGGGCACTGCACCCGGATGGACCTCGTCGGCAACTCCACCCCCGCCGTCGACAAACTCAAGCTCACCCTCAAGCCCGTCGACCGCTACGACGCCCACATCGCCTACCTCAAGGCCCACCCCGGCGTCCGCGACGTGGTCGTCTCCGGCGGCGACGTGGCCAACGTCCCCTGGCGCAACCTCGAGTCGTACCTCATGCGACTGCTGGAACTGGAGACGGTCCGCGACATCCGGCTCGCCACCAAGGCACTCATGGGTCTCCCCCAGCACTGGCTGCAGCCCGACGTCGTCGAGGGCCTGGAGCGGGTGGCCCGCACCGCCGCCCGCCGCGGCGTGAACCTCGCCATCCACACCCACGTCAACCACGCCCAGTCGCTCACCCCACTGGTCGCCAAGGCCGCCCAGACCGCCCTCGACGTCGGCGTCCGCGACGTCCGCAACCAGGGCGTGCTCATGCGCGGCGTCAACGCCACCACCCCGGAACTGCTCGACCTCTGCTTCGCGCTCCAGGGCGAAGCCGGGATCCTGCCGTACTACTTCTACATGTGCGACATGATCCCCAACGCCGAACACTGGCGGGTCCCGGTCTGGCACGCCCAGCAACTCCAGCACGACATCATGGGCTACCTCCCCGGCTACGCCACCCCCCGGATCGTCTGCGACGTCCCCTTCGTCGGCAAGCGTTGGGTGCACATGCTCACCGACTACGACCGCGAACGCGGCATCTCCTACTGGACGAAGAACTACCGCACCTCCATCGAGTCCGCCGACCTGGAGGCGCTCAACAAGCGCTACGCCTACTACGACCCGATCGACACGCTCCCCGCCGACGGCCAGCAGTGGTGGAACGACCACCGCGACGACTGACCCACCGACGACGACACCCCCGGGGAGACCACTCCCGGGGGTGTCGCGCACTCCGTGGTCAGGCGCAGCCCAGACCCTGCGAATAGCTGGCCCGCAACGTCCCGGCCGCGATCTCGTCGGCGTACTCCCAGAACACCTCCGGCCAGTCACCGGCCTTGTCCATGTCCCGCAGCACCCGCCACCCGTGGCTGCTCCGCAGCGCCTCGACGGTCCGCCGCACCCCGGCCTCGTCCCCGCTCGCCCTCGCGCGCTGCCACTCAGCGATCCACCCGCAACCCACCCGCGACGTCACAGCGGCACCGAACTGGTAGGGATCGTTGATGCCGACGTCAACCAGCGCCGCCACGTCGAAGCCCGGCGGGAGCGGCACGTCCGCGAGCACCTCGGCCGCCCGCGCCAACGCCCGCTCGGGAATGACGATCTCCGGCGGAAGCGCACCCAACCACGTACGCGCATCCACTCGGACCACATTGGCGAGGACCCGGGCGAACTCCTTCCGGGACCAGTCACCCCCGGTCTGCAACTCGACGAAGACCCCGTCACGGGGACGGAGCAACACCTCGAAATCGCTGGCGGAATACTCGAACTGGTCACCCGGCCAGCCATCGACCTGCACAGCCTTCGGACGATTGACGTGGAGCCGGTCGGCGTAACGGTCGGCGTAACCGTCAGCCGAATACCAGTCGAACTCCAACTCGCGTCCACCCTTGCGAAAGGTGATGGTGCCCATCTCCTGGGTGAACCCGTACACGGTGGTCGCCTTCCAGCCGGGCTGGTTGATCAGCAGCCGCGGATTCTTCTCCGCGGCCCGCATCGCCACCGGCGAGTAGACGACCGGAGCACCGGCGCTGGGAGCGGAAGCCACCTCCCCGACCTCTCCGGGCTCGCCCGGCAGAACAGAGACGGCCAGGACCCCTGCGAGGACCACGACCACCGCCGCCACGCCAGCGAAGCGACGCACTCTCGGTTGCCGTCGGGGTGGTTGCACGAACCGACCGAGCGTCGACTCGGACATGATCTCGCCAAGGAGGGTCTGCTTCACCCCGTCGAGCTGTCCAACGAGGTCCAGCCGAGCGGGATCGGCCTCTCGAACCAGCCGGTCAAAGTGTTCCTCGGTCATCTCTGCTCCTTCCGGGTGGCTGCGGTCAGCACGTCGAGTACATGTCCAGGCGGCCCGAGGTCATCACCGACCATCTCCCGCAGCCTGGCTCTCGCACGCGACAGTCGTGTCCGCACCACGGCGGGACCGACCCCGAGGACCGCGGCCACCTCGCGCGGCTGCAAGCCCTCCCACACGGTGAGCATCAACACCTCACGGTCCAGCTCACCCAGACCCGCCAACGCCGCCCGGACAGCAAGCCGCTCGGGCACCTCACTGCCCGGATCGACGGCGACCGCGACGGCGATTTGCTCACGCAGCCGCTCACCCAGCCGCTGGCGGCGAACCCCACCCCGGTGATGATTGGCCAACACCCGCCGGGCCACCCCGTACAGCCAGAGCCGAGCCTCATCATCGGCCGGAATGTCATGCCTGCGCCGCCAGGCGACCAGGAAGGTCTCCGCGACGACGTCGGCCCCGTCCTCGGGATGCGCGACACGCCTCAGCGCGTACGCCAACAACGGCTCGAAGTGCTCAAGGTAGACGCGCCGGAAGCGGTCCTCGTAGTACTCAATGCCGGAGCTCACGTTCACTCCATGTCCGGTGGGACCTCAACCGTGACAGGTCGCGCGAGCCCGTTTCCCCGATTTCAACCCGGCCGCTCCCCTGGCGTGCACAGTGCCGCACCCGGCGCGACGGGCCGTCAGGTGGTCAGCACCTCGGACAACGGCGCCGGCACCAGCCCTCGCTCACGCAGCCCGGCCAGGATGTGCGGCAACGCCTCGTCCGTCATCGCCGCGTTCGCCTCGGTCACATGCATGATCACGACTGACCCGGGGCGGACGTGGTCCAACACCGCCCGCACCAACGGCTTCCACGCCGTCGCGAATGGATCGCCGCTGACCACGTCCCCGTCAACCACCGTCACACCCAGCGGCGCCAACGCGTCCAACGCCGCCGCGTCGTGGCACAACCCCGGAAAACGGAAGTACCGGGTCTGCCGACCCCCGTACGGCGCGATCACCTCGAACGTCTTCGCCACATCGCCGGCCAGCTCGTCGACCGGCAGCCGGGGCAGGTCGTAACAGTCGGCGGTGAACGCCGCGTGCCCGTAGGTGTGATTGGCCAACTCGAAGCGCGGGTTGCCGGCGATCCGCCGGGTCACGTCCGGATACCGCTTGACCCACTTGCCGGTCAGGAAAAACGTCGCCGGCACCTGCTCCCGCTCCAGCAGGTCGAGGATGCGCAGATTCGCGTACGACTTGACCCGGCCGGCCCGCAGGCTGGCCAACATCCCGTCGGTCATGTCCGCGTCGAAGGTCAGCGCGACCTTGGCACCGGTGCGCGGCCCGTGATCCACCACCGGCGCCCTGCTCCCCACCCGCGTCGCCCCCGGGAAAGCCGGAACAGCCGGAACCGTCGGCGTCGGGACACTCTGTGGGGTGGCGGGAGCCGTTGGCGTCGGAACCGCCTGCGATGCGCTGGCCGGCGGCGCGGCCGCAGAGGCGGACGAGCCGACGAAGACCGGCCCCTCCGGCGGTGGCACCCGGGACGCCGTGCACGCGACACTGCCGACAACGGCCGCCGCAACCAGTGCGCCACACCACAATGGGCGAAGGCGGGGTCGGATCACGCCGCAGATCATCGCAGACGCGAAAGCGCCTCACTGTCCCGCGCGCACCGTCTCGAACGCCGGCGAACGCACCTCGCCCACCCGACTCACCTAGACCCCGAGCAGCCGGCGGCCGCTGGCAAGCGGGCATTGCGCGTCAAGCGTCGGGGTGGTGCCGCTCCGGTGAGCGATATACCTCAGAGGTATAAATATGACTCCCAGGTATACGGCTCACCAGCGAATCTCCCGCCCGAGAGGCCGCCGAGGCCGCCGCCGCAGTTGGGGTCGAGCAGGGCCGCGCGGGGCGTACATGGTGACCGCCACGCCGAGCAGGCAAAAGGGCCAGCGCCGCCAGCACCAAGGAACGCGGCACGACGGGTCCCCGGGCGACGGTGCGCCCGGGGACCCGTGGACCGCTCAGGTCACTTCGTGAAGGAGTCCTTCACGTTGCGACCAGCGTCCTTGACGTTCTGACCGGCCTGCTTGGCGCGCGCGTCGCTCTCCTGGCTGGCGCCCTCGCCACGCATCCGCTCGTTGTCGGTCATGTCGCCGACGCGCTCCCTCGCGGCGCCGGCCATCTGCTCAACCTTGTTCTTTGCCTTCTCGGTGAAGCTCATCGCGCCTCCTCGGTCTGGCGGTTGTCCCGGCACGCTTGCCCGGTCTCCGGGTGCCGAAACCGGCGGTGCCGGTCGGCACACCCCGTAAGGCATCCTAGGAAGATAGGTAGTGGGAGGGTCGCCTGTCGGCCACGCCCCACGATGGTTAACTGACCGCATGGGAGAGCTCCTGCTGATCCGACACGGCGAGACCACCTGGAGCGCCAGCCTGCGGCACACCTCGTACACCGACCTGGAGCTGACCCCCGACGGCGAGCGACAGGCCCGCACCCTGGCCGCGTTCCTGGCCGGCCGGCGCTTCGCCACCGTGCTGAGCAGCCCCCGCTCCCGGGCGCTGCGCACCGCGCAGCTCGCCGGGCTCACCGTCGACGCCGTCGACGAGGACCTCAGCGAGTGGAACTACGGCGAGTACGAGGGCCGCACCACGGTCGACATCCACAACGACGATCCGCACTGGAACATCTGGACCGACGGCTGCCCCGGCGGGGAGTCCCCCGCGCAGGTGGGCGAACGGCTCGACCGGGTGCTGGCCCGCGTCACCCCGCTGCTCGACCGAGGCACCGTCGCGCTGGTCGGGCACGCGCACAGCCTGCGGGTGCTCGGTGCCCGCTGGATCGGTCTGCCCCCGTCCGCCGGCGGGCGGCTACGCCTGGAGACCGCCACGGTCAGCGCGCTCGGTCACGAACACGGTCGGCAGGTCATCCTGCGGTGGAACCAGCCGGCTCCTCCGGCGCCCGGGACCGCGACCGACTCGGTGCCGCAGAGCTGATCTTTGGTGGCCGGTTCTCGTACGGCGTGGACAACACCACCGTCGTCCGGGTCGTGACGTTCGCCGAGGTGCGGATCTCCTGGAGCACCCGCTCCAGGTCCGTGGGGCTGGCCACCCGCACCAGCAGCAGGTAGAAGTCCTCCCCCGCCACCGAATAGCAGGAGTCGATCTCCGGCAGGTGGGCCAACCGCTCCGGGGCGTCGTCCGGCTGCGACGGATCGAACGGCCGGATCGCCACGAACGCGGTGAGCGGCAGGTCCAGCGCCTCGAACGACACCCGGGCGGCGTACCCCTTGATCACCCCGCGCTGCTCCAGCCGACGGACCCGCTGGTGCACGGCGGACACCGACAGCCCCACCCGCTCGGCCAGGTCGGTGTACGACAGACGGCCGTCGGCGGTCAGCGCGGCGACGATAGCGCGGTCGATCTCCTCCACGGCGTGCAACCTACCGGGAAAACCGTCGCACGGCGACGAGGTACCCGAGTGGCGGACCGCGGTGGGCCGTGACGCACCCACCGCAGCCTTACCACCACGTGCCGTCGTCAGCCCTTGGCCAGCGCCCGGGAGATCACCATCCGCTGGATCTGATTGGTGCCCTCCACGATCTGCAACACCTTCGCCTCACGCATGTACCGCTCCACCGGGTGGTCGGCCACGTAACCCGCGCCGCCGAGCACCTGCACCGCGTCGGTGGTCACCCGCATCGCCATGTCGGTGGCGAACAGCTTCGCCTTGGCCGCCTCGATCGAGTACGGGCGGCCGGCGTCGCGCAGCCGGGCCGCCGCCAGGGTCAGCGCGCGGGCGGCGGAGATCTGGGTGGCCGCGTCGGCGAGGAGGAACCCCAGCCCCTGGAAGTCGATGATGGAGCGCCCGAACTGCTGGCGCTCCCGGGCGTAGGAGACCGCGTAGTCCAGGGCGGCCTGGGCCAGCCCGACCGCGCACGCCGCGATGCCCAGCCGGCCGGAGTCCAGCGCGGACATCGCGATGGTGAAGCCCATCCCCTCGCCGCCGATCAACCGGTCGGCCGGCACCCGCGCCTCGTCGAAGGCGATCTGCGCCACCGGGGAGGCGCGCAGCCCCATCGTCCGCTCGGCCGCCTGCGGGGTGATGCCGGCCGTGCCCGCGTCGGCGAGCAGGCAGGAGATCCCCTTCGGGCCGGGCCCGCCGGTGCGGCAGAAGACGTTGTAGAAGTCGGCAGTGCGGGCGTGGGTGATCCATGCCTTGGTGCCGGAGACCAGGTACGCGTCGCCGTCGCGATCCGCCCGGGTGGTCAGCGCCGCCGCGTCCGAGCCACCCTGCGGCTCGGAGAGGCAGTACGCGCCCAGCAACTCGCCACCGAGCATGTCCGGCAGCAGCTTGCGCTGCTCGTCGCTGCCGAACGCCGCCACCGGGTAGCAGGACAGGGTGTGCACGCTGACCGCCTCGGCGACCGCGAGCCAGCGGCTGGCCAGGATTTCCAGCACCTGCAGGTACACCTCGTACGGCTGGGCCGCGCCGCCGTACTCCTCGGGGTAGGGCAGCCCGAGCAGGCCGGCGCGGCCCAGCGTGCGCAGCACCTCACGGGGGAACTCGGCGCGTTCCTCGAAGGCCGCGGCCTTCGGCGCGAGCTCGCCGTCGGCGAGCTCGGTGGCGAGACCCAGCAGGTCGTGGGCCTCGTCGGTGGGGAGGATCCGGTCGACAGTCATAGCGCGATGAGCTCCGTGGGGGTGGTGTTGAGCCGTTGCACGCCGTCCGTTGTGCAGACGACGATGTCCTCGATGCGGGCGCCGTGCCGGCCCGCCAGGTAGATGCCCGGTTCGATGGAGAACGCCATGCCGGCCTCGAGGGGTCGGTCGTTGCCGGCCACCAGGTACGGCTCCTCGTGCCCGTCCAGACCGATGCCGTGGCCGGTGCGGTGCAGGAACGCGGCACCGTAGCCGGCGGCGGCGATCGGCGCCCGGGCCGCGTCGTCGGCCGCCGCGCCGGTGATCCCGGGCCGCACCGCCGCGACGGCGGCGCGTTGGGCCTCGCACAGCACCGCGTAGTAGTCCAGGAAGTCGGCCGGCGCCGACCCGCCCGCCAGGTAGGTGCGGGTGCAGTCCGAGCGGTAGCCCGATGCCATGGTGCCGCCGATGTCGACCACCACCGGCTCGCCGACGCCGATCGGCCGGTCCGAGGTGCCGTGGTGCGGGCTGGCCCCGTTCGGCCCGGCCGCCACGATGACGAAGTCGACTGTGACGTGCCCGGCGGCGCGGATCGCCGCGGCGATGTCGGTGGCGACCTCGGCCTCGGTGCGACCGGGGCGCAGCCACTCGCCCATCCGCAGGTGCACCTCGTCGATCGCCGCGCCGGCCTCGGCGAGCGCCGCGACCTCCGCCGGGGACTTGCGGATCCGCAGCTCGCGCAGCACCTCCCCGGCGAGCCGTTGCGCGGCGTCGGGCAGCGCCGCGCGCAGGCCGAGGACCTGCTCGGCCCACATCCGGTCGGCGAGCCCGACCGCCGCTACCGGGCCGTCGAGGGCGGCGACGACCAGGGGGTACGGGTCGGTGCCGTCGACGTGGTCGACGATGCGGACCCCGGTGGCGGGCGCGGGGGACGCCTCCGCCGCCGGGCGTTCCAGCCGGGGCACGATCAGGGTCGGCTCGCCCTCGGCGGGCAGCACCAGGCAGGTCAGCCGCTCCCCCGCGTGGGCGTCGTAGCCGGTCAGATACCGCAGGTCGGAGCCCGGGGTGAGCAGCAGGGCGTCCAGGCCGGCGGCGGCCGTCGCTCGCTGCGCGGCGATCAACCGATCCGGTGGATACAGCTCGTCGATTCCCACCCCGTCAGCTTAACGGTCGTTTGGGCAAACCCCATATCGACACCGATCGTCGGAAAATCCATCGACGTTGATTGACGCGGACAGTTAACACTCTTTAAGATTTGGCTGCCTCGAGGCCCACCCGTCCCTGCGTCCCCGCACCCCCCGCCCGCGACAACCCTGCGCGGGCGGGTGTCGTCCCCCGCCCACGGGAAGGCCCCCGATGTCCTCACCACTGCGCCGCGCCCTCGCCGCCGGCCTGCTCGCGTTGGCCACCGCCGGCGCCACCCTCACCGTCATTCCCACCGCCGCGCAGGCCGTGGTGCTGCCGAACAACTTCAAGAGCGTCGGCTACATGCCCTCCTGGGCCGGCAACATCAACACCATCCAGTACAACAAGCTCACCCACATCAACTACGCCTTCGTCCTGCCCAACAGCAACGGCACCCTGCAAGGGGTGGACGGGGCCCGGCTCTCCTCGCTGGTCTCGCAGGGGCACGCCAACAACGTCAAGGTCTCCATCGCCGTCGGCGGCTGGAACGACGGCAACGACTCGGCCTTCGAGACGCTCGCCGCCAACCCCACCAGCCGCACCAACTTCGTCAACAACCTGGTCAACTTCGTCAACCAGTACAACCTCGACGGCGTCGACATGGACTGGGAGTACCCCGACGCGGGCGCCTCGGCCAACAACTACACGGCGCTCATGACACAGCTCAGCAGCGCCCTGCACAGTCGCGGCAAGCTGCTCACCGCCGCCGTGGTCAGCGAGGGCGGCAGCGTCCAGGGCGTCCAGACGGCCGTGTTCAACCAGGTCGACTGGCTCAACATCATGGCGTACGACGGCGGCAGCCCACACGCCAACTACGACTGGTCGATCAACAGCATCAACCTGTGGAAGGCCCGCGGCCTGCCGGCCAGCAAGGCCGTCCTCGGCATCCCGTTCTACAGCCGCCCCGTCTACTACAACTACTCGTACCTGGTCGGACTCGACCCGGCGAACGCCAACCGGGACTGCGCCACCATCGGCGGCAGCCAGCAGTGCTGGAACGGCATTCCGACCGTCAAGCGCAAGACGCAGTGGGCCCTCGCAAACGCCGGCGGCGTGATGAACTGGGAGCTGTCGCAGGACACCAGCGGCTCCACCTCACTGCTCAGCGCCATGTACGACACCATCATGGGCGGCACCACCCCGCCGCCGACCGGTCGCACCGGTCAGATCACCGGAATCGCCGGCAAGTGCGTCGACGTGGCGTCGGCGAGCACCGCCAACGGCGCCGCCGTCCAGCTCTGGGGCTGCAACGGCACCAACGCGCAGACCTGGACCGTGGCCAGCGACAGCACGCTGCGAGCCCTCGGCAAGTGCGCCGACATCACCAGCGGCTCCACCGCCAACGGCGCGAAGGTCCAACTCTGGGACTGCAACGGCAGCGGCGCGCAGGTCTGGCAGGCGCAGTCCAACGGCACGCTGCGCAACCCGCAGTCGAACAAGTGCCTCGACGCCAGCGACAACAGCTCCGCCGACGGCACCCG
The DNA here is from genome assembly GCF_003264365.1 of Micromonospora noduli. GTDB lineage: Bacteria > Actinomycetota > Actinomycetes > Mycobacteriales > Micromonosporaceae > Micromonospora > Micromonospora noduli. The sequence goes on from NZ_PYAK01000070.1 coordinate 12,991, forward strand.
GTTGCAGATCTGGGACTGCTTCGCCGGCGCCAACCAGCGCTGGACGCTCCCGGCCTGACGCGGCGCCCGCCGGGCCCCCGCACCAGCCGGCTCGTAGTGCCCCCGGTCGACGCGAAGGCGTCAGCCGGGGGCCCCTGCGTGCTCGCCGACCACTGTGAGCATCTCCTGCACCGAGCCGGCCGGGTCGGTGACCGGGAACTGCACGGCCCGCACCACCGCCGTCGGGTCGACCAGCAGGGTCAGCCGCTTGAACCGGGTCACCCCACCCGCACGGAACACCGGCAGCAGCAGCCCCGCCCCCAGTCGGCCGTCCTCGTCCGACAGCAGCGGAAACGGCAGTTCGGCGTACGCGGCGAAGTCGGCGAGCTGGTCGGGCCGCTGGGTGCTGATGCCGTACACCCGGACACCGGCGGTCACGAAGTCCGGGTGACGCTTGGCGTACGTGGTCGACTCCAGGGTGCACCCCCGGGCGCCGGGAATCTCCGCCCAGCCGGGCGGATAGCCGTGCGTCCCCGGCGCGTACGCCCCGGGGAACAGGTAGAGGACCGTCCACGCGGCGGTCGCGGCCACCGCCACCGGTTGCCCGTCGGCGGCGGGCAGGACGACAGCGGGCAACCGTCGGCCGACCAGGTCGTGCGCGCGGCGCGCCTCGGCCGAGCCGGCGTCGGCCGTCGCGGTGACGTCACCGTCGCCCATCAGGTGCCTCGTTCCCCAGTCCTGCAGCGCGATCAGCACCGGCAACAGCCCCTCGCCCCTCGCCGTGAGCAGATAGTCGTACCGCGGTGGGTGTCGCGAATACGGTCTGCGCTCCAGCACACCGTGCTCGACCAGGGCGCCGAGGCGCTCGGTCAGCGCCCGCCGGCTGACGCCCAGCTCGCGTTGGAGCGCGTCGAAGCGGGTCGTCCCGCCGGCGACGTCCCGCACGATGAGGAACGTCCACCAGTCCCCCAGTACGCCGAGCGCCTGCGCGATGCCGCAGTCCGCATCAGCAAGATCCTCTCGCCGCACCGGCTACCTCCATTGGTCCCGTCCCGACTATAGTCCGTTCCGGATTGGAACGCTCTGCATCGACGACCGGCAGCGGTCCGCGCGTCGGTTTCCCTGATCGAACGCCACCGGTAGCCATAGCCTGGAATCGGGGAGCCGCCCGGACTCCCCGACCGGGAGGACCGACGTGGCAGCGAACCAGGCGAGCAGGGCGGCGACCCGCCGTCGCCGCCAACTGTGGGCCGGGGTCCTCGCACTCGTCGGCCTGGTCCTGCTGGTCATCGGCGTCACCGTCGCCGACGGCGTCGCGGCCTGGGTCGAGGTGGTGGTCGCGATCCTGCTGCTGGTGACCAGCTACGTCGTGCAGCGCCTGGCCCGACGGGAGACCGTCTACCGGCCCGACGAGCGACGCTGACACCACCGGCGGCCGGGCGTACGCCAGATCGTCGGACGGTTGTGCCAGGCTGTCCGGCGTGGCACACCGACCCCCGATCCTGCTGATCGACGCAGCCAGCCTCTACTTCCGGGCCTACTTCGGCATTCCGGAGTCCGCCGCCAAGGCCGAGGACGGCACACCGGTCAACGCGGTGCGCGGCTTCCTCGACATGCTCGCCACCCTGATCCGGGTGCGGGGCGCCGACCGGATGATCTGCGCACTGGACTACGACTGGCGCCCGGCGTGGCGGGTCGACCTGCTGCCGTCGTACAAGGCGCACCGGGTCGCCCCGCAGGGCGGCGAGATCGTTCCGGACACCCTCTCCCCGCAGGTGCCGATGATCCTGGAGGTGCTGACCGCGGTGGGAATCACCGCGGTCGGCGCGACCGGCTACGAGGCGGACGACGTGCTCGGCACCCTCTCGGTGACCCAGCCCGGCCCGGTCGAGGTGGTCTCCGGCGACCGCGACCTGTTCCAACTCGTCGACGACGCCCGACCGGTCCGACTGCTCTACGTCGGGCGCGGCGTCGCCAAGCTCGACGACTGCGACGATGCCGCCGTACGGGCCCGCTACGGCGTGCCCGCCGACCGGTACGCCGACTTCGCCGCACTGCGCGGCGATCCGAGTGACGGGCTGCCCGGGGTGGCCGGCGTCGGCGACAAGACCGCCGCACGGCTCATCGAGCGGTACGGCAGCATCGCCGGCATCCTGGCCGCGCTCGACGACTCCGACTCGTCCTTCGCACCGGGCCTGCGCGCCAAGCTGGTCGCGGCGCGCGACTACCTGGGCGTCGCGCCGACGGTGGTCCGGGTCGCCCTGGACGTGCCCCTGCCGGAGCTGCCCACCGCGCTGCCGAGCGCGCCGGCCGACCCGGACCGGCTGCTCGAGCTCGCCCAACGGTGGAACCTGGCCGGCTCGGCCCGCCGCCTGGTCGACGCCCTCGCCGCCCCCCGTGGCGACGGGAAGCCGTCGACACCTCCGCAAGCAGGGTAACCACCCGACACAACCCGGTTGAGGGACGAGCGGGCGAACGCAGGATCCCGCGCTCGCCCGCTCGTTACCGTCCCTAGAGGTGGACCGGACAGGCCCATCGAGTCGAGCGGTTCCGCAGGAGTATCCCGTGCACCTCGCCGCGCCGGAGCCCGGATCGCCACGGGCCAGCGGTCCGCCGGTGCGCGACCCGGAGGGCCCGCGCCGGGTCACCCTCCTCGAACTCTTCTTCGACCTGGTGTACGTGGTCGCACTGGCCCTCATCTCACGGGGAATGGTCGACCAACTCGACTGGCACCGGGCCGCCGAGGCACTGATCATGCTGGCCGCCGTCTGGTGGACCTGGGCGATCACCACGCTGGTCACCGACCTGTACGACCCGGAACGCACCGAGATCAAGCTGCTGATCAGCGCCGTGATGTTCGGCGCGCTGCTGATGACCACGGCGATTCCGGAGGCGTTCAACAACCGGGGGCTCGTCTTCGCCGGCACGTACGTGGCGATTCACCTGGGGCGTGGACTGTTCCTGATGCCGGCCGTACGGCGCGAACCGCAGACCCAGCGTCGGGCGGCCCGCATCTTCATCTGGTTCTCGGTGTCGGCGATCCCGTGGCTCATCGGCGCATTCGTCAGCGGGGACGCCCGGATCGCGTGCTGGGCCAGCGCGCTCGCCATCGACTACCTCGGCTTCCGGCTCGCGTACCCGGTACCGGGGCTCGGGGTGGTGCCCGAGAAGCAGCGCAACGTCACCGCGGAGCATCTCTCCGAGCGCTACCAGCAGTTCTTCATCATCGCGCTCGGCGACGCGATCCTGACGATCGGCACCATGTTCAGCATGGAGCACAACGAGGCCGAGAACATCGGGGCCTTCGCTGTGGCGTTCCTGACCACGCTGCTGCTCTGGCGGATCTACGTACACAAGTCCGGCGAGCTGCTGCCGACCGCCATCCAGGCCGCCGAGTCGCCCAGCAAGTTCCTGTTCAGCGCGCCGTACACCCATCTGTTGATGATTTCCGGCGTGGTCACCACGGCGGCCGGCTTCCACCTGGTGCTGCACGAGCCGACCGGACGGATCCCGCCGGCCTGGCTGGCGGTGATCCTCGGCGGCCCGGCGCTGTTCCTGGCCGGCCGGGCCTCGTTCGAGTACGAGGTGTTCAGCCGGGTGTCGTGGTCCCGACCCGGCGGTGTGCTGGCGCTGCTGACCATCGCCCCCGGGCTGCTGTACCTGCCGCCGGTGTTCGCCTCCCTCGGTGGGCTGCTGGTGCTGGTCGGCGTGGCCTACGCGGACTTCCGGCGTAGCCACGGCAAGCCGCCGGAGGCCCCGTCACCGCCCCACTGAGCCGAATCCGCCGTTCACAGCGGAGTCGGGCCGGCCAGCAGCCGGCCGGCGTCGGGCACATACGGCTCGACGCCCAGACCGGTGAGCAGTTGATGCACGGTCGCCGTCGCCGCGGTGAGCACCGGGCGGCCGAGACTGGCCTCCACCTGCGGCACGGCCGCCAACGACGGCAGCTGCACGCAGGCGGAGAGGATCACCGCGTCCACGTCGGTCACGTCCAGCCGATCGGCCAGCTCGACCAGCCGCGCCGCGGGGATGCGCCCGACCGCCACGTTGTCCGGCTCGCAGAGGCTCACCGCGTCGGTCACCTGTACGCCGTACGCGGCGAGGTAGGCGGCGACGGTCGCGGTCAACGGCGGCAGGTACGGCGCGATCAGGGCCACCCGGCGGGCACCCAGCGCCCGCAGCCCGGCCACCAACGCGCCGGCACTGGTCACCACCGGCATGCCGTGCCCGGCGCGACCGGCCGCGCGGCCCAACCGCTGCCCGGCCCGCTCGTGCGCGCCGGCGCCCTCGCACATCACCGCCACCAGACAGGCGTACGCGAGCACGTCGCAGCGGGCGTCGGCCAGCTCGGCGGCACACCGCAGGGCGGAGCGGTTCATCCGGGCCAACTCGTCGGCGGTCACCTGACGCAGCCGTACCCGGCTGGAGTGGGTGGTGAAGCGGACCGTCGGATCGACCACCTCACGTCGGCGCAGCATCGCCGGGATCTCGGTTTCCATTGTGGTGTTGGAACTGGGCACCACCAGGCCGATGCGGTAGCCGCTCACACCAGTGCCCCGGCGTACCCGCGGACCTGCAGTCGTTCCCGAGCACCTCCGGCGAGGCGCACCTGCAGGCCGAGCGGCGCGGCGGCGCGTCGGACGTCGTCCAGGTGCAGCGATCCGTGCCGGTCCACGGTGAGCACCGGCGGTTCTTCGAGGTCACCCTCCGGCGCGTGGAACGAGAGCAGGGTGACCGAGGTGGTGAGGTAGCCCGGGTAGGCGGCGCGGGCCGCCGCCTCGTCCCGGTGGACCAGCACCACCAGATCGTCGAGGTGGGCGAAGTCGGCGGCGAGGGCACCCGCCTTCCAGTGCGCCGGTTCCTCCGCCGCGCCGGTGAGATGCCGGGAGCGGTTCGCCGAGGTGATGTAGAGGTGATCCGTTCCGGTCTCGGTGAGCGCCCGCTCGAAGAAGGCGTTGGACGGGCAGGTCAGCCCCGGCGCGATCACCTGGGTGGTCCGTATCCCCTGGTCGATCTGGGTGAGATGCTCGGGGAGCCGATCCGCCGCGGGCCCACGGAAGCCGAAGGGCCCGGCCCCGTAGAGGGCGTCCATCAGCGCCCGCACCCGACCGACCGGCAACCGCGGCGAGATCCGCGTCCAGTCGAACATCCCGGGAATCCGGCCGATCGCGGTGGTGATGCTGCCGACCTGGTGTGCCGGTCGGCCCTTGGCCAGGTTGACCCGGCGTACGGTCGCCGCGTCGGGACGCGTCACGATGACGTAGAAGTTGGCGAACGCCGCCGCGACGATCGCGCCGCCAGCAAGCGCGCGGGCCGCGACCGCGACGTCCTCGGGGCGGTCGATATACAGGGGCGGTGTCGGGGCGTCCATGAGTCCTCCTCGGCGGGGCCGTGAGGCAGTTCTACGTCCACCCACCCGGATGACGGCGAGGTCGGTCGCCGATCCGATAGCCGACAGGTGCTACCCGGTGCGGGCGGCGGATGCCCGGGCGGTACACAACGGCGGACGGCATCGGCCGGATGGGGGATCCGGCGGGGGTCGTAGCACGCAACCGTTAGCCGCGCGACCCGATTGGGTACAACGGCTGCACCTCAGATCCACCACATACCCCCAGGAGGCAGCGATGCGCGGCACCTCGATTCTCGGAGTCATCGTCGTGATCTGGTTGGTGATCGGCGCCATCGCCGGTGGCCAGCGCGGTTATTACAGCGGCGACGACACCAACTGCGCCGAGGCCGGCACCATCCTGGTCACCATCGTGGCCGGGCCGTTGAACTACATCGGCGCCAACCCGAAGGTCGACTGCAAGCTGCCCGAGCCTTCCAAGTAGACGACAGACGTACCCCGGCCCGTGCCCCCGCAGTGGGGGTACGGGCCGGTTCCGTTCGGCGGGATCGCGCCGGAGCACCAGACGAGTAAGTCCCTACCGTGGCTGAGGCTGTCGGCGGGGTCGACGGGCGGCGGTGGGTCACCTGCGCCGGGGCGGATGTGCTGGCCGAAGCGCACACCCCGACCCGCACTCCGGGTTGTCGCAGTGCTCGCGTTCCGCGTCGCGGGCGGCACACCGCCTAAGGCATCCTAGGAGGCTGGTTTGCGGCTCGGCGGCGTTTGTCCGCGCCGGGGCCGGGAACCGCCGATGCCTCAGTCAGCGAACGGGATCAGGAGTGTGGCATGCAGATCGGCTACAAGCTGGCCTCGGAGGGGTATGGCCCACAGGAGATCATCCGGCAGGCCGTCCTGGCCGAGCGGGCCGGCTTCGACTTCGTCGAGATGAGCGACCACTTCCATCCGTGGCTGGACGCTCAGGGGCACTCGTCCTTCACCTGGAGCGTGCTCGGCGCCATCGCGGCCAAGACCACCACCCTGCGCCTGGCCACCGGGGTCACCTGCCCGACCGTCCGGTACCACCCGGCGATCATCGCGCAGGCCGCGGCGACCATGGCACTGATCTCCGACGGCCGGTTCACCCTGGGGGTGGGCGCCGGAGAGCGGCTCAACGAGCACGTGGTCGGTCAGGGCTTCCCCAGCGTGCGGGGGCGACACGAGCGACTACGCGAGGCGCTGGAGATCATCCGGCTGCTCTGGCAGGGCGGCTACCAGTCGTACGAGGGCCGGCACCTGCAACTGGAGGACGCCCGGATCTTCGACCTGCCGGACACCCTGCCCGTGATCGCGGTGGCGGCCAGCGGTGAAGCGTCGGCGCGGCTCGCCGCCGAGTTGGGCGACGGCCTGTTCGCCACCGAGCCGGACGCGTCGATCGTCGAGCACTACCGCCGCGCCCAGGGTGCGGGCCCGCGCTACGCCGAGGTGCCACTGGCCTGGGCCACCGACGAGCACCAGGCGGTGCAGGCGGTGTTGCAGACGAGCCGATGGATGGTCACCGGCTGGAAGGTGATGAGCGAACTGCCGAACCCGGTCAACTTCGACGCGGCCAGCGCGTACGTCGAGGAGAAGCACATCCGGCAGCTCTTCGCCATCGGCCCGGACCCGGAACCGCACGTCGCCAAGGTCCGGTCGTACGTCGAGGCCGGCTTCGACCACATCGTCCTGCAGAACGCCGGCCCCGACCCGGACGGCTTCCTCGACTTCTTCGCCGGCGACCTCTCCGGCCGGCTGCGCGCCATGGGTTGACGCCGTGCTGAGGAGCAGGTCGGCGGCGTCGGTGGCCACCGGGCTCGGCGGTCGGCGAGGGGCCGAGGGCGTCACGTGACGACAAAGCACCGCCCGCCCCGGACGATCGTCCGGGGCGGGCGGTGCACTCAGGATGAATGCGCTCGGGATGGTGCGCGGGTCGACGCTCAGCGGAAGCAGTGCGCGATCGGCACCTGGCTGCCCTCGCAGTTGGTCGGCTCGTTCTCGACCACCACGCTCTCATCGTCGATCTTGACCTGGGCGTGCATGCCGAAGATGCCGCCGGGCTTCACCGTCGACGCGTTGTGGGTGACCTTGCTGGTGTAGATCGCCACCGAGCCCGCGCTGGCGTAGATGCCGCCGCCCTGGGACGCGGCGCCGACAGCCTCGTTACGGGTCACGTCGCTGCCGCGGACCAGCAGGTTCGCCTTCTCGGCGTAGATGCCGGCTCCGAGGCCGTGGGTGGTGTTGCCGTCGATCACACTGTCGTCGATCGGCGTCAGGCCCTTCACTGTCGAGACGCCGCCGCCGTTGACTGTGGACGTGTTGCCGCGGATGGTCATCGTGCGCATCACCAGCACCGCGTCGGAGTTGGCGGCACCGCCGCCGACCTGCGCGGTGTTGTTCAGCAGCTCGGTGTCGGAGACCTTCGTCCGGGCCGAGAAGCTGGCCAGCCCGCCACCCTGGGCGGCGCTGTTCCGGGTGAAGGAGACGCTCTCCACGTCGGCGGCACCACGGTAGTTGCCCAGCCCGCCGCCGTAGGCGTTGGCGCTGTTGCGGTGGAACTCCGAGCGCTTCAGTGTCAGCACGCCGCCGTTGAGCAGGCCCCCGCCCTTGCCCGCGGCGCCGGAGGCGCTGTTGCCGACGAACGTGGAGTCGGTGACCACCATGTTGCCGTCGTTGAAGATGCCGCCGCCGCCCCCCTCGGGCGACAGCGAGGTGCTCTGCGTGACGGTGACCCGTTCGACCACGGCCGTGGCGCCGTGCACCACGTGCACGCTGCCGCCCTCGATGGCCGAGCGGCCGTTGTGCAGTTCCACGTCGCGAAGGGTCAGCTCGCCGCCGTCGCGGACGGTGAAGAAGCGGAACGAGGCGGCCTGGGCGGCCCGGGCGATGGTGGCGCCCGCGCCGTCGATCGTGATCGGCTGGTAGATCACCGGCAGGCCAGCGGTGTCGTCGGCCGGGTTGTGCGGCGGCGCCTCAGCGTCGCCGGGTGTCTCCGCGGCGTCGGCCGCCTCCCGGGCGTCACGGATCCCGCCGTCGTACTGGTCGGTCTCGTGGAACGCCTCGGTGAGGGTGTAACGGCACTTGGGCGCGAGCCGAAGTTCGCCGCCGCCCTCGGCGTTGGCAGTGACCAGCGCCGCCACCAGCTTCGCGGCGTCGCACGGCACCGACACCACGCCCCGCTTACCGGTGCCCGGGGTGGTGGGGCGGGCCCGCTCCGCGTCGTCCTGGCCGGGCTGCGGAACCCGCCGGTCGTCGTCGCGGCGGTCGTCGTCGGCTGCCGGGGTCAGCCGGGCCAGACCGGGGAGGGTGAGGGCGCGGTCGGCGGCGGCGGCCGCTCCGGCCGCTCCCACGACCAGGCTCCCCGCCAGCAAGCCGCTGGCTAAGAACCATCGGGAGCGCCGTCTGGGTCGGGTCGCGCGGTCTCCCTCTCGGTACGTGGACATCAACGGTGCCTACCTTCCTGCGTACGTGACGTGGCCGCGCGCCGATTCGGGCGCGGGGGGCTCGACGTGTTCGCCGGCTACCAAACGTCACGATAAGTCCGTAATACGGACAGGAAGGTGTGAACGTGAATAGTGCCCTCTTTCATCTTCAAAGCTGTCAGAGCGGCATCGAGGTCACCCGCCGACGTGGATGCCGGGCCGACGCAGCGGGTCCCGTTCGGTCCGGCGGATGATCTCCCGCACCACCGGCGGGGTGTCCCCCCGGCCCAGGATGAGGTAGCGCGCCAGGTGCGCGATCGGGCTGCCCTCCGACCACTCGAAGTGCGCGTGCGGCCGGACCCCGGTGGCGTCGCGCAGGGCCAGCAGGATCGCGGCGATCGCGTTCGGCGCCGCCGGGCTGTTGGCCCGCAGCACCCGGAAGCCGCCCACCTCGATCCCGTGTACGCGCAGCACCTGACTGAACTCCGACGGATCGACCACATCGATCTCCAGAAACAGCACGTCCGCGGCCCCGGGCACCGGATTCATCCCGCGCTGCGCCCGCTCCTTGAGCGTGTACTCCTTCACCGACCCCTTCTGCCGCTTGTTCGCGATCAGGTGCAGCTGCCCGTCGTGCGCCAGCGACTCGGTGATGAACCGACGGGCAGCCTCGTCGAACTCGATCCGCTCGGCGCGCAGCTCGGTGGTCCGGGTGACCCGGGAGACCAACGAGACCACGATGATGCCGAGGATGAACAGCGCGGAGATCGTGATGCCGTCCGGCTGTTCGATGACGTTCTCCAGCAGCGCGTACAGCAGCACCAGGGTCAGCACGGTGAAGCCGATCGCGGAGCCGCGCCGATGATGACGGGCCGCGGAAATCGTCACCGCCACCGCCCCGGAGACCATCATGGCCAGGATCCCGGTGGCGTACGCCCCGGCCTGGGCGTTGACGTCGGCGCGGAAGGCGATCGTGATGGCGACGCTGACGACGGTGTAGACGATCACCACGGGGCGTACCGCCCGCGCCCACTCCGGCGCCATGCCGTACGACGGCAGGTAGCGCGGCACGATGTTGATCAGCCCGGCCATCGCCGAGGCTCCGGCGAACCAGAGGATGAGCACGCTGCTCACGTCGTAGACGCTGCCGAACACCTCCCCCAGGTAGGCGTGCGCCAAAAACGCCAGCGCCCGCCCGTTCGCGCCGCCGCCCGGCCGGAACTCCTCCGCCGGAATGAGCGCAGTGGTCACGAAGGTGGTCGAGATCAGATACACGGACATGATCAACGCGGCGGTGGTGAGCAGCCGACGTGTGTTGCGGATCCGGGCGGCGAGCCGGGCCTGCTTGTCCGGGCCGTCGGCCGCCACCAGGGGCATCATGCTGACCCCGGTCTCGAAACCGGACAGCCCCAGCACCAGCAGCGGGAACGCCAGCACGGCGGTGAACAGCACCTGGCCCGGTCCGCCACCGGTCGAGGTCACCGCGGCCGTCCAGTTCGACACGATGTCCGGGTCCTCGACGATCCGGGCCACCGCGACCACGACGATCACCGCGTTGAGCACCAGGAAGACCGCGACCAGCGGGATGGCCACCACCACCGCCTCGCGGAACCCGAGCAGGAACACCCCGCCGAGGATGAGCAGCAGCACCACCGTCACCACTACCGGCACCAGGGACCCGTGCAGGACGTCCGGCAGGTACGGGTTCTCCAGCAGGTGCACTGTGGCGTCGGCAGAGGAGAGGGTGATCGTGATGATCCAGGAGGTGGCCACGAAGCCGAGCAGCACGAGGACGAAGATCTTGCCCCGCCAGAACGGCAACAACCGCTCCAACATCGCCACCGAACCCTGACCGTGCGGGCTCTCGTGGGCCACCCGCCGGTACATCGGCAGCATGCCCAACAGGGTGAGCACGACGATCAACAGGGTCGCCAGCGGGGAGAGCGCCCCGGCCGCCACCGCCGCGATGCCCGGCAGGTACGACAGCGTGGAGAAGTAGTCCACGCCGGTCAGGCACATCACCTGCCACCAGGCGTGCCGACGGTTCTGTCCCTCGCTCGCCTCGGGGCCGGGCGGCTGCACCTGGTGCTGAAAGAGCCACCGGCGCAGCGGGCTGGCCGGCGGCGCCGAGCGGGCCGGGGTGGCCACGCGTTCGGGCACCACGACGCCCTGCCGGCCGCCCCGGTGTGGGCGGGCTGGATCGCGGGCCGCCCGCAGCGCAGGGTCCGGCCCGCTCGGCGTGTGGCGGCGCCCGTTCCAGCGCCGTGGTTTCGCCCGGTGCTCGTCAGCCATCGCCAGTCCCACCCTCACAGGTCCTGATCTGACGGTAGGCGGTGTCCCGGTGCCCGATCGGCGGAACCGGGCACCTGTTCGGCCTGCTCAGGACAGGTCCGCGACGGCGAGCAGACGGGCCAGCGCGGGCGGGTCGGCGATCGTCACCGTGGCCGCCGGGTGCCGGGGCCGCCCCCCGGGCACCAGCGCCGGCACCGGCACGCCGAAGCGCAGGCAGATCCCGCCGGCCGCGCTGCTGCCGAAGGTCGCGCCGCCGTCGGCCAGCGACAGGTGCGGGCCGATCGCCCGCCACCAGCGGTACGGCCCGCTCAGCTCGACGCCGGTGACGTTGTCCCGGTCGGTCCGCAGCCGCCACGGCCCGTACCGGATCATCAGGTCCCGTTCGGTGACGGCGACCCAGGCGGACGATCTTGGCGTTGGTCTCCAGCAGGTCCATCCGGCTCATGCCGGGCTTGCGCGGCAGACCAGCGGTGCTCACGACGACGTCGGAGCCCTCGATGCTCTCGTAGCCCTCACCGTTGGGGCCGGTGGTCACGCCGACCACCTTGGTC
>NZ_PYAK01000071.1 GCF_003264365.1 Micromonospora noduli
AGTTGCACGCCGCACACCGGCCCGGCTCGTCCCGTCAGCGCTTCGAGATGGTCTCCACCGCCGCCAACATCGGCGGGACGGGCGTCGCGCCTCGCGCCTCGCGCCTCGCGCCTCGCGCCTCGCGCCTCGCGCCTCGCGCCTCGCGCCTCGCGCCTAGATCGTGCTCGAACCAGGATGTAGTGGCTTCACCGACGCGCCGATGCCACTGCATCCTGGATATTGCGCGATCTTGAGTTCGGGACAACCCGCCGAAGGGTGCCGCAGGCGTCGTGGGCAGGCATTCGGCGCGCCGCCCAGGGCCCACCCCGTGATCCACTCGGGTTCCTTGAAGGCGCGGTATCCCGGGTGCTGGAATACCGCGCCTTCCGTGAACCCGAGTTGATCACCGCTTGTCTCGGCCCCCGTGACGCGATTGGGCTCCACAATGAGGGCTAATGGAGGGAAGCTGACCGAGTCGCAAAGCAGGCCGAAGGGGTCTTCGCGAGGCTAATTGGTCGTCGTCAAGGGCCGGCTGCCCGGACGCGGCGGCTGCCCCGGATGCTCCGGCTCGCCAGGCCTTGAGGGTTTCCCGTGCACCACCTCGCGTTGATCATGAAGTTATTGTCGGAACGCGAGATGGACGGCGATAACTTCATGATCAACAGCTGTGGTGCGAAGCGGGGAGCGAGCAAAGGTGAAATTTGCGCGGCGAGTCGGGGTCTATGGTCTTCTGCGGGACTCAGGCCGGGTATTAGTGGTTCGGGACGGGGCAGAGGGTGAGTTTCCCGGGGTCTGGCGGTTGCCGGGCGGTGCCGTCGGGCATGCCGAGGACCCGGAGCGCGCTGTGGTCCGCGAGGTCGCCGAGCAGGCCGGGCTGACGGTCGCGGTGACGCGACTACTCGCGGTGGTCGCCGATGTGGCCACCTTTGCGGAGGACAAGGCCGCGCTGCACACCGACCGGCTGTTGTTCGAGCTCAGCACTCCCCACGGCGCGCGGCCTGAGAGCGCGGGGCCCGGGGGCGGGTCGCGGGGTGTCGGGGCTGGTCTGGTTGATCAAGTGTGCTGGCTTTCGCTGGCGGAGGTTGCGCAGTTGCCGCTGACTCCGTTCACCGCCGAGGCGCTCGGCCTGCCGGTCACCCCACTGCCGCCGGCAGCGCACCGGTCGTGGGACCTGTTCCCGCCGCAGCACCCCGACCGGCGGCTGCGCTTCGGGGCGTACGGGCTGGTCACCGACCCCGCTGGGCGGATCCTGCTCACCCAGATCGCGGAGGGCTACCCGGGGGCCGGTCTGTGGCATCTGCCCGGCGGTGGCACCGATCACGGTGAGCAGCCGGCCACCGGGTTGCTGCGGGAGTTGGTCGAGGAGGGCGGGCAGGTGGGTCGGGTCGTGGATCTTCTCGGCGTCAACAATCTGCACAATCCCGCCGCGCTGGGCCCGGAGGGCCGACCTCTGGACTGGCATGGCGTACGGGTGATCTATCGGGTGCTGGTGGACGTACCCACCGACGCGGTGGTCACCGAGTCCGCAGGAGGGTCGACGGCGCGGGCGGGGTGGTTCACCCGCGACGAGGCGGCTGACCTGCCGTTGAGCGACATCGCTGCCGTGGCAATCGGACAGAGTGGCCGATAGCACCCCGCTCGGTGAGCCGACTTGGTGACCCTCCGGTACAGTCAAAGGCGGGAATGATGGAGGAAACGGGCGATGAAGCCCGGGATGGGAACAAGCGAGCGGTTCGAGCGGTTTAAGCCAGATATAAGTACCGCCGGCAGCTATCGCCAAGCCATGTTCCCCTATGCGATGGTGTACTCCGCAAAACGGCTGCCGGGCCATGCAAGGTCCGGCACGAGACAGCCGGACACCCGCCGCTTGGCGGTCAGCAGATCCGGTGATGGAGGAAACGTGCCGAGAGCCCCATGGCGCCGGCGTCGTACTACTGACAGTCCGCGCCCCGCAGGGCGTCGCTGGGCGGGCCGGTTGCGCCGCAGCAGCACGTTCGCCCGCCAGGTGCTGTTGGTCCGGGTCGGTCGCCGCGACGGCGACCTGCACCCGACCGACCTGGCCCCGACCGAGCACCGGTACGCCGATCGGCAGCGCCGTCGCTACGGCCTGGACCGGCTCAGCCGGCCGACACTGGGCGTGGACCCGACACTGGGCCTGGACCGAGCCGACGTTAACGCGGTCATGCCGGTCAGCCCGGCGATGCCGCCGATGACGCAGACCGACGAGGCCCACTCGATCCCGCTGCTCCCCGGCGAGCGCACCATCGCGCGCCGGATGAAGTTCGGCCTGGTCAACGCCTGCACGCTGGCCAGCTTGATGCTCGGCATGCTGGCCATCTTCCTGGCCATGCAGGGCGAGGTGCGCATGGCGGCGCTCTGCCTGATCGCGTGCGTCGGCTTCGACGGTCTGGACGGCGCGCTGGCCCGACGGCTCGGGGTGGCCAGCCCGTTCGGCGCGCAGATGGACTCACTGGCCGACATGTGCTCGTTCGGTCTCGCCGCGCCGGTAGTGGTCTACGCCTCGCTCGCCGGCTCCGTCTCCACGGCGGCGGCGGCGGTGGCGTGCGCCCTGGTCGCGGCGTGTGCCGCGATTCGACTGGCCCGCTTCAACGTCTCGCCGAAGGACGGCAGGTTCTTCTGCGGGGTGCCCACCACCATGGCGGCTGCGGTGCTCGCCGTGACGGTGGCGATCGGCCTGCCGGTGCCTGGTGCCGTGCTGGTCGCCGGGGTGGCGCTGCTGGCCTTCGCGATGGTTTCGAGCTTCCCGTACGCCAAGCTCGCCCGGCTGGTGAAGCTGCCGCCGTGGCTCTGGCTGGCCCCGGTGATCGGCGCGCTGGTCGACATTCGGCTCACGTTCGCCCTGATCGTGGTGGGCTACCTGGTCAGCGGGCCGGTTCTCTGGCTGCGGCAACGTCGTACCGCCTGATCTGAGCAGACAGAACGGGGCGCCGCGAAAGCGGCGCCCCGTTCTGTCTGCGGGTCAGCGCCAGCGGGCGATGACCGTGGACCCGCCGACCACCTTGTCGCCCGGCCCGACCAGCGGGTCCGCGGCCTCAGCGGGCAGGTAGACGTCGGTCCGGGAGCCGAACCGGATCAGCCCGAAGCGCTCGCCCTTGGCCAGCAGCGCGCCGATCGGCGCGCGCTGCACGATCCGGCGGGCGATCAGCCCGGTCCGCTGCGCGACCACCACCGTGCCGCGAGCGGTGTCCAGCACTGTGTACGCGGCGACGTTGTGCTCGGCGTCCGGCTTCATCGCGTTGACGAAGCCGCCATCGGCGACGAAGTAGTCCACCACCTTGCCGGCGACCGGGGCGCGGTTGACGTGCACGTCCAGCACCGACAGGAACACCGCGATCCGCAGCCACTCGCCGTCGCCGAAGCGCTCGTCGTGCAGCCGCTGCACCGACAGGACCTTGCCGTCCGCGCTGGCGACCACGGCGCTCGGGTCCTCCGGCACGTCCCGTTCGGGATCCCGGAAGAACGCGGCGACCGGCCCGGCGGCCAGGGCCGGCAGCAGCCACAGCTTGGACGACGGACGCGCCACCCGGGCCAGCGCCGCGAGGCCCAGCGCGATGCCCGCCGCCGCCACTCCGTTGGAGTCGATGTGCATGCCCCGGGTCACCGGCACGCTCGACGGCCGGTACGCGGGGGCCAGGGTGTCGGCCGTGGCCGGGCTGGCCGGGGTGAACCGCAGCCGGTAGACCCGCACCGGCGGCGAGTTACGCAGCACCAGATCGGCGCCGACGCCGTAGAGGGCGTCCTGCCGGGCCAGCTCGGCGGCGGCACCCTCGGTCCGGCCGGGGGTGGCGACGGTCGCCACGCTCAGCACCGCCCCGTCGGTCAGGTACTTCGCCAACCCCTCGACGCCGTTGCGGGTGGCCTCGGCGGTGCCGGTGAACGCCTCACCGGCGATGACGACCCCGGCGGCCTCGGCTTCGGCCAGCGAGTCGACGACGCTCACCCGGTCGGCGACCCAGCGGCCCTGGGCTGTGACGTGCTCGCGGAGCGCCGCAGCGCCGAACGGCTCGGCGGGCACCACGGTGAGCCGGTCACCGGGGAGCAGCGCATCGACCGCCGCGGCCAGCACCGCGGAGTCCGGGGTCACCCCGACCAGCAGGGCGGCCTTGGGGTCGTTGATCCGGGCCAGCTCGGCGACGAGGGTACGGGCGGCTCGCTCGCCGATGCGGACCGGACCGGACCGGCCGGTGGTACGCACGGCGGGGGACTGGGTCATGTCGGGCGGGCTCCTGACGGGGGTAGAGACGGGAATCGCGGCGGGACCGCCATGGGCGGGACGGGCCGGCCGGCGGAGGCGAGATCTCCACCAGCCAGCATATGCGGCCGTCCGCGCCGGCCGCACCGCCGTGGGGATGCGGTGGACCGACGCGGACGGACCGCCCGAGGTCAGGCTTCCCTGCGCGGACCCTCGCGCTCGTCACCCGGCTGCTCGCCGCTGGCCTCGACCGGTTGGTCGAACCGGGTCGGCTCGTTCCCCTCGGACGGGGCCGGGCGGGCGGAATTCCCGATGGTCGGCTCGTCGTCTGCGTTGCCGGGTTGGCCGGGGATGGGCTCGGTCGGCGGCTCCGCCGGCGAATGTGCCAGCCAGGCAGGGTGGATCACGTCGGCGGCCGGCACGTCCTGCGCCCGCACCTCGGTGGTCGGCGTCTCCAACGTCCGGTCCGAGATGAGCGTCGGGTCCGAGGAGGGAGTGTCCCAGGTGGACCGTTCGGCTTCCCAGACCGGCAGGGCCGCGCCGGACGTCGACGTGGCGGCACCGGAGACGGGTGCGCCGGAGACGGACGTGCCGGAGACGGGAGCGACCGCCTCGGCGGCACCGGCCTCGGCAATCGGCTCCGGCTGGTTCGGTCGACCCGAGCGCAACGCGCCGACCAGCCCGAAGACCCCGATCAGGATGAGTGCGCCGGCCAGGAACCAGCCGACCGGCGGCAGCGCGAGCCCGAGCAGTTGGGCGAGCAGCCACCAGGCGGACAGCGCCAGGAACACGAGCCCGAAGGCGAACGACACCAGATCCGTGCGGTGAGCCTTCACCGGGTCACCTCCAGGTTGCCGGCATTGACATGGATGTAGAGGCGCAGGGTCCCGCCGCCGGGCCCGTCCGCGCCGACGTCGGTGGACTCCCGCAGGCGGCCGTCCAGCCCGCCGGATCGGTTGCCGAAGACGGTGGCGTCACCCGCGTTGACGTCGGCCACCGTGGTGACGTCCACGTTCGGCGGCACGACGACCGTCGCCTGGCCGAAGTTGACGGCAACTGTCACCTGGCTGTCCCGTTTCGCGAAGTCGATCCCGCGCAGGTCGAGCACGGCGTCACCGAAGCTGTTCTCGTACCGGTCCGCCAGGTCGCGGTAGTCGGTGGGCGCCCAGGTCACCGCGCCGTCGACCCCCCGGATCCGGTCGTAGGACTCGGCGACGGTCGCCGTGCCCAGCGCCGCCGCGGTCACCAGACCGAGCGCGATGAGCCAGCGCGCCCGCCCGAACCAGGTGCCGACCAGCAGGCCCAGCGCGATCGTGGCCAGCGCGGCCGCGAAGTACGCCGAGGCGCTGATGGCGAAGACGTCCAGCAGGTCGAGCAGGGCGACCAGACCGAGCACCAGGAAGATCAGCGAGAAGGTCACCGCGCCGAGCGGCGACCGCTCCTTGGGGCGCTTCGGCGGCTTCGGCGGCTTGGGCGGAGGAGGCGCGGCCGGGGTCGGCGAAGCGTACGGGCCGTGCGGCGCGAACGGGGGGCGGTAACCGGAGGGCGGCGGGGCGGTCGGATAGCCGGCCGGTGCAGCGGGTGTGCTGCTCACCGGTGCCGACGGCCAGCCGGCGCTGGGCATGGCGGTGCTCGGCCAGCCGGGCTGGGCAGCCGTCGTGCCGGCCGGTTGCCCGGACACCGGGCCGACCCCGGACACCGGCTGCGTCGCGCTGGTCGGCGGCGCGTCGTACGCCGGGATGGTGACGGTGGGCGTCGCCCCCGTCGTCGCGGTGGCGTACCCCGGACCGGTGCTGAACATCGGCGGCGTCGCCGCCGCGCCGGTCGACGGTGCCGCGCCGTACGACGGCCAGGTCACCGGTGGGACGACCGCGCCGGGCGGTGCGGCGGGCGGCGGACCCCCCGGGGCGCCGGGCCGTGGATTGCGGCCGTCCCGGTTGAGCAGGAGCGCGCCGGCGACCAGGATGGCCGCGCCGAGCAGCACCGCGCGGAAGGCGTCGGTGACGATGTACGCGAAGCTGGCCGCGACCAGGATGCCCAGGACGATCACCGTCACCGGGGACATGCTGGAGCGACCACGACCGAGCATGGACTCGACGGGGGACGCGGTGTCGCCCTCGTTCGGGATGATCAGCCAGGCGGCGACGTACACCAGGATGCCGATGCCCCCGAAGAACCCGAGCACCGCGAGCAGCACCCGCCAGAGCACCGGATCGGTGTTGGTGGCGCGCCCGATCGCCGCGCAGACGCCAGCCAGATACCGCCCCTCGCGCGGCCGGACCAGCCCGTACCGCGAGGTGAAGCCGGTGCCGCCCAGCGGCGGTGGTGGCGCGGACGGACCGGGACCACCCGGCCCGGGTGGCGTGCCGCCCGGACCGTAGCCGGTGCCCGCCGCGAACCCCGGGCCTGGGCCGTAGCCCGCCGTGGGCGGCGCGTAGCTGTCGGCCGGCTCGCCGGGCGCGGTGCTGGCGGTCGCGTCGGTGCCAGCGTGCGGACCGAACGTGCTGGGCTCGGTCCATTCGGTGGGCGTGGTGGTGGGCGGGGGCGGTGCTGAACCGCCCGGCTGTGCCGACCCCGGTCGGGGCGGCGGGGCAGCTTCCTCGGTCATGCTTCGATCCTGCTGCCCGGTCCACCCGAATGACCTCAGGACCCGACCCTGACCCCACCCTGAGATCCGGCGGCCGGAATGTCGGGGGCGTCCCCGTGGTCGCGGCCGCCGCAGCGTGTGACGATCGAGTCACCGACCTCGACCTGTCCGCCACCGTGACCAGGGAGCCTCCGATCAGCATCGTGACCCCGCCCCCGCGCCTCTACCGCGCCCCGGAGCACCGGATGGCCGCCGGCGTCGCCGCCGGTATCGCCGACCATCTCGGCATCTCGGTGCTGCGGGTGCGCGTCGCGTTCATGGTCCTGCTCGGGCTCAGCGGGCTCGGCCTGCTGCTCTACGCGGCCTTCTGGGCGGTGGTGCCGCTGCGCCCCGGCGACACCGCGGTGCCGCCCCGGCGGGACGTCGCCCAACTCCTGCCGTTCGTGGGGATCGGGCTCGGTGTCCTGTTGATCCAGGTGATGGTCTTCGACTCGGTAGGCGCGGCGGGCACCGCCGGTTGGTTGGTGGCCATCATCGCGGTCGGCGCGGGGGTCATCTGGCATCAGTCCGCGCCCGAGCGGCGGCGACAGTGGGGCGACGCGATGCCGGTGCCCTGGCTCGGCGCGGTCGTCGAGGAGAGCGACCGGCGGGCCTTCGTGCTGCGGTTCATCGGCGGGGGAGTGCTGGTCGCGGTCGGCATCATCGGCGTCGCGGCCGTCTACTCACCGGCACAGAACTTCGACGCGGTGATCAATGGCGTGATCTTCGCGTTGGTCGGGCTGGCGGGCGTCGGCGTGGTCGCCGCGCCGGTGCTCTGGCGGACGTACAGCCAGCTCCGCTCGGAGCGTGAGGGGCGCATCCGCGAGCAGGAGCGGGCCGAGCTGGCCGCGATGGTGCACGACCAGGTGCTGCACACGTTGGCACTGATCCAGCGCAACGCCGGCGACGTCAAGACGGTGCAGCGGCTGGCCCGGGGGCAGGAGCGCTCGTTGCGCAACTGGCTCTACAAGCCGACCGCTTCGCCGAGCGAGCGCTTCGCCGCCGCTCTGGAACAGGCCGCGGCCGAGGTCGAGGACACCTTCGCGATCAGCGTGGAGACGGTGGTGGTGGGGGACCGGGAGACCGACGAGAAGGTCGGCGCGCTGGTCGCGGCCGCGCGGGAGGCGTTGGTGAACGCGGCCCGGCACGCCGGCGTGCAGACCGTGTCGCTCTACGCCGAGGTGGAACCGGATCAGGTCAGTGTGTTCGTCCGGGACCGGGGGAAGGGCTTCGATCCGGATACCGTGGAGGACCACCGGCACGGCGTACGCGGCTCGATCATCGGGCGGATGAAGCGGCACGGCGGACGGGCCGAAATACGGTCCGGCCCGGGGGAGGGGACCGAGGTCCGGTTGATCCTGCCGATCTCCCGGGACTCGTCCGCAGCGGAGAGGAACAGATGACCATGGCCGAGCAGTCGACCGAGCACCTCGACCCGGCGGATGCCCGCCCCGAGCGGCTGCGGGTGTTCCTGGTGGACGACCACGCCATGTTCCGAGCCGGGGTGCGTGCGGAGTTGGGCGCCCACGTCGAGGTGGTGGGCGAGGCGAGCACGGTGGCCGAGGCGGTCACCCGGATCGCCGCGGTCGGTCCCGACGTGGTGCTGCTCGACGTGCACATGCCCGACGGCGGCGGTCGCGCGGTGCTGGAGGCGATGCGGCGTACGCACCCGCAGGTCAAGTTCCTCGCGTTGAGCGTCTCCGACGCGGCGGAGGACGTGATCGGGCTGATCCGTGCCGGTGCCCGCGGGTACGTCACCAAGACCATCTCCCCGGACGAGCTGGCTGCCGCGATCCGTCGCGTGGCCGACGGGGACGCGGTGTTCAGCCCACGGCTGGCCGGGTTCGTGCTGGACGCCTTCGCGGCCCGGCCGGACGCACCGGTGGCCGACCCGGAGCTGGACCAGCTCACCAACCGTGAGCGTGAGGTGCTGCGGCTGCTGGCCCGGGGGTACGCGTACAAGGAGATCGCCAAGGAGCTCTTCATCTCCATCAAGACGGTGGAGACGCACGTGTCGAACGTGCTGCGCAAGCTTCAGATGTCCAACCGCTACGAACTTTCCCGTTGGGCGGCGGATCGTCGCCTCGTGTGACGGCGCGTCGGCACCGGCGAGGATCAGAGAAACGTCCGGCGCGCCCTCGTACACCCGGCCGGTGATCGTGTCCGGGTAGCCGTAGGGGCCCTCATCCGGATGGGTCGAAACGTGAGCGGTGACAGACGTCCCACCGGGCTCGGGTGAGCTCGGGGCTCGCGCGCGGGCCGAGGCTGGCTGTTCGGGTGGCGCAAGGTATTTCCTGCTCAGTGCCGTCCGCGTCGGGCGTTTTATGATCATTTTTCAAGTATCGGCAACGTGGCGGGCAACTAACGGCTTGATAACGGCACCTTCACGGAAGAGGCCAGTGGGTGTCACAGTGGCAGCACCTCACCATCGGTGTGTGGCACTCCGTACGCCCCACGACCACGATTCCGCCGATCTCGGCGGCCCGTGGCTGTGTCGATTGCGTCGTGTCAAGCGTCGTTGGTGGGGGAGCCCGGCGGATCGGAACATCAGGGGTGTCCCCAACTTCCCTGTGGTCCCGGCGACCCGCGCCCCGGGGTGGTCGGGCGGTGTCACCCCCAAACGTGCGTGAAACCCACGACGGAACCTGGTTAGAAAGAGGAGGCCCCTCGGAATGAGAGTCTCGAAGCGGGCGACGAGCGCTATCGCGCTCAGCGCGGCTGCCGCGCTTGTCGCGAGCGGTTGCTCGAGCGGCGGTGGCGACGAAACTGCCGCCAGCGCGGACGGCTCGATCGTTGTTCACGGCGTCCAGCCGGAGAACCCGCTGGTCCCGTCGAACACCACGGAGACCGGTGGCGGCAAGATCATCGACTGGATGTGGACCGGCCTGGTCGAGTACCCGAACGACGGTGGGGCCCCGCGTAACGCGCTGGCGGAGTCCATCAACACCACGGACTCCAAGGTCTTCACGATCAAGATCAAGGCCGGTACCAAGTTCCACGACGGTACCGAGGTCAAGGCGAAGAACTTCGTCGACGCCTGGAACTGGGCCGCCTACTCGCCGAACGGCGCGCAGAACGGCACCTTCTTCGCGGACATCGCGGGCTTCGACCAGACCTACACCACGGACCCCGATGGCGCGGACGGCCCGAAGAAGGCCCCGACGCCGACGGCCGACAAGCTGTCCGGCCTGAAGGTCATCGACGAGCAGACCTTCGAGGTCACCCTGGCAGCGCCGACCGCGGTCTTCCCGACCAAGCTCGGCTACAGCGCCTTCATGCCGCTGCCGGACGTGTTCTTCACCATGAAGCCGGAAGAGTTCGGCAAGAACAAGCCGATCGGCAACGGCCCGGTGAAGTTCGTGTCCTGGGAGGACAACTCCCTCATCAAGCTGACGCGCTTCGACGACTACAACCTTCGCGACAAGATGAAGGTCAAGGACGTCGACGTCAAGCTGTACCAGGACGACAACGCCGCCTACGCCGATCTGCTGGCCAACAACCTCGACTTCATGGAGGTTGTCCCCACCTCGGCGCTCGCCGGTGACAAGTGGAAGACCGACCTCGGTGACCGGGGCCGCTCGACCGTCACGCCGTCGACCGCGTTCATCGCGTTCCCGATCTACGACAAGCGCTACGCGAACCCGAAGCTGCGTCGTGCCGTCTCGCTGGCGGTCAACCGGCAGGAGATCTCGGACAAGATCTTCTTCGGCACCCGCAAGCCGGCCGACAGCTGGGCGAACCCGCTGACCCCGGGCGCCAAGCCGGGCAACTGCACCGCCTGCAAGTTCGACCCGACCACGGCCAAGCAGCTGCTCGCCGAGGCCGGTGGCTTCAGCGGTGAGATGGTCTTCTACTACAACGCGGACTCCGCCCACAAGGACTGGATGGACGCCGTCGCGCAGCAGGTCAAGACCAACCTCAACATCAACGCTCGGGCCGAGGGTGTTCCGACCTTCGCGGTGTTCCGCCAGAACATCAACGCCCACAAGATGACCGGCCCGTACCGCGCTGCCTGGCAGCAGGACTACCCGGACGTCGAGAACTGGGTCAACCCGCTGTTCATCACCAACGGCTCCTCGAACGACGGCCTCTACAGCAACCCCGAGGTCGACGCCCTTGCCAAGCAGGCCAGCGGCGCCCCGAGCCTGGAGGCCTCGCACGAGGCGTTCGCCAAGGCGGTCGAGAAGGTCGACCAGGACGTCCCGAGCATCCCGGTCTACTTCTACGGTCAGCAGTCCGGCCACTCGGAGAAGATCAAGAAGCTCGAGCTGAACAACGTCGGCGAGATCGACATCACCTCGGTCGAGCTCTGATCCGAACGGTCTGACCCCGGGTCGGGCTCGCCACATCCGGTGAGCCCGACCCGGGGCCGTTCCGCGATTGGGTGTTACAACACTCCACTCGCACGTTGTCACCACCGTGTCGGCCGTCCGACGCGCCCCCTGTCTGGAGGACCACCCCATGGGCCGTTATCTGTTGAGACGGCTGCTCCAACTCGTGCCGGTCTTCATCGGTACGACGTTCCTGATCTACTGGCTCGTCTGGGCCGTTCCGGGCGATCCGTTCGCCGGCAAGTGCGGTGAGCGTCGCTGCCCGGACCAGTACATCGCCTTCATGACCGAGAAGTACCACCTCGACCAGAACGTCTTCGTGCAGTACGCCAACTACATGAAGAACCTGCTCCAGGGCGACTTCGGTCAGACGTTCTCGCAGCGCGAGATCAGCGACATCATCCTGACTTCGTACCCGAACACCCTGAAGCTGGCCCTCGTGGCGCTCGCCATCGAGGCGATCATCGGCCTCGGCGCCGGCGTGCTCAGCGGTCTGCGGCGTAACGGCTTCCTGGACAACCTGGTCCTGGTCTCCACCCTCTTCCTGATCGCACTGCCGGTCTTCGTGGTCGGCTTCGTGCTGCAGTGGCTGCTGGGTGTGCAGTGGGGCATCATCAAGCCGACCGTCTCCTCCGAGATGCGGTGGTCCGAGCTGATCGTGCCGGGCTTCGTGCTGGGCAGCGCGTCAGTGGCGTACATCGCCCGGGTGGCACGAACGAGCATCGCGGAGAACCGTCGCGCCGACTACGTGCGCACCGCCATCGCCAAGGGCCTGCCGATGCGCCGGGTGGTCGGCGTGCACCTGCTGCGCAACTCGCTCATCCCGGTGGTGACCCTGCTCGGTACCGACCTCGGTGCCCTGATGGGTGGCGCGATCGTCACCGAGGGAATCTTCGGCATCAACGGAATCGGCCGCCAGGTCTTCCGGGCGATCATCACCAAGGAAAGCGCCACGGTGGTAGGAATCGTGGTCGTCCTGGTGCTGGTCTATCTCGTGATGAACCTGCTGGTTGACCTGCTCTACGCCGCCCTGGACCCGAGGATCCGTTATGAGTGACCCGAGTACCGCATCGATCGTCAGTACCCCTGGCGCACACCCCACCGACTCCGCCGCACCCGCCACCGCGGGCCAGCCGCAGAGCAACGAGAAGCCGCGCGGCCTGCTCGCCGACGCCTGGCGGGATCTGCGGCGCAAGCCGCTGTTCTGGATCTCGGCCACGCTGATCGTGATCTTCCTGTTGATGGCGGCCTTCCCGGCGCTGTTCGCCCCGGGCGACGCGGTCAACGGCTCGCTGTCCCGCAGCCTCGACAAGCCGTCCGCCAATGGCTGGTTCGGCTACGACGTGCAGGGCCGCGACGTCTACGCCCGGGTCATCTACGGCGCACGGGCCTCCATCGTGGTCGCCGTGCTCTCCGTGATGGGCACCCTGCTCATCGGCGGAACCATGGGCATCATCTCCGGTTACCGCGGTGGCTGGGTGGACGCGCTGCTCAGCCGGATCGCCGACGTCTTCTTCGGTCTGCCCTTCGTGCTCGGCGCGATCGTCATCCTGACGACCTTCAACGGGTCGGGCGCCGGCAACAGCAAGGCCCAGATCATGGGCCTGGTGATCGCGTCACTGATCGTGCTGAGCTGGCCGGTCGTGATGCGGCTGATGCGCTCCTCGGTGCTCGCCACCAAGGAGGCCGACTACATCGTGGCGGCCCGCGCGTTGGGTGCCGGCACCGGCCGGATCATCCTCAAGCACCTGCTGCCGAACTGCCTGGCCCCGCTGCTGGTCTACGGCACGATCATGGTCGGCTCGTTCATCGGCGCCGAGGCCACCCTGTCGTTCCTGGGCGTCGGTCTGAAGTCGCCGGTGGTGTCCTGGGGCATCATGATCAGTGATGGGCAGCAGTTCGTCCGGGTCGCGCCGGGGCTGGTGTTCTTCCCCGCCGCGTTCCTCGTCACCGCAGTGCTGAGCTTCGTGATGCTCGGTGAGTCGGTCCGCGAGGCCCTCGATCCGAAACTCCGCTAGGGGAGATCCAGTTGTCCGACATTCTCGTGTCCGAGCAGTCAGCGCCGGGACCCGGCGGGTCCGGGCGTCCCTCCGGCCGCCTGCTCGAGGTCGACGACCTGCGGGTGGAGTTCCGTACCCGGGACGGCGTCGCAAAGGTCATCAACGGGGTCACGTACCACGTCGACGCGGGGGAGACCCTCGCCGTGCTCGGCGAGTCCGGCTCCGGTAAGAGCGTCACCGCGCAGACCATCATGGGCATCCTCGACACGCCGCCCGGCTTCGTCACCGGTGGGCAGGTCCGCTTCCACGGCAAGGACATGCTCCGCATGTCCGACGAGGAGCGGCGCCGCATCCGCGGCGAGGGCATCGCGATGATCTTCCAGGATGCGCTCTCCGCGCTGAACCCCGTCTTCACCGTCGGGTTCCAGATCGCCGAGCAGTTCCGGGTCCGGCGGGGCATGGGCCGCGCGGAGGCCAAGAAGCGCGCGATCGACATGCTCGACCAGGTCAAGATCCCGAACGCCAAGGGTCGGTTCAACAACTACCCGCACCAGTTCTCCGGCGGTATGCGGCAGCGCGCGATGATCGCGATGTCGCTGGCGCTCGACCCCGAGGTGCTGATCGCGGACGAGCCGACCACCGCTCTCGACGTGACAGTGCAGGCCCAGATCATGGACCTGCTGGCTGAGCTTCAGCGCGAGCGGCAGATGGGCATGATCCTGATCACCCACGACCTCGGTGTGGTCGCCGACGTCGCGGACCGGATCGCGGTCATGTACGCGGGCCGGATCGTCGAGGAAGCAGACGTGTACGAGCTGTACGCCAAGCCGGCGCACCCGTACACGCTGGGTCTGATCGACTCGATCCCGCGCCTCGACGAGAAGGGGCAGCAGCTCCGGACGATCAAGGGCCTCCCGCCGAACCTGATGAACATCCCGCCGGGCTGCCCGTTCAACCCGCGGTGCCCGATGGCTCAGCCGGTGTGCCGGGAGAAGGTCCCGCCGCTGCTGCAGGTCGGCCCCGCCCGGGCCAGCGCCTGCCACTTCGCCGAGGAGCTGGTGAACCGTGTCTGAGAACATCCTCGAGGTCAATGACCTGGTCAAGCACTACCCCGTCACCCAGGGCGTGGTGTTCAAGAAGACCGTTGGTCAGGTCAAGGCGGTCGACGGGGTCTCGTTCGGTCTGCGCGCCGGTGAGACGCTCGGTGTGGTCGGCGAGTCCGGCTGCGGCAAGTCGACGCTCGCCCGGGTGCTGATGAACCTGGAGAAGCCGACCGCCGGCAACGTGGTCTACAAGGGCCAGGACATCTCGAAGCTGTCCGGTGGGGCGCTGCGGCGTCTGCGCCGGCAGATCCAGCTGGTCATGCAGGACCCGTACACCTCGCTGAACCCGCGGATGACCGTCGGCGACCTGCTCGGTGAGCCGTTCGAGATCCACCCGGAGGTGGCGCCGAAGGGCAGCCGCCGGGCCAAGGTCCGCGAGCTGTTGGACCTGGTCGGGCTCAACCCGGAGCACATCAACCGGTACCCGCACCAGTTCTCCGGCGGTCAGCGTCAGCGCATCGGCATTGCCCGCGCGCTCGCGCTGCGGCCCGAGATCATCGTCTGTGACGAGCCGGTGTCGGCGCTGGACGTCTCCATCCAGGCTCAGGTCATGAACCTGCTGGAGCAGTTGCAGGGCGAGTTCGGCCTCTCGTACGTCTTCATCGCGCACGACCTGTCGGTGGTCCGCCACCTGTCGGACCGGGTCGCGGTGATGTACCTCGGCAAGATCGTCGAGATCGGTACCGAGGACGAGATCTACGAGCGACCGACCCACCCGTACACCCAGGCTCTGCTCTCTGCCGTGCCGGTGCCGGACCCGACGCAGCGGCACAACAAGACGATCATCCGGCTCACGGGTGACGTGCCGTCGCCGATCAGCCCGCCCTCGGGCTGCCGGTTCCGGACCCGCTGCTGGAAGGCGCAGGACGTCTGCGCCGAGCAGGTCCCGCTGCTGGAGATCCGACGGGACTCGGACCACCCGAGCGCCTGCCACTTCGCGGAGAAGCGCGAGATCGTCGCCACCCACGAGGTGTGAGTCACCGAAACCGCCTGCCGCCGTCACCACGACGACGGCAGGCGGTTTCGTCTGTCAGTGACCCGGATCGGCCGCGCGGCGCCTGGCCGCCCAGGAGGCGTCAGCAAGCACAGGGGCCGTGGCCCGGTTCAGCGCGGGCTGAGGTGGCTCACAGCGGGCCGCGGCCCGCGCGGAGCAGCAGCAGGGCCAGCTGGGTGCCGTCGGCACCGAGCGCGGCACGGAAACGCTCCAGGATCTCCCGTTCCCGGGAGAGCACCAGGCGGGTCCCACCGGACGCCATCCGGGTCACCCCGACCTCCTGGGACAACGCGGCCCGCTCCTGCCAGAGCGTGATCAACGCGTGGTCGATCTCGTCGATCCGTTCCCTGATCTGCACGATCCGCGCCGAGGCGGACGGCTCCTCGGTGCCGGTCTGCTGCTCGGCCGGCTCGGCGTCCGCACCCGTCGCTGGTGTGGCCACCGCCGGCTCAGCCCCCTGCGCTGCCGGCTGCCCCGGTCGGATCGGGCTGCCGCTCTGCTCCATCACGTTTGTCATCATCGGGTACCTCTCGCAGTGTGGTGCCCGGTGCCCGGAACCTGGGACGGAAAAAGCCCCGGACTCCAGGAGCCCGGGGCTTTAGCAGGTCTGAATCGATCAGGCGCGACCTACGGCAGCCGGACTCCCGGTGCCATAGTAAAAGTAGAAGCGCGCAGCGATCACGCCGTCGAGTATGCCCACGTCGTTGTCGGGTGCGCAAGCAATCCGCGTCGCGAAGGGCACTTTGCCGCCGGTGGGCGTGTCGGGTGGTGGTGCGCGCCGTCGGGAAGTGTCGGGCCGGCGGCATAGACTTGTCGGGCGATGCATCCTCTCTTCGACATCCCCGCGTCCCCGCCTGCGCCGGAGTCCGCGCCGGCCCGCCCGCACCGACCCGGGGCGGCTGCCGCGCGTCTCGATCCGCAGCAGCTGCTCGCCGGGCTGAACGGGCCGCAGCGCGACGCCGTCAGCCATGCCGGCTCGCCGCTGCTGATCGTGGCCGGCGCCGGGTCCGGCAAGACCCGGGTGCTCACGCACCGGATCGCCTACCTGCTCGCCGCTCGGGACGTGCACCCCGGTGAGATCATCGCGATCACCTTCACCAACAAGGCCGCCGGCGAGATGAAAGAGCGCGTCGCCGCGCTGGTGGGCCCCCGGGCCCGCCTGATGTGGGTGTCGACGTTCCACTCGGCCTGCGTGCGGATTTTGCGTGCCGAGCACGAGCACGCCGGGCTCAAGTCGACGTTCTCCATCTATGACGCGGACGACTCCCGCCGGCTGATGCAGTTGGTCACCCGCGAGCTTGATCTCGACCCGAAGCGCTACCCGGCGCGTGGTCTGGCGGCCCAGGTCTCCAACCTCAAGAACGAGCTGGTCGACCCGGAGCAGTTCGCGGCGCGGGCCACCGGGCCCAACGAGCGGGCGCTGGCCGAGGCGTACACGCTCTACCAGCGCCGGCTGCGTGAGGCACACGCCCTGGACTTCGACGACCTGATCATGACCACGGTGCACCTGCTCCAGTCCCACCCGCACGTCGCGGAGAGCTACCGCCGACGGTTCCGGCACGTGTTGGTCGACGAGTACCAGGACACCAACCACGCCCAGTACGTCCTGATCAAGGAGCTGGTCTCCGGCACCGACGGGCTGGAGCCCGCCGAGCTGTGCGTGGTCGGCGACGCCGACCAGTCGATCTACGCGTTCCGGGGTGCGACGATCCGCAACATCCTGGAGTTCGAACGGGACTTCACCGACGCGCGGACGATCCTGCTGGAGCAGAACTACCGCTCCACCCAGACCATCCTCAACGCGGCCAACGCGGTGATCGACCGCAACACCTCCCGCAAACCCAAGCGGCTGTGGAGCGAGGCCGGCGCCGGCGAGCAGATCGTCGGCTACGTGGCCGACACCGAGCACGCCGAGGCCGACTGGGTGGCCCGGGAGATCGACCGGCTGGTCGACGCCGACGAGACGCGCCCCGGCGACGTCGCCGTCTTCTACCGCACCAATGCGCAGTCCCGCGTCTTCGAGGAGGTGTTCATCCGGGTCGGCCTGCCCTACAAGGTGGTTGGCGGGGTGCGCTTCTACGAGCGCAAGGAGGTCCGCGACGCCCTGGCGTACCTGCGTTCGGTGGTCAACGACGACGACACGGTGAGCCTGCGGCGAGTGCTCAACACCCCGCGCCGGGGGATCGGCGACCGCGCCGAGGCGTGTGTCGAGGCGCTCTCCAGCCGCGACCGGATCTCCTTCGGCGCGGCGTTGCGCCGGGCCCGCGAGGCGCCGGGCATCTCCAGCCGGGCGGCCAACGGCATTGGGGACTTCGTGGCGTTGCTCGACGGCGCCCGTGAGCTGGCCGAGACCGGCACCCCGGAGGAGGTGCTGGAGGCGCTGCTGACCCGTTCCGGCTACCTCACCGAGCTGGAGGAAAGCCTGGACCCGCAGGACGCCGGCCGGGTGGACAACCTCCAGGAACTGGTCAGCGTCGCCCGCGAGTACACCGAGCGGATCGAGGCGCTGGGCGAGGAGGGGGAGCGGGCCACCCTGGCCGGCTTCCTGGAGCAGGTGGCGCTGGTCGCCGACGCCGACCAGATCCCCTCCGACGACCCCGACCACCAGGGCGTGGTCACCCTGATGACGCTGCACACCGCCAAGGGACTGGAATTCCCGGTGGTCTTCCTGACCGGGCTGGAGGACGGCGTCTTCCCGCACCTGCGCTCGCTGGGCGACACCCGCGAGTTGGAGGAGGAGCGCCGGCTGGCGTACGTCGGCATCACCCGTGCCCGACAGCGGCTCTACATGTCCCGGGCGGTGACCCGCTCGGCGTGGGGGCAGCCGTCCTACAACCCGCCGTCACGCTTCCTGGAGGAGCTGCCGACCGAGTTGGTGCACTGGGAGCGCACCGAAGGGTCGTACACCTCGTGGGCTGGCGGGGGCGGCGGCGTCGGTGGCCGCGCGGACCGCGCGCCCGGCGCGCGTGGCAACTTCACCGGGGGGACGCCGAAGGCGGCCCAGTTGGCGCAGCGGCTCGGCGTGGACGCCAGCCGGCTGACCACGGCCAGTGAGCTGCCGCAGGGGCCGAAGGTGTCCGCGGGCGACCGGGTCAACCATCAGCGGTACGGGTTGGGGCGGGTGCTCGCCGTCGAGGGGCACGGCCCGGGTGCCCGCGCGCAGATCGACTTCGGCGACCAGACCATGTGGCTGGTGCTCCGGCACGCCCCGGTCGACAAGCTCTGACCCGGCGCGCCGCACCATCGCACTGAAGCAGGGAAGGAGGGGCCTCAGGCCCCTCCTTTCCTGTTGTTGCGCCCGGACCGCGCGGGGATGTTGCCTCAGCAGCCCAGGTCGACGCCGTGGGCCCGCATGAACGGGGCCGGATCGATCTGGTTCCACATGCCCTGGTGCACCTCGAAGTGCAGGTGCGGGCCGGTGGCATCGCCGGTGGCGCCCTCGTAGCCGATGATCTGGCCGGCCTTCACCTTCTGGCCGACGCTGACAGCGATGCGGCTCTGGTGGGCGTAGTGGGTCAGGTAGCCGTTGCCGTGGTCGATGAAGACGGAGTTGCCGTACCCGTCGGAGGCGTCGCCGGCCTGGGTCACGGTGCCGGCGGCCGCTGCGTGGATCGGAGTTCCGGAGGGCAGCGCCAGGTCGATACCGGCGTGCAGGGTGCCCCAGCGCTGCCCGTAGCAGGACGTGACGGCTGCGCCCGGCATCGGGTCGACCCAGGCGGGTGTGGGCCTGGTGGTCTTCTTCGGCTTCGGCTTGGCCTTCGCGGCGGCCGTCTTCGCGGGGGCCGGGCTGGTGCTGACCGCCGACGGGCTGGGCGTCGGGCTCAGCGAGGGGGCGACCGGGGTGCTCGACTCACGGACCGAGCGGTCGGCCCGGCTCGCACCCTCGGCCCGGGCCTGGGTGTCGAGGGAGACGGCGGCGGGTGCCGGGTGGTCGCCGCCGGTGGTGGCGACCGCGACGCCGCCGAGGCCGAGGACTACCAGGGCGGCGGCGCTGAGCACGATGAGGCGGTTCCGCCGGGGAGCGCGCTGCGGCTGCTCGGTGTGGGGGGCGTCGGGGGTGTTCTCGTTCTGGACGGGGCTGTCTTCCTGCACGGCGGACCTTCACAGTCGAGGGGCACTTGACCTCGAAATACTGGTGTCGGTTCGAGCCGGGGTGGGCGCGGGGACCGGGTGACCGCGCGGCGGGCGAAGTGATGGCTGCCCGGATATGACCCGCTCTACGGCGCTCTATCCGGAAAAGTGATCATGCTGGGTGGTGTCGCCCGTCACAATCGCCGATGTGACCCGGGATACATCCGCTCGGCCGAGGCAACGAAAAACCGCCCGGATCGACAGATCCGGGCGGTCAACGGTCGTTACGTAACGTCAGCCGGCGGCTACCTCGCTGTAGATTGCCTCGATTTGCAGCTTGATGTCCACTCCGCGCTCCTGGAGGAACGGCACCGGGTCGATCGGCTGCCCCTTGACATGGATCTCCAGGTGCAGGTGGGTGCCGTACGCGTGGCCGGTCTGACCCACCAGGCCGAGCTGGTCGCCCGCCTTGATCTGCTGGCCTTCCTTGACGCTCACCGCGGAGGAGTGGCCGTAGATGGCCTCGCTGCCGTCGGCGTGCTGGACGATCACCGCGTTGCCGTACCCGCCGAACCAGCCGGCCTTGGTGACCAACCCGTCGTGGATCGCCACGTAGGGAGTGCCCTCGCCGGCGACCAGGTCGACGCCGGTGTGCATCTTGCCCCAGCGGAGTCCGTACGGGGAGTTGAAGTCGTAGCCCTGCAGCGGCAGCAGCCAGACCTCGCGCTCGGCGCTGTCCTTGCTGCGGCTGTCCCGGGAGGCGCGGTCGGCGTTGTCCGCACGGGCCGCGGCGTCCTGGCTGGTGACCGACGCCTGCTTGAGCTCGTCGAGGACCGTCGGGCTGACGTCCTTGGCGTCCGGCAGGGCGCTCGCGCCGAGGGCCACGATGCCGGCACCGACGAACGCGGTGGTGACGACAGCGGCGTAACGGCTGCGGGGTGGGGTGGGTACGCGGCGGCGACCGCGATATCGATCGGGCTCAGACGACAGGCGCTGGCGCACGCACACCCTCCGTTGTCGGGGTTCCGAAGCGGCCGGTGGGCGTCCCCTGAAGCTCCAGTGAAACGTCCGCTGACCGCGTCGTCACCCGTCCATGGACCTGATGACAACCGTGGACACGTTAGCCAACCGCCAGGCGAGTCACAAGCTAGACCGAAAAATTGGCGTGTCGATCTGTCCGTTTGCGTCCCTGATTGTCATGCATCGCGACGCCGAACGGTGCCCCCGTCGCTGCCCGTTCGTCGCCGAGCGTGACCGTTCCGGCGGAGTCGTCCGGCTTGACTCCGAACGGCGCCGGGATGTGTCCACAGTCCTGCCAGCGGTGCAGCGACTCCGAAGCCCGGATTGCGCGCGGCCGCACCTCTTCCGGGTTGCGCGGTGGACACGCCGGGTAACGGCCGGTGGCAGAGCCCGGATTTCCCGGGCCGGGCCCGCCGGGTTACCGTTCGTTAAGGTGAAGGCGGTCAAGCCGGTGAAAGGTGTGCGCTGATGAGCTCTCGGATTCGGGTCGTCGTCGCGAAGCCTGGCCTGGACGGCCACGACCGGGGCGCGAAGGTCGTCGCGCGCGCCCTGCGGGATGCCGGCATGGAGGTCGTCTACACCGGCCTGCACCAGACCCCCGAGCAGATCGTGGAGACCGCCATCCAGGAGGACGCCGACGCGGTCGGCCTGTCCGTGCTCTCCGGCGCGCACATGACGCTCTTCCGGCGGGTGCTGGAACTGCTCGGTGAGCGGGACGCCCGCGACATCGTCGTGTTCGGTGGCGGCATCATTCCGAACGGCGACATTCCCGAGTTGGAGAAGCTGGGCGTCGCGAAGATCTTCACGCCGGGCGCCACCACCCAGGCAATTGTCGAGTGGGTCCGACAGAACGTGGCCCAGCCGGTTTCCTGAGGCACGCCGATCGCTGCGTCACCGAATTTTGGGCACGGGGGAGGGGCCGGACGCACCCCTCACACGTCCGGCCCCTCTATGCACGATGCCCCGCCGCCACCCCTCGACCGACAGGGCATCGGCCGTATCCCGTCATTGCGCTGTTCAGCGCTCCGACATCTGACTCAACGACGCCCCCACGGCAGGGTTACGCAAGCCGGACAACATCGCCCGGACGGTGGATGCCACCCGAGTCATGACCGGAAACCGGCCACACCTGGTGTCCGGTTGTGCATTACCGCACACCGTGCACCCGCTCGGTTGCCGGTGGTGCCGACCTCGCTAGGCTGCCGCCAATGGCCTGTTTCAACTGATGACAGGCGTCAAACTGTTTTCTGAACGCTGGTGGCGGCGCGACGGCGCGCCGCGGAGACGGGACGGGACGCGCAATCGTGGACCTGTACGAGTACCAGGGGCGGGACCTGTTCGAGCGGCACGGCTTGCCCGTGCTGGCCGGCGGCGTCGCCACTACCCCGGAAGAGGCCCGCGCGATCGCCGAACGTCTTGGCGGCCGTGTGGTCGTCAAGGCGCAGGTAAAGGTCGGCGGCCGAGGTAAGGCCGGCGGCGTCAAGCTGGCCGAGGGCCCGGATGAGGCGGTGGCCCGTGCCACCGACATCCTCGGCATGGACATCAAGGGTCACACCGTCCACAAGGTCATGATCACAGTGACCGCGGACGTGGCCGAGGAGTACTACTTCTCGTACCTGCTCGACCGGGCGAACCGCACCTTCCTCTGCATCGCCAGCGTCGCCGGCGGCATGGACATCGAGCAGGTCGCCGCCGAGACCCCCGACAAGGTCGTGAAGGCCCCGATCGACGCCGTGAAGGGCGTGGACGAGGCCAAGGCCCGCGAGATCGTGACCGCCGCCGGCTTCCCGGCTGCGGTTGCCGACCAGGTGGTCGAGATCGCCGTCGGCCTGTGGCAGGCGTTCGTCGCCGAGGACGCGACCCTGGTCGAGGTCAACCCGCTCGCCAAGAACGGCGACGGCCGGATGCTCCTGCTCGACGCCAAGATCAGCCTGGACGAGAACGCCGCGTTCCGGCACCCGGACCACGAGGCGCTTGTCGACCAGGCCGCCGTGGACCCGCTGGAGCAGGCCGCCAAGGCCAAGGACCTCAACTACGTCAAGCTCGACGGTGAGGTCGGCATCATCGGCAACGGCGCGGGTCTGGTCATGTCGACCCTCGACGTGGTCGCGTACGCCGGTGAGCGGCACGGCAACGTCAAGCCGGCCAACTTCCTCGACATCGGCGGCGGCGCGAGCGCCGCGGTGATGGCGAACGGGCTGGAGATCGTGCTCTCCGACCCGGCCGTGAAGAGCGTCTTCGTCAACGTCTTCGGCGGCATCACCGCCTGCGACGAGGTCGCCAACGGCATCATCCAGGCGCTGGCCCTGCTGGAGCAGCGCGGCGAGCAGGTCACCAAGCCGCTCGTCGTCCGTCTCGACGGCAACAACGCCGAGGCTGGCCGGGCGATCCTGGACAGCGCGAACAACCCGCTCGTGCAGCGGGTGGACACCATGGACGGTGCGGCCGAGCGGGCCGCCGAGCTGGCAGCTGCGGGGGTCTGATCATGGCTATCTGGCTGACCAAGGACTCGAAGGTCATCGTCCAGGGGATGACCGGTTCCGAGGGTTCCAAGCACACCCGGCGGATGCTGGCCGCCGGCACCAACGTGGTCGGTGGCGTCAACCCGCGCAAGGCGGGCCAGACTGTCGACTTCGACGGCACCGAGCTGCCGGTCTTCGCGTCCGTCGCGGACGCGATGGCCGAGACCGGGGCCGACGTCACAGTCATCTTCGTGCCGCCGCAGTTCACCAAGGCCGCCGTGGTCGAGGCGATCGACGCCGCGATCCCGCTGGCCGTGGTGATCACCGAGGGCGTTCCGGTGCACGACACCGCGTCGTTCTGGGCGTACAACGTGGCGCAGGGCGAGCGGACCCGGATCATCGGGCCGAACTGCCCGGGCATCGCCTCGCCGGGCGCGTCCAACGCCGGCATCATCCCGGCCGACATCACCGGCTCCGGCCGGATCGGCCTGGTCAGCAAGAGCGGCACCCTGACCTACCAGATGATGTACGAGCTGCGCGACATCGGCTTCTCCACCTGCGTCGGCATCGGCGGTGACCCGATCATCGGGACCACCCACATCGACGCCCTCGCGGCGTTCGAGGCCGACCCGGAGACCGACGCCATCGTCATGATCGGTGAGATCGGTGGCGACGCCGAGGAGCGGGCCGCCGAGTTCATCAAGGCCAACGTCACCAAGCCGGTGGTCGGCTACATCGCCGGCTTCACCGCTCCGCCGGGCAAGACCATGGGTCACGCCGGGGCGATCATCTCCGGCTCGGCCGGCACCGCCGAGGCGAAGCAGGCGGCGCTGGAGGCAGTCGGCGTCAAGGTCGGCAAGACGCCGACCGAGACCGCGAAGCTGATGCGGGAGATCATGTCCGGCAGCTGAGCCGGTCAGGCAACACGAAGGGGGTCGACCGTCACGGTCGACCCCCTTCGGCGTACGCGCGCTCCGCGCTGGTCAGTCGTTGTTCCAGAACGGGTAGTTGCCGGTCGAGCGCAGGATCGCCCCGCCGATGATGTTGATCACGCCGAGCGCGATGGCGAGGTAACCGAGCAGCGGCGACTGCCCGTACCGCCGGGCGTCGCGGATGGACAGGTAGCCGAAGACGATGCCGAAGATGCCGCAGCAGATCAGCCCCAGCACGATGCCCAGCACGCCCCAGAGGGTGGTTCGGTCGCGTCCCTGGGCCGGTGGTGGTGGGGGAGGCGGGTATGGCGTCGTCACAGCGTCCTCCGAGCGGTCATGGGCGACGTGCCGGCCCGGACCGCGACCGGCGGGCCCGTCCGGGGTGGCGGGACTCGCGCCCCCTCAGGGCCGAGGCTAGACCGGCCCGGGTGGGCAGGACGTCGGTTCGGTGAACTCGCCGACCTTAGGAGGGGTTAACGGACTGCCACCGCCCGCGCGACGTGCCAGAGTAGAGCGGATGTCCCCCGTCACCCCTGACCGTCCCAGCCGTCCCGGCGGTGTGAGCGCCGACGACCGGCCGGTCGACCGTGCCGCACCGGCCCGGCGGGTGCCCGCGCCTCGCGCGGGCGGGTCGCCGCGCGGGCGGGCGCCGTTGCCCG
>NZ_PYAK01000072.1 GCF_003264365.1 Micromonospora noduli
CGGCCGCTGCCGTACCCACCGAGGCGGACCCGGCGGCCGCAGCGCCACGCGGCGGCACCGAGGCCGAACCGCCGACCGTTGCGCGACCACCGGCCGCCCGCGGGCTCACCGAGGCGCGGCCCGGGGTTGCCGCGCCGCCTTCCGAGGCTGACCAGCCGCTTCCGTCGGAGTTGCCGCTGGGTCTGCGGTACGCGTCGTCCGCGCCCGGTCCGGGGTCACCGTCTGGACCCATGTGCTGGGTCCGTCCGCGCGCAGAACTGGGATCGCCGTACGAGTTCATTCCTCACACCCTGCCGGTCGCGGTGGGGCGCGGCTGCGCCGCCACCGGGTTGCCGTGAGTTGCTTCACCCGGGACGCCGGCACGAGGGTGCCAGTTAACCGGGGTCATTGCCGTATCAATCGGGCCAATCGGACCAACAAGCGGTCGACCGTCTCGGGTTTCGTCCACGGCCCCGAGGCCGGTCCAACCAGCTGAGATCACCGTTGCGCCTCTCGCCTCCGCCGACCGCCACCTTCGGCGGCTGCCGCGTCCTGCTCACTGGTGCCCTCGCTGTCGCCGGTCAGGCCGTCCCGGCCGAGCAGGTACTGCTCGACGAGATGGTTCCAGTCACAACCGAGGCACACCTCCACCACGAAGACCTGGAACTCACGCAGCGTCATCGCCAGCACGGGCAACTCAGTCAGTGTCCGAGCCTGTCCGGCGGACTGCTTGAGTTCGTCACCGTAAATGTAGTGGACCAGGGTCAGGTTTTCGCTCCGGCAGATCGGGCAGCGCCGGTCGGTCGGCTCACCGTGGAACCGAGCGGCGTTCTTCAGGTACGGCGACGCGTCGCAGACGTCGTACGTGCCGACCCGGCCGGCCAGGAGCTCACGCAGCACTGCTCGCTTCTGAAGCGAGTAGTCGACGACCTGGCGCTGCGTACGCATGCGGAGAAGGGTACGCGGTCCGGCCCGACCAGGCGACCACGCTCACAATCCGTGACGGCAGCATCTCGGAACGGGGGTTTGCCCTGGCCCGCACGACCCGCTAACGTGCGATGTATCGGTCCGATACATCGCGGCGGTTACCACTTCACGCCGGAGGGTAAAGAGAGGGTGGCCAGTGCTCGAGTTCGCCATCCTCGGCCTCCTGCAGGAGTCTCCGATGCACGGCTATGAGCTGCGCAAGGAGCTGACCGCCAAACTCGGCGCGATCCGGGCGGCGATCAGCTACGGCTCGCTCTATCCCACGCTACGCAGGCTCCAGGCGGCGGGATGGATCACCGAAGCTGCTGAGACACCCGCCACTGCCGAGGAGGTTCCCGCGCTGACCAGCCGACGAGGTCGGGTGGTCTACAAAATCACCGCGGAAGGCAAGGAACGCTTCGCCCAGCTGATCGCACAGGCCGGGCCCGAGACGTACGACGACACGGGTTTCGGGGTGCACTTCGCGTTCTTCGCCCGGACCGACCAGGCGACCCGACTGCGCATTCTGGAGGGTCGCCGCCGCAAGATCGAGGAGCGTCGCGAAGGGCTTCGTGACGTGCTGGGCCGGGCGGCCGAGCGCCTCGACGCTTACACGCTGGAACTGCAGCGCCACGGCCTTGATGCCTGTGAGCGCGAGGTCCGCTGGCTGGAGGAGCTCATCGCCAACGAGCGCTCCGGCCGAGCCCCGACGGTCCCGAACATCGGGACAGCCGGCGGCCGACGAGAAGACAACAGCCCGCCTCCGCCTGGAGAGACCAGGAATGAGCGGCCGTGACAGAAAAGAAGGAGGCAGACGCTATGGGCTCCGTCCGCGTCGCCATCGTCGGTGTGGGTAACTGCGCCTCGTCCCTGGTTCAGGGCGTCGAGTACTACCGGAACGCCAACCCGAACGACCGCGTCCCGGGTCTCATGCACGTCGCCTTCGGCGACTACCACGTCAACGCCGTGGAGTTCGTCGCGGCATTCGACGTGGACGCCAAGAAGGTGGGCATGGACCTCGCGGAGGCGATCGTCGCCAGCGAGAACAACACCATCAAGCTCTGCGACGTGCCGCCGACCGGCGTGAGCGTGCAGCGCGGTCCGACCTTCGACGGTCTGGGCCAGTACTACCGCGAGATCGTCGAGGAGTCGGACGCCACCCCGGTCGACGTGGCGCAGGCGCTGCGCGACGCGCAGGTCGACGTCGTCGTCTGCTACCTGCCGGTCGGCTCCGAGCAGGCCGCCAAGTTCTACGCCCAGGCGGCGATCGACGCCGGCTGCGCGTTCGTCAACGCCCTGCCGGTCTTCATCGCCTCCGACCCCGAGTGGGCCAAGAAGTTCGAGGACGCGGGCCTGCCGATCGTCGGCGACGACATCAAGAGCCAGGTC
Organism: Micromonospora noduli; assembly: GCF_003264365.1. Classification (GTDB taxonomy): domain Bacteria; phylum Actinomycetota; class Actinomycetes; order Mycobacteriales; family Micromonosporaceae; genus Micromonospora; species Micromonospora noduli. The sequence continues at coordinate 2,335 of NZ_PYAK01000072.1, forward strand.
GGCGCCACCATCGTGCACCGCGCCCTCGCGAAGCTCTTCGAGGACCGCGGCGTCGAGCTGCTGCGCACGTACCAGCTCAACTTCGGCGGCAACATGGACTTCATGAACATGCTGGAGCGCAAGCGGCTGGTCTCGAAGAAGATCTCGAAGACCCAGTCGGTCACCTCGCAGATCCCGCACGAGATGAGCAAGAGCGACGTGCACATCGGCCCGTCGGACCACGTGCCGTGGCTGGACGACCGCAAGTGGGCGTACATCCGCCTGGAGGGCCGCTCGTTCGGTGACACCCCCCTCAACGCCGAGCTCAAGCTCGAGGTGTGGGACTCGCCGAACTCGGCCGGCGTCATCATCGACGCGGTCCGGGCCGCGAAGATCGCCCTGGACCGGAAGATCGGCGGCCCGATCCTGTCGGCCTCGTCGTACTTCATGAAGTCCCCGCCGGTGCAGTACGCCGACCACGACGCCCACCAGGCCGTCGAGGAGTTCATCGCCGGTGAGGTCACGCGCTGACGCGCTGAATCATCAAGCACGTGGAAGGGCCGGGTCCGTGGACCCGGCCCTTCCACGTTGGGTCGGCTGCCCGGGGTACGAACGCTGTCTCGTGATCACCGCCACCGTTCCCGGGACCACGGGCGATCGGAAGGCTATCGATAATCGAGACATGGCCTCCCGCACCGGTACCACTGCGACAGTCCCGCACCCGGCCCGGCCTCCTCGGCCGCGCATCGTCGCGGTGGCCTGCCTGCTGCTGGCCCTGGCCGCCGTCGCGCAACTGGCCGTACTGCCACTCAGCTACTGGCACCAGGACTTCTTCCACACGGCTGCCAGGTCCTCCGAGCCAACGGACGGGGTGGCCTTCGCCGCCCTGGGCAGCACCGCCGACCTGGCGGCTGACCTGTTGACGGCGGTGCTGGCGATCGGACTCCTCACGCTGGCCGCAGCCAACGTCGTGGGCGTGAACGGCGCACGGATCGCCTCCTGGGCCTCGGCGCCCGTCCTCGCCTGCTGCGCCGCCGTCGGGGCTGCCCGGTCGCCGCGGCCGCTCTATTCCATCTACGCCGCCGAGGACATGGACCGGATCACCACGATGGCACGGGATGACATGCCGAACTGGCTGGAGCCCCTGCTGCTCATCCTGGGCCTGGGCGTGCCGGTGGCGATACTCGTCGCGCTGGTCCTGCTGGCCCTGCCATCGGCCAACGCCTTCTTCCAGCGGACCCCGATCGACCCGCCGTGGCCCGTTCGGACCTCACCAGCCGCGGGACCGGAAGGGTCGCCCAGCGCCCGGTCATAAGGCCCACCGGGAGCGCGGGACGGCTCAGGACCAGGCATGTCGCAGCGCGACCCCGGCCTCCAGCTCCAACAACGCCACCTTGCGGGGCAGGCCCCCACCGAAGCCGACCAGCTTGCCGCCCGCGCCGACGATCCGGTGACACGGCACGATCACCGGGACCGGGTTGCGGTTGCAGGCCACTCCCACCGCCCGTGCCGCTCCGGGATCGCCGACCAGGCGCGCCACCTCGCCGTACGTCAGCGTCTCCCCGTACGGGATCCGCGTCATCTCCCGCCACACGGCGCGCTCGAAGTCGGAGCCGCGCGGCGCCGACACCGGGACGGTGAACGCGGTCAGCTCACCGGCGAAGTACGCCCGCAGCTCGTCGACGGCCTGCCGGGACAGCGCCTGGTCAGGCTCCTCGGTGGCCGCGTCGACCCGGCCGAAGTGCGCCCCGCAGACGCTCGTGCCGTCAGTGGCGACGGAGAACTCACCGATCGGTGAGTCGAGCACGGCCCAGCGCATCCACCTATTCTCCCCGACGCGGACTCTCTTGCCAGCCCGGCCGCCAGCGTCGGATTGAGCGCCACTCCCGACCCGCCCTGCCAGGCCGTTCGGCGTTGCGCGGCGTCGATACCGTCAAGGTCGTGGCAACGGGAACGCTCATCTTTCTGATCATCGGCGGGGCGGGCATCGGTGTGCTCGCGCTCGCCCTGCTCGGCACCGAGCTGTTCCAGTTCGGGCACGCCGACGTGGACGGGCCGATCTCGATCGAGACGGTCGCCGGCTTCGCCGGGGCGTTCGGGTTCGGCGCGGCCATCGTCAATGAACTGCTCGGTGCGCGTACACCTGGCATGGTCGTCGGGGCGGTGGCCGGCGGCGTGCTCGCGGCCGTGCCCACCGCCTGGCTGGCGTCCCGGCTGAGTCGGGCGGCGCGGAACATGCGCACCGACCCCACCCCGACCCGCGACGACCTGGTCGGCGCGCTGGGCCTGGTCGTCACCCCGGTGCCGGCCAACGGGTACGGCGAGGTCCGCGTTCGCCTCGCCGGCCAACCGGTCAAGCTCAGCGCCCGCGCGGACCAGCCGATCCCGATCGGCGCCCAGGTCTTCGTCGTGCAGGCGCTCAGCGAGACCAGCGTGCACGTAGAGACCTACTGACCTACCCCTCATAGACGGGACTCCTCATATGGCCCTACTCATCGCCATCGGTGGCGCGGTCCTCCTCGCGCTCATTCTGGTGCTCTTCGTGCTCTCCCGGATCAAGGTGGCCGGCCCGAACGAGGCGTTCATCGTCACCGGTCGCAAGGGCCGCACCACCCAGACCGCCGACGGCGGGCGGTCCACCGACAACTCCGGGCAGAAGGTCGTGCTGGGTGCCTCGGTCTTCGTGCTGCCGGTGGTGCAGAAGCTCCAGTCGCTCGACCTGTCCAGCCGGCGGATCGACGTCGGCATCCGGGGCGCCGTCAGCAAGCAGGGCATCCGCGCCGACCTGCACGGCGTGGCGATCGTCAAGGTCGGCGGCACCGAGGACGCGATCCGGGCCGCCGCACAACGGTTCCTGCACCAGCAGGACGAGATCGACAACTTCACCCGGGAGGTGCTGGCCGGCGCGTTGCGCTCGATCGTCGGCCGGCTCACCGTCGAGGAGGTCATCCGGGACCGGGCGGCGTTCGCCAGCGCGGTCGCCGAGGAGGCCGAGCACTCGATGACCAACCAGGGTCTGGTGTTGGACACCTTCCAGCTCCAGGACATCCTCGCCGAAGGCTCCTACCTTCAGGACCTGGGCCGCCCCGAGGCCGCCCGGGTGCTCAAGGACGCGGCGATCGCCGAGGCCCGGGCCCGGCAGCAGGCCGAGCAGGAGCGGCTGCTCGCCGAGGAGGCCATCGCCGAGGCGAACCGCAACCTGGCCCTCAAGCAGGCCGGCATCCAGGCCGAGATCGACGCGGCGAAGGCGAAGTCCGCGGCGGCCGGACCGCTCGCCCAGGCCGAGCGGGACCAGGCGATCCTCTCCGAACAGCAGAAGGTGGCCGAGCGCAACGCCGAGCTCAAGCAGCGCCAACTCGACACCGAGGTTCGCAAGCCGGCCGACGCGGCCCGGTACAAGGTGGAGCAGGAGGCCGAGGCGTCCCGCAACGCGGCGGTGCTGCACGCCGACGCGCAGCGCCAGTCCGTCATCGCCGCAGCGCAGGCCTCCGCCGAGCAGGCCCGCCTCACCGGTGAGGGTGAGCGGGCCCGACGGGCCGCGCTCGCCGAGGCCAACGCCATCGAGGGTGCCAAGGAGGGTGAGGCGGAGCAGCGGCGACGCTCCGCCATTGCCGAGGCGGTGGAGCGGGAAGGCCAGGCCGAGGCCGCGGCCATCCTCGCCAAGGGTGAGGCCGAGGCCGACGCGATGGCGCGCAAGGCCGAGGCGTTCGCCGCGTACGGAGAGGCAGCCGTGCTGGACCTGCTGGTCAAGGTGCTGCCGCAGGTCGTCGAGGCGGCCAGCGCGCCGATCGGGGCGATCGACAAGATGACAGTCATCTCCACCGACGGCGCGTCGTCGCTGACCAGGTCGGTGGCCGGCAACGTGGCTCAGGGACTCCAGCTCGGCAGCGACCTCACCGGGATCGACCTGCCCGGCCTGTTGGCACGGCTCGGTGCCGGACGCACCGACGCCACCGCGCCGGCCACCGGGGTCGGCACGGTGGACGGCAGCACCGTCTCGCGCTGAGCCCGAGGGACCGGCCGACCGTCAAGGCTCTGGCCGGCACCGGATGACCCACTAACGGCCGGCGCCCGCCGGCACCGCCTCCCGAGGGAGGGGTGCCGGCGGGCGCCGGTGGTAATTCCGTGGCTGATTCAGGCGAGGTTCATGACGAAGCGCTCGCCCGCCGAGAGGCCGAAGTCCGGAGCCCAGAAGTCGAAGTCCTTGTTCGGGATCAGCTGGCTGGTGCCGGCGCTGCCGGCACTGACCGCCTGCCCGTCGACGTTCGCGTAGATCCAGCCCGACCCGTCGGTGGTCCCGACACCCCGGTGCCAGAAGGTGAAGGCCTCCCAGGCATCGATTCCGGTGGCCGAGGCAAGCAGCGGCTTCGATCCAGCACCGGTCGCCGAGACCCACTTGCCGTTTGCCAACGAACGCATGCCGAAGTAGCCGTAGTAGTCCAGATCGAACAGCTCGAACTTCTCCCAGGTGCTGACCGACGCGGCCAACGGGATCAGCGGCTTGCTCCCGGCACCGTCAGCGGAGACGTACTTGCCGCTGGCGGACGATTTGAAGCTGACGATCAGGTTGGTCTCGAGGTCGAACTTCTCCCAGGTGCTGGCGTTCGTCGCGCTGGCGATCAGCGGGCCACCGTTGCTGGGCGCACTGACGTACTTGTTGTTGACAGTGGCCTTCAGACTCACAGTGCCGTCGATGTGGTGAACCAGCTGGAACCTCTCCCAGGTGCTCACCGACGCGGCTGTGGCGATCAGTGGCTTGCTGCCGGCACCGGTGGCGCTGACGTACTTACCGTTGACGTTCGCCCGCAGTGCGACCAGGCCGCTGCCGGCGTCGACGATGTCGAGCTTCTCCCAGCCGCCCAGCACCGGGCCGACGGCGGCCAGAGGCTTGCTGCCCGCACCGTCAGCCGAGACGAAATAGCCGTTGGAACGCGCCAGCAGGCCGTGCGAGGTACGCGCGGGAGAGAGGGCCGACGCGACGTTGAGCAGACGGTCCACCCCGCCCTGCGGGTTCAGCACAGCGCCGGCGAGCCCCCGGGTCACGATCGTGTTGCGCACCTGCGACGGCGACCACGTCGGGTTCGACTGAAGCAGCAGCGCAGCGGCTCCGGCCACGTGCGGCGCCGCCATCGAGGTCCCGCTGAAGGCCACCGACCCGTCGGTGGTCCCGCTTGCCGCCGAGACGATGTCCACGCCCGGAGCCCAGACGTCGACACACGGGCCGTAGTTCGAATCGAAGTATTCGGTCGAGGCCCGACGGTCGATCCTGTCGGTGGCTCCGACGGTGATCGCCGCCGACACCTCGGCCGGCGTGTACGAGCAGGCATCGTCCGCTTCGTTGCCGGCGGCCACCGCGTAGGTGAGACCGGTGGCGATGGAGTTGCTGACCGCGTTGGAGATCGCCGGGTCCTCCGGCCCGCCGAGGCTCATGTTGACCACGGCAGGCTTCTGCGCATTGGCGGTCACCCAGTCGATCCCGGCCAGGACCTGCTCGGTGGTGCCAGAGCCATCGCAGTCGAGGACCCGGACGGCGACCAGGTTGACGGCCTTGGCCACGCCGTACTTCGTGCCGCCGACGGTGCCCGCCACGTGCGTGCCGTGACCGTTGCAGTCCTGCGCCACATTGTCCTGGTCGACCGCGTCGTAGCCGTTCGAGGCACGGCCACCGAAGTCGCTGTGGTTGATGTCGATGCCGGTGTCCACGATGTACGCCTTCACCCCGGCACCGGTGGTGGGGTAGGTGTAGCTTCCACTCAGCTTGGGCGAAACCTGGTCGATCCGGTCCAGGCCCCAGGAGGGCGGCGCGCTCTGCGTTCCGCTCTTGTGGAAGCGGATCACCGGCTGCACGGATGCGACATCCGGGTCGGCGGCCAGCCGGCCGGCCTGCTTCGCGGTCATCGCGGCGGAGTAGCCGTTGAGGGCGTTGCTGTACGTCCGACGGACGCTGCCGCCGTTCTCCTTGGCCAGAGCCGAAGCGGCGGCCTTGATTTTGGCCGGGGTGGTCTTCTTGTCCTTGAGGACCACGATGTAGCGATCCGGTACGACCTCGGCGGGCTTGGCCTTGTCCAGCCGGCCGTCCTGCTTGGGGGCCGTCAACTTGCTTGCGGGCTTCGGCGCCAGCGGAGCGGACGGTTCGGCCATGGCGGCCCCACCGGTCGCGGCGCTGACGATGATGGTTGCGGAGGCGAGAGCAAGGCTCGCCACCGCCGAGCGGCGTATCACGCCACGGCGTTTCACTAGGTGATCTCCCCGTTGGGTCGTCGCCCGTCCAATCCGGACGACCGGACGGGCGGTGGGGTCGGCGGCGGTGTCGATGCACCGGTAGCCGACGGACGCCCAGACATCATGGACGACGATGAAAGCGCTACACCTCAGCCATTCGGTCGATCCGCTGGCGTTTCGTCGTCGACCAGACAGCTGTGGTCTGCGTCGTCCTTCATCGACGTCGACCACGTCCTGCAGTGACGGCTCCCGCCACCTCACGTCAGATCGCGCTGCCTGAGCAGCCTTGAAGTGAGCGCGTCAGCCGAGGATGCCCTCGGCGCGGGCCCAGCGCAGCAGCTCCGCCTCGGCGGCGTCGCGGTCCAGCGGGCCGTGCTCGAGGCGTTGCTCCTTGAGGTGCTTCCAGGCCCGCCCGACCACCGGCCCCGGCGGTACGCCGAGCAGCTCCATGATCGCGTTACCGTCCAGGTCGGGTCGAACCCGCGCCAGGTCCTCCTCGGCCGCGATCCGGGCGATCCGATCCTCCAGCGCGTCGTAGTCGGCCGCGAGCTGGGCGGCCTTGCGCCGGTTGCGGGTCGTGCAGTCGGAGCGGGTCAACTTGTGCAGGCGGGGCAGCAGGTCACCGGCGTCGGCGACGTAGCGGCGCACCGCCGAGTCGGTCCACTCGCCCCGCCCGTACCCGTAGAAGCGCAGGTGCAGCGCGACCAGCGCGGTCACCTGCGCGGTGACGTCCTTCGGGTAGCGCATCGCCTTCATCCGGGCCTTGGTCAGCCGGGCGCCGACCACCTCGTGGTGGTGGAAGCTGACCCGGCCGTCGGACCCGACCGCCTTCGTCGCCGGCTTGCCCACGTCGTGCAGGAGGGCGGCCATCCGCAGGATGAAGTCGCAGCCCTCCTCCTCGTAGGAGACCGCGTTCTCGACGACCGTCAACGTGTGCTCGTAGACGTCCTTGTGCTGGGCGTGTTCGTCGATCTCCAGCTTCAGCCCGGTCAGCTCCGGCAGGAACCGCTCGGCCAGCCCGGTGTCGACCAGCAGCCGCAGCCCGGTGATCGGGTCCGCGCCGCAGAGCAGTTTGGTGAACTCGTCGCGGATCCGCTCGGCGGTGATCCGGTCCAGGTCGGCGGCCATCTCGGTCATCGCCAGGTGCACGTCCGGGTGGACGGCGAAGCGCAGCTGCGCGGCGAACCGGGCGGCCCGCAGCATCCGCAGCGGGTCGTCGCCGAACGACTCACCAGGAGTGCTCGGGGTACGGATCACCTTGGCCGAGAGATCGTCCAGCCCACCGTGCGGGTCGGTGAACCGGTGGTCCGGCAGGCTGACCGCCATCGCGTTGATCGTGAAGTCACGCCGCTTCAGGTCCTCGTCGAGGCTGGTGCCGTACACCACCACCGGGTTGCGGCTGACCTGGTCGTACGACTCCGCGCGGAAAGTGGTGATCTCCAGTCGGAGGCCGTCGCGCTGAGCGCCGATGGTGCCGAACTCCCGACCAGTCTCCCAGATCGACTCGGCCCAGCCCTTGATGATCCGCAGGGTCTCGTCGGGGTGCGCGTCGGTGCAGAAGTCGAGGTCGTCCCCGAGTCGACCGAGCAGGGCATCCCGCACCGAACCGCCCACCAGGTGCAACTCGTGACCGGCGCGGACGAAGCGGCGGCCCAACTCGTCGGCGACCGGGGACACCCGGAGCAGTTCGGCGACGGCGTTGCGCTGCGCGGCGGTGAGTTCGCGGCGGTCGGCGGCGTGAGGAGCGGAGGCTTCGGACATGGGATCACCAGCTTATCGGGCCGGGGTGTGATCCGATCCGCCGGGCGCGGGTAACGGGTGGGGGTTGACTATGGTCTGTGGCGTGCGGGTTGGTGTCCGACTCGACGTACCCCTGGGAGGCTGGAGATGAGCGGCGGGCTCTACCGCAGCGCCAACGCCACGCCGGACGGTAACGTGCCGCCGGCTGACGGGGCGATCTTCATCTCCGCGGAGCCGCTGAACCAGCCTGCGGCGGAGGCGACGGCACCCCCGCCCGAGGTCGTCGGCGAGACCAGCGCCGCCGCCAACAGCGCGGTAATGGCTGTCGGCAGTCTGGTGAGCCGGGGCACCGGCTTCATCCGGAATCTGATGATCGGCGCCGCCCTCGGCAACCTGATCGGCAACGCCTACACGACAGCCATCTTCCTCCCCAACCAGGTGTACGAGTTCCTGCTCGGCGGGGTGCTGACCAGCGTGCTGATCCCGGTGCTGGTCCGTCGGCGCAAGAGCGACGCGGACCGGGGTGAGGCGTACGCCCAACGGTTGCTCAGCCTCGCGGTGCTGGCGTTGGCGGTGGCGGCCCTGATCGCCGTGGCGTCGGCGTCCTGGCTGACGGCCATCTACGCCAGCGGTAAGGACGAGGCCTACACCACACTGATCACACGCCTGTCGTGGCTGATCCTGCCGATGCTGTTCTTCACCGGCGTCAGCGCGCTGATCGCAGCGGTGCTGAACACCCGGGGTCACTTCGCCGCGCCGATGTGGGCCCCCATCCTCAACAACCTGGTGGTCATCGGCGTCTTCGGTCTCTACATCCTGGTCTACGGGGCGAAGGGGCTACAGCCGTCGGAGATGGACGCCGGCCGGATCCTGCTGGTCGGTGGTGGCACCCTGCTCGGCGTGGCGGTGCAGACCGCCGGGCTGTTGCCAGCGCTGCGCAAGGTCGGCTTCCGCTGGAAGTGGCGGTTCGACTTCCGCGAGCTGGGGCTGCGCGAGCTGGCCCAGCTCGGGGCCTGGATGTTCTGCTACGTGGCGGTCAACCAGCTCGGCCTCTTCGTGGTGGTCAATCTCCTCACCCGGGCCGCGGGCACGGACCAGGCCGGCATCCTGATCTACAACAACGTCTTCCTGCTGCTGATGATGGCCCACGGCATCATCGCCGTCTCGATCATCACCGCGCTGATGCCCCGGATGGCAGCCGCCGCAGCCGACGGGCGGTTCCACGACGTCACCGCAGACCTCTCCCGAGGTGTCCGGATGGTGTCGGCGGTCCTCGCGCCGATCGCGGTCTGCTACGCGGTGCTGTCCATTCCGATCTCGGTGGTCGTCTTCCGGTACGGCGCCTTCAGCGCCGAGAACGCGACAGCCACGTCCACCGTGCTGCTGTTTGCCGCAATCGCCCTCGTGCCGTTCGCGATCAGCCAGCTCTTCACCTTTGCCTTCTACGCCCTACCGGACACCCGAACCCCGGCCCTGATCAACATTCCGGTGGTGGCGCTGCGGGTCGGCGTACAGATCGTGCTGTTCGCTGCGTTCGCCGCGCACTTCGCGGCAGCCGGAATGATGATCGGCAACGCGGTCTCCTACGTGGCGGCGGCGGTAGCGTCCGCCTGGTTGCTCCGGCCTCGGGTCGGCCGGATCGGCCTGGGCGCCATCATGCGTACCCTAGGCCGGGTCGTGGTCGCCGCACTCGGCGCGGCGCTGGTCGGATGGTTGGTGATCACCCTGCTGCCCGGCGGCGACGAGCCGAGCTGGTTCGAGGCGGCAACCCAGCTCGTGATCGGCGGTGTGGTGATCGGCGGGACTTACCTGGGTCTGGCCATGCTGCTGAGGATCGGCGAGATCACCGAGGTGGTCGGGATGGTTCGCCGCCGCCTCGGTCGCTGAGTGGCAGCATCCGATTACAACAAGTTGACACTCATACGGATCGTGACTACGGATCACCAGGCTGGGGATGCGCCTGTGGATAACTCCGCGATTCGCCGGTCAACCGCCGCTTCGGCCTGTGGATAACCAACCGTACGGCTGAGGGTGGCGACCCGATCGGTGGGAACGTACGAGGCAGCGCGAGCGCCACGCCAGCCCAGCCCCGGCGTCGGTCACTTGCGGTGAAGCCGTAGATTAGCTAGTACATGTGCCAGCAACGTGGCTGACAACGGTCGTAACCGGACGAGCTCTTCGACAGCCGGAACCCCGCCAGGTACGGCGGGAAGATGACATGTCGGAGAGACGGGCAACCCGGGTAAGGTCGCTCTCGACGGGTACGGCAGGGGCCGACGCTGGGCGTCGACACCGGTCGGCCGGTTCCTTCAACGGCAGAGCGGGAAGCCACATGCCCAGCAGTTCGGGTTCATCGATCGACACGATCACCGAGGGAGGACGGGTGACCCAGGTCGGCGAGGGTCAGGAGGCGGACGAAAGCGCTCCTCCGGTCATGACCTTCGGTGCTCCCACGGCCGGTGAAGTCCTCGCCGAGCGGTACGAACTGGTTGAGCACATCAACAACGACAGTGCGGGTCGGCTGGTCTGGCGCGGGGTCGATGTCATCCTGCGCCGTCCCGTTGCCGTCGTGCTGCGTTACCCGGGTGGCGACTCCGCCACCGAGATGCTTCAGGCCGCCGTCGCGGCCAGCCGGGTCATCCACCCCAACCTGGTCGGCGTCTACGACGCGATCGACGAGGCCGACCGGGCGTACGTGGTGCGCGAGTGGGTCGACGGGCAGTCCCTGCGGGACCTGGCGACCGACGGCCCCCTGGACCCGGCTCGGGCCACCGCGATCGGCAACGCCGTCGCGAGCGCGCTCGCCGCGGTGCACGCCACCGGCATGGTGCACGGCAACGTCCACCCCGGCACCGTCATGATCAGCGATGAGGGCCGGGTGGTCCTGGCCGACGCCCGCACCGACGGCGCCGACAGCCAGGAGAACGACATCCGGGCGGTCGGCGGGGTCCTCTACTTTGCGCTGACCGGCTCCTGGCCGCACGCCGAGGCACCACTGCACGGCGCCACCGCCGGCCACGGCCGCGCCGCCATCCCGGACGCTGTTCGGGACGCTGGGGGTGCCATCGCGGCACCGCGCCAGGTTCGGGCGGGCGTTCCGGCGTACCTGGACGACCTGACCATGGACCTGCTCGACGCCGAGATCGCGCCGCCGTCCTCCGACGTGCTCGCTGCGGAACTGGCGCGACTGGACGTGCCGGCCGAGGATGAGCACTACCTCGACAACAGCGGGCCGCTGCGGTTCGCCGCCGAAACCGGGGAAGAGCCGTCGCCGCTGGCTGCGGCCGGGGGTCGCAAGGTCGCCGTCGGCATCGCTGGTCTGCTGGCCGTCGCCCTGGTCGGTCTGCTGATCGGGATCATCGCGTTGGGCGGCGACGACAAGGACCCGCAGTCCAACCCGGTCGCCGCGCCGACCTCCAGTGCCCCCGCCGGCGACGCCACCCCGGCCGCCGCGACGGCCCGCAAGCTGACCGTGAAGGACGTCCGGATCATCGACCCGGACAGCAAGGACCGCAGTGAGGTCGACGGTGCCCAGAAGGTCATCGACGGTGACGAGGACGAGGGCTGGGAGACCGAGACCTACCGGGACCGGCCCAACTTCGGCAACCTGAAGAAGGGCATGGGCGTCTGGATCGACCTCGGCCAGCCGCACACCGTCAAGTCGGTGCAGGCAGTTCTGTCGGCCACCGGCGCGTCCGCCCAGCTCCTCGCCGGCAAGACCAACCACACGTCCAACTCCCAGGGTGACAAGCAGTTGGTCGCGAGCTACAAGACCGCCATCGGCCAGCCGTTCGAGGACCACGACGGCACCACGATGACCTTCAACGGCTTCGACGCCGACCAGAAATACCAGTACCTGCTGTTCTGGATCACCGAGCTGGCGCCGTCCGAGGGTGGGTTCAAGCTGGGGGTGCAGGAGATTACGGTCCAGGGGTCGTGAGCCGGGCGCCACGATCCGGGCATCGCACGCACTGGACACGGTGATGGACGAGCGCGCCGCAGCAGGAGACCTGGAGCTGCTGCGCGCGCACGTCGCCGGAGACCGGGACGCCTTCGCCGAGCTGTTCCACCGGCACCGGGACCGGCTGTGGGCGGTGGCCCTGCGGACGCTCGGCGACCGCGAGGAGGCGGCCGACGCACTCCAGGACGCTCTGCTGTCGGCGCACCGGGCGGCGGCCCGCTTCCGCGGCGACTCCGCCGTCACCACCTGGCTGCACCGGATCGTGGTCAACGCCTGCCTGGACCGGATCCGACGCCGGCAGGCGCACCCCACAGTGCCGCTGCCGGACGGCAACCGGGCCGACGACGGATCGGGCACCGGCGGGCTTGAGCCGGCGGCACCGGTTGTGGACCACGACACAGTGCTGGTGGTCCGCGAGGCGCTCGCCGCGCTACCCCTTGAGCAACGCGCCGCGCTGGTGCTGGTCGACGTACAGGGCTATCCGGTCGCCGAGGTGGCCCGCATCCTCGGTGTCGCCGAGGGCACTGTGAAGAGCCGGTGTGCCCGGGGCCGGGCACGGCTGGCTGTGCTGCTCGGGCATCTCCTCCCCGCCGCCGTCGCGACGCCTTCGGCCCGACCGGACCCCACCGCCCCGATCAGGGGCGTGCCCGGCGTCACGCCGGGGAACCCCGGCCCGGTGGAGGGCGTCGGATCGGGGTCAGGTCGATACCGGCGGGACGCCAACCAGGAGGACACGTGACGGCCGAGGGGTTCCGGGAGGTCGACATAGACCTCCTCGCTGACTACCTCGGCGGGGCGTTGGACGGCACCCCGCAGCAGGACGAGGTGGCCCAACTGGTCTCCGCGGACCCGTCCTGGGCCGAGGCGTACGCGCTGCTGGCCCCCGCCGTGACCGAGGTTCGGACGGACCTGACCCGCTGGGCCGAGCCGTCCCCGGAGATGCCGTCGGCGATCACCGACCGCCTCCTGGCCGCGTTGGCCTCCGCGGAACCGACCGACACCTCGACCGAGGAGGCAGCCGCCGACGCTGGGACGCCGTTTGTCGTACCGGCGCAGGGCGGGGCCGGTCGCCGGCCTGCCATGCCCACGCCCGGCGGTGCGGGGCGCCAGGCGTCCACCGGCCCGGGCCGCCGCCAGCGCGGCTGGGCCCGCCGTGGCGCACCCGTGGCCGCCGCCGCGATCGCCGTCATCGCCGTCGCGCTGGGCCTCAACCAGCTCTCGATGCGGGCGTCGGACGACTCCGCCGGCACCAACGCCATGAACCAGCCGGCCAGCGCGCCGGAGGGCGTCGCGGGGGCCGGGACGGCCCGCACCACCGGGCCGGCACTGCGCAGTGGTACGAACTACACCCCGCAGACCCTCGGCGACGCCTACGGCACGGACGCGCCAGGCACACCGGCCACCAGCCGGGCGACCGGCAACACGCCGAGCGAGCAACCGAAGGTGGATGCCGAGGGCGGGCGCCGTCCCTCTCCCGACGGGTCGGACCAGCTGGCCCGGCTGACCGACGAGGCCGCGTTGACCAGCTGTCTGGCCAGCATCGCTACGGAGCACGGATCGGCCCCACTGGTGGTCGAAGTGATCGACTACGCACGGTTCCAGGGCGATCAGGCGCTGGTCATCCATTTCACCGACGCGACCGGCGCCCGGTGGGCCTGGGTGAGTGGTCCGGAGTGCGGAGTGCCTGGGTCCGGCTCGGACAGCCGGTATTCGGCGCGGGTAGGGTGAATCCACGGTCAATGGCACGATGACCCCCCACGTGACCTGACCCACCGGATGCCCGGCTCGGGAATCCCCGGTTCGTACGATGACGTTCTGGAAGTCAGCTGCCGGCCCCACCCAGGCGTCGGCGACTCGGATCAGCATCGGTGCTCGCGCCGACGCCGAACACACACAACTCGGGAGACGGCAGTGGACGAGGTCCGCAACCTGATCATCATCGGCTCCGGGCCGGCCGGCTACACAGCGGCCGTCTACGCCGCACGTGCCAACCTGAAGCCGCTGATCATTGAGGGCGTGCAGTCCGGTGGCGCGCTGATGACCACGACCGAGGTGGAAAACTTCCCCGGCTTCGCCGACGGCATCCTCGGCCCCGAGCTGATGGACAACATGCGCAAGCAGGCCGAGCGGTTCGGCGCCGAGTTCCTCACCGACGACGTGACCCGGGTCGAGCTGGTGGACACTGGCGACGCCGGCTCCGGCGCGGTGAGCACCGTCTGGGTTGGCGAGACCGCCTACCGGGCGCGATCCATCATTCTCTCCACCGGTTCGGCCTGGCGTCCGCTGGGCGTGCCCGGTGAGCAGGAATTCCTTGGCCACGGCGTCTCCGCGTGTGCCACCTGTGACGGCTTCTTCTTCCGCAACCAGCAGATCGTGGTCGTCGGCGGCGGCGACTCGGCGATGGAGGAGGCCACCTTCCTCACCCGCTTCGCGGAGTCGGTGACCATCATCCACCGCCGCGACTCGTTCCGGGCCAGCAAGATCATGGCCGACCGGGCGCTGAGCAACGAGAAGATCAAGGTCGAGTGGAACAGCACCGTCGAGGAGATCCTCGGCGAGGACGGCAAGGTCACCGGCGTTCGCGTCCGCAACGTGCACACCGGCGAGACCAAGGTGATGGACGTGACGGGCGTCTTCGTCGCCATCGGTCACGACCCTCGCAGCGAGCTGTTCCAGGGCCAGGTCGAGCTGGACGACGAGGGCTACGTGAAGGTCCACGCCCCGAGCACCCGCACCAACGTGCCCGGTGTCTTCGCCGCCGGCGACGTGGTCGACCACACCTACCGTCAGGCGATCACCGCGGCCGGGACCGGTTGTGCCGCCGCGCTCGACGCCGAGCGGTTCATCGCGACGCTCAGCTGAAACAACGAACACATCCCGGAGGAGGGGCATAGTGGGAACAACCAAGGCGGTCACCGACAAGAGCTTCGTCGCTGACGTGCTGCAGGCCGACAAGCCGGTGCTGGTGGACTTCTGGGCGGAGTGGTGCGGGCCGTGCCGCAAGGTGTCGCCGCTGCTCGAGGAGATCGCCCGGGAGATGGGTGACCAGGTCACCATCGTCAAGCTCAACATCGACGAGAACCCGGAGACCGCCCGGGCCTACCGGGTTATGTCGGTGCCGACGCTCACCGTCTTCAAGAACGGCCAGCCGGTGCAGTCGATCGCCGGTGCCAAGCCGAAGGGCGAGCTGGTCCGGCTCATCGAATCGGCCCTCTGACCAGCAGAAACATCAACCGAACCCCGTACCCGCTCGCCGGGTGCGGGGTTCGGTGTCTTCTCGGCCGTACCGCCGACGTATTTCTCGGCCCAGCCACCTCGCCGCCCCGGAACGCATAGCCTCAAGCCTGGGCCGCCCGGCCAGCCAGCGTCGTGCAGAGGGGGTCGTGCGTGCGTCCGATCCGACCCGGTGACCGGGGACCGGCGGTCACGGAGATCCGTACCATCCTGACCGGCCTCGAACTACTGGCCGCCGCCGGCCCGCAAACCGACGAGTTCGACCTCGACACCGAGCGGGCGGTCCGCGCGTTCCAGCAGTCGCGGGGGCTCAGTGTGGACGGCCGGGTCGGCGCGGAGACCTGGCGCGCCCTGGATGCCGCCCGTTGGCGGCTCGGCGCCCGCACCCTCTACCACGCGGTCCCCGAGCCACTCACCGGCGAGGATGTCCGGTCGCTACAGGAGCGACTGCTGGAGATGGGGTACGACGTGGGCCGCGCGGACGCGATCTACGGCGTCCGGACGTCGCGGGCGGTGGCCCAGTTCCAGCGTGAGGTCGGGCTCACCCCGGACGGCTCCTGCGGCCCACACACCATGAACGCGCTCCGCCGGATCGGCCGCAAGGTGGTCGGCGGCCGCCCGCAGTGGCTCCGCGAATCCGACGCGATCCGGCAGTCCGGGCCGGCGTTGGTCGGCAAGACGGTCGTCATCGACCCGGGGCACGGCGGCACCGACCCCGGGATGGTGGTACCCGACGGCTCGCTGCGCTGGACCGAGGCGGACCTGGTGCACGACCTGGCCAGCCGACTGGAGGGGCGACTCGCCGCCACCGGGGTGCGGGTGCAGCTCACCCGGGGCCCGTCGCCCGACAGTTGCCTGCCGGACACCGACCGGGCCCTGCTCGCCAACTCGCTCGGCGCCGACGTGTTCATCTCGCTGCATCTGGACGGCCACGCCAACCCGGATGCGGAGGGCGTCGCGACCTACCACTACGGCACCGACAACGGGGTGACCTCGGCGACCGGTGAACGCCTGGCCGGGCTGGTGCAGCGGGAGATCGTCGCCCGCACCGGGCTGCGGGACTGCCGTACGCACGCCAAGACGTGGGAGTTGCTGCGACTGACGCGGATGCCCGCCGTCCGGGTCGAGGTCGGCTACCTCACCTCGCCGACGGACCGCGCCCACCTTGTCGACCCCCGGTTCCGAGACCGGGTGGTGGAGGCGATCGTGGCCGCGGTGCAGCGGATGTACTACCCGATCGAACGAGACGTCCCGACCGGATCGCTCGACGTCAGCGAACTGCGTGCCGTGGTGACCGCCGGCACGGTGGTGGACTGATTCGCCGCCGGGCGTCAGCCGTTGGTGGAGCGGGTGGCCGGGGCCGGACGGACCGGCCGGAGCAGGGTCTCCGGGCTCATCGACCCGAGCAGCTTCTCCAGCGCGTACTCGACGTCGGACTTCCAGCTCAGCGCCGTACGCAGCTCAAGGCGCAACCGAGGGAAGCGCGGATGTGGACGTACGGTCTTGAAGCCCACGGAGAGGAAGAAGTCGACGGGGGCCACGCAACCGCCGGCGGGGTCGTCCGCGTCGCCGAACTTGGCGTCGCCGAACGCCTCGATCGCCTTGATCCCACGCTTGGTCAGATCCCGGGCGACACCCTGTACCAGCATCCGGCCCAACCCGCCGCCGGAGAACGCGGCTACCACGTTGGCCGTCATCAACAGTGCCGCGTCCGCGGAGACCGGTGAGGTCGGGAACGCCATCGAACGGGGCACGTAGGCGGGCGGGGCGTACATCACGAAACCGGCCGGCATGCCGTCGACGTACGCGAGTTTGCCGCAGGAACCCCACTCCAGCAGCGTCTGGGAGACCCACGCCTCCTTCTCCAGGCCCGGATCGCCAGCGGCGCAGGCCCGGTCCGCGGAGACCGGATCGAGCTCCCAGTAGACGCACTGCCGGCACGGGCGCGGGAGGTCTTCCAACGTGTCGAGGGTCAGGCTGACCAGACGTCGCGACATATGGCGCATCCCCACAATAGGCTCGGTGGTGAGACCGGCATGGAACGACAGCGCCGCCTTCCTGCCCCCGACGAGCGATCGTACGCCGCCGATCGGCGATACGGGAGGGGACGCGCGAATGCCCACCGCAACGGGGGACGCCGAGGACGGTCCGCCATGTGGTCGATCTGCCTCGGCACGGCGGCAGCACGACTATGGCGGACTAGGATCGACAATCGGTGTGCCCGCCGCCATGGTCAGCGGTGTGCGGGGTACCCGGGGCGGGAGCCACCCGAGCAGCGATCGAGGTGAGGTCATGACCGGCACGACACTCGACGACTACACCGACCGGTACGCCCGGCGGGTACGCGGGATGACCGCCTCCGAGATCCGAGCACTGTTCGCGGTGGCCAGTCGTCCGGAGGTCGTCTCGCTCGCCGGTGGCGCACCGTACATCGCCGCCCTTCCGCTGGACGCGGTCGGCGAGATGCTCGGCCGGCTCGGTTCCGAGCACGGCGTGACCACCCTTCAGTACGGCATCGGTCAGGGGACCCTCGAGCTGCGCGAGCGGATCTGCGAGGTGATGTCGCTCTCCGGGATCGACGCCGCGTGCGGTGCCTCCCCGGAGGACGTCGTGGTCACCGTGGGCGGGCAGCAGGCACTGGACCTGGTGGCCCGGCTCTTCCTCGACCCGGGTGACGTGGTGCTCGCCGAGGGGCCGACGTACGTCGGTGCGCTCGGCGTGTTTCAGGCCGCCCAAGCGCAGGTAGTCCACGTACCGATGGATGCGGACGGGCTCATCCCGGAGGCGCTGGAGACGGCCATCGCCGACCTGGCCCGTGCGGGCCAGCGGGTCAAGTTCCTCTACACGATCCCCACCTACCAGAACCCGACCGGCGTGACGCTCAGCGAGGAGCGCCGGGAACGGGTGCTCGACATCTGCGAGCGCGCCGGCCTGCTCGTCGTCGAGGACGACCCGTACGGCCAGCTCGGGTTCGAGGGTGAGGCCCCGGCCCCCCTGCGGGCCCGCCGCCGCGACGGCGTCTTCTACCTCAGCACCTTCTCCAAGACCTTCGCCCCTGGGCTGCGGGTCGGCTGGATCCTGGCGCCGCACGCGGTCCGCGACAAACTGGTCATCGCCAGCGAGGCGCAGATCCTCTGCCCCAGCGGTTACGCCCAGGCCGCGGTGGCCACCTACCTGAGCACGATGCCCTGGCGGCAGCAGCTCAAGGTCTATCGCGAGGTGTACCGGGAACGCCGGGACGCCCTGCTCGACGCGATGGCCGACCTGATGCCTGAGGGCACCAGCTGGACCACGCCGGCCGGCGGTCTCTTCGTGTGGGCCAGCCTGCCCGACGGGCTCGACTCGAAGGCCATGATGCCGCGAGCGGTCGCCGCCCGGGTCGCCTACGTTCCCGGCACCGGCTTCTACGCCGACGGCACCGGCACCGACGCCATGCGGCTCAACTTCAGCTTCCCGCCGCCGGAGCGGATCCGCGAGGGCGTCCGCCGGCTGGCCGGTGTGATGGAGCAGGAGATCGCGATGCGCCGCGTCTTCGGCGCCGTGGGTGGTGCCGCCGGCCGACGCGGCCGGGCCGGCTCCGACGTGCCCGGGCCCGACTTGGCATGATGCCGGCATGGGTACGACCGCCGAGCACCTCCTCGTGACCGAATCCGCCATCTCGGCCGACCTGCGCGTCGTGGTGCTCGCCGGTGGGCTCTCCTACGAACGGGACGTGTCGCTGCGCTCCGGTCGTCGGGTGCTCGACGCGCTGCGCGCCGTCGGCGTGGAAGCCGAGCTGCGAGACGCGGACGTGGCGCTGCTACCGGCACTCGCGGCCGACCCGCCGGACGCGGTGGTGATCGCACTGCACGGCGCGACCGGCGAGGACGGCTCACTGCGCGGGGTGCTGGATCTGTGCGACGTCCCGTACGTCGGCTGCGACGCTCGAGCCTCCCGGGTCGCCTGGGACAAGCCCTCGGCCAAGGCGGTGCTGCGCGAGGCCGGCATCCCCACCCCCGACTGGGTGGCGCTCCCGCACGATCGCTTCTCCGAGCTCGGCGCGGTCGCCGTCCTGGACCGGATCGTCGACCGTCTGGGCGTACCCCTGATGGTCAAGCCGGCGCAGGGCGGGTCCGGGCTGGGCGGGGCGGTGGTCCGGGACGCCGCCGCGCTGCCCGCCGCGATGGTCGGCTGCTTCGCGTACTACTCCACGGCGCTCGTGGAGCGGTACGTGCCGGGGATGGATGTGGCAGTCTCCGTCGTCGACCTCGGCGACGGCCCGCAGGCACTGCCGCCGGTGGAGATCGTGCCGCGCAACGGCGTGTACGACTACGCCGCCCGCTACACCGCGGGGCGGACCACCTGGCACGCCCCGGCCCGGTTGGACCCGGAGGTGGCCGCCACGGTCGCTGACGTGGCCCTCGCCGCGCACACCGCGCTCGGTCTACGGGATCTCTCCCGCGTCGACGTGATCGTGGACGCGGCCGGCCAGCCGCACGTGCTGGAGGTCAACGTCTCGCCAGGGATGACGGAGACCTCACTGCTTCCGCTCGCCGTGCAGGCGGCCGGGCTGGACTTCGGCCGACTCCTCGGCACCCTGGTCGCCCGAGCAGCCGCCCGCCTCACCAAGCACTGACCTACCCGCCGACCCGTTCGGCCCTGTGAACCACCCGCCGGACGACCATGAGGTTGGCCTGTCCGGGTCAACCTCATGGTCGGTTCCAGATCAGTGGGCCGCGCGTACGTCGGGTGTGTCGCTGCCGTCGGCGGGCGCGGCCGCGCCCGCAATGCCGGCGCCCTTCTCGGGGGCCGTTTTGCTGACGGCCTCTCCGGAGGCGCCCCCGTTGGCCGGGTCGGACGCTGCCGGGTTGGCGGAACCGGCCTCGTCGGCGCTTCCGCTCGCCGGGCCGACGCGGGGCCCGTCGGTGGGTGCCTCCGCCGGGCCCACGTGGAGTCCGTCGGTAGCCGTCGTGGCGGCGCTGCCGGATGCTGCGGCGGTGGAGTTCCGGGTGCCGGAGGCCGGGATGCCGGACAGATTGGTGACGGATGCCGACCGAGCGGGTTCAGCCGCGCTGTCGGTGACGGTGGTCGTCGTCGAGTTGGAACCGGCGTCCGGCTCGACGACCGGTTCGGCCCGGGGCCCGCTGTCGGCGTCGGTCGGATCAGGAGTGGAGTCGAGCGCTGGTTCCGGGATCTCCTCTGCCGCCTCGATGACCGAGACCGCCTCCGTCCCGGCTGCTGCCGCTGAGGCAGCCTCCGCTGCGGCAGCGGCATCCGCGGCAGCGGACTGGGCCAGCAGACTGGACGGCGCCTGCCACTGGATGCGGGGTGGCTCGGCGAGTGGGCGGCCGCCGAACTCGGCGAGCCAGGCCGCGACGAGCGCCAAATTTTCCCGCCACTGCGCCTCGGAGATCGGCGGCAGGATCGAGTCCCACAGGGACAGGAACGTGCCCCGCAACTGAAGACGGCCGTACGGGCGGGCGAGGAACCACATGTGCAGATGAGCCGAGCCGTCGCCCCAGCGATTGACGTGCACCCGTGCCACGCCGTCGAGCGACCGGATGGCCCGCTCCAGACGTACGGTCATCACCCCCAGTTCGGCGGCCAGCAGGTTCGGCAGGTCGCCGAGGTCGAGGTGGGTGCGCGATTCCAGGATGAGCACCATGGGCAGGCCGGTGGGCCGGTCCATGGCGCGGACCCGCCACCGCTCGCCCACCCAGATGTAGGCGTCGTCGGGTGCGTTGCAGGCGGTGCATTCCCGGAGACCCTCGCCCTTCCGGGGCGGTTCGACCGGGACCGGATCATCGAGTTGCTTCACGTGGAGGTCACCCTCGAAGGGAAATGACGGCCACTGGGTGAAGTCCGGGACTGAGGGAGGGTTGTCGTGCACGACGCTGACCCTAACCGAGTCTGGCACCGCTGTCCCTACCTGTTCGAGCGGTCCCGGGCCACCGGATCGGTGCCCATCGCCGACCGGGTGCGCTTGGTCGCGCGGGGCGCCGAGAGGCGATATCCACAGGCTGCCGAGATCCTGAACACAGGCCGTCATCCACAGGCTCGCACCCGCTCCCACGCGCTGTTTCACGTGAAACGGGGGGTGCCTGTGGACAACCGGTGTGGATAACTTTTCGGCCGGTCGGTCGTTGTCCGCGAACCGCCAAATCGGCGGTGTCGGCGGCCGCCGGGGACGAAATCGAACGGGTGCGCTCCGCTCGGCGCCGCGTGCCACCGCCCGGTGCGGTAACCAGCCTCCGACGACCGCCCGCTGGCTCAGTTGGCACACGTCGGCGGTGGCGGTTCGGCTCGTTTCGCGGACCGTGCCAGCAGACCTCGGCCTGCGGCTTCGACGCCCGGATGCCCGGATGCTCTGGACGCCGAAGGACGGAGAGATCGAACCGCAGCACCGACGTCGAGCGTGTGAGACAGGGAGGCGGCTCCGCTTGGCCGTCGACCCCAGGGCTTCCGATCGGTGCCAGCGAGCCGCGATCTCGGTTTCACGTGAAACGGAGCGCCGGACCAGCGAACGCGATCCGGCGATGCGGGCCGGGCTCGCAACGGTCCGGCGGCCGAGCGGGCGAGCGGGCGAGCGGGCGAGCGGGCGAGCGGGCGAGCGGGCGAGCGGGCGAGCGGGCGAGCGGGCGAGC
>NZ_PYAK01000073.1 GCF_003264365.1 Micromonospora noduli
CTGAAGGCGAGCTGGCGGCCGGCGAAGACGTTGCCGAGCAGGCTCTGCGCGGCGAGCGCGGCCACCACACCGGCCACGCCGGCCGAGGTCAGCACACCGGCGCCGGCCCCGTCCGGTAGCGCCGCCCCGACCGGCAGCGCGACCCCGACCGGCGCCGCGACCCCGACCGGCAGCGCCTCGCCGAAGGTGACCTCGTCGCCCAGCGGCGGTCAGGGCGGAATGGCCCCGGCGTCGCCCAGCGCCACGCCGACTCCCTCCGCGTCCGCCACGGCCTCCCCGAGCGCCGCCGCGCCCAGCGCCAGCGCCGAGCCGGTGCCGGCCAATGTCGAGCAGCAGCGCAAGGTCGTCGAGCAGAAGGTCGGTGCCGCCGCGTGGCAGGCCGCCAACGGGTTGCAGGCCCCGGCCGATCTGACCGCCGACCCGTCGCTGGCCGAGAAGCTCAAGCCGTTCGGCACGCTGTCTCCGCAGGAGGTAGCGGTGCTGCCGGCGCAGATGCAGTTCAACGTGCCGACGATCAGCTGCGCGCAGCTCGACCAGCGCCCCCCGGCGTCGATCTCCGACCCGAAGCAGCAGGTGGTCTCCTGCGAGGACGGCGCGTCGAAGTACCTGCTCGACCAGGCCAAGGTCGAGGGCACCGACGTGTCCGACGCCGACGCGGTGCTCGACCAGACCAACGCCTGGGTGGTCAGCCTGGACTTCACCGGCGACGGCCAGGGCAAGTGGACCTCGCTGACCCGTGAGGCGTTCAACAACGAGGGCCAGGCCTGCGACGCGACTGCGCTGGGCCAGGACGGCAAGTGCCGGGTGGCCGTCGTGCTGGACAACAAGATCGTCTCCTCCCCGGAGATCCAGGGCGTGCTGACCGGCAACTCCCAGATCACCGGCACCTTCACCCAGAAGGACGCCAGCACCCTCGCCGGTCAGCTCCGCTACGGTGCGCTGCCGGTTACCTTCGAGCAGCAGGAGGCGCAGAACGTCACCGCCACGCTGGGCGCCAGCCACCTGCGCGCCGGTCTGCTCGCGGCGGGCATCGGCATGCTGCTGGTCATCATCTACGCGTTCTTCTACTACCGGCTGCTCGGCTCGGTGATCTTCCTGAGCCTCATCCTCTCCGCGCTGCTGGTCTTCGGCGCGCTGGTGGTGCTCGGCCGGCAGATCGGCTTCACGCTCACCCTCGCCGGCATCGCCGGAATGATCGTCTCGCTCGGTGTGGCGGCGGACTCGTTCGTCATCTATTTCGAACGACTGAAGGACGAGATCCGGGAGGGGCGCAGCCCGCGTAGCGCGGTGCCCCGCGCCTGGATCCGGGCCCGTCGGACGATCATCTCGGCCAACGCGATCACCCTGCTCTCCGCAGTGGTGCTCTACGTGGTCTCGGTCGGCACGGTCAAGGGCTTCGCGTTCGCGCTCGGCCTGGCCACGGTGCTGGACCTGGTCGTGGTGTTCCTCTTCCGGCACCCGATCATGACGATGTTCGCCCGGACCCGGGCGTTCCTGTCCCCGCGGGTCAGCGGTCTGGGCCGGGCACTCCCGGCCCGCAACCAGCCGACTCAGCCCCGCAACCCGCGCGCCAAGGAGGCCTGAGATGGCTGAAAACGGTCTGGCGAGCCGCCTCTACAACGGCGAGGCCGGTCTCAACATCGTCGGCCGGCGCAAGCTCTGGTTCGGCGTCGCCGGGGTCCTGGTCCTGATCGCGATCCTCAGCTTCTCGATCCGTGGGTTCAGCCTGGGCATCGAGTTCGCCGGCGGTAACTCGTTCCAGGTGCCGGCCAGCGTCGGCACCCTGGAAGACGCCGAGCGGGAGGTCAACTCGGCCCTCGCCGCCGAGAACACCGGCGTCACGGTGGCCACCACGCAGAAGGTCGGCGGTCCGGGGGGCGACTCCTACGAGCTGCGCACGCCGCAGCTCACCGCCGAGCAGGCGACCGCGGTCAAGGCCCAGATCGCCGAGGACCTCGGCATCAACGTCGACCAGATCAGCGACAACCAGGTCAGTGAGGCCTGGGGCAGCCAGGTGACCGAGCGGGCCCTGCTCGGTCTGGTCATCTTCATCGCGCTGGTGATGGTCTACCTGATCCTGCGCTTCGAGTGGCGGATGGCCGTCGCCGCGGTCGCCTCGCTGATCACGAACCTGATCCTCACCGCCGGCATCTACTCGCTGGTCGGCTTCGAGGTCACCCCGTCGACGATCATCGGCTTCCTCACCATTCTGGGCTTCGCGCTCTACGACGTGGTGGTGGTCTTCGACAAGGTCCAGGAGAACACCCGGGGCATCACGGCCAACAACAACCAGACGTACGCCGAGGCGTCCAACCTGGCCATCAACCAGAGCCTGATGCGGTCGTTGAACACCTCGGTGGTCGCCCTGCTGCCGGTCGGCGGTCTGCTCTTCATCGGTGCCGGCCTGCTCGGCGCCGGCACGCTGAAGGACCTCGGTCTGGTGCTGTTCGTCGGTATGGCGGTGGCGTTCCTGACCTCCATCCTGGTGGCCACCCCGCTGCTGGCGCTGTTGAAGAACTACGACCCGCGGATCCAGGCGCACAACAAGCGCGTCCTGACCCGGCGGGGCGCGGTCGGCCGCGGCGAGGTCACCGGTAAGGGTGCTGCCGCGAGCCCGGTGACCCAGGCCGACGCGACCGACGAGCCGGTCGACCCGGACGCCGCCGCGCTGGCCGGTGCCGCCCCCAAGGTGGGCGCTCGGCCGGCGGGCAAGCGGCCCACCGGTGCCCGGGGCGGTCGCCCGGGTGGCGGCGGCAACCGGCCGGGTGGCGCCAAGCGGCGCTGACCCGACAGGAAACACCCGAACGGCGTCCGGCATGCTGTTGCCGGACGCCGTTCGTCGTTGAAGGAGAGCGAAACAGCCGTGACGGAGACCCACAGCACCGCAGCGCGCGGGGACAGTGGCCCGGAGGTCGCCCGACTGGTCGCCAGTCGGGTGCTGGACGTGCCCGACTTTCCCAAGCCCGGCGTCATGTTCAAGGACCTGATGCCACTGTTCGCCGACGGCAAGGTCTTCCGTGAGGTGATCGACGGGATCGTCGAGTACCACGGGCGGGACGCCTTCGACGTGGTGGTCGGCATCGAGGCGCGCGGGTTCGTCGTCGCGGCGGCCATCGCGTACGCGACCGGCGTGGGTGTGGTGCCGGTGCGCAAGGCCGGCAAGCTGCCCCGCCCGGCGCACTCGGTGTCCTACGAGTTGGAGTACGGCGAGGCCACCCTCGAAGTGCACGAGGACGCCTTCACCGCCGGGCACCGGGTGCTGGTGGTCGACGACGTGCTGGCCACCGGTGGCACCGCCGAGGCGACGCTGGACCTGGTCGAGCGGGCCGGCGGCACCGTCACCGGCTTCACCGTGCTGCTGGAGCTCGGCTTCCTGGGTGGGCGTGAGCGACTGACGCCGCGTCCCGTCCACGCCCTGTTGACTGTTTGAACCGGTCCATACTCCGCTGACCGTTTGATCCCAGAGCTGTCGGATGGACCCGGCGCCGACCGTCCGGCGGAGCGGCAGGGGACCGTCCGTGCGGGTAGCATTGCCCTTTGCTGACGCCGGCGGTACCCCGTCCGGCGAGCGAGACCAGGTCGGCCGATCTTCGGCCGGCGTGTTTCCGGCGAGCGGTGAGGAGGCCGGTGTCCCACGATGTCGTCCCTCCGGCGGAGGGCACGGTGCACCCGACAGGCGACGCTGACGGCTCGGTGACCGACCGGACAGGCGACGCGCCGGCCCGGGTGACGGGCACCGGCAACGGCTCCGGCAGGGCTCCCGGCGAGAGCGCGGTGCGTCCGACCAGCGGCCCGCCGAGCGCCGAGGCGTCTCCCGGCGCCGATGGTGTCGTGGTGCCGTTCCCGACCGACGCCGGCATCGACCCGTCGCCCAGTGGTGGCTTCGGGTTGTCCAACGCGCCCACCGGCCGGCGGGTCCGGGCCCGGCTGGCCCGGTTCAACGCGCCCTGGCAGACCTCTCAGGTCAGCGAGGTGCTGGAGCCGCTCATCGCCAGCCACCGGGACAACCACCCCAAGGCGGACGCCCGGCTGCTCCAGCGCGCCTTCGACACGGCCGCGCGGTGGCACTCCGGGCAGTACCGCAAGTCCGGTGACCCCTACATCACCCACCCGCTCGCGGTGGCGACGATCCTCGGCAACCTGGGGATGGACACCACCACGCTGGTCGCCGCGCTGCTGCACGACACCATCGAGGACACCGAGTACACCCTCGACCAGATGCGCGCCGACTTCGGTGGCGAGGTCGCCCTGCTGGTCGACGGCGTCACCAAGCTCGACAAGGTCAAGCTGGGCGACGCGGCCAAGGCCGAGACGATCCGCAAGATGGTCGTGGCCATGGCCAAGGACCCGCGGGTGCTGGTGATCAAGCTGGCCGACCGGCTGCACAACATGCGGACCCTGACCTTCCTGCCCCGCCCCAAGCAGGAGCAGAAGGCCAAGGAGACGCTGGAGATCCTGGCGCCGCTGGCGCACCGGCTCGGTATGAACACGATCAAGTGGGAGCTGGAGGATCTGTCCTTCGGCACTCTCTTCCCGAAGCGCTACGAGGAGATCAACCGGCTGATCGGGGAGCACCAGCCGCAGCGCGAGGCGCTGCTGCGGCAGGTGACGCAGAAGGTGCAGACCGACCTGAAGGCCGCCAAGATCAAGGCGGAGACCACCGGGCGGCCGAAGCACCTCTACTCGATCTACCAGAAGATGATCGTGCGGGGTCGTGACTTCAACGACATCTACGACCTGGTGGGTGTGCGGATCCTGGTCGACACGGTTCGGGACTGCTACGCGGCGCTGGGGGTCATCCACGCCAACTGGCAGCCGGTGCCGGGCCGGTTCAAGGACTACATCGCAATGCCCAAGTTCAACATGTACCAGTCGTTGCACACGACGGTCATCGGGCCCACCGGCAAGCCGGTGGAGATGCAGATCCGCACGTACGCGATGCACCGCACCGCGGAGTTCGGCATCGCCGCGCACTGGAAGTACAAGGAGCACAAGGGCACTCAGATCGTCGGCCCGCCGGCGCACATCGACGAGATGACCTGGCTGCGGCAGTTGCTCGACTGGCAGCGTGAGGCGGCCGACCCGAGCGAGTTCCTGGACGCGCTGCGCTTCGACCTGTCCAGCCAGGAGGTGTACGTCTTCACCCCGAAGGGTGACGTCATCCCGCTGCCGACCGGGTCGACACCTGTGGACTTCGCGTACGCGGTGCACACCGAGGTGGGGCACAAGTGCATCGGGGCGCGGGTCAACGGCAAGCTGGTGCCGCTGGAGTCGACGCTGTCCAACGGCGACGTGATCGAGATCTTCACGTCGAAGTCCGAGACGGCCGGCCCGACGCAGGACTGGCTGGGCTTCGTCAAGAGCCCGCGCGCCCGCACGAAGATCCGGCAGTACTTCAACAAGGAGCGGCGCGAGGAGGCGATCGAGGCCGGCAAGGACGCGATCGTCAAGGCGATGCGCAAGCAGGGCATGCCCCTGCAGCGGATGCTCACCTCCGACGCGCTCATGTCGATCGCCCGGGACCTGCACCTGGCCGACGTGGCCTCGCTCTACGCGGCGGTCGGCGACAGCCAGGTCTCCGCGCAGTCGGTGGTGCAGAAACTGATGGCCGCGTACGGCGGCGAGGAGGGCGCGGCGGAGGACATCGCCGAGACCGCCGTCGCCACCCGGCCTCCGCGCAGCCGGCAGAGCAGTAGCGACCCGGGCGTGGTGGTCCGGGGCGTCAGCGACGTCTGGATCAAGCTGGCCCGCTGCTGCACACCGGTCCCACCGGACTCGGTGTTCGGCTTCGTCACCCGCTCCGGCGGAGTGAGCGTGCACCGCGACGACTGCGCCAACGCCGAGGACCTGCGCGCGCAGAGCGAGCGGGTCGTCGAGGTGAGTTGGAAGCTCACCTCCGCGTCGACGTTCCTGGTCGCCATACAGGTCGAGGCTCTGGACCGGCACAAGCTGCTGGCCGACGTCACCCGGGTGCTCTCCGACGAGCGGGTCAACATCCTCTCCGCCACCGTCACCACCACCCGCGACCGGGTGGCGGTGAGCCGGTTCAGCTTCGAGATGGCCGACCCGAAGCACCTGGGCCACCTGCTGGCAACGGTCCGCAAGGTCGACGGCGTCTTCGACGCCTACCGGGTCACCTCCGGGGCCTGACGCCCACCGATCCGTTCCGCGGCTCGACGCGTACCCCGAGAACACGACAGCGCCCGCCGGCTCAGCCGGCGGGCGCTTCGTCGTGCGCGCGGGGGTCAGCCCTGCGGGTTGCTCATCGTGAGGTCCTTGATGATGAGCTCCTTCTTCGGGTGCCCACCACCGGGCTGCGGGGCGAAGGCACCGTCGTCGCCGGCCTTGGCCACGTCCTTGACGATGTCCAGACCGCCGGTGACGGTGCCGAGCACCGTGTACGTCGCGTCCAGCGGCGAGTCGCCGTAGACGATGAAGAACTGGCTGCCGGTGCTGCCCGGCTGGCCGGAGTTGGCCATCGCGATGACACCCTCCGGGTACGGCGGGCGCTTGTCGGTGGGCAGGTTCTCCTCGGGCAGGCGGTAGCTCGGTCCGCCCTGGCCGTCGGTGGGGCGCCAGCCGTTGCCGGTGGCGCTGGGGTCACCGCACTGCAACACCTTGATGCCCTCGGTCACCATCCGGTGGCACTTGGTGTTGTCGAAGAAGTTCTTCTCCGCGAGGTGGGTGAAGCTGCCCGCCGTGCACGGCACCAGCGACCGGTCAACCTTGGCGGTGATCGGGCCGAGGTTGGTGTCGAGCGTCATGGTCTGGACGCCCTTGGCGGACTGCTGGTTGCTCGGCACCCCCACGTCCTTGATCTGCGGGGGCCGCTGCTCGGTGGGCAGCGCGGTGTACGCGCACTCGGCCGCGCCCGCCGCCGGCGCGGCGGTGTCGCTCTTGTTGTCGTCGTCGCCGCCGAGGCTCACCGCCAGCCAGACGGTGCCGGCGACCACGAGCACCAGCGCGGCAGCCGCGCTGACGATCGCCGTCGTCTGCCGGCGCTTGCGGGCCTTGGCCGCGCGCTCGGCCATCTCCTTCTCGAGCCGGGCGCGTGCCGCCGCGCGCTGCCGCTCTCTGGTGGACGTCACGCCTGGATCCTCCTGGCTGTCTGCTGCTGGGTGCCGCTTGGGTGGGTGGTGGCGCCCGGTCAGCCGGCGCTCGGGCTGCTGGCCGGGGTGCCGGAGGCCGAGGGAGCCGGTGCCGCACCGGTGACCGGCTCACCGACCGTGAGGCTCTGGATCGTCACATCGGTGCTGGGCTTGACCTTCGCCCCGGTCCCATTGTCCACGGTCGGGAGGGCGCCGATCTTCTCCACCACGTCCAGCCCGCCGGTCACCCGGCCGATGACCGGGTACTTCGGGTCGGCGGTGGTGAAGTCCTTGAAGAAGATCAGGAACTGGCTGCCGTTGCTGCCCGGCGGGTTGGAGACCATGGTCACCGTGCCCTTCGGGTACGTCGGCGGCTGGCCGGGGGCCGGACTGGCCGACGGCGACGCCGACGGCACGGTCGGCAACTCCTCGTCGTAGAACGAGTAGGTCGGCCCACCAAGACCCGTGCCGCTGGGGTCGCCGCAGCGCAGCGCGCCCTCGGCGGTGATCTCGTGGCACTTGGTGTTGTCGTAGAACGACCGGCTCGCCAGGTGGGCGATGCTCGCGGCCGCGCACGGGGAGTTGGTCAGGTTCAGTTCCGCGGTGATCGGCGCGCCCTGGTTGGTGGTCACGGTCATCGCCCGGGTGCCGTCGGTGGGCAGATCCTTGGTGGCCGGCGTGCCGACGTCCTTGAGGTTGGTGTTGGCCGTCGCGTCCTGCGGCGTCCAGAGGCAGGTCTCCTCCGCGGCCGTGTTCTGCTTCGGGTCGGAGTCGAACGCCCCGAGCGCCCAGGCTGAGCCGGCCACGACCAACACGAGGATCAGAGCGGCGCCAACTCCGGCCTGGATCTGCCGTCGGCGCCGCGTCGAGGCGGCCCGGCGAGCCAACTGCCGGTCGAGCTTGGCCCGCGCCAGTTTGCGCTGCCGGTCCCTGCTGGAAGCCACCCGTGCTCCCCTTTCCTCTACCTGGTCGTCGCCGGCGGCCGGTCGCCCCGGCCCGTCCGGGCGTCACGTGTGCCGCGCCACACGCCCGCCAGAGTGTACGGCTAGTGACTGGGAATGTGGTGTACGAGGTCCACCCCGTGCCGAGCAGCGCTTATCGGAGGTTGTCACTGTGCCCTACGGGGCGCGTGGGACGGACGCGGCAAACTCGCTCGGCCCGCCCGATAGGCTGCTGTGCAGGACGACAGCTGCTCGACGGAAAGGACAGTGCCCGTGCTCGTGGCCGGCTTTCCCGCGGACGCCTTCGGCACCAACTGCTACGTGGTTGCCACCGCGCCGGGGGAGCAGTGCGTGGTGGTCGACCCCGGCATCGGGGTGCTCGACCAGCTCGACGCGCTGCTCGCCGAGCACCGCCTGCATCCGGCCGCCGTGCTGCTCACCCACGGGCACCTCGACCACACCTTCTCGGTCGCGCCGGTCTGCGGCGCGCGCGGCATCACCGCGTACGTGCACCCCGGTGACCGGGAGATGCTGGCCGACCCGTCCAAGGGCCTCTCGACCGACCTGACGTCGCTCTTCGGCGGCCGGCTGAGCTACACCGAGCCGGACGACGTGGCGGAGTTGACCGACGGCGCCACCCTCACGCTCGCCGGCCTGGAGATCGCCGTCGACCATGCCCCGGGCCATACCGGCGGGTCGGTGCTGTTCCGGCTGCCGGGCGCCGGGTCGAGCTGGGAGGCTGACGAGCTGTGCCTCTCCGGTGACGTCCTCTTCGCCGGGTCGATCGGCCGCACCGACCTGCCGGGCGGGAGCATGCCAGCCATGCTCACCAGCCTGCGCGACAAGATTCTTCCGCTGGCCGACGACACCGTCGTGCTGCCCGGTCACGGCCCCAGCACCACCATCGGCCGCGAGCGCGCCAGCAACCCGTACCTCATCGAGGTGGCTGGCACGTCGCCGGCCGCCCCCACCCGGGGCCTCTAGATCTTCTGTCCGCGCCGCGCGCGGACCCACGACACCACCGCGCCACCGGCGCGGAACCGCAAGGAGTACGCCGATGAGCAAGCCCACGCCCATCTCCGGCTTCCCGGAGTGGACCCCCGGCCAGCGGATGATCGAGCAGTTCGTGCTCGACAAGATCCGGGCCACCTTCGAGCTGTACGGCTTCGCGCCGCTGGAGACCCGCGCCGTGGAGCCGCTGGACCAGCTGCTGCGCAAGGGCGAGACCTCGAAGGAGGTCTACGTGATCCGGCGGCTGCACGCCGACGCCGAGGGTGCCGGTGGTGACGACCAGCTCGGCCTGCACTTCGACCTGACCGTGCCGTTCGCCCGGTACGTGCTGGAGAACGCCGGCAAGCTGAGCTTCCCGTTCCGCCGCTACCAGATCCAGAAGGTGTGGCGGGGCGAGCGGCCGCAGGAGGGCCGCTACCGGGAGTTCATCCAGGCCGACATCGACATCGTCGACCGGG
Source organism: Micromonospora noduli (assembly GCF_003264365.1). Classification (GTDB taxonomy): domain Bacteria; phylum Actinomycetota; class Actinomycetes; order Mycobacteriales; family Micromonosporaceae; genus Micromonospora; species Micromonospora noduli. The sequence continues at coordinate 9,499 of NZ_PYAK01000073.1, forward strand.
ACACCCTCGCCGCGCACCACGAGGCGGAGATGCCGCTGGTCATCGGGGACGCGCTGCGCTCGTTGCCGATCCCACCGGTGACGATCCAGGTCAACAACCGCAAGATCTGCGAGGGTTTCTACCGGGGCATCGGGCTGACCGACCCGGAGGCGGCGCTGCGCGCCGTGGACAAGCTCGACAAGATCGGCCCGGCGAAGGTGGCCGAGCTGCTGGCCCAGACCGCCGGGGCGAGCGAGGCACAGGCCAAGGCGTGCCTGGCGTTGGCCGAGATCTCCGCCCCGGACGCCTCGTTCGCCGACGCCGTCCGGGCGCTCGGGGTGAGTGACCCGCTGCTCGACGAGGGCATCGAGGAGCTGGTCCGGGTGGTGGACACCGCCGCCGAGCACTCGCCCGGCCTCTGCGTGGCGGACCTGCGCATCGCCCGTGGACTGGATTACTACACGGGCACCGTCTACGAGACCCAGCTGCGCGGCTACGAGCGCTTCGGTTCGATCTGCTCCGGCGGCCGGTACGACAACCTGGCCAGCGCCGGCACCGTCTCGTACCCGGGGGTGGGGATCTCGATCGGCGTGACCCGGCTGCTCGGTCTGCTCTTCGGCGCGGGGGAGCTGTCGGTCTCGCGGGAGGTGCCGACAGCTGTGCTCGTCGCGGTGACCAGCGAGGAGCAACGTACGGCCAGCAACCGGGTGGCCGAGGCGCTGCGGCGGCGCGGGGTGCCGACCGAGGTGTCGCCGAGCGCGGCGAAGTTCGGCAAGCAGATCCGCTACGCCGAGCGGCGGGGCATCCCGTACGTCTGGTTCCCCGGTGCCGAGGGAGCGCCGGACGAGGTGAAGGACATCCGCTCGGGTGAGCAGGTCACGGCCGGTGCGGGGGAGTGGATGCCACCCCTGGCGGACGTCAAGCCCACTGTCGGTTGAGTGTCCCCACTGGCGCTGACGGCCGCGGGGACCTACGGTAGCGTAAGTTACGCCACCGTAGGGAGTTTCTCGTGACCGTCAGCACCACAGTGAGCCAGACCGCGCTGCTCGTCGAGTTGGAGCCGGTTGTCGCACGCAACCTGGACCGCCACCTCTCGCTCGCCAAGGAGTGGTTCCCGCACGAGTACGTGCCGTGGAGCGAAGGGCGGACCTTCGACGGGCCGCTCGGCGGCGAGGCGTGGTCACCGACCGACTCCACCATCCCGGACGTGGCCCGCACGGCGCTGATCGTGAACCTGCTGACCGAGGACAATCTGCCCTCGTACCACCACGAGATCGCCACCCTGTTCGGTCGCGACGGCGCGTGGGGCACCTGGGTGCACCGGTGGACCGCCGAGGAGGGGCGGCACGGCGTCGCGATCCGCGACTACCTGACCGTCAGCCGGGCGGTCGACCCGGTGGCGTTGGAGCGGGCCCGGATGACGCACATGTCGGAGGGCTACACCAACGCCCACGGCGACGAGGTGCTGCACTCGCTGGCGTACGTCTCGTTCCAGGAGCTGGCCACCCGGATCTCGCACCGCAACACCGGCAAGGCCACCGGCGACCCCACCTGCGAGGCGCTGCTGGCCCGGGTGGCCGCCGACGAGAACCTGCACATGGTCTTCTACCGCAACCTGCTCGCGGCCGCGTTCGAGCTGGCTCCGAGTCAGGCCATGCGGGCCGTCGCCGACGTGGTGGCCGACTTCCAGATGCCGGGCAGCGGCATCGACGGATTCGCCCGCAAGTCGGTGGCGATCGCCCTGGCCGGCATCTACGACCTGCGCCAGCACCGCGACGAGGTGCTGCAGCCGGTCCTGCGTCAGTGGGACGTTTTCAACGTGACCGGCCTCAACGCCGACGGCGAGGCCGCCCGCGAGCAGCTCGCCGCCCAGCTGGAGAACCTGGACCGCGCCGCGAGCCGCTTCGAGGAGAAGCGCGACGCCCGAGCCGCCCGCCTAGCCCTCCGCTAGAACCACCCACCCCCCCACCCCCCTTGCTCGCGTTGATCAAGAGGTTTCGGTCACCGGAGGCCGGTTTCCTGACGCAAACCCCTTGATCACCGCAGCGAGGGCGGGGGTGGGGGAGGAAGTGGAGTCGGGGTTAGGGGAGGGGGAGGATCAGGCAGGTGCTGGTGGCGTGGGCTATCAGGCGGTCGGTGGCGTCGGTGATGCGGGCCTCGGCCAGCGCCGTACGGCGGCCGCGTTGCAGCACCGTCCCCTCGCACCGCAGGGTGCCGCTGTCGACGGTGACCGGGCGGAGGAACTTCACGTTGAGATCCAGCGAGGTGTAGCCGACGCCGGCGGGCAGGGTGGTGTGCACGGCGCACCCGGCGGCGGTGTCCAGCAGGGTCGAGAGCACGCCACCGTGGACGCTGCCGAGCGGGTTGTAGTGGAACTCCTGTGGAGTCAGCTCGACGACGACCCGGCCCTCGTCGGCTTCCATCCGGGTCATGTCGAGAAGGTGCATCACCGGCGGCGCGGCGAGTTCGCCGGCGATCATCGCCCGGAGCATGTCCAGGCCGCTGCGTCGACCGACCTGGGCGGCGTTGACCGACGGGTCCGCCCAGGTGAAGGTACGGCTGCGCACTGGTTCCTGCGTCTGCGTCATGGACGCAGCGTGGCAGCAGGTTGCTGAGTCTGTCAACGAGATCTAGCCTAACCGGATGCGACCCGCGGCTCTGGACTGGTCAGTGGAGAACTGCACCATCGCCCGCGCGATGGAGGTCCTCGGTGAGCGGTGGACCCTGGTGGTGCTCCGCGAGGTGTTCACCGGCGTACGCCGCTTCGACGACATGCGGGTACGCACCGGCATTCCGCGTCAGGTGCTGACCAACCGGCTCGCCAGCCTGGTGGAACAGGGCGTGCTGAGTCGCGAGCCGTACCGGGAGCCCGGCAGTCGACTGCGCCACGAGTACCGGCTCACGGAGAAGGGCCTGGATCTGTGGCCGGTGCTGGTCGCCGTCCTCGGTTGGGGCGACCGGTACCTCGCCGACGCGGAGGGCCCACCGCTCAGTGTCACGCACCGCGACTGTGGCGCCGAGGTGCGCGCCGAACTGCGCTGCGCCGAGGGACACGACGTGGGTCGGCCCCGCGACGTGGTGCCCAGCCCGGGCCCCGGCGCCCGTCGCCGTACCCCCTGACCCGAGCCCGCCGCACGCCCGGACGTCCGTTGCCCGCCGCACCCTGACGCCCCGTCGCCCGCCCGACGCCCGGCGCGGGAAGACATCGATGATCGTGCGCGCCGAATGTGACCGGATGTCGGTTGGGTGTGACGCTGGCTGTTCACCAGCGTGTCAGGGGTGTTGCGGCCATGTGGCCAACCGAGATCGGTGAATCCGGGCGAATTCAAGCCTTGTTAATGATCTTAAGTATGTGAATACTTCAGTCTCAGCCGGCCGGTTTCCCCAGATCGGCCGCGTTGCCCTCGGGTCAGCCGCCCCCGGCAGACCCGCTCCCCCGCCCAGGAGGTTTGTTACATGCGACCCACGAGGTCCTCATTCCGCGTTGCGGCCACAGTCGCCGTTTCCGGAACCCTGGTCGTCGGCTCGCTCATCGGCGCGCCCGCCCAGGCCGCTCCTGCCGCGTCGCCCGACGCCGCCGCCGCGATCTCCGCGGAACTCGGCGACCGCTCCGCCGGCTCGTACATCGACGCCAGCGGCAAATCCGTCGTCACGGTGACCGACGCGGCCGCCGCCAGCAAGGCGAGCAAGGCCGGCGCCGTCGTCCGCTACGTCACCCGCGGCGCCGCCGAGCTCAACCGGGCCACGGCCGAGCTGGAGCGCTCCGCCAAGATCCCGGGCACCGCCTGGTGGAGTGACCCGGTCACCAACCAGGTCGTCGTCTCCGTCGACAGCACTGTCACCGGGGCCAAGCTGGAGCGGGTCAAGGCCGCCGCCGCGCGGGCCAACGGCGCGGTCCGGGTCGAGGCCGAGGCGGGCGTGCTGAGCACCCGGATCTCCGGCGGCCAGGCCATCTACGCCGGCGGGGGCGGGCGCTGCTCGCTCGGCTTCAACGTGCGCAGTGGCAGCACCTACTACTTCCTGACTGCCGGGCACTGCACGAACATCTCGGCCAGCTGGTACTCGAACTCCGCCCAGACCTCGCTGCTCGGTTCCCGTACCGGCACCAGCTTCCCGGGCAACGACTACGGCATCGTGCGGCACAACAACTCGGCCAACGCCGCCGGCAACGTCTCCCTCTACAACGGCAGCTTCCGGGACATCACCGGTGCCGGCAACGCCTCCGTCGGCCAGTCGGTGCAGCGCTCCGGCAGCACCACCGGCCTGCGCAGCGGCTCGGTGAACGCGACCAACGCCACTGTGAACTACGCCGAGGGCTCGGTCTCCGGTCTGATCCGCACCAACGTCTGCGCCGAGCCGGGCGACAGCGGCGGCTCGCTGTTCGCCGGCGGCACCGCCCTGGGTCTGACCTCCGGTGGTAGCGGCAACTGCCGCACCGGTGGCACGACCTTCTTCCAGCCGGTCACCGAGGCGCTCAGCCGCTACGGCGTCAGCGTCTTCTGATCCACGCACCGCTCGCGGGCCGCCGGAACCTTCCGGCGGCCCGCGTCGCGTTGACGGCCACCGGACCCGCCGTCGCCGGGCGACGACTCACGGCAGTCGGTCGGGGCGCCCGGGAGTGGGCCCGCTCGGTGGTCCGAGGGGATCCGGGGGTACGACGCCGATCGTCGGCAGGTCCGGGCCGACGCGTACGGTGCCGCCGGTCGACCAGGCGAGGTGCGCCCGCCGGGCGGAGAGGACCGCCAGCAGCGGCCAGAGGGAGACCGCCACCGCCGTCACCCGCTCGGCCAGCCCGGTGCGGGACCCACTGGTCACCTCGAACGCGCACCAGCCGAAGAGCGCGAGCAGCACGAGCGTGGTGCTCAGCCCCACCGCCCGGCGGAACGCCCAGGGCGGCTCCGGTCGAGTGGGGTGCTCGGTGTCGTGACCGCGCGGCAGCCGCAGTGCCGAGCCGGCCGGCCAGAGCACCAGGGCGAGGACGGCCACCGTCGCCGCGACGCCGTGGCTGAGCGAACCGCCGACCGGCGGCCGGGGAAAGGCGACCAGCGCGATGGTGGCCACACCACCGATCGCGAGCAGGAAGCGGCTGGGCAGCCCGGCCGCGTGCAGGACGGCGGCGACCGACAGGTAACAGCAGCCGAGCAGCACCAGGGCCACCACCATGATCCAGGCGTCGGTGGCGTCCTGTCCGGCCAGCTCGCTAATGGTGTCCCGGACCGGGTCGTACCCGACGGGCTGTCGGGCCTGCGCCACCGTCCAACCGGCCACCAGCAGCACGGGCGCCGCCGCCGCCGTGGCGACGGCCCAGTTCGGTACGGGCCGCATTTCGCCACGTTAACCGGTGCGGCTGCCGGGGGAGTCGGGTTCGCCGGTCCACCCCACCAGCGAATCGTGCCGGCCTGCCGGGTGCCCGGAGGCGGGGCTGCCACCCCTGACAGAATGCGGGTGAGGACTGTTCCACGATGAGGAGTTGCCAGCCGTGATCCGTACCCACAATGCCGGAAGCCTGCGCGCCGCGGACGCCGGCTCGACGGTGACGCTCGCCGGCTGGGTGGCCCGCCGCCGCGACCACGGCGGGGTCATCTTCGTCGACCTGCGCGATGGTTCCGGTGTTGTCCAGGTGGTGTTCCGCGAGGAAGATGCGCACGCGCTGCGCAACGAGTTCTGCGTGAAGGTCGTCGGCGAGGTGACCCGCCGCCCGGCCGGCAACGAGAACCCGGAGCTGCCCACCGGCGAGGTCGAGGTGACCGTCGTCGAGCTGGAGGTGCTCTCCGAGGCGGCGCCGCTGCCGCTGCCGGTGGACGACCAGATCGAGGCCGGCGACGACATTCGACTCCGGTACCGCTACCTGGACCTGCGCCGCAGCGGCCCGGCGAACGCGCTGCGGCTGCGCTCGCGCGCCAGCCAGCTCGCCCGGGGTGTGCTGCACGAGCGGGACTTCCTGGAGATCGAGACGCCGACGCTGACCCGCTCGACGCCGGAGGGCGCCCGCGACTTCCTGGTGCCGGTGCGGCTCCAGCCCGGCAGCTGGTACGCGCTGCCGCAGTCGCCGCAGCTGTTCAAGCAGCTGCTGATGGTCGGTGGCATGGAGCGGTACTACCAGATCGCCCGCTGCTACCGCGATGAGGACTTCCGCGCCGACCGGCAGCCGGAGTTCACCCAGCTCGACATCGAGATGTCGTTCGTCACCGAGGACGACGTGATCGACCTCGGCGAGGCGATCGTCTCGACGCTGTGGAAGAACCTGGCCGGGCACGAGATCACCCGACCGATCCCGCGGATCACCTGGCACGACGCGATGGCCCGGTACGGCTCGGACAAGCCGGACCTGCGCTACGGCGTCGAGCTGACCGAGCTGACCGAGTACCTGCGCGGCACCGAGTTCCGGGTCTTCGCCGGGGCGATCGACGCGGGCGGCTACGTCGGCGCGGTGGTGATGCCGGGAGGCGCGGCGCAGAGCCGCAAGGAGCTGGACGGCTGGCAGGACTGGGCGAAGGCGCGTGGCGCGCGCGGCCTGGCGTACGTGGTGCTGGACGCCGAGACCGGCGACGCGCGCGGCCCGGTGGCGAAGAACCTCTCCGCCGAGCACCTGGGCGGGCTCGCCGACGCGGTCGGCGCCAAGCCGGGTGACGCGGTCTTCTTCGCCGCGAGCGCCACCACCCGGGAGGCGCAGGAGCTGCTCGGGGCGGCCCGGGTCGAGATCGCCAAGCGGTCCGGCCTGATCGACGAGAGCGCCTGGGCGTTCTGCTGGGTGGTCGACGCGCCGATGTTCGAGCGCACGGACGAGGGCGGTTGGACGGCCGTGCACCACCCGTTCACCTCGCCGAACGCGGAGTGGGTCGACCGGTTCGAGGAGGCTCCGGACCGGGCCCTGGCGTACGCGTACGACATCGTCTGCAACGGCAACGAGATCGGCGGCGGGTCGATCCGTATCCACCGGGGTGACGTGCAGAAGCGGGTCTTCGACCTGCTCGGCATCACTCCCGAGGAGGCGCAGGACAAGTTCGGCTTCCTGCTGGAGGCGTTCAAGTACGGCGCGCCGCCGCACGGCGGTATCGCCTTCGGCTGGGACCGGGTCTGCATGCTGCTCGCCGGCGCGGACTCCATCCGTGAGGTCATCGCCTTCCCGAAGACCCGGGGTGGTTTCGACCCGCTGACCAGTGCACCCACCCCGATCACCGCCCAGCAGCGCACCGAGGCCGGCATCGACGCCAAGCCCAAGCCCGCCGCAGCGGCCCACACCGGAACGGCAGGCCCCGCAGCCCCGGTAGCAGACCCGGTCTGACCCCCCCGTCACTGCTTGGTTGATCAAGAGGTTTGCGTCATCATCGCCCCGCGAGATGACGCAAACCTCTTGATCGTCAGTGGGGGAGTGGGCTGGGATGCGGGTGCTTGTTGTCGGGGGTAGTGGGTTACTCGGGCGGTCGGTCTGTCGGCGGGGCGTCAGCGCCGGGTGGTCGATGGTCGGGACGTTTCACTCCGGTGAGATCGATGTGCCGGGAGTCGCGGCACGGCGGCTGGACGTGACCGACCGGTCCGCCGTGCGTGCGCTGGTCGCCGAGGTGCGGCCGGACGCCGTGGTCGGGACCCCCTACCGGTACGGGGACTGGGCGGTCACCGCCGACGGGGCAGCGCACGTGGCGCTCGCCGCCGCCGAGGTGGGTGCCCGGCTGGTGCACGTGTCCAGCGACGCGCTGCACGCCGGACGACCCGTGCCGTACGCCGACGACGAACCACCCACGCCGGTGCACGCGTACGGTGCCGCGAAGGCGGCGGCCGAGACCGCCGTACGGGCGATCGACCCGGGTGCGGCGCTGGTGCGGACCTCCCTGATCGTGGGGGAGGGGAGTAAGCAGATCCAGCTCTGCCGGGACGCGCTCGCCGGCCGGGCCACCCTGTTCAGCGACGAACTGCGCTGCCCGATCGACGTGACTGACCTGGCCGACGCCGTGCTGGAGTTGGCCGCCTCGACGTACTCCGGTCTGCTCAACGTGGCGGGCCCGGACGCGGTCAGCCGGGCCGAGCTGGGCCTGCTGGTCGCCGAGCGGTACGGCCTGGCCGCGGCGGGGTTGAGGACCACCACCAGCGCAACCAGCGGCCTGGTCCGTCCCCTGGACGTACGCCTCGACTCCGCGCGCGCCGCCGCCCTGCTACGCACCCGGCTGCGCGGGGTACGCGAACTCCTCGCCAGCTGAGCGGCACATGCACACTTCCTATGCATAACTCTTGTGCATAGGAAGTGTGCAGAGATAGTGTGCAGTCATGGAGACCCCCCCACCCGACGGCCGCACCGAGCCACGGCGCGTCGATCTGGACGGCCGGCAGGTTCGCGTGCTGGCCCACCCACTGCGGATGCGGCTGCTCGGCTCGCTGCGCATCGACGGTCCGGCGACCGCGACGGCCCTCGCCGAGAAGTTGGGCACCAACACCGGCGCGACCAGCTACCACCTGCGGCAACTCGCCGAGGTGGGGCTCGTGGCCGAGGACCCCGACCGGGGCACCAGTCGGCAGCGCTGGTGGCAGGCAGCGCACGACATGAGTCACTTCGACCCCACCGACTTCGACGAAGACCCCGATACCCGCGCCGCCGTGCAATGGATCCAAGCCGACCAGGTGCGGCTGATGGGTGAGCTGGCCGAGCGCTGGATGGCCGTCGAGCACCACCAGTCTCCGGCCTGGCGCGACGCCGCCGGGATGAGTGACCTGGTGCTGCCGCTCGACCCGGACCGGCTACGTGCTCTCAGCGACGACCTCTGGGCGGTGTTGATGCGTTACCGCGACGAAGCCGTGACCGACGCCCCGGACGTCAAACCCGTGCACGTGTTCCTGGCCGGTTTCCCGCGTCTGGACGAGCGCTGGTGAGCGCGAGGAGTGAGCCGGGTTTGCGAGCCCCGCAGTCGCGAACGGAGGTGTCGTCGTGAGCGCGCTGACCGTACGACAGGTTCGGCGTCGTTACCTCACGCTCTACGGCCTGCGCTGGCTGCCCACGGGTCTGATGATCCCGGTGATGATCCTGCTGATGCAGGAGCGCGGCCTGTCGCTGCCGCAGATCGGCCTGGTCTCCACGGCGCAGGGGCTGCTGGTGCTGGCGCTGGAGCTGCCCACCGGCGGGCTCGCCGACGCCCTCGGCCGTCGACCGGTGCTGCTCGCCGCCGGGGTGCTGAACCTCGCCTCGCTGGCGCTGTTCGCGGTGGCCGACTCGTTCGTGCTGTTCTTCGTGGTCTGGGCTCTGCAGGGCATCTACCGGGCGTTGGACAGCGGCCCGTTGGAGTCCTGGTACGTCGACGCCACCCTGGCCGCCGACCCGGAGGCCGAGTACGAGCGCGGTCTCGGCTACGCCGGCACCGTCATCGGTGGGGCCATCGCCGGTGGCGCGCTGCTCAGCGGTGGTCTCATCGCGCTCGGTCCGATCGGGCCGGTCAGCGCGCTGACGGTGCCCGTGTTGGCCGCCATCGTCGCGCAGGCGGCGGCGCTCGTCGCGCTGGTCGTGCTGCTGGTCGAGGAGCGTCCGGCCACGGGGTTCGCGGCGCTGCGGGCCTCGGTGGTCCAGGCGCCCCGGATGATCGGCCAGGCCGTCGGCCTGCTGCGTCGTTCCCGGGTGCTGCTGGCGTTGGTGGCCGTCGAGCTGTTCTGGGGCTTCGGCATGGTCACCTTCGAGTCGCTGCTGCCGGTACGGCTCGCCGAGGTGATCGGCGACCCGGAACGCGCCGCGGCGCTGCTCGGGCCGGCGAACTCGGCGGCCTGGCTCGCCTCGGCCGCCGGCGCGGCACTGACCCCACTGCTGCTGCGCTGGTTCGGCGCAGCGCCGGGTGCGGCCCTGCTGCGCATCCTCCAGGGCGTGACGGTGGTCGGAATGGGGTTGTTCGCCGGGCCGGTCGGCGTGCTGGTGGCCTACCTGGCCTGCTACGCCGTGCACGGCGCGTCCAACCCGTTGCACAGTGGCCTGCTGCACCGGCAGGTCGACGGCCCGTACCGGACCAGCGTGCTTTCGCTGAACTCGATGATGGCGCAGCCGGCCGGCGCGCTCGGCGGGGTGGTGCTCACCGCGCTCGCCGCCGCCACCAGCGTCAGCACCGCGATGGTGGTCGGTGCTGTGGTGTTGGCCGTCGCCGCCCCGCTCTACCTGCCCGCCTGGCTGGCCGGGCGTCGGGCCGCCCCGGCTGTGGAGTCGACAGCGGTTCCGGTTGCCGCCGCCGACCGTTGAGAAGGGGGCCCTTTGTCCGCGAGGGGCCCCCTCTGCCGGTCAGGCGAGGCGGATCGAGCTGAGCGGGAGGGTGTTGGTGTAGCCGAGCCGACGGTAGAGCCGCCCCGCGGCGACATTGTGCGTGTAGACGCCGAGCCCAACCATGTCGTGGCGCGCCAGTAGCGCCCGGGTCATCCCCGCGGTCAGGGACGCGCCCAGCCCTCGACCTCGTTGGTCGGGGGCGACGGTCAGGCCGGCGAGGAAGCCGATGTCACCCTGGCTGCGGTCCGCGCCGCACGCCACCAACCGGTCGCCGGCCCGGATGCCGTACCAGTCGACCACCCGTGGGTCGCCCGGTCGGGAGGTACTGCTGGGGAACGACTCTTCGACCAGCGCCGCCAGCGCCGGCTGGTCGGCGTCGGTGAGGCGTACCACCGGCTGCTCGTCCGACTGCGCCGGCGGCACCGTGTCGGTCCAGTGGAAGTCCCAGTCGCTGTGCTCGGCCACCGCCAGCCGGTCGACCAGTCGACCGCGATCGTGTCGAGGCAGGTGCAGCCGCTGTCCGGGCTGGAGCATTCCGTCGGCGGCGAGCGCGACACAGATCTCCAGCGCCGGTTCGGCCGGGCCGATCGCGCAGCCGGCCGGTCCGTACTCCGGCGGCACCAACCACAGCACGGCGCCATCACGCTGGTACGCGCGCGCCGGCACGGCCCGCCCGAGCGCGTGCCGGGCGAACGGGTGATGGCCGACGGCGGCCAGGACGGCGCTCCGGTCCTGGAGCACCCGGTCGTGGATGATCATGCGGTCCAGCCTAGGAGCCGGCTGTTGATTGCCTCCGCCGGGCCCTCGCGGCGTGGCCGTCTCCACCGTGGAGATTGACGAGTCGACCGATTGGGTACATCACGCGCCGACCTACTGGGAACCCCCACCGGAGGACCGACATGCTCGCCATCCTGGCCGCGATTGTCTTCGGCTTCGCCCTGCTCATCGATTTGCTCGACACCAACTTCGGCGCACCCGACCTGTTCAACTGGAACACCCTCGTGCTCATCGGACTGCTCCTGCTCTCGCTCTACCTGGCCGGCGTGGGCAGTGGCCCGCGCGGCGGTGGCGGCGGTGGCGGTGGCCGTTGGTACCGGGGCCGTCGCCCCGGGCGTGGCTGACCGGAACCGATCACCGGTGGCGGGCCTGCGGCGCGATTCCGGCGTCGTGGGCCCGGCCCGGTACTGTCTTCGTGATGGAGTCCGACGCCCTCTTCTCCCTCGGTGAACCCGCCGGGTCGCGTAGCGCGCCCGACGGTCCCGCCGGTGTCGACGGCTTCACCGCGGTGGCCGACGATTCGCCCCTGCCCGTCCGGATGCGCCCGGTGACCCTCGACGAGCTGGTCGGGCAGGAGCACCTGCTCGCTCCCGGCGCACCCCTGCGGCAACTGGTCTCCGGCGGGGCGCCGATGTCGGTGATCCTCTGGGGCCCGCCGGGCAGCGGCAAGACCACCATCGCGCACCTGGTGGCCGGGGCCACCGATCGCCGCTTCGTGGCCATGTCGGCGCTCTCCGCCGGCGTGAAGGACGTCCGGGCGGTGATCGAGGCGGCTCGCCGTCAGCGCCGTTCCGGCGGCCCGCAGACCGTGCTGTTCATCGACGAGGTGCACCGGTTCAGCAAGACCCAACAGGATTCGCTGCTCGCCGCCGTCGAGGACCGCACTGTCACCCTGCTGGCGGCCACCACCGAAAACCCGTACTTCTCTGTCATCTCACCGCTGCTGTCGCGGTGCGTGCTGCTCACCCTGCAACCGTTGGACGACGAGGCGGTGCGGGGCCTGCTGCGCCGCGCGGTCGCCGACAAGCGTGGCCTGGACGGCGCCCTGGCCCTGACCACCGAGGCCGAGGATCACCTGGTCCGGCTGGCCGCCGGTGACGTCCGTAAGGCACTCACCGCCCTGGAGGCCGCGGCGGCCTCCGCCACGGCCCTCGGCGGCGGGCGGATCGACCTCGCCACTGCCGAGCAGGCCGTCGACGTCGCGGCGGTGCGTTACGACCGCGACGGCGACGCCCACTACGACGTGGTCAGCGCCTTCATCAAGAGCATGCGCGGCTCGGACGTGGACGCGGCGGTGCACTGGCTGGCCCGCATGCTGGTCGCCGGTGAGGACGCCCGGTTCATCGCCCGTCGCCTGGTCATCTTCGCCAGCGAGGACGTGGGCATGGCCGATCCCAGTGCGCTGAGCGTGGCGACCGCCGCCGCGCACGCGGTCGAGTACGTCGGGCTGCCCGAAGCGCAGCTCAACCTCGCCCAGGCGGTGATCCACCTGGCCACCGCGCCCAAGTCGAACTCGGCCACCACGGCCATCGGCGCCGCGATCGCCGACGTCCGGGCCGGTCGCGGTGGCCCGGTGCCGCGAGGGCTGCGCGACGCGCACTACGCCGGCGCCCGAGGGTTGGGCCACGGGACCGGTTACCGCTACCCGCACGACGACCAGCGCGGCGTGGTCACCCAGCAGTACGTCCCGGACGACCTGGTGGGCACCGACTACTACCAGCCCAGCCCGCACGGCGCGGAGCGATCGGTGGCCAGCCGGTTGCCGCTGCTGCGCCGGATCGTGCGTGGCCTGCCGGCTCCGGCCGCGCGCCCGCAGACGCCGACAGCCGAGCCGTCCGTAACGGCGCAGACCGCGCCAGCGCTATCCCCGGGGGTCGCCCGTCCGACGACGGGCACGGGTGCCCCCGGCACGATGCAGGACAGCGGCACCGACGCCGCAGGAGAGGGTCAACAGTGAGATCGCGTGGTGGGGACCGCCCGGACGAGGGCCCGGACGAGCGGCGCGATCCCCGCGCCAAGACCCGCCGTTGGGGTCGCGGCCGGCCGGCTGAGCCCGAGCCGGAGGCGCCGGTCGCCGGCGAGGAGTTCGGCTGGATCGACGACCTGCGTTCGGCCAAGCAGCAACGCACCGAGCTGGGCCCGGACGGCGCACCGGCGGAGCCGAACCGGCCCCGCGGGGGCATGCCGCCGGCAGACCCGGCCGGACCGCCGGCACAGCCCATCCCGCGTACGCCGGGAGAGCCGGCCGGTGCGCGCGGTGGTGCGCCGGAGTCCTCGGCGCCGCCGGCCCCGCCCCAGAGTGAACCGGGCGGTGCCGCCGCCCGTCGACCGGTCGACGGGCCCTGGCCCGGGGAGACGCCGCCAGCGGGTCGTCGCCCGGTCGACGACGCCGACTTCGTGGTCGCCGCCGGCCCGGCTGCCAGCGAG
>NZ_PYAK01000074.1 GCF_003264365.1 Micromonospora noduli
GACGCCGTTGGCGGGGCGGCGGACCACCGAGGCGTGGGACGCGCTGGACCGGGGCGAGGACCCGACGGCCGACTGACGCGGTGACCGGCTGACGCGGCGGCCGGCGGGCGGTCAGCCGACCGGCTGGCGCTCCCACTGGGCGCGGCTACTGGCGGCGCGGGCGGCGGTCAGCTCGGCGACCAGGCGGTTCAGCTCGGCGCGTTGGTCGGCGCGGGCCCGGTCGGCGCAGACCGCCTCCCAGGCGTTGCCCCGTGCCGTCCGCATCCGTCCCTCGCCCACCACGGCCCGTTCCACGGTGTGCACCACGCCGACGGCGAGCGATGCCACCGTCCGCGAGATGGTGGTCAGTCCGATGGTCTGGTTCGGCTCGGAAATGCTCATGGTCACCTCGCACGAGGAGTTGCTGCGGTCGGGGCAGGCGCGCCATCGAGTCTGCCCGAGGACGATGCTCGCCCGTCGACGTTTCGCCGCGGTGACCGCCCGGTCAACTGTCTCGCCTCGGCCGTGACCAGGCACCGTCCGTTCGGCCTTGAGCTTGCTCACAGCATCGATTGGCATCGCTGCCGTCAGGCGGCGAGCGGAAACTGGTGGCATGATCGATGGATCGGCCCGGTCTGACTGCGGCCGCCAGGCTCCATACCGCGTGACGGTGGTCGATACCGGAGGTGGCGCTGCGTGACAACCCCTTCACGGCAAGTCGGCCATTATGCCGCAGCCCTTTTCGTGAGCAGCGCCATACCCCCGGCATTCGGCGTCGGTCGGCTGCCCCTAGCATCGGCCCATGACGCCCGGAGAGGGGAGTCCGTTCGTGACTGCTGAGCATGCGCACGCGGAGGGGGACGAGGCCGGCCAGGCAGCGTCCGTAAGCGTGCTCGACGAGATTCTGGCCGGCGTGCGTGAAGACGTCGCCCGACGCCAGGAGCAGGTTCCGCTGGAGCGGATCCGTGAACTGGCAGCGGCGGCGCCGCCGCCCATGGACGCGTACGCGGCGCTGCGCAAGCCCGGCGTGGCCGTGATCGCCGAGGTGAAGCGCTCGTCGCCGTCCAAGGGCCGGCTGGCCGAGATCGCCGATCCGGCCGACCTCGCGGTCGACTACGCGGCCGGTGGGGCGCGTGCGATCAGCGTGCTGACCGAGGGGCGCTGGTTCGGCGGTTCGCTGGACGACCTGGCGGCCGTCCGTGCGGCGGTCACCGTGCCGGTGCTGCGTAAGGACTTCGTGGTCTCCAGCTATCAGATCCACGAGGCCCGCGCGCACGGCGCCGACCTGGTTCTGCTGATCGTCGCCGCACTCGAGCAGAACGTCCTGATGGGCCTGCTGGAGCGGATCGAGTCGCTGGGCATGACCGCCCTGGTCGAGGTGCACGACGAGGAAGAGGCCGACCGTGCGCTGGAGGCCGGTGCGCAGGTGATCGGGGTCAACGCCCGTGACCTGCGTACCCTGGAGGTCGACCGGTCGGTGTTCGAGCGGATCGCGCCGGGCCTGCCCAGCAGCGTCGTCAAGATCGCCGAATCCGGCGTTCGTGGCCCGCACGACCTGATCCGGTACGCCTCCGCGGGCGCCGACGCGGTCCTCGTGGGCGAGGGCCTGGTCACCCAGAAGAGCCCCCGCGAGGCGGTCGCCGAGTTGGTCAACGCCGGCAACCACCCGGCAACGCCCCGGCCGGTGCGCTGACCCCGCGCCGGTCTGACGTCCCACCGAGAGGATTCCCGATGAGCGCCGACGCGCTGGCCCCGGTGGCCGGCCCGCAGCCCGACTCCGCCGGCCACTTCGGCCGCTTCGGCGGTCGGTTCGTTCCCGAGGCCCTGGTGGCCGCGCTGGACGAGCTCGACGGGGCGTGGCGTACGGCGATGACGGACGAGTCCTTCCGGGCGGAGTTCGGTGCGCTGTTGCGCGACTACGCCGGCACGCCTTCGCTGCTCTACGAGGCCCGGCGGTTCTCTGCGAAGGTCGGCGCGCGGGTGCTGCTCAAGCGCGAGGACCTGAACCACACGGGTGCGCACAAGGTGCGCAACGTGCTGGGCCAGGCGCTGCTCACCAAGCGGATGGGCAAGACCCGGGTGATCGCGGAGACCGGTGCCGGCCAGCACGGTGTCGCCACCGCGACCGCCGCCGCCCTTTTCGACCTGGAGTGTGTGGTCTACATGGGCCAGGTCGACACCGAGCGGCAGGCGCTCAACGTTGCCCGGATGCGGATGCTCGGCGCGACCGTCATCCCGGTCACCAACGGCTCGCGCACCCTCAAGGACGCGATGAACGAGGCGATGCGCGACTGGGTGGCCAACGTCGACGAGACGCACTACCTGATCGGCACCGCCGCGGGCCCGCACCCGTTCCCGGCGATGGTGCGCGACTTCGTCCGGGGCATCGGTGACGAGGCCCGTCAGCAGTGCCTCGACCTCACCGGTGGGTTGCCGGACGCCGTCACCGCCTGTGTCGGCGGCGGCTCCAACGCGCTGGGCATCTTCCACGCGTTCGTGGGCGACGAGGCCGTGCGGCTGTACGGCTTCGAAGCCGGTGGCGACGGGGTCGCCACCGGCCGGCACGCGGCGAGCATCACCGGCGGGTCGGCCGGAGTGCTGCACGGCACCCGTACCTTCGTGCTCCAGGACGCTGACGGACAGACCCTGGAGTCGCACTCGATCTCCGCCGGCCTGGACTACCCGGGCGTCGGGCCCGAGCACGCGTGGCTGCACGACACCGGCCGGGCGAACTACCTGCCGGTCACCGACGACGAGGCGATGGCCGCGTTCGAGCTGCTCTGCCGTACCGAGGGCATCATCCCGGCGATCGAGAGCGCACATGCGCTCGCCGGCACCGTCGCGCTGGCTCCGAAGCTCGCCGCGGAGCTGGGCCGGGAGCCCACCATCGTGGTCAACCTCTCCGGGCGGGGCGACAAGGACGTGCACACCGCCGGCGACTACTTCGGCATCCTCGACAAGGAGCGGTGAGATGAGCCGGATCGGGGTGGCCTTCGACAAGGCCCGCGCCGACGGACGGGCACTGCTGGTCGGCTGCATGCCGGCCGGGTTCCCTACCGTCGAAGGCAGCATCGCCGCGATGACCGCCATGGTCGAGGCCGGCGTCGACGTGATCGAGGTGGAGATCCCCTACTCCGACCCGGTGATGGACGGGCCGGTGATCCAGCGGGCCAGCGACATCGCGTTGGCCGGGGGCGTACGCACCGCGGACACGATGCGCATCATCGAGGCGGTCGCGGCCACCGGCGCTCCGGTGGTCACCATGACCTACTGGAACCCCGTCGAGCGGTACGGCGTGGACGTCTTCGCCCGTGACCTGGCCTCCGCCGGCGGCACCGGCCTGATCACCCCGGACCTCATCCCCGACGAGGCCGACGAGTGGCTGGCCGCCTCGGACGCGCACGGGCTGGACCGCACGTTCCTGGTCTCACCGTCGTCCACCGACGCCCGACTGGCGATGACGGTGCAGCACTGCCGCGGCTTCGTCTACGCGACCGCCGTGATGGGGGTGACCGGTGCCCGGGCGCGTACCTCCGACGCCGCCCCGACGCTGGTCTCCCGGGCCCGTGCGGTCACCGACCTGCCGATCGGTGTCGGCCTGGGTGTGGGTACCGGCGCGCAGGCCGGCACCGTCGCCGGTTACGCCGATGGGGTGATCGTGGGCAGCGCGCTGGTCCGGTGTGTGCTCGACGCGCCCACCGAGGCCGACGGGCTGGCCGCCCTGCGCACGCTCAGCGCCGAACTCGCCGAGGGCGTCCGTAACCCCACCCGCTGAACCCCGGCGCTCGCCGAGCCCGGCCCCGCCGAGCCCGGCCCGGCTCAACCCTCGGCGCTCGTGCCGGCGCGTCGGTCGGCCGGTCGGAGCGCTGGGGCATGTCTGTCTGTTGAGCGGTATACCTGTGAGTCATAAATATGACTCACAGGTATACCGCTCAATCGGATGTGGCCTGGCGGACGAGGCTGTTCGCGACCTCGCGGATGACCTCGGGACGGTTGCGACTTGTCAGGGGTGCAGGGACCGGTCCGGGGCCTCGCCGCGTTGCTCCGGCGGCTGCCCCGCTCCCGGATGCCCGTCCTGACCGATCCCGGGCCGCTGCGTGTCCCGGCCGGTCGCGGGTCGCTGCTCGTCCCGGCCGGTCCCCGGGCGCCGCACGTCCTGGTCGGCTGGCGGCTGGCTGCCCTCGGCGGGGCGAGCTGCTGGCAGCGGCGCGGGGGCGACGGTGCCGGGCACGCAGCTGACGTCGCGGAGCACGCCGGAGCAGCCGGCGGTCGCGTCGGTGACGGCGGCCCGGGTGAGCGGGGTGACCACCTCGGGCAGCCCGTCGGCGGAGTGCCAGGACAATCGGCAGCCCGGGGGTGGGTCGGTGGCGGGTCGAACCCCGGCCGCGCGGGCCCGGAACACGTGCACGAGGACGTCCGGAAGCGGGCCGGCGCGTCCCGCCGCGGCCTCCCCCGAAGGGCCGCTCACCTGGTATATGCCGACCAGGTCGGTCAGCTCGATGTCCCAGCCGGTCTCCGCGCGAATGTCCCGTAGCGCCGCCCGCACCGGGCTCTCGGCCGGGCGCAGCCGCCCGCCGGGCAACGCGTAGCGGCGGGCACCCCGACCCTGCTGGCAGAGCAGCACCCGACCGGTGTCGTCGGTGACGACCGCGGCGACCGCCCAGGTGAGCGCGCTCATGGACAAAGAGCCTACGGCGGCGCAAACCAGAAGTCACCGGGATGCGCCCTCCAGCGGCCCGGGGTGCCGCTGCGGGGGTGTGCAGCGGTAGCGTGTGCACCCGTGACCCTCGCCTCGCTCTCCCCCCAGGCGGCCCTGCCCAGCCCCAGCACCGCTGTCTGGCAGCTCGGGCCGGTGCCGATCCGGGCCTACGCGCTCTGCATCATCGCCGGCATCGTGCTGGCCTGCTGGGTGACGGAGCGCCGGCTACGGCAGCGCGGCGTCGCGCCCGGCGCGGTGCTCGACATTGCCGTCTGGGCGGTGCCCGCCGGCATCATCGGCGCCCGGATCTACCACGTGGTCACCTCACCCGAGAAGTACTTCGGCGCCGGTGGTGACCCGATGAAGGCGTTCGCCATCTGGGAGGGCGGTCTCGGCATCTGGGGCGCGGTCGCCGGTGGCGCGCTCGGTGCCTGGATCGCGGCCCGACAGCTCGGCATTCCGTTCGGCGTGGTGGCCGACGCGCTGGCCCCCGGGCTGCCGCTGGCCCAGGCCGTCGGCCGCATCGGCAACTGGTTCAACAACGAGCTCTTCGGTGGCCGGACGACCCTGCCGTGGGGTCTGGAGATCCACCGGATGGACCCGGACAACCCCGGGCACGCCCTCCGCGACGACGCCGGGCAGCCGATCCTCGAACCGGGTCTCTACCAGCCGACCTTCCTCTACGAGGCGCTGTGGAACCTTGGCGTCGTAGCTCTGGTCCTCATCCTTGACCGCCGGCTGAAGCTGGGCCGGGGCCGGGCGTTTGCGCTCTACGTGATGGGTTACACCGTCGGCCGGTTCTGGATCGAACTGATGCGCACCGACGAGGCCAACCAGATCCTCGGCGTCCGGCTCAACGTCTGGACCGCCGCCCTGGTCTTTCTCGGCGCCCTGATCTACTTCGTACGGGTGCGTGGCCCTCGGGACTACCTGATCCCGCTCGGCCCGGCGACGACGACCCCGCCCCCCACGTCCGACCTGTCCCAGGTCGACCTCTCCGAGCGGGAGACCCCCACGCGGGCCGCCGCGCCGGAGGGCTACCGGGTGGTGAGCGAGGAGCAGTACGCCGCCTGGCAGGACACCGGCGTCGTACCGCCGGCGAACGACGACGACTCCCGGCCGGATGATGGCCAGCCGTCCGACGACACGGCGGCCGCCGACCTCACGCCGAGCGACGACGAGCCGGTAGACGAACCGTCCGCCGCTCGCACCGACCGGGCCGACGCCACCGGCGCGCGTCCCGCCGACCGGGACAGCTGAGCGGCACCGATGCGAAGCGCGGTGGTGGTCGGCGCAGGGGTCGGTGGCCTCGCGGTGGCCGGCGCGCTGGCTCGTTCCGGCTGGCAGGTCACAGTGTTGGAACGCGCCGAACGGGTCCGACCCGAGCCGACCGCAGTGGTGCTCTGGCCCAACGGCGTCCGCGCGCTCCAGGCCCTCGGCCTCGGCGCCGGCCTGGCCGCCATCGCCACCCCGTTGCCCGACGGCGGGGTCCGTCGCCCGGACGGGCACTGGCTCGTGCAGCCCCGGCCCATCCCGGCCGACCGGATGCCGGTGGTGGTGCATCGGGAGGATCTGCACGACGCGCTGATCGCCGGCCTCGGCGAGCGGGTCGAGTTGCGGACCGGGGTGACCGTGCGCCACGTCCGCGTCGAGCCGGGCGAGCGGCCGGGAGTCAGCGACGGGCGGCACACAATCGAGGCCGATCTGGTGGTGGCCGCCGACGGTACGGACAGCGGCATCCGCCGCCAACTCGCGCCCGAGTCCCGGGTGGTCAGCTCCGGGTGTGCCGCCTGGCGGGCCGTCATCCCCTGGTACCAGGCACCTCGACTCCCCGACGATCAGCCGCTGGCCGGTGAGATTCTCGGCGCGGGTTACCGGTTCGTGGCCGCGTCGCTGGGCGAGCGGGGCTCCTCGGGCGGGTCCAGCCGGGGCGGCATCTACTGGGTGGCCACCGCCGCCGGCGCGCCCCGCCCGGAACCACCGGAGACCCAGCTCGCCCTGCTGCGCCGCTGGTACGCGGGCTGGCCCGCTCCGGTCGGCGCGCTGCTCGACGCCACCGACCCGACCGACCTGGTTCAACAGGAGGTCCGCGAGCTGCGCCCGCTGCCCAGGGCGTACGGCTTTCCGGTCGGGCCCGGTGGGGTGGTGCTGCTCGGCGACGCGGCGCACGCCATGCCGCCGCACCTCGGGCAGGGCGCCTGCCTCGCGTTCGAGGACGCCGCCACGCTCGCGTCGCTGCTGCGGGAGGCCCGGCTGCCCGACGCCGTCCAGGCGTACGACCGGGTGCGCCGCCCCCGGGCCGCGACAGTGGTCCGGCAGACCCGGCGGATGTCGGCGGTGCTCCAGACCCGCGGCCGGTTGGCGCTGCGCGCCCGGGACGCCGCACTGGGCACGATCAATTCCCGACTGCTCTCCAGCGCCGCAGCCTCCGCCGCCCAGTGGCGCCCACCGACCTGACCTCCGCCGCGAGGCAGGTCAGCGGAGCGGGGCGGTCAGGGGATGAGCGCGGCGGGTTCGGCGATGCAGGCGGTGCCGATTCGGCGGAAGCCGACCCGCAGGTAGACCCGCGCGATCTCCTCGCTGCCCGCGGAGAGGAAGACAAGCTCGGTGCCGGCCGCCAGTAGTTCCCGGGCCAGGGTGGCGGTGAGCGCGGCGCCCAGCCCGCGTCGTCGGGCGGACGGCAGGGTGGCCACCCCGGCGATCTCCGCGACGTCGTCCACCCGCATCGCCATGCCGCTGGCCAGCGCGCCCTCGGTCGGCGTGCCGGCCAGCGCGGAGATCCGTCGCCCGTCGGCGATCCGGACGCGCTCCTCGTCGAGCGCGGCCAGTTCGAGTTCGGTGACGGCGGCGTCGCGTTCGGCCGGGCCGGCCTCGCCGGGTGCGGTGCCGGCGGCGGCGAACGCCACCGCTGCCACCGCGCGGCGGGCGGCGACATCGGCGGCGAAGCCGGGGGAGTCAGCTGCCAGCACCCGCACCGCCGCGTCGGAGAGCGTCGCCGGGTCGGGCAGCGCGCTCGGGTCGAGCACCATCAGCGGCGCCTCCAGCACGCTGAGTCCCGCCGAGCGGGCCACCGCCAGCAGCTCCGGGGTCGTCTCGTGCACCCACTCGAAGGCTTCTGGCAGGCCCAGCTTCCGCTGGCGCTCGCGGACCGAGACCACATCGGCAAGCGACGGCGGCTCAGTGGCGTCGATCCGGGGGCGGGCGTAGAACGGCCAGCCGGCACCTTCGCGGACGAACAGCACCAGCCCGCCATGCTCCTCCGCACCGGCGACGTCGCGGGGCACCGCATCGTAGAAGCGTTCCAACCGGTCGAAGACGTGCTTGTGTAGCGGATCCACCGCGCGAGACTACACGTCCCAGCCAGTGGACGGTGTGATCAATCTCGGGTGGCCGTGCGGCCCCGGCCCTAACGTAGACTCAATAGACCCACGGGCCGACGTCGTCCCCACCATGATCCAACCTGAGTGACGACAGGAGGCCCGGTGGCTCAGCCGTACGCGGACACAGAACAGCCGCACCCGCACAGCCCGCAGGCGTCCCCGACGCCCCACCCCCGTCCGTCCGCCCAGGGCCTCTACGACCCAGCGCAGGAGCACGATGCCTGCGGCGTGGCCTTCGTGGCGGACCTGCACGGCCGGCGTTCACACTCGGTCGTCGCCAATGGGCTCGGCGCGCTCTGTCGGCTGGACCACCGGGGCGCCCGTGGCGCGGAGCCGAACACCGGCGACGGCGCCGGCATCATGATCCAGGTGCCCGACGCGTTCCTGCGCGCGGTGGCCGACGTCGCGCTTCCCCCAGCGGGCGAGTACGCCACGGGGCTGGTCTTCCTTCCCGACGACGATGCCGCCGAGGCGCGTGCCCGCCGGGTGGTCGAGAAGTACGCAGTGGTCGAGGGCGCCGACCTGCTCGGCTGGCGGGACGTGCCGATCGACCCGAGTGACCTGGGCGAGACCGCCCTCGCGGCGATGCCCCGGGTGCGGCAGCTCTTCCTGGCCGCGCACCGCCTCACCGACGCGCCCGACGGGCCGGCCGGCTCCCCGCTGCGCGGCATCGAGCTGGACCGGGTGGCCTTCTGCCTGCGCAAGCAGGCCGAACGGGAGACCGCCGAGCGCGGCGTTCCGGCGTACTTCCCGTCGCTGTCCAGCCGCACCATGGTCTACAAGGGCATGCTCACGCCCGACCAGTTGCCGGCGTTCTACCCGGACCTGCGCGACGAGCGGGTGGACAGCGCCATCGCGCTGGTGCACTCCCGCTTCTCCACCAACACCTTCCCGTCCTGGCCGCTGGCGCACCCGTACCGGTTCATCGCCCACAACGGCGAGATCAACACGATCCGGGGCAACCGCAACTGGATGCAGGCCCGCGAGGCGCTCCTGCGCTCGCCGAACGTGCCGGGCAACATCCGGCGGGTCTTCCCGGTCTGCACCCCCGCCGCCTCCGACTCGGCGAACTTCGACGAGGTCCTGGAGTTGCTGCACCTGGCCGGGCGGAGCCTGCCGCACGCGGTGCTCATGATGATCCCCGAGGCCTGGGAGAACGACCCGGGGATGGACCCGGCCAAGCGCGCCTTCTACCGCTTCCACGCCAGCCTGATGGAGCCGTGGGACGGTCCGGCGTCGGTGGCCTTCACCGACGGCGAGATCGTCGGCGCGGTGCTGGACCGCAACGGGCTGCGCCCGGGGCGCTGGTGGCAGACCGACGACGGCCTCGTGGTGCTCGGTTCCGAGGCGGGCGTCCTCGACCTGGACCCGGCCCACGTGGTCGCCAAGGGACGACTCCAGCCGGGCCGGATGTTCCTGGTCGACACAGTGGCCGGGCGGATCGTGCACGACGAGGAGATCAAGTCGGAGTTGGCCGCCGCCCAGCCGTACGGCGAGTGGCTGCACGCCGGGCTGATCGAGCTGAACGACCTGCCGGCCCGCGAGCACACCGTCTACACGCACGACTCGGTGCGCCGCCGGCAGCAGACCTTCGGCTACACAGTGGAAGAGCTGAAGATCCTGCTCGGGCCGATGGCCCGCACCGGCGCCGAGCCGCTCGGCTCGATGGGTACGGACACCCCGATCTCGCCGCTGTCGACCCGGCCGCGGCTGCTCTACGACTACTTCCACCAGCTCTTCGCCCAGGTCACCAACCCGCCGCTGGACGCCATCCGCGAGGAACTGGTGACCAGTCTGGCGTCGACCATCGGGCCGGAGGGCAACCTGCTCGACCCGGGCGCGGCGAGCTGCCGGCAGATCGTGCTTCCGCACCCGATCATCGACAACGACGAGCTGGCGAAGATCCTCTCCATCGACGAGGACGGCGACCTGCCCGGCTTCAAGGCGGTCCGGGTCTCCGGGCTGTACCGGATCCGGGAGGGCGCCGCCGGGATCAAGGCGCGGCTGACCGAGATCTGTCGGCACGTCTCCGAGGCGATCGAGGACGGCGTGCGCATCCTGGTGCTCTCCGACCGGGACTCCAACGCCGACCTGGCGCCGATTCCGTCGCTGCTGCTCACCGCCGCCGTGCACCAGCACCTGGTCCGCGAGCAGACCCGTACGCGGGCGGCGCTGATCGTCGAGTCCGGGGACTGCCGGGAGGTGCACCACGCGGCGGTGCTGATCGGCTACGGCGCGGCGGCGGTCAACCCGTACCTGGCGTTCGAGTCGGTCGAGGACATGATCCACACTGGCGCGCTGGTTGGGGTGGAGCCGGCCGCCGCGGTGCGCAACTACGCGAAGGCGCTCGGCAAGGGCGTCCTGAAGATCATGTCCAAGATGGGCATCTCGACGGTCTCCTCGTACTGCGGTGCGCAGGTCTTCGAGGCGGTCGGCCTGGACAGCCGGCTTGTCGAGCGCTACTTCCGGGGCACCCCCAGCCGCATCGGCGGGGTGGGTCTCGCCGGCGTGCACACCGAGGTGGCCGCCCGACACGCGCTGGCCTGGCCGCCGGCCGGCACCGCCACCTCCGACCGGTTGGAGGTCGGTGGCGAGTACCAGTGGCGCCGCGAGGGTGAGCTGCACCTGTTCAACCCGGAGACGGTCTTCCTGCTGCAGCACGCCACCCGCAGCCGGCAGTACGACGTCTTCCGGCAGTACACCGCCAAGGTCGACGCGCTCGCCGCGCAGGCCGGCTCGCTTCGCGGGTTGTTCACAGTGCGCACCGGGCTCCGTCCGGCGGTGCCGATCGAGGAGGTCGAGCCGGCCACCGAGATCGTCAAGCGGTTCGCCACCGGTGCCATGTCGTACGGGTCGATCTCGGCGGAGGCGCACGAGACGCTCGCCATCGCCATGAACCGGCTCGGCGGCAAGTCCAACACCGGCGAGGGCGGCGAGGACGTCGAACGGCTGCACGACCCGGCCCGGCGTTCGGCGGTCAAGCAGATCGCCAGCGGCCGCTTCGGTGTGACCAGCGAATACCTGGTCAACGCGGACGACCTCCAGATCAAGATGGCCCAGGGCGCCAAGCCGGGCGAGGGCGGTCAGCTGCCCGGCAACAAGGTCTGGCCGTGGATCGCCCGGACCCGGCACGCCACCCCCGGCGTGGGTCTGATCTCCCCGCCGCCGCACCACGACATCTACTCCATCGAGGACCTCGCCCAGTTGGTGCACGACCTGAAGTGCGTCAACCCGGCGGCCCGGGTGCACGTCAAGCTGGTCAGCGAGGTCGGCGTCGGCACCGTCGCCGCCGGGGTGGCGAAGCTCAAGGCGGACGTCATCCTGATCTCCGGCCACGACGGCGGCACGGGCGCCTCCCCGATGAACTCGCTCAAGCACGCCGGCACCCCGTGGGAGCTGGGGCTGGCCGAGGCGCAGCAGACGCTGTTGCTCAACAAGCTGCGCGACCGGGTCACCGTGCAGGTCGACGGCCAGCTCAAGACCGGCCGGGACGTGCTGATCGCGGCGCTGCTCGGCGCGGAGGAGTTCGGCTTCGCGACCGCGCCGCTGATCGTCGAGGGCTGCGTGATGATGCGGGTCTGCCACCTGGACACCTGCCCGGTCGGCATCGCCACCCAGAATCCGGTGCTGCGGGAACGCTTCACCGGCAAGCCGGAGTTCGTGGAGAACTTCTTCCTCTTCCTCGCCGAGGAGGTCCGGGGGTACCTGGCCGAGCTGGGTTTCCGGTCGATCGAGGAGGCGATCGGGCAGTCCGAGCTGCTCGACGTGGCCCCGGCGGTGACGCACTGGAAGGCGCACGGGTTGGACCTGGCGCCCGTCCTGCACCTGCCGGAGCTGCCCGCCGGCGCGGCCCGACGCGGGGTCCGCGCGCAGGATCACGGCCTGGAGCAGGCGCTCGACAACGAGCTGATCGCACTGGCCCGTCCGGCCCTGGAGGACGGGGCGCCGGTGCGGGTCGAGGTTGCGGTGCGCAACGAGCACCGCAGCGTCGGCGCGATGCTCGGCGGTGAGGTGACGCGTCGCTTCGGCGGGGCCGGCCTTCCCGAGGACACCATCGAGTTCGTGCTGCACGGCACGGCTGGGCAGTCGTTCGGCGCGTTCCTGCCGCGCGGGGTGACCCTGCGCCTGCACGGCGACGCCAACGACTACGTGGGCAAGGGCCTCTCCGGGGGTCGGCTCATCGTCCGTCCGGACGCTGCCGCCCCGTTCCTCGACCCGGATGCCGAGCCGGGCCAGCGGGCCGAGGATCAGATCATCGCCGGCAACACCATCCTGTACGGGGCCACGGCGGGCGAGGTCTTCCTGCGCGGCCGGGTGGGGGAGCGGTTCGCGGTCCGTAACTCTGGCGCGATCGCCGTGGTCGAGGGCGTGGGCGACCATGGTTGCGAGTACATGACCGGCGGCACGGTGGTGGTGCTGGGCGCGACCGGCCGGAACTTCGCGGCGGGCATGTCCGGCGGCACGGCGTACGTGCACCACCTGGACCGGGCCCGCGTCAACGTGGAACTGGTCGACCTGTTGCCGCTGGGCGAGCAGGAGCAGTCGCTGCTACACGAGCTGGTCCAACGGCACGTGGCTGAGACCGGGTCGGCGGTCGCCGAGGAGCTGCTCAAGCGGTGGCCGGAGGCGGTGGCCGAGTTCACCGCTGTGGTACCCCGCGACTACCGCCGGGTGCTGGAGATCATGCGGGCCGCCGAAGCAGCCGGCCGCGACGTCGACGACGCGGTGATGGGCGCGCTCAGCGCGCCCGCCGCGCCGGTGCCGCCCGCTCCGCGGGTGGCTGCCCAGGAGGTGGCACGTGCCTGACCCGAACGGTTTCCTGCGCTACGACCGGCGGCTGCCGGCCCGCCGCCCGGTGCCGGTGCGGATCAGCGACTGGCGGGAGGTGTACCCGCCGGCCGGCGAGGAACTGGTCCGTGAGCAGGCCACGCGATGCATGGACTGCGGCATCCCGTTCTGCCACGACGGCTGCCCGCTGGGCAATCGCATCCCGGACTGGAACGACCTGGTGCGTACCGGCAACTGGGACGCCGCTGTGGAGTCGCTGCACGCGACCAACAACTTCCCGGAGTTCACCGGCCGGCTCTGCCCGGCGCCCTGCGAGGCGGCCTGCGTGCTCGGCATCTCCGGCGGTCAACCGGTGACCATCAAGCAGGTCGAGGTGGAAATCGCCGACGCCGCCGCGGCGCGGGGGTTCACCCCCGGTCCGGTGCCTGCGCCGTCGGGCCGGTCGGTCGCCGTCGTCGGCTCCGGGCCCGCCGGTCTCGCCGCCGCACAGCAGCTGGTCCGCGCCGGTCACGCGGTGACGGTGTACGAACGCGACGACGCGATCGGTGGCCTGCTCCGGTACGGCATTCCCGACTTCAAGTTGGAGAAGCGGCACATCGATGCCCGGCTGGCCCAGCTCACCGCCGAGGGGGTGCGCTTCCGCACCGGCGTGAACGTCGGGGTGGACGTGACCGCCGAGCAGTTGCGCGCCGAACACGACGCGGTGCTGCTGGCCTGTGGGGCGTTGCAGGGCCGGGACACGCCGGAGACCCCGGGGCGGGCGCTTCGGGGCGTACACCAGGCGATGGCGCACCTGGTCGCGGCGAATCGCGCGGTCGCCACCGCGGCCACCGACCAGGCCGGCGTGGTGGCCACCGCCGAGCGTCGCCTGGCGCCGGCGGTGTTGCCGGACGGCACGCCGATCGACGCGGCCGGCAAGCACGTGGTGATCATCGGCGGCGGTGACACGGCGGCCGACTGTCTCGGTGTCGCGCACCGCCAGGGCGCCGCGGGCGTGCACCAGCTCGACCTGTACCCGCAGCCGCCGCAGGAGCGCGACGAGGCACGGGACCCGTGGCCGACCTGGCCGTGGGTACTGCGCAGCTACCCGGCGCACGAGGAGGGTGGCGAGCGGGTCTTCGCCGTGGCGGTGCAGGAGTTCGTGGACGACGGCACCGGCCAGGTGCGGGCGGTGCGGATCGCCGAGGTGACGGTGGAGAAGCGCGACGGCCGGCGGGTCGTCACAGCGGTGCCGGGCTCGGAGCGGGAGTTGCCGGCTGATCTGGTGCTGCTGGCGATCGGTTTCGAGGGCACCGAGCAGCAGCCGTTGCTGGCCCAGTTCGGTGTCACCCGCAACCCTCGGGGCGCCATCGACGCCCGTGACGACTGGCAGACCGACGCCGACGGGGTGTTCGTGGCCGGTGACATGCACCGGGGCGCTTCGTTGATCGTCTGGGCCATCGCCGAGGGGCGGGCGGTCGCCGCCGCCATCCACGGCTATCTGGGCGGTGTCGGTGCGCTGCCGGCCCCGGTGGGCCCGGCAGCGCAGGCTCTCGCCGCTCGCTGAGGTGCGGGCGTCCGGTCGGTGCGGCAGGTCCGCTGCCGCACCGGCCGGACATTCCCGTTGGTGAAGCCGCTCACAAATGTGGGCAAAGAGGTTTAAGCCGGCAAGACTTACCGGCTGCCGAACCGCGCCGCGATCGGTGTGAATGATCATGCTGCCGATCGCTGGAGGTTCGTCGTGGCCAGAGGTGCCACCTTCGCCGCGTTGCGCCACCGCAACTACCGGATCTGGGCACTCGCCGGCTTCATCTCCGTCATCGGCACCTGGATGCAGGTCCTCGGGGTCAACTGGTACGTCCTGAAGGAAACGGGCTCGGCGACGTCCATGGGCTTCGCCGTGCTGCTCCAGGCGGCGCCCACGCTGCTGCTCAGCGTCTGGGGTGGCGTGCTGGCCGACCGGTTGCCCGCCCGACCGTTGCTGATCGCCGCCCAGGGCGCCCACGCGGTGCTCGCCGGCGGACTGGCCGCGGTCGCCCTGACCGGGGTCGGCGGCCTGCCGCTGATCTTCGCCATCTCGCTGGCCAGCGGTGCCGTCTCGGCGATCGAGGGCCCGGTGATGGGGCGCTGGGCCGCCAGCCTCGTCGACCGGGAGACGCTGGGCAACGCGCTGGCGCTCGGCTCGCTCACCAACTCCGCCGGCCGCATCCTCGGCATGAGCCTCGGCGCCGTGGTGGTGGCCGCCGTCGGACCCGCCCTGCTGTTCGGCATCAACGCGGCCAGCTTCGCCGCCGTGGTGGTGGCGCTGTTCGCCGTACGTCCGGGAGCCGTGCCCGGCCTCCCGGTCCCGGACGCCGGCCGGGCCCGGGACGGTGTCCGCGCCGGGTTCGCCTACCTGCGCGGGCAGCCGGTGCTGCTCCTCGCGCTCGCCCTGTCGTTCGTGCTCGGCAGCCTGGGCCGCAACTACCAGGTGACCATGGCCGCGATGAGCGACGGGCCGCTGGACGCCGGCGCCTCCGGTTACGGCCTGCTGTCGACAGTGTTCGCTGTCGGAACGGTGGTGGGCGCGCTCGTCGCGGCCCGGCGGCGTTCCCTGGGCTACCGGACGCTCGTCGTCGCGGGCCTGTTCGCCAGCGGGTTGCAGATCGTCGCCGGCCTGGCGCCGGGTACCTGGAGTTTCGCCGCGGTGATCCTGCCGATCGCCGCCGCCGCGGTGGTCATCGACACCACCGTCGGCACCCGCGCCCAGCTCGACACCGACGGCGCGATGCGGGGCCGGGTGCTCGCCGCCCTGGCGGTCACCGGCTCGGTCTCCGCCGCGGTCGGCGCCCCGCTGCTCGGCTGGCTCGCCGAACACGCCGGGCCCCGGCAGACGCTCGTCCTCGCCGGAGCCGCGGCGGCGATCGCCACGACGGCGGCGGGCGTCGCCCTGGACCGCCAGCGCGGCCGCGCGGCAACTCTCGCGCTTGTCGTTCCGCGACCCCGCCATCCGGTACGACGAGCGGCGTTCCGGGCCGCCCGCATCGTCCGGCCCAGCGGTGCGGTCTGCGTCATCGCGCCCGCCGAAGCCGGTGCGGTGCGGTGGGGTGGGGTCCGGCTCCGGGAGTTGGTCACCGCCGGGCCGGTGGCGAACCGCTGAGACAGCGGTCACCCCGGCGGCCCGCTTTCGGGACAGGGCGACGCCTTCCTGAGGCCCAAGCCAAGATCCGCGCAACAACAGGGAAAGTGGTGCCTGGGGTGCCGCGGAGGCACCTACATCCCTGAAGTTGCGCGGATCTTCAGCCCGGTCGAGACTCCTAGTGCGACATCAGACGGTGCGACTCGCGGATCTTGGCCCAGGATTTGGGCTCGGTCGGCGGGGCCGCCTTACGGGCGGCGCTGGCCACCTCGGGTCGGCCGGCGGTGAACAGCCAGGTGGTGAACAGGTCGTCCAGGTCCAGCCCGGAGATCCGTTCGGCCAGGGCCTGGAACTGCTCGATGGTGCCGTTGCCGTAGCGGCGCTCGGCGGTCCAGGTCGGCAGGATCTCGAAGAACGCGTCGTCGCCGACGGCCAGCCGCAGCTGGTGCAGGGTCATCGCGCCCCGGTCGTAGACGGCGTTGTCGAAGACCCGAGCGGCGCCCGGGTCACCAGGCAGCACCTGCCAGAACTCGTCGTCGGCCGGGTAACTGGCGTAGGTGAAGTCGAAGACCTCCTGGGCGGTGCCCTCACCCTGCTCCTCTGACCAGAGCCACTCGGCGTACGAGGCGAAGCCCTCGTTGAGCCAGATGTTGCGCCAGTCGGCCACCGAGACCGAGTCGCCGAACCACTGGTGGGCCAACTCGTGCGTCACCACGTAGGTGTTGGCGCCGCGTCGCCAGAAGCCCGGCCCGTACACCGGTCGGGTCTGCGTCTCCAGGGCGAAGCTGATGCCGTCGACCGGCCCGGCCACGCCGCCCTGCGCCTCGAACGGGTACGGGCCGAAGATCCCGCTCTCCCAGTCGACGATCTCGGCGGTCCGCTCGATGCTGGCCCGCGCGGCCGGCCCGAGGGCGCCCAGCGAGGTGCTGTACGCGTTGATCACCGGCTGGCCGCTCGGGGCGGTGTCGGTGACGATGTCGTACTGGCCGATGGCCATGAAGGCCAGGTAGGTGGCGGTGGGGGAGGTGGTCCGCCAGATCCACCGGGTGCGGTTGCCAGCCTCGGCCAGCGGTGGCCTCGGCTGCACGCCGTTGCTGATCACCTCGACGCCGGTGGGCACCGACACCGAGATGTCGTAGGTGGCCTTGTCCAGTGGGTGGTCGTTGCTCGGGAACCACCACCACGCCGACTCGGGCTCGTTGACGGCGAGGGCGCCGTCGTCGGTACGCGTCCAGCCGGTGTAGCCGTTGACCAGGGCCTCCGACGGGACACCGGAGTAGCGCACGACGATGGTGAGCTGCTGGCCCCGGGTCACCGTGCGGGCCGGGGTGACCACCAACTCGTGCGCCCCCGCGGTGCTGGTGCTCGCCGCCCAACCGTTGACCCGGACCGACTCGACGTCGAGCAGAAAGTCCAGATTGAACGTCGAGAGGTCCGCAGTGGCGGTGGCGAGGATGGTGGTGGTGCCGGTGAGCAGGTCGGTGGCCGGTTCGTAGCGCAGCCGGACGTCGTAGTGCTCGACGTCGTAGCCGCCGTTGCCGTAGTCGGGGAAGTAGCTGTCGCCCAGTCCGGGCGCGCCGGGTTGCGGCGCGGCGGAGACGACCGGACGGCCCCAGCCCGTCGGGGCGGCCTGGCCGGGGGTGCCGGCGAGCATGGTGCCGGCGGTGGTGAGGGTCAGGGCGGTGGTGGCCGCCGTGAGGACTCGTCGCACGGGGTGGACTCCCTCCATCGGGTGTTCGCCAGGCCAACCTAATCGACAACTGTGAACGTCGCCGGCCCGGCACGCGGTGCCGTCCAGCCATTCCATTGATCTGCATGTTTCGATAGCATTACCGACTAGTAACAACAGATCATCCCTGGCCACGCGCGGTCGCAGGATCCCACCACCCCTGTCCTGTGGAGGTCCCTCATGCCCCACCGCCCGCTCGCCCGCGTCCTGGCCGTGCTGGTCGCACTCCTCACCGCCGCCCTCGGCGTGGTGCTCGTGCCCGGCGCCGCCCACGCCGCCGCCGTCAACTACGTCGCGCTCGGCGACTCGTACTCCTCCGGCGTCGGCGCTGGCCCCTACGACTCGTCCGGCTGCCTGCGCAGCCAGAAGTCGTACGCACCGCTCTGGGCGGCCGCCCATGGCGTGACCAGCTTCAACTTCCAGGCCTGTGGCGGCGCGGTCACCGCCGACGTGCTCAACGACCAGGTCAGCGCGCTCAGCGCCAGCACCACGCTGGTCACCATCACCATCGGCGGCAACGACGCCGGTTTCGTCAACGTCATCACCAGTTGCCGGTTCGGCAGCACCTCGTCCTGCACCAACGCCGTCAACACTGCGAAGAACTTCGCCACCACGACGCTGCCCGCCCGGCTGGACGCCACCTACGCCGCCATCCGCAACCGGGCGCCCAACGCCCGGCTGATCGTCCTCGGCTACCCGCGACTGTTCGAGACCGGCTCCTGCGGGTGGTTGGCGATGAGCACCTACAAGCGCACCATCCTCAACGAGGCCGCCGACGTGCTCGCCTCGGTCACGGCTGGCCGGGCCAGCGCGGCAGGCGCCACCTTCGCCGACACCCGGCGCACCTTCGCCGGACACGGCGTCTGCGCCGGCGACCCGTGGATCAACGACATCTCCGGGATCATCGAGGCGTACCACCCGGACGCCGACGGCTACCGCTACGGATACCTGCCGGCGCTGAACGCCGTCACCGGCTGACCTGAGCACAGCACCGGATCCACACCGTCGTACCCGTACCGGCCGGAGGTCGAGCGTCCCCTGTGGGCGCTCGGCCGCCGGCCGGCGCCCGCCTGTACATGATGCGTCACACTGAGTGGATCGGAGGTGATGCATGCGACGGTCGGAGGTTCCCGGGCGGGAGTTGACCGGGCAGAGGCAGTCGACAGCGGGCCGGGAACGGCTACCGGCCGGCGGCTTGGAGTTGTTCGCGCTGCTCGCCCGGCTGTTGCGGCGACCCCGTCGCGGTGACCGCCGGCTGCCGCTGCTGTGGCTGGTCCGCTCCGACACAGCGGATCTGATGGTGCCGCTGCGCCGGTTCCTCGGTCAGGGCCCCCCGGCGGCGGGTCCCGCACGCCGTGCTGGACGCCGACGCGCCGCCCGGCGCCGGGGACGTGCCGGCGCTGCTGCGCGAGCTGCACCGGCAACTCTCCCTGGAGGCCTTCGGCGCCGCCCGACTGCGCTTCCGGCACTATCCGCTCGCCGACTGGCTGATGCAGCAGAGCCTCAACCTGGGCATCGACGCCGACGACAGCCGCGCCGCCCTGGTCCGCCGGCTGCGCGACCGCAAGGGCCCGCGCACGCCGGAGGCGTTGCCCTCCGGCGGCGACGCGGTCAGCATCGTCTCGCAGGTGCTGCTCTGGCTGGTCCGCCGTGCCGTGCCGGGGGTGGTCTTCCGGGCCGCCGTCTCCGGTCGGGTGCCGGTGCTCGGGCGGCACTACAACTGGTTCATGCGCCAGCAGTATCTGGCGCCCCGGCAGTCGGTCACCTTCCTCGGCTTCGCCGAGCGCCTCACCGCGGGCTGGCGCGACGGGGAGCAACCCGACCAGGTCAACAAGCTGCTGCTGCATGCGTTTCTGGAGGACCTGCGGCAGGCGTACCGGCGTCGGCCGTGGCGCCCGTCGGACTGGCGGCGCACCGCGTACCCGGCTCTGCTGATCGACAACGTCGCCCCCGGCAACGTCGGCGGGGAGCTGGTCCGCCTGATCGGCGACGTCCGCACCGAGACCGGCCGCAACGACCCGCTGCTGATCGTCGCGTCCGGTGGGCAACCCCCACCGGACCTGCCCGAACCGCACCCGTTGACCGAGGCCGACGAGGCGTACGACGAGTGGGCCGGGGCGCTGCCGGAGATGCGACGGCTGCGCCGCCCGGCCACCTGGCTGGTGGCGCTGCGTCCCGACGAGACCGACACCGGCCCACCGTCACGTGGCGGGCTGCGGCCCTTCTCCGCGCCCGACCCGCCGTGGTGGTCGCGGCGCTTCCTGCCGACGGCGCTCTGCCTGGTGCTGGTGGCGGTGCTCGGCCTGTGGGTGGCCAGCCGGTGGGGGCCGGGCTGTCACCCCTCGCTCACCGGCCAGGTCTCGGTCGAGGTGGTCGGCAGCGGCGAGTGTGTCGGCTACAGCGACAGCGCCGCGCAGGTGTTCAACAACGACCCCGGCCAGGACCGGCTGCGCACAGTTCAGGAGCGCATCTTCGCGCAGAACCGCGCCGCCGAGGAGGTCTGGCAGCGCAGCGACCGACGACGGCCCTTCCTCACCCTGGTCTACCTCGGCACCCTCACCGGCAATCGGACCCGCGCGGACGAGGAGTCGTACGTCTCCGAGCGCGAGGAGCTCGAAGGGATGGCCACCGCCCAGTACGCGTTGCTGAAGGAGTCGGCCGGCGCCGACGGCGCCGCGCTGCTGCGGATCGTGGTGGCCAACGGTGGCCGCCAGATGATCTACGCCGACCGGGCCGTGGCGATGCTGGCCGAGCTGGCCCGGGACGACCCCACGGTGCTCGGGGTGGTCGGGCTGGTGGAGAGCCGCACCAGCACCGCCCGCGCGCTGCGCGAGCTGAACCAGGTCGGGCTGCCGGTGCTGGCACCCACCCTCTCCGCCGACAGGATGGACGCCAACTCCCGCCTCTACCTCCAGATCTCCGCACCGAACAAGGACCAGGTGAAACTGGTCGACGCGTACGCCAGGCAGGTGCTGAAGGTCAACGAGGCGCACGTCTTCTACACCACACTGGAGGGCAGCTCGCTCACCGAGGACCTCTACGTGGGCACCCTCGTCGACGGGCTCCGACAACAGTTCGGCCCCCGGATCACCCGCCTCGACGAGTGGCGCACCGGGCAGCGGCTGACCGACGAGTGCGGCTACCCCGGGATGCTCTTCTACGCCGGTCGCTGGTCGGAGTTCGACGGTTTCCTGCGGGCGCTGCGCGAGTGCGGCGGCAACCCGCCCCGGCACCTCGTCGCCGACGACTCGGCCAACCGGTACATGGCCAACCCGGGGCTGCGCGCCGCCGCGCCCGGCAACCTGCCCGTCACGTACGTCTCCAAGGCGTCCCTGGCCACCTGCGCCGTGCTGCGGGCCGCCCAGGACCGGCGCGACGACGCCCGGGCCAGCTTTCTGTCCTGGATCCAGGCCGACGACCTGCTCGACCCGCCGCGCTGCCGGCCGGGCTCCGAGGAGCAGGTCGGCGAGCGGGTCAGCCTCGCCTACGACGCGTCGATGATGCTGGTCCGGGCGGTGGAGAGCCTCGCCGCCCGGCTGCACCACGCCGACCCCCGGCAACGCTGGGAGCCGGATTCGGTCAACCCGGTGGGCGTGCACGCGGAAGTGCTCCGGCAGAACGCCGGGCAGGGCTACCCGGGGGTGGCCGGGCTGATCCGGTTCACGCCCGACTCGGGGGAGCCGGTCGACAAGCGGCTGGCCCTGATGCGGGTCGAGCAGGTGCCCGACGTGGCGAGGGCGCCGGTGGAGGTGTTCCACTGCGGGGCGGCCGACGCGTCCGGCCCGGCGGCGTGCGGCCCCGCCTGACCGGCCCGGCGTGACACGTCCTCGCAGGACTGTCCGGGTGCCGCCGGTGTCCGTTAGGGTTCCTGGGACCAGACGGCCGTGGCGTTGGGGGCAGAGGGTGGGCAGGCTCGCGTCGGCGTACGGGCAGGCGGTCAACTCCCACCGGGCGGCTCGGGCGCATCTGGACACTGCCCGCAGCGTCCTGGGGGCGGCACCGACCGCCGTCGCGCCGGTCGGCGCCGACGACCTGGTGACCCGCCTCGCCCGCCTCGGCGGTGCCCTGGCCACCCCCACCCCGAGTGTCACCCCGCTGACCGACGCGCCGGCCGCGGTGCGGATCGGCGAGGCGTCCACAGCGGACGGCGCCTTTCCGGTGCTGGTCCCGCTCGGCGGCGGTCACCACCTCGCCCTGCACACCGACGCCCGGGATCCGCAGGTCGCCGGGCTGCTGCGGGCGCTGGTGCTGCGGCTGGTCGCCACCGCGCCGCCCGGTCAGGTCCGCGTCGCCGGCATCGACACCGCCGCGCTCGGCGCCACCTTCGGCCCGCTGCGACCACTGCTCGACGCCGGGGTGCTCGACCCGCCGGCCACCGGCGAGGCCGAGGTGGCCGCGCTGCTGGACGCCGCCGAGCAGCACGCCCGCGCCGCGCAGCACTGTCAGCCAGCCGCCCGTCGCCTGTTGGTGGTGGTCGCCACCGCCGCGCCGCCACCGCGCGAGCTGGCCCGGCTCGCCGCGCTCACTGTCACGGTGCAGTTCGGCCAGGCGCGTCGTCACCACGACGTGCAGATAGCTGAGGATTGAC
>NZ_PYAK01000075.1 GCF_003264365.1 Micromonospora noduli
AGCGCGGCCGCGCAAGCGGGCACGGCAGGGGGCACGGCACGCGGGCACGGCACGCGGGCACGGCACGCGGGCACGGCACGCGGGCACGGCAAGCGGGCACGGCACGCGGGCACGGCAAGCGGGCACGGCAAGCGGGCACGGCAAGCGGGCAGCTCACGATGATCGACGAAGGTAGTTTCGCTGATTGATCAAGACGAATCGAAAGTGTCGTACGCCAGTTCTATTCTGCTTTCATGTTGGAGGTGTTGGCGCAGGTGGACGGGGCAGTTGACGACTGCGTCGAGACCGCGCTCTGGGCGCTCTCCGATGACGACTTGCTTGCTTCTCTCGACGCGACTCAGATGTTGGCGCAGCGGTTGGCCGCCGTTCAGCTCGGTCTGGTCCGCGAGTTGGACGGTCGCGGCGTGGCGGTCGCCCAGGGCGCCTCGTCCACCGCCGTCTGGCTGCGGGAGCGGCTGCGGCTCTCGGGTCGCAGCGCCCGCCAGCTGGTCCAGCTCGCCGCCACCATCGACGCCGCCCCGCCAGCAGTGCGCGACGCGCTGCTCAGCGGTGCCATCACCGTCGAGCAGGGTCGGGTGGTGGCCGAGATGATCGCCGCCCTCCCGGTCGAAGCCGGTCCCGAGGTGGCGGACAAGGCCACCCAACTACTGGTCGCCTGGGCCGACCGTTTCGACCCGACAAGCCTGAGCCGGCTCGGGGAGCGCGTCCTCGCGCACGTCGCCCCGGAGTTGGCCGACCAGGCCGAGTTGAAGGCTCTGGAGCGGGCCACCGAGCGGGCCGAGACCCGCCGGCACGTCACGCTCTCCGAGCAACAGCACGGCCAGGTACGCCTCAGCGGCAACCTCGACACCGAAACCGCGAGCCTGCTGCGCGAGGCGATCGATCCGCTCTGCGCCCCAGCCGGTGAACACGATGACCGCAGTCCTGGTCAGCGCCGCGCCGACGCGTTGGGCGAGATCTGCCGACTGGCGCTACGCACCGGTCAGCTGCCCGACAACGGCGGCGACCGTCCTCAGCTGGTGGTGACCGTTTCGCTGGAGGAACTGGTCAACGGCGTACGCGCCGGAACACTGGAAACCGGCACGCCCCTCAC
Source organism: Micromonospora noduli (assembly GCF_003264365.1). Lineage (GTDB taxonomy): Bacteria > Actinomycetota > Actinomycetes > Mycobacteriales > Micromonosporaceae > Micromonospora > Micromonospora noduli. Next base: position 1,094 of record NZ_PYAK01000075.1, read on the forward strand.
CCCCGGTGCGGTCCGCCGCCTGGCCTGCGATGCGGGCGTGCTGCCGGTCGTGCTGGACGGCAACAGTCAGGTCCTGGACGTCGGCCGGCAGCGTCGGCTCTTCACCGGCCCGTTGCGGCGCGCGCTGGTCCTGCGGGACGGCGGTTGCGCCTTCCCTGGTTGCGATCGACCGCCGAGATGGTGCGACGGTCACCACATCCGACACTGGGCCGACGGTGGAATGACGGCGCTGGGCAATGCGGTGCTGCTCTGCGGCTACCACCACCGTTTCATCCACCGCGGCGACTGGACGGTCCGTCTCGCGGCGGACGGTAGACCTGAATTCCTCCCGCCCAGCTGGCTCGACCCGCTGCGCACCCCGCGTCGCAACCTCTACCACCTGCGCTGCTGATGCCGCCCACCACGCCCACGCCGCCCGCGACCGCGCCTTGCGACCGCGACCGCGACCGCCACCGCCACCGCGGCCGGCACCGCAACCGCGACCGCCCCACCACCACCACCACCACCGCCACCGCCACAGCCCCGCCACCACCACCGCCACAGCCACAGCCCCACCACCGCCACCGCCACTGCGGCCGCGACCGCGACCGCGACCGCGACAACCTGCTGTCCCTGCCGCACCAAGCCGCGTCTCCCGGTGATTGATCGACTCGGCTTCCTGGAAACCGGGGCGTCGCATCGGCCCAAACACCGCGACTTCCTGAAAGCCGAGTCGATCACCGGCGTCGCGGCGGTCACGGCGTGGCGGCGGTCGCGGCGATCACGGGCGTCGCGGCGATCACGGCAGTCGCGGCAATCACGGGCGTCGCGCGGTCGCGGCAGTCGCGGCAATCACGGAGCGTCACGGCGGTCGCGGCAGTCGCGGCAATCACGGGCGTCACGGCGGTCGCGGCGGTCGCGGCATGAGAAAGCACGGCGCGAGGCGGGGCGTGATCGCCCATTGACACCCGGGCGGGCAACACGCCGCCTCGGATGGGTGGTCGCGTCGGTAATTCGCTGGATGCGTCGGGTTGGGGAGCGTAAGGTGGCAGGCCGCTTGACGGCCAAGGTGAGCTGCACCGGAACGGACGTCTTCGCGCCGGGTGGCCGGCCATCCGCCCCCGGACACGCGAGCGCGCAGCAGATGTGAACGATGGGACGTCAGCATGCCCGCACTTGACCTCGGCACCCAACTCGACACCAACACCAACACCGACCTTGACCTCGACGCGGACTTGGCCGCCGAACGCGCACACCTCACCACCTCGCGGGCGGCGCTGGGTCGGATGCGGGAGCGGGCCGAGTCTCTCTTCGCCACCGGTGATCAGGTGGCCGGCGACGCGTACGCGGCCGAGACGCTCGGCCGTACCCTGGCCCGCCGGGTCGCCGAGCTGGCAGACGACCCGACCACTCCGCTCTTCTTCGGCCGCCTCGACTTCGCCGGCGCCCCGGACAACAGCGTCACCGACAGCAGCACCACGAACAACAGCACCACGAACACCGGGACCACGAACACCGGGACCGTCGAGGACAGGACCACCGACAGCGGCACCGCGAGCAGCGGCACCACAAGCAGCGGCACCGCGAGCGACAGGCTTACAGCCAGCAGGCTCACCAATGACCCGACCGCATCCGACACCGCCGGCGATCATCACGGTCGGCGGTATCACGTGGGGCGGCGGCATGTCACCGATGAGCGCGGCGAGCCGTTGGTGCTGGACTGGCGGGCGCCGGTCTCCCGCTCGTTCTACCGGGCCAGCGTTCGGGATCCGCAGGGGGTGGCGGTTCGGCGGCGGTTCGGGTTCAGCAATGGTGTGCTGACCAGCTTCGAGGATGAGCGGCTGGATCGGGGCGAAGAGTTCGGTACGACCAGTCGGATCCTCGCCGCCGAGATCGAGCGTCCGCGCGTCGGGCCGATGCGGGACATCGTCGCCACGATCCAGCCGGAGCAGGACGAACTGGTCCGGGCTGACCTCGCCGACTCGATCTGTGTGCAGGGCGCGCCGGGTACGGGGAAGACGGCGGTGGGTCTGCACCGGGCCGCGTACCTGCTCTACCTGCACCGGGAGCGGTTGCGGCGGGCGGGTGTGCTGATCGTCGGGCCGAACCGGGCGTTCCTGTCGTACATCGCGGCGGTGCTGCCGGCGCTCGGTGAGGTCGAGGTCGAGCAGGCCACGGTGGAGGAGTTGATCTCCCGGGTGGCGGTTCGGGCGGTCGAGGCGCCGGAGGTGGCCGCGCTCAAACACGACGTACGGATGGCGAGCGTGCTGCGGCGCGCGGTGCAGGGGCGGATCGGCACCCCGACCGAATCGATCACCGTGTCGGACGGTTCGTTCCGCTGGCGGATCGGAGTCGAGCCGTTGCACCGTATCGTCGAGGAGACCCGCCGGGAGGGTCTGCCGTACGGCACGGGTCGGGAACGTGTCCAGGCGCGGGTGGTGAGCCTGCTGCAACGGCAGGCCGAGGCGCGGCGTGCGGAGTCGCCGAGCGATGCCTGGCTGCGCCGGATGAGCCGCTGCCGGCCGGTGCTCGACTTCCTGGACGCGGTCTGGCCGGCGCTCACCCCGGAAGGGCTGGTGCACGGCCTGTTCTCCGACCCGACCCGGCTGGCCGCAGCGGCGGACGGGTTGCTCAGCGACGCCGAGCAGGCGCAGTTGGTCTGGGCGAAGCCGGCCCGCACGCCGAAGGCGACCCGTTGGACCGCTGCCGACGCGGTGCTGATCGACGAGGCGACCGGGCTGCTGGAACGGCTCTCCGGGTTCGGGCACGTGGTGGTGGACGAGGCGCAGGACCTCTCCCCGATGCAGTGTCGGGCCATCGCCCGGCGCAGCGAGCACGGCTCGGTCACGCTCCTCGGTGACCTCGCCCAGGGCACCGCGCCGTGGGCGGCGACGGACTGGAGGGAATCCCTCGCCCACCTGGGCAAGCCGGACGCGGTGGTGGTGCCGTTGACCATCGGTTTCCGGGTGCCCGCCGCGGTCGTCGCATTCGCGAACCTGCTGCTCCCGGCGCTCGCGGTGGACGTACCGCCGGCCGAGTCCCTGCGCCACGACGGCGGCCTGGACGTGCGTACGGTGACCGACCTGACCTCGGCGACGGTGGCCGAGGTGCGCGCGGCGCTCGCGCACGACGGCTCGGTCGGTGTGATCGCCGCGGACGACGCGGTCGACGGCCTGCGAGCGGCGCTGGCCGAGGCCGGTGTCGAGACCGCGACCGCCGACGACGTGGCGGCCGCGGAGCGGGTCACAGTGGTGCCGGCGACGCTGGTCAAGGGCCTTGAGTACGACCATGTGGTGGTGGTCGAGCCGGCCGCGATCGTCGCGGCCGAGCCGCGCGGGCTGCACCGGCTGTACGTGGTGCTCACCCGGGCGGTGTCCCGGCTGGCGGTGCTGCACGTTGCGCCGCTGCCCGCACCGCTCGTCGACGAGTCAGCCGGCTGACAGGGCCGCCGCGACCTCCCGCAGCGGGCGGCCGGAGTCGGCCAGCGGCACGTGGAACGACAGCCACGACCCGTCGGCGAAGTCGATCCGCAGCCGCTTCCAGTTCAACCGGTACCTGCCGAACCGGGCGGTCACGGCCGTGCGCGGGACGGACCCGAGCAGTTCGATGTCGGCCTGCGCCCGTTCGTCCGCCGCCGAACTGGAGAGCAGCCCGACGGGTGCTGTCGCGCCGAGCAGCAGCCGCTGGTCGGTGACCGCCAGCACGAGGGTTCGGAGGCCCGTGCCCTTCGTCGCCACGGTCAGGGCATGGTGCAGCACGGACGCCTGGGAACCTGGCTCGCCTCGACCTCCGACGCCGAAGAAGAGCCAGTCGACGGCGTTGTCCGCCCGACCGAAGGTGATGTTCGGTGAGAGCACGTTGAGCAGGACGCCCAGGAAGCCCGGCCCACCCGTGGCGGGTGGGGCCGACGGCTGCGGGGGCGGCGCCGGGGTCAGCCCGCCGCCCGCTCGCACCTGGGCCACCGCGCGAACCTGCTCCCCGGCCGGCAACAGCCGGGTGATCCCGTCGACGTACCGTGCCTGGCTCTCGTCGACGGTCATCAACGCCCCTCGTGGTCGTCGGGCTGGCGCGGACCGGCACCCGGCGCGCCGATGACCTCACCGACCAGCTCGCGGACCTGGGCTGCGGCGGCCTCCTGCGCCCGGTTCGCGGCTGCGGTGAACTCCTCGGCCAGGCTGTAGGAGTCCAGTCGCATCGCCCGGGGGTTCAGCTCCGTAGAAACGATCTTGCCGTCGGCCGCGGCGGTCACCCGCACCAGGCCGGAGTCGCTCACGCCCTCGGCGCTGGTCTGTTCCAGCTCCGCCATCCGGTCGGCGAGTTGCCGCTGCCATCCGTCCAGGTTGCGAGCCAGCGCCTCGATTCGGTCCAGGGCGGGGAAGGTCATGGCTGCCTCTCAGTTCACGATGGAGTCGAAGACATTCTGCACACCCACTGTGTACGGGCCCAGGTCTTCGCTGTACGTGCCGTCCACCAGGTAGTTGCGGTCCTTGTGCCCGTCGGAGATGTCGTGCAGGCCCACGCCGGTGTCCAGCAGGGCGCCGCCGAAACCGGGAATGTTGACCGGCGAGACCTGGTTGATGACGAACTTGCCCGGAAAGAGGGTCTTGAACTTCTCGACCTGGAAGGCACGCCCCTCGGGCGTCCAGCCGCCCTTGCTGAGCAGCTTGTACTGCTTCTTCCGCTGCTTGAGCTCCATGACGGTGTCCGCGTACTTGCGGAGCTGCCCGGCGACCTTGCCCAACCGGGCGGCGAGGCGGGTGAGCACCTCGGCGAACCGGGCGACGATCTTCACCATCCGACCCACTGTGGTGGCCAACCGGGCCAGCACCCGGACCACAGTGGCGGCCAACGAGACGCCGGCGCTCAGCGCCGCGGCCACTGCCGCGATGATCACCTCGGTGAGGAACCAGAGCAGAAACTCGAGGATCAGCTCGACCAGCAGGTTGAACGCGTCCACCGCCGCGTTGGCCGCCTCGACCAGCACGTCCTTGGTGCCGTCGAGCCCCTGGGCCAGCTCCTCGATCGCCGCCTCGACCGACTCCATCGAGGCATGGAAGCTCTCGGCGGCGTCGCCCGTCCAGGCGCCGCGCAACCGGGCCCGGTCGGCGATCTGGTCACCGGCGATGTCCCGTACCGCCGCGCCGGTGTCCAGGCAGAGCTGCGCAGCCCGCATCAGGTCGTCCGGTTCGCCGGCGACCAGCTCCAGCAGCTGCTCGAACGGCCAGAGCACCGCGTTGGAGAGCGGCTTGAAGGGTTCGGGCGTGCCCGAGACGATCTGCTCGAAGTAGGTCTTGTTGCGCTGCAACGCCTCGGTGCTCACGCCGGCACCGAACCGTTCGGAGCGCCGGTGCCACCCGACCAGGGGCCGGGCGCGATGACGTCGGGAGCCGGCGGCCGGCCGGGCACGAAGAGATCGGTGTTGGCCACGTCGGTGCCCGTGTAGGCGGCGGCGGTGTCGGTGAGCCCTTCGGCGATGTCCGCCATCATCTCGGCGCCGTCGGCCAGCCCCTGCAGGCACGCCTCGAACTGCTCGGCGTACGTCGCCGCGAGGTTGAAGGACGCCGGCATCACCCCGAAGGCGTGCCGTGGCACGTGCCCGTCGCCGAAGGAGCGGTGCAGCTCGCGGAAGCGGGCCGCCCGATCCTTGGACCCGGCGGCGAACGCCGTCAGAGCCTCCGGCTGGACCTCCAACTCATTGCTCGGGCTTGACACGGACCCTCCCCTGTGGCCTGTGCGACGGATCAGTCGCCACGACTGACCACCATAGGCACTGCTCGCCGCGATCGGGGGTCCCGTCGGTGATGACGGGGTCACCCGATTCGACTTTGTTCCGTAAAGTAGTTTGCGTGGACCTCGACGATGATTCACCACCCACCGATGCCGCGGCGGCGCTCCGGCTGATCCAGGACCAGCGGTCGGCGACGGCACGCCGGCTCGATCCCGACGCCCGCCTGCTCTACTGGCCGTGGGGTGTCGCCTGGCTGGTCGGTTTCGGGCTGTTCTTCCTGCGGTTCCCCCCGGGTGATCAGGCGCTGGCTCACCTGCCGGGCTGGCTGCCGCTGACCGTCCTCTTCGTACTGCTCGCGGCCGCCGGAGCGACCCAGGCGGTGGTCAGCGTGCGGGCCTACGGCCAGGTGACCGGCGACTCCGCCCGGCGTGGGCAGTGGTACGGGTACGCCTGGGCCCTCGGTTCGGTGAGCGTCTACGCGGGGCTCGGCCGGATCTCCGAACACCTACCGCACGACCTGGCGGCGCTGCTCTGGTCGGCGACCGCCGTCGGGCTGACCGGTGCGCTGCACATGGCCGGCGGGGCGGTCTGGCTGGACCAGGACCTGTTCCGCCTCGGCGTCTGGATCAGCGTGATCAACCTGATCGGCGCAATCGCCGGGCCGGGCTGGCACCCGCTCGTCGTGGCGGTGGCCGGCGGTGGCGGAATGCTGGTGGCCGGCGCGCTCGCCCGGCGCCGACAGCGACAGCGACAGCAGCCGTGACCGAGCTGGATCCGGTCATCCACGCGCAGGCCCGGCTGCGGGTGGTCGCCAGCCTCTCCGCTCTCAACGTCGGCGACAAGATCGCGTTCCCCCGCCTACAGGAGCTGCTCGCGATGACCGCCGGCAACCTCTCGGTGCACCTGCGCAAACTTGAGGACGCCGGCTACGTGGAGATCAGCAAGACCCACCGTGGACGCACCCCGGCGACCCTGGTCGGGCTCAGCCGGCGAGGTCGGTTGGCGTTCGAGGAGTACACCGAAGCGATCCACGCCCTGCTCGACCCCGCCCCGTCGAAGGAGCAGCCATGACCCTCGCCCGCGCCGAACAGGCCAGCCGCCGGTACGGCGACGTCCTCGCCCTCGATCGTGTCGACCTGGAGGTCCGGGCCGGTGAGCTGGTCGGCCTGCTCGGGCCGAACGGCGCCGGCAAGAGCACCCTGATGAACCTGCTGGTGGGCCTGCGCCGCCCCAGCTCCGGGCGGGTGGAGCTGTTCGGTCGCGACCCCCGCGACCCGGCGAGCCGGCGGCAGATCGGGGTCACCCCGCAGGAGACCGGTCTGCCCGGCACGCTGCGCGTCGGCGAGGTGGTCGACTTCGTCTCCGCGCACTACCCCGACCCGGTGCCCCGGGCCGAACTGCTCGACCGTTTCGGGCTCGCCGACCTCGCCCGACGGCAGACCGGTGGGCTCTCCGGCGGGCAGCGCCGCCGGTTGGCGGTGGCGTTGGCGTTCGTCGGCCGGCCCCGGCTGGTGCTGCTCGACGAGCCGACCACGGGCCTGGACGTGGCCGCCCGGCACACCCTGTGGGACGCGATTCGGGCATTTCACGACGACGGCGGCACAGTGCTGTTGAGCAGCCACTACCTGGAGGAGGTGGAGGCGCTCGCCCACCGGGTGGTGGTCATCGGGCAGGGCCGGGTGCTCGCCGACGACACAGTGGAAGCGGTGCGCGGCATCGTGGGCGTACGCCGGGTCAGCCTGATCGCCGACAACCTGCCCGACCTGCCCGGGGTCGTTCGCACCGAACGGGTCGACGGTCGGCTGCACCTGCTCACCACCGACGCCGACGAGCTGGTCCGAGCGCTGGTCACGGCCCAGACTCCGTTCACCGACCTGGAGGTACGGCCGACCTCGCTGGAGGAGGCGTTCCTCGCCATCACCAGCGGAGAGGCGACCAGCAAAGACGTGCCCGCCGGCGCCGACCGACCCACCACCGCCGCTGCCGGCGGCCGACCCACGACAGTTTGAGGAGGCGACAGTGCAGCTCGCCCTGGTCCACGCCCGCTACCAACTCCTGGAGATCATCCGGATTCCGGTGGCCGTCTTCGGCAGCGCCTTCTTCCCGGCCGCCGCCATGATCTTCTTCGTGGTCCCGTTCGCCGGTGACGACGCGGTCGGTGCCACCTACGCCACCGCGTCGATGGTCACCTTCTCGGTGATGAGCGCCAACATCTTCCAGTACGGCGTCGGCGTCGCCGAGGACCGCGATCAGCCCTGGAACCCGTACACCCGGACCCTGCCGGCCGGACCCGCGCCGCGGTTCGCAGGCCGGGTGCTGGCCGGCCTGGCGCTGACCTACCTCTCGCTGATCCCGGTCGTGGTGATCGGCGCGACGCTGACCGCGGCCCAGGTCACCCCGGCGGCGTTCCTGCTGGCTCTCGGCACCGTGGCCGTCATCTCGGTGCCGTTCACGCTGATGGGGCTCGCCATCGGCTACTCGCTGCCGAGCAAGGCGGCGATCGTGGTGGCGCAGGTGCTCTTCCTGCCGCTCGCGTTCGGCGGCGGCCTGCTCTCCGCGCCGGGCGACGCGCCCGGGTTCATCGAGACGATCGCGCCGTACCTGCCCACCCGGGGCGCGGCCGAACTGATGTGGGCGGCGGTGGCCGACTACGACGTGGAGCCGCTGGCAGTGATCATGCTCGGTGTCTGGGTGGTGCTGCTCGCCGCGCTCGCCGGCTGGGCGTACCGGCGGGACGAGGGTCGCCGGTTCAGCTGACGATTCGTCCGTTTTCGCCCCGGGCTGCGGCGGGACGGTGCCAGGATTCCGGCAGGGGGCCGCCGTGGCCGCCCGGGCCGAGAGGGGTCTTGACGTGAGCACCGTCCCGCCGGGTACGCCCTGCTGGGCCGACCTGGCCACCCCGGACCTGACCGACGCGCGGCGCTTCTACCCGGAGCTGTTCGGGTGGACCGGCCAGGTCACCCCGGAGCCCGAGGCGGGCGGCTACACGGTCTTCCTGCTCGACGGTAAGCCGGTGGCCGGCGCCGGCCCGCCCGCGATCCCGGACCAGATTCCGATCTGGTCGACGTACCTCGCCACCGACGACGCCGAACTGGTCGCCGGCCGGGTCGAACGGGCCGGCGGGCAGGTCGTCGTACCCCCGTTCGAGGTCTTCGACAGGGGCTGGATGGCGGTCTTCGCCGACCCGGCCGGCGCCACGTTCAGCGTCTGGCAGCCGCTGGCCATGGCCGGTGCCGAGGTGTTCAACGTGCCGGGCGCGATGAGCTGGAACGAGCTGGTCACCCCCGACCCCGAGGGCGCGAAGGTCTTCTACGAGCTGGTGTTCGGCTGGCAGCCCGACGACCAGGCGGTGGGCGCGATGACGTACACCGGGTGGCGGCTCGGGACGCAGATCGTCGCCGGGATGATGCCGCCGCTGGCCGACGACTTCCCGGCCGACCTGCCCGCGTACTGGACGGTGTACTTCGCGGTGGCCGACGCGGACGCCGCCGCGGCCCGCGCCGCCGAGCTGGGCGGAACGATTCTGGTCCCGCCCCGCGACATCCCGGCGGGCCGCTTCGCCGCCCTGCGCGACCCCCAGGGCGCCCTCTTCTCCGTCATCGACCTGGGCCCCTGACCCAGCGCCTGCGTGCTCAGGGGCGGGTGGGGCGGACGGGGACCACCAACGGGCCGTGGGCGCCGGGGACCACCCGGACGCTGGCGCGGTAGTGGGTGGCGAGCAGCTCCTCGGTCAGCACCTCGGGCGGAGTCCCGGCGGCCACCACCTGACCGGCGGCGAGCATCACCATCCGGTCGGCGTACTCACCAGCCAGGGAGAGGTCGTGCATCGTGGCCAGGACGGTCAGGCCGTGCTCGCGGCGTAGCTGGTCGACGACTTCGAGCACGTCCTGCTGGTGGCCGATGTCGAGCGCGCTGGTCGGCTCGTCGAGCAGCAGCAGCGTCGCGCCCTGGGCGAGCGCGCGGGCGAGGAACACCCGCTGCCGTTCGCCGCCGGAGAGGGTGGCCAGTTCGCGACGGTGGAAGCCGGCGAGATCCAACTGCCCCAGCACCTCGTGCACGGCGTCGACGTCGGCGGTCGACTCCCGGCCCAGGGTCGGGATGTACGGGGTGCGGCCGAGCAGCACGTAGTCCAGCACCGACATGCCGGGCGGCACCACCGGGGACTGTGCCACAGTGGCCACTATCCGGGCGCGGTCCCGACGGCGCAGCGCGGCACTCGGCGTACCGAAGAGGGTGATCGCCTTCGGCGCGGGCAGCAGGCCGCCGACGGCGCGCAACAGGGTGGATTTGCCGGCGCCGTTCGGGCCGATCACGGTGACCCACTCGCCGACGGCGACGGTGAGGTCGACGCCGGTCAGGATCGGCGTGCCACCGAGGGCGACGTGCAGCCCGCGCACCTCGACGGCCGGCGTGCCGGCGGCGGGTTCCCTGCTGGCGGGCTCCCTGCTCACGTGAGCACTCGCCGGGCGGTCCGCAGCACGAGGACGAAGAACGGGCCACCCAGCAGGGCGGTCACCACTCCGATCGGCAGCTCGGACGGAGCGGCGACGGTGCGGGCCACCACGTCGGTCAGCGCCAGGAACGCGCCGCCGAACAGCAGTGACATCGGCAGGATCACCCGGTAGCTGGACCCGGCGAGCAGCCGGACGGTGTGCGGCACGATGATGCCGACGAAGCCGATCAGGCCGGTCGCGGAGACCGCCGCCGCGGTGCCCAGCGAGGCGGCGGCGATCAGCAGGTAGCGGGTGCGCTGCGGGTGCAGGCCCAGGCTTCTCGCCTCGTCGTCGCCGACCGCGAGGACGTCCAGCTCGCGGCGGTGCAGCAGCACGACGATGGTGGTCAGCGCGGCGTACGGCAGCACCAGCAGCACGTCGTGCCAGCCGGCGGTGGCCAGCCGGCCGAGCAACCAGGAGTAGACCGGCTGAATGCTGTCGGCGTGTCGTTGCAGGAGGTACGTCTGCCCGGCGGAGAGGAACGCGGAGACCGCCACCCCGGCCAGGATCAGCATGGCCGGTGACCCGCGTCGCCCACCGGCCGCGCCGAGCACGTAGGTCATCGTGACGGCGAGCAGCGAGCCGGCGAACGCGGCCAGCGGAATGGTCATCGGCAACCCGGAGAGCGTGCCCTGCCGGCCGGCGCCGCCGAGGGCGATCGCCGCGGTGACCGCGAGGCCCGCGCCGGCGGCCACACCGAGCAGGTACGGGTCGGCCAGCGGGTTGCGGAACACGCCCTGGTAGCAACCACCGGCGAGGGCGAGCAGACCGCCGACGAGCAGGCCCAGCACCACCCGGGGCAGGCGCAGCTCGGTGACGATCGCGATCTCACGCTCGGTCAGCCCGCTGTCGATGTGCACCCCGGGAAACAGGTTGAGCAGCTCGGCGGCGACGCTGCCCGGGGGCAGGCTCACCGGGCCGAGCGACACCCCGACGACGAGCGCGACGAGCACCGCGACCAACCCCGCGACCAGCCACCGCATGCGCAGGCCGGCCGGCCGAGCCGCAGACAGCAGGCCGGCCGGCCGGGCCCCGGACGCCAGCCCGGCGGGCCGCGCCGTGGACGACGACCCGGTAGACCGAGCCACGGCAGGTTGCCCGGCGGGCCGGACCGTGGAGGGCAGCCCGGCGGGCCGGGCCTCGGCAGGAGGCTCGGCCCGCTCAGACGACGGCGGCGGCTCGGCCGGCCGGCCGGTTGGTGCCGGATCGGACACCTGTCGCGGCCCGGTCACCGACGGACGACGGTCACGCGGGCACCTTGGCGACCGCGTCGATGATGACCCGGAGCAGGTCCACGACCCGCGGGCCCCAGCGGGAGGCGACGTCGTCGTCCAGGGCGACGACCTGGTTGTTCTTCACAGCGGTGAGGCCGGCCCAGCCACTGCGCGCCTTGACCGTGTCGGCGTTCTGCTGGCAGCACTTGGCATCGGCCAGGAAGACGAAGTCCGGGTCGGCCTTGACGATGAACTCCTGGGACAGCTGCGGGTAGCCGAAGCTCTTACCGTCCGCGTCGGCCGGGTCGGCGATGTTGGTCAGGCCGGCCTGGCTGTAGAGCGAGCCGATGAAGGTCTTGCTGGTGGCGCTGTACAGCTCCGGGCCCAGCTCGTGGAAGTAGGTGAGCTTCTCGGCGCGCTGCGGCAGGTCCTTGACCAGCTTGGCGATGTCGTCCTTCATCCGGGTGGCGACGTCGGTGGCCTGGTCGGCGTGCCCGGTCAGCGTGCCCAGCTCGGTGATCTGCCGGTACGAGTCGTCGAGCGTGGTCGCCGCCGGGGTCTGGTACACCGGAATCTTCAGCTTGCCGAGCTGCTCGACGATTTTGTTGCGGTCGTCGGAGAGCACCACGAGGTCGGGGTTCTTACCGGCGATCGCCTCGGCGTTCGGCTGGAAGGCGGAGAGGTCGGTCTTGGGCACGTCGGCCGGGTAGTTCGACTGGTCGTCGACGGCGGTCACCTGCGGGCCGGCACCGATCGCGAAGAGCATCTCGGTGGCGGTGGGCGACAGCACGACGATCTTCTCGGGGCGCTTGTCGAGGGTGAGCGCGCCGACGGTGACCGGGTAGGCGGCGGCCGCGGTGCCGGCGCTCGGCTGGTCGTCGGCCTTATCGGCGCAGGCGCCGAGGGCGAGAGCGGTGACCGCGAGGGTCACCGCGAAGAGCCGAGGGGTACGTCTGAACATGGGGGCCTCCTGTCGGTCGAGGAGTGTGGTGCTTCGCCGACAGGGACTTTCGTACGCCCGCCCACGAGGCGCCCTTCCTCGAGAGCGCGTTTCGCGACCGATCCGTAGGCGACCTGGCTCGTCCCCACCGACCGGTGGGGCATCACAGTTGCGGGACAGCGCCGGGTTTCGTACCGGCTTCGCTGCGGACTGGTCGCTAAGACGGTAGCGCACCGCCAGGACGTGCCGGATCGATCAAGGGCCGGTCGGCAGCCGTCGATACCTCGGACACCCGCACCACGCGGGGCGGGGAGGCATATGTCCGAGTTCCTGAGGTTTCGGAACGGGTGGTGGGGCCCCGCCGGGGCGGGACGGGGCCCCACCCGATCAGGAGGACGTGATGGTGACGTTGTCCACAGCCGCCTCGACCAGGCTGGCCCCGGACGCGTCCGCAGCCTCGACGAGCACGCGGACCGACTGGCCGGCGTACGGGGTGAGGTTGAGGTTGGCGACCGCCCAACTCCCGTTGCGGTTGCTGGCCGCGCCGGCCTGGGTGAGCAGCGCTGTGGTGCCGCCGTTGTGCACCACGCTCACCCGCAGGTAGTCCGCCGACGAGGCGTTCGAGCCGTGGGCCAGGTACCACGCGAGTGAGAGGGTCAGCGTGCCGGACGACGGCAGGGTCACCGCCGGGGACCGGGCACTGGTCACGCCGCCGTCGACGTCGTAGTCACCGGCCGCCGAGCCGGCGAGCCGGCCGGTGACCAGGTCGTTGGACCCGGCGTACGGGGTGAGCTGCTTGGCTCCGGAGGACGTGGTCGCCTGGGCGGCGCCCCGCTCGAACGCGCCGAGGGTGGCGGTGTCGGTGCCGCCCGGGTTGATGGTCCAGCCGGTGGCGGTCTCGAAGGTGTCCGACCAGACAGTGGTGCCGCCACCGCCGCCGCAGTACTGCGACTGCTTGCCGATGGCCCGGTACGGGCAGTCGGCGTACTCGCTGAGGATCAGCACCGCCTCCCGGTTGCGTGAGGTCTGCGCCGGGATCACCTCGTCGGGCGGGTAGAAGCCGCCGCCACCGGACGAGCCCGGGTACATCTCGAAGGTGTAAGCCCAGATGTTGTGGGTGGCCCACATCCAGTCGAGGCTGTCTCCGTCGGTGATGTATAGATCGCTGGACTGTTCCGGGGTGTAGCCGTTGGTGGCCGCCATCTGCTGACCGATGGTGGCGAAGGTGTTGTACTGGTCGGCGTTCATCCCGGTCGCGGTGTTCGCTGTGGTGTAGCCGTACGGCCAGAGCACCAGCTGCGAGTACGTGTGGAAGTCGATGTTGGCCTTGATCTGCTGCACACCGCCGACCACCCGGCCGTTGACGAAGTTGCGAAGCGCCTGCGTCTCGGGCGCGGAGAACGCCGACGGCCCCCGGTAGGTCTCCGACGAGGTGCTGCCGGACGAGCCGCCGCAGCATCCCCAGTTGTAGGACCAGTTGCGGTTCAGGTCGGTGCCGACGTTGGACGAGCCGCTGTTGGGCTGCCGGTTCTTGCGCCAGGAACGGTACGACCCGGTGGCGATGTCGTACTCGCTGCCGTCCGGGTTGACCGTCGGCACGATCCAGAGCTCCCGGCCGTTGACGATGTTGGTGATCCGGGAGTCGCTGCCGTAGCTGTCGGTGAAGAGGTTGAGCAGGTAGATCGCCATCTCGACGGTCAGGTGCTCACGGGCGTGCTGCTGGGAGTTGAACAGGATCTCCGGCTCGTTCTCGTCGGTGCCGACGTTGTCGGAGATCTTCACCGCCATCAGGTCGCGGCCCTCGTACGACGAACCGATGCTGATCTTGCGGGCGATCGCCGGGTGGTCGGCGACGACCTGGTTCACGACGGCGGTCAGTTCCGCGTAGTCGTGGTAGTTCGAGTCGGCCGGCGGGAAGGCCTGCGTCCCGAAGTCGCCGGCGCCGCGCTCGGCGTTGGGTGGCGGGGCGAGCGGTTCCAGCCGGAAGCCGAGCTTGCCGATCGCGGCGGCCTCGCTCGCGGTGGCCGATATGTGCAGCACGCCGTGTTCGGAGTAGTCGATGGCGGCTCCGGTGCGGGCCACCGCGTTGCGGTCGGCGAGGGTCCGGGGCCCGAGCACCCGGTAGCCGGCGGCAGCCTGCTCAGCGGTGCGGTCCGGTGCCGGTCGGGCGGCGACCGGACCGGCGGCGACGGTGACGATGCCCAGCCCGGTGACGACAGCGAGCACCAGGACACGGCGGAGGGGGATGGGCGTGCGGAGGGCCATGGACTACCTCCTCGATGGGCGGGAGATCCCGCTCGGTGAAGGACACTTCACCACCTGTCACATGGTCATATCAACATTGATCGCTGCGTTGGCCATCCCAGGCGCATCATCATGGCGGCAATGATTTTCCACCTATCAACATCTGGCGAAACTTCCCTCCAAGCGGAAAACTGACCAGCGACGATGCCCCCTCGACACCGCGGAGCACCCATGGCCAGATCCCGCCTGCGCGCGGCCGCCCTCGCCGGCGTCACAGCGCTCACCCTGCTCACCAGCGCCGCGCCCGCGCTGGCGGCCCACCCGCCCGCCCCCGCCCACGACGAGCAGATCACCTACCAGGACTGGTCCGGGCCCGCCGACTGGCACCGCGGCAGCCGGGCCGGAACCCGCGTCGTGCCCGGCGCCCGAGCGGGCGTCACCCTGGCCCGCCCAGCCGGCACCATCGAGTACGCGGACCCGCACACCGGTGCCACCCGCACCTGGGAGTACGGCACCTGGACCTCGCCGGTGACCCAGGTCGGGTTCGACGCCACCGAGCTGATCGCCTCCTGGAACGCGGAGACCCCCGCCGGCACCTGGATCCAGGTCGAGATGCAGGGCAGCTACACCAGCGGCGACCAGACCCCGTGGTACGTCCTGGGCCGCTGGGCGTCCGGCGACACCGACATCTTGCGGACCAGCGTCAACCGGCAGGGCGACCCCTTCTCGACGATCTGGACCGACACCTTCAGCATCGACGACGCCACCGCCGGGGTGCTGCTGCGGTCGTACCAGCTCAAGCTGACCCTCTACCGCGCACCCGGGCAGAGCGCCGCCCCGGTGGTCCGGATGTTGGGCGCGATGAGCTCCACGGTGCCGGACCGGTTCACAGTGCCGCCGAGCGCCGGACACATCACCTGGGGCCGGGAACTGCCGGTGCCGCGCTACTCGCAGAACGTGCACTCCGGGCACTACCCGGAGTACGACGGCGGCGGCGAGGCATGGTGCTCACCCACCTCGACCGAGATGGTGGTCGAGTACTGGGGGCGCAAGCCGTCGGCGGCCGACACCTCCTGGGTGGACCCGACCTACCCCGACCCGACGGTCAACCACGCCGCGCGGATGACCTACGACTACGCGTACGACGGCGCTGGCAACTGGCCGTTCAACACCGCGTACGCGGCCAGTTTCCCCGGGCTGGAGGGCCGGGTGACCCGGCTGCACTCGCTGGATGAACTGGAGCGTTTCATCGCCGCCGGCATCCCCGTCGTGACCAGCCAGTCCTTCCTCGCCAGTGAGCTGGACGGGGCGAACTACGGCACCTCCGGGCACCTCTTCGTGGTGGTCGGCTTCACCGCCGACGGCGACGTGATCGTCAACGACCCGGCCTCGTCCAGCAACGACGTGGTGCGCAACGTCTACAAGCGTGCGCAGTTCGAGCAGATCTGGCTGCGTACCAAGCGCACCAACGCCAGCGGCGGCGTCTCCGGTGGCTCCGGCGGCATCGCGTACCTGATCAAGCCCATCTCGAAGCCCTGGCCCAAGGTCCCCGGCTCCACCAACTGGTAACCCCGAACCCCACCCAACCCGCCCACCGCCGCGCGACCAAGCGGGTTGATCAAGAGGTTTGCGTCACCGGAAGCCGCCCTGGTGACGCAAACTTCTTGATCAACGCTGGGAGTCGGGGGTCTGGGGGTCGGGGTTCGGGTTTGGGGTGGGGGTTTGGTCTTCGCCGGCCAGGGCGGAGCGGAGGCGTTCCTTCTCGGTGCGGCGGCGCTCGGCTGCTTCGGCGATCTCCCCGGCCATCTCGTCCCGCCAACCGCGCAGCAGGAAGAAGGAGAGCGCGGCGGAGAACACCAACGCCAGCATCAGCTTCAGGAACACGTTCATGTCGACCAGCCAGAGGCCGGCCAGCACGGCGACGAACAGCCCGATCCGGCCCAGCGTGTACTTGAGCGCGGCGCTCACCTGCACCACTCCGTTCTCTCCGTCGCCCGCCACTGCCGGCGGAAGGGTCGAGCCGCCCGACGGGCGGTCGTGGTCAGCCGGTCCGGCGGGCCAGCCAGCGGACACCCGGGAACCAGAGGGCCGCGTACGCCACTGTGAACGCCCCCGCCGCCAACGCGCCGGAGAGCAGCGGCGGCAACCCCGCGCCCAGACCGGCGATCAGCAGCCCCGCGAACACCCCGACGGCGGCGGCGACCACCGCCGCCACCACCCGGGCCGCGCCGAACTCCCAGGCCCGGAAGTCGTCCCAGAACAGCCAAGCCGGCAGGATCACCGCCAGCCAACCGTTTGTGTGCCCGAAGTCGCCGGCGCCGATCGAGGCGAACGCCCAGTCGAACAGCACCAACGCGAGCACGCCGATGACCAGGCCGGCCAGGCACACCCCGAGCAGATCGCCCAGGGTACGGATGCGCCCCTCGGCGTCCCGGCGGGGAAACCCGCTCTGCTGCTCAGGTCCTTGTTGCTCGGTCATCGACTGCGAGGGTACGTGGTGGCTCAGGCCCAGACCTGCTGCGGCTCGGCGCGCCGCTCGGCAAGCGACGGGGCCTTGTCGTACTCCCGGACCACGTTGTAGCGGGTGTCCCGCTCGACGGGCTGGAAGCCGGCGTCCCAGATCAGGTGCAGCAGGTCGTCCCGGTGCATGGTGTTCGGGGTGCCGTACGAGTCGGCGTCGTGGGTGATCTTGTATTCGACGACGGAGCCGTCCAGGTCGTCCACGCCGAAGTTCAGCGAGAGCTGAGCCACCGACAACCCGTGCATCACCCAGAAGTTCTTCAGGTGCGGCACGTTGTCGAAGAGCAGCCGCGAGACGGCGAACGTCTTCAGCGACTCGGCCGGCGAGGCCATCGTGGTGCGCGCCTGGATCCGGTTACGGATCTTGCCGTCCGCCGAGTCGACGAAGTCGTGCTGGTAGCGCAGCGGGATGAAGACCGCGAAGCCACCGGTCTCGTCCTGCAACTCGCGCAGCCGCAGCACGTGGTCGACGCGGTGCCGGGGCTCCTCGATGTGGCCGTACAGCATCGTCGCCGGGGTCTTCATGCCCTTGCTGTGGGCCAGGGCGTGGATGCGCGACCAGTCTTCCCAGTGGCAGGCGTGGTCGACGATGTGCTGCCGGACCTCCCAGTCGAAGATCTCCGCGCCACCACCGGTCAGCGACTCCAGGCCGGCGTCCATCAGCTCGTCGAGGATCTCGTCGGCGCTCAGGCCGCTGATCTTCTCGAACCACTGCACCTCGGTCGCGGTGAAGCACTTGAGCTTGACGTTCGGCAGCGCCGCCTTCAGCTCGCGCAGCACCTTCGGGTAGTAACGCCAGGGCAGCGTGGGGTGCAGGCCGTTGACGATGTGCAGCTCGGTGAGCTGCTCGTCCTCCATCTCCTTGGCCTTGCGGACCGCCTCGTCGATGCGCATCGTGTACGCGTCCTTCTCGCCCGGCTTCCGCTGGAACGAGCAGTACGCACAGGACGCCGAACAGACGTTGGTCAGGTTGAGGTGACGGTTGACGTTGAACATCACCCGCTCGCCGTTCAACTCGGTGCGCTTGTGGTGCGCCAGCCGCCCCAGCCAGGTCAGGTCGTCGCTCTCGTAGAGGGCGACCCCGTCCTCCCGGGTCAGCCGCTCACCGGCGTACACCTTCGCTTCGAGCTCACGCTTGAGTCCGGCGTCCATGGCACGTCCCTTCCACCTGCGGTCCGGATCGAGCGTACGTCGCGGCGCCGACGGGCCCGGTGGCACGGTCGCCGGCAGCGACCCACTTCACCAGACTCTCAGCCTCCCGTAACCCGGCAACGCATCGACAAGGGTGGCGAGGTGCGGTAGTAACAAGGTGGGGCGGAACACACACACTGGTACCGTCCCGGCGGTCGCGCCCACCGAGCGCGGCGACGAGCGGTTGGACGGGGAGCGGCATGGTCTACAGCGGGCGCGGGCGACGGCAGCGACGACGGAGCCCGGTGATCTCGCCGGTCCTGCGTCCGAAGCTCTGGGCCGCCCTGCTCGGCGCGATCGCCGCGGCCGTGCTGGCCACCCCCGCGTACGCGGAGCCCGGCGTGCCGACCACAGTGCCGGACACCGGTTCGCGCCCGGCGGTCACCGGTTCGCTTCAGCTGCCCGGCGGCGCGCCGGTCGCTGGCGTGCCCGCCCCGCCGGTGGTCAACATCGGCAACGGCCCACTGGCCACCGCGATCTCCGCCGGTGAGACCCAGGTCGGCGCGCTCGGCGAGGCGTTGCTGGTGAGCCGGCAGAAACGCGTCGACGCGCAGGCGCAGGTCGACGCTGCCGGCAAGGCGCTGGCGACCGCGCAGGACGCGCTGCTCCGGGCCCAGCAGACGGCCGACACCGCCGCCGCCGAGGCCGTCAAGGCCGCCGCGGCGCTGCCGCCGGGCGACTTCGCCCAGGACATCCGTGGGCTCAGCCGCCTCCAGGCGATCACCCGTGGCGAGAAGGTCGACGGCGGCACCACCGGCGTGGCCGGGGAACTGTCCCGGGCCCGCACCGGCGAGCAGGCCGCGTACCAGAAGCACACCCAGGCCAAGGAGCTGCTCGCCGCCGCCGAGGCGGAGTTCACCGCCGGTGAGACGGCGCTCCGCACCGCCGAGGCGAGCCTGCTCAAGCTGCGCCGGGACAACGCCGCCGCGCTGATCGAGATCGAACGTCAGCAGGAAGCCGCCGAGCAGCAGATCGGCGCCGGTTACGTCTCCAACCAGAGCATCAGCGGCATGGCCGCGCACCCCCGGGCGCTGGCCGCGGTCCGGTACGCGCTCGCCCAGCTCGGCGACCCGTACAAGTGGTCCGAGGAGGGGCCGAACGAGTTCGACTGCTCCGGCCTGATGTGGGCTGCGTACCGGTCCCCCGGCGCCGACTACTTCGACCTGCCCCGGGTCTCCCGCGACCAGTACGCCGCCACAAGGGGCCGCACCGTCCCGCAGAGCGCGCTGCTCCCCGGCGACCTGCTCTTCTTCGCCTCGGGCAGCAGCTGGACGACGATCCACCACGTCGGCATGTACATCGGCAACGGCAAGATGGTGCAGGCGCCCACCACGGGCGACGTCGTCAAGATCTCGGTCGTCCGCTGGTCCCGGCTGTACGCCGCCACCCGGGTGATCGGCGCGGTGCCGGCACCGGTCGTGACCAATCCGACCCCGCCCGTCTCGACGCCGAAGCCGACGCCCACCCCGTCGCCCACGAAGACCACCAAGCCGACGCCGACCCCGTCGCCCACGAAGACCACCAAGCCGACGCCCACGCCGACGCCGACGCTGACGACCACCCCGACGCCCACCCCGACCGGCAGCACCACGCCGAAGCCGTCGAACACCCCGAGCAACACTCCGACGACTCTGCCCTCGGCACCGAGCAACGCGCCGACCAGCGCGTCTCCGACTACCACGCCGAAGGCCAGCACGAGCGCGACGGGCAGTGGCAGCGCGACGAGCAGCCCCACCGCCACGGGCTGATCCGCCACGACCGGCTCCGGCTGTCCGCTCGGGAAGATCTGTGGCACCGTGACAACCAGGCACATCCGACTCGACGTCACGGGTCCGGGTGCGAGCATGGCGCGGAGGGCGGAAATGGCCGAGCAGAGAGATCCGGCGGAGACTGTCGACCCCGTGGTCGACCAGGCCGGCCCGCCAGGGCCGGACACCGCCGACCCGGTGGCCGCCAGCGACGCCAGCCCGGCCGCCACCAGCTCGACAGGCAGCGACACCAGCTCGACAGGCAGCGACACCAGCTCGGCGGATGTCGGATCCGGTGACAGCGACGCCGCCCCGGCTGTCAGCGGCCCGGTCGGCAGTGCCACGGTCGGCAGTGGCACGGCGGCGGTCGTCGCGGACGCCTCGACCGAAGCCGATGACGACGCGTCCGCCGACGGCGACGAGCGCCAGAGCCCGACGGCCGCACCGGTACGCGCACGTGCCAGCGTCGTGACCGCCGGTGCTCTCCGCAGTGACCTGCCGGCCAGCGCTCCGGTCACCGCGACCACCTACCGTGCGACCGGCTCGGCCAGCCCAGCCGACGTGTCGTTGCCGGGCCAGCGAAGCGACTCCTCCGCGTCGGCCCGGGCCAGCGCCACGGTTCCGAGCAGCAGCCGGGGCACCGCCAGCGCCCTGGGCACCCCGGACCGTCGCGAGAGCGCACCCGCCGTCTATCGAGCCGCGCCAGTGGGTGCCGAGCCGGCCCCGCCCTCGACGCCGTCGACTCCGGAGCCCGACCCCACGCCACCCGGCCCCGGGCCGACCGAGCCGTCGCCACCGGAACCGGAGCCCGCGCCGGCCCCGGGTCCGTACCCGCCCGGTCCGGTGCCGACGCCGGGTCCTCGACCCACGCCGCCGCCCGATCCGGTGACCAGGATGCCCAGCACCACCCCACCGATCCCGCCGAGCGCGGAGAGCAG
>NZ_PYAK01000076.1 GCF_003264365.1 Micromonospora noduli
CGGACAGCGGCGCGGGCGGACAGCGGCGCGGGCGGACAGCGGCGCGGGCGGACAGCGGCGCGGGCGGCCAGCGGCACCGGACACCTGGAGGCCGGCGGCGCGGAGGCTGGTGGCGCGGGCGGCCGTCGGGGGGTTGCTCTTGTTGTGGGGGTCAGGTGGTGCGGGCCAGGTGGGTGGTGATCGCGGTGGCGAGGCGGTCGGGGGCTCCGTCCGCGTACCCGATGAAGAGCGACGGCTCGGTCAGCTCCAGCTCGACCAGAACCGGCTCGCCGTCCGGGCCGGGGATCAGGTCGACCCGGGCGTAGAGCAACTGTCGGGTGCCGCCGGGCACCGTCGCGAGGGTCTGCTCAGCCACCGCCAGCTGTTCGGGGCGGGCGGTGCGGGGGGTGATCTCTTCGGCCTTGTAGAGCCCGTCGGTGCCGAGGTCCGGCCCGGACAGCATCGGACCCTTGCGGATCGCGTGGCTGAACGCGAGCCCGTCCGGGCCGGCCAGGAAGAGCAGGGCCGTCTCGCCCTCGGTGTCGACGGCCCGCAGGTACGGCTGGACCATGGTGACCCGGCCGGCCTCGGAGAGCCGGCGAACGTGTGCGGCGGCCAGGTCCCGGTGCTCCGGGTCGGCCAGGTCGTACCGGCCGGTGTCCTGGCTGCCGGCGCTGGCCGAGGGCTTGAGCACGTACTCGCCGGTCTCGGCGGGCAGCTGCCAGCTCTCCCCCGGCTCGATCCACGACGTCGGCACGGTTGGCACCCCGGCGGCGCTCAGTTCGGCGAGGTAGCGCTTGTCGGTGTTCCAGCGGACCACGTCCGCGGGGTTGACCAGCCTCGGCACTGTGGCCGCCCAGGACACGAACTCGTCGCGGCGTAGCGCGTAGTCCCAGGGTGAGCGGAGCACGACCAGGTCGTAGGACGACCAGTCGACGTCGGGGTCGTCCCAGACGACGGACTCGACGGCGACGCCACGGGCGGCGAGCGGGGCCAGGACCAGCCGGTCGTCCGGGTCGAGGTCGGCCAGGTCTGAGCAGGTTACGAGAGCGACCCGGGGTTCCCCCCGGGTCGACTGGTGATATGTGGTCAATTCAGCTGTCTGTTCAGCGGGCCATCGTGCGCCGGGCCATCGACCGCCAGAGGTCGTTGCTCGGACGCATCTGGTCCATCAGTTCACGCTCCCAGGCGTTCTCGACGGTGACTCCCGCCTTGGCGCACGCCTCCCGGGCGGTGACGGTGTCGTCGGCGAACTGGTCGCCCCACTCGCCGTCGGAACCCACCAGGACGATCCGCGCGCCACGCTTGCCGACGTACTCGATGACCGCCTTCGCGCCGCCGTGTCCGGCCGCGAACGCCTTGAGGCCCGCGACCAGGCCCTGGGGCGCCTGCTCGCCGGCGGTCTGCTCGGCCGTCAGCGTCGTATCGGAACCATCTGCCATGACGCGAAGCCTAAGCAGAGTTGCACCCTGTCGCGCGAGAACCATGAACCTTTTGTGATGCCAATTACCTACAGGTTTAAGGACGACCACAGGTTGACTGTCCGTTTATTTACCGACTTTTGCGCTCAAAGCACGTCGGGAAATCGCCTCCGAACCGACCCAGGTTGAGCCGATCCGACTCATGCTGAAAGTTACCTTGATGTGACATTAAACCCGGACAACTCATCCACGTCCATGATTAGTCAGTAGATCATCGGCACCATTCCCCGCCGGGCAGGGCCACGGCGCGACAACTGACACACGACGCGAGGGCCGCCGAGCCGCAGCGCGCAAGAAAGCCGCGGTGCCCAAGAGAGCCCGGCGCCCAAGGGAGCCCGGTGCCAAGGAAGCCGCGGTGCCAAGGAAGCCGCGGTGCCCAAAAGAACGCGGTGCCCAAGAGAGCCCGGCCCAGGGCGCCCGGCGCCCAAGGGAGCCGACAGCCAGCGGAAGACGGCGGGCGGAGACCACTGCCTTGGACGCGAAGGGGCACAGAGCCGGGCAGCGCGGGAGGGGTCAGATCAGCGCGTCGAGCGCGACGGCCACGAAGACGATCGTCAGGTACGTCGTCGACCAGTGGAACAGTCGCATCGGCTTGACCGCCTCGCCGCGCGTCGCGCGCCGGCAGAGTCGGTGTGCCTCGACCACGAAGATGGCACCCACCACCAGGGTCGGCACCCCGTAGATCGCGCTGAGCCCCAGCGGCCAGACGGCCAGGGAGGTGAGCACGGTGAGCCACGCGAAGATCAGGATCTCGGCGTTCACCCGGCGGATCGAGGCCACCACCGGCAGCATCGGGATGCCAGCCCGGGCGTAGTCGTCCTTGTACTTCATGGCGAGCGGGTAGAAGTGCGGCATCTGCCAGAAGAAGACCACCGCGAAGAGCCCCCAGGCGGCCGGCGCCAGCGAGCCGGTCACTGCCGCCCACCCGATCAGCACCGGTGCCGCCCCGCAGGCGCCGCCCCAGAAGGTGTTCGTCGGGGTGGAACGCTTGAGCCACAGGGTGTAGACGAGGTCGTAGTAGGCGATCGCGGCGAGGGTCAGCCCCGCGGCCAGCAGGTTGGTGAACGCCGCCATCAGGGCCACTGACACCGCCGCCAGCACCAGACCGAAGATCAGTGCGCTTCGCGGCGACACGGTGTGTGCCGGCAGCGGCCGACGCTTGGTGCGTCGCATCAGCTGGTCGATGTCGCGGTCGATGTAGCAGTTGAGGACGCTGGCCGCGCCGGCGGCGAGCGAGCCGCCGATCAGCACGATGGCCATCAGCCACAGCGACGGCAGCCCACCCTCGGCGAGCATCATCGCCGGGACGGTGGTGACCAGCAGCAACTCGACGATCCGCGGCTTGGTGAGCGCCACGTACGCCGAGAGGACAGCGCGTACGTCCCGCCGGGCCACCGGGCCCTCGGCCGCCCGCGCCGGGTGTGGCCCGGCCGGGTTGCTCGCGGGGCGCTCGGTGATCATGCTCACGGATTGCCACCTTCCGGCATCGGGCACGGGGAGATCGGATCGGTCGGGACCACTCGGGTCCGCATACCGCCCCACACACTACGCGTCGTCGTTTTGGCTGCCCGGCCGACCCGACAACGGTGCGGGCCGTCACACCACCGGGTTGAACCGAGCATCCGGATGGTCACGTAGCGCACACCATGCGCAGATCCCCGGGCGCACGTTTAGGGACGCTCGATAAGGTCATCGGTGAGGGTTCCGCCCATCTGCCGAGGAGCACAACCATCGTGGCTGTTAAACGACCCGAGCACTCCGCACTGAACTGGTCCGACCTCGATCGCCGGGCCGTAGACACCGTCCGCGTGCTGGCCATGGACGCCGTAGAGAAATCCGGCAACGGTCACCCGGGCACCGCGATGAGCCTCGCGCCCGCGGCGTACCTCCTCTTCAACCGCGTCATGCGGCACAACCCGGCCGACCCGAACTGGCCCGGCCGCGACCGGTTCGTGCTCTCCGCCGGGCACTCCAGCCTGACGCTCTACATCCAGCTGTTCCTCTCCGGTTACCCGCTGAGCCTGGACGACCTCAAGTCGCTGCGGCAGTGGGGCTCGCAGACGCCGGGGCACCCCGAGCACGGGCACACGCCAGGCGTGGAGACCACCACCGGCCCGCTCGGGCAGGGTCTGGGCAACGCGGTCGGCATGGCCATGGCGGCGCGCCGCGAGCGCGGCCTGTTCGACCCCGAGTCCGAGCTCGGTGCGTCCGTCTTCGACCACGACATCTGGTGCATCGTCTCCGACGGTGACATCGAGGAGGGCATCAGCCACGAGGCCAGCGCCCTCGCCGGGCACCAGCAGCTGGGCAACCTCACGGTGATTTACGACGACAACGAGATCTCCATCGAGGACGACACCCGGATCGCCAAGAGCGAGGACGTGGCCGCCCGCTACGAGGCGTACGGCTGGCACGTGCAGACCGTCGACTGGCGCAGCGGCGACGCCGACCAGGGCGACTACCACGAGGACGCCGAGGCGCTGTACGCGGCGCTGGTGGCCGCCAAGGCGGAGACCGGCCGCCCCTCCTTCATCGCGCTGCGCACCATCATCGGCTGGCCCGCGCCCAACAAGCAGAACACCGGCAAGATCCACGGCTCGGCGCTCGGCGCCGACGAGGTGAAGGCCACCAAGCGGATCCTCGACTTCGACCCGGAGCAGACCTTCCAGGTCGACGAGGAGGTGCTCAGCCACGCCCGCACGGTGATGGGCCGCGGCTCCGACGCCCAGCAGGAGTGGACCACCGCGTTCGACGCCTGGAAGAAGGCCAACCCGGAGCGCACCGCGCTCTACGAGCGACTGGCTGGTCACGTACTCCCCGACGGCTGGACCGACGCGTTGCCGGTCTTCCCCGCGGACGCCAAGGGGGTGGCCACCCGGGCCGCCTCCGGCAAGGTGCTGGAGGCCCTCGCGCCGGTGCTCCCGGAGCTGTGGGGCGGCTCGGCCGACCTGGCCGAGAGCAACAACACCACAATGAAGGGCGAGCCGTCGTTCATTCCGGCCGCGCACGCCACCAAGGACTTCCCGGGCCACGAGTACGGCCGCACGCTGCACTTCGGCATCCGTGAGCACGCCATGGGCGCGATCCTCAACGGCATCGCCCTGCACGGTGGCACCCGCCCGTACGGCGGCACGTTCCTGGTCTTCAGCGACTACATGCGCCCGTCGGTGCGGCTGGCCGCGCTGATGAAGCTGCCGGTGACCTACGTCTGGACGCACGACTCGATCGGCCTCGGCGAGGACGGCCCGACCCACCAGCCGGTGGAGCACCTGACCGCGCTGCGCGCCATCCCGGGCCTGGACGTGGTCCGTCCGGCGGACGCCAACGAGACCGCCTGGGCCTGGCGGCAGGCGCTGGAGCACACCGACCGGCCGACCGCGCTGGCGCTGAGCCGTCAACCGCTGCCGACCATGGACCGCGACGTCCTGGGCGGCGCGGAGGGCGTGGCCAAGGGCGGCTACGTGCTGGCCGAGGCGTCCAACGGCAAGCCTCAGGTGATCATCGTCGGCACCGGTTCCGAGGTGCAGCTCTGCCTGACCGCCCGGGAGCGGCTGGAGGCCGACGGCACCCCGACCCGGGTCGTGTCGATGCCCTGCCAGGAATGGTTCTACGAGCAGGACGAGGCGTACCGGGAGTCGGTGCTCCCCCGCGGGGTAAAGGCACGGGTGAGCGTGGAGGCGGGCATCGCGATGTCCTGGCGCGGGATCGTCGGTGACCTGGGCGAGAGCGTGAGCCTGGAGCACTACGGAGCGAGCGCCCCGCACACCGTGCTCTTCGAGCAGTTCGGGTTCACCCCCGACCGGATCGTGGCGGCAGCGCACGCCTCGCTGGCCCGGGTGGGCGACATCACCGGTTTCACGACCGGCAACTGAGGGAGCGTGGATGGCATGACGGACAAGTTGAATGAGCTCACCGCCGCGGGTGTGGCGGTCTGGCTCGACGATCTTTCCCGGGTGCGTTTGAGCTCCGGCGGGCTGGACCAGCTGCGCCGCGAGAAGCACGTGGCCGGCGTCACCACCAACCCGACGATCTTCGCCAAGGCGCTGAGCGACGCCGACGAGTACAACTGGCAGCTGCACGACCTCGCCACCCGTGGCGTCGAGGTCGAGGAGTCGGTGCGCATGCTCACCACGTACGACGTGCGATGGGCCTGCGACGTGATGCGCCCGTCGTACGACGGCAGCGACGGTGTCGACGGCCGGGTCTCGATCGAGGTGGACCCCCGGCTGGCCCACGAGAGCGACCGGACGGTGGCCGAGGCCAAGGCCCTGTGGTGGCTGGTGGACCGCCCCAACCTCTACATCAAGATCCCGGCCACCGAGGCCGGCCTCCCGGCGATCACCGCCACCCTGGCCGAGGGGATCAGCGTCAACGTCACGCTGATCTTCGGCCTGGACCGCTACTCGGCGGTCATGGAGGCGTTCCTCGCCGGTCTGGAGCAGGCCAAGGCGAACGGCCACGACCTGTCCAAGATCGGCTCGGTGGCGTCGTTCTTCGTCTCCCGGGTCGACTCCGAGGTCGACAAGAGGCTCGAAAAGGTCGGCTCCGACCAGGCGAAGGCGCTGAAGGGCAAGGCCGCGGTCGCGAACGCCCAGCTGGCGTACGAGCGCTACACCGAGATCTTCTCCTCCGACCGCTGGAAGGCGCTCGCCGCCGCCGGCGCGCACCCGCAGCGGCCGCTCTGGGCGTCCACCTCGACGAAGAACCCGGACTACCGGGACGTCATCTACGTCGAGGAGCTGATCGCCCCCGGCACTGTCAACACCATGCCCGAGTCGGTCATCCACGCGTACGCCGATCACGGCGAGACCCGCGGCGACACCATCACCGGCGCCTACGACGCGGCCCGGAAGGTCTTCGCCGACCTGGAGTCGGTCGGGGTGGACATGGACGACGTGATCGTCACCCTGGAACGCGAGGGCGTGGAGAAGTTCGAGGCCAGCTGGCAGGAGCTGCTCGACGGGGTCCGCAAGTCGCTGGAGGCGGCGGCCAAGGGCAAGGGTGCCCCGAACAAGGCCGCCAAGGGCAACGCCAAGGCCGCCGAGAAGGCCGGTGGTAACGCATGAGCGAGCGCAGCGAGCGAATCAGCAAGCTCAGTGCGAAGGTGCCTCATGACGGCACGCAGCGAAGCGGAGTGACGGCATGAGCGACCTACTTAGTGGGCCGGTGGAGGCAGCCGCCGGGCTCGCCGTGTACGGCGCGGACGCGGTCGACAAGGCCGCGCCCGCCTCGACCCGGGACGCGCTGGTCAAGGCCGGCGTCCCGGGCAAGCTGGCGGGCAAGGACGCGAGTCTGTGGGGTCCGGACGCTGAGGCCGAGGCGAAGATCCGGCTGGGCTGGGTGGACACCCACCGGCGCAGCCGTGAGCTGCTCGTCCAGTTGGCCGAGCTGACCGCTGAGCTGGCCGACCTGGATCATGTGGTGCTCGCCGGCATGGGCGGCTCGTCGCTCGCGCCCGAGGTGATCACCCGGACGCTGGGTCGCCCGTTGACAGTGCTGGACACCACCGACCCGGGCCAGGTCCGGGCGGCGCTCGGTGACCGGCTGGAGCGCACCGTCGTGGTGGTGGCCAGCAAGTCCGGGTCGACGGTGGAGACCGACAGCCACCGGCGCGCGTACTGGCAGGCGTTCCTGGACGCCGGGATGACCGAGGCGGAGGCCGGCCGGCACTTCGTCATCGTCACCGACCCGGGTTCGCCGCTGGAGGCCACCGCGGTCGAGATGGGCGCGTTCACCGTGATCGCCGACCCGAACGTCGGCGGCCGGTACTCGGCGCTCACCGCGTTCGGTCTGGTGCCCTCGGCGCTGGCCGGGGTCGAGGTCGCGGAACTGCTCGACCAGGCCGACGCGCTGGCCACGTCGCTCGGCGCGGACCAGAACAACCCGGCGCTGGCGTTGGGCGCCGCCCTGGGCGCCGCGGCCACGCTGGCCCGGGACAAGGTCGCCCTGGTCTCCGACGGCACCGGCATCGACGGGCTCGGCGACTGGGCCGAGCAGCTGATCGCCGAGTCGACCGGCAAGGCCGGGGTGGGCATCCTCCCGGTGGTCGTGGAGTCTCCGCAGAGCCCCGGCGCCACCGGCGCGGACGTGCTGACCGTCAGCTACGGCGGCGCGCTGGCCCCCGGCGACATGCCGGGCGGCGGGGCCAACCCGGACGTGGCCGTCAACGGCCCGCTGGGCGCGCAGTTCCTGGCCTGGGAGTACGCCACCGCGGTGGCCGGCGTGGTGCTCGGCATCGACCCGTTCAACCAGCCGAACGTCACCGAGTCCAAGGAGAACACCAACAAGATCCTGGCCTCGGGCCTGCCGGCGGAGACGCCGTCGTTCACCGAGGGCGCGATCGAGGTGTACGCCCCGCAGGGCGCTCCCGGAGACCTGGCCGGTGTGCTGCGCTGGCTGCTCGACGGGCTGGGCGACGACGGTTACCTCGCGGTGATGGCGTACCTCGACCGGTTCGCCGACGCCGATACGGCCCAGCTGCGGTCGCTGCTGGCTCAGGCGAGCGGCCGACCGGTCACCTTCGGCTGGGGTCCGCGCTTCCTGCACTCGACGGGCCAGTACCACAAGGGCGGCCCGCAGGTGGGCAGCTACCTCCAGGTGACCGGCGCGGTCGCCGAGGACCTGGCGGTGCCGGGCAAGCCGTACACCTTCGGTGAGTTGCAGGCGGCGCAGGCCGCCGGTGACCGGCAGGCTCTCGCCGGTCGGGAGCGGCCGGTGCTGCGGTTGCACCTGACCGACCGGGCCGCCGGTGTCGCCCAACTACTGGACGCGGCCGGTGATCTGCGGGCGTGAGGATGGACGACGTGACTGAAGCGGAGCGAGGAGGCGGTTCGGTGAACCCGCTGCGCGACCCGCAGGACCGCCGGCTACCCCGGATCCCGGAGCCCTGCGCTCTGGTGATCTTCGGGGTGACCGGCGACCTGGCCCGCAAGAAGCTGCTCCCCGCGGTCTACGACCTGGCCAACCGGGGGCTGTTGCCGCCGGGCTTCGTGGTGCTCGGTTTCGCGCGCCGCGACTGGGGTGACGGCGACTTCGAGACGTTGGCCTGCGAGGCTGCCCGCAAGCACGCCCGCACCCCGTGGCGCGACGAGGTGTGGGCGCGGCTGGCCGGCAACATCAAGTTCGTCGGCGGGTCGTTCGACGACGACGCCGCCTTCGACTCCCTCGCCTCGACGCTTGACGATCTGCGTCAGACCCACGGCATCACCGGCAACGCGGCGTTCTACTTCTCCATCCCGCCGGCCGCGTTCCCCGTCGTGCTCAAGCAGCTGGCCCGCACCGGGATGGCCGACAACGACAAGTCCGGCGGTTGGCGCCGGGTCGTCGTGGAGAAGCCGTTCGGCAACGACCTGCCCTCGGCGAAGGCGCTCAACGACCTCGTCGACGACGTGTTCACCCGGCAGGACGTCTTCCGGATCGACCACTACCTGGGCAAGGAGACGGTTCAGAACATCCTCGCCCTGCGGTTCGCCAACAACCTGTTCGAGCCGCTGTGGAACTCCAAGTACGTCGACTCGGTGCAGATCACCATGGCGGAGGACGTCGGCATCGGCACCCGCGCCGGCTTCTACGACACCGTCGGCACCGCCCGCGACGTGCTGCAGAACCACCTTCTCCAACTCCTCGCCCTGGTGGCGATGGAGGAGCCGACCAGCTTCGACGCCGACGAGATCCGGACCGAGAAGCTGAAGGTGCTCAAGGCCATCACCCTGCCCAAGGACGTCGCCCGGGACACCGTGCGCGGTCAGTACCTGCCGGGCTGGGTCGGCGGTGAACGCGCTGTCGGTTACCTGGATGAGCGGGACGTCCCCGCCGGCTCCACCACCGAGACGTACGTGGCGGTGCGGTTGGGCATCCAGAACCGCCGCTGGGCGGAGGTGCCGTTCTACATCCGGGCCGGCAAGCGGCTGCCCCGGCGGGTCACCGAGGTCGCCATCATCTTCAAGAAGGCGCC
Source organism: Micromonospora noduli (assembly GCF_003264365.1). Classification (GTDB taxonomy): domain Bacteria; phylum Actinomycetota; class Actinomycetes; order Mycobacteriales; family Micromonosporaceae; genus Micromonospora; species Micromonospora noduli. The sequence goes on from NZ_PYAK01000076.1 coordinate 9,415, forward strand.
GCACCTGCCGTTCAACGACGCCGACATGGAGTCGCTGGGCAACAACCAGCTGGTCATCCGGGTGCAGCCGGACGAGGGCGTGGTGCTCAAGTTCGGTTCGAAGGTGCCGGGCACGACCATGGAGGTCCGCGACATCGCGATGGACTTCCAGTACGGCGAGGCGTTCACCGAGTCCAGCCCCGAGGCGTACGAGCGTCTGGTGCTGGACGTGCTGATCGGCGACCGCACCCTGTTCCCGGACGCGGCCGAGGTCGAGCAGAGCTGGCAGGTGATCGACCCCCTGGAGCACGCCTGGGAGGGCACCACCCCGGAGCCGTACCGGGCCGGAGAGTGGGGCCCCCGGGCCTCCGACGAGATGCTGGCCCGCGAGGGCCGCGCCTGGAGACGAGCATGATCGGGCTGTGGGACACCACCGGCAACGAGGTGGTCAAGGCGCTCGCCGCCGAGCGGCGCAGCGCCGGCGGGGTGGCCAGCGGCATGGCGCTCACCCTCATCGTGGTCGTGGACGAGAAGCGGGTCCGGGAGGCGGAGGCGGCGGCGACGATCGCCGCCGCCGCGCACCCGTGTCGGCTCGTGGTGGTGGTCCGCTCGGAGATCGAGCGGGACCGCAACCGACTGGACGCGGAGATCGTGGTCGGGGGCCGGCTCGGCCCGTGCGAGGCGGTGGTCACCCGGATGTACGGCCGGTTGTCCCTGCACGCCGAGTCGGTAGTGATGCCGCTGCTCGTTCCCGACGTACCGGTTGTCACCTGGTGGCACGGTGAGCCACCGGCGGAGATCGCCACCGACTTCCTCGGGGTGGTGGCCGACCGGAGGATCACCGACTCCGCGCAGGCCGCCGACCCGGTGGAGGCGCTGCGGCAGCGTGCCCGTGACTACGCCCCGGGCGACACCGACCTGGCGTGGACCCGGATCACCCCGTGGCGCACCCTGGTCGCCGGGGCGTTCGACACCACCAGCGCGAAGGTCACCGAGGCGACCATCGTCGCCCCTCCCACCGACCCGACGGCGGCGCTGATGGCCGGTTGGCTGTCCAGCCGGCTCGGCATCACCCCACGCCGGGTGGACAGCAACGAGTTCCCTCGGATGCGGGAGGTGCAGCTCAGCTGCGCCAACGGCGACCAGCTGACGCTGACCCGCGAGGACAGCCTGGCCGTGTTCCGGCGGACGGGCCAGGACGACCGGGCCCTGCCGCTGGTGCGCCGCCCGCTCGGCGACGAGCTGGCCGAGGAGCTGCGCCGGCTGGACGCCGACCAGGTGTACGCGGAGGCGCTGGGCGCGACGGTCGGGCTGCGGGGGTTGGAGCAGCGCCCAGCGCAGCGGGTCCACGTCTGGAAGGATCCGGCCACCGCGCAGCGCGCCGAGGCCGGCGTGACCGCCCACGTCGGCACGAGCGGCGAGGGCTGAGCCCAGCCGGGGCACAACGTCGGGCAGGGCCGGTACGCACCGGCCCTGCCCCGCAATCTCCGGGGTTTTCGCCCCACCACCTCGGGCACACCGCCCCGGGCACGACAGCGACCGCCTCGCGGTCGGGAAACGAAGGCGTAACCATGAGTGAGGCGAGTGTCGCCGTCCACGCCGACGCCGACCTGCTGGCGCAGGCCGTGGCGGCCCGGTTGCTGGTGAAGCTGCTTGACGCCCAGGCCGACCGGGGCGAAGCCTCGGTGGTGCTCACCGGAGGTCGGGTCGCCGCGGCCGTGTACCGGGCGGTGGCGACGCTGCCGGCCCGCGACGCGGTGGACTGGTCCCGGGTCGACGTGTGGTGGGGCGACGAACGGTTCCTGCCCGCCGGTGACCCGGACCGCAACGAGACGCAGGCGCGGGCCGCCCTGCTGGACGTGGTGCCACTGGATCCGGCCCGGGTGCACGCGATGCCGGCCTCGGACGGCCCGGCCGGCAACGACCCCGAGGCGGCGGCTGCCGCGTACGCGGAGGAGCTGGTCCGCGCCGCCCGGCCCGGGCACGCCACCCTGCCGCACTTCGACGTGCTGATGCTGGGCGTCGGCGAGGACGGCCACGTGGCCTCGGTCTTCCCCGAGCACCCGGTGGGCTACGAGACCCGGCCGGTCAGCGCGGTGCGGGGCAGCCCCAAGCCGCCGCCGACGCGGACCACCCTCACCCTGGCGGCGATCAACACCGCCGAGGAGGTCTGGCTGGTGGCGGCCGGCGCAGACAAGGCTCGCGCGGTGGGTATGGCGTTGGCCGGCGCCGGCCCGGTGCAGTTGCCGGCGGCGGGCGTGCACGGCGTGAACCGCACCCGCTGGCTGCTGGACCGGGCGGCCGCAGCCGACGTACCTGTCCGACTGCGCAGCCTGCGCTGAGCGCGGAGAGGAGCCCGCTACTCGCCGCGTCGACGGCGTAGTGCGGCGAGCGCCTCGGCGAGCAGGGCCTCCCCCTCCTCGGCGGTGCGCCGCTCCTTCACGTACGCCAGGTGGCTCTTGTACGGTTCGGCGCGGACCCGACCCGGCGGGTTCTGGGCGTCCCTACCGGCGGGTAGGCCACAGCGGGGGCAGTCCCACACGGGTGGCGGTTCGACGTCCGCGGCGATCCGGATGTCGACCCGGTGGTCGTTACGGCACCAGTAGCTGACGTCCTGTCGGGGGGCGGGTTGGTGCCGCTCGTCCGGGCGCATCGGTGCGGACCCGACCCGGGCTCCCCGGATAACGTTGCCATTCGGCACGGCTGCTCGCTCCTGTCGTCGGAGGGGACCCGCCGTCTTCGGGGGTGGAGCGGCGGGCGACGCGGTGCAGCGGAGAAAAGCCTGCGCGCGGCCCGTCGAGTGACGAACCGCGCGCAGATTGTACGACTTACTGAGCCTGCTCAGGCGCCGCTGTTCATTTGGAGGCGCAGCCAGAGCCCGAGGCCGACGATCGCGGCGAACCAGACGACGCTCACCAGAACGGTGTAGCGGTCCAGGTTCTTCTCCGCGACCGAGGAGCCGGCGAGGCTGGAGCTGACGCCACCGCCGAACATGCTCGACAGACCGCCACCCTTGCCGCGGTGCAGCAGGATCAGCAGGGTGAGCAGAATGCTCGTGATGACCAGCAACACGATCAACGTGTATGCGAACCAGATCGGCATGGCTGGGGTCAGTTCCTCTCGTAGCGATCCTCGCCCGGTCTGATCGGGCACGGCGGCACCGACCGGCGGACGGGCGGTGTCAAGGATACCGAGCGATCAGCGGGCGAGGTGCTCCGGGAACCGGCAGATCTGAGCGAATTCCTCGGCGTCCAGGCTGGCGCCCCCCACCAGGCCCCCGTCCACGTCCGATTGGGCCATGATCGAGGCGATGTTGGACGCCTTGACCGAGCCGCCGTAGAGAACCCGAACCTGGTCGGCGGTCTCCTGGTCGAAGCGTTCCGCCAGTCGCTGACGCACCGCCCCGCAGACCTCCTGGGCGTCGTCCGGGGTCGCGGTCTTGCCCGTGCCGATCGCCCAGACCGGCTCGTACGCGATCACGACCTGCCGCACCTGCTCGGGGGTGAGCCCGGCGAGGCCCCCGTCGAGCTGGTCGGAGCAGTGCGCCACGTGGGTGCCCTGCTCGCGGACGTCCAGCCCCTCCCCCACGCACAGGATCGGCGTCAGGCCGTGCGTCAGCGCCGCCTTGACCTTGGCGTTGACCAGCACGTCGTCCTCGTGGTGGTAGGCCCGCCGCTCGGAGTGCCCGACCACCACGTACGTGCAGCCGAGCTTGGCCAGCAGCGGCCCGGAGATGTCCCCGGTGTACGCGCCGGACGCGTGCGGGGACAGGTCCTGTGCGCCGTAGCCGATCAGCAGCTTGTCCCCGTCCACCGCGGTCTGCACGGTGCGCAGGTCGGTGAAGGGCGGCAGCACGACCGTCTCGACGTCGGTGAGCTGCTTCTCGGTGAGGCTCGCCGCCAGCTTCTGCACCAGCAGGTTGGCCTCGAGGTGGTTGAGGTTCATCTTCCAGTTGCCGGCCATCAGCGGCCGGCGGGTGGTGCTCGACATTCAGTTCTCCAGGGCCGCGATGCCGGGGAGGGTCTTGCCCTCGAGGTATTCCAGGGAGGCGCCACCACCGGTGGAGATGTGCCCGAAGGACGACTCGTCCAGCCCCAACGCACGGACCGCGGCTGCACTGTCACCGCCGCCGACGACGCTGAACGCGTCGGCCTTGGTGATCGCCTCGGCGATCCCCCGGGTGCCCGCGGCGAAGGCCGGCATCTCGAACACGCCCATCGGGCCGTTCCAGAAGATCGTCTTCGCCTGGGACAGCGCGGCGCTGAAGCCGGCCACCGTCTCCGGGCCGACATCCAGGCCGAGCCGGTGGCTCGGGATGCCGTCGACCCGCACCGTGTCGTGCGCCGCGTCCGGAGCGAACGCGTCCGCGACCACCACGTCGACCGGCAGCATGATCTTGCCGCCGGACCGCTCCAGCAGGTTGCGGCAGGTGTCGACCATGTCCTTCTCCAGCAGCGAGGTGCCCACCTCCAGGCCCTGGGCCTTGAGGAAGGTGAAGCACATCCCGCCACCGATGAGCAGCCGGTCGACAGTGGGCAGCAGAGCCTCGATCACGGCAAGCTTGTCGGACACCTTCGACCCACCGAGCACCACCACGTACGGGCGTTCGGGGTCACCGGTGAGCTTGGAGAGCACCTCGACCTCACGCAGCACCAGCCGGCCCGCGACGTGCGGCAACCGGGCCGGCACGTCGAAGACACTGGCGTGCTTGCGGTGCACGGCACCGAACGCGTCGTCCACGTACGCGTCGCCGAACGCGGCCAGCTGGTCGGCGAAGGCGCCCCGCTCGGCCTCGTCCTTGCTGGTCTCACCGGCGTTGAAACGCAGGTTCTCCAGAAGGGCGACCTGACCGTCGGCCAGGTCGGCGACTGTGGAGCGGGCGGAATCACCGACGGTGTCGGTGGCGAAGTGCACCGGCGCGCCGAGCAGCTCACCGAGCCGCCCGGCGACCGGACCCAGGCTGAACTGCGGGTCCGGAGCGCCCTTCGGGCGGCCCAGGTGCGAGCAGACGACCACCTTCGCGCCGGCCTCGACCAGCGCGCCGAGAGTCGGCAGCACCGCGCGGATCCGGCCGTCATCCGTGATGGCACCGGTCTGCTTGTCGAGCGGGACGTTCAGGTCGGCGCGCACCAGCACGCGCCGACCCGACACCCCCTCGGCGAGCAGGTCGTCGAGGGTCCGGATGCTCACAGCGACGAACCGACCAGCTTGACGAGGTCGACCAGGCGGTTGGAGTAGCCCCACTCGTTGTCGTACCAGCCGACGACCTTGACCTGGTTGCCGACAACCTTGGTCAGCGGCGCGTCGAAGATGCACGACGCCGGGTCGGTCACGATGTCGGTGGAGACGATCGGGTCCTCGTTGTAGACCAGGATGCCCTTGAGCGGGCCGTCAGCGGCGGCCTTCAGCGCGGCGTTGACCTCGTCCACGGTGGTCTCGCGACCAACGTTGACGGTGAGGTCGGTGACCGAGCCGGTCGGGATCGGCACCCGCAGGGCGTACCCGTCGAGCTTGCCCTTGAGGTCCGGCAGGACCAGGCCGATCGCCTTGGCGGCGCCGGTCGAGGTCGGCACGATGTTCAGCGCGGCGGCCCGGGCACGACGCAGGTCCGAGTGCGGCGCGTCCTGAAGGTTCTGGTCCTGGGTGTACGCGTGGATCGTCGTCATCAGACCGTGCTGGATGCCGAACGTGTCGTGCAGGACCTTCGCCATCGGGGCGAGGCAGTTGGTGGTGCACGAGGCGTTGGAGATGATGGTGTGCTTCGCCGGGTCGTAGGTGTCGTGGTTGACACCCATGACGACGGTGACGTCCTCGTTCTTCGCCGGGGCGGAGATGATGACCTTCTTGGCCCCACCGTCGACGTGCGCCTTGGCCTTGGTGGCGTCGGTGAAGAAGCCGGTCGACTCGATGACGACGTCGGCGCCGACCTCGCCCCACGGCAGCTTCGACGGGTCCTTCTCGGCGTACGCCTTGATGGTCCTGCCACCGACGGTGATCTCGTCGGCGGTGGCCTTGACCTCGTACGGCAGGCGACCGAGGATGCTGTCGTACTTGAGCAGGTGGGCAAGCGTGGCGTTGTCGGTCAGGTCGTTCACCGCCACGACCTCGATGTCGGCGTCAGACGCCAGCACTGCCCGGAAGAAGTTACGGCCGATTCGGCCGAAGCCGTTGATGCCAACCCGGATGGTCACAGGTCCCATCTCCTCGCGTTCTGGTCCGCCGGCTTCAGACAACGGGCCGGCGGGAATGGTGTGCGCCGACCGTTGGAGCCGGCCGTCGACGGTTCATCTCGGCCACCCCGCCGCGCGGTCTGAGGACCTGACCGCCCGAGGCGGTGGGGCACGACGAGGAGTGCCGGTGTCGGCCCCCTTGCCGTACGCAGCGACCCTATCCGAGCGTGCGAGACCACGCTGCGCCGGGTCGTGCTCCCGGGCGCACCGTGCGGCCCCACCGTCCTATCAGACCACGAGCATGTCGGGCGTGACGGCTGCTTCCGTATCCGGGATGCCAAGGTCGCGGGCCCGCTTGTCGGCCAGCGCCAGGAGCCGGCGGATCCGCCCCGCGATGGCGTCCTTGGTCAGCGGGGGGTCGGCCAGGGCCCCCAACTCCTCCAGCGACGCCTGCCGGTGCTCCAGACGCAGCCGACCGGCGTCGGTCAGGTGGTTGGGCGCCTCGTCGGCGAGGATCTCCAGCGCACGGGTGACCCGGGCGGCCGCGGCGACCGCCGCCCGCGCCGAGCGGCGCAGGTTGGCGTCGTCGAAGTTGGCGAGCCGGTTGGCGGTGGCCCGAACCTCACGGCGTACCCGACGCTCCTCCCAGGCCAGCACGCTGGAGTGCGCGCCGATCCGGGTGAGCAGCGCGGCGATCGCGTCACCGTCCTTGACGACCACCCGGTCCACCCCGCGTACCTCACGGTTCTTCGCGGTGATGCCGATCCGGCGGGCCGCGCCGACCAGCGCCAGCGCCGACTCCGGCCCCGGGCAGGTGATCTCCAGCGCGCTGGAGCGGCCCGGCTCGGTGAGCGAACCGTGGGCCATGAACGCGCCCCGCCACGCGGCGACCGCGCAGCAGACGTTGGCCGCCACCACGTGCGGGGGCAGCCCACGCACCGGGCGACCCCGCACGTCGAGCAGGCCGGTCTGCCGTGCCAGGGCCTCGCCGTCCTTGACCACCCGCACGATGAAGTGGCTGCCCTTGCGCAGCCCACCGGAGGCCAGCACGTGGATCTCGCTGGGGTAGCCGTAGACCTCGGCGATCTCCCGGCGTAGCCGCCGAGCCACCGCCCCGGTGTCCAGTTCAGCCTCCACCACCACGCGGCCGGAGACGATGTGCAGCCCGCCGGCGAAGCGCAGCAGCGCGGCCATCTCCGCCCGCCGGCAGCAGGGCTTGGGCACGTCGACCCGACTCAGCTCGTCCTTGACCGCGGCCGTCATCGCCATTGTGCGTCCCCTCACGGACCTGTTCCGGCGTGTCGCCGGAGATTACGTACGTGTCTAACGATCGGCGCCCAGGACAGGCACCAGCGCGGCGCCCAGGGCAGCCGGATCATGGCGGGGAGTCCCGTCGACAACGGCGACGGGGGCGAGGACCAGGCGGGCACCCAGCGATTCTGCCGCACGTTCGACCGGTTCGGGGTCACCCACCGCCTTGGCATCGGCGAGCACAAGATCGACCTTGAGTTCGGGCAGGTACCAGTGCAGCGCCGCGAGATGATCGGCGACGGAGAGCCCGAGGGTCTCCTTCTCGGCGGCGAGGTTCAGCGTGACCAGCCGCCGGGCCGAGGTGGACACGATCGCGTCGGCCAACTGCGGCACCAGCAGGTGCGGAAGCACACTCGTGTACCAGCTGCCCGGCCCGAAGATCAACCAATCGGCCGCCCGGATCGCCTCGATGGCCTCGGCGCACGCCGGCGGGGCACTCGGGGTGAGGCGCAACGACTCAACCCGGCCGGTGGTGACGGCCACCTGGTGCTGGCCACTGACCGTGTGCACCTCGTCCGGGGCGGCCGGGTCGGCACCGCGTACCCGCGCCTCGATGCCGACCGGTTGGCGGGACATCGGCAACACCCGGCCCACCGCGCCGAGCATCGCGCCGGCGTGCTCCAGCGCGGCCACCGGGTCGCCGAGCAGCTCCATCAGGCCGCAGAGCACCAGGTTGCCCACCGCGTGCCCGGTCAGACCGTCGGTCCCGGCCGACGCCCCGTCGGTGCCGTGCGGGGCTGTCTCGGTGCCGTGCGGGGCCGCGTCCGTGCCGCCCAGGGCTGTGTCCGTGCCGCGCGGGGCCGCGCCGTCCCGGTCCGGGTCGTCGCCCGCCGCCGGGCCCGGGCCGGTCGCGCCGGATCCGGCTACGCCCACCGGTACGGCGGCGAAGCGGTGCTGGAACAGCCCGGCGCTGCGCCGGGTCGCCGGGTGGTCCCCGGCCAACGCCACCAGCGCCTGGCGCAGATCTCCCGGCGGCAGGCCACCCCGCTCGGCCCGCAGCCGGCCACTGGAGCCGCCGTCGTCACCCACCGTGACCACCGCGGTGATATCGAGGTCGAGTTCGGGAGCGCAGTGACGCAGCGCACGCAACGAGGCGGACAGGCCGTGCCCGCCGCCGAACGCCACCACCCGCCGGGCCGTCATTCCCGCCCCAGGTCGCGGTGCTGGGCGTTCGCCGCCAACCCGGAGTGACGCAGTCGGCTGGCCAACTCCTCGGCGATGGCCACGCTGCGGTGCTTGCCGCCGGTGCAGCCCACGGCGACCGTGAGGTACCGCTTGCCCTCCCGCTCGAAGCCGGTCGTGGTGGCGTTGACCAGGTCGGCGTACGAGGCGACGAAGGCGTCCGCACCCTCCTGACCCAGCACGTACGCGCTGACCGCCTCCTCCCGCCCGGTGTGCTCACGCAGCTCCGGAACCCAGTACGGGTTGGGCAGGAAACGGGCGTCCAACACGAAATCGGCGTCCGGTGGCAGGCCGTACTTGAAGCCGAACGACAACACGGTGACCCGCAGCCGGCGGGCGTCCTCGCCGCCGAACAGCTCCTCGATGCGGCGCCGGAGCTGGTTGACGTTCAGGTGGCTGGTGTCGATGATCACGTCAGCCTGGTCACGGGCCTCCTCCAGCAGGCCGCGCTCCACGGCGATGCCGTCGGCCAGCCGGCCGTCACCCTGCAACGGATGCGAACGCCGAACGCTCTCGAACCGCCGGATCAGCACCTCGTCGTCGGCGTCGACGAAGACCACCCGGGGCGAGAATCCGCGCTCCTTGAGCTCCCGGATCGCCCCGGCCAGGTCCGTGGAGAAGGCCCGCGACCGCACGTCCAGCACCATTGCGGTACGCCGGGCCGCGCCGCCCGCCTTGAACGCCAGCTCGGCCATGTCCAGCATCAGGGCCTGCGGCAGGTTGTCCACGACGTAGTAGCCGACGTTCTCCAACGCCCGGGCCACAGTGCTGCGGCCACCTCCGGAGAGGCCGGTGACCACCACGAGGGTGGTCTCCGACTCAGCCGCCATCTGCTCGTCACCGGCATCCGGGCCGTCGATCCGGTCACCGGCTGTGCGCGCCTCGCTCACCCGTACCCCCAAGCCGTGGCGCCGCGGCCGCCCTCGGCCGCGATTGGTCAATCAGCGACTCTATCCCGCCGCCGGGTCGCGGCCCGGCACCCGTGGCCGGGCGGCGGTCGCGGACCGTTTCGAGGGTCGCCCTCCCGACAGCCCGCACGCTTGATGACGATCAGTAGTTGTCAATACGCTCCACGTGATCGTCGCAGGTCAGACCGACATCTGGAGGGTGCGATGCACGACCTGGCGGACAAGAACAAGTACGTCGGCTTCCTGTTCATGCGAATCAGCCCCGAGTACTTCGCCCTCGGTCGCGAGGGCATCCACGAGATCTCCGCCGAGCACGCCCGCGACCTGGGCCGCTTCGCCAAGCAGCTCACCCACGTCGTCTGCACCGGGGTGAACGGCAAGTACGACCAGGTCACCATGGTCGAGGCCGACACCCTCGAGGAGATCAACGCGGCGGCCACCGCCTTCCGCATGGGCAACAAGGCCCGCTACATCGAGATCGTCGACATCGTGGTCGGGATGAAGGCCCCGCCGCGCGGCCTGGCCAACCGGTCCAGCCAGCCCGGCTGACCGCGTCGCCCGTCCGGTCCACCCGACCCGGGTGCGCCGGACGGGCGCTGTCGGGGTGGGCTCGTAGACTCCCCGGATGGCTTCTCCCACCGACCTGCGTACCGCCTCCGACGCCCTGGCCGTGCTGGGCCGGGTCTTCGGCTACGACGCGTTCCGTGGTTTCCAGCAGGACGTGATCGACCATGTGGTCGCCGGCGGCGACGCGCTGGTGTTGATGCCCACCGGTGGTGGCAAGTCCCTGTGCTACCAGATCCCGGCCCTGGTCCGCGACGGGGTCGCCGTCGTCGTGTCACCACTGATCGCGCTCATGCAGGACCAGGTGGACGCCCTCACCGCGGTCGGCGTACGCGCCGGGTTCCTCAACTCGACCCAGACCCTGGACGCCCGGCGGCGGGTGGAGGCCGCCTTCGTCGCCGGCGAACTGGACCTGCTCTACCTGGCCCCGGAGGCGCTCGGCGTCCGATCCACCCTCGCCCTGCTCGACCGGGGTCGCATCTCCCTGTTCGCGATCGACGAGGCGCACTGCGTCTCCCAGTGGGGGCACGACTTCCGCCCCGACTACCTCGCGCTCTCGATGCTGCACGAGCGCTGGCCGCAGGTGCCCCGCATCGCCCTGACCGCCACCGCGACCAGCGCCACCCGCACCGAGATCGCGACCCGGCTCAAACTCGACGACGCCCGGCACTTCGTGGCCAGCTTCGACCGGCCCAACATCCAGTACCGGATCGTGCCCAAGCGGGAGCCCCGCAAGCAGTTGCTGACCCTGCTGCGCGACGAGCACCCCGGCGACGCCGGCATCGTCTACTGCCTGTCCCGGGCCTCAGTCGACAAGACGGCGGAGTTCCTCACCGCCAACGGAGTCGCCGCGCTGCCCTACCACGCGGGGCTGGACGCGGGCACCCGCGCTCGCAACCAGCAGCGCTTCCTGCGGGAAGACGGCCTGGTCATGGTGGCCACCATCGCCTTCGGCATGGGCATCGACAAGCCCGACGTCCGGTTCGTCGCCCACCTCGACCTGCCCAAGTCCGTCGAGGGCTACTACCAGGAGACCGGCCGCGCCGGCCGTGACGGCCTGCCGTCCACCGCCTGGCTGGCGTACGGGCTTCAGGACGTGGTCCAGCAACGCAAGATGATCGAGACGTCCGACGGCGACCTCGCCCACCGCCGCAACCTGGCCGCGCACCTGGACGCGATGCTCGCCCTCTGCGAGACGGTGCGCTGCCGGCGGGTCCAACTGCTCGAATACTTCGGCGAGACGACGACGGCCGCCTGCGGCAACTGCGACACCTGCCTCACCCCACCAGAGTCCTGGGACGGCACCGTCGCCGCCCAGAAGTTGCTCTCCGCCGTCTTCCGCCTCGACCGCGAACGCAACCAGCGCTTCGGCGCCGGGCACTGCATCGACATCCTGCTCGGCAAGCAGAACGACAAGATCAGCCAGTACGGTCACGACTCGCTGACCGTCTTCGGCATCGGCTCCGAGCTCAGCGAGGCCGAGTGGCGGGGCGTGGTCCGGCAACTGCTCGCCGAAGGGCTCCTCGCGGTGGAGGGCGACTACGGCACGCTGGCGCTGACCGAGGCGAGCGCCGACGTCCTCGCTCGCCGCCGTACGGTCACCATGCGCCGCGAGCCGGAGAAGCCGGCATCGAGCCGCTCATCGAAGCCGCGCGGCTCGTCCACCGTCGTGGCCGAGCTGACCCCGGCCGCCGCATCGCTGTTCGAGCGGCTGCGAGCCTGGCGCGCGACCACCGCCAAGGAGCAGGGCGTCCCGGCGTACGTCATTTTCCACGACGCCACGCTGCGACAGATCGCCAGCGACGCGCCCAGCACCCTGGCCGACCTGTCCCGGGTCAGCGGAGTCGGCGAGAACAAACTCGCCAAGTACGGCGAGCAGATCCTGACCGTCCTCGCCACTGACTGAGGTCATGCCGAAGGGCCGGGCCCCGTGGTGGGGTCCGGCCCTTCGGTGTGTGCTGGTGGTGTGTGGGTCAGCTGGTGGCGTAG
>NZ_PYAK01000077.1 GCF_003264365.1 Micromonospora noduli
CGCCCCGGTTACGGGCCACCGGCGTGTCGTCCACCGGCGGCTCGACGGCCACCCGCGCCCGTCCGGCGCCTGCCGGTTCGACGGCGGGGGCGGCACCGGCGAGGGCGGCACCGCTGGCGTCGAGACGGCGGCGCACCGCGGCGATCCCCTCCTGGGCCCGTTGCGCCTGGTCGAGCGCCTGGTTGCCGCGCTGGGCGGCGGCCACGATCTCGCTGCGCAGCTCCCGGCGCAGCTCCTCGATCTCGTTCAGCAACTCGTCGGCGCGCACCGAGTCGCCCTCGCCGTCGGGCCGCAACGCGATGGAGAGGCCGATCAGCACCACCGCGAGGATGGCGAGCACCGCAGCGAAACGCAGCGGGCCGTTGCCGTCAGCCACCAGCAGGATCAGCGCCGCCACCGGCGCGAGAGCGACGCCCGCCCAGAAGAGCATGGTCAGCAGCGATGGTTGACGCCGGGCTTCAGAGATGGCCGGGGCTGGCATGGATGTGCAGCCTACCCACGTTGACCATTGGAGGGAACGGGGTCCCCGGGACGCACGGACGCCCCCGCCCGGTCGGGGCGAGGGCGTCCTCAGCTCGTGCGGAAATGGCTCAGCTGGTGGCGAAGGCGCCATCCGAGGAGAAGATCAGACCCACGCTGATCGAACCGTCGCGCAGACCGCTCTTGGTCAGCGGCCCGCCCTGGTCCAGCGAGGAGAACTTGCCGAACGACAGCCCGTACGTCTTCTCCAGGCCCGGCTTGCAGAACGGACGCTGCTCACACTCCGGCGGGCCACCCAGCACTGTCGCGCTGCCGGAGCACTTCGCCGCCAGCTCGGAGAGGCTCCGCACGCCGTACTTGTCGGCGAAGGCCTGGGTCACCGCGAAGGCGTTCTGGTCCTGTGCGGCGGCCGGGGTGCCGAAGGTGATGCCGACCTTGTCGCCCTCGGCCTTGAGCGCGGTCACCGTCGTGTTGATGTCCGGCGAGGAGATCGGCGGCGGAGTGCCGCCCTTGGCCTTGGTGTTGAGGAACTCGGCCATGGTCGCCGCGTACTCCGGGACGACCTGGATCTCACCCTTCTCCAGAGCCGGCTCGTACAACTCGCGGTTGCCGATCTGCTGCACCTTGACCTGGTAGCCGGCGGCGGAGAGCGCGATCCGGTACAGCTCGCCCAGGATCTGACTCTCGGCGAAGTTGCCGGCACCCACCGTGATGTCACCGCCCGGGCCCTTGGCGATGCCCGCGGTGAGGTTGTTCGCGCTGGCGAACTCCTCGGCCGCCACCTTGGGGGTCTTGCGGTCCTCGTTGACGGCCTTGTTGAGCTGGATCAGCTTCGGGGTGTCGAGCGCGGCGGAGACCTTGTCCAGTGCGGCGATCAGCTGCGGGTTGGCCGCCTTGCTGTTGACCGCGGGAATGACGTTGTCGGAGTTCTGGAGCTTCTTGTCGTCCTGCAGAGCGATGAGCTGCTGGCCGGCGACCGGGGCGCACCCGGCGCCGGAGGCGCTGGTCTGGGGTGCGTCGGTGCCGGACGAGCCGGCGTCACCGCAGCCGGTGAGGAGTGCCGCCCCGGCGACGGCGCTGACCGCCCCGATCGCCAGACGTGTACGTGCGCGCATGTGCCCGCCTTCCGTGTCCCGGCGCGACCCGTCCCGGGCCGGCCGCGTGTCCGACGGGCGATCCTGACTGTCGGCCGCCCGCGAATGTCCACCCAACATGGTCCGGAACCGACCGACAACTTGGGATGGACTTCGTCACCCCATCGTCACCGATTTGACGGGCGTGGGTCGCCAGCTCGACGCGGGCTCACCCGGACGGGTCAGGCGCTCCCGGTCGCGTCGGCGGCCCGCGGCCGCCCGAGGCGCTGCCGCCCGCGCCGCAGCGGCTTGGGGGTGACCAGCCGTTCGACGCCGCCGAGGACCACCTCGGCCAACAGCGCGAGCCCGGCCACCAGCACACCGCCGGCGACGATCTGCCCTCCGCCGGCCGCGATACCGATACCGAAGCCGGTCCGGATGATCTGGCCCAGACCGCCGCCGTTGACGAAGGACGCCAGCGCCGCGGTCGCGATCACCTGGACCGCCGCGGTGCGGAAGCCGGCCGCCAGATAGGGCACCGCCAGCGGCAACTCCACCCGGCGCAGCAGCTGTGCGCTGGACAGGCCCATCCCCCGGGCCGCGTCGCGGGCCTCCGGGTCCACCTGCTTAACCCCGGTGTACGCGTTGGCCAGCAGCGGCGGCACGGCGAAGACAGCAAGTGCCACCACGACCGGTGTCTTCCCGAAGCCACTGGCGAAGACGACCGGCAGGATGGTCAGCAGCGCCAGGGTGGGGATGGCCAGGGTGGCGTTGGAGATCAGCACCACGAGGCCGCCACCTCGGCCGAGGTGCCCCAACCAGAGCCCGAGCGGCCAGGCCACCAGACAGCCGAGCGCCACCGCCAGGGCGGAGATCGTCAGGTGCTCGCCGAGCCGGTCCAGCATGCCGCCGGGGTTGGTCCAGTTCAGTGGGTCGTTGATCCAGGTGATCGCCTGCCCGATCGGGTTCGCCGCGACGGTCACCGTGCCCTCCGGGTGGACCAGGGAGTGACCAGTCGGGCGACCAGGATGAGCAACAGGTCGAGCACGACCGCGAGCGCCACGCAGAGCAGTGCTGCCGTCATGATCTCGGCCTTGTAGAGGTTGTTCTGGAAGCCCGCGAAGATCAACTGCCCGAGCCCGCCGTGCCCGACCAGCACCCCGACCGTGACCAACGCCACCGTCGAGACCGTCGCCAGCCGTACGCCGGTCACGATGCCCGGCAGCGCCAGCGGCAGGTCGATCCGGAACAGCCGCCTCCACCGGCCGTAACCCATGCCCTCGGCGGCCTCGCGAACCTCCGGGGGCACCTGGTTGAGACCGGCCACCACGTTGCGCACGATCAGCAGCAGCGCGTAAAGGACCAGCCCGACCAGCACCGTGGTCGCCCCGGTGCCCAGGTAGGGGGCGATGAACGCGAAGAGCGCCAACGACGGGATGGTGTAGACCACCCCGCTGACGGCGAGGATCGGACCGGCGAGCGGACGCACCCAGTACGCCAGCACGGACAAGGGCAGGGCGATCAGCACCGCGATCAACACCGCTCGGCCGGTGAGGGAGGCGTGTTCACGCACCGCGGCGAGGATCGTGTCAGAGTTGTCCCGCACGTACTGCCAGGAGAACCAGGGGTTACCCGGGTCGGCCCGGTAGCTCAGGCGGAAGGACATACGTGGACGTTACCCCGGAGGCTGCCAGCGTGGCCCAGTCCCCTCGCGCGGCGCCGATCGCGCTGCACGGCATCCAGAAGCGCTACCCGAACGGCACCGAAGCCGTCCGGGACCTCAGCCTGGACGTCCGGGCCGGCGAGCTGGTGGTGCTGATCGGCCCGTCCGGCTGCGGCAAGTCGACAGTGCTGCGGATGATCAATCGCCTGATCGAACCGACCGCCGGTCGCATCACGCTCGGCGACGAGGACGTCACGAACGTCGACCCGGTGCGACTGCGCCGTCGAATCGGGTACGTGATCCAGAACGTCGGTCTCTTTCCACACCAGACCGTGCGGGCCAACGTGGCCACCGTGCCGGGCCTGCTCCGCTGGCCCAAGGGCCAGACCCGGGCCCGGGTCGACGAGCTGCTCGACCTGGTCGGGTTGGACCCGGCGGAGTTCGGCGGTCGATACCCGCACGAGCTGTCGGGTGGCCAGCGGCAGCGGGTCGGGGTGGCCCGGGCGCTCGCCGCCGACCCGGTGGTGCTGTTGATGGATGAGCCGTTCTCGGCCGTCGACCCGATCGTCCGGGCCCGCCTCCAGGAGGAGTTCCTGCGCCTCCAGGCCGAGGTGCGCAAGACGATCGTGCTGGTCACCCACGACCTCGACGAGGCCGTCCGACTCGGTGACCGGATCGCGGTCCTCTCCGAGGGCGGTCACCTGGAGCAGTACGACACCCCGGCCGCACTGCTCGGCGCACCCGCCACCGCGTTCGTACGCGAGTTCGTCGGCGCCGACCGGGGCATTCGCCGGTTGGCGGTCACCCCGCTCGACCGGGAGGTGCTGGAGCCGGTGCCCGAGGACGCCGCACCGGACCTGCCCACCGTCGCTGTGGACGGCTCGGCGTACGACGCGTTGGCGGTCCTGCTCACATCGGGCCGGGACCGGCTCCTCGTGACCGACGCCGGTCGGCCGGTGGGCGCGCTCAGCCGACAGCGCCTCCTCGACCTCGGCCGCCCGAGCAGCTGAACCCCTGGCCGGGGCAGGCACGACCGCCGCGCCTGACCGCGCCTCGGCCGGGTCAGGCGCGACCGCCGAGACTGGCGATGCCGATGATCCACCCGGTGAGGAAGCCGTAACCGGCACCGGTGCTGGCGTCCTGCAGGGCCCCCAGCAGTGACGGTGCCGGGCCGAGCAGCGCCGCCAGCACGGCGGCCAGCCCGCCGGCGAGCACGTACGCGGCCCAGCCGGAGAAGAACTGACTGACCGGGCCGGGCACCCGGGCGACCTGCGCGGCGGGCAACAGGTAGAGCAGCGCCACCGCGAGGACCACCAGCAGCACAGCTCGCAGGTCGGCGGCGAACAACCCGCCGGCCTGCCCGTCCGCGTCGAGCCGCCAGGCCGGCCAGGCGAGCAGGCGCGCGTAGAACGCGCCGCCCGACTCCGGGTCGGTCAGGGTGGCGGCCCAGCCGGTGTACGCCGGACTGCCGCAGATCCCGACCAGCAGCAACACGGCGAGCGCGCCGGTGCCGGCGGCCGTGCCGTAGCGGCTGACCGGGCCGGAACGGTGGACGAGCGACGCGATCCGCCCAGGCCCCGAACCGGTGGCTCGGGCGGACCTGGGCTGCCCCGAGCGGCTCAGTGCTTCATCAGGTAGTCGATGAAGGCGGCGCGCAGCAGCGGCGCCGACTCCTCGTAGCCGTGACCGGTCAGCTCCCGCCACAGCGCGTTGGCCTCGTCGATCGTCGGGCCGATCGAGTTCGGGGCGCCGTCCAGCACCGTGGCCTCGTCCGCGTTCGGCAGGTGGCGCAGCACCGACCAGAAGAAGCCCACGTCCCGATGCTCCCGGGCCCGGGCGAACGCCCGCTCCCGCAGCTCCTCGGTGGACAGCGCGTCAAGCTCCTCGAACGAGGTTCCGCCCGGGGTGGCGGCAGGTGAGTCGGTCATGTCGCCGAGCCTAACGGTCGAGATCAGCTCCGGCTCGGCGGACGCGACGCGGCTCACCGCTCGTCGGTGTCCCACCGTCGCGGGCCGTCCTCCCACCGCGGATCCCGCCACGGGTCCATCGGTTGCGGCGCGGCCTGAGTCGGCAGCGTGGGAGGCCAGTTGTCGACGGACTGCGGCTGCGGCGTGGCCCAGCCCGAGCTGATCGTGCCGTCGCTGACCGGCTCGGGCCGGTCGGGGCTGCCCGGTCGGGGTCGCCCTAGCGTCTCCACCAGCCGGGTGGCCAGCAACCCGACGCCGAGCGCCGCTCCGCCGACCACCCAGTTGCTCAACGTCCATCCCCGCTCCGGCGCGTACACCTGGAAGACAGTGACCAGGCCGACCGCCAGCAGCGTGCCGAACACACCGCCCCGGCGGCCGTACGCGCTGGTGCCGGCGAGCAGGGCCACGCCGATGGCCAGCACCGTCCAGTCCAGCCCCGAGGTGGGCGTCACCGGCCCGGGGTCGTTGGCGGCGAGCAGCATGCCGGCCAGAGCGGCCAGCACCGTGGAGACGACCAACGCGACGGCGGTCACCACGGCGGCCACCACGCCCCGCCGACGGGCCGGGTCGATGATCGGCCGGTACCGGCCGACGAGCCGGCGGATCGCCCGGATCGCGCCGAACAGGCCACCCAGGACGGCCACCGCGGCGAAGCCGGCGAAGAGGTAACCGGCGCTGCTGGTGGGGTCGTAGTCGCCCTGCACCAGCACGGGCGCCGAACGGCGTTCGATGTACACCACCACGGCGGCGGCGCCGGCCAGGCTGGCGGCCCAGCCCGGCACGTGCAGCACCACCACGGCCAGCGCCAGCGCCAGCCCGCCCACCGCGGCGACCGCCATGGCCGAGCCGAGCGACGCCGGCAGGCCCCGGTCACCCTGCTCGGCGTAGTGCAGGGCGGCCGCCACCGCGATCGGGCCGACGGCCAGGTTCGGCGCGGCCGTCCGCAGGCTCAGCCCGGCGGCCAGCGCGAGCAACCCCAGCCCGACCGCGTCGATCAGCAGCGTGCGCAGGTTGCCGTCGCGCACCGCGGCCGGATCCTCCCGCCAGAGCAGCCAGCTCACGGCGGCCAGCCCGGCCAGCAGCAGCAGCTCCCACCACAGGTGCACGCCGATCCGATCACGGCCGGGCTCACCGTGGGTGGGGTCGTCGAAGACGCTCTCCAGTACGGCGGCCGGCACCCCAGACGCGGGTTCGGCCGACCGGTCCCGGCCCGCTTCTTCGTACCCCATGACGCCGCCTCCCCAGTGGCCGACCGTCCCAGTCCGGCGCACGGACGGACCCTGGGCGGCCCTTGCTCTCCGATCGCAGGCACCGTACCCGCGCCCGCAGCCGGGCGTAACCCCCTGCTCAGCGCTGGCCGGGGCGGCTCTCCCGAGAGTCCTGCTCGCGCTCGTCGTCCGGGCGTTCCGGCACCCGGCAGGAGCGCTCCAACCAGAGCGCGGCGCCGACCAGTGCCAGCGAGGCGAGCAGGCCTCCGCTGGCGGCCGGTCGATCGTCCAGGGCCGCGCGGGTGGTTTCCACGAAGAGCCAGCCGGTGAGCCCCGCGTAGAAGCCCGCAAAGATCGCGGCGGCCAGTGCCGACGCCTTGGCCAGCACCACGAAGCGGGCGACCAACAGCGGGTTGACCGGGTCTCGACCCGGCTTGCGCTCGATCCGGCCCCGGGTGTTGATCGCGGCGTACGCCTCCAGCACGGCGAGCCCGGCCAGCGTCACCACCGGCAGCCAGGGCAGCCGGGGAATGCCGCTGTAGTAAAGGCTGCTGATCAGCAGCCAGGCCACCGCCGCCGCACCCAGGCCGGCCACGACCAGGGTCGAAATCCGGGTGGGGCCCATCCGGGACCCGTCCGGGCCCGACCCGCCGGGTGGGGGCTTCGCCTGCGTCATGCCGGCCGGTTCCGCTCGGTCATGCCGTCGACTCTAACGCCAACTCCGGCCGGGGACGCAGTTCCAACGCCTCGTCGGCCGCGGGGCCGGTGGTCAGCAGGTCGGTCAGCCAGCCGTGACCGGGCAGCCGACCGTACGGCTGGATGTCGATCCACGGACGCAGCACGAAGGCGCGCAGGTGCGCCCGGGGGTGCGGCAGGGTCAGCTCCTCCTCGTCGCTGAGCACCGGCTCGTCGTCGTCGCCCCAGACCGCGATCACGTCCACGTCGAGGGTGCGCGGCCCGAACCGCCGCTGCGGGTCACGGACCCGGCCGGCCGCGCGCTCCGCGTCGCGGGCCCGCTCCAGCCAGTCGCGCGGGGTCGCGCTCTCGTCCTGCACGAGCACCACCGCGTTGAGGTACGCGGGCTGATCGGTGTCGCCCCACGGTGGAGTCTCGTACACCCCGGAGAGTACGAGCACCGCGTCGCCGAGGGTGGCGACGGCCGTGCGCAGGTGCTCCAGGCGGTCGCCCAGGTTGCTGCCGAGCGAGAGGACCGCCCGGGTCATCGCGTACGCGCCCGGGTCATGGTGACGGCCACGTCGGTGAAGGTGTGCGGCACCGGAGCCTCCGGCTTGTGCACGGTGATCGTCGCGGCGTCGACCCGATCGTCGGCCAGGCAGACCGCGAGGAGCCGGTCCGCCAGGGTCTCGATCAGGTTGACCGGCTCGCCGGTCACCACCGCGACCAGGCGCTCGGCCAGCTCGCCGTAGTGCACGGTGGCGGTGACGTCGTCGCTGGCCGCGGCCGGGCCGAGGTCCAGCTCCAGGACGGCGTCGACCACGAAGTCCTGCCCCTGTTCGCGTTCGAAGTCGTACACCCCGTGCCGGCCGCGCGCCCGCAGGCCGGTCAGCTGGATCCGGTCCGTCGTCATCGCCGTACCCCATGCTCGTGATCGTCTTGCGTTCGCTTTTCGGCGTGCGGCGGCACGGCCAGGCGAGGGCTGCCGGTCGCCGCCCAGACGGCGAGCGCGTCGGAGGTGGCCTGCACGTCGTGCACGCGTACGCCCCAGGCGCCCGCGGCGACCGCCAGCACGCTGGTGGCCACGGTGGCCGCCTCCCGCTGGGCGGTCGGTCGTGGCGTGCCGTCCGCACCGGCCAGCAACCCACCGAGGTACGACTTGCGGCTCGCCCCGAAGAGCAGCGGGTAGCCGAGATCCAGCAACTCCGACAGGCGGGCGCTGAGCTCCCAGTTGTGCGCGGCCGTCTTGGCGAAGCCGAGCCCGGGGTCGACGATGAGGCGGTCGGCTGCCACCCCGGCGGCCAGCGCCGTGTCGATCCGTTGGGCCAGCTCGGCCCGGACATCGGCCACCACGTCGGTGTAGGTGGCCAGCTCGCGCATGGCACGGGAGTGCCCACGCCAGTGCATCAGCACCCAGGGGCAGTGCGCGTCACGGACCACCCGGGCCATGTCCGGGTCGGCCAGGCCACCGGAGACGTCGTTGACCACCGCCGCGCCGGCGACCAGGGCAGCCTCCGCGACCCGCGCGCGGCTGGTGTCGACGCTGACCGCCACACCGGCGGCGGTCAGTTCGCGGATGACCGGCAACACCCGCTCGGCCTCGGTCGCGGCGTCGATCCGCTCGGCGCCCGGACGGGTCGACTCGCCACCGATGTCGACCAGGTGCGCACCGGCATCGCGTAGACGGACGCCGTGTCCGACGGCGGCGTCCAGGTCGGCGTACCGTCCGCCGTCGGAGAAGGAGTCCGGTGTGACGTTGAGGACGCCCATCACCACCGGGCCCGAAGCCCGCACCAGATCGGTCACGACTAGACGGTACCGGTCGCGGCGGCGGCGCCCAGCGACCCGGGTAGGCCGCGCATCACTGCCCCTGACGTGCCGATTGGAACAGATGTACGATCGGTCATCTGGGCAGTATCGGGCAGCCCCTTCGCGGCTTGTCGCAATCCGGGGCGGCCCGTACGCTTTGGAATTGGCCAGCATCGAGATGGCGAAGCTTGGAGGGAGGGCCGAAGCGGGGAAAATCCGCCCAAACCTCGCCACCCTCCGTGGTGAGTAACGAACACAGGGTCAAGAACGCCATGCCCTGTGGGGCACTTTTCCCGTCCGGCTTGCCTATTGCACCGCCGCGGCACCGCCGGCCGCGCTATGGGGAGGTTCCAGTGATCGCCTTCGAGCTCATGGAGACGGCGTCGTCCGGCGTCGCCCACGCGCTCTCCACCCTGGCGTCGGCTCCACTCGCGGAGCCGGCACCGAAGGGAATCGACACCAACAGTGTCGTCACCTTCTTCGCCAGCAAGATCGCGCCGATCCTGCTCGCCGTCCTGGGCGTCATCTTCATCGGCCGTGCCAGCCGAGGCGAGATCTCCAAGGTGCTGACCAGCTCCGCGATCGCCATCGTCGGGCTCGCCTTCATAGCGGGCGCGGCAACACTCTTCTTCGTCGGCGATTACCTGATCGACCTGATCTTCGAATAGGCGCGTTCACCAGATGCGGCTGCGCACCGACGACGACATCTACCGGGCCCGCCTGGTCTACCTCGGGCCGCCCGGTTACACCCTTCCGGTCCACCTGCCCTACGCCCAGTACGGGCTCTTCATGCTGCTGGTCCCCCTCTACATGTTCATCCACTGGCTGTTCACGTTGACGGTCGAGCTCTTCCCAGCCTGGGAGATCGCGCTCGCCATCGTGACCACGTCGTTCATCTTCCGGCACGTCGACCCCGATCGGCCGGCGCGGGTGGTCATCCGCACCGCGCTGACCGACTGGCGACGCACCCGGGAGCCGGCGGTCGAGCAGCGCGATCCGCGCCTGGTCGGCAGCCGGATCAGGATTAGGGAGGAGCTGGCATGACCGGACGTACGTCGAACGGTCCGTCGCAGGACGCGGGCAGGGGTCTGCCGACAGTCGCCGAGGCGATCGCATGAGCCGCTCCTCCACGCCGGGCTCCCCGGCCGGCCGCCCGGGCGCACCAGCCGGTCACCGTGCGCACTCATTCGACTACACCGAGGATGAGGACGAGGTTGCCCTCGACCCCGCGTTGGTGACGTCGCCCGGCCACGGTGCCGTCGGCGTGTTCCAGGCGCCCCGGCCGATTCCCCGCCGGACGCCACCGGCCGAGCCCACCGCCGTGTCGGCCGGCGAGAACGCCGACATCGACTCCCCCTTCCTGGACCTCTTCGGCGGCGGGGGACGACCCGCCTCGCCACGAGCCGTCACCGCCGGCCCGAGCACCCGCGAGCAGCCGGCGATCCCGCATCAGCCGCCACCCGCCGCCAGCCCGGCACCGGCCCGCGCGGTTCCCGAGCTCGAGCCACCGTGGACGCCGGCCGATCCGCCGGGCAACGGTGGCCGACCCGTCGAGCCACGACACGGAGGCGGCCACCCGGCCAGCGAGTCCCGGGTGCCGCACCAGGCCGGCGATCGACGGCCGATGCTGCGTCCGCCGGACGAGCCCGACCCGTCCACCGGCGGCGGGTCGCAGGCGACCGCGAGCCCCGTCCGCCGACCCGCCAGCACCGCGCCGGGCGGCCACCCCGCAGCGACGTCGCCGGCCCGACCGGCAGCTCAAGCGCCCCAGCCGACGGCCACGGCCGGCCGGTCCACGGCCACCTCGGAGCAGCCGGCCATGATCACGGCTGCGGATCGGCCAGCTCTCGAACGCGCGCCGCGCCGGGCCACCGACTCGGATCGGCCCAGGAGCACCGGCAAGGAGATCGCCGCACCCCGACAGCGCACGGCGAGCCGTCCGGACCGACCGATCAAGCCGACCAGGGTTCGCGCTCCAAAGATCAAATTCGGGGATCGGGATCCGTCTGTCGAACTGGCCATCACCGAGATCGCCGGCCACCTCACCTTCACTCCGAACACCGTCACCGCCTGGTACTGGCTGCCCGAGGTTCGCTGGGCGTTCCGGCCGGACGCCGAACGCGAGGCGCTGCTGTCGGCGATCTCCGAGCAGTACGCCGGCCTGGCCGGCTTCCGACTGCACCTGCGCCGCACCACCCGGCCGTTCCCCGCCGACGAGTGGGCGCGCACCATCGACACGCACACCTCGGCGCCGCTGCCCGACGTTCCCGGCACCACCGGCTGGGCCGACCACCTGGTCGCCGCCCAACGCCACCTGATGGCGGTCAACCACGCCGAGGGCCAGACCTACCTGGGTGTCACCTTCGCCAGGCGGTCCCTCGGCGACTCGCTCACCGAGCGGCTGCTGCGCACCTTCGGCCGGGGCACCGCCGATGGGGAACGCCGCAAGCTGGGTCGCACCGTGGAACAGTTCGACGAGGTGCTCGGGGCGTTCGGCATGCGCGGCCGGCGGGTCACCGCCCAGGAGCTGGAATGGCTGCTCTACCGCTCGGTGGCGCTCTGTATGTCGCCGCCGAGCACCCTCTCCCCCGTCACCGACGGGCGCTGGGAGCGCGGCGACCTGCTCGCCATGACCGAGCAGGTCGAGCGCTACCGCACCCCGTACGGCTCGACGGTCAAGCTGGTCAACCGGATGACCGGCGAGGAGCGGCACGTGGCAGTGCTCGCGGTAGGCCGGATGGAGCCACTGGAGATCCCGGAACGACACGAGCCCTGGCTGCACTTCCACGAGCGGCTGCCCTGGCCGATGGAAATCTCGACCCGCGTCGACATCCTCGGCTCCGGCGACTCCTTCCGCAATCTCGAACACCGGCTGCGGATGATCCGCTCGCAACAGCTCGACTACGCCGAACACGGCATCGACGCTCCCCCGGAGCTCGAGCGACTGGCCAAGCGCGCCCTGGTGATCGGCGACGAGATGACCACCGGCCTGCCGGTCGACTCGGCCCGTGCGCACGGCTGGCACCGGATCGCGGTCGGCGGCCGGACCAGGGAGGAATGCCTGGAGCGGGCCCGCCGGCTCATCCAGCTCTACTCCCGGGAACTGCGCATCTCGCTACAGCACCCGAAGAACCAGGACTGGCTGGCCCGCGAGTTCATCCCCGGCGAGCCGATCGCCAACACCGGCTACGTGCGTCGCATGCCGGTGCCGTTGCTCGCCGCCGCGCTCCCCCAGGCCGCATCCAACGTGGGCGACCGGCGGGGCGACCTGATCGGCCGGACCGCCGGCACCTGCCGCCGCCCGGTCTTCCTCGACCTGCACTTCCCCATGGAGGTCCGGGAACGCTCCGGGCTCGCGGTCTTCGTCGCCGAACCGGGCGGTGGCAAGTCGACCCTGCTCGGCGCCCTGGGCTACCTGGCCGCCCGCCGAGGTGTCCAGGTGACCCTGCTCGACCCATCCGGCCCCCTGGCCCGCCTCTGCTCGATGCCCGAGCTTCGGCCGTACTCCCGGGTGTTGAACCTGACCGGCTCGGAGCACGGCACCCTGGCGCCCTACTCGCTCATCCCGACGCCGCTTCGCTCCGAGTTCGGCACCGGGGCCGCCGGTGACCGGGAGTTCGAGATCGCCGTCTCCAACGCCCGAGCCGAGCGGCGGATGCTCGTCCAGGACATCTGCATGATGCTCGTCCCGCCGCAGGTGGCCAGGGAGGCGTCGACCGCCACCCTCTTCCGGCACGCCGTCCGCCAGGTCCCCGCCGAGGAGACCTCCACCCTGGACGACGTGGTGAGCTGCCTCGGGCGGCTCGACGACGACGCCGGCAAGGAACTGGCCAACCTCCTGCTGGACACCGCCGAGATGCCACTGGCCATGCTCTTCTTCGGCCGACCGCCGGAAGGCCTGCTCGGCGCCGACGCGGCACTCACCGTGATCACCATGGCCGGGCTACGGTTGCCCGACCTCAAGATCGAACGCGAGTACTGGTCAGCCGAGGAAGCACTGGCCCTGCCGATGCTGCACACCGCGCACCGGCTCGCCGTCCGGCGCTGCTACGGCGGCTCCATGTCATCCCGCAAACTCGTCGGCCTCGACGAGGCGCACTTCATGGAAGGCTGGCGGTCCGGGCGCTCCTTCCTGGTCCGACTCGCCCGCGACTCCCGCAAGTGGAACCTGGCCGCACTGGTCGCCTCCCAGAACCCCCGCGACATCCTCGGCCTCGACGTGCAGAACCTCGTCTCCACCGTCTTCGTCGGCCGCATCGCCGAGGACGCCGAGATCGCCTCCGAAGCGCTCCGGCTGCTCCGGGTGCCGGTCAACGACGGGTACGAGGCCACCCTCGCCTCACTCTCCGCCGCCGACACCAGCTCGTCCAGCCGGCTCGGCTTCCGCGAGTTCGTGATGCGCGACGTCGACGGCCGGGTGCAGAAGGTCCGAGTCGACGTCTCGTACGTCGAGGGGCTGCTGGACCACCTCGACACGACGCCCGCCGCGATCGCCGCAGCGGCCGGAGTCCTGCCGAGCATCCCCCTGCCGGATCTGGAGGCGTGACATGGCTAGGGCCTGGGCAAGGACTGCGTCGTTCCTGCTCGCCCTTGGCGTACTGGCCGGGGCCACCCTCACCTGGCCGTTGATCGGCGCGGAGGCCGCAGCCGCCGCACCGCCCACCGCCCAGGCCCGCGCCGACCTCTGCACGACCCCGGAATGGCAAGCCAACTTCCGCACCTGCGTGGGGAAGCTAGAAGCGGTCGCCGACGACCAGGTCACCTGCCGCAACGCACCGACCCCGGGTACGCCAGACTCCGGGCTCGCCGGCTGGTTCGCTGCCGCGCCCCCAACGGAGGCAGCGAATGGAGTAGCTGGCCGGTACAGCCTCTATGGCTACGGGGGCTACAGCTATAACACCTATGACATCGACGGTGGCTGCGCCTCAAGCGTGCTCCATCCGGACTACAAGTTCACCACAACGATCGCCAATGGCGAGTTCATGGCCGCCACGGCAATCATCGGCGCATCAAATGCCCTCAGAGAGCGCGCCTGGGACCCCGGTTCGATGTGGGGATGGGCTGACCCGCTTGTCGAGCAGGCGACCAAGGCCGTGTACCAGAAGGTGTTCAGCGTCTTCGGCATCGTCACCCTGTGCGTGGTGGGACTCTACCTACTTTGGCGGTCCCGCCAGTCAGACATGAGCAACGCGATGACCACCGCGGGCTGGGCACTGCTGGTGATGATCGCGGTCACGGCGCTGGCCGCTTGGCCGGTCAAGTCAGCGAACATCGCTGACGGTGCACTCGTCACCAGCCTCGGAGTGGTGCATGACGCCGTTGGGCCGCAAGCGAAGGAACCGGACCCAGGACGGTGCATCGATCCTGAACGCTGCAAGGACCTTCGAACCCCTGCCGTCCGAGCTAGCGACACCGCTACCGAGACAATGCTGTATCGGAATTGGCTCCGCGGAGTGCTTGGCTCGGCCGACAGTGAGACCGCTCGTAAGTACGGTCCGGCACTGTACGACGCGAAGGCACTTTCCTGGGAGGAGGCCGCGAAGCTACGCGCCAACCCGGCCACTCGGCCAGCGACGATCAAGGCGAAGCAGCAGCAGTGGGCGCGGGTGGCCCAGCAGATCAAGACCGAGGATCCAGAGGCGTACGAATACCTCCAGGGTGTACGCGATATGGACCGGGTCGGCGCAGGATTCATCGCGGTGCTCGCGGCCCTACTCTTTGCGATGTTCGACCTGACCGCGTCGCTACTGGTCCTACTGGGCTTCCTGATCTTCCGGTGGGCGGTGATCGCGGCACCCATCCTGGGCACCATCGGTCTACTGCGACCGGCCAGCGCCGGCCTGCGGCGGTTGGCGAACGCCGTGGTCGCCGCGCTGTTCAACATCGCTATCTTCGGCACCGGGGCAGCCATCTATCTGTTCGCCGTCGACCTGATCATGAGTACCCCCACCATGCCGGGTTGGCTTCAGGTGGTGCTGGTCTGGCTCTGCGGGGTGGTCGGATGGCTGCTGCTGCGGCCGTACCGACGGATCACGCAACTCGGTGGCAAGGACAGCAGCGAAGCGGTCAGTTCAGCCGGGTCCTGGCACCGCCGGTTCTTCCGAGACATGCGGACCGCCGCTCGGCTGGACGTAGCCGAGCCGGGTGGCACCGCTGAGCCGGTGGGCGGACGTCAACGGTCGCCCGACGCAACGCAGACCCGGCTACGTCCGGAGGCGCGGCGGGAGGACCCGGCTCCGGTGCCGACAGCTGTGGCCGAGGGCCGGCGCGCAGACGCGGTGCGCCCCGATGGTCGAGAGCGGCCCGAAGAGGCGCCTGCGGAGGAGGGCAGGGGTCGGAGGCGCCCAACCGCCCCGCAGCCCCGACGCCGACAGCCAGCGACCTGGACCGAGCCGGATGTTCCGGCTGAGAACCCGTCGTTCGTGGTCTACCGCCCGGGCTCCACCGAGCGTGTACCGGATCGCACCGGACCTCGGGTGCGCTCAGAGGCGAGGTGACGGTCATGCGACGGGCGTTGGAATTCCTCTTCACTCGGGCGCTGCGGTCCCGCTTGGGCGTTGCGCTCCTGATCGGAGTGGTGGTCGTTGCTGTGCTCGGGGCAGCCAGGCTGATCTCCAATCCGGGCGATTCAGCCGATGGGTTGAGCAGCCGCCCGGATGGGCCGATCGTCACCGTGGACCCGACGGCCGGCGACGACGGTCTACTCAACAGCGCGGCCCCGCCGTCACCCGTCACGTCGCCCGGCGCCCGCACGCCCGAACAGACCGCTGAACGCTTCGCCAAGGCCTGGCTGGGCCGTCCCGGGATGACCGCCGAAGAGTGGCAGGCTGGTCTGCGGCCACTTTCCACGCCGGCGCTGAGGGAGAAGTTGACCGGCGCCGAACCCGAGAGCGTGCCCGCCGAGAAGGTTACCGGTCCTCCAACCATGCGAGAGCGGACCGAGACGTTCGTCGAGTTGCTGCTTCCCCTTGATACCGGCGGGCTCCGGTTGGAGCTGGTCACCGCCGACGGTGGTTGGCTGGTCGACGTTCTGGACTGGGAGCGGCCATGAGCGACGTTGGTAACGCCGGAACCCGCCGCGGGCCCCTCCGACTCGGTGTGATCGCCGCGGTGCTCACCGGGATGCTGCTTCTGCTCTGCTGCACCGGCGGCACCGCGGCGTTCTTCCTCACCGGGCTCGGAGGCGACGACGCCGAGAACGGCGACACCATGGCAGGCATGGAGTGCGGGCCGGTCCGAGCGGTCAACATCGCGGGCAAGCTGCCGCGATTTGCCCAGTACGGCGACACCCAGGTCCGCAATGCCGCGATCATCATCAAGGTCGGCCAGGACATGGGCGTACCCTCGCGAGGTTGGGTGGTCGCCCTCGCCACCGCGATGCAGGAGTCCGCCCTACGCAACCTGGCGAACAGCGGCGTACCCGAGTCCCTGGCCCTGCCGCACGAGGGTGTTGGCGCGGACCACGACTCGCTGGGCCTGTTCCAGCAGCGGCCGGGGTGGGGCACTGTCGCCCAGCGGTTGAACCCCGCGTACGCGGCTCGCAAGTTCTACGAGAAGCTCGTCAAGGTGGAGAGTTGGCAACGCCGACCGCTCACCGCGGTCGCGCAGCGGGTGCAGGTCAGCGCATACCCGGACGCGTACGCCAAACACGAAGAGCTAGCCAGCCGGATCGTGGACGCCCTGGCCGGCGGCGCGGCCCGCACCGTCGAGATCAACGGCAAGGCGGTGTGCAACGCGGCCGAGCGCGGCCAGATCGCCGCTTCCGGCTGGACCGCCCCGATCCCCGGCGGAGTCGGCTCCGGTTTCCGCACCGCCAGCCGACCCAGCCACAACGGAGTCGACATCGGCGCGGCCAAGGGCACCGAGATCCGCGCGGCGGCGACCGGTCGAGTGTTGGTCTCAACCTGCGACGAGGACCACCGCGGTCGACAGGACTGCAACGTGGACGGCTTTCCCGGCAAGGGGGGCTGCGGCTGGTTCGTCGACCTGCTGCACGCCGGTGGCTACATCACCCGGTACTGCCACATGGTGGTCCAGCCCTTCGTCAAGAAGGATCAGATCGTGACGGCCGGTCAGGTGATCGGCAAGGTCGGCAGCAGTGGCAACTCCTCCGGCCCGCATCTGCATTTCGAGGTGCACCTGCGTAACAACCGCAACGCGTCTGGCGCGGTGAACCCGGTCCCGTTCATGCGCGAGCGGGGTGCCCCGCTGCGCGCCGCTGAATGAGGCCATTGCGGTCATGACCGGACCATTGCCCGACCCGTTCGCCGACCAGCCCGACTGGGCACCGCAACCGCCGAGACCGCTGGCCATCGTCCCCGCGACGGAGCGGGTCGAGCTACGCGGACGGCGGGTGCTGGTCGGGCTGCCCGGGATGGGTTGGCGCGGGGACCTGCGCGCGGACGACCGGGTGGTGCAGAGCGCCCGGACCTACGTGCCGGTGATCCCCGAGCACGAGTGGTACCGGGCGGAAGCCGACCAGGTCGAGGTCTTCGCGCCGCTGGTGCCGGTGGAACGGGTCTGGGTGGAGACCGTCGGCAGCCAACCGGAGGTGGACGGCGCACGTGACAGCGGTATCCGGTTGGTCTCGCTGGACGGCCCGGCCCACCGCACCCCCACACCGGTCTTCGAAGCGGACGCGGTCACTGGTCGGCGGGTGGTGCACGTCGAGGGCGGCCTGGAGCACCGTGACCTTCGAGCGGTCACCGAGACCTACTCGGGCGCCGAGGGGGACATCTGCGTGCGAGTCACACCCGAGGTGGAGTGGTACCGCTGGGCCTGGCGCGGCCAGTCACCCACCACGTTGGAGGTTCCGGTTCACCTTTTATGGATTGAGTGAGGATCAACCTAGCTTCAGGCCGCCACAAACGCGCCAGCCCTCCTGCTTCACGACGTCGAACCGCCAGTTGTCTGTCAAACTTTGTGGCACACCATCCACGGTGGCACTGCGGCGGATTACCGTCACAACGGAGGCGGTATCACCATGGGAATCGACCTCAAGGCTGCCCCAGCTAACGAGAATAGTGACGCCGAGTTGTTGCTCCCGCTCAAGTAGATCGGTCCGCAGAGCGCGTAACGCCTCCAACTGCGACCCGCTCTCGCAGGTGAAGAGGTCGGCTCTTGTGTCATTGCGATCCACGAGGAACGCGCGCAGATAGTTGTCCACGACCACGTCGGGTGCGCTGCGGTCGGGCGTCGAGGCGCGGGTGTACCACACGTAGGCCGTAGCGACTCCGCCGAGGCAGAGCAGGGCGAGCACGCCAGCGACGACAGTGAGCACCGTCCGCATCCGGCGGCGTGGCGGCTGCGGTGCCGGCGGTGCCGGGGCGGGCGGCAGCTGCTCCGACGGTGTCCGCTGGGCCGGTACGCGGGAGACCTGGGAACCGGCGGGGGGCTGCACTGATTCCACCTCCTGAAGTTATCGGCTGGACGCCCCGGAGCCAATGCCTCAGATCCAGCGGATCGTGACGGACCCCTCCCCACCGGTGAGATCCGCGACAACACCGGCGCAGCGCCGAGGCACCTCCCGGAGGAGCACCGTCGGCTGGGATACCGTCTCTGCTTGGGGAGGGGTTGCCAACCTCGGGTAGAGGGGGTGGACGCGGTGGCCGGTCCGAAGGCTCGCACGAACCGCGCCGCAGCCCTGCACCGTCGGGCGGCGGCCGTCGCGACCGCGGCCGCCGGAATCCTGGACGAGACGCGGCCGGCTCCGGCCGATCAGCGTCGCCAGTACGAGGTGGCCGATCGGCTACGGACGGCTGCGACCCTGCTGGCGCCGGGCTGGTCGGGCGCGGCACTGGACTCGCTCACCGTGGACTCGGCGGCCGGTGATGGCCCGCCGCCGTTCGTTCGGGTCGGTACCGCGGCGCCGTTGGACGACGCTCGTTTCCCCGCGTTGGTTCCGCTTGTCGGCACCGGTCACCTCAGCGTGGACGCTGACGCGCGGGAGCCGCGGGTTGCGGGGTTGCTCCGGGCCGTACTTTTGCGGTTGTTGGGTGCGGCACCGGCGGGTGCCCTGCTGATTCGCGCGGTGGATGCCACCGGAGCGGTGCTGACGCCGTTCGGGGCACTCGCGGATGCTGGCCTGTTACCGCCGCCGGCGGTGGACGTGGCGGGTCTGCGCGCGGTACTGACCGAGGCGGAGCAGTGGGTGACGCCGGGGGCGAGTGGGCGACGCCGTCACGATCGGACGCTGTTGCTGGTGGTGGCCGCGCTGCCGGAGTCGACCGGCCCGACCGATCTGGCGCGCATCGAGACGTTGGCCGAGCAGGGCCCGGCCGCTGGGCTGCACCTGGTGGTGGCGGGTTGGCCGCCCGCCGGCCCGTACTCGGCCCGGGCGCCGCTGCCGCACACCACTTCGCTGGTGCTGCGGAATGCGTACGCGCTGCTCGGCGATCCGCCGGGGGCGTCGTTCGCCGGGCCGGGCGCCGATCCGCCGGGTGGTCTGAACTCGCCGGTCTTTGTCGAGTCGGACCCGCCGGCCGAGCTGGTCGACGCGGTCTGTCGGCGGCTCGCCGAGCAGGTGGAGGCGGGTTCCCGGTTGGCGTTGGGTGCTCTGCTGCCGCCGACGGGTGAGCGACTGTGGGAATCGGACTCGGCCGAAGGGCTGACCACGACCGTCGGCGATGCCGGGGGCCGGTCGGTGCCGCTGGGCTTCACCGAGTTGACCCCGCACTGGCTGGTGAGTGGCCGGTCCGCAGCGGGCCGGGCGGCGTTCCTGACCACCGCGCTGCTCGGCCTGGCTGCCCGGTACGGCCCGGACGACCTGGCGTTCTACCTGGCGGATCTGGGCGACGGCGAGTCCTTCGTGGAGTTTTTGCAGACCGAGCGGGACCGGTCGTGGGTTCCGCAGGTGCGCGCGGCCGCGATGGCCGCCGACCGGGAGTACGTCCGGGATCTGCTGGACGAGTTGACGGCCGAGGTCCAGCGCCGCACGGAGGCGGGCGCTCGGGCCGGGGGGCAACGCTTCGCGGAGCTGCGTCAGCACCAGCCGCTGCCGCGGATCGTCTGTGTGGTGGACAATGTGCCGCTGCTCTTCGCCGAGCGGGACCGGCTGGCCGCCGAGGTGGCCGCCCAGTTGGACGGGCTGGCCCGGGCGGGTCGGGCGTACGGCGTGCACCTGGTCCTGGCGGGCGCGGGCGAGTTGGGGCTGAGTGCGCGCGCGGATGCTGGTCATCGGGATTCGGTGCTCGGCCAGTTTCCGGTACGGGTGGCGTTGCCGGGTGGCAGTCCGGTGTTGGAGCCGACGAACGACTCGGCGGCCGGTCTGCCGGTGGGCAGCGCGGTGGTGAACACGGCCGGCGGGCTCGGCGGCCCACGGGGTGCGATCCGGGGTCACGAACGGTTGATCCGTCACCCGGACCCGCAGGACCATCCGGAGGCCGTGGAGGAGCTGCGGCACGAGTTGTGGGCGGCCCGTCCGGCCGGGTCGGTGCCGCCGGTGGTCTTCGCGGGTTACGCCCGGCCGCTGCTGGGCAACGATCCGCGTCACCGGGCGGCCCTGGCGGGACAGGCACACGGACCGGCGGCTCTGCTGGGCCGGGCGGTGGACGTGGCCCGCTCGACGGTCGCGGTGCCGCTGGGTCCGGCGGCCGGACGCAACCTCGCGGTGTTGGGCTCGGGCACCGCGGCGGGCGGCCTGTTGGCGACGGCGGCGCGGAGCACGTCGGCTCACCACGCACCGGGCAGTGCCCGCTTCCTGGTGGCGGCACCGGATCCGGGCGCCCGGGCCCTGGCGGAGGCGTTGACCGCCGATCTGGCGACCCGGCATTCGGCCCAGTTGGTGGATCTGCCAACGCTGCTCGCGGACGCGGCCGACGACCTGCCGACGTACCTGGTGGTCTTCGGGCTGGACCGGCCGGGTCCTCGGGAGCTGCCGGTGGACCGGCTGCGGTCGCTCCTACGGGACGGGCCGCCGGCGGGACGGCATCTGCTGGGCTGGTGGCGTGCGGTGCCGCCGTTCGCCGCGTTGTTCGAGCCGGCGGGCGAGGTCGACAAGCTGGCGGCGGTGGCCGTGCTGGATGTGCCGGTCGCGCAGCTCACAGCGGTCTTCGGTCGGCCGGTCGAG
This sequence comes from Micromonospora noduli, assembly GCF_003264365.1. Classification (GTDB taxonomy): domain Bacteria; phylum Actinomycetota; class Actinomycetes; order Mycobacteriales; family Micromonosporaceae; genus Micromonospora; species Micromonospora noduli. The sequence goes on from NZ_PYAK01000077.1 coordinate 20,943, forward strand.
TGGCAGGTGCGCCCCGACCGGGCGGTGCTCTGGGACGGCCCGGACGAGCGGGGCACCGTCCTGGTGCCGTTCGCCGACGAGGCCGGCTGATCAGGTGGCGCGCGTGGAGGGTGTCGAGGTGGATCCGATCGCGACGGTGACCGGGCCGGGGCGGCAGCGGGCAGCTACGGCAACCAGGGACGCCACGCCGCGGGCGGTCGATCCCAGCACGGCCTGGACGGAGTATCTTGCGGCCGCCCGCCAGCTGGACGGGGTACGCCGGGGCGCGGCTGCCGCCGCCGGTGAGCAGGCCCGGTCGGCGGAGGCCGCCCGGGAGGAGTTGACTGTGGTCCGTACCGGGCTGGCGAGTCAGCAGGAACGGCTGCGCGAGTTGGGTGTACTGGCGATCTCCCTGGTGCCGTCACCGCCGGAGCTGACCGAGGCGGCCCGGTCGATGGCGGGTGGCCCGGCGGCCGTCTTGGCGGCCCTGCGGGCCGCGCGTGGCTGGGCGGAGGCGGCGGACGCGGCGCTGGCCGCGCGCCGCCGGTT
>NZ_PYAK01000078.1 GCF_003264365.1 Micromonospora noduli
CCGCGGCGGCCGCGGCGACCACCCCGCTGATCGCCGCCGCGCCCGCGCAGGCGGCCGGCGCGGCGCGGCCGCGCACCTGGGACCTCACCCTCCTGGGCACGTCGGACACGCACGGCAACGTCTACAACTGGGACTACTACCGCGACGCCGAGTACGACGACAGCAAGCAGAACGACATCGGCGTGGCGAAGCTGGCGACCCTGATCAACCAGATCCGTCGGGAGCGGCGCGGCAAGGCGACGCTGGTGCTCGACGCCGGCGACACGATCCAGGGCACGCCGCTGGCCACGTACTACGCCAAGCAGGAGCCGATCACCGCCACCGGGGAGAAGCACCCGATGGCACGGGCCATGAACGTCATCGACTACGACGCGGTGACCCTGGGCAACCACGAGTTCAACTACGGCCTGCCGTTGCTGGACCTGTGGATCCGCCAGCTCGGCTTCCCGGCGCTCGCCGCGAACGCCGTCAACGCGAAGACCGGCAAGCCGGCCTTCCTGCCGTACATCATCAAGAAGGTCTCCCTCGGTTTCGCCGCGCCGACCCTGCGGGTCGGCATCCTGGGGTTGACCAACCCCGGGGTGGCCATCTGGGACAAGGGCAACGTCGAGGGCAAGCTGCGCTTCGACGACATGATCGCGACCGCCGCGAAGTGGGTGCCGATCATGCGGGCCCGCGGCGCGGACCTCGTGCTGATCTCGGCGCACGGCGGTGACAGCGGCACCTCCAGCTACGGCCCCGAGCTGCCGAACGAGAACCCGGTGGCGCTGATCGCCCAGCAGGTGCCGGGGATCGACGCGATCCTCTTCGGTCACGCGCACAACGAGGTGGTCGAGCGGTTCGTCACCAACGAGCGCACCGGCACGCAGGTGCTGCTCTCCGAGCCGTCGAAGTGGGGCCAGCGGCTCACCCGGATGGACTTCACCCTCTCCCGTGAGCGTGGCCGGTGGACGATCACCAAGAAGGCCGCCACCATGCTGAACACCAACACGGTGGTCGAGGACCCGAAGGTGCTCGCCGCCGTGCGGGCCCAGCACCAGAAGACCATCGCGTACGTGAACCAGGTGGTGGCCCAGGCCACTGTCGAGATGTCCACCGTGGAATCCAGGTACAAGGACACCCCCATCCTGGACTTCATCAACCACGTCCAGGCCGAGACCGTCACGAAGGCGCTGGCCGGCACGCAGTACGCCGACCTGCCGGTGCTGTCGCAGGCGTCCCCGTTCAGCCGCACCGCGGTCTTCCCCGCCGGGGACGTGAAGATCCGTGACGTGGCAGGGCTCTACGTCTTCGACAACACGCTCGAGGCGGTCGTGCTCAGCGGCGCGGAGGTGCGCACCTACCTGGAGTACTCGGCGAAGTACTTCCGGACCCTCGCCCCGGGCGCCCCGGTCGACCCGGAGCAGATCAGCGACTCGCCGGCGGTGCCGGACTACAACTACGACGTGATCTCCGGCCTGGACTACGACATCGACATCTCCAAGCCGGTCGGGCAGCGGATCACCCGCCTGGTGCTGGCCGGCACCGACACCCCGGTGGCCGACAACGCGCAGTTCGTGGTGGCGGTGAACAACTACCGGCGCAGCGGCGGCGGCAACTTCCCCGGCATCGTGAAGACCCAGGTCTACAACGCGCAGCAGGAGATCCGTCAGCTGCTCATCGACTGGGCGCAGGCCAAGGGGACGATCGACCCGGCCGACTTCTTCCAGCCCAACTGGCGTCTGGTCCGCGAGGGCGTGCCCGTCTTCTGACCGGAGCGCATCACGAACGGGCCGTGGGTGGCGACACCCGCGGCCCGTCGCGCGTTTCTCAGCCCTGCACGTTCCAGCGGATCGGGTCCTCGGACTCCTCCGGCCGGTCGCGCCCGGGGTCGGTCTCGGTCAGGGCCACCCGCTCGTCGGGACGGACGGCGGGCGGCAACTCCCCGAACCGCGCGTGGCGCAGAAACGCGTACTCGTCGTCGGTGAACGGCTGCTCGGTCATCAGCGCCTCCTCCTGCTCCACTGTGATTGTCCGGCGGCCACGCCGGTCGACACCAGTAGCCGGGCGCACACCCTGTAAGGCATCCTAGGATCCTGGGTGAGCAGTGGTGGCCTGGCGCGACGGGTGGGACAACCGGTCGAGCACCGCAAGGGCGGCCCGGATGGGGCGGCGGCGCAGCATCTCGTCGAAGCTCGCCCGCCCCTGGCAGAACTGCACGAACATCCGCCAGCCCGGCGGGGTCGCCAACAGGGCGTGGAACACGTCCGGGCGACGGGTGAACACGTCGAGCAGCCGGAACCCCGCCCGCATCTCCGGCAGCAGACGCTCGGCCACCGCCCGCTCGTACCCGGCCAGGTCACCGTCCGCGACCGCAGCTCCGGCCAGCTCGCCGGAGCGCAACGCGAAGCTGATGCCCTCCCGGCTCCACGGCTCCAGCAACCCCGCCGCATCCCCCACGACCAGCACCCGACCGTTGCGCAACGGTGAATCCTCCGCCCGACAACGGGTCAGGTGACCGGAGTCGTGCTCCGCCGGCAACCCGGTCAGACCCAACCGGTCGACGAACCGCCGCAGGTAGTCGCGGGTCCCCTCCCCCGCCCCCCGCGCGGCGATCACGCCGACGGTCAGCCGGTCACCCTTGGGAAAGACCCAGGCGTACGAGCCCGGCATGGCACCCCAGTCCAGCAGCAGCCGGCCCCGCCACCGCTCCTGCTCGACGGGCGGCACCGGAATCTCCAACTCCAGACCCAGATCCACCTGCCGGTACCGAACCCCGACGTGCCGGCCGGTCACCCCCGACGAGCCGTCCGCCCCGATCACGGCACGAGCCGCGATCGTCGTACCGTCGGCCAGCCGCAGGCGTACCCCCTCGGGGTCCTGCTCGATCGCGCGGACCGCGACCCGCTCCCGCAGCTGCGCGCCGGCGGCGACCGCCGCCGCGCGCAGCCGGTCGTCGAACTCCTCGCGGCGCACCATCGTCACCACCGGACTGCCGTTGCGGCGGGTGAACTCCCGACGGCCGTCGCGTGTGAACGTCACCCGGTCCACCCGGTCGTGCGCGGGCACCTCGATCCGATCCTGAACGGCCGCCAGCGAGGTGCCGATCAGGCCACCCCCGCAGGTCTTGTACCGCGGGTGAACTGCTCGCTCGACGACAAGGGTGGAGACGCCCGCACGGGCAGCGGCGTGCGCCGCGGACAGCCCCGCGGGGCCAGCGCCGACAACGACGAGATCCCAAACGATCACGGAAGCAGCCTAGGGCACCTCCCCGGCCCGACCGCCGGACCCGCCCGCCGTCGCGACCGCCCGATCGGGTGTGCATCTTCGGGCACCGAGGGGGTAACCGGCGCACGGCAGCCGCCACCCCAGTGGCGGACGAGCAAAAGGAGGAACCATGCAGCAGGTGCAACTGTCGGAGGCCGAGCAACGGGTGTACCAGGCGGTCACCACCCTCGAAGCACGCGGGCAGGTGCCCTACCCGGACCTGATCGCCGAGGAATCCGGGCTCACCCAGGAGCAGGTGGGCAGCCCCCTGCACCTGCTCACCGAGAAGGGCCTGCTGCACCGCGAGGACTCGCCGATGGCCGGCCTCGACTTCGGTCCCCGGTTCTGCGCCCGCCAGATGGCGTGACCCACGGAACCAACCGGTACGGTTCGCCCCCCGAAGACCCGGGTAGCGGTCAACCATGCATGACCGAGGGTCGACGGGGGGGCACGATGAGCGCGGCGCAGACGCCGCAGCCGGTGACCGCGGCCGAGAACCGACGACGCTGGCAGGCGGTCGGGGTCGGACTCGTCGCCGCCTTCATGACGCTGCTCGACGTGAGCATCGTCAACGTGGCCGTGCCCTCCATCGACCGGGCGCTGCACGCGTCGTCGAGCGACCTGCAGTGGATTCTCTCCGGGTACGCGCTCACCTTCGGCCTGGCCCTGGTGCCCGCCGGCCGGTTCGGCGACGCCCGCGGGCGGCGCAACGCCTTCGTCTTCGGCATCGCGCTGTTCACCATCACCAGCGCGCTCGCCGGCCTCGCCACCTCCCCGACCTGGCTGGTCATCGCCCGACTGCTGCAGGGCGCCGCCGCCGGCGTCGTCAACCCCCAGGTCATCGGACTGATCCAGCAACTGTTCCGCGGGCCCGAACGCGCCCGCCCGTTCGGGCTGCTCGGCGCCACCATCGGCATCTCCACCGCCGTCGGGCCGCTGCTCGGCGGACTGCTCATCGCCATCGGCGGCGAGGAACACGGCTGGCGCTGGGTGTTCTTCGTCAACGTGCCGGTCGGTGTCCTCGCGGTGATCCTCGGCTGGCGACTGCTGCCCGGCCGCCCCACCGGTCAACCCGGCTGGCATCGACTCGACCCCGTCGGCGTCCTGCTGCTCGGCATCGGTGTCGTCCTCGTCCTGCTGCCACTGGTACAGGAGCAGCAGTGGCGGACCCCCTGGAAGTGGGCGCTCATCCCGGTCGGCCTGGCGGTGCTGGTCGCCTTCGGGCTCTGGGAACGACGGTACGCACGCCAGCACCAGCCCCTGTTCGACCTCCGACTGTTCAGCTTCCAGTCGTACACGCTGGGCTCGATCCTGGCGCTCGTCTACTTCGGCGGCTTCACCGCGATCTTCTTCATCTTCACCCTGTTCCTGCAGATGGGGCTCGGCTACAGCGCCCTCGTCGCCGGCCTGGCCATCACCCCCTTCGCCCTGGGTTCCGCGGCCGCCGCCGTGCTCGGTGGCCGCATCGTCAACCGCTTCGGTCGACCACTGGTCGCCATCGGACTGCTCACCGTGGTGGTCGGGCTGGCCGCCACGGTGATCGCACTGCGCCTCTTCCCGGACGCTCCGGCGCCCTGGGTCACCGCCGGCCCACTGCTCGTCGCCGGCATCGGCAGCGGACTGGTGATCGCCCCCAACCAGACGATCACCCTCTCCGAGGTGCCGGTCGATCAGGCGGGCAGCGGCGCCGGCATGCTCCAGACCGGCCAGCGGATCGGCGCCGCCGCCGGCATCGCCGCCGTCGGCTCGCTGTTCTTCTCCACGTTGGCCGACAGCCGCGGAGACTGGACCAAAGCCTTCGAACAGTCCCTCATGCTCGCCACCGTCATCATCGCGCTCGCGCTGATCACCGCGCTGATCGATATCTGGCGCAGCCACAACCACAAAACCTGACCGGCGTACGCCGCTGGCCGGCACCCCGCGTGTGAGTGCCGGCCAGCAAGTCGGTGTCGTGGTGCGGTTTGTGCGGGGGCAGGGCACGGAGATGCCGCTGGCCGGCACCCCGGGTTGGGGGTGCCGGCCAGCGGTCGGTGTCGTGGTGTGGTGCTGTGCGGTGGTGCTGTGGTGCTGCTGCTTGTGGTGTGGGTCAGCTGTTCCAGTGCTGGCCGACCAGGTCGGTGGCCTGCTGCTCCCACTGGGCGTAGGCGTCCGGGTACGCCGATACCTGCACGGTCTGCGCGGCGTCGGTCAGCGGCATGTCCTGCCACCCGTCAACCTGCTTCAAGCCCTTGAGGAACGCGGTCGTCGAGTACTCCGGGTTCGTGATCTGCTCCGGCGTACCCCAACCCGAGCTCGGGCGCTGCTGGAACAGGCCCAGCGAGTCGTGATCGTTCATGTCGCCCAGGTGACCCAGGTTCTCCAGCTTCGACTCCTGCAGGCTCGTCGCGATCGAGATCACCGCGGCCCGCTCCGGCAGACCGGCCTTCTTCGTCGCGGCGATGATCGCCTTCACGTTCGCGGTCTGCTCATCGTTGAGGCTGATGTGGGACTGCTCGCCCTGCGGCTTCGGCGCCGCCGACTGCACAGCCACCGCGACGGGCTTGGCGTCCACCGGGTTGGCGTGGGCGGCGATCGGACCGGCGAACACACCACCGGCGAACGCGAGACCAGCAACAGACAACATGCTCTTACGGAAGATCGTGTTCATGAGGGGTAGCTCCTTCGGGGGTAGAACACCCGCACCGCCAAAGGGGGACGGCGGTGATGGGTGTGAGCACCTCGTCCGGCGCTGCACAAACAAAGGGGAAAAGTTTGGGGGTGACGCCCTGTCGGGCGTCGGGTCGGCGTACCTGCGAGCGGGGGCTCGTGGCGCCGGGTCCCTGTGTAACGACCGGCGGGCCGGGGTCATTCCGGGGTCGGCCCACCTGCCGGCACCGGCACCCTGATCGGGGCGGTACCAGGTGGTCGTTCGTGGGGACTGTAACGACCGGGGGGCCGAGGTCATTCCGGGTGGCCCAACCCGTCGGCACCCTCATCAAGGCGGTGCCTGCGGTCGTTCGCGGGGACTGTAACGACCGGGTGGAGGCTGGCATTCCACCCTGCGCGACCAGCCCCCAGGGGTCGGGCGGCGGGTCGGTGGTACTGCGATCGTCAGGGACTGCGATCGTCAGGGTATGTAACGACCCCGACCCCGCCATGATTCCAGCCTGCGGGTGCGCCCAGTCACCACCCACAAACCCCCACACGGACAAACTGCCCACGCGACGTCGGGCTCGCAGCGCCGAACCGGCCCTCACCGGGTGATCCACTCGGGTTCAGGGAAGTCGGGGCATCCCGGACGCCCGGACACCCCGACTTCAAGGAACCCGAGTCGATCACCAACGGGCCGACCGCGCAAAGGCCGCAAGACGGACACGACGCGCCGAAAGTCGTACCGGCGCATGTCGACCTCGCTATCGGCGGGCATGGCGGACCGACGACGACCCTAGGGACGGTGCCCAGGCCGTCTCTCTGAACAGGCTGGCGCCCGTCGGAGTGTTCCGACGGGCGCCAGCTTCGGTGCTATCCAGGCGCAGCCCGGTGGTGTGGATTAGTGCGCCGCACCACCGAAGCGCTGGCGGCGACGCCAGGCCAGGGTCAGCAGCAGCATCACTGCTCCGGCGCCGACCAGGCCGCCACCGAGCTTCATGGGCGTGCCGAGGCTGTCGCCCGTGACGGGCAGCGGCTGCTTCTTGTGCAGCACCCGCAGCTCGGTGGTGGCGGTACGGCCGGACTCCCGGCCCGTGGCGGTGAAGGTCAGCAGACCCGTCACCGACGGCTTGTAGGTCTTGGTGAAGCGGCCCTGAGCGTCGGTGTACGCCGTGAAGTGCAGGGGCGCGCTCGCCTGGTAGGCCACCGGAGCCATGGCCACGGTGCTGCCGTCGCTGCGGCGAGCCGGAGCCGCGCCGCCGGCCGGAGCGGCCTGCGGAGTGACCGTCACGGTGATGTCGACGGTCTCGTTCGGGCCGAAGTTGGTACCCGTCAGCACCACCGTCTCGCCGAGGTAGATCGTCGGCCGGTTGACGGTCAGCGACGCGGCGGTCGGCGGGTACGGCGGCGGTTGCGGCGGGTCGGTGGTCGCGCTGGGCGTCGGCTGCGGCTGTGCCGCCCCCGCTGCCGTCGGCACGGCCACCACGGCCAGGCCGACCGTGAGCGCCATGATGATGCGGGATAGCCGCATGATTGGTTCCCTCCTACTGATCACAGCTTGGTGCGGAATGAACTTGGGTGGTCCAGGGGGTGGCGGTGGGGGTGAGCCACAGCTCGGCCTGCCCGACGCCGGTCTTGGCCGTCAGCACTGTGACCTCCAGTGCCCGCTCGGCGCCGGGGCCGACGTCGACGCTGGCCGTCGCCACGTGACGGCGGCGTTCGGTGCCGCTGCCAAGTGCCGTCTCGGCCCCGTCCAGCCGGGCCTCCAGCACCGCTCCACCAGCCGGGCTGAAGATCGACACCAACGTGCGGGCGGTGTACGGATCGCCAGCCAGACCGAGGCCGAGCACGGATTCGCTAAGTCCGGACTTCGGCGCCGTTGAGCGCAGAGTCACCCGCAGCCGGAGCTCGCGGCGGCCGTCCGACCGGCATTCGCCGACCGTCAGGTTCGCCGTCGGCCGCAGGTAGTAGCCGAGCTTCGCGCCGCTGCCGTCGTTGAGGAACACGCCGACAGTTGGCACGGTGTCCTGTTCCGGAAGCGTCCCGGCCATCCGGCTCTCGCCGAATGTCCGCTGTTCCTCAGGTCGGGCACTCCAGAACAATATCCGGCGTTCGGTGACAGCACGGTCAAATGCGGACAACAGCACCCGTGGGTTGACATTCTTCTTGAAGAAGGTGTCGAACACCGAGGCGGCGGACGCCGCGAAGAAGTCGTCCTGCTGTTTGACGTCGAGGCGCTGGTAGCTGTCGTTGAGCAGGGTCTGCACGACCTTCTCGCTGGCGAGCGGGACACCGCCGGGCACCAGCACCGGACCGGTCGCCTTGAGCAGGTACGACAGCACCACCGGATCAACGGCGAGCACACCGTCGACAGTGGTGCCGGTCTTGCGCCGGAACATCTCGCGGTACAGCGCGGCGGCGGTCGGGAAGTGCGGAGACAGGTTGACGTCGGCGGGATAGATGCCCGGCAGGTCCGTCCAGAGGGCCCGGGTCTCGGCGGGCACCTTCAGCGCCGGGGTGAACCGGCCGAGCGAGGCACTGCTGCCCTGCTTGCCCATCTTCACCTTGCCGTTCTCCGCCTCGATCATCGCGTACGCGCCGAACATGCCGCCGGTGGCGCGCAACTCGGCGAGGTTCTGCGAGACGAGCAGGTAGCGGCGTGGGCCGTTCGCGCCGAGCAGCGGCGGGAGGAGGCGGGCTCCCTGGTCGGCGGCCGTGGTGAGGCTGGCCAGCCGGTCGATCTCGTCGCGCAGGTCGGTCAGCGCCTGCCGGATCTGGCTGACCAGCCTGTCGGCGGGCACCGCGGCCAGGTTCTGGCGGGTACGTTGCACCGACTCGTGGGCCGCGGTCAGCTGCGTGGAGACGGCGGCGAGTCGGGCGAGGTCCACCCGCCCGCCGGTCGGCACCAGGCTGGTCAGGTCCGCCCGGAGCAGGGTCGGAAATGCGTGTCGGGCCAGTTCGTCGATGGCGACGGCGATCTGCGCGACGGCGTCGAGGTCGTCGCCGGCGATCGGCGTACGTCGCCCGAGGTGCCATGTCGGATCGGCCGTCGCCGCGCGGGCCGCCCCGGCCTGCTCCTGAAGGGCGGCGAGCGTCCGCAGGGCGCGGCCGGTGTCCCCACCGACAGTCTGGGCGCTCAACTCTCGGGCCAGGCCAGCGGCGTTGAGCAGGTGGGTGCGCGCCTGCCAACCGCGGAAGCCGACCCACCCGGTGGTCGCCAGCAGCAGCGAGCCAACCACCAGGGCGCCAAGGAGGGCCCGTCGCAGTCGGGCACGCCGACGACGCCGGGACCGGCTCCGCCGCCGGATCGGTCGTTCGCTCACCGTCACACCACACTCCCATTCACGGAACCGGACAGAAGGTCGATTCCCTGACGTTCTTAGCACGCATCAGGGAAGTTCGTACCGTTATTGCGCTTGTCGTCCTTTAAGCGAATTTCCTTCGTGGTTCCGTGGCGGGCTGTGCGACCCGTCCGGCCGCCTCGTGCAACAGCCGTTCGATCTGGTCCACGCCGGCGGGCAGCGACATCTCTCGCAGGTACGCGGCCCGACCCCGGCGACCCATTTCGGTGCGGGTCGGCGGCGAGATGGTGGCGGCCAACCAGAACCGGTCGGCCAACGCCGCCCAGTCCTCCGGCGGGCAGGACAGCCCAGCCCGCGCCCGTTCGACCAGCTCGGCCGTGTCCCCGCCGGCCGACGCGATCACCGGCGCGGCGCAGGAGAGCGCGGCCTGGAGCTTGCCGGGCACCGTGCCGCGCAGCTCCGGAAGGTCGCGCAGCATGACCAGTTGGTAGTCGGCGGCGGCGTACAGCTCGGGCATGTCGACCGGCGACCGCCGCTCCAGGAAGCGGACGTTCTCCGCGCCCAGCTCGGCGGCGAGCCCCCGCACCCGCCGCTCCGCCGCGCCCGAACCGACCAGGACAAGATCCATCGTCCGGTCCAGCGCCGCCGCCGCCCGGACTGCGGTCTCCAGCCCCTGCCGCTCCCCGATGGTCCCGGCGTGCATCACCACGCACCGACCATCTCGACGGACCAGCTGGCGGGCCGCCGCACTGGGTGTCGCCGGGTGGAAGATCCGCTCGTCGGTCCAGTTCAGCACCAACCGGACCCGGGCCGGGTCGGCGCCAGCGGCGACCACCAGGTCCCGCATCGACGGCGCGGCGACCGCGATCCGCGCCGCGGTCCGGTAGATCCGGGTCATCGTGCTGCCCATCCGCGCCGCCCAGCGTCCCTCGCCCCCCTCGTCGGCGCCGTCGCGGGCCCAGACGTCCTGCACGTGCAGCACCGCCGGCACCCGCCCGAGCAACCGGATCACCCCGGCGGCGGCGAACGTCGTCGCCGGCAGTTGAAAGACGTAGAGCACGTCCACGTCGCCCAGGAACCGGCGCGCGACCAGCCCCGCGCTGCCGGCGAAGGAGAGGTAGCTGGCCATCCGGCCGCCGACCGACGCGGTGCCCCCCGGGTACCGGGGCACCCGTCGGACACTCAGCCGTTGGCTGTGCGTCTCGTGGTGCCACCGCTGTCGCCAGCCGGGATAGACGTGCCCGCCGGGGTAGTCCGGAAAGCCGGTGAGGACCCGTACCTCGTGCCCACGCGCGGCCAGCTCCTCGGCGAGGCTCCCCGGGATGAAGGCCGGCTCGGGCGGAAAGTGGTACGACAGGATGCCGATCTTCACCGGTACGCCCCCGTCCCACAGAGATCGCCGGCGGCCGGCGCGGCACCACGACCGGCGCGCGTGCGGCCCGCGTACGATGCCGACAACCCCTCCCCGCACGGCCACCGGCGTCGACGCACCGCCCTCGCGGTGCGAGCGCCCGTGTCCGTACCGATGAGAGGGGCACCGATGGCTGATCGCGTGTTGTTCGTCTGCCACGCCAACCTGTGCCGGTCACCGATGGCCGAGTACCTGGCCCGTCGGCTGCTGGCCGACCGACCCGTCGAGGTGGCCAGCGCCGGCACCGACGCGATCGACGGGCTGGCCATGCACCCGTACGCCATGGAGGTCGCGACCGAGAACGGCGCGGACCCGGCCACGTTCCGGACCCGTGGGTTGCGGCCCGAGTACCTGGTCGAGGCGACGCTCGTGCTGACCGCGACCCGACGCCAACGCTCGGTCTGCACGGCGTTGACGCCTAAAGCGCTGCACCGGACGTTCACGCTGCGCCAGTTCGGGCGGCTCGCCGCGGCGGCCGAGCCGCCCGCCGACTCGGCCGACGACCCGTTGCGGGCGGCGATCGCCGCCGCCGCCCAGGCCCGGGGACGGCTGCAACCCGCCGCCCCGGACGAGGACGACCTTCGGGACCCGATCGGCGGTACCGCGGCCGACTTCCGACGCTGCGCCGAGGAGATCGAACGGTCGTTGCGACCCCTCGCCGCGCTCATCGGGGCAGCCGGGTGAGTTCCTGGGTGTGGTCGGGGACGCCGTTGACCCCGTCGGCGGTCGCGCTGTGCCGGCCGGATGCGGCCCGGTCGGCCGGCACCGACGCCTCGGGCGTCGAGGCGACCACCCGGTAGGCCTCGTACTGGTACGCCTCGGCCTTGGCCACCTTGGCCATGTTCAGCACACAGCCGAGCAACCGGACCGAGACCGAGTGCAGCGACCGGGCCGCCGCGGCGACCTGGGTCCGCGAGGTACGGCCCTGCTGGGTCACCAGCAGCGCGCCGTCGGCCTGCACGGCCACCACCACGCCGTCGGTCACCGCGAGCAGCGGCGCGGTGTCGATGATCACGATGTCCGCCGACTCGCGCAGCGCCAGCAGCAGGTCCGACATGGCCTTGGAGCCGAGCAGCTCGCTCGGGTTCGGCGGGGCCGACCCGCTGGGCAGCACCAGCAGTGACTTGTCGCCCCAGCGTTGCACGACGTCGCCCACCTTCACGTCGCCGACCAGCACGTCGGTCAGACCGACGCCGGCGTCCAGGCCCAGGTAGTCGTCGACCTTCGGTCGGCGCAGATCCGCGTCGACCAGCAGCACCCGCCAGCCGGCCTCGGCCAGTGCGATGGCCAGGTTGCAGGAGAGCGTCGTCTTGCCCTCGCCCTGCAGGGCGCTGGTCACCGCGATGACCCGGGCCGGCTCGTGGACGTCCACGAAGCGCAGGTTGGTCCGCAGCTTGCGGACCGCCTCGGCGCGCGCCGAGGTCGCGGCGTCGCCCACGATGAGAGGCGCACTGCGGGCGTTGGCCTCGAACGGAATCTCACCGAGCAGCGGGCTGCCGGTGGCGCGTTGCAGGCCGGCGGCGTCGCGGAGTCGGACGTCGGCGACGCCCCGCAGGATCGCCAGACCGATGCCGAGGATCAGGCCGACCAGACCACCGAGGGTGAGGTTGCGGGCCGGCTGCGGCGAGACGGGGTCGGCGCTGACCCGCGGGCCACTGACCACTTCGATCTTGATGGGCGCCTTGCCCTCCGGGGTCGTCTCGACCTTCTGGACGAGCTCGACGAACTTGTTGGCGAGGCTCTCCGTCACGCGCAACGCGCGGGTCTGGTCGGTGTCGGTCACCGACGCCCGCAGCAGAACGGTGCCGGTCTCGGTCGAGGTGCTCACCTTGCGCTGCACCTCGTCCGCGGTGAGGCCGACCGGAGTCTCGGCGACCACGCTCTGCGCCAGCCGATCGCTGCTGAGCAGGTCGGCGTACGACTTGACGCGCTGCTGGAGGAAGAGCCCGCCCTGGTAGGCGTCGCTGACGCCGGTGTTGGGGGTGGTGACGAAGAAGGTCACCGAGGCGACGTACCGGGGTTGGGTCCGTACGGTCAGGAACGCCGAGACGCCGAGAGCCACCATGACCGTGACCAGCGCGACCCACCAGTGCCGACGCACGTGGCGCAATTGGCGGAGCAGGTCCATCAGGAGTGCCCCCATGCCGGTCCGGTTACGGCAAAGAACTTCACGAAAACCCCCAAGGTCGTCTCTAAACTCGTGAAACCATTAAAGCGGCTCATGCGGCTTATGTCCGGAGTTATGTATTTTCCGGCGGCGAGATGTGCGCCCGCATGACCAACCCGACAAACGCCCATTCGGCTGCGGCGACAACGGGGAAAAAGTCGGAGGCCGATCGGATGGCGTCCGATCGGCCCAGCTGTCGCCGCCGACCGCGCCGCCGGATAGGGTCGACAGCGGTGTGCCGGGAAGTCTGGTCGGCGAGTGGATTCCTGCCGTCCCGACTCCTGTAGGTGAGCCCGAAGTTGACCTCCCCCACCCCGCCATCCGGCCCGCGTCCGCCGAAGATCCGGCTGTTCTCCCGATCGTCCTGGCCGCAGGCCCGGCACCTGGCCGACGTGCTGCGTACCGAAACCGTCGGCGGCGCGCTGCTGCTGTTCGGCGCTGTGATCGCGCTGGTCTGGGCCAACTCCCCGTGGTCCGACTCGTACACCCGGCTCGGCGACGTCGTGCCCTGGCCCGGCGCGCCCTGGCACCTCGACCTGGATCTGGCCACCTGGGCGGCGGACGGCCTGCTGGCCATCTTCTTCTTCGTGGTGGGCCTGGAGCTCAAACGGGAGTTCGTCGCCGGTGACCTCCGCGACCCGCGCCGGGCCGCGCTACCGATTGCGGCCGCACTCGGCGGGATGCTGCTGCCGGCGCTGATCTACGTGGCGGTGGTGCTGAGCGCGGGCGGGGACGGCCTGCGCGGGTGGGCCATTCCGACCGCCACCGACATCGCTTTCGCGCTCGCCGTGCTCGCGGTGGTCAGCTCACATCTGCCCCAGGGCCTACGCGCATTCCTGCTCACCCTCGCGGTGGTCGACGACCTGTTCGCGATCACCATCATCGCGATCTTCTACACCGCCGGCTTCCAGCCCGTTCCACTGCTCGCCGCGTTGGTGCCGATCGGGCTCTTCGCGGTGCTGGTGCAGCGGGGGCGTACCTGGTGGTGGGCGCTGATCCCCCTCGCGATCGCCGCCTGGACACTGATGCACGCCTCGGGCGTGCACGCCACGGTGGCCGGTGTCCTGCTCGGCTTCACGGTCCCGGTGCTCGCCCGTCGACCGGCGGGCGGCAAGCAGCCGGCCACCGCCAGCGCAGAGGCGGGCGAAGGTGGGCTCGCCGCCCGCCTGGAGCACCGCTGGCGGCCGGTGTCGGCCGGCTTCGCGGTGCCGATCTTCGCCCTCTTCGCCGCCGGGGTCACCCTGCGCGGCACCGACCTGGGCGCCCTGCTGAGCGACCCGATCGTGATCGCCATCGTCGCCGCCCTGGTGTTCGGCAAGACCATCGGCATCTTCGGCTCGACGTACCTGCTGGCCCGGTTCACCCGCGCCGAGCTGGACGAGGACATCACCTGGGCCGACCTGCTCGGGATCGCCCTGCTGGCCGGCGTCGGCTTCACCGTCTCGCTGCTCATCGGCGACCTGGCCTTCGGGGCGGGCAGCACTGCCGACGACCGGGTCAAGGCGGCCGTGCTGCTCGGCTCGGTGATCTCCGCCGGGTTGGCCGCCACGGTGCTCAGCCGCCGCAACACGACGTACCGGAGGGTGGCGGAGAAGGAGCGGCTGGACGCCGACGGGGACGGCGTACCCGACGTCTACCAGCACCCCGACGCCCGCTGAACGCGCCGGTGCGGCCCGGCGAATGTCAGGCGCCGAGGGGCGACGCGGCGCGCGGTTCGCCGTCGTGCCGCGCCGCCGCACCCACCGCGCGGGCTTGCGCTCAGTGGCGACGATCGGCGGGCGGCAGGTCCTCGGTCTCCTCGACCAGCGCCTCGGCCGCCGGCCCGGTGAGGTCGTCGCCCGGCACCGCCACCGCCTCGACGCGATCCTGCTCATCGGGCTTCCCGCCGGGCGGCGGCTCCGGGGCGGTGGCACCGCCGGCGTAGCCGTACTCGTTCGGTTCGTCGTGCCGGCTCATGTGGTCATCCTCCCGCTTTTCCCGTTTCACCTGTCGAGGCCAACGGTAGGTGGTGATCGTCCTCAGCGCAGCGCGCCGGGGATTGTCGGCCGGACCATGCTGGTGGGCGGCTGAGCGCCACCCCGAGCAGCTGACGCAGGGCGATGATCGATACCGCGCCGGCCAGGCCGTTCCAATCCGGCTCGCCGGCGAGCCGGATCAGACCGGCCGCGGTGAGCAGGTCCAGCAGTATCCGGACGCCGCTGCGCAGCGCCCCGGTGGTGAGCGTGGTGAGCACCCCGGCGAGCAGCGCCAGGGCGGTGACCGCCGTGACCAGGGTGGCCGTCACGGTCGACGCTCCCCCTCGGCCACCTGACGCTGCTCCTGCCGGATCTCGCGGCCCAGGAAGTAGTTCAACGCCGTTCGGATCGTCGCGATGGCGGCCAGTTGGCCGATCTGCGTGAACGACGGGGACACCGCCGTACGCAGCACGTCGGCCGCCAGCTGGAATTCCAGGCCGAGAGTCAGAAAGCGGCCCAGCGAGAGCCGGATCGGCGTGAAGCGGGCGGCGCTGCGGTGTCGCAGCCCCTCGACCACGAACCGCACCGCCGCCCACACCGCGCCAACGAAGATCACCAGCGCGCCGGCCACCTCCACCACGGCAACCAGCACCTGGTCGCCCTGGCGCAACAACTCGGCCGGCTCCACCCCGGGCCGTTACCCGCCCACGCTGCGGCTAGTCGGCGCTCAGGTCAGCTCGTTCACCGCCTCCAGGATCAGCCAGAGACCGGAGATGGCGAAGAGGATCGCGGCACCGTACCTGATGGTCTTCTCCGGCAGCCGCCGACCGAGCATCCGGCCGACCAGGATGGCCAGCGCATCCGCGGCCACCATGCCGATGGTGGAGCCGAGCCAGGTGCCGAACCAGCCGTACTTGGTGGCGAGCGTGATCGTGGCGAGCATCGTCTTGTCGCCCAGCTCGGCGAGGAAGAACGCCACCGACACCGCCACGATCGCGGTCTTGCTGGTCTTCTCCGCCTTGCGCTTCTCCTCCTCGGTGAGCTTGTCCCCGCGGAGCGTCCACGCGCCGAACCCGAGGAACGCCACACCGGCCACCAGGGAGATCCACTCGGTTGGCAGCACCGCCCCGAGACCCACGCCGATGGCGACCGACGCCAGGTGCACCACCGCGGTGGCGACCGTGATGCCGATCAGCACCGGGATCGGTTTGAACCGCGTGGCGAAGGTCAGCGCCATCAGCTGGGACTTGTCCCCCAGCTCGGCGACGAAGATGACGCCGAAGCTGATGACCAGCGCGGCGAAAAATCCCTCCATGACGTCCTTCCCGTTCACGCCGGGAGGAGGTACAGGGGCGCCCTCGACCCGGCTGCAACAGCCTGAGTCGAAGGTCTCGCCCGCCCCGAGGGAACCGGGGCCGCGTGGCCGGATGCGGAACGCACCAGTATGTCGACCACGACATTGGGGGCTACTCCCCTTCGCGTGATCAGCCTATCGGATCACCGCCCGGCCCGGCCGCGCCGGGTGAACGGGCTCACCGCGCCCGCGCCAGCGTCACGCCGAAGAGCCCGTCCGGGTCGGTCCAGAACTCCGCCGTGGCGAAGCCGGCCGAGGCCAGCTCGGCGGCGACCCCCTCCCGGTGGAACTTTGCCGAAACCTCGGTACGCAGCTCCTCCCCCGCCGCGAAATCGACTGTCAGCCCCAGCACCCGCACGCTCATCGGCCGGGTCGCCCGCAACCGCATCTCGATCCACTCGTGGTCCGGATCCCAGACAGCGACGTGCTCGAAGGCGGCCGGGTCGAAGTCGGCGCCCAACTCCCGATTGATCACGTGCAGCACGTTGCGGTTGAACTCGGCGGTGACCCCGGCGGCGTCGTCGTACGCCGGCACGATCACCGACGGGTCCTTCACCAGGTCCGTGCCGACCAACAACCAGTCGCCGACCTCCAGCGCGGCGCGCATCGCCGTCAGGAACTCGGCCCGCTCGGCGGGCAACAGGTTGCCGATGGTGCCGCCGAGAAACACCACCAACCGCCGACCGCCGGTGGGCAGCCGGTCCAGTTGCCGGGTGAAGTCCCCCACGATGCCCCGAACCCGCAGGCGGGGATAGTCGGCCGCGATCTGGGCGGTGGACCCGCGCAGCGCACTGACCGACACATCCAGGGGGACGAACGTGCCCAGCCCACCCCGGCGGGTGAAGGCGTCCAGCAACAGCCGGGTCTTCTCCGACGAGCCGGAGCCCAACTCGATGAGCGTCTTGGCCCCGGTCAGCGCCGCGATGTCGGGAGCGTGCGCCTCCAGCACGGCCCGCTCGGCCCGGGTCGGGTAGTACTCAGGCAGTCGGGTGATCTCCTCGAAGAGTTCGCTGCCCCGGGCGTCGTAGAACCACTTCGGCGGCAGCCACTTACGGCCGGCGCTCAGCCCGGCCCGGACGTCGTCACGCAGGCCACGCTCCAGGTCACCCTCTTCGAGGTAGATCTCCAGGGGTTCCGCGGTCATCGGTTCGCTCCTTTCGTTCGATCAACCGTTGCGTGCCTGCTCGGCGCGCCCACCGGGGCCGGCAGTGGACGTACCCGCACCTCACCCGCGGTGGCGACGACGAGGTGCCCCTCCGGCACCGACCGCCACCCGGGATCGTCGTCGTGCGGCTCGGAGGCGAGCAGCACCGAACCCGACGTCTCGCGGACCGACAACGCGTGCCCCGCCACGCTGGCCACCACCCGGTGCCCGTCGGTGAGCAGCAGGTTGAGCCGCGAACCGGGGGCGGCGGCGGCGACGTCGGTCACCGTCCGCCCGACCGCCTCGACCGGGTCGGCGCCAGCGCGCAACCGATGCCGCACCAGCGCCCACAGCAGCGCCGAGTCGGTGGTGGCGTCCAGAGTGAGCAGGTCACGCACCGGCAGACCGGCGGCGAGCGGCACCACGGCGTCCGGCCAGCCGCGGACCACACCGTTGTGGCTGAACAGCCACCGCCCCTCGGCGAAGGGCGCCGCCGCGCCGTCGAGCACCGCCATCCCGACCGTGGCCGACCGCACCGCCGCCACCACCGCCGCGCTGCGTGTCACCGCCGCCAGTTGGGCGATGGTCGGGTCGCTCCAGATCGGCTGCGCCCGCCGGTACCGCACCGGGTCACCCTCACCCGGGTACCAGCCGACACCGAACCCGTCGGCGTTGATCGTGCCGCCGCCGCGCATGTCACGGGGCGCCCAGGACTGCCGCACCAGCGAGTGCGGAGGGTCGAACAACAGCTCGGCCAGGGTGACCGGCGGCCCCAGGTAGGCCAGGTGGCGACACATCAGCGCCCCCGGCCCGCCGCCGGGCCGCCGGTCGTGCGGCGACTCACCGGTACGACTCGTCCGGTCGCACATCCCTGGCGCAGCGGAAACCGCTGAAGATCTGCCGGCGAATCGGATAGTCCCAGTTACGGAAGGTCCCCCGGCAGGCGGAGCGGTCAGTGCCGAACGAGCCACCGCGCAGCACCCGGTAGTCGCCGCCGAAGAACACCTCCGAATATTCGCGGTACGGGAACGCGGCGAACCCTGGATGCCCGTCGAACGCCGTCGAGGTCCACTCCCAGACATCGCCGATGAGCTGGTGCACACCCAAGGGCGAGGCCCCGGCCGGATACGCGCCCACCGGCGCCGGCCGCAGATGGCGCTGGTCGAGGTTGGCGTGCGTCTCGGTCGGGTCGTCGTCCCCCCAGGGGTAACGACGCGACCGCCCGGTCGTCGGATCCCACCGGGCCGCCTTCTCCCACTCCGCCTCGGTCGGCAGCCGCTTGCCGGCCCACGCCGCGTACGCCTGCGCCTCGTACCAGCACACGTGCACCACCGGCTCGTCGGCGCGGACCCGCGCCCACTGACCGAAGCGCCGATACGACCAGTCGTCGCCGTCGCAACGCCAGTGCATCGGGGCGCTCAGCTGCTCCCGAACCCGATGCTCCCAACCGGCCGCGCTCCACCAGCGCTGCTCGGTGTAGCCGCCGTCGGCGATGAAGGCCAAGTACTGGCCGTTGGTCACCGGGGCGGCGTCGATGACGTACGCCGGGAGGTCGACCCGGTGCGCCGGACGTTCGTTGTCCAACGCCCACGGATCGGTGTCGGTGCCCATGGTGAACTCGCCGGCCGGCACCAGTACCTCCGCGCCGACCTGGACCGACGGCTCGGGCGGAGCCGGAGCGTGCAGCACCGCCGGCCCCGAGCGCAGCTGGTGGGTGGCGAGCATGGTCTCGTCGTGCTGCTGCTCGTGCTGCACGATCATGCCGAAGGCGAACCCGTCGGCGACCAGCGGCCGCTCGGTGAAGGTCACCGCGTCGAGCAGGTCGTGCACCTTGTCCCGAACGGTGGCCAGGTAGGCGCGCGCCTCCGCGGGCGGCAACAGGGGCAGCGCGGGGCGGTCCCGGCGCGGCTGCTTGAACGCGTCGTACAACTCGTCGATGTCACACCGGACCGGCTCCCGGCCGCCGACGTCCCGGACCAACCAGAGCTCCTCCTGGTTACCGACATGGGCAAGGTCCCAGACCAACGGCGACATCAGGGGTGAGTGCTGGCGTGTCAGGTCGGCGTCGTCGACCACCTCGGTCAGCAACGCGGTGCGGGTACGGGCCCGCGCCAACTCCGCCGCGATGTGGTCGCGCAACTGCTCGCCGTCGACCCGGCCCGCCCGCGAGGCTCGCACAACCGGCTCACTCCTCGCGCTCACTGAGCCGTCCTCCGTTCGCGACTGCGAGGCTCGCAAAACCGGCTCACTCCTCGCGCTCACTGGTCTCTCCTCTCTGCGGCTGCCAGCCGCTGGCGTATCCCTCGCCGGATCTCGTCATGGGTGCTGGCCGGCAGCTCCAGTCGGGGCAGGGTGGTCAGGGCCAGGTCGAGCAGGCCCGCCGCGGCGGCGGCCAGCGCCGGGTCGGCCAGGCCGTGCCGGGCGGCGGCCGACCAGCGGTGCGCCACCGGGGTGGCGATCGTGTACGCCTCGCGCACGGTGCCCTGGTCACCGAACAGGGCGGTCAGCACCGCCAGCGGCAGCCGCCAGCCGCGATCGGGTTGGGCGTCCAGGTAGCGCAGCTCCAGGTAGCCGCGCGGCCGCACCGGCGGAAAGAGGGTGCTGACGTGGTAGTCGAGGTCATCGGTGCTGGGCGGTTGTGGCAGCGCGCCGTCGAGCCAGTCGGCGAAGGTCACCCCGGGCGGCGCGGCCCAGTCAGCGCTGTGCCGGCGCAGACAGAGCAGCGGCGCGGCGAGCACGTAGCTGACCCAGGCGTCGGTCGGATCGTCCCCGGACCGAGAGGGCGACCAGACCGGGCGGGTCCGGGCCGGGTCGATGGCCAGCCAGGCGGCCATCCGGGCGGAGGCCCAACCGGTGCGCCGCCCGGCGTGCCGAGCGGCGGAAGCGAACGCCGCGAGCAGTGGGGGCCCGACCGCGTGGGCTGCGGCCCAGCGGTCGGCGACCTGGTCCGGCTCACCGGCGTCGAGGCAGATCTGCAGGCCTGCGGTGCTGTACATCATCGTGCGGCCGGCCGGGCCGTGGCGGTCGAAGGCTCCGCGCATCGCGCGGTAACGGGGGGTTTCCACCACCGGGCGCGGCCGTCGGTGGGGGTCGATGCCGCTGCTGCCGAGGACCAGCCCAGCGGCGGCCAGCAGGTCGGTGACCTGGGCGATGTCGGCCTCGGTGGCGCGGATCAACGCGGCGACCGAGGGGCGGGGCGGGGTGGAGATCTCCAACTGGCCACCCGGCTCCAGGGTGACCATGCCGCCGTGTCGCAGCGGCTCGGCCGGGCTGGTGGCATCCAGCGTGGCGGGGCTGTGCCGCCCCAGCGCCGCCCGCAGCCGCGTCGCGTCGACGGGGCGGGCGGGATCGGCGGCGTCGTGCACGGTCCATTCCAGTTCGACGCCGGTGTGGGTGGGTGGGCCGGTCTTGAAGCAGATCCGGGCGAGGTGTCGGACTGCGGCTGCGGACTCGCGCAGGATGGCGCTGCGGTCCAGGTCGGATGACGTCACCAAGGGTCGGGCCCCCTCTCCGTGCGCCGGGTCCGGCACACCGTGCCACCGTAAACCCACCCACCGACACCGTCGGGGGCGTGCACGGGCCACCAACCTCTGTCTAACAGACGAATTTCCGAAGCAGGGCGGAACAAACCGCTCCAACCGCCGACCGGTCAGCCGCCTACGGAGTGATCAGGTCGCGGCGGTGACGGCGGGGCTTTCCCCGATGGGGACTGCTTGCCCCTCGCCGAATCGGAGGGCGTGACCTTCGCCGGCTCGGACGGCTTCGCCTCGGGTACCAGCCTCTGGCAGTACGCCTCGACCTCGGCGGGGCCGCCGGCGGCGGTCACCAGCTTCTGGAAGGCCGACGTGCGTAGCGCCTTCTCCCGCTGCTCGGGCGCCTTCGCCCGCCACGCGCGGCACTGTCCGTGGATCTGGCCGGCGGTAGTGGGACTGGTCGGCGGCGTGGCGGTGACGGGCGGCGGCGCGCCCGGCGACGGGGCGCCGGGGCCCACCGACCGACCGGGCTCGGCTGACCGGGACACGCCCTGGTGCGGCGAGGGTGACGGGCGCGACGGTGCCGGTGCGACCGGGTCTGGCCCTCGGTCCCGGGTGACCGCGGCGAAGGCGGCCCCCGCGGTGGCGGTAGCTGCGACCGCTCCGATCCAGGCCACCGCGCCGGTGGTCATCCGGCGACGGCGTGGCCGCTGCGGCACTGCCGGCACCGGGTTGGCCCGGGCGGCAGTGCCG
>NZ_PYAK01000079.1 GCF_003264365.1 Micromonospora noduli
ACCAGGCCGCCTACCAGATCAGCGTCGAGCACCTCGCCGACTGGATCGCCACCCGCGGCTACGCCACCAGCTGACCCACAGACCACCAGCACACACCGAAGGGCCGGACCCCACCACGGGGCCCGGCCCTTCGGCATGCCTAGGTCAGTGCTCGCCCGCGCGGGTCGGCTCAACGTCGGGGGCCACCACAACCGCCTGACCACCGGAGGCCGCCGCAACAGAGTGGCCGCCCGAAGCCGCCCCGACAGACTGACCGCCGGAAGGCACCTCGGCCGCCTCCATGTCGGCGGCGCCGTCGGCCGAAGCGACGCGGTGCGCGCGGCGGCGCAGCCACCAGGTGCTGCCGAGCCCGGCGAGGACCGCGAGGACCAACCCGGCCCAGGAGATGTCCTTCAGCCAGTGTTCGGCCGCCCGGCCAACGGAGTAGAGCAGGTACGTCGTGCCGAAGGCCCAGACCAACCCGCCGGCCGCGTTCGCCACCAGGAAGCGGCGGTACGGCACGTGCAGCGCCCCGGCGAGCGGCCCGGCCAGGATCCGCAGCAGTGCCACGAACCGACCGAAGAAGACGGCCCAGACGCCGTGCCGCGCGAAGCTCTGTTCGGCACGGGCGAGCTGCGCCGGGCCCAGGTGCTTGGGGAACCGTCTGCCCAGCCGGGCGAGCAGCGGACGACCGCCGCGTCGGCCGACGGCGTACCCGACGGAGTCGCCGACGATGGCGCCGAACGCCGCCGCGCTGGCCACCCATTCCGGCTCGACCACGCCGGTGGCGGCGAGCAGGGCGGAGCTGACCAGGACGATCTCGCCGGGCAGCGGAACACCCATGCTCTCCACGCCGATCACTCCGGCGACAAGCAGGTAGACCACGCCCGGAGGCAGCGCCGAGAGCCAGTGCTGAACGTCGATCACTCGGCACCCCTTCCGAATCGGCCCCGACCCTACCCCGCCGAGCCGACGGGGCGGCGCGGTCGTGGGTCACCCAACCCGTGACGCCAGGTTGCGCAGATAGCAAGACGGACGTACGGTTTTGTTGGAAGCGGAATCGGGCGGTAAGTGTCACCTAACCTCGGCGGCACCCCGGCCGGTGCGACAGACTGCTCAGGACTACTCACGGTCGCTGGTGTGAAGGAGTACGACGTGGCGAGCCTCGACACCTTCGGTGCGAAGACCCAGCTACGCGTCGGAGACGCGAGCTACGAGATTTTCAAGATCGACAAGGTGGACGGCCACGCGCGGTTGCCGTACAGCCTGAAGATCCTGCTGGAGAACCTGCTGCGGACCGAGGACGGCGCGAACATCACCGCCGACCACATCCGCCAGCTCGGCGGGTGGGACTCCACCGCCGCCCCGAGCGTGGAGATCCAGTTCACCCCGGCGCGGGTCCTGATGCAGGACTTCACCGGCGTGCCCTGCGTGGTCGACCTGGCCACCATGCGCGAGGCCGTACGTGACCTGGGCGGCGACGCCAGCAAGGTCAACCCCCTCGCCCCGGCCGAGCTGGTCATCGACCACTCGGTCATCGCCGACCTGTTCGGCCGCGAGGACGCGTTCGCCCGCAACGTCGAGCTGGAGTACGAGCGCAACAAGGAGCGCTACCAGTTCCTGCGCTGGGGTCAGACCGCGTTCAACGAGTTCAAGGTAGTCCCGCCGGGCACCGGCATCGTGCACCAGGTCAACATCGAGTACCTGGCCCGCACCATCATGGAGCGGGGCGGTCAGGCGTACCCGGACACGGTGGTCGGCACCGACTCGCACACCACGATGGTCAACGGCCTGGGCGTGCTGGGCTGGGGCGTCGGCGGCATCGAGGCCGAGGCCGCGATGCTCGGCCAGCCGGTCAGCATGCTGATCCCCCGGGTGGTGGGCTTCAAGCTCTCCGGTGAGATGCCGGCCGGCACCACCGCCACCGACCTGGTGCTGACCATCACCGAGATGCTGCGCAAGCACGGTGTGGTCGGCAAGTTCGTCGAGTTCTACGGTCCCGGCGTGGGCGCCGTGCCGCTGGCCAACCGGGCCACCATCGGCAACATGTCCCCGGAGTACGGCTCCACCGTGGCGATCTTCCCGATCGACGCGGAGACGATCCGCTACCTGGAGCTGACCGGCCGGGACGCGGCGCAGGTCGCGCTGGTCGAGGCGTACGCCAAGGAGCAGGGCCTCTGGCACGACCCGGACGCCGAGCCGGACTACTCCGAGCGCCTGGAGCTGGACCTCGGCTCCATCGAGCCGTCGCTCGCCGGCCCGAAGCGCCCGCAGGACCGGGTGCCGCTGGGTGCCGCGAAGACGCTGTTCCGCTCCGCGTTGACCGACTACGTGGCCGATGACTCCGTCGGTGAGCGCGACCTCAAGCCGGGTGTCCCCCGCGAGGAACTGCCGCGTGGCGCCAACGGCCCGGCCGACGAGGCCAGCGCCGAGTCCTTCCCGGCCAGCGACCCGCCGGCCAACGAGTTCAGCGACCCGGCCGACGAGCCGCGTGACCTGGAGACCGCTGCGGTCGGCGCGGGTGGCCGGGCCAGCAACCCGGTCCGGGTCACCGGCGCGGACGGCGTCGAGTACGAGCTGGACCACGGTGCCGTGGTGATCGCCGCGATCACCTCCTGCACCAACACGTCCAACCCGCAGGTGATGATCGGTGCCGCGCTGCTGGCCCGTAACGCTGTGGAGAAGGGCCTGACCCGCAAGCCGTGGGTGAAGACCACCCTGGCGCCCGGGTCGAAGGTCGTCATGGACTACTACGAGCGAGCCGGCCTCACCCCGTACCTGGACAAGCTCGGCTTCAACCTGGTCGGCTACGGCTGCACCACCTGCATCGGCAACTCGGGCCCGCTGCCCGAGGAGGTGTCGGCCGCGGTCAACGAGCACGACCTGTCGGTGGTCTCGGTGCTCTCGGGCAACCGGAACTTCGAGGGCCGGATCAACCCGGACGTCAAGATGAACTACCTGGCGTCGCCGCCGCTGGTGGTCGCCTACGCCCTGGCCGGCACCATGGACATCGACCTGGCCAACGAGCCGATCGGTGAGGACTCCGAGGGCAACCCGGTCTACCTGCGCGAGATCTGGCCGAACAGCGCCGAGATCCAGGACGTCATCGCCCAGGCGATCGGCGCCACCGGTTTCAGCGCCGCGTACGCCGATGTCTTCGCCGGCGACGAGCGGTGGCAGTCGCTGCCGACCCCGACCGGCGACACCTTCGCCTGGGAGAGCGACTCCACCTACGTGCGCAAGCCCCCGTACTTCGAGGGCATGCAGCAGGAGCCGAGCCCGGTCGTCGACATCTCCGCTGCCCGGGTGCTGGCCAAGCTGGGTGACTCGGTGACCACCGACCACATCTCGCCGGCCGGCGCGATCAAGGCGGACTCCCCGGCCGGCTCGTACCTGGCCGAGCACGGCGTGCCGCGCCACGAGTTCAACTCGTACGGTTCCCGCCGGGGTAACCACGAGGTGATGATCCGGGGCACCTTCGCCAACATCCGGCTGCGCAACCAGCTGGTGCCGGGGGTGGAGGGCGGCTTCACCGTCAACCACCTCACCGGCGAGCAGACCTCGATCTACGACGCCTCGGTGGCCTACCAGGAGGCCGGCATCCCGCTGGTCGTGCTGGCCGGCAAGGAGTACGGCTCGGGCTCGTCGCGGGACTGGGCGGCCAAGGGCACGATGCTGCTGGGCGTCCGGGCGGTCATCGCCGAGTCGTACGAGCGGATCCACCGCTCCAACCTGATCGGCATGGGCGTGCTGCCGTTGCAGTTCCCGGTGGACGTCACCGCCGAGTCGCTCGGCCTGACCGGCACCGAGACGTTCACCATCACCGGGGTGACCGCCCTGAACGACGGTGAGACCCCGCGCACCGTGCTGGTCAGCACCGACACCGGCGTCGAGTTCGATGCCGTGGTGCGGATCGACACCCCCGGTGAGGCGGACTACTACCGGCACGGCGGCATCCTGCAGTACGTGCTGCGCCGCATGATCGCAAACTGATCGCGTAGGGCTGGTCGAGGGCCGCTCCCGCTTCGGCGGGGGCGGCCTTCGCCGTTCATGCCGGGGAAGGCTTGCGGTCAGAGCGCCCGGAGTGGGTGAACGGTCGGTCAGCGCAGTCGCAGGGCGACCGCGCGGGCCTCCTCGTCGGTGAGCGGCAGGAACCACAGGAAACGGCGGACGATGGCGACCGGGTCGGGTCCGTCGGGCTGGCCGCGCAGGTCGCGGATCGCCCGGCGGGTGATCCGGGAGAACTCGGGGATCAGGGTCGCGCGACGGGCCGCGTCCGTCGGGGTCGCTCGCAGCGCCGGGCAGGGCCAGTCTCTACCGCAGGCGTCGCACGTCCACAGCGGGCCGTCGGCGGTGTGCGCGACCGGCGGGTCGCACCGGGACCGCCAGCGTGATTTGGGTACGTCGTTCTCCGCGCGACCGGGACCTCGGTACGGCGGGTGCCGTGGCCCGGTCGGGCCGGCGACGTTCGCACGGGGCGAGGCCGGTTGGCCCGGTCGATTGCCCGGCCGATGCGGGCGGTTGCAGGACCTGTCGTCGGGCATCCGGTGCTCCCTCTTCGATGCTGTCTACACAGCACCCTGCCGAGGGTTGCCAAGCGATCACACCGCGTAGAAGTATTTCCTTCCGACGTCTGGAACGTTCTGGAGGGTCTGGAGATGAATCGAGCCGTACAGGCGGCGATGGCCGAGCGGGGCCACACAGCGGACAGTCTCGCTGCTCAGATCGGTGTCGATCCGAAGACGGCCGCCAAGTGGGCGAGCACGGGACGAATTCCGCAGACGCGTCATCGCGCGCGGGTCGCCGAGCTGCTCGGCCGGAACGTCGACGAGCTGTGGCCGGACGCGCTGAAGCGCCGGACGCCGGCCTGGTTTCGGCCCTGGGCCGAGATCGAGCGCGAGGCACTGTCGCTGCGGTCGTTTCAGCTCGCGTGGATACCGGGCCTCTTACAGACCAAGGCGTATGCGCTGGCGACACTGGTCGGTGAGGCGCTGACACCGGCCGAGGCCGACGACCTCGCCGAGGCGCGGCTGAGCCGGCAGGCAATCCTGCGCCGGGAACGCCCGCCGCTGCTCGTCGCGGTCCTCGACGAGGGAGTCCTGCGGCGCACCCTCGGCGGCGACCGGGCCATGATGCGGGAGCAGTGCGAGCGGCTGGCCGAGCAGGCCGCGCTGCCGAACGTGTCGCTGTTCGTCGTGCCCGCCGACGTCGGCATGTATCCGGGCCTCGGTGGGCCGTTCACAGTGGCCGAGATGCCGGACGGGGCGCGGGTCGCGCACGTCGACAGCCAGGCCCAAGCGCAACTCATCGACAAGGTTGCCGACGTTGCTACATTCGACCGACGGTGGGAACGCATTCGCGACGGCGCCCTGTCGCGCGCGCAGTCCCTCAATCTCATCAGGGAAGCGGCGGCATCATGGACCTGACCGGCGCTCGGTGGCGCAAGAGCAGCAAGAGTGGCAACAACGGCGGCGACTGCGTCGAGGTGGCCGACAACCTCGCGGGCGTCATCGGCGTACGTGACTCGAAGGACCCGGCCGGTCCGGCGCTCGCCTTCGACCCGGCGGCCTGGGCCCGGTTCCTGGTGTTGGCCAAGCGCGGCTGACCCCCCACTGCCCTACCGGGCGAGTTCGTCGGCCCGGTCGAGCAGCGCACGGCGCTCGGCGGTTGAGCCCACCGCTGCCGCCGCCTCCCGGAACAGCCCTGCCGCACGTGGCCGGTCGCCCTGTCGCGCCACCAGATCGGCCTGCACCGCCACGGCGAGCGGATAGCCGTCCAGCCCGCCCCCGGCGCGCGCCGCGTCGAGCAGCACCAACCCGGCGGCCGGCCCGTACGCGTACCCGTGCGCAACCGCACGGTTGAGCGCGATCACCGGTGAGGGGCGGAGGTCGGCGAGCGCGTCGTAGGCCCGCGCGATCGTCGGCCAGTCGGTCTCGTCGGCCGAGGCGGCGGTGGCGTGGCAGGCGGCGATCCGGGCCTGCCACGCGTACGGCCCGTCGTGGCGTACCCGATCGATAGCGACCAGGCCCTCGGCGATGGCGGCGCGGTCCCACCGGTCGCGGTCCTGCCGCTCCAGGGTGAGCAGGTTGCCGGCGGCGTCGCGGCGGGCGTCCCGACGGGAGTGTTGGAACAGGCACAGCGCCAGCAGCGCGGCGACCTCGGACTGGTCAGGCATCAGCCGGTCGAGCAGCCGGGCCAGCCGGACCGCCTCGTCGGCGAAGGCCGGCTCGCCGTCGGGGACGTAGCCCCGGGTGAACAGCAGGTACAGCACGGCGAGGACGCCGGGCAGCCGCTCGGTCAGCGCCGGCCCGCTCGGCACCCGGTACGGGATGCCGGCCTGGGCGATGCGGGTGCGCGCCCGGGTCAACCGGCGGGTCATCGTCGACTCGCTGACCAGCAGCAGGCGCGCGATGTCAGCGGTCGGCACGCCGCAGACCGTTCGCAGCGTCAACGCCACCCGGGCCTCGATCGCGAGCGCCGGATGGCAGCAGGTGAAGATGAGACGCAGCCGGTCGTCCACCACGTCCTGCCCCACCTCGGGCTCGGGCTGCGCCTCGTCTGGCGTGAGCAACGCCAGGTCGTGCAGCTTTCGCCGCTCCACCGTGGCCCGGCGCAGCACGTCGATCGCCCGGTTGCGCGCCACCGTCATGAGCCAGCCACCCGGGTTGGCCGGCACACCGTCGGTGGGCCAACGCTCCAGCGCGACGGTCAACGACTCCTGGGCGCAGTCCTCGGCCAACGCCCAGTCCCCGGTCACCCGGATCAGGGTCGCGACGATCCGGGGGTACGCCTCGACGCTGGCTTCCGCGACGGCCTCCGCCGCCGCCGCGCCGGCCGGTGCCGGGTTGCGCACCGGCCGGCGCTGCAAGGTCGACAACCTCGTCAGTCGGACAGGTCCGCGAACGGACGCAGTTCCAGTCGCCCGTTGCGGGCCATCGGGTGGGTGCGGGCCACCTCGATCGCCTCGTCCAGGTCGGCGCAGTCGAGCAGGTCGAAGCCCACGATCACCTCGGCGGTCTCCGCGAACGGCCCCTCGGAGACGAGCAGCTCACCGTCGCGAACACGGACGGTGGTGGCCGCGCTGGGCGACGCGAACACGTTGCCGGTCAGGCGGCGGCCACGGGAGTCGTTCTCCGCCACCCACTTCTCGATGTCGGGCAGCTCGGTGGGGTCGGTGTCCGGCTGGGTGTCGCTGCAAACGAACATCATGTACTTCATCTGGTCGCTCCCTGGTTTCTCGGGGTGTCGCCAGCATGACGATCGGCCGGCGGCGTTCCGGACACCCTCCCCCGAAAAACTTCTGTCAGTCTCCGCTGGCGGCGCGGCGACGGGCCTCGCGGGTCTTCATGGCGTGCTCCATCAGCGTGACGAGCACTTCCTTGCTGGACTCACGCTGCCGGGCGTCGCAGAGCAGCACCGGCACACCAGGGTCCAGGTTCAGCGCGGCCTGCACCTCGTCGAGCCGGTACTGCCGGGCGTCCTGGAAGCAGTTCACCGCCACCACGAAGGGCGTGCCCCGACCCTCGAAGTAGTCGATCGAGGGGAAGCAGTCGGCGAGGCGGCGGGTGTCGGCCAGCACCACCGCGCCGATCGCCCCCAACGCCAACTCGTCCCAGACGAACCAGAACCGGTCCTGCCCCGGCGTACCGAACAGGTACAGCACCAGGTCGTCGCTGATGGTGATCCGGCCGAAGTCCATGGCCACGGTGGTGGTGGTCTTGCCCTCCACCCCGGAGAGGTCGTCGATGCCGACCCCCGTCTCCGTCAGCACCTCCTCGGTGCGCAACGGCCGGGTTTCGCTGACCGCGCCAACCATTGTCGTCTTGCCCACGCCGAAGCCGCCCGCGACCAGGATCTTGATCGCGGTGGGCAGTGGCGTCGCTCCCGCCGGCCGGTCAGAGTGCCCGTAGTCCATTGATTACCGCCTCGAAGATGCTGTTGTCGGGAAGACCGGCCGTGGTCTGCGGCTCGCGGACCTGCACCAGGCTGCGGGCCGCCAGATCACCGAGGAGCACCCGGATGGTGCCCACCGGCAGGTCGAGATGGGCGGCGATCTCGGCGACGGACTGTATGCGTTGGCACAGCCCGACGATCGCCAAATGCTCGGGACCGAGACCGACCTCGGGCGTGACCTCGGCTCGGGTCGCCGTGACCAGGGAGATCAGGTCGAATGTGCCGGTGACCGGGCGGGCCCGACCACGCGTCACCGCGTACGGACGCACCACCGGACCCGCGTGGTCATCCACCCACTGATGGTCTGCGGACTCCCCCTGGACCGTCATCGCCGCTACCTCTCGCCGACCTGCTGATCAGTGCCGCGCGACGGCGATGCGACGTACTTGCCGACGCGGGTGACCAGCATCGCCATCTCGTAGGCGATCAGGCCGACGTCGGCGTCCTCGCTGGCCAGTACCGCCAGGCAGGCGTTGCGGCCGGCCGCGGTGACGAACAGGAACGATGACTGCATCTCGATGATGGTCTGCTGCACCTGCCCACCACCGAAACGCTTGCCGGCGCCTCGGGCGAGGCTCTGGATGCCGGCCGCCATCGCTGCGAGGTGCTCGCCGTCGTCCCGGCTCAACCCCTGGGAGGAGGCCATCAGGAGGCCGTCGGTGGAGAGCGCGACCGCGTGTTCGGCCTGCTTCACCCGGCCCACCAGGTCATCCAGCAACCACGTCAGGTCGGCGCTCGAAGCCGTCTTCTGGGTCACTTCGTCGTCCTCTTCTCGCCCGGCTGTGCGCCGTTGTTCGTCTGGGGCTCGACCGTCACACCGCGCGGAAACCCGCGTCGTCGGTGCTCGGTCAGGTCGCTTGTGGATCCTCGTCGGTCGGCTCGGACGGCGTCGCCGCCGGGGCGCCGGAGGCGCCGCCGAGCAGCCGAGCCGCGTCGGTCCGCCCACGCCGGGTGCCGGTCTGGTAGGAGCTCATCATCCGGCGAACCTGCTCCGGTGGGCGCACCACATCCTCGTCGTCGGTTTCGGACACCGCCGGGTCGTCTCGCAACTCGGGAACGATGTTCGCCTGTCGGACCCGGACGGGCAGGCCGGAGTCGGTCCGCTCCGCCTCAGCGCGGGCGGGCACCGGGCCACCGTCGCCGGCCGGCTCTCCGTCGGCGGTCTCCGAGCGGCTGGGGTCAACGGCGGGCAGGCCGGTGGGCACGGTCGGGGCTTCCAGGGCTGGCTGAGCCGGCCCGCGCCGAGCGCGGGTGGGCAGGTCTGGGGTGCCGGTTGCCGGGGTGGTCCGCTGTCGGGTGGGGAGGACGGTGTCCGCCTCGGCCCCCTCGTCCGTCGTCGGCGCGGCGGTGTCGGCCGGCGTCGGCGCGGCCGAGGTCACCGCCACCTCCGACGCGGTGGTCGTCGGCGCGGCGAGCGCGACCGGTGCGAGGGACGCCGGACGGCCGCTGTCCGTGGCGGGCGCCGACGGCATCGGGATGGCCGAGCCGGTCCGGAACGACCCGGAGTCCTCCGGGGAGACGTCGGCTTGGGTGACCAACTCCAGCGGGATCAGCACGACAGCTGTGGTGCCGCCGTACGCGGACTCCTTGAGCCGTACCCGCACGCCGTGGCGTTCCGTCAGCCGGCTCACCACGTAGAGCCCGAGGCGGGCGGCGTTGGCGAGGTTCAGCTCGGACCGGTCGACGATCCGGTGGTTCGCCGCGGCCAGGTCCTCCTCGCTCATGCCGAGGCCCCGGTCCTCGATCTCGATGGCGAACCCGTTGGAGACCAGTTGGCCACGGACCTCGACGGTCGTGTGTGGCGGGGAGAACGACAGGCCGTTCTCGATCAGCTCGGCGAGCAGGTGGATGACGTCGCCGACCGCGCGACCGGCGAGCGAGACCGGCCCGAGCGGCAGCACGTTGACCCGGGTGTAGTCCTCCACCTCGGCCACGGCGCCGCGCACCACGTCGACCATCGGGACGTTGCGCCGCCAGGCCCGACCGGGGGTGGAACCGGAGAGCACGATCAGGTTTTCCGCGTTGCGCCGCATCCGGGTGGCCAGGTGGTCGACCCGGAACAGGTCCTCCAGCTCCTCCGCGTCGTGTTCGCGGCGTTCCATCGCGTCGAGCAGGGTGAGCTGGCGGTGGACGAGCGCCTGCGTGCGTCGGGCCAGGCTCAGGAAGACCTCGCGGACGTTGCGACGCAGGTCGGCCTGCTCGACGGCGGTCCGCAACGCGGTCTCCTGGACGGCGTTGAACGCCTTGCCGACCTGGCCGATCTCGTCGGTGCCGAACTCCAGCGGGGGCGCCTCGGTGGCCACGTCGACCTCCTCGCCGCGCCCGAGCCGCTCCACCACCCGGGGCAGCCGCTCGTCGGCGAGCTGCCAGGCGGCCTCCCGCAGCCGGTCCAGCTGGCGCAGCAGGTTCCGGGCCGTGGTGATGGAGACGACGACCGAGGCGATGACGGCGAGCAGACCGAGGCCGGTGGCGAGCACCAGTCGGACGACGACCATCACGGCCACGCCGGTGGCCCGGTCCACGATGCCCTCGCCGCCAGCGGTGACGACGCCGTTCACCTCGGCCAGCACCGGCTCGACAGTGCCCCGCCACTGCTCGGCGCCGACCGGCAGCTGGGTCGACGGCCGGCCCTCGCGGATGATGCTGTCCTGCACGGCGCGCAGTCGGGTGAACGCCTCGCCCTCGACGAGCTGCTGGTAACGGCGCTGGTCGGCGTCGGCGAGCCGTACCCGGGTCTCCTCACCGAGGAACCGCTCCGAGCCGACCAGCGCGACGTAGCGGGCGTACTCGGGGCCGCTCATCCGACCGTTGCCGAAGAGGCCGCTGAGCAGCGCGTCCTCCTGGGAGACCAGCTCCTTCATCCGGTTGAGCTGGATCAGGGCCGCCGCCTCGCCGGCGATCTGCTTGTCGTCCAGGCTGCCCGTCACGTCGTAGATCTGGAAGATCGACTCGATCGCGCCGGTGTACGCCTCAGCGGCGGCGATCCGGTCGATCTTGCGGTCCAGCACCTCCGCGCGGGTCTGCTCCAACGCGTTGACCTGGGCGATCGTCATACCGAGCTGGGTGTCCAGTGCGGAACTGCCGGCGATGTCGACCTGCCAGTTGCGCACCGAGGCGGCGAAGTCGGCGGCCAGCTCGGCGGTCTTGCGCTGCTCAGCCTCGAGCGCTGTCCGCTGCGCGGTCTCGGGGTTGCTCAGGTACGCCTGGGTCAACCGCCGCTCCACCTGGAGCTCCTGCAACAGCGGCTCGCTCGGTGTGTAGACCTTGCTGTTGAGCAACTGGACACCGAGCAGGTTGAAGCCGTCGCGCAGGGTCACCCACGCCGCGAACATCCAGAGCGCGACCAGGGAGAGCAGCAGGGCGACAACCTTGGTGCGGATACTCGTACCGCGAGAACGCATTGAACCGTCCCAGGCCGGGCGTTGACTCAGCTCATCAACGAATGATCAGAGGGGGCGACGTCCCACCGCAGCGGGGCATCCGGGGCTGAGGCTCTGCGTACGCTAGCAGTGTCCACACAACCCCTCAAGTTGCTGTTTTTGTTGACCGGTAACCGCAATCCACCACCGATCGGTCCACGCCGAAGGTACGGATGCCGGCCAACCGGCAGGCGGCGAGCACAGTGGCGCGAACGATGACGGTCGGACAGTACAGCTCCTTGCCATACCACAGTGGAGGGTGCTCCCGGCCGGCGGATTCGTGCAGGTAGGCGTGCCCACGAGCCACCGCGTCGTCGACCCGTGGCACTGTCGTCGGCACCGCCAGCAGCACCTGGAGGGCGTACGCGGTCTCCTCGGCGGTGCCGTCCCACCGCCCCCACGAACCGTCAGCGCGTTGGCTGTTCAGCACCCAGCCGGCCGCCCGATCCACCGCCTCGGCGGCGGCCGCACCCCGCCCGAACTCGGCCAGCGCCAGCACACAGCAGGCGGTGGCGTAGTACGGCGAGGCGTGCCACCGGTCCTGCCAGGGGCCGTCGGCGAGCTGGTGTGCCGGCAGCACGGCACTGAGCCGCTCAACCGTCCGGTGGTACCGGGCGTCCGCGCCGGGGTGTGCGGCCACGTGCTGGCCGAACGCGTCCAGCACGTGCGCGTTGGTGGTGATCGAGAAGCCGTCCTCGCTCCCCGGCCAGGTGCAGAACCCCTCCGCCGTCTCGTACGCCCACAGGCTCGCCGGGTCCGCCGGGCGGCCAAAGCGGGCCAGCGCGTCCAGCGTGACCGAGGTGGTGTCCGCGTCGGTCGGCAGTCCTTCGCCGGTGGCGATGCCCTCGGCGCCGGTGGCGGCGGCCAGGGTACGCAGCACTGTCGCCGGCGGATTGACAGCGACACCGGCGCGGCGCAGCCCGCTGAGCACCCAGGCCCGCTCGAACACGGTGATCGGGGTCGGGCAGGGCACCGGCCCGTCAGCCTCGCGGATCAACTCCCGCAGGAAGGCGTGCGCGGCGGGGCCGGCGGCCGGGCCAGCCGCGGTCAGCCAGGCGGCGGTCGCTGCGGGTGACGCGCCGACGGCGGTCAGGGTCGGTCCGGCGTCGGCCGGTGTCGCGTCCAGCACCTCGTAGAAGTGAGCCAGCTTCGTCGGCAGCGCCGCCCCGGCGGCCACCGCGGCGCGGACCGCGCGCAGCCGGTCGGACCCGAGCCCCGCGGGCAGCGCCAGCGGCGGACGGGGCAGCCGCTCGGCGGTCGCCCGGTCCAGCCCCGTCAACCGGCCGTTGATCGACTCGACAAGCGCGGGGACGATGAGGTCCAGCGCCGGAGTGTCCGGCAACGCCCGCGCGTGGATGGGGAGCAGCCGGCCGGTGAGCGCGTCCAGTCCGCGCGCCACCGGGGCGAGTAGATCCGCACCGGCCCATCCGCCGTCGGCCAGCGCCGCGAGCAGAGCATCGGTGGCGCTGAGCGTGGGCACCAGGGCGTACCCCTCGGGTGGGCCCCACGCGCCGTCCGGGCGCTGCTCGCGCAGCAGGAAACCGATCCGCTGGTGGTGTCCCGGCAGCCAGGCCGCACCGGCGACGAGCCGGCCGCTCTCGTACACCGAGGGGGCGACCTGCCCCCACGGCCGCAGCGCCAGGCCGGCGATCAGCTCGCGGGCGGCGTCGGCGACCGGGTCGGCGGCGGTCCCCGCGTCGGCGAACACCCGGGTGGCACCGTCACTCATCGCGTGCCCCCCAGAAGTCCGACAGTTGGTAGAAGCCGCCGGTGAAGGAGATCTGCCGGCCGAGGTAGTCCGCCTGGCGGGGGCACCGCTCGGCGAGGGCGGCCAGGTCCCCCCGGGACCGCGCGGTCAGCTCGGCCAGCCGGTCGTGCACCTGCGCCGGGTCGTCGACCAGCAGCAGGGCGTTCAGGTCACCCCACTCGGCGTCCCGGCCCTGGGTGGCCAGGTCGTTGACCAACCGCAGTACGCGCTGCACGCCACGACCGGCGTCCAGCAGGTCGGTCAGCT
This sequence comes from Micromonospora noduli, assembly GCF_003264365.1. Classification (GTDB taxonomy): domain Bacteria; phylum Actinomycetota; class Actinomycetes; order Mycobacteriales; family Micromonosporaceae; genus Micromonospora; species Micromonospora noduli. The sequence continues at coordinate 13,366 of NZ_PYAK01000079.1, forward strand.
GGGCGAGGGTCTTCTCGTCGCCCGTGGCGATCCAGTGGGTGACGTTGACGAAGGAGCAGGCGAGGTTGTCGGCGTTGTCCAGGTAGCGGTCCAGGTCCGGCAGGCGCCGCCCGGTGGTCGGGTCGGTCGGCAGGTGCTTCCAGTCCCACTCCCGCGCCACTGCCGCGAGCATCCGGGCCAGCTCGTCACGCCAGATCGGCCGTAGCCGGGCGAACGCCGGGACGGTGGTCAGCTCGTCGCGCAGGTCGGCCAGCAGCCGGGCCAGGTGACGCCCCGGTGGTGGCGCGGCGCCGTCGGCCACCGCGAGGCAGTCGGTCACCATCTCCCGCACGTCGTCGACGGATCGCGCGAGGTAGTCGACCTGCCAGTCGGCGGCGAAGACCCACAGCAGGGTACGGGTGGTGATCCGCAGCTCCGCGGCGGTGTGCCACGGCGCGGTGAAGGCGATGGCGGTGGCCACCGAGCTGAGCAGCGCCGCGTCGAACGGCGCGGCGTCGAACAGCTCCGGGTGAGCGGCGGTGACGTTCTGGAGGTCGCGTACGCCCCGGACGGCGAGTGCGCACACCCGTCCCTGCTCGGCGACCGCGTCCTGACCGGCCCGCGCCGGTCGCGGGGTCTCCGTCACGATGCGACCGGGCGCTCGACCGGGGTGAGGATGACCTCGGCCCGCTGCTTCGGTTGCAGCGAGGCGCCCATCCGAGGGGTGAGGTCGACCGGTTCGCGTAGCCGGAAGCGGTAGCGGCTCAGCACGGTGCTGACGATGAGCTGGGCCTCCAGCAGGAACAGGTACTGCCCGAGGCACTGGTGCGGGCCCCCGCCGAACGGGAAGTAGGAGTAGCGGTAGCGCCGCCGGGGCAACTCCGGCGCGAACCGCTCCGGGTCGAAGAGCGCCGGGTCGGTCCAGAACGTCGACATCCGCTGGGTGACGTACGGGCTGACCAGCACGGTGCCACCGGCCTTGATCCGCACCCCGCCCAGCACGTCGTCGCCGACCGCGGTGCGCGGGATCATCCAGCCGGCCGGGTAGAGCCGCAGCATCTCGTCGAGCACCATCCGGCCGTAGCGCAGCTGGGGCAGGTGTTCGCGGCCGACCCGTTCGGCGCCGACCACCTGCTCGATCTCGTCGGTCATCCGCTCGGCCACGTCGGGCCGGGACGCCAGCACCGGCCAGAGCCAGGAGAGCAGGGCGATGGTGGTCTCGGTGGCGGTGGAGAACATCGCGACCACGTCGCCGCGGATCGCGTACTCGTCGGGTTCGCTGCCGTCGGCGCGCGGCCGGCAGAGCGTGGAGATGATGTCGTCGCCGTCGGTGGGATGGGCCCGGGCCTCCCGGATGATCGGCAGCACCACCTCGTCGATGGTGCGCACCGCTTCGCGGAAGCGCCGGTCGCCGGGCATCGGCACCGCGTACGGCACGGCGGGCATCAGCAGTCGGGGAAGCATCGCGGTGGTGACGGTGTCCAGCGCGGCGCTGATCCGCAGGGCGTCGGGGACCGAGATCCGATCGGCGAAGAGCACCCGCATGGTGGTGCGCAGGACGATCCGGGTCAGCTCGGCGCCGCCGTCGATCGGGCGCCCGGCGAGGGCCGGTTCGAGCCACTCGTCGACCGCCTCGTTGATCGCCTCGGCCATCTTGTCGACGAGCGTCTCGGCCCGCTTGGCGGTGAACAACGGTTGCAGCGCGCCACGACTGGATTCCCAGATCTCACCCTCGGCGACCAGGATGGCGTCGCCGACGATGCGGCGGACCGGTCGCCAGAGCAACCCGTCGCCGTCCCGGGTGTAGTTGGCAACGTTGTCCCGCAGCACGCGTTGCAGGTGCTCAGGATGGCTGACGAGATAGGGGCGGAACGAGCCGAGGTTGAGCCGGACGACGTCGCCGTCGGCGTCCTGCGCGAAGTCGACGAGCGCGCCCAGCGGATCGCGGACCAGCGCCGGCAGAGCGCGTCGTAACGGGATTGTCCGGGGCTCGGTGCTGACAGTGGCGGGGCTCGCCTCGGACACCTGCGACATCGAACCACGTCTCCTCGTCGTCCCGGCGACCGCAGCGGTCCACTTCGGTCGGGCGGGTTGATGAAACTTTCACCTTCTGGGCCGACGGAAGCATCTCACCAAACGAGGGGCACCTCCAGACTTGCGGAAGGCGCAATTTCCATCTAAGTACACGCACGCTCGTCGATGTTCTCACCATGCTCGATTCCTGAATGGATATTCAGGCACGACACCGCGCCGGGCGGGCCGACGAACCGGCGCGACGGACGAAACGGCCGCGTGCCGCCGACCCGGCTGCGACATCGGCACTGCACGGGCGGTGTCGGGCCGGCCGGTGCGGGGTCAGTGACCCGGGACGCACCGGTACCCCCGAATCCGGGCGATGCCCGGCACCCTGTGCCAGGCTCTGTGGCATGGACGACAAGACCATCCTGAACCGGATCTCCGAGCTGGTCGACGAGGAGCACAAGCTGCGTGCCGACGCCCAGGCCCACGAGTCGGGCACCGAGGGCGAGGCCAGCGAGCGACTGCGCGCCCTGGAGGAGTCCCTCGACCAGTGCTGGGACCTGCTGCGCCGCCGACGGGCTGCCCGGGAGACCCACGGCGACCCGGACGCTCAGGGCGAACGCCCCAAGCCCGAGGTGGAGCGCTACCTGCAATAGCCGACGTGGCGGGTCGGGCGGTGTGGCCGCCCGACCCGCTCCGATCAGCGCAGGCCCGCCTCGTGCAGCAGCTCTCCGGTCAACATGCCGGGGTCCACCTGCTCGGCGGGGAGACCCCGGGCCGCGAACCAGGCGCCGACCACCCGCACATCGCGGGCCAGGAACTCCGGCCCCTGTGGGTTCGCCACCACGTCGACCACCTGCGGCAGGTCGATCACGACCAGCCGACCCTGGTGCACGAGCAGGTTGTACGGCGACAGGTCTCCGTGCGCGTAGCCGGCCCGCGCCAGCACCCGCAGCGCCTCCACCAGTTGGGCCCACAGGTCACGCAGCTCGGTCGGGCCGGGTCGCAACTGGGCCAGTCGGGGTGCCGCCTCCCCCGAATCGGCGTCACCGACGAACTCCAGCATCAGCTCGGTGCCCCGCAACTGCACCGGGTACGGCACGGCGATCCGGTCGTGCCCGGCGCCGATCTCCCAGAGCCGGCTCAGCGCGGCGAACTCGGCCGCCGCCCACTGCCCGGCGATCATCTGCCGGCCGAACGCCGTCCGGCCGGCCATCGCCCGGTTCTCCCGGGACCGGCGCACCCGACGGCCCTCCAGGTAGCCGGCATCGCGGTGGAACAACCGGTGCTCGGGATCGCGGTAGCGTTTCACCGCGAGCAGGCAGGACCGGTCGGTGTCCGGCACGGCGCGACGGACCAGGTGGACGTCCGCCTCCTTGCCGGTCTTCAACACACCCAGCTCGGTGTCCTTGGCGGCCAACTCGGTGACCAGCCAGGCGGGGTGCGGCTGTGGCCCGTGCACGGCGTCGTCCCAGGACGACCAGCGCTCGCCGGTGTCCGGGTCGGGCTCGCTGTCCGGGTCTGCGAGCGGCTCGGTGGGCCGCCCGCGCTTCAGAAACTGCGGTTCGTCGTCGTCGAAGCGGCTCTTGCCGCGGCTTCGGCGCTCGAGCGCCGGAAGGTCATGATCGCGCACTGTGGTGAGGTTCCCTTGGTCGAGGCTGAGATAGGCAGCTGGAAGCGACCTGCAAAGACGGCCATGACCGACCCCCTCTCCTCGACCGAGCACTCGCCCGGGATGCACCATGCGCGGACAATGCTCGTACCACCACGTCGGGCGGTCAACCGAATTACCGAGCCGCCACCCGAACGGCCGCTCCGACGCCCAGTCGCCGGCGCGGAAACCCTCAGCGGGCCAGGACCGTGGCGACGGCGGCGATCAACCCGTCCACGGTGCGGCTCGGCGCGAACCGGACGTCCGACCAGGTGCGCCCCCGGTGCAGCCAGACGCTGGGCAGCCCGACGGCGGCGGCACCGCCGATGTCCGCCTCCGGGCTGTCGCCGATCACCCACGCCCCCCGCAGCGGCATCCGGACCCGCTGAGCGGCGAGCGCGAAGATTCTCGGGTTGGGCTTGCTGACCCCGGCCTCCTCGGAGATCACCCAGTCCGCGACGTACTGGTCCAGCCCGGTCTGGCGAATCTTGGCGTCCTCGACGCGTACGGTGCCGTTGCAGACCACCACCGGCACCCAGCCGGCGTCGTCGGCGATCCGCAGCGCGCAGGCGGTCAGCGGGTCGAGCCGGGTCTGCGCCACCACCCCGTCGTGCAGCTCCTCGACCAGGTCGATCGAGGGAATGCGCAGCTCGTAGCGGTCCCGGATGGCGTCGGCGAGGTCCCAGCGGTCGGTCAGACCGTCGGCGTCGATCGAGATCAGCCAGTCGATGTCGGTGTGGGGCGCGCCGATGCTGTCCAGGAAGCGCTCACCCCAGCGGCGGAACGGCCCGGCCCGATCCAGCAGGGTGTTGTCCAGGTCCAGCAGGAGCAGTGGCACTCGGGCACCCTACGGGACCGACGTGTCCGCCAACAGATGCGGCGGGTATCGAGCTGACGAAGGGCTCAGCCAGGCAGCGACAGCCGCGCGCCACCCTGGTCCGGCAGCCGATCGACGAGCATCGAGTGGGCCGTCCGGGTGGCCGCGAGCACGGCGGGATCCAGAGTCGCCACGAGGACCGCCGTGCCGTCGTCTGCCCCGCGAGCCAGCACCCTTCCCTCGGGGTCGTAGACGGCCGCGCCGCCGTTGAACCGCCACGGGTCGACGCCGCCGACCGCGTTGGCGAAGACCACGAACATCGTGTTGTCCAGGGCACGCGCGGCGTAGTACAGATCCCGGCGGTGCTCGGAGCCGGCCAGGTATCCGCTGGGGCACAGGTAGGCGTGTGCGCCGTCGAGGGCGGCGGCCCGGCCGTGCTCGGGGAAACAGCCGTCGTAGCAGATTCCCAGCCCGAGCCGCCAGTTGTCGACGAGCAGCGTGGCACCCCGATCGCCGGGGGTGAACAGCTCCCGTTCGTCGCCCCACAACTGCTGCTTGTCGTACCCGACCCGCACCTCGCCGGTCCGGTCCACCACCAGCGCCGCGATGGTCCGCCGGCCGTCCGGGTGGCGGACGGCCGCGCCGACCAACGCGGTGACGCCGGCCTCGCGCGCCGCGGCCCGCAGCGGGTCGAGCCGGGGATCCGCGACCATCCCGGCCGGATCGGCCGCGACGTCCGTGCCGACCGGGTCGGCGGCGAGAACCGGCGGGTGGTACGCGCAGAGGAACAGCTCCGGCAGGACGGCCACCCGGGCGCCCCGCTCGCCGGCTCGGCGGACCAGGTCGGCGGCCATGACCGCGTTGCCGGCGACGTCGCCCGGCGTGGGGGTGGCCTGGACGGTGGCCACGGTCAGCGGGGAGCTGGGCAGGGTGCGGGGCTGAGTCACCGGGCGATGGTAATCGGCGACGTCCCAAGCCGTACGTACGGTTTGCATGCCCCGGGGTGACCTGCAACGATCGACGTGTGCCCAGAGTAAGCCAGGACCAGCTCGACGCTCGCCGGCAGGAGATCCTCGCCGCGGCCCGGGCGTGTTTCGCCCGGCTCGGCTATGAGGGGGCGACCGTACGCCGCCTCGAGGAGGCCACCGGCCTGTCCCGTGGCGCGATCTTCCACCACTTCCGCGACAAGGACTCGCTCTTCCTCGCCGTCGCCGAGGATGACGCCGCGGCGATGGTTGAGACGGTGGCACGCAACGGTCTGGTGCAGGTGATGCGCGATCTGCTCGCCCGCGCCGTCTCCCCCGACACCACCGGGTGGCTGGGCAGCCAACTGGAGGTCTCCCGGCGGCTGCGCACCGACCCGGCGTTCGCCCGGCGGTGGGCGGAGCGGTCCGCCGCGATCGCGGAGGCGACCCGGGACCGGCTGGCCCGCCAGCGCGACGCCGGGGTGCTGCGCGAGGACGTACCGATCGACGTGCTGGCCCAGTTCCTGGAGCTGGCCTACGACGGCCTGGTGCTGCACCTGGCCATGGGCCGACCGGCCGGTGACCTGGGCCCGGTGCTCGACCTCGTCGAGGAGGCGGTCCGCCGCCACTGACCGCGCGCACACCGGTCGGACACCCGTGGCGAGGCTGCTCCACAATGGGGCCGCCGAATCCCCTCCGGTGACAGGAGCAGTCGATGAACGTCCACGCCGCGTCCGGCGACACCTGGGGCATTTCCGGCCCAACCTTCCTCCGGTACTACATCGCGGCGGCCATCCTGGTGGTGGCGATCGCGGCGTACCACCGGATCCGCGTGCTGACCGCCCCGGCGCACAACACCCAAGACCCACTCGGACCACAGCAGGTCGCGTACCTCAACGGTGGCCCTCAGCTCGCCGTGCACGCGGCGCTGGGCGGGCTGCGCGGCAGCGGCGCGGTCGGCGTACGACCGGACCGTCGGCTGACCACCGGCGGTACCCCGCCGACCGGGCTCACCCCACTGGATCAGGCCATCCACTGGGCCGCCCACCAGCACTCCCGGGTTCGGGACCTGCCGCAGGACGAGCGCGTACGCTCCGCGCTGGACCAGATCCGCAACGGCCTGGAGCAGCGCGGGCTGCTCACCGACGACGCGCAGCGCGCCCGTGCCCGCTCCTGGTCCATGATCCTGTTCGCCCTGCTGGGCCTCGGTGTACTCCGGTTGGTCTCCGGCCTGTTCAGCGGTCGCCCGGTGGGTTACCTGCTGCTGACCCTGGTTCCGCTGCTGACCATCACGCTGGTGCTGCGCCGGGCACCCATGCTCACCCGGGCCGGTCGCACCGCCCTACGCTCCGTCCGCCGCGAACACACCCACCTCGCGCCGGCCTCCGCGCCCGCCTACGCCACCTACGGAGCGGCCGGCGCGGCGATGGGCGTAGCCCTGTTCGGCACCGCCTCACTCTGGGCGCTCGACCCGGGCTTCGCCGAGCAGGCCGAGATTCAGCGCCAGGCCGCCTCCGGCGGCGGCTGGACGGGCGGCTCCGACGGGTCCTCCGGCGGCGGGGACAGCTCCGGCGGGGACGGCGGCAGCTCCTGCGGCGGTGGAGGCGGCGGGTGCGGGGGCGGCGGCGGGTGCGGCGGATGACCGGCCCGTCCGGGGTCGGCATCGGCTGGCGTCCGGAGATCGCCGGCTTCGTGGCCGAGCTGCCCGGCCTGCGCTTCGTCGAGGTGGTGGCCGAGGGGGTGCCCGCCTCCGGGCCGCTCCCGCCCGGCCTGACGCAGCTGCGGGACCGCGCGGTGACCGTCGTACCGCACGGGGTGCGGCTCTCCCTCGGCGGCGCCGAGCCGGTCGACCCGGCCCGGGTCGCCCACCTGGCCGCGGTGGCGCAACGCCTGGACGCCCCGCTGGTCAGCGAGCACATCGCGTTCGTCCGGGCCGGTGGTCTGGAGGCCGGCCACCTGCTGCCGCTGCCGCGCAGCCGGGAAGCCGTCGACGCGGTCTGCGCCAACGTGGCCCGGGCACAGGCCGAGCTTCCGGTGCCGATCGCGCTGGAGCCGATCGCCGCGTTGCTCGACTGGCCCGACGACGAACTGGACGAGGTGGACTTCCTCACCGAGATCCTCGACCGGACCGGGGCACTGCTACTGCTGGACGTGGCCAACGTGCACGCCAACGCCCGCAACCGGGGCGCCGACCCGCTGGCGTTGCTGGACCGCCTGCCGCTGGAGCGGGTCGCGTACGCCCACGTGGCCGGTGGCGCGGAGCACGGCGGTTTCTACCACGACACCCACACCGACCCGGTTCCGGCGGCGGTGCTGGAGCTGGTCGGCGCGCTCTGCGCCCGGCGGCGACCGCCGGCGCTGCTGCTGGAGCGCGACGGCCACTATCCGCCGGCCGCCGAACTCCGCGCCGAACTGGACGCCCTGGCCTCCGCCGCGGGCTTCCCGGCCGTGACATGACTGGCGCACCCGAGGGCGGCTCCGCGCTGACGCCCCGCGCCGGGCTGGCCGAGCGGCAGGCCGAACTGGTCGCGGCGCTGGTCGCCGGGGGTGAGCCACCGGCGGGGTTCGCGCCGGGACCGCTGGCCGCCACCCGCGCGGCCC
>NZ_PYAK01000080.1 GCF_003264365.1 Micromonospora noduli
CGCTTGGTCCGCCCCCGTTCGGGCCGCCGCCACCGGCCGGGCCACCGCCCTGCGGGGGGCCACCGTCCGGGCCGCGGTCGTCGGGGCCGGCGTCGTCCGGGTCGTCGGGGTGGGCGTCCTGGGCGCGCTGCAACGCCTCGTCGAGGCGCTTCTCGTCCAGCCCGGGGGTGTCGAACGGGTCGCGGCGGCGGCGGTGCGGCAGGGCCAGCCGGGCGGCCACCCGGACGTCGTCGATGGTGACCCGGTCCCGGCCGTGCCAGGCGGCGTGGGCGAGGGCGGTCCGGGCGGTGACGATGTCGGCCCGCATCCCGTCCACGTCGAACGCCGCACACACCTCGGCGATCTGCCGCAATGCGGCGTCCGGCAGTCGTACCCCGGGAAGTCGGCGGCGGGCGGCGGCCACATGGTCGGCGATCTCCGCGTCGGCGTCGGCCCAGCGGGCGGCGAAGCCGGCCGGGTCCGCGTCGGCGGCCAGCCGGCGGCGGACCACCTCGACCCTGATCTCCGGGTCCCGGCTGGCGCCCACCTCCACTGTGAGCCCGAACCGGTCGAGCAGTTGCGGGCGCAGCTCCCCCTCCTCCGGGTTCATCGTGCCGACCAGCAGGAACCGGGCCGCGTGGCTGACCGAGACGCCCTCCCGCTCGACGTGGCTGCGGCCCATCGCCGCCGCGTCGAGCAGCAGGTCGACGAGGTGGTCGTGCAGCAGGTTGACCTCGTCGACGTAGAGCACACCCCGGTGCGCGGCGGCCAGCAGGCCCGGCTCGAAGGCGCGTACCCCCTCGCCGATCGCCTTCTCCAGATCCAGCGCGCCGACCACCCGGTCCTCGGCGGCGCCCACCGGCAGCTCGACGAGGCGGGCCGGACGGGTCTCGGCGGCGGCGTCGGCCGGGTGCGGGCCGTCCGGGCAGTCCGGGTCGGGCTCGGCCGGATCACAGCCGAACCGGCAGCCGGCCACCCGGCGCACCGGCGGCAGCAGCGCGGCGAGAGCCCGCACGGCGGTGGACTTGGCGGTCCCCTTCTCACCCCGGACCAGCACCCCGCCGATCGCCGGGGAGACCGCGTTGAGCAGCAACGCCAGCCGCATGTCGGCCATGCCGAGCACCGCGCTGAACGGGTAGGTCGTGGTCGCGGTCATGCCCGGTCCTCCAGGTCGCCCTCGCTGGCCAGGTACGTGTCGCGCAGCCGGTCGAGGGTGGCCGGCTCCGGCTTGGCCCACAGCCCCCGGTCGGCGGCCTCCAACAGCCGCTCGGTGATGCCGCGCAACGCCCACGGGTTGGATTTCTCCAGGAACTCGCGGGTGGTCTCGTCGAAGAGGTACGCGGCGGCCAGGTGCTCGTACATCCAGTCGTCGACAACACCGGCGGTGGCGTCGTAGCCGAACAGGTAGTCCACTGTGGCCGCCAGCTCGAACGCGCCCTTGTAGCCGTGCCGGCGCATCGCGGCGATCCACTTGGGGTTGACCACCCGGGCCCGGAACACCCGCCGGGTCTCCTCGCCCAGCGTGCGGGTGCGCACGTCGTGCGGCATCGCCGAGTCACCCACGTACGCCTGCGGTGACGTACCGGTGAGGTGGCGGACCATCGCCACCATCCCGCCGTGGTACTGGAAGTAGTCGTCAGAGTCGACGATGTCGTGCTCGCGGGTGTCCTGGTTCTTCACCGCCACCGCGATCCGGGCGAACGAGCGCTCCATGTCGGCGCGCGCCTCCCGCCCGTCCAGGCCCCGGCCGTACGCGTATCCGCCCCACACCGCGTACACCTCGGCCAGGTCGGCGTCGCTGCGCCAGGTCCGCGCGTCGATCAGGGGCAGCAGCCCAGCGCCGTACGCGCCGGGCTTGGAGCCGAAGATCCGGGCGGTGGCCCGCCGCTCGTCGCCGTGCTCGGCGAGGTCGGCGGCGACGTGCGCCCGCAGGTAGTTCTCCTCGGCCGGTTCGTCCAGGGCGGCGACCCGCCGGACGGCGTCGTCGAGCAGCGCCACCACGTGCGGAAACGCGTCGCGGAAGAACCCGGAGATGCGCACTGTGACGTCGACGCGCGGGCGGCCCAGCTCGGCGGTCGGCACCACCTCGATGCCGGTGACCCGCCGGGACCGGTCGTCCCAGACCGGCCGGCAGCCCAGCAGCGCGAGCACCTCGGCGATGTCGTCGCCCTGGGTCCGCATCGCGCTGGTGCCCCACACTGTCAACCCCACCGAGCGGGGGTACGCCCCGGTGTCGGCGAGGTGCCGGGCCAGCAGCGAGTCGGCGAGGGCCACCCCGACGTCCCAGGCGTTGCGGCTGGGGATGGCCTTCGGGTCGACGGAGTAGAAGTTGCGGCCGGTGGGCAGCACGTTGACAAGGCCGCGGGTGGGTGAGCCGGACGGGCCGGGCGGCACGAACCTCCCGTCCAGCGCCCCGAGGGTGTTGGTCAGCTCGTCGGTGGTCCGGTCCAGTCGGGGCACCAGCTCGGTGGCGGCGAAGTGCAGAACCGCGGCGACGTCCGGGATCGACCGACCGGTCACCTCGGTCACCACGGCGTCAACAGTGTCCACTGCCCAGTCCAGGGTTTCCATGCCCACGACCAGCCGCCGCGCGAGGGCCTCGATGAGGTCGATCGCGTCGGCGGCGGTGCCGGCCGGCCCGTCCACCACGTCGGTCAGCGCCGCAGGCAGTGCCCGTCGCTGTCCCGGCGACGCGAGCAGCTCCTGCTCGTCGAGGGAGTACGCGACGGCGAGGGCCTGTCGCAGGCCGGGCAGGGCCCGGGCGCCGCCCCAGATCTGTGGGGCGCGCAGCACCGCCAGGACCAGGTTGACCCGGGGCTCGCCGGTGGGCGCGTCGGCGAGGATGTGCAGCCCGTCGCGGATCTGCACGTCCTTGACCTCGCACAGGTACCCGTCGAGGTGCAGCACGAAGTCGTCGAAGTCGTCCGCGTCGGGCATCGCCTCGGCGTGCAGGTCGTGGTGCAGTTCGGCGGCGCGCACCAGGTCCCAGATCTGGGCCCGCACGGTGGGTACCTTGGCCGGGTCGAGGGCCTGCACTGTCGCGTACTCGTCGAGCAGTTGTTCCAGTTTGGCCAGGTCGCCGTAGGTCTCGGCGCGGGCCATCGGCGGGACCAGGTGGTCGACGACAACGGCGTGCGCCCGCCGCTTGGCCTGGGTGCCCTCGCCGGGGTCGTTGACGATGAACGGGTACACCAGCGGCAGGTCGCCGAGGACCGCGTCGGGCGCGCAGTCGGCGGCCAGGCCGAGGCCCTTGCCGGGCAGCCACTCCAGGGTGCCGTGCTTACCCAGGTGCACCACGGCGTCCGCGCCGAAGCCGCCGTCCGCGACCGGCGCGGTCAGCCAGCGGTACGCGGCCAGGTAGTGGTGGCTGGGCGGCAGGTCCGGGTCGTGGTAGATGGCGATCGGGTTCTCCCCGAAGCCGCGGGGCGGCTGGATCAGCAGCACCACGTTGCCGAAGCGCAGCCCCGCGAGCACGATGTCGCCGCCCTCGGTGTACAGCTCGCCCGGCGGCTCACCCCAGTGCTCCCGCATCCGCCCGCGCAGCTCGGCCGGGACCTCGTCGAACCAGCGCCGGTACGTCGGTCCCGGTATCCGGGCCTCGGCGGCGGCCAACTGCTCCGGGGTGAGCCACTCCACGTCGTGACCACCGGCGGCGATCAGCGCGTGGATCAGCGCGTCGCCGTCGTCGGGCGGTGGCGCGTCGCCCAGGTCGTAGCCGGCCTCGGCCAACGCGGCGAACAGCCGGACCGCCGAAGCCGGGGTGTCCAACCCGACGGCGTTGCCGACCCGGGAGTGCTTGGTGGGGTACGAGCTGAGCACCACGGCGACCCGCTTGTCGGCGTGCGGCACGTACCGCAGCCGGGCGTGGCGCACCGCGATCCCGGCGACCCGGGCGGCCCGCTCGGGATCGGCGGCGTAGACCGAGAGCCCGTCGGCGTCGATCTGCTTGAACGAGAACGGCACTGTGACGATCCGGCCGTCGAACTCGGGGATGGCCACCTGCATGGCGGCGTCCAGTGGGGACAGGCCGGCGTCGCTGTCGGCCCACTGCGCGCGGGTGCTGGTGAGGCAGAGCGCCTGGATGACCGGCACGTCCAGGGCGGCCAGGGCGCCGACGTCCCAGGCGTCCTCGTCGCCGCCACCGGAGGCGTCCGCGGCGACCGCGCCGCCGGCCGCGAGCACCGTGACCAGCAGCGCGTCACAGCGGGCGAAGAGCCCGAGTGGGCCGGCGCCCGCGGTCAGCCCGCGCAGCGAGCCGCAGAAGATCGGCAGCGGGTTGCCGCCGGCTTTGCGGACCGCGTCCGCGAGCACGTCGACGAAGTCGGTGTTGCCGGCGAGGGCGTGCGCCCGGTAGAAGACGATCCCCACTGTGGGCCGGTCCGGGTCGGCGGGGTGTTCGCCGTGCACGCCGTACGCCGGGGTGGGCGCGGGTGCGGCGAACCCCTCGCCGGTGAGCAGCACCGTGTCGGAGAGGAACCGGGCCAACTGCCCGAGGTTGTCCGGGCCGCCTTCCACCAGGTACGCCAGCGCCTGGGTGACGACCCCGGACGGCACTGTGGAGATGGCCATCAGCTCCGCGTCGGGCAGCGCCTCGCCGCCGAGCACGACCGTCGGCACGCCGGTGGCGAGCACCGCTGCGAGGCCGTCCGGCCACGCCTGCCGACCACCGAGCAGGCGTACGACGACGAGGGCGACCCCGTCGAGCAGGGCGGGCACCTCGTCGGCGGCGACCCGCGCGGGGTTGGCGAGCCGGTAGTCGGCGCCGCTGGCGCGGGCGGCCAGCAGGTCGGTGTCGGCGGTGGACAGCAGCAGGATGCGCACGGCAGGCTCCGGAGAGTGACGCCCTGGGCCCTCACAGGGGCGACCGGGGCGATTCGGGTGGGTACGGCGTCAGCCGGTACGACGGCCCGAGCGAACGGCGCACCGACGCATGGGTCGGGGCCGGTCAGCGCCGGGCGATCAGCTCAGCGGTGCCGGTGGCCGGTGTCCTTGGAATGCACTGCCTGGAGCGCAATACGACGACAATCGTCGATGGATGAGACGCCGTGCGTCATCGGGTCCTCCTCGGGTGTCCACGCCCTGGGGTACGTCCCGACGGCCGAAGTATCCTGGCTTCCGGATCAACGCTCTCCCCCGGCCTTCCAACCGCAGACACACGGCCGTGACTCACGAGGGGGGATCGCTCCCCGGTGACAGTGGCGGGACCGCGTCGGATTCGCACCGACTTCCTTCACTGCCGTCAGGCCGCGAATGCTGCCACACCGGCGCGCCGCCGGTCAACGCGGACCCCACCGCCACCCGACCACGCTCACAGCATTGACCTGCGGGAATATAGGCGCGCGCGGGTTGCCTCTCGCCACATTGGCGGGCTGGGCGACTGGTTGATCGGCCTCGCGGACTGGCCCGTGGCAGGGGGCGGAGTGTTCACGCGGCCCCTTTGGAGCTGATGTCGTAGACGATTCAGCCGCCTCGGCTCCCGGTCCGCGCCTCGGCTTCAGGTCCGCGCCTCGGCTCCCGGTCCGCGCCTCGGCTCCCGGTCCGCGCCTACGGCGATGTCGCCAACGATTCAGCTCCAAAGGCGCCGAACGACACATGCGTGGGTAGTCGACGATTCGTCCGCCGGGGACTGCCCGAGACCGAACACGCCACGCGCGACGACCGACACCGGTCGACGCCCCGATCAGCGGGCGTGGCGTTCCGGGTGGGCCCGGCTCCAGGTCCGCATCCGTTCCGGGTAGCCGGTGCGTGCCGCCTCGTACAGCGGCACCGCGTGCTTGCGGGCGATGGCCCCGGCCGCGCGGGGCGTTCCGGTACGGCGGCGGATCCACTCGCCGTCGTGGGCGATCGCCACCACTGTGGTGTCCGTCGCGGTCGTCTCCGGTTCCAGGTAGAACTCCACCCCGCGTCGGGTGGCGACGAACGCCTCCAGCGCCGCGAGGTCGTCGCGGGTCGCCTCCCGGTCCAGCTTCGTCGGGGTCGCCTCGGCACCCCGTGACCGGCGGTTGAACCAGCTCATGCCCCGCCCCTCTCCTCGACGTCCCTCCAGTGCAGCACCGGTTCCTGGCAATACGCTGCACGCCGGATGGGAGAGAGCTGACCTGCGTCGGGAAATCCCTGTGGAACCCGCGGCGGCTGGGCGGTGTCATGAGTGTGATCCGAACGGAGGCTCCCCTGGACGACGAGGCGCTCGTCACCCGCGCTCGGGCAGGTGACCTGGAGGCGTACAACCTCCTGGTCGCCCGGCACACCGCGTCCGCGTACCGGACCGCGGTGCTGCTCGGCGCGGGCTCGGACTCCGAGGACGTCATCCAGGAGGCGTTTGTGAAGGCGTACCGGAAGCTGTCCCGTTACCGGGGTGACGCGTCCTTCCGGTCGTGGCTGCTCGCGATCGTCGCGAACGAGACCCGCAACCTGCACCGCTCCCGTGGCCGGCGCGACGGCCTCGTCCTGCGGGCGGCGGCAGCGGACCCGACGTCCGAGATCGCCGAGGACGACGCGGTCGGCGCGGTCCTCGCCGGGGAGCGCCGGGCGTCGCTGGTGCAGGCCCTGCGACAACTGCCGGTACGGGACCGCGAGGTGATCGTCTGCCGGTTCTTCCTCGATCTCACCGAGGAGGAGACGGTGGCGGCTCTGGGCTGGCCCCGGGGCACTGTGAAGTCGCGTACGTCCCGGGCGCTGGCGAAGCTTCGTGGCCTGCTCGACCGTGAGGAGGTCCGGCATGGGTGACCTCGAACGGGAACTGCGCGACCTGTCCGCCTGGCTGGACACCCCCGATCCACCCGACGTGACCGCCCGCGTCCGCGTACGACTCGGCACGCCCGCGCCCCGGCGGCGCCGGTGGCGGTCGCTCGCCGCGGTGGCGCTCGTCGCCCTGCTGGTGGCGGTGTTGCCGCCGACGCGGGGCGCGATCGCCGACGTCGTCACGGGGCTGCTGCGCTTCGCCGGGGTCAGCATCGCCACCTCACCCGCCCCGACGCCGCCCGGCGGCACCGCGTCGCCGTTGCCCGGGCAGCGGGCCGTCGCCCTGGACGAGGCCCAACGGTCGGTGCGGTTTCCGATCCGCCTGCCGGCGATGCTGGGCACGCCCGAGCAGGTGCTGGTCGCCGACCCGGACGCCACGGGCCGGTACCGGGTGGCGACGCTGCTCTACGACGGGGGCGCGCTGCGCGTCGACGCGTTCGACGGTCACCTCGACCTGGCCTTCCACAAGGAGGTCACTCCGCCGGGCGCGAACTGGGTCCAGGTCAACGGCGACTTCGCCGTCTGGGTCGACGGCCCGCACGTGTTGTCCTACGTGGACCGGGCGGGCGGGATCCGCCGGGAGACCGCCCGACTGGCCGGTTCGACCCTGATCTGGCAGGACAACGACGTGAGCTACCGGCTTGAGGGCACCCTCGCCAAGGCCGAGGCAATCGAGATCGCGCGCTCACTGGGCTAGTGCGCGTTCGGGTCCCAGTCTGCGAGCTGCTCCATAGGCTGGGTGTCGCCGGTGGTCTCCAGGCCGTCGAGCGGGACGCGGTCGTAGAAGTAGAGGACCAGTTCGCTCGCTGCGCCTCGCATCGCCATGTCGCCCGGCTCCGCGTCGGCGGCGAGGTCGTCGCAGCGGACGCCGTCGGCGTTGAGGGTCAGGCGCCAGGAGCGGCCCTCGGTCGTGTGCAGGTCGATGGTCGCCGGCTTGAACGGCCAGGGGACGGTCGTCGCCGCGACGGTCGTCAGGAACTCGTCGACGCCCTCGACCGCGACGTCCGTCGGCAGCGGCTGCGCGGCCCCCTGGGTGAGCTGGGCGTCGTAGGTGTGGACGGCCAACTCCTGGATCTGGTGGCGGGCCACGGCTCCGCTGGTCTGCGGGGCCTGCGAGCGGCCCCACCAGGTCCAGCAGCCGCGGTCCGGGCCGGCCGCGCGCATCGCGTCGAGCATGAGCTCGGTCGACTCGGCGAGCCAGGCGTCCAGGGCTTCGCGGTCCCGGGGCGCGGTCGGGGCGCCCTTCGGGTCCGTCCTCGCCGGGGGCTCGGCGCCCGGGCCCGCCGCGATGATGGCGGCCTGGCGGCGGCGGCCGTCGCCGAGGTGCTGTGCCAGTTCGCGCAGCGTCCAGTCCGGACAGGTTGGGACCTGGGCGTCAAGGTCGGGGGCGGACGCGATCGCGGCGCGGACCGCGGCCGAGCGGTCTTCGATCAGCCGCAGGACCTCAGGAAAATCCAACATGTTCTGCACCTCGGTTGTGTACCAGTACGCTCCGACCACGGACAGCGAATTTGTCTGACGAACGCGTCGACAGCCGAGCGGAGCGCTGGCGGTCAGCCCGGTCTACGAGTCATCTCGGCCCTGCCAGGTCGTCACACAAGCCTCGTTACCCTCGATATCGGCGAGAACCCAGAAGGCGGGAGCATGGGACGCGGATACAAGTCGGCCACCGGCCGCCAGCGCGGCTTCGATCCGTCGTGGTGCCTCGTCGTGCGGGACACAGATGTCGAAGTGGATGCGATTCCGGTCCGGGCGTGGCTGATCCATCTGCTGAAACCACATCGCCGGCCCCTGCCCGACCGGGTCGACGATCGGATCCCTGGGACCGTCGGCTCCCGCCTCGTCCGTGTAGCCCAGCACGGCCTTCCAGAACGGCCGGACCGCTGCGATGTCGAGCGCGTCGACAGCGATCTCCACGAGCTGCACCGACCGCGAAGCTCCCGTACCAATCTCAGGCGCCGTCCGTAGCCCGACGTTCCTCATGGCGGTGGAAATCCGATGCGCAAGGTCGATATCGCAAGCGGTGAGCGACGCCCGATCCGCCGACTGCAGGGTCAGGACGACCCGGTCTGGTCGGATATCAGCGCGTAGGTGCCCGTCGGCGTCGCTACCGCACGCCGCCACCACACGCGCCGCCGCCTCGGTTGCCTGGACCAATGAGGCGACGGGGACCGACGTGCGCAACGCGCCCAGCAAATACCGCCATCCCTGGTCGCTGACCGCGTCCGAGGCCGCCTGCCGACCCAGTGTCTGTTCCACCTGGACATCCTCACACGCGCCCGTAAGGGTCTGTCCCCTCTGGCCTCGCCGCCGTCAACCCGGTAGACGTTCCCGGTCAGAGCAATAGGAACCCGGCCGGCCCGGGCGGTGTCGGAAAGGTGCGACGAGTCCTCGGCGCGTATCGGAAGGGGCGAGATGGGTTCCTGGGGAAGGTTGATGCTGGCATCCTCGGTGGTCCTGCTGGCGGGGTGCACGACCACCACCAGCGGCGCGGCGCCGACGGCGGGGGCGGCCACCACCGCGAGCACCGAGACCGCCTGCGCGGCGCGCGTCGAGACGGGGTCCCTGCCCGACTGGGCGGACGCCGGGTTCAGCGGGGACGCGCGGGCTCCGCACGTCTTCGGCGCGAAGGGTCACATCGTGGCGGTGCTGTTCGCCCATCCCCTGCGGCCGGTCCGGACGGACGGGTCGAACAACAAGATCCTCTGGGTGGCCCGCGCCGCCACGACCTCGCCCGACCCGACCGCACCGGCAACCCTGGTGATCACCGCGAGGCTGGACGGCACCGACACCCGGGTGATCCGGGAGGTCGCCGGCGGTCCCGGTCCGTCGATCATCGACCTGCCACAGGCCGGTTGCTGGCGCCTCGACCTGCGCTGGTCCGGGCACACCGACACGATGGACCTGGTCTACGCCCCCTGAGCCAGTGCCCCGGCCGGCTAGGCTGCCCGACGTGCTGGAGGACATGCGGACGGCGGCCCGCAACAACGCCGAATGGTGCGACATCGTCTGCGGCAGCCACGGGTTGGCCGGCCGTACCGACGCCGACGCCTGGTCGGTCCCCCACCGTTCGCCACAGTGGTACCCGGACGCGGTCACACTGCGGCCGGGCGTCGACGCCGAGGCCCTGCTGGCCCGGATCGACGCGGGGCCCGGCGCGTCGGTGAAGGACAGCTTCGCCGACCTCGACCTGTCCGGGTACGGGTTCCGGGTGCTCTTCGACGCCCAGTGGATCCACCGGCCACCGTCGGCACCACCTGTCGACACACCGCTGGCCCCGGTCACCACATCCGACGAGCTGGCGGCCTGGGCGGCGGCCCACGGCGGTGGGGACCTGTTCCGCCCCGCGATCCTGGCCGACCCCCGGGTACGGGTTCTCGCCCGCCGCGACGACCGGGGCGTGATCATCGGTGGGGCGGTGCTCAGCGGCGACGGCCCGTACGGCGTCTCCAACCTGTTCACCCGGACCGACAGCTCCCGGGACATCTGGCGCGCGGTGTGCGCCACACTGCCCGACGCACCGCTGGTCGGCTACGAAACTACAGCGGACCTGACGCCGGCGCTCTCCGCCGGCTTCACCACCACCGGCCCACTCCGCGTCTGGCTGCACGGCTAGCGCTCCGGCCACGGGCTCCGCGCACGGACAGCTATGCTGGGCGGCATCGGCACCGATCCGGCCATCACCGGGGAGCCTCCGGAAGAACGGGCAGCTCCGCCGCCTCAGTAGAACCGGACGTAGCGGCACGTCACGTCGCGAAATTGAGCGGCGCCCGCACCATTGAGGCGCAAGCGGGGTGGTACCGCGGAGTCCTGGCCATACGCCCGGCACTTCGTCCCCGCGTGGGCAGTGAGCTGATGCCCGCGCGAGCGGACGTGGAGTGTAGGGAGAACGTCGGTGCCGGACGGTCCGTTGAAGTCACCATTCGTGCCACTGCCCACCAAGATCGACCTTGGTGGGATCGACCGTGCGGTCATCGAGTGGTGGCAGTCAAACAACGTGTTCAACCGGAGTCTGGAGCAGACGGCCGACGGTCCGCCGTGGGTGTTCTACGAGGGGCCGCCGACCGCCAACGGCACGCCGGGCACCCACCACATCGAGGCGCGGGTCTTCAAGGACCTCTTTCCCCGGTACCGGACGATGCGGGGCTTCTCGGTGCCGCGCCGTGCCGGGTGGGACTGCCACGGCCTGCCCGTTGAGCTCGCGGTGGAGAAGGAACTGGGGCTCAGCGGCAAGCCCGACATCGAGAAGATGGGCGTCGCGGAGTTCAACGCCCTGTGCCGCGCCTCGGTGCTGCGGCACGTGGACGAGTTCGTCCAGCTCAGCGAACGTATGGGTTACTGGATCGACCTGGAGCATCCGTACCAGACCATGTCCCCGGAGTACGTGGACAGCGTCTGGTGGTCACTGAAGCAGATCCACGACGGCGGGCGACTGGTGGAGGACTTCCGGGTCGCGCCGTACTGCACCCGCGACGGCACGACCCTGTCCGACCACGAGGTGGCGCAGGGGTACGAGACCGTCACCGACCCCTCCGTGTACGTGCGGTTTCCGTTGCGCGGGGACGTGGCCGGCCACAGCGGCGTCGACCTGCTGGTCTGGACCACCACCCCGTGGACCCTGGTGTCCAACACCGCCGTCGCCGTACATCCCGCTGTGACGTACGCCGTCGCCCGCACCGGGCAGGGCACGTTCGTCGTCGCCGAACCGCTGACCCAGCGGGTCCTCGGTGACGAGGCGGAGATCCTGGCGACCGTACCCGGGTCGGCCCTTGAGGGTCTGCGGTACGAGCGGCCGTTCGACCTGGTGGACATCCCGGACGCGCACCGGGTGGTCCTCGCGGAGTACGTCACGACCGAGGACGGCACCGGCCTGGTGCACCAGGCGCCGGCCTTCGGCGCGGACGACCTCGCCGTCTGCCGCGCGTACGGGTTGCCGCTGGTCAACCCGGTCGCCCCGAACGGGCGGTTCAACGACGGCATCGACCTGGTCGGTGGGGTGTTCTTCAAGGACGCCGACGCGTTGCTCATCGACCGCCTGAGGAAGTCTGGTCGGTTGTTCCGGCACGAACCGTTCGAGCACCCCTACCCGCACTGCTGGCGGTGCCACACGCCGCTGATGTACTACGCGCAGCCATCCTGGTACATCCGGACGACCGAGGTCCGCGACGAGCTGACGCGGGAGAACGAGAACACCAACTGGTTCCCGGAGCACATCAAACACGGCCGCTACGGCGACTGGCTGAAGAACAACATCGACTGGGCGGTGTCCCGCGCCCGGTACTGGGGCACCCCGCTGCCGCTGTGGCGATGCCCGGACAACCACGTGACAGCTGTCGGTTCCCGCACGGAGCTCGGGGAGCTGGCTGGCGCCGACCTGTCCGAGCTGGATCCGCACCGCCCGTACGTCGACGAGATCACCTTCGCCTGCCCGGACTGCGGCCAGGTCGCCACCCGCGTCCCCGAGGTGATCGACGCCTGGTACGACTCCGGGGCGATGCCGTTCGCGTCGTTGGGCTACCCCCACGTGCCGGGCAGCAAGGAGATCTTCGAGCGCACCTACCCGGCCCAGTACATCTGCGAGGCGATCGATCAGACGCGGGGGTGGTTCTACACGCTGATGGCGGTGGGCACGCTCGTCTTCGACCGGTCCCCGTACGAGAACGTCGTCTGCCTCGGGCACATCCTGGCCGAGGACGGCCGCAAGATGAGCAAACACCTGGGCAACATCCTGCTGCCGATCCCGTTGATGGACACGCACGGCGCCGACGCGGTGCGCTGGTTCATGGCGTGCTCCGGCTCACCGTGGTCGCCGCGCCGGATCGGGCCCGGCCCGCTCGACGAGATCGTCCGCAAGGTGTTGATGACCTACTGGAACACCGCGGCGTTCTTCTCCCTCTACGCGGCGAACTCGACGTGGGCGCCGCATCTGGCGCAGCCGGTCGCCCAGCGACCGGTGTTGGACCGGTGGATCGTCGGCGAGGTCCACGCCCTCGCGGCCGCCGTTGACGAACGGCTGCAGAACTACGACACGGCGCGCGCCGGTCGACTGCTCGCCGACTTCATCGACGACCTGTCGAACTGGTACGTACGGCGGTCGCGGCAGCGTTTCTGGGAGGGCGACCCCGACGCCCTCACCACCCTGTACGAGTGCCTCGACATCCTCACGCGGCTACTGGCGCCGTTCATTCCCTTCGTCACGGAGGAGGTGTGGCAGCAGGTCGTCCGGCGCGGTGCCGAGTCGGCTCCGGAGTCGGTGCACCTGGCGACCTGGCCCACACCCGACACCACACTGATCAGCACGGAGTTGTCGGCCCAGGTGGCCACGGCGCGGGCGTTGGCGGAGGCGGGGCGGTCCGCGCGTAAGGCGAGCAGTCTGCGGATCCGTCAGCCGTTGAGTAGGGCGCTCGTGGGGCTGCCGGCCGGCACCGTCCTCCCGCAGGCGTTGCTGGACGACATCGGCGACGAGTTGAACGTGAAGGTCCTCCAGCCGCTCGATCCCCAGAGCGGGGTCATCGACGTGCAGGTCAAGGCGAACTTCCGGACCCTGGGCCGTCGGTTCGGCAACCGCACCCAGCACGTCGCGAAGGCGATTGCCGCCGTGGCCCCCCGGGAGCTGGTCGACGGCGTCCGGGCGAACGGGACGTACCCACTGTCGGTCGACGGTGCGCAGGTCGAGGTGGGCCTGGACGACATCCTGATCACGGAGGTGCCGCGCACCGGTTGGGTGGTGGAGTCCCAGCGCGGCACGACGATCGCGTTGGACACCGAGATCACCCCCGAGCTGGCAGCCGAGGGCGTCGCACGCGACGTCGTCCGGATCGTCCAGCAGGCCCGCCGCGACGCCGACTTCGAGGTCTCCGACCGGATCACGGTGTCGATCGCCGCCCCCACGGACGTCGCGGCGGCGATCTCCACGCATCAGAAGCTCATCGCGCACGAGACCCTCGCGCTCCAGCTGACGGTTGTGGACGCGTTGTCGGAGGGGTTCTCCGGCACTGTGGGCGACGGTCAGGAGATTGTGGTGCACGTCGTGCGGGCCTGAGCGGTGACGGGGTAAGACGATCAGTGCAGACGGGTCAGGTCTTCCGGGGTCAGGCGTAGGGCTCCAGCGGCGACGTTCTGCGCCAGGTGCTCCGGGTCCGAGGTGCCGGGGATGGCGAGCACGTGGGGACCCTGGTGCAGGGTCCAGGCGAGGCGTACCTGCTGCGGGGTGACGCCGTGGGCGCGGGCGACCGCCTCCACGGCCTCGTCCTGCGCGGTGCTCGCGCCCGTCTCCCGTCCGGTGCCGGCCAGCGCGAAGAACGGCACGTAGGCGATGCCCCGCTCACCGCAGAGCCGGACGAGCGCGTCCTGCTCCCGGTAGGCGTCCACCCCGTAGTTGTTCTGCACGCAGATCACCGGAGCGATGCCCGCCACCTCGTCCAGCTGTTCCGGCCGGACGTTGGAGAGCCCGAGGTGCCGGATCAGTCCGGCGGTCCGCAACTCGGCGAGCGCGCCGAACCGGTCGGCCACCGGCACCGCACCCGGCCCCCGGCCGAGGCGCAGGTTCACCACGTCGAGCTGGTCGCGGCCGAGCCGGCGAAGGTTCTCCTCCACCTGGGCCCGCAACTGCGCCGGGGTGAGCGCCTCGGTGAAGCCCGCCTCCGGGTCGTACCCGAAACCGACCTTGGTGGCGATCACCAGATCCTCCGGGTACGGGGCGAGCGCCGCGCGGATCAGCTCGGTGGCGTAGCGGGCCGGGCCGGTGCCGACGCGCAGGGTGCCGCCGGGCGAGACATAGAACGCGGCAGTGTCGATGTGGTTGACGCCCAGCTCAACGGCCCGGCGCAGCAGGGCGACGGCCCGGTCGGGGTCCGGGTTCGCGGTGATCCGCATGGAGCCGAAGCCCATCCGGTGCACGGTGCGGTCGCCCAGGGTCCAGGTGCCCGCCGCGGCGGCGGTGATCTCATCGGTTGGCATCGGGCGACCGTAACCAGTGCGGGTGCGCGGCGCAGTCGGCCGCGCACCCGATACCGCCCGGCGGCGAAATGGGTTAGTTTTTAACTACCGACGGAGCAGTTTCAGCGGAGTGCGGCGGACGCAGCACCGGCACCAGCAGCAGGGTCGGCAGCAGCAGCAACGGCACCGCCAGCAGCGCGCGTAGGGTGCCGACCTCGTCGCCGACCAGCCCCAGCAACGGCGGGCCACCGAGGAACGCGGTGTAGCCGATCACCGCGACCACGCTCACCCGCACCGCCGCGTGCGCCTCGTCGTCGGCCGCCGCGCTCATCCCGACCGGGAAGCCCAGCGACGCACCCAGGCCCCACAGGGCGACACCGATGACGGCCACCGGCCCGGAGCCCGCCAGCACGGCCAGGCCGGCGCCGACCACGGCGAGGCCGATGGTGCCGCTGAGCACGGGCACCCGACCCCACCGGTCCAGCGCGATGGTGCCGACGGTGCGTCCGACGGTCATGCCCACCACGAAGACCGCGAAGACCGCCGCGCCGGCGGCCTCGCTCAGGTTCCGTCCATCGATGAACGCGACGGCCAGCCAGTCGTTGGCCGCACCCTCGGTGAACGCCGCGACCAGCACGAACAGCCCGATCAACAGGGTGCGCGGCTCCCGCCAGGCGGCGAGTTGCGCCCGGCGACGGGCGGCCGGGGTGGCGTCCGCCGGGTCGCCGTTGTGATCGCTGCCCACGGGCAGGAACGTCCGGGCGGCGAGCGCGGTGCCGGTCAACACGACCACCGCCACCGCGACGAGATGCGCGCCGACCGAGACGTCGAACCGGGCAGCCCCGGCGCCGAGCGCCGCTCCGGCCACCGAACCGAGGCTCCACCCGGCGTGGAACCGGGGCATGATCGTACGGCCCAGCCGCCGTTCCACCGCCGCGCCCTCGACGTTCATCGCCACGTCGCAGGCCCCGGAGCCGTAGCCGAGGGCGACCAGTCCCAGGGCGACGATGGCGAACGACCCGGTCATCGTGGCGCCCAGCCCCGCCACGGTCAGGCCGACCGCGACCAGCACGGTGGCCATCGTCACGGTGCGGGCCGCACCGAATCGCTGGGCGAGCAGGCCGGAGGTGGGCATGGCCAGCAGCGCGCCGACGCTCATCGCCAGCAGCAGCAACCCGAGTCGGCCGGCGGAGAGGTCCAACGCCTCCCGGACCGCCGGGACGCGGGAGAACCAGCTGCCGACGGCGAGCCCGTTGAGGGTGAAGGTGACGGCGACGCCGTTGCGGGCGAGCCGCACCGTCCGCATGGTCGGCGATGCGGTGTCCGGGGCTACGGGTCGACTGGTGGGGGCGCTCACGAGGGTAGGTCCTCTTTCTCGGGGTGATCTCCTGGCACGATCGCACACCTGAGAGCGCTACCACCACAACCGGGAACCGCCCCTTACCGCTGCTGCTCGGGCCGGGGCATGATGTGAGCAGGCGTTGGTCCGACCGGACGGGCCGCCGCAGGAGGCGACGATGACGACAGCGGCACAGCGACCGGCAACTCTCGAGGACGTGGCCCGGGTCGCCGGGGTGTCCCGGTCCACGGCGTCGCGGGTGATCGCCGGCACGGGGTTCGCCTCGCCGGCCGCCCGGAAACAGGTCACGGCAGCCGTCGACCAGCTCGGGTACGTGCCCAACCCGGCCGCCCGGGCGCTGGTCAGCGGCGGGGGCGGCGTACGCCTGGTGGTGGCCGTTCTGGGCACCAGCGCCGCGGTGCTGGACGACCCGTACGTGAACCAGGTGGTCGGCGCCGCCGCTCGGGTGTGCACGCCCGCCGGTGTCGGGGTGGCGCTGTACTGGCTGCCGTTCGGCGACCCCCGCAGCCTCGACCAACTCGACGGGGATCGCAGCGTGTGCGGGGTGATCCTGGTCAACACCACCGAGGAACTGCTGGAGGCGGTGCCCCGGTCGCTGCGCGGTCGGGTGGTCTCGATCGGCGTCGGCTCGGCGACAGTGCCGTCGTTCGACGTCGACAACGCCGCCGGTTCCGAAGCGGTGCTGCGCCATCTGTACGCCTCGGGTCGCCGCCGGATCGCCATGGTGACCGGCCCCCGGTGGCTGCCCTGCGCGCAACGCCCGGTGCAGACGTACCGCCGACTGATGGCCGAGGCCGGCCTACCGGAGCGGATACTCCCCGGGGACTTCAGGGCGCCGCGTGGCCGGGCGGCGGCCGGCGAGGCGCTGCGCCGCTGGCCGGACATCGACGCGATCTACGCGATCAGCGACGACACCGCGCTCGGGGTGATCGCGGGCCTGCGCGACGCCGGTGCGCGGGTGCCCGCGGACGTCGCTGTGGCCGGCTTCGACGACATCCCGTTGGCCGGGATGACCGCCCCGGCGCTGACCACGGCGAGTCATCCGGTGGGGCGGATCGCCGCCGCCGCGGCCACCGCCCTGCTGGACGGGCGCCCGGCGGCTCCGGTGACCCTCTTTCCGTCCGCCCTGGTGGCGCGGGCCAGCGCCTGAGCCGACGCCCGGTCGAGCACACTGACGGTTAACCCCGTACGGGCCGGGTAACCGCGTCGGACCTTTCGTCCACCGTAAGGAGCGCCGACCCGTGTCCGACTCCGCGCCGTCACACTGGGACCCGGCGCCGAGCCCCCGGGACGGCCGGTTGACCGCCCGCCGCCACCCGCCGGTGGCGTCGGGCCGCACCGGGCTGGTGCCGATGACCGGCCCCGACGGTGACCGGCTGGCCCTGGGGTACGCCCCGGAGCCCGCGACCGACGGTTCGGCGTACCGGTTGGTGCTGCTCCTGCACGGTGCGGGCGGTTCGGCGCAACAGGGGCTGGACCTGCTGTTGCCGGTCGCGGACGCGCAGCACCTGCTGCTGGTCGCCCCGGACTCGTCCGCGGCCAGTTGGGACCTGATCGCCGGCGGCTTCGGGGCGGACGTGGGGCGCATCGACGGGCTGTTGACGACCGTCTTCGACACCTACCCGGTGGCCGACGTGACGGTCGGCGGCTTCTCCGACGGCGCCTCGTACGCGCTGTCACTGGGCCTGGCGAACGGGGATCTGTTCGACGCGGTGCTGGCCTTCTCCCCCGGTTTCGCCGCGCCACCGGTCACCCACGGCCAGCCACGGATCTTCATCTCGCACGGCGTCGACGACCGGGTACTGCCCATCGACGTGTGCAGCCGCCGCCTCGTCCCCCGCCTGCACGATCTCGGCTACGACGCGACCTACCAGGAGTTCCCCGGCGGCCACGACATCCCCGCCCCGATCCGCGATTCCGCCGTCGCCTGGCTCACCGCCCATCCTCCACGGGCAGGGAACCAGCGTTGAGCAGTACGGACGTCAGACCGGCGGGAGGCCGAGGGCGTCGTCGACGCGGGCGAGGACGGCGGCGTCGTCCTCCGGGTTGACGCCGCGCAGCAGGTCGATGGCCGTGGCCCGGACCTGACCGATGATCATCGCTAGGGGAAGGGTCTGCGTGGGACCGAAGAGCTGCCCGGCGGCGTGCACCGCGGCCAGCGCCGACTCGTCGGCCCGGGTGGCGTGTCGGTCGGCGGTCTCCTCCTGCCCGTTCAGGTCCGCGGCGAGAGCGGCACCGGCCTGACGGACCGCCTCGGCCAGTGACCGCAGGGCGGCACCCAGCTCGGGCGGGGCCGGAGTGTGCAGCCGGCTGAGGGTCACGCCCGCACGGGCCAGCACGCGGACGTTGCGGACCGCGTAGTCGATCTGCCGGATCGACTCGTCCACCGAGCGCAGCCGACCGATGTGCCGACGTCGACGGACGTTGAGCCGCAGCGCCTCACCGGCGGCCAGCACACCGTCGCGCAGCCCGTCCACCCGGGCGTCCATCCCCCGCGCCTGCCTCAGCGCGCCGACCGCCGCCGGTTCGTCGCGGTCGTCCAGCGCGTCGGCGATCCCGCCGAGCAGCCCGGCCAACTCGTCGAAGGTCCGCCGTACCTCCGCGACCAGCGGCGCCAGCGGATGCCGGGCGTCGACCAGCAGGCTGGCCGCGAGGGCGACCGCGCCACCGACCAGCGCGTCGACGAAGCGGAACGGCACCAACGAGCCGTCCGGCGGTGCGACCACCACCAGGTAGAGCGCGGAGACCGCCGCCTGCACCAGCGTCACGCCGGTGGCGCCGAAGGCCCGCGAGGAGGACGGTGAGCAGGATGACGGTGAACACCGTCCAGGTGCTGCCCGGGCCGAGCGCCTGCACCACCAGGTCCGCGACGAGCACCCCGGCGGCGACACCGAGGATGACCTCGACCGCCCGGCGGATGCGCTGCCCCCGGGCCTGCCCGAGGACGATCAGCGCGGCGGCCGGCGCGAAGAAGGGCTGCGGGTGCCCGAGCAACCGGGTAGCCAACAGCCATGCCACGGTCGCCGCGACGGTCGCCTCCAGCACCGGCCGCCAGCCGTGCCGCAGCCGCCCGCCGGCCGTCCGCAGGCCGCTGAACCGCACCATTCCCAACCTCTCCCACCCACGCCGACCAGCCCGCCGCCCCGGCCCGCCACCCGACCCGACGCCAGGCCGCCAGCTCACCACACCCGCCACCGGCGCACGCCGGCACGCCGCCAACCCGCGACACCACACCGCACCGCCTGCACCACACCGCATCGCACCGCGCGGCACCACAACCACAACGCGGTCTTCGTGCACGTACGGCCCAGCGGGGACGCGCTCTGGCCGTCCAGCTACGCACCGTGGTC
>NZ_PYAK01000081.1 GCF_003264365.1 Micromonospora noduli
CGAGTATTTTCCGCCGGCCTGTCGATCTGGGCGGCGGCCGATCGTGTGGAGGATGAGAGATCGGCGACGGGCCGGCCACCCCCGTCCCGGCCACCGTCGCCGACGCGGTCGCCGCGCGGCGGGTGCTGCGCATCCGGTACGCCGACCGCGCCGGCGCCGACTCGACCCGTGACGTCGAGCCACTCGGCTACCTCGGCAATTCCCGACACTGGTACCTGGTCGCCTGGTGCCGTCTGCGCGACGAACTGCGGTGCTTCCGCACCGACCGGATCCGGAGCGTCGGGGCGCTGCCCGACGTGGTGGCCCGGGAGCTACGCCTGACAGATCTCGACATCCCGCACGAGCGGGTTCGCCCGCTGAGCCTGGTCTGAAGCGGGCTGAGTGCGGCGGGCCTCGTCTGAACGGGGTTGGCGCGGCGGCCTGGTCTGAGACGGGCTTGGTGGGGCGGCCTGGTCTGAGCCAGGCTTGGTGGCGCGGCCTGGTCTGAGCCAGGCTTGGTGGCGCGGCCTGGTCTGAAACGAGGTCGGCGCGGTGGCCTGGGCTGAGACCCGTTCGCGGCCGGCCCGGGTGGGTCTTGTCGCTGGAAACCCCGCCGGGTGATCCGGAAACACCGACAGGACGCTGTCGCCAACGGCCCCGAGACTGCTCCAGACGACGGCCGAACGGCCGGCACGGAAATTCTGGAGGCAGTAGATGTCCAGGTCCACCACGCCCATCACCTGGTTCGAGATCGGCACCGACCGGCCCGAGGACGCGGAGCGGTTCTACGGGGAGCTGTTCGGCTGGACCTTCGAGGAGCAGGGCTCGACCAACGGCGGGTCCTACCGCGTGACCGGGGCCGGCGGCGACACCGGGATCGGCGGGGCGATCCGGGCGACCGACGGGACGTCGCCGAACTACGCCGTGTTCTACGCCGAAGTCGCCGACGTGGCGGAGACCTGCCGACAGGCCGAAGCAGCCGGCGGTCGGGTGCTGGTGCCAGCGCGTACGGCACCGAGCGGTCTCACGTTGGCCCACCTACTCGACCCGGCCGGCAACCACCTGGGCGTGTTCACGCCCCCGCCCCCGCAGCCCTGACCCCTTGCAGGGCCGGGCTGATGCCCCCAGGCTGGCCCCGCGCTATCGGTCAGGCTGGCTCCGGGTGGGCCTGGCTCTGGGGTGGCCTGGCCCGGGGTGGCCTGGCCTGGGGTGGCCTGGCCCGGGGTGGCCCGGCCTGGAGTGGCCTGGCTCTGGGGCCGTCACCCTGAGCGGGTGTGACGGCCGAGCCAGCCTGGCCGCACGCATCCGCGCGCGTGATCGACTCGGTTTTCATGATGTCGGGGTGTCCGAGCGCGCTGGACACCGCGACTTCACGGAAACCGAGTGGATCAAGCCGCGACGGGCCCGGGCAGGCCCGGCCCGACAGGCGGGCCCTCGGCCTGCCCGGGCGCGACAGGCTGGCCCTCGGCCTGCCCGGGGCGTACCGAGGCCGGCCCTCGATCTGCCCCGGGGCAGGACGAGGCCGGCCCCGGCCTGCTGGTGCCTGCCGGGGCCGGCCTCGTCGCACTACTTGCCGGGCGTACCGGCGCCGTGGTGGCCGCCCGGGCCGCGGTGACCGCCCGGGCCGGGGAAGACGCCGGCCTCGACGGCCTTGGTGATGGCGTCGGCCTGCTCCTGGGTGAGCTTGCCGTCCTTGACCGCCTGGTCCAGGCGCTGCTTGAGCGCGGCCTGCCGGTCCTCGGCGGACGGGCGCTGCGGGCGGTCGGCCGGCCGGTGCTGCTCGCGGATCTTCTCCAGTGCGGCGGTCACCTTGTCGGTGGGCACGCCCAACTCCTTGGCGAGCGCCTCGGCGAACTCGCCCTGCCGGTCGGCCTTCGTACCCGGAGCCGTGCCGGGAGCCGGGGCGGTGCTGGCGCTCGGTGCCGGCGTGGGAGTGTCGGCGGCGAACGCGATCGTCGGGGCCGCGATCCCGACGCCGAGGACGCCGGCGGCGGCCAAACCGGCCAGCAGGTGCTTCCTGCGGATGGTGCGGGACATGCTGTCCTCCAGAGGTTCGGTCATCCTGCGCTGTCATCACCGACAGTGACCGGGTTGTCTGGGCGGAAGCCGTGGCGACCCTGTCAGCGAGCTGACAATCAGGGGCCGGCGGTGGGCTAAATCGGTTGTGTGGTCGCTGGCCGAGCGGTCAGGGTGGACGATCCACCGACGGAAGGACACCGCGGCATGACCGTCGAGATTCGGGAGATTCCAATCGGCGAGCCGGGCGCCGGACCGTACGGCATCACGTCTGGCCCGGACGGCGCGCTGTGGCTGACGTTGGCCCATGCCGGCGGCATCGCCCGGTTGTCGCCCGACGGTGCGGTGCGGACCTACCCGCTGGATCCGCCCGGCGGTCGCCCATTGATCATCACGGCCGGGCCGGACGGGGCGCTCTGGTTCACCCGCTCGGGAGACGACCGGATCGGTCGGATCACCGTCGACGGTGAGCAGCGCACCATCGCCCTGCCGGCCGGCACCGGGCCGGGCGGCATCGCGGCTGGGCCTGATGGCGCGCTCTGGTACGCCGGGATGACCTCCGACACCATCGGCCGGGTGGAGATCGACGGCACCCACACCGCATTCCCGCTGCCGGTGACCGGCGGATTCGCCTCGATGATCACTGCTGGCGCGGACCAGGCTCTCTGGTTCACCCTCAATCAGGCGAACGCGATCGGTCGGATCGATCTCGACGGCAGGGTGACGCTGCATCCGTTGCCCACAGTGAAGGCCGGCCCGGTCGGCGTCACCTTGGGCGACGACGGCGTCATCTGGTTCGTGGAGATCGCCGCCGGTCAGCTTGGCCGGATCGAGCCGGACGGCAAGATCGTCGAGTTCCCGCTGCCGGACCGGGCCGCCCGCCCGCACGCGATCGTGGCGGACCCGGACGGCGGCGCGTGGTTCACCGAGTGGGGTGCCAACCGGATCGGTCACCTCGACGCCACCGGACGGATTGAGGGCTACGCCCTACCCACTCCCAACGCCGAACCGCACGGCATCACCCGCACCCCCACCGGCATCTGGGCCGCCCTGGAAATCGGCGCAGTAGCCCACCTGACTCCACCCACCATCCCGCCCGCCCCCTGAACCTGCCCTGGTTGATCAAGAGGTTTGCGTCAGGATCCGCTCCGAACATGACGCAAACCTCTTGATCACCGGGGAGGGCCGGGGCCGGGGAGGGCCGGGGCCGGGGGCGGGGGTTAGTGGACTGCTGGGGTTGCGGTGAGGGTGGCGGTGGTGGTGTCGAGGGTGGCGGTTGTGCCCACCGGGACTGTGAGCTGGTTGGGGCCGTGGCCGATGGGGAGGCCGCCGAGGACCGGTACGCCCAGGTCGCCGAGGCGTTCGGTGAGTACGTCGACGATGGTGGTGTCCCAGCCGTCGCCGCAGTCGGTGAACTGCCCGACCGCCACCCCGGCCAGTCCGTCCAGCACGCCGGCCCGGCGCAGGTGGGTGAGCATCCGGTCGACCTTGTACGGGGGTTCCTGCACGTCCTCGATCAACAGCACCGCACCGGTCAGGTCGGGCAGGTCCGGCGTGCCGATCGACGCGGCGATCATGCACAGGTTGCCGCCGAGCAGGGTGCCGGTGGCGCGACCCGGGACGCGTACGCCGAAGGTCTCCTCGGTGGGGACCGCGGTGATCGACACCGGTTCGGTAGTCATCAACGCCGCGTGCAGGGATTCGGCGGAGCGCAGCGGCGTCCGCTCGTCGCGCCAGGCTGCCCCGGGGCCGTGCACCCCGGCCAGGCGGGCGCCCCGCCACAGTGCGAACTGCAACGCGGTGATGTCCGAGAAGCCGGCCACCACCTTCGGGTCGCGGCGGACGGCGGCCATGTCGATGGCGTCCACGATCCGCTGGGCACCGTAGCCGCCGCGAGTGCAGATCACCCCGCGTACGTCAGGGTCGGCGAAGGCCGCGTTCAGGTCGGCGGCACGCAGGTCGTCGGTGCCGGCGAGGTAGCCGTGGCGGGCGTACGCGTTCGGCGCCGGCACCGGGCGCAGGCCCCAGCCGGTGAGCAGTTCCATGCCCCGGGCCACCCGCTCGGGCGAGGTCGGCCCGGACGGCGACACCAGCAGCACCGTGTCACCCGGGAGCAGCACGGGCGGGCGTACGGCGGCGCTGTCCTCGCTGATCACAACCGCAGAGCCTAACCACCCCGCCGTGGTCGGGAGCCGGGCACGGGCGGCGGGAGCCGCGCGGCCCGTGCCGGGGCGTGGTGCCGTGGGGCGTACCGGCTAGCCTCGACCTGTGGCAACCGCGCTGGTGATCGAGAACGACCCGACGGACGACGCGCGCCGGCTGGGTGAGTGGCTGACCGAGGCTGGGCTGGAGCTGTGGGTGGTGCGTCCGCACGCCGGCGACGAGCTGCCCGCCGACCTGGAGGGGTACGCGGCGCTGGTGGTGCTCGGCGGCGACCAACAGGCGTACCCGTTGCCGGACGGCTCGCCCGGCGCGCCCTGGTTTCCCGCCGTGGAGGGCCTGCTGCGCAAGGCGGTCCGATACCGGGTGCCGACCCTGGCGGTCTGCCTGGGCGCGCAGCTGCTCGCCACCGCGCACGCCGGGTTGGTGGAGCGCAGCCCGTCCGGGCCGGAGATCGGCCCCGGCGTGGTCGGCCGGCGCGACGCCGCCGAGAACGACACGTTGTTCCGGTACGTGCCGTTGATCCCGGACGTGCTCCAGTGGCACGCCGACGAGATCACCGAGCTGCCTCGGGGCGCGACACTGCTCGCCGCCTCCACCCGCTATCCGCATCAGGCGTTCCGCCTCGGTGACCGGGCGTGGGGTTTGCAGTTCCACATCGAGTGCGACGCCGCGATGATCGCCGACTGGGCCACCGACTCGGCCCAACTCGCCGAGCTGGGCTACGACCCGGAGCTGGTGGTCGCGGCCTGCGCCTCGGTGCTGCCCGACGTCGAGGAGGTCTGGCAACCGTTCGCCGCCCGGTTCGCCGCGCTGGCCCTCGGCGAGCTGGACGACAGTACGACGCGGCGCGGTCTGCCGCTGCTCGGGCACTGATGAGCCGGCCGACCAGGGCACCGGGCCGGCTCGCCCGGTACGGCTTCGGCACCGCCGAAGGCGATGGCGGCGCGCGCGCCGCGGACCTGCTCGGCCCGGAGGGGCTGCGGCTGTGGCGGCCGGCCGAGCAGGAGCCGGTCGACGAGGCCGCCGCGGAGCTGCTCGCCGCGCTGTCCCGGGCCGCCGACCCGGACCTGGCGCTGCGCCAACTGCACCGCATCGTGGAGGCCGAGGGCCGCACCATCGAAGGCGGCACCGAATCACCGCTGCTCGCGGACGTGCACGCCGATCCCGGGCTACGGCGGCGGCTGATCGCGGTGCTCGGCGCGTCGGCGGCGCTCGGCGACCACCTGGTGGCCCACCCCGAGCACTACCAGGCGCTGCGGACCGCCCCGGACGGGCTCGCCCCGACCGCCGAGGGGCGGCTGGAGCCGGCCGACGGCGGCAACGCGGTGGCGGCGCTGCGGGCCGCGTACCGCCTGGCGTTGCTGCGGATCGCGGCGGCCGACCTGACCGGCGGTCGCGGGCTGGAGCAGACGATGGCCGCGCTCTCCGCGTTGGCCGACGCAACGCTCTCCGCGGCGTACGAGATCGCGGTCACGGAGCTGGCGGAGGGGACCGAGCGGCCCCGACTCGCGGTCGTGGCGATGGGCAAGTGCGGCGGCGGCGAGCTGAACTACGTCTCCGACGTGGACGTCATCTTCGTGGCCGCCGAGGACGCAGACCTGTCCGCCGCGACCCAGGTGGCGACCCGACTGATCTACATCTGCGGGCTGGTGGCCTGGCCGGTGGACGCCGCGCTGCGCCCCGAGGGCAGCCGCGGCCCGCTGGTGCGGACCCTCGCCAGCCACCTGGCCTACTACCGGCGGTGGGCGCGCACCTGGGAGTTCCAGGCGCTGCTCAAGGCCCGCCCGGCCGCCGGGGACCTGCCGCTGGCCCAGGAGTGGATCGACCAGCTCGCGCCGCTGGTCTGGCGGGCGGCCGAGCGGCCCGAGGCGGTCGAGGACGTCCGCGCCATGCGCCGCCGGATCATCGACCACATCCCGCCGAAGGAGCTGGAGCGCGAGATCAAGCGCGGTCCGGGCGGGCTGCGCGACATCGAGTTCGCCGTCCAGTTGCTGCAACTCGTGCACGGTCGCGGCGACGAGACGCTGCGCCCGCCCGGCACCATCCCGGCGTTGCGCGCGCTCGTCGCCGGCGGCTACGTCGGGCGGGCCGACGGCGAGGCCCTGCTGCGCGGCTACCGCTTCCTGCGCAGCGTCGAGCACCGGCTGCAACTCCAGGGCCTGCGTCGTACGCACACGGTGCCCGCCGAGCCGGGCGCGCTGCGCTGGCTCGCCGCCGCGCTGGGTTTCACTGCCTCGCCGGGGCGCAGCGCCGTGGAGAGCTTCCGGGCCGAGTGGGTCACCCACGCCACCGAGGTACGCCGACTGCACGCCAAACTGCTCTACCGGCCGCTGCTGGAGTCGGTGGCCCGGGTGCCGGCGGACGGGTTGCGGCTCACCCCGGAGGCGGCCAGGAACCGCCTGGAGATCCTCGGCTTCGCCGACCCGGCCGGGGCGTTGCGCCACCTCCAGGCGCTCACCGGCGGGGTGAGCCGCACGGCGGCCATCCAGCGCACCTTGCTGCCGGTGCTGCTCAGCGAGTTCGCTGACGCGCCGGAGCCGGACCGGGGGCTGCTCAACTACCGCAAGGTCTCCGACAAGCTGGGCAGCACCCCCTGGTACCTGCGGCTGCTGCGCGACGGCGGCCCGGTCGCCCGTCGGCTGGCCCGGGTCCTCGCGCTGTCCCGGTACGTCGCCGACCTGCTCGCCCGCGACCCGGAGGCGCTGCGGCTGCTGGCCGAGGAGAACGAGCTGGCGCCACGCGCGCCAGAGGTACTGCGGGAGGGGTTCCTGGCGGCGGCGGCCCGGCACACCGACCCGGTCGAGGCCACCAGCGCCGTGCGCGCGCTGCGACGTCGCGAGCTGGTCCGGGTTGCCTGCGCGGACGTGCTCTGCCGGGCCGGCGCGCTCGCGCCCAGCCCCACCCGGGCGGACGGCGCGAACCGGCCCGCCCGCGGGCTGTCCGACATCACCGAGGTCGGTACGGCGCTCGCCGACGTCACCGACGCCACCCTGGCCGCCGCGCTGCGGGCCGCCCAGGCCAGCCAGCCGGCACCGGCAGGGCTGCGGTTCGCGGTGATCGGCATGGGCCGGCTCGGCGGGTACGAGTCGAACTACCTCTCCGACGCCGACGTGCTCTTCGTCTACGACCCGCCGCCGGGCACCAGCGAGAGTGCCGCCAGCGCCGCCGCGCACGCCGTCGCCGAGGAGCTGCGCCGGCTGCTCGGCGTACCCGCCCCCGACCCGCCGCTGGGCGTCGACGCCGACCTGCGGCCGGAGGGCCGCCAGGGTCCGCTGGTACGCAGCCTCGCCGCGTACGCGCAGTACTACGCCCGCTGGTCGCGGGTGTGGGAGGCGCAGGCACTGCTGCGCGCCCGGTTCGTCTGCGGTGACGCCGACCTGGGCGCCGAGTTCGAGGCGATGATCCAGCCGGTGCGCTACCCGGGCGACGGGCTGACCCGCGAGCAGGTCGTCGAGATCCGGCGGATCAAGGCCCGGGTGGAGACCGAACGGCTGCCCCGGGGCGCCGACCCGGCCACCCACACCAAGCTGGGTCGCGGTGGGCTCGCCGACGTGGAGTGGGCGGTGCAACTCGTCCAGCTCCGGCACGCCGGCGCGATCCCGGCGCTGCGCGGCACGCGTACCCTCGACGCCCTCGCGGCGGCCGAGCGGGCCGGCCTGATCGACCCGGCGGACGCCGCGGAGATGGCCGCCGGTTGGGCCCTGGCCGCGCAGGTCCGCAACGCGTTGATGCTGGTCCGGGGCCGGGCCGGCGACCAACTGCCCCGGCACGGGGTGGAGTTGGCCGGGGTGGCCCGGCTGCTCGGCCGCGACGATCCGGGGGAGTTCCTCGACGAGTACCTGCGCACCGGCCGCCGCTCCCGCGCCGCTGCCGAACGGGTCCTCGATGCCTGACGCGTCGCCGCGCCCAACCGGGCGGAGCGTCGCGGGCTGGGCGGCGGCGACCGGGGTGGCCGTGCTGCTCGCCGTCGCGTTCCTCCTCGCGCCGCCGATGGGCACCGACCTCGCCGCCCAGGTGGCCCGTGCCGGGTTCACCGAGCGGTACGGGGCCGCGCCGGTCGACTTCGGCTGGTACGGCGGCGTCAACCAGTACGGCTACAGCCTCTTCACGGCCAGGTTGGGCGCGCTGATCGGGGTGCGTCCGCTGGGGGCGGTCGCCGCCGTGGTCGGGGCGGCCGCGCTGGGTTGGCTGTTCACCCGCAACCGGGCCCGCAGACCGGTGCTGGCCGGTGTCCTCGGCGCTGTGGTGCTGGTCGGCAACCTGGCGAGCGGTCGGATCACCTTCGCGGTCGGGCTGGCGTTCGGGCTGCTGGCGCTCTGCGCGGTCAGCGCGCAACGCCCACCGCGCTGGCTCCGGTTGACGCTCGCAGCCGTCTGCGCCGCCCTGGCGACAGCGGCCAGCCCGGTCGCCGGCCTGTTCACCGGGCTGGCCGGCGCGGCGCTGCTGCTGAGCGCCCTGCGCACCGGTGACGGGCCGGGCCGCCCGCTGCCCGGAGGCTGGCGAGCCGAGCGACCACTGGCCGAAGGGTTCGTCCTGGCCGTGGCGCCCGCCGTCACGCTCGCCCCGATGGCGTTCATCTTCGGCAACGGCGGCACCCAGCCGTACTCGGCCGAGTCGATGCGCATCAACGTCGCGCTCGCGGTGCTGGTGGCTGTCGTGCTGCCGCGTCGCCGCCGGGTGCTGCGCGTCGGCGCGGTACTCACCGTGCTGCTCCTGATCGGGGCGTACTACGTGCCCAGCCCGATCGGTTCCAACGCGCTACGACTGCCGATGCTGTTCGCCCTGCCCCTGCTGGCCGGGTACGCCGCGTTGCCCGGGCCGTGGCTGGCCGGGCTGCTCGCCGCGACCGTCTGGTGGCAGTCCCCGGTGATGACGAGCGACGTGACCCGGGCCGGCGCACCGGAGAGCGCCGAACGTTTCTACCAACCGCTCGTCGCCGAACTCGACCGGCGGCAGCCGGCCGGGCGGGTCGAGGTGGTGCCGCTGCGCGACCACTGGGAGTCGGCGTACCTGCCGCCGACAGTGCCACTGGCCCGGGGTTGGGAACGCCAGGTCGACAGCGACCGCAATGCGCTGTTCTACGACGGCAACCTGAACGCGCAGACCTACGAGCAGTGGCTACGGCACGAGGCGGTGAGCTACGTGGTGCTCGCCCCGGACGCACCCGCCGACCGGTGGGGCCGCGACGAGGCCGCGCTGATCCGCGGCGGCCTGCCGTACCTGCGGGAGGTCTGGCGAGACTCCACCTGGCAGATGTACGCGGTGGTCGATCCGACCCCGCTGGTCGATGCCCCGGGTCAACTCGTCGCCGCCGACCGCGGTGCGGTCCGGCTGACCGCCACGCCCGGGGACGTGCCGGTCCGGGTTCGCTGGTCGCGCTGGCTCACGTTGAGCGGCCCGGACGGTTGCCTGCGACCGGGCGCGGACGGGTGGACCGAGGTGCGGGTCCGCGCCGCCGGCGACTACTCGATCTCCAGTGGGCTGGCACCGGCGCGCCACTGCTGACCCGTGCCTGCCGTCGGGCTCCCACCGACGGGCTGGCAGCATGTCCGGCGTGCCCTCCCACCTCGCGCGCTGGACCGGCCTGGCCGGCTCGATGCTGCTCGCGCTCTCCGCTTTCCTCGGCGGCGCGTTCCCCAGCGGCCCACTGCGAAGCACCCCGGTCAGCATCTGGCAGGGGCCCAACGGCCCGCTGATCCTCGCCGCCTGGCTGGTCGGCACCGGCCTGATGGCGTACGCCTGGTGGGCGCTGCGCGACGGAGGGCCCTCGACGCGGTGGGCCCTGGTCACCGTCGGGCTCTGGCTGCTGCCGCTGCTGATCGCGCCGCCCTTCGGCAGCCGGGACGTGTACGCCTACGCCTGCCAGGGCGCCAGCTTCGTCGGCGGTATCAGCCCGTACGAACAGGGCGTCTCCGCACTGCCCTGCCCCTGGCTGGACACCGTCTCGGTCATCTGGCGCGACACCCCGGCGCCGTACGGGCCGCTGTTCGTGCTCATCGCGGGCGCCGTGGTGAAGGCCACCGGCTCGCTGACCGCCAGCATCGTGCTGTTCCGTGCGCTGTCGCTGGTCGGCGTGGCCATCACCGCGTGGGCCCTGCCGGCGCTGGCGCGTCGGGCCGGTGTGCCGGCGAAGCGGGCGGTGTGGCTGGCGTTGGGATCCCCGCTGGTCGCCGCGCACCTGGTCGGTGGCCCCCACAACGACGTGTTGATGCTCGCCGCGCTGGTCGGCGGGCTGGCCGTGGTGGCGGCGCACCCGGGCCGGCGCGGCATGCTGCTGGTCGGCGGGCTGCTCCTCGGAGTCGCCGTGGCGATCAAGGTGACCGCCGTGGTGGTGGTCCCGTTCGCCGCGCTGGCGGCCACCGCCGGGCCGTACCGGATCCGCACGCTGATCCGCGACGGCGGCTGGGTGGTCGGCGGCACAGTCGTCACAGTTGTCGGCGTGACCATCCTCGGTGGGCTGGACTTCGGCTGGATCGGCGGGCTGTCCCAGGGCGGCGCCGCCATCGCCTGGACCTCCCCGTCGACCGCCGTGGGGCAGACGGTCGGGTACATCGCGGCGCTGTTCGGTGGTCACATCGACGCGCTGCCCGTCACCCGCGGGATCGCCGTGGTCCTCCTGGCCGTACTGCTCGTCTGGCTCTGGTGGCGGGCCCGCACCCGCGACCCGCTGTACCACGCCGGCCTCGCGCTCGCCCTCACCGTCGCGCTCGCCCCCGTCGTGCACCCCTGGTACTGGACCTGGCCGCTGTTCGTGCTGGCGGCCACCGCCCAGCGCACCAGATGGTTCACGGTGGTCGCCCTGGTCGCGTCCTTCCTTGTGCTGCCCGACGGCACCGGGCTGCCCCGGTACACCAAGACGGTCGGGGCGCCGCTGATGACGCTGTTGGTGATCGTGCTGGTCATCCGGTTGGTACGGTCGGCTCGAGCGGCCCGTCAGCCGGTCGCCGCCGATTGAGGGAAGGTGCGCCGGTGACCGCTCCCGGCCCGCCTTTTCCGCCGCCGCCTGTGTCGTTGGCGGCATTGCGTGCCCGGTACGCGGGCCTGGTCGGCGCGGTCCTGCTCGCCGTGGCCGGCTACCTCGGCGGGGCGCTGCCCGACGCCCCGCTCGGCGCGACACCGACGTCGATCTGGCGAGCCCCGGACGGCCCGGCGACGCTGACCTGCTGGCTGATCGGCACCATGCTGCTGGTCGGGGCCTGGTGGTCGCTGCGCGAGGGTGCCCCGTCGACCCGTTGGGCGTACGTCACCGCCGGGCTGTGGGCTCTGCCGCTGCTGGTCGCGCCACCGATGGGCAGCCGGGACGTCTACTCGTACGCCTGCCAGGGCTGGACGTACGCGCACGGCGTCGACCCGTACACCGTGGGAGTGGCGGCGGCGGGCTGCCCCTGGCTGGACACTGTGGCGCCGATCTGGCGGGACACCCCGGCACCGTACGGGCCGGTGTTCATGCTGCTCGCGGCCCTCGCCGTCAGCCTCGGCGGCGGGCTCACCGGGACGATCGTGGCGCTGCGCGTGATCGCCGTGGCGGGGCTGCTGCTGGCCGCGCTCTGCCTGCCCGGTCTGGCGCGGGCGGCCGGGGTGCCGGCCCGGCGGGCGGTCTGGTTGGCGCTGGCCGGCCCGCTGGTCGGCGTGCACCTGGTGGCCGGCGCGCACAACGACGCCGTGATGCTGGGCCTGCTGCTGTGTGGGCTGCTGGTCGTGGTCCGGCGACCAGGTCGGCCGGCGGGGCTCCTGCTGGCCGGAGCGCTGCTCGGGCTGGCGGTCACGGTGAAGGCCAGCGCAGTGGTGGTGGTGCCGTTCGCGGTGCTGGCCGGGATGCCCGGCCGATACACCGTACGGGCGTTGCTGCGCCACTGTGGTTGGCTGGCCGGAGGGCTGCTCGCCGCGCTGCTGGTCACCTCGGCGGTGTCCGGCCTCGGCTTCGGCTGGGTGGGCGGGCTGACCCACAGCGGCGACTCGGAGCAGTGGACGTCACCACCCACCGCCGTGGGCTTCGTGATCGACTACGCCGGCGCGCTGGTCGGCCGGGACCCGCAGGCGGTGCCGGTGGTCCGGGCGGTGGCGCTGCTGCTGCTCGCCGGTGTGCTGGTGGTGCTCTGGTGGCGGGCCTGGCAGACCCTGCGCGGGCTGAGCGAGGTCGCGGCTCCCGAGGTGCGGTGTACTCGGGTGGCGCGGTCCCGGGTGGCGCTGCACGGCGCGGCGGTGGCGTTGGTCGCCACCGTCGTCCTGTCCCCGGTCTTTCACCCCTGGTACGCGACCTGGCCGCTGGCACTGCTGGCGCTCACCGCCGCCCGCACGACGTGGTTCGTGCTGCCCACCGCGGCGGCAGCCTTCCTCGCCCTGCCCGACGGCACCAACCTGGCCCGCGTCACCAAGGCACCCGGTGCCCTGGCGATGACCGCCCTGCTCCTGACCGTGCTCGTACGCACCGCCCGCCGCCGACCCCGCTGATCATGAGGTTGCAGGGGACCAAGTGGACAAAACTTCCTGCTAACCCGTGATCACCGAGGCGGGTGGTCAAGATGGCGCTTGACCTGGATGTAGTCGGCTGTCGGCGGGTTAGAGGCCCCTGCATCCAGGATCGAGCACGATCTCGGTTGAGGTCTACGCCCAAGATCCGCTCAACTGCAGGGAAAGTGCTGCCTCCGGGGCGCCGGAGGCAGCAACATCCCCGAAGTTGCGTGGATCTTGGTGCGGGGCGCGGGGGCGCGGGGCGTTACGGGGGACGGTGTTGAAGGGGGAAGCGGGCCGGGCCGGCTCCGCGGTGAGCGGAGCCGGCCCGGCCGGTGTTCGAGCGACTGCTCAGCAGTCGTCGTGCATCTGACTGCTCAGCAGTCGTAGTACATGGCGAACTAACCGCCCATCGGGGCTGACCTGGGGGAGTGGCGTCGATCAAGCCCCTGAGCAGGTCGTACGTCGCATATCAACTTCCATCGTTATCCGGTGTTTCCTGGTGGCTCTTGTACCCGTCCTGTGCCTAACGATCATGGAGTCGTGTTGTGTGCGGGTGGCTCGGAAGTGGGCCGGTGGGGCATCCCGTCGCGCAGGCTCCGCCCGGCGCGGTCTGGTCGCCTCCGGTGCGCGACGGTACCCGGTCGCGGCCGGGGCATCCCAGAGTCGCCGAGGGTTCGGGGCGAGTAGCCCCGACCGCCGGAGGCCATCCCCGGGTCGTAGGGCCGGAGGCCCTGCCCGCCGGAGGCGAGGCCCTTGCTGCTCGGGAAGCCCCGGAGGGTTCCCATCACGATCGGTGCTTCCCCGCTCACATTGGCGTCGATACCTTGATGCCTATGGATGAACCGGACTGGGACGAACAGAAGCGGGGCGAACCCGATTGGGTCTACGACCCACCGGACGAGGAAGACGGATACGACCTGGCCGACGCAGGCGTCGGCCTCAAGAGCGACCCCGCTGGGATCGCCGAGATCCGGCAGCGTCACCCGAAGGCGTACGATCCGTGGACACCCCAGGCTGACTCCGAGCTGATGAAGGGCTACCTGGCCGGCCACAGCATTGACGAGCTGGCGGTGTCATTCGAGCGGCAGCCGAGTGCGATTCAGCGACGCCTTGAGCGGCTGGCCTTCGCCGAGATGAGTCGACATCGCGCTGTGCCAGGTGCGCCCGAGCCGGGCTGACTCAACCGATCCTCCATGCCCTGCGCCGAGTTCCAAGCGGCGTGGGGCATCGGTGCGTCCGACTGCCGGTCCGCCGTTGCCGCAGGCATAAGGCGGAACCGGCAGGGGTCCGACGACGCGGCCCGAAGGGCCGCCTTG
The DNA here is from genome assembly GCF_003264365.1 of Micromonospora noduli. Classification (GTDB taxonomy): domain Bacteria; phylum Actinomycetota; class Actinomycetes; order Mycobacteriales; family Micromonosporaceae; genus Micromonospora; species Micromonospora noduli. The sequence continues at coordinate 13,929 of NZ_PYAK01000081.1, forward strand.
AAGACGTATGGAAAGTTCTCACCCCCGGTCACTCACGTCTCTGTCGTACTCCGCTCGATCCGTTACAGATTGACTCCACATGATGCGTGACAGGCCGAGATACCTCAACCGTCACCCACCGCCGCGCCCGACAGGCGACCGGCATCTTTGTGCCAATCTCGATGGACGGTCGGAGCCAGCGGAGGTAGCTTCACGCCGTGACGCGGCTCAGGCGGTATCGGTATGTCGGACCAGCAGAGATCTTGGCCCGGCAGGCAGCCGCGGTGGGAACCGTCATCGCCGCCACGCGCAGCGCGCTCGATACGTGGCTCGATGATCGGCGCGGGACTGGGCTCGACGAGCCTGCCACGTTCGTTGTCGACCTTCAGGGCGCGCTCCGGGTGGCACCCCGCCAAAGCGAGCACGTTGCCTGTGCTGCCGGGCAGGACGTCTTGGCTGCCGGAGAGATCACCTTCGCCGCGAGCGACAGCGGATACTTCGTCCAGGCGGTCAGCAACCACTCGACCGGCTACTGCCCAGACCCTGACTGCTGGCCAGCAGTCGCCGCAGCACTTGATCGTCTCAGCATGCCGCATCCCGGCGGCTTCACCGCCGCGCTGATCTTCAGACGTTGCACAGCCTGCGGGGAACGCAACATCGTACGAGACGACGACTTCGCATGCGCCCTCTGCGATGCGGCCCTGCTACCTCATTGGAACTTCTACCCGGCGTGACGACCCCGCGTGACTCGCCAGCATCTCTAGGCGGAGCTGTCACGCACCATCTGACGCTGAGACGTAACGCATCAAGTGGAGCCCGGCAGGTCACTTACGTCTCCCTGCACGGAAACTTGCCCGAGGCGAGGCGGGGATCATTCCTCCGGGGGATACAGGTAACCGCGCCGGAGCAATGCCCGACCAGCTGCTAGCGTACTGTGAATTTGCTGGGCAGTAATCGGAATCGAGTCTTCGCCGCTTCGACGGACGATGCTGATGTAAGCGCCCTCGGTACGGCCACCAACAATCGCACCGTGGACTAGGAATGGCTTTAGCTCTTCTTCCTGCCGTGGAATAGATACGATGATCAGGCCCTCGTGTGGATTGATCTCCACCGCCGTAATTTCGAGCCCAAAAGGAAACGGAAAGAGCCGGCTCTCGATAGCCTGGCGGTATCGCCGGATCGTTGTGCCGATGATCGGGACAGGCTTGATGGACCTGATAACTTCTCCGCCTGCGACCCGCTTGGTGTCCATGCCTACAATAACAATCCCGCCTTCCTCCGCATTGGCAAACCGGCTGACGGCCTCAGCGAGAGAAATTTTTCCACGATCTGTAGTCAAGTCATAGTGTTGTGATTTGACATCCAGCCACGGGCCTTCCGGGAGGCCTTGGAGTAGGTCGGCGCGTCCCCCGGCTACTAGGTCAGCGGCAGTCTCTCTGGTTAGTTCGCCGGTGACTGAGGCGTCGAATATTGCTTTGACGCCCTGCCCAACCTGATAAAGGTCGTGGAGGTTCCTTCCCCACGTGACAACGGAGAACTTGACTCTGTAATAGTAGGGCGCACTCGGCCGCCCTCCGTCACTAGCTACGCTCAATAGTCGACTATTAGTGCGCTGGAGGAGTGGTCCGATCAGGCGCTCGACGAGGGGGAAAAACTCATCGTCTTCATCAAAGTATTCATGAGAGGTGAGATCGCATTCAATGGCCAGCTTGCCGTCATCATGGAGCGTAAACGTGACAGGCTCTACGATGGCACCCTTTCCCCAATATTGATCCTCGGGAGCAACGTCAACGAGAATGGCCGGTGGCTCCCAATTAAGCTGGCGAGCTTTACGCAACTCACGAGATAGATCTGCGGCTTTTGTTGCGCTAAGATCGCTATGGGTGATTACGATGGAGCCCGAGCCGTCGTCATACCGGCGCTTACCGCCGAAAAACCACATACCAAGGCGCGGGTCGAATGAGACGGTGTTGGGCACGAAGAATAGAATCTCACAGAAGCTCCGACCATGATTGAGCTGGCGTACCAGACTTGCAGTCACCTTGGCGGCCATACGTCAGTCGCTGCCGGCGGCCAGACCCGGCGGGGGCTGCGAACCGTCGACGCGGTAGTAACGTGCCGTGGTCCCCGGGGATGAGTGCGATGATCGCCTAATGCGGGCAGAATGGCGGACGTGACGAGCCCTGATCCCGACGCGGAGTGGTGGACGACCTCGGAGGTCGCCGCCTACCTCGGGGTGCGGGTCGGCACGGTGGCGACGTATCGGAAGCGGGGGCAGATGCCGGCGCCCGATCTGACCCTTGGGCGGACGCATGTGTGGCGGCCGGCGCACATTGTTAGCTGGCATGAGGCGCGACCGCGACCCGGTGTCGGCGGCAGGGCGCGGGCGGAGGTTCAATCGCCCTCGGGCGATGACGCTGAACGTTAGGCGTTCGGGCACAGCACGCCGACCGTCACGCTGAACACGTACGTACACGAGTGGCCGGACGTGGTCGACCGGACCCGCCTGCTCGTCGACAGCGCGCTCGGCGGACGCCAAACGGCGGCCACGCCGGCTGGGAGCCGAGCATGACCGCCGTTTTGTCAATCTGTACCCAACCTGTACCCAAGATCAGTAGCAATCCTGTTGGTGCAGGTCAGAGCCTTGATCAGGCTCAGCAGTCGTAGTACATGGCGAACTCGTGCGGGGTCGGGCGCAGACGCACCGGGTCGACCTCGTTGGCGCGCTTCCAGTCGACCCAGGTGGAGATCAGGTCGGGGGTGAAGACGCCACCGTCGAGCAGGTAGTCGTGGTCGGCCTCCAGCGAGTCGAGCACTGCCGACAGCGAGCCCGGCACCTGCTTGACGTCGCCCCACTCCTCCGGCGGGAGGTCGTAGAGGTCCTTGTCGATCGGCGTCGGCGGCTCGATCTTGCTCTTGATGCCGTCGAGGCCGGCCATCATCATGGCGGAGAAGGCCAGGTAGACGTTGGCCGACGGGTCGGGGACGCGGAACTCGACGCGCTTGGCCTTCGGGTTCGCGCCGGTGACCGGGATGCGGGTGCAGGCCGAGCGGTTGCGCTGGGAGTAGACCAGGTTGACCGGCGCTTCGAAGCCGGGCACCAGACGACGGTAGGAGTTGATCGTGGGGTTGGTGAAGGCCAGCAGCGACGGGGCGTGGTGCAGCAGGCCGCCGATGTACCAGCGGGCCATGTCGGACAGGCCGGCGTAGCCGGTCTCGTCGTAGAACAGTGGTTCGCCGTTGAGCCAGAGGCTCTGGTGGGTGTGCATGCCGGAGCCGTTGTCGCCGAAGAGCGGCTTGGGCATGAACGTGGCGGTTTTGCCGTTGGCCCAGGCCTCGTTCTTCACGATGTACTTGAAGAGCTGGAGCTGGTCGCCGGCGTGCAGCAGGGTGGAGAACCGGTAGTTGATCTCGGACTGGCCGGCGGTGCCGACCTCGTGGTGTGAGCGCTCGACGTTGAAGCCGGTGTCGACGAGGCGACGCACGATCGAGTCACGCAGGTCGGCGTAGTGGTCGACCGGCGGGACGGGGAAGTAGCCGCCCTTGTACGCGGTCTTGTAGCCGCGGTTGCCGCCCGGCTCTTCGCGGCCGGTGTTCCAGGCGCCCTCGATCGAGTCGATGTAGTAGAACGACTGGTGCGCCGAGGTTTCGTGGCGGATCGAGTCGAAGATGTAGAACTCCGCCTCGGCGCCGAAGTAGGCGGTGTCGGCGATGCCGCTCGCGGCGAGGTACGCCTCGGCCTTCTTCGCCACGTTACGCGGGTCGCGGCTGTAGGCCTCGCGGGTGAACGGGTCGTGGATGAAGAAGTTCAGCGCGAGTGTCTTCTGCGCGCGGAACGGGTCGATGAACGCGGTGGCGACATCCGGGAGCAGGAGCATGTCCGACTCGTGGATCGCCTGGAAACCGCGGATCGACGAACCGTCGAACGCGAGGCCGTCGGTGAAGAGGTCGTCGTTGACGGACTCGACCGGCAGATTGAAGTGCTGCATCACGCCGGGCAGGTCACAGAAACGAACGTCGACGAACTTCACGTCCTCGTTCTTGAGGTATCGCAGCAGTTCCTCGGGATTGGCGAACACACATCCTCCTGGCACGTCCACGGGGTGGCTAGGCTTCTGGCGACGCTAGGGCCGGGGGGTTGCCCAGCCGTGTCTCCGTTGTTTCTGCCGTGTTACGTCCCTCGCGGAGCGTCAGCGACGCCCCGGTCCACGCCTCCGGCCCGCCAGGAACGCCGTACCGACTGTGCCAGTGTAATGACATCTGATCGCTTTAGCCTGAATCGGCACACAGCGGCGGCGGCACCCGGCAAGCTCTCATCCCGGCGCGGATACCCTTGACCGCTGTGACCAATCCGCACCTCCCGGCAGCGCCGGCCACCGACCCCACCTTCACCGCGCCGACCCTCGGTCGGCGATTCGGTGCGCTGATCATCGACTGGGTGCTCTGCCTGCTGGTGTCCAACTTCTTCGCCGACCCGGTACGCGACGGCTGGGCCCCGGTGCTGGTGCTTGTCCTGGTGTACGGCATCTTCCTCGGCCTGTTCGCCCAGACGCCGGGCATGTACATCACCAAGATCCGCTGTGTGAACTGGCACGACGGTGGCCGGATCGGCGTGCTCCGGGGGCTGATCCGTGGCCTGCTGCTGGCCCTCGTCGTCCCCGCACTGATCATGGACGAGCACCGGCGCGGCCTGCACGACCGAGTCGCCGGCTCGGTCATCGTCGACGCCCCCCGCAGCTGAGCCAACCCCGCCAAGGCCGGTCCGGGGCCGCGCGAACCGCAAGATCGCACTCGATCCAGGATTTAGTGGCATCCTCCGCGCGCGAGGCCACTACATCCAGGATCGAGCACGATCATGCCGGGGCCGGGGCCGGGGCCGGGGCCGGGGCCGGGGCCGGGGCGGGGCCAGGGCCAGGGCCAGGGCCAGGGCCAGGCCGGGGCGGGGCCAGGGCCGGG
>NZ_PYAK01000082.1 GCF_003264365.1 Micromonospora noduli
GGCGCGGGTGGCCGTCGAGCCGCCGGTGGACGACACGCCGGTGGCCCGTAACCGGGGCGACGCGCCGGCCGGCCGTGCCCGGGTGTCCGGCCCCGACGACGCGCCCCGGTGGGGGCGCCCCGAGCACCCGGACGACGACGAGCCGGCGTACGCCCGGGAGGCCCCCGAGCCGCCGGCCACCGCTGGGATGTACGGCGGGGAACGGCCGGCCGCCACCGCGTACGGCTCAGCCCGCCCCAGGGAGCACGACCGCCCCGAGGCGGCGCACCGGCCGGGTGGCGTGGTCCGACACACCGAGACCGTGCACGTCACCACCCGGCACACAGTGGTGGACGGCGGCCCGGCCGAGCCGGCCGGGCGCTACGGCGGCGGGTACGCCGGTCAGTGGACCCCACCCGCACAGGAGTGGACCCGGGGCGGCGACGCCGATCAGCCCCCTCGCCCGTCCGGCCGGGCGAGGAGCGAGCCGGAGCAGCACCCCAGAGCCGGGTACGGCGACGAGCCGGGCTGGACGGGCCGCCGCGACGAACCGGAGTGGACGGATCGGCGCGACGCGTACGCCCAGCCCGACGAGCCCTCTCCGGCGGCCCGGTCACACCGCACCCCGGAGAGGCCGGCGGCGGAATCCTGGGACAGCCCGGACGATCGGGGCTGGTCGGAGCAGCGCGACCGGGCGGGCGCCCCGGCACCGCAGCCCGGGCCGCCGCTGCGGGCCGACGACACCGGCGAGTACTGGTCGCAGCTGCGGGCCGGTGACCGGTGGGCCGCCGTCCGCGATGACGAAAACGGTCGCGAGTTGCGGGTGGGCGAACGTCGGGCCGAGGTGCACGCCGACGCCACCGGCACCGAGTACCGGGTGGCCGACCGCTGGGCCGCCGTCCGCCACGAGGAGCCGCGCCGTCACGAGGACGCCGCCCGCTACGAGGAGCCGCGCCGTCACGAGGACGCCGCCCGCTACGAGGAGCCGCGCCGTCACGAGGACGCCGCCCGCTACGAGGACGCCGGCCGGTATGAAGAACCGCGCCGCCACGACGGTGGTCGGCGGGCCGAGCCGGGAAGGCCCGCGCTGCCGGTGGGCGGTGTGCCGGTACCGGACGAGTGGCGCCCACCGCGCCAACGCGGGCACCAGGCGGAACCCGCGCCGGAACGGACCGGGCGGCGACGGGTCGACGAGCGCTACGGCTACCCGCCGCAGGACGACGTGCCGCGTGCCGGCGGCGCGCCACCCACCGACCGCTGGCGGTGACCGGTCAGGCGGCTCGGGTCACTTGTCGATGTCGCCGACCACGAAGAACATCGAGCCGAGGATCGCGATCAGATCAGGGACCAGGCAGCCGGGGAGCAGGGTGGCCAACGCCTGCACGTTCGCGTACGAGGCGGTGCGCAGCTTCAACCGCCACGGCGTCTTCTCGCCCCGGGACACCAGGTAGTAGCCGTTGATGCCGAGCGGATTCTCCGTCCAGGCGTACGTGTGCCCCTCCGGCGCCTTGAGCACCTTCGGCAGCCGGGTGTTGATCGGCCCGGTCAGCTGGTCCACCCGGTCGAGGCACTGCTCGGCAAGGTCCAGTGACGCGTACACCTGGTCGAGCAGCACCTCGAAACGGGCGTGGCAGTCGCCGGCGGTCTTGGTGACCACCGGAACGTCCAGCTCGTCGTAGGCCAGGTAGGGGTCGTCGCGGCGCAGGTCCAGGTCGAGCCCCGAGGCCCGGGCCACCGGGCCGGACGCGCCGAACGCGGCGGCGTCCGCGGCGGACAGCACGCCCACGCCGACGGTGCGGGCCAGGAAGATCTCGTTACGCCGGATCAGGTGGTCCAGGTCGGGCAACCGGCGGCGTACCTCGTCGATCGCCGCGCGGGCCCGCCCGGTCCACCCGTACGGCACCTCTTCCTTGAGGCCACCGACCCGGTTGAACATGTAGTGGATCCGGCCACCGGAGACCTCCTCCATCACCGCCTGGATGGTCTCGCGTTCCCGGAAGGCGTAGAAGATCGGCGTGATCGCCCCGATCTCCAACGGGTACGAGCCGAGGAACATCAGGTGGTTGAGCACCCGGTTCAGCTCCGCCAGGGCCATCCGCAGCCAGGTGGCCCGCTCCGGCACCTCCATGCCCATGAGGCGTTCCACAGCGAGCACCACGCCCAGCTCGTTGGAGAACGCTGAGAGCCAGTCGTGCCGGTTGGCCAGCACGATGATCTGCCGGTAGTCGCGCACCTCGAAGAGCTTCTCCGCGCCCCGGTGCATGTAACCGACGATCGGTTCGCAGGCGACCACCCGCTCGCCGTCGAGCACCAGCTTCAACCGCAGCACACCATGGGTGGAGGGGTGCTGCGGGCCGATGTTCAGCACCATGTCGGTGCCGAGTTGCTGATCACCGGTGCCGGCGATCAGCCCGGCCCCGGTGCCGACGGTCAGTTCACGGAGGTCCCCGGCGTCGGTGGTCATGCCCGTCATCGTGCCACGACCGGCCCGAGCGGGATGCCGACCGGCTGGCGCAACCACCAGTGCCCGCCGAGGCCGGCCGGGTCGGTCAGCTCGGCCACCGCCGACGCGGCGGCCAGCGCCCGCACGTAGCCGACCGGGTCGGTGCCGGCCAGGCTGAGCGGTGGTCGCCCGCCGTCGGCCCCGAGCGCCCGCAGCGCCTCCCGCTGCAAGACCAGGGAGTACGCGCACCGGGCGACCGCCGCGCCAGCGGAGGCGACCGAGTCCATGGCCACGTGCGCTGTGACATCACTCGACCCGTCGGGCACCGGAGGGACCTGCCGCCCACCCCGGTACCCGGTCAACGTCCCGTCGACCGGCCTGCTCTCCCGCAGGTGCCCGTAGTCGACAGCGACCGCCATGCCCTGCTCGATCTTTTGCACCGCGTTGGCCCAGGCTTCGTCCCTGGTCCGTCCGATCTCGGCTCTTCTGTGGTCGCTGTGGGGGGTTTCGGGGCTGGGCCACCAGGTGGTGAGCCAGTCGTGATCATCGGGGCTGACCGGCTCACCGACTGATTCGGCACCGCTGTCGGGGTCGACCAGCAGGTATCGCCAGCCATCTTCGGTGTGCACCGCCACGTCCAGCGGGACGTTGTCCAGCCACTCGGTGGCCAGCAGTACTCCGGTGATCCTGTCCGGGATCGCGGCTGTCCAGTTGATTTCCTCGGGCAGGTTCTCGGGGCGGTCGGCGTACTCGACGGCTGTGAAGCGCACCCGTTCCGCGAGCGACGGTCGGACCGTGCCGGACGACGGCTCATCCCGCAAGGAACGGACGGAGGCCGTGGAAGTCAGGGTTTCCGGGGAGCCCGCCCGCGGAGGGATCAAGCCTGCCCGCCCGGAGCGGGTGGGCTCCCCGGAAACCCCCACCGCAACCCCGACGTTGTCCTCGGAGGCGACGAGCCCCAGCATGCTTTGCAGGAGCTCCCCACGCCCGGCGCCCACGTCGACCACGTCAAGTCGCGAGGGGTGGCCGAGGGCTGCGTCCACCTCCGTGACAAGGCGTAGCAGGGCGTTGGCGAAGGCCGGGGAGGCGTGCACGCTGGTGCGGAAGTGGTCGGCCGGCCCGGTGCCGGCGACGAAGAAGCCGCCCGGCCCGTAGAGCGCCCGGCTCATCGCGTCCCGCCACAGGATCGACATCAGTCCACTCCGAGTTGAGCGTGGTTCACCGTGCCGACCCTACGGTCAGGGCCGCCGTTCGTGGATCAGGCCTGGAAGTAGTGCCCTTCGTGCAGGTCGGCGATCAGGCCGGGGTGGGTGGGGGTCCAGCCCAGCAGTTCGCGGGTGATGGCGGACGACGTCGGGTTGTCCATCTGTGCGAACGAGCCGAGGAAGCCGAAGTGGTCGTCGGCCTCGGCGGGGCTGATGCTCCGAACCGGGATGCCGAGGTTGTGGCCGATGGCTGACGCGATCTGCTGGAAGGGGACGCCTTCGTCGGCGGCTCCGTGCAGACGCGTACCGGCGGGGGCCTTCTCGAGGGCGAGTCGGTAGAGCACGGCCGCGTCGAGCGTGTGGACGGCAGGCCACCGGTTGGTGCCCTCGCCGACGTAGGCGGCGTACCCCTTCCGGCGGGCCGCGGCGATGATGGCGGTGATGAAGCCGTAGTGGTCGAGTGAGCTGTGCACGGTGGGCGCGAGCCGGACGATGGAGGAGCGCACACCGCGGGAGGCGAGGCCGGCCACGAAGTTCTCCGCGTCGATCCGGTAACCGCCGCCGGGGAAGGTGTCGTGTTCGGTGCCGGGGCGGCCGACGATGCCACCCATCACGAGCATGGCCGTCCCGCCGGTGCCGACCAGGGGCTTGCCGGAGCCGGCCAGGCCGTCGGCGAGTGCCGTGAGGGCGTCCAGGTCGGCCTTGGCGGCGCCGGCCAGGTCGCCGTCGACCATGAGGTCGTGGCGGAACGCCAGGTGGATCACCCCGTCGGAGGCGGCCGCCTCTTCCCGGAGCACGTCGAGGTCGGACAGGTCCCCGCGGTGTGCCTGAGCGCCGAGCTTCTCGATGGCGGTGGCGGACGTGTCGGAACGGGCGAGGCCGATGACCTCGTGTCCGGTGGAGAGCAGTTCCGGGACGACCGCGGAGCCGAGATGACCGGAGGCGCCTGTGACGAATACGCGCATTGTGGTTCCTTCGTGAGTACCGATGTCACCTTGCGACATCACCGTACCTCGCGTGATGTCACATCGCGACATGCTCGCGGAATTAATGTCGCAGTGTGACGTCGGCTACCATCGCCGCATGGCCCGCTGGCAACCGGACGCGCGCGGCCGCCTGGAGGCGGCCGCCTTCGAGCTGTTCCGCGAGCGCGGCTTCGAACAGACCACCGTCGCCGACATCGCCGCCCGTGCCGGCCTCGACAAACGCACCTTCTACCGGCTCTTCGGGGACAAGCGGGAGGCGCTCTTCAGCGGCAGCGGGCGCGTGGAGGAGGTCCTGGTCCGGGCGGTGACCGAATCTGACGCCGGCCCCTTCGAGGCGGTCGTCGCCGCCTTCCGCCGGGTGGCGGAGGAGCTCTTCGCAGACCGCCTCGAACTGGTCCGGGCGCGGCAGTCCATCATCGAGAGCAGCCCGGAACTACAGGAGCGCGAACTGCGCAAGACCGGCTCACTGGCGGCCGCGGTCACCGCCGCCCTGCGGGCCAGGGGCCTCGACGAGACCACGGCCACCCTGGCCACCGAGTCGGGTGCCACAGTCTTCCGGGTCGCGTACGCCCGCTGGGTCGCGCCTGACAGCGACGCCCCGCTCAGCGACCTGATCGCGGAGGTGGCCGCCGAGTTGCGCGCCATCACGTCGGCCCCAACGCCCTGACCGCAGGCGACTCGGACGTGCCGTCTCATCGGTGGTGAAGGTTTTCACACATGCTTGTCCGGGTTCGGTAGCCCCGGCGCATACTTGCGATCGACCGGTACCCCTTCTCGAGGACTGGATCGTCGTCATGAGCGCACCGTTGCGCCCGCGTCCGGCCGGCCCATCCGGGCCCGCCGCCTCGTGGGATAGCGCCGTTCCCGGCGCCCGCGCCACCTCCCGTCTGCTCACCGTCGGTGTCGTTGGCGCCGGTCGGGTCGGCGCCGTGCTGGGCGCCGCGCTCGCCGCCGCCGGGCACCGGGTGGTCGCCGTCTCCGGCAGCTCCGGAGCCAGCCGCGCCCGCCTCGCCCTGCTGTTGCCCGAGGTGCCCCGCCGCCCGGTCGCCGCCGTGGCCCACGCCGCCGCCGACCTGCTGCTGATCGCGGTACCGGACGACAGGCTGGCCGGTGTGGTGACCGACCTCGCCGAGCAGGGCGCGCTGCATCCGGGCCAGATCGTCGCGCACACCTCGGGAGCCCACGGCCTGGCCGTGCTGGAGCCGGCCGTCGCGGTCGGCGCCCGGCCGCTCGCACTGCACCCCGCGATGACCTTCACCGGTACGCCGGACGACCTGGCCCGGCTGGACGGCATCTCGTACGGGGTGACCGCCCCGGCTGAGTTGCGCCCGCTGGCTGCCCGGCTGGTCGCCGACCTGGGTGGCGTGCCCGAGTGGGTGGCCGAGTCGGATCGTCCGCTTTACCACGCCGCGCTGGCCCACGGCGCGAACCACCTGGTGACCCTGGTCAACGAGGCGACCGACCGGTTGCGGGACGCCGGGGTGTCCCGGCCGGAGAAGGTCCTCGCCCCGCTGCTGCGGGCCGCCCTGGAGAACGCGCTGCGGCTCGGCGACGACGCGTTGACCGGCCCGGTCTCCCGCGGTGACGCGGGCACCGTGCAGCGGCACCTGGCGCGGTTGGCGGCCACCGCACCGGAGTCCGTCCCCGCGTACCTGGCGCTGGCCCGTCGTACCGCCGACCGGGCGATCGCGGCCGGCCGACTGCGGCCGGTGGACGCACAGTCGCTGCTCGGCGTACTGGCCGACAGTGGTCGGGAGGTGGCCGCATGACCCGGGTGGTGCACACGCGCGCCGAGTTGGCGGAGGCCCGGGCCGGGCTGAAGGGCACGGTCGGGGTGGTGATGACCATGGGCGCGCTGCACTCCGGGCACGAGACGCTGTTGCGCGCGGCCCGGGAACAGGCCGACCACGTGCTGGTTACGGTCTTCGTGAACCCGTTGCAGTTCGGGCCGAACGAGGACTTCGACCGCTACCCGCGCACCCTCGACGCCGACCTGGAGGTGTGCCGGCGGGCGGGCGTCGATCTGGTCTTCGCCCCGTCGGTGGCGGACATGTACCCGGACGGTCAGCCTCGCGTACGCCTCGATCCGGGCCCGCTCGGCGCCGAGCTGGAGGGGGCGAGCCGCCCCGGCTTCTTCCACGGCGTACTCACCGTGGTGCTGAAGCTGCTCCAGCTCACCCAGCCGGACCTGGCGTTCTTCGGCGAGAAGGACTACCAGCAGCTCACCCTGGTCCGGCGGATGACCCGCGACCTGGACGTGCCGGTCGAGGTGGTCGGCGTGCCGACCGTCCGGGAGCCGGACGGGCTGGCCCTCTCCAGCCGCAACCGTTACCTGAGCGAGCCGGAGCGCGCCGCCGCGCTGAGTCTGTCCGCCGCGCTGCGAGCCGGCGCGCAAGCCGCCGACGACGGCCTGGACGCGGGGGCGGTGCTGACCGCCGCGCACGCCGCGTTCGGCGCCGGTACGCCCGGTGCCCGCCTCGACTACCTGGTGCTCACCGATCCCGAGTTGGAACCGGGGCCGGTGGCCGGGCCGGCTCGGCTGGTGATCGCCGCCTGGGTGGGCGCCACCCGGTTGATCGACAACGCGGCGATCCACCTCGCCCCGCGTCCCTGACCCGGCCGTACCACCCTCCACCGATACCGCGAAAGGCCACTCCGATGTTGCGGACCATGCTCAAGTCGAAGATCCACCGAGCCACGGTGACCCAGGCCGACCTGCACTACGTCGGTTCGGTGACGGTGGACGAGGATCTGCTCGACGCCGCCGACCTGCTCCCCGGCGAGCAGGTGGCGATCGTGGACATCACCAATGGCGCCCGGTTGGAGACGTACGTGATCCCGGGCGAGCGGGGCAGCGGCGTGATCGGCATCAACGGTGCCGCCGCGCACCTGGTGCACCCCGGTGACCTGGTCATCCTGATCTCGTACGGGCAGATGGACGACGCCGAGGCACGGTCGTACCGGCCACGGGTCGTGCACGTCGACGCCGACAACCGGGTGATCGAGTTGGGTGCCGACCCGGCTGCGGCGGCACCCGGCACTGCCGGGAACCCGGTGCCCAGCCCGTTGGCCGTGTCCGGAGTCTGATCCCGCGTACCGCGATTCCGGTCTGTCACCAGAAGGTCATTTCCGGTTACCCTGGGCACGCTGGCGGAAGCCGGTCGGTGGCTGGGGGAGGCCGCGATGAGCCGTGCCATGACGACCCTGTTCGCCGCTGCCGTGACGGCAGTGCTGCTGGTGGGCTGTGCCGGGTCCGGCGGCCTGGACGGTGATCTGACCGACGACTGGGCGGCGTTGCCGGCGCCGTCGGCGTTCACCCCGGCCGCCGGTGTGTGTCACGCCGCCGACTTCACCGATCTGGTCAGCCTGGCCAGCTATGAGCCGGTGGACTGCGCCGGGCCGCACCGCCTGGAGACCGTGCACGTCGGGGCCTTCCCGGCCGAGCGGACGACCGCTCCGGCGGGTGGTTCGGCCGAGCTGCGTGGCGCGTTCGCCGAGTGCGACACCCGGGCGACCGGCTACGTGGGTGACGACTGGCGGTCCGGCCGGCTGCGGCTGTCCGTGGCGCTGCCCAACGGGCCGGGGTGGGCGGCGGGTTCCCGGTGGTTCCGCTGCGACCTCACCGAGCTGACCACTGTCGAGGCGGCGGCCACAGTGGTGGTCCGGTCGGGCAGTCTGCGGGACGCGTTGAAGGGTCCCACCGGGCTGCGCCTCGGTTGCCAGCAGACTCGCGGTGGCACCGGCCGGGGTGTGCAGACGCTGATCCCGGTGGAGTGCGGCAAACAGCACGACGCCGAGTTCGTCGGGGTGTGGCGCGCACCGGACCTGGCGTACCCGACCCGGGACGCCGACTGGCTGCCGCTCTACACGGGTTGTCGCAGCGTCCTGGCCCGGTACGCGGGCGTACCGGACGATGCCAAGCTGCGCTTCCGCAGCGGTGTGGTGGTCCGTCCGCCGGGGGCGGGGCGCTGGAAGGTCGGTGATCGGGGCGTCCGCTGCTATCTGTGGCTCAGCGACCGTACGGTGACCGCCTCGCTGAAGGGCGCGGGCCAGGCCGGTCTACCGGTCCGGACGAAGTGACCACGGCCCGACGGTCGACGCGGCGCGGCGCGCGCCGGACGGGGTCGCCCAAAACACTCGTCGCGCCCCCGCCGCCCCGGGCGAGGATGGTTCGGGTTGACTGGGGGGATGGACCTCCCGACCGTCGACCTGCCTACCCTGCCCGCGCTGCTGGCCGCGCCCGCGCCCGGCTGGGTGGAGACCACCGACGTGATCGTCGTGGGTTCCGGCGTGGCCGGGTTGACCGCGGCGCTGCACCTGCGTGAGGCCGGTCTGCACGTCACGGTGGTCACCAAGGTCAACATTGACGACGGATCGACCCGGTGGGCGCAGGGCGGCATCGCCGCCGTGCTCGACCCGGCCGACACCCCGGCGGCGCATGCCCGGGACACCGAGGTCGCCGGGGTCGGGCTGTGCGACCCGGCGGCGGTCCGGGTGCTGGTCGAGGAGGGCCCGACCCGGCTCCGTGAGCTGATCCGGATCGGCGCCGAGTTCGATCGTCACCCGGACGGCTCGCTGATGCTGACCCGCGAGGGCGGGCACCGGGCGGACCGGATCGTGCACGCTGGCGGCGACGCCACCGGCGCGGAGGTGCAGCGGGCCCTGCACGCCGCGGTGCAGCGCGACCCGTGGATCCGGCTGGTCGAGCACGCCCTCGTGCTGGATCTCCTGCGCGCGCCCGGCGACGGCCCGGACGGGCTCGGGGCGGCCTGCGGGATCACACTGCACGTGTTGGGTGAGGGCAGCGAGGACGGCGTCGGCGCGCTGCTGGCCCGTGCCGTGGTACTCGCCACCGGCGGCATGGGGCAGATCTTCTCGGCCACCACCAACCCGGCGGTCTCCACCGGGGACGGGGTGGCGCTGGCGCTGCGGGCCGGCGCGGCCGTGACCGACGTGGAGTTCGTCCAGTTCCACCCGACCGCACTGATCACCCCGGCCGGCGCGGGGGTGCCCGGGGCGGGGCACGCGCAGCAGCCGCTGGTCTCGGAGGCGTTGCGCGGCGAGGGCGCGTACCTGGTGGACGCGGACGGCAAGAGGTTCATGGTGGGCCAGCACGAGTTGGCCGAGCTGGCACCCCGGGACGTGGTGGCCAAGGGCATCCACCGGGTGCTGCTGGCCACCGGCGCGGACCACGTCTTCCTCGACGCACGGCACCTGGGCGGCGATTTCCTGGCCGGTCGGTTCCCCACCATCGTGGCGTCCTGTCTGGCGATCGGCGTGGACCCGGCGACCGATCTGATCCCGGTGGCGCCGGCCGCCCACTACGCCTCCGGCGGGGTCCGCACCGATCTGCGCGGCCGCACCTCCATCCCCGGCCTGTACGCCTGCGGCGAGGTGGCCTGCACGGGCGTGCACGGCGCGAACCGGCTGGCCAGCAACTCGCTGCTGGAGGGTCTGGTCTTCTCCCGGCGGATCGCCGAGGACATCGCGGCCGGCCTGCCCGAGCAGGCCCAGCCGGCGGAGACCGGCGCCTGGCGTGGCGGGACGGGCTGGGTGCTGCCCGCGGAGGTGACGCCGACCCTGCAACGGGCGATGACCCGGGGGGCCGGGGTGCTCCGATCCGCGGCGACGCTGGCCGGGACGGCCGGGACGTTGACCGAGCTGGGCGTTGCCCGGGGCCGGCCGCGGACCGCCGACTGGGAGGCGACGAATCTGCTCACCGTGGCGTCGACGCTGGTTGCCGCCGCGTACGCCCGTGGTGAGACCCGGGGCTGCCACTGGCGGGAGGACTTCCCGACGGCCGACGAACGGTGGCTGGGCCATCTGGTCGGGGCCGTCGGGGCGCAGGGCCGGGTGACGCAACAGTGGGAGGGGAACTCGTGATCGAGTCGACGGAGACGGCGTTGCGGGCGGCTGGATTGGAGCCGGCGCACGTACGGCAGGTGATCGAGGGCGCGCTGGTCGAGGATCTGGGCCCGGATTTCCTTGACGTCACAAGCGTGGCCACCATTCCGGCGGAACAGACCGACACCGCCGACCTGGTGGCCCGCGCGGACGGGGTGTTGGCCGGGATGGCGGTGGCTGCCGCCGTGTTCGAGCTGGTGGGCGAGGTGACTGGCTTCGGTCGTACCGTCGAGGTGTCGGTGCTGGCCCGCGACGGCGAGCGGGTGGCCCGCGGCGACGTGCTGGCGACGGTGACCGGCCCGACCCGGCTGCTGCTGACGGCCGAGCGGACGGCACTCAACCTGCTCTGCCGGATGTCCGGGGTGGCCACCCACACCCGCGCCTGGGCGGACGCGCTGGCCGGCTCGAAGGCGATGGTGCTGGACACCCGCAAGACGACGCCGGGCCTGCGGGCGCTGGAGAAGTACGCGGTGCGGGTCGGCGGCGGCACCAACAAGCGGATGGGCCTCTACGACGTGGCCATGATCAAGGACAACCACAAGCTGGCGGCCGGGAGCATCACTGCGGCCTATCGGCGGGTCCGGGAGGCGTTCCCGGAGGTGCCGGTGCAGGTCGAGGTGACAGGAGTCGACGAGGCGGTGGAGGCGGTGGAGGCCGGGGCGGACTTCCTGCTCTGCGACAACATGTCGCCGGAGGTGCTGGCCGAGGCGGTGGCCGCGGTGGGTGACCGGGCGGAGCTGGAGGCGACCGGCGGGCTGACCCTGGAGGTGGCCGGCCGGTACGCGGCCACCGGCGTGGACTTCCTCTCGGTGGGCGCGCTGACGCACTCGTCGCCGATCCTGGACATCGCGCTGGACCTGCGCGCCGACTAGTTGTCTAGGCTGCGTGCGTGCTGCTCTGCATCGACATCGGAAACACCAACACCGTGCTGGCGACCTTCGACGGCGACAAGCTGGTGCACTCCTGGCGGATCAAGACCGATGCCCGCTCGACGGCGGACGAGCTGGGCCTGATGTTCCGGGGTCTGCTCGCCGGGGACAACGTCGAGATCACCGGTGTGGCCGCCTGCTCCACGGTGCCGGCCGCGCTGCGGTCGCTGCGCACCATGCTCAGTCGTTACTACGCCGACCTGCCGAGCGTCGTGGTCGAGCCGGGCGTGCGGACCGGGGTGCAGTTGGCGATCGACAACCCGAAGGAGGTCGGCGCCGACCGGGTGGTGAACACCCTGGCCGCGTACACCCTCTACGGCGGTCCGTCGATCGTCGTGGACTTCGGCACCACCACCAACTTCGACGTGATCAGCGAGCGCGGTGAGTTCCTCGGCGGCGCGTTCGCCCCGGGCATCGAGATCTCCTTCGACGCGCTGGCCGCCCGGGCCGCGCAGCTGCGCAAGGTCGAGGCCACCAAGCCCCGCTCGGTGATCGGCAAGAACACCGTGGAGTGCCTCCAGGCCGGCCTGTACTTCGGCTTCGCCGGGCAGGTGGACCGGATCGTGGAGCGGATGACCGAGGAGTTGGGCGAGGTGCGGGCGGTGATCGCCACCGGCGGCCTCGCCTCCCTGGTGATCAACGAGTGTCGCAGCATCACCCACCACGAGCCGATGATCACGCTGATCGGCCTGCGGATGGTCTACGACCGCAACCTGTGACCCCGGCCGCCGTCGGGCGCCGGCCCCGTGCGGGCGTCAGCGCCGCCGGGCGCGCAGCACCAGCGTTCGGTACGGCAGCTCGATGGTGTCCCGACCAGTCAGGGCGGGGTGGGTGTTCAGGAATTCGGTCAGTTCCCGCTCGACCCGTCGCTGATCGTCGGTGGAGGCGGTGAGCCAGTACGAGCGGGTGCGGACCATGCCGAGCAGCTCGTCCGGCGTGAGCGTGGTGCGGTGCGTGAACTCGCGCTTCTCGACGGCGTCGAACGCGGGGCCGAAGTCGGGGCGCTCGCCGAAGACCTGGCTGGTCGACTTGTCACCGAAGTGGGCGATGCGACCCAGCTCGGCCACCCAGTCGACGCTGCCGTCCCGGATGTTCCAGATGGGGGCGAAGGTGCCGCCGGGGCGGAGCACCCGGGCGATCTCGGCGTGCGCGGGCTCCCGGTCGAACCAGTGGTACGCCGTCCCGACCAGCACCGCGTCCACCGCCGAGTCGGGCAGCGGCATGGACTCGGCGCTGCCCGCCAGTGCCGTCGTGTCCGGGGTGCTGGCGGCGAGTTGCGCCCGCATCCCCGGATCGGGCTCGACCGGTACGACCTCGTGGCCCAGAGCCAGTACGGCACGGGTCAGGATGCCGGTGCCCGCCGCGAGATCGACCACCCGGGCTTCGCTCAGCCCGTCGAGTGCCCAGAGGACCGCAGCCTCGGGATAACGTGGTCGAAACCGGTCGTAATCACTCGCAGCGGCACCGAAAGACAGGGCGTGAGTGTGATCGACCATGACGGGCAGGTTATCCCGTAACGCCCTCCGGACCGCTTGAGTACGCTCGGGCCTGACCCCCTGTATCTCCGTGACGAGGAAGCGTGCCGTGACCGAGCAGAACCCCGTGCCAGTGGACCCCGCCGATGACCTTCCCGAGCAGATGAAGGTCCGCCGGGAGAAGCGGGACCGGATGCTCGCCGAGGGCGTCGAGCCCTACCCGGTCGGCTTTCCCCGCACCACCACCCTGGCGCAGGTCCGGGCGGCCTACGCCGACCTGCCCACCGACACCGCGACCGGCGACCAGGTCGCGGTCACCGGCCGGGTGATCTTCGTACGCAACACGGGCAAGCTCTGCTTCGCGACCCTGCGGGACGGCGACGGCACCGAGTTGCAGGCGATGCTCTCCCTGGACCGGGTCGGGCCGGAGCGGCTGGAGGCGTGGAAGCGCCTCGTCGACCTCGGCGACCACGTCGGCGTCACCGGTGAGGTGATCACCAGCCGTCGGGGTGAGCTGTCGGTGCTGGCCCAGCAATGGGAGATGACCGCCAAGGCGCTGCGACCGTTGCCGGTGGCCCACAAGCCCCTCTCCGAGGAGGCGCGCGTCCGGCAGCGTTACGTCGACCTGATTGTCCGGCCACAGGCACGGGAGATGGTGCGCACCCGGGCCGCCGCGGTACGCAGTCTGCGGGATTCACTGCACGGGCAGGGCTTCATCGAGGTGGAAACGCCGATGTTGCAACTGCTGCATGGCGGCGCGGCGGCTCGACCGTTCGTGACCCACAGCAATGCGTTGAACACCGATCTGTATCTGCGAATCGCTCCGGAACTGTTTCTCAAGCGCGCTGTGGTCGGCGGCGTCGACCGCGTCTTCGAGATCAACCGCAACTTCCGTAATGAGGGTGTCGACTCTTCGCACTCGCCGGAGTTCGCGATGCTGGAGACGTACCAGGCGTACGGCGACTACGACACGATGGCCGAGTTGACCCGCAATCTCGTGCAACAGGCGGCGATCGCGGTGAGCGGCTCGACGGTGGTGACCCACGCCGACGGGCGCGAGTTCGACCTGGGCGGCGAGTGGCGGTCCGTGACGTTGTTCGGTGTGCTTTCCGAAGCGCTGGGCGAGGAGGTCACGGTCCGCACCGAACGCACCCGCCTGGTGGAGTACGCGGACAAGGTCGGATTGGCAGTGGACCCGAAGTGGGGCCCGGGCAAGCTGGCCGAGGAGTTGTTCGAGGAACTGGTCGTTCCCGGCCTGGAGGCACCCACCTTCGTACGGGACTACCCGGAGGAGACCAGCCCGCTCACCCGGGCCCACCGCAGCGAGCCGGGGCTGGCCGAGAAGTGGGACCTCTACGTGCTCGGCTTCGAGCTGGGCACGGCGTACTCCGAGCTGGTCGACCCGATCGTGCAGCGGGAACGGCTGGTCGCCCAGGCGCAGTTGGCCGCCCGTGGCGACGACGAGGCGATGCGTCTCGACGAGGACTTTCTTCGGGCGATGGAGTATGGAATGCCGCCGGCCGGCGGTATGGGAATGGGAATCGACCGGCTCTTGATGGCCCTGACCGGCCTCGGAATTCGGGAAACGATCCTCTTCCCGTTGGTCCGCCAGGAGTAGTCCCCTCCGGGCGTACGCCGAGCCGTAACCGGATCCTATTGACGCGACGAGCGGCGCGCGGGTTATTGTGCTCTCGTTAGCAGGAGCACCCTGCTCGAAAGGAATGTGGGACGTGGCCAAGCAGATCATTCACAAGCTGGTCGATGACCTGGACGGCGGGGACGCGGACGAGACCGTCAAGTTCGCCCTCGACGGCGTTCAGTACGAGATCGACCTGTCGAGCGCCAACGCCGCGAAATTGCGCGATGCATTTGCGTCGTACGTGGGTGCCGGCACCAAGGTCGGCCGGGGCGGTGTCGTGATCGGTGGGCGGGCTGCCCGCGGTCGGGGTGGCGCGACCGCCGATCGGGAACAGAACAAGGCGATCCGGGAGTGGGCCAAGAAGGCCGGCAAGGACATCTCGGACCGGGGTCGAATCCCGCAGGAGATCGTGGACGAGTTCCACGCGAAGCGCTGATCCGTCAGCAGCTTGGTGGCCAGCCGCCACCGCAGGCGACACCGACGCCGGGCCGGAGGAGTTCTCCGGGCCGGCGTCGCCGTATCCGGGAGGCCTCGCCGTGCCCCGTTCGGGCGGCGTCGTCGTGCCCCTTCGGGGCCGGGAAGCATTCCGGGCCCACCGGCGTTGTCCACAACCAGTGGAACAGCTATCCACAGCCTGTGGACAACCTCCCCCAGGGGCCCGGCGCGGCACTCGTCGCGACCGCCGGTCCGCCCTCCAGGGCCTCCCGGAGCGCTTCCGGACCCCGGATCGGGCTTCCGTCGAGCCAGTCGGATTTCGCTCTGCGCGTAGCGACAGGGCTACCGGAACACCTCCTGAGCGCGGACGGTTGTTCAAAACGACGTGCAACCGACCCAGAGCAGAGACACACGACCTCAGCTGAGTCGGTCAGCGACGATAGAGTAAGGAGGCACGGACGCCCGTCCTGGACGTTCGTGCACCGGCCCCGCCAAGATCTTGACCATCAAGGCGCACGGCACGTGAGGAGCACGAGGGCATGTTCGAGCGGTTCACCGACCGAGCGCGACGGGTTGTCGTCCTGGCCCAAGAAGAGGCCCGGATGCTCAACCACAACTACATCGGTACGGAACACATCCTGCTGGGCCTGATCCACGAAGGTGAAGGCGTCGCGGCAAAGGCCCTGGAGAGCCTCGGCATCTCCCTGGAGGGCGTCCGTCAGCAGGTCGAGGAGATCATCGGCCAGGGCCAGCAGGCGCCGAGCGGGCACATCCCGTTCACGCCGCGGGCCAAGAAGGTGCTGGAGCTGTCGCTGCGCGAGGCGCTGCAGCTCGGCCACAACTACATCGGCACTGAGCACATCCTGCTCGGGCTGATCCGTGAGGGCGAGGGCGTCGCCGCCCAGGTGCTGGTCAAGCTCGGCGCCGACCTCAACCGGGTCCGCCAGCAGGTGATCCAGCTGCTCTCCGGCTACCAGGGCAAGGAGCCTGCCGCGGCGGGCGCCGCGCCGGGTGAGGCCGCGCCGTCGACCAGCCTGGTGCTGGACCAGTTCGGCCGCAACCTGACTCAGGCCGCCCGCGAGGGCAAGCTCGACCCGGTCATCGGGCGCGAGAAGGAAATCGAGCGGGTCATGCAGGTGCTCTCCCGCCGTACCAAGAACAACCCGGTCCTGATCGGTGAGCCCGGCGTCGGCAAGACCGCCGTGGTGGAGGGCCTGTCCCAGAAGATCATCAAGGGCGAGGTGCCCGAGACCCTCAAGGACAAGCAGCTCTACACGCTCGACCTGGGCGCGCTCGTCGCCGGTTCCCGCTACCGCGGTGACTTCGAGGAGCGCCTCAAGAAGGTGCTCAAGGAGATCCGCACCCGCGGCGACATCATCCTGTTCATCGACGAGATCCACACCCTGGTGGGTGCGGGTGCCGCCGAGGGCGCGATCGACGCCGCGAGCATCCTCAAGCCGATGCTGGCCCGTGGTGAGCTGCAGACCATCGGTGCCACCACGCTCGACGAGTACCGCAAGCACCTGGAGAAGGACGCCGCTCTCGAGCGCCGCTTCCAGCCGATCCAGGTGGGTGAGCCGTCGCTGGCCCACACCATCGAGATCCTCAAGGGCCTGCGGGACCGCTACGAGGCTCACCACCGCGTGAGCATCACCGATGCAGCTCTCGTGGCTGCCGCGACCCTGGCCGACCGGTACATCTCCGACCGCTTCCTCCCGGACAAGGCGATCGACCTGATCGACGAGGCCGGTGCCCGGATGCGGATCCGTCGGATGACCGCGCCGCCAGACCTGCGTGACTTCGACGAGCGCATCGCCCAGGTGCGTCGCGACAAGGAGTCCGCGATCGACGCGCAGGACTTCGAGCGCGCCGCCCAGCTGCGCGACAAGGAGAAGCAGCTCCTCGGCCAGAAGGCTCAGCGGGAGAAGGAGTGGAAGGCCGGTGACCTGGACGTCGTCAGCGAGGTTGACGACGAGCAGATCGCCGAGGTGCTCGGCAACTGGACCGGCATCCCGGTCTACAAGCTGACCGAGGAGGAGACCTCGCGCCTGCTGCGCATGGAGGACGAGCTGCACAAGCGCGTCATCGGCCAGGAGGACGCGGTCAAGGCGGTCTCGAAGGCGATCCGGCGTACCCGGGCCGGCCTGAAGGACCCGAAGCGCCCGTCGGGCTCGTTCATCTTCGCCGGCCCGTCCGGTGTCGGTAAGACCGAGCTGTCCAAGGCGCTCGCCGAGTTCCTCTTCGGCAGCGAGGACGCCCTCATCCAGCTGGACATGTCCGAGTTCCACGACCGTTACACGGTCTCCCGGCTCGTGGGTGCCCCTCCCGGCTACGTCGGCTACGACGAGGGCGGGCAGCTGACCGAGAAGGTGCGGCGTCGGCCGTTCTCGGTGGTCCTCTTCGACGAGATCGAGAAGGCCCACCCGGACGTGTTCAACACGCTCCTGCAGATCCTCGAAGACGGTCGGCTCACCGACGGTCAGGGTCGGATCGTGGACTTCAAGAACACGGTCATCATCCTGACCACTAACCTGGGCACCCGTGATGTCGCCAAGGCGGTGTCGCTGGGCTTCCAGCAGTCGGAGGACTCCGAGTCCAACTACGACCGGATGAAGCAGAAGGTCAACGACGAGCTCAAGCAGCACTTCCGGCCTGAGTTCCTCAACCGGATCGACGACACCATCGTCTTCCACCAGCTGCGCCAGACCGAGATCCTCTCGATCGTGGACATCATGATCCAGCGGATCGAGGGCCAGCTGCGGAACAAGGACATGGGTCTGGAGCTGACCGACAACGCCAAGAAGTACCTGGCCGCGAAGGGCTTCGACCCGGTGCTCGGTGCCCGTCCGCTTCGTCGCACGATCCAGCGCGACATCGAGGACAACCTCTCCGAGCGGATCCTGTTCAACGAGCTGACCCCGGGTCAGATCGTCGTGGTGGACTGCGAGGGCGACCCGGACGACATCGACAAGTCCAAGCTCGTCTTCCGGGGCTCGGACAAGCCGGTCGAAGTTCCGGACGCCGTCCCGGCCGATCTTGGTGGCACTGCCGCTGGCACCGCCGCCGCAGGCGTGGACGAGTAACACAACCAGCAAGGGGCGGGGCCCCGGTGGCGCAAGCCACCGGGGCCCCGCCTTTTTGCGTCCCCCTCAAAAATCACCCCGCCGCCGCCCCGGCTCGTGCCCTCCCGGCCAGCCCCTGCGTCGCACTTGCCCGACGCACCCCGCCCGCATGCGGGCGCTCTCACGCTGGGTGCCCGGCAAGATCCCCACAACATCAGGGAAAGTGCTGCCTCGCCGCGTCCGGAGACAGCACTTTCCCTGATGTTGTGGGGCAGGGTGGTGAGCTTGCCGGCGGCCTCGCTCCCCGTGGAGGCCTCGGCCGCAAATCGCGCAGCATCCTGGATGTAGTGGCATCCGGCCCGCCCGACACCACTACATCCAGGATCGAGCACGATCTTGAGGTGGAAGGCGCCGATTGCCGGCCCTCGCGCGCCGCGTTCGGGCGTTCGGCGTGAGTCCGGTGCGCGGCGCGCAGACGTGCGGCGGCTGCGCGGGTCGGGCTGGCGCTCGTGCTCGACCTCGCAGGCACCGCCGACTTCCACCCCGTGGGCGTGCTCTGGGGGCT
>NZ_PYAK01000083.1 GCF_003264365.1 Micromonospora noduli
TGTTGCGCAGCGGCGCGCTCGCGGGCTCGGGCAACGCGGCCCCCGCCTCGGCTCGACCGACCGGTGGTGGTGCGGCCCCGGCGGAGACCCGCGCCGCCAACGGGGTCGGGCGCAGCATCGACGGCCAGCGCGGTGGGAGCGGCGGACGCCCGGCCATGACCGGCGGCAACGCCCGACCGGGCTCCGGCGGCCGTCCCGGTGTGCTCGGCGGGCAGGGTCGAGCGCAGGACGACGACTCCGACGAGCGGCTGACCTGGTTGACCGAGGACGAGATGGTGTGGCAGGGCGACGAGAAGGCGGCGCCCCGGGTGCTCGGCACCGGCGACTGACCACGGCCCGCCGCCGGCACGCCCACCCCGCCAGCGGTGCCACCCCAACGATGCACGGTGCCCCCGATCGGACCCGATCCGGTCGGGGGCACCGCCGTTCCCAGCCCCGATCGACACCGTCCACAGTGCGCATGGTGGTGGCGGTCACGCCCGTCCGGTCCCTCGCCGTGCTGCGGTGGGCCAGGACGAGCGATAGGTTGGTTGGGTGTCGTCCGCAGCTTCTGTCCGCCCAGCCAGGTGGGCTGTGCTGCGGTCACTGCGGGAACTGACCCGTCTGGCGGTCACCGCGCTGGTGCTCGCGGTCGGCCTCGGTGCCGCTCTCGCCGCGACCCCACCGCCCGCCCCCACGCAGCTGCGGCCCAGTGCTGTGAGCAGCCGGGTGGCAAGTGTCCGCCCCGACGCCGCCCCGGCCGCCCAGCCCGCTGAAGCCCCGCCGGCTGGCACGCTCGATACCGCCACGGCGACCGGTCCGGTCGTGACGCGCCCGGTGCACGTCCCGGCCATCGATCCCGGCCGTGGCTCTCCTGCACGACGCGGCCCGCCCGCCCGCTGAGCCAGGCCCGGCGATCCCCGGGGCCCGATCCCGGCTGATCCTCCCGCACGGCACCTGAGTTCGCCGTCGACGGGACCATCCCGCCACCGGGCCGACCGGTGCTGCCGCGCCTTACTCCCGCCCGTCGATACCCGCCTTCGACCGCGAGGTGCTGATCATGCAAACCATCCTCTCCGCCGTCCTGCCAGACCTTTCCCGGGCCGCCGTCATCTGGCTGAGCCTGCTCGGGGTGGTAGCCGTCGCTGTCTCCGCTCTCCTGCTGCGGCCCGGCCGGTTCCGCTTCGACCCGGGCTCCCGGATCCGCCGCGCCGCGATGCCGAGCCAACTTGAGCAGGCGCAGGAGGAGCGGGAGCAGAGCCGCTACGCGCAGGAGGTCGCGGTGGCCGCGGAGCGGGCGACCACCACCGTGCGGCGCAGTCGGGCGGAGTGGGTGGCCGCACAGGAGGCGGTCGAGGCGGCCTGGCTGGCGTACGAGGCGGCCGAGGCTGGCGTACGGCGGCTCGACGCGGCGGCCGCGATGCCGCTGCCGCACACCGCACGGACCCCCGCCGAGTACGCGGACCGCGAGCGCTACCTGCACCGCGCAGCGCTGGATGCGTACTGGCGGCGGGAGCTGTCGGTGGAGCAGCTCAGCGACGTCTTCGCGCACCGCGACGGCTGGGACCCGCGACTGCACCCGGTCGAGCAGGAGCTGGTGCTCCAGCGGGCGATCCGGGACAACCTGGCGGCCCGGCACGCCGCAGCCCGCGAGCGGGAGCAGGCCGCGTGGCGGGCGGCGGAGTTGGCGGTGGCGGCGGCTCGCAGTCTGCGCGAGGAGGCGCACGCCGCGACCGGACGACGGGTCGCCGAGTCGGCGTCGGTGCTGCCGCTGAGCGAGGTTGCCCGACCTGTGGGCGCGCAGCTCCGGGAGAACGTCGAGCAGACCCGGGAGAACAAGGTGACCGCACGCGGCCGTGCGACGGTGCCCGCGTTCTGAGCCGCACGGGCTCGGGTGGGTTAGCGTGACGGCATGTCCCGACAGGCGTGGGTCCTCGTGGTGATCGCCAGCATCCTGGCGCTCGCCACACTGGTCGGTGCCGTGGTGCTGGCAGTGCGGGTGGTGCGTACCCGGAGGCTGCTGACCGGGCTGGGCGCGGGCGGCAAGGTCGCCTTCTACGGGGCACTGATCTACACGATATTCCCGGTGGACGTTCTGCCGGATCCGATCTACCTGGACGACATGGGAGTCCTGGCCGCCGCGCTGATCTACCTGACCCGGCTGGTGCACCAACGTCGGGCGGCGGGTCGCCAGCTGCCCGGTCAGCCGGACGCCCCGCCGGATCGGGGCCAGGTGCGTCGCCGCGTGCCATGATCGGGGTCGGTTCGGCGGACAGGGGACGGGCATGACGGGCAATCATCGGTTGGACGTGCACGATGAGCGGGTTGTCGCCTTCTGCGCCGAACGACACCTGGCGACGCTGACCACAGTGCGGGCGGACGGCACCCCGCACGTCGTACCGGTCGGGGTGACTCTCGACCCGGCGGCCGGCCTGGCCCGGGTCATCACCTCCGGCGCCTCCCGAAAGGCCCGTCAGGTGGCGGCTGCCGGCGCGGCGGGCGCGGCGGTGGCCGTGTGCCACGTGGATGGCCGCCGCTGGTTGACCATCGAGGGCCGCGCGGTGCTGCGGTCGGATCCGGCCGCGGTGGCGGAGGCGGAGCGGCGGTACGCCGAGCGGTATCGGACACCGCGCCCGAATCCGGAACGGGTGGTCATCGAGATCAGCGTGACCAGGCTGTTGGGCAGCCTCTGAGCTGACGTTTGTCCCCGATGACCGGTTCGGGTCAGGCAGGGATGCCGCGCGGGTGACGGTGCCCGCAGCCGACGGAATTCTCCGTGGAGCAGAGCGGTTACGCCCTCGGTACGCCCAGGGCCGAGACCACCGATGGTCGGCCCCCTGTTGCGCCGAGCGCCATTCCCGGTGCTGCCGCCCTCCGCTGGCCGGAGGCGCCAACCCCCGAACGGAGACTCGACCATGAACCCGATCGTCCAGAAGAGCGGTCTGTCCGTCGTCGGCCTGCTGGTGGCCGGCGGCTGCGCCCTCGGCCCGGCGGTGGCCGCGCAGGCCGCCCCGGCGCAGGCTGCCCCGGCCTCGTCGAGCCAGAACGACCGGCACGCCGAGCGGATCCTCGGCGTCGACTACCAGGCCCAGCCGAACTTCTACTACTGCGGCCCGGCCGCGACCCGGATCGCGTTGTCCGCGCAGGGCAAGGCGCTGTCGCAGGACGAGGTGGCCCGGCTGCTCGGCACCACCGAGGCGGGTACCCCCTCGGCCCTGGACACCACCCGCGTGCTGAACGAGCTGACCGGTGGCAAGTACCGGACCACCGAGATCCGTGATTCGGTGGCCCGCCCCGACCAGGTCGAGCAGTTGCGCCGTGACGTGCTGGCCGCGGTAGACGCCGGCCGACCGGTCGTGGCCAACATCAAGGGCACGACAGTGGACACCGACGGCAACCCGCACTCGTACGAGGGTGGCCACTACCTGACCCTCGTCGGCTACCGCGACGGTGGTGACACGATCCGGGTCGCCGACCCAGCCGACCCGGCGTTGGGCGAGTACTGGATGAGCCTGCCGAAGGTCGCCAACTGGATCGCGGAGCGCGGTTACTCCTCCTGATCCGAACGGTTCACCGGGCCGGCCTCTCCCGTGCGGGGAGGCCGGCCCGACCGTCGTTACGGGCCCGGGCGGCGAGGTGGGCGCGTCGACGGGCTCGGGCGGCCCGCGTCGGTTGGGCCCGGTGCAGTTGTCGGCGGACCGGCGGGTGGATCTCCGCCTCGCCTGCTCCGGCCGCCCGGCGCACGATCCGGTTGGCGTCTTCGGGTTCGGAGCCGGCGGCCCGGAGCAGGTCGCTGGCCGCGGTACGCAGTCCGGTGACGAGGGATTCGCCGAACGACTTGACGCCGGTCGCGGAGGCCCGCCCGGCCAATTCTGCGCACTCCTCGACCAACCGGCGGGTACGCCGGGGGTCGTCACCGACCCTGCACTCCACCCGCATCTCCGCCACCGCCTGACCCAACCGGCCCATCGCACCCGGCAGCTCCGGCGGAATCGGCTCGTCGTACTGCAATGCGGTGGTCGACCAACGGGCCATGGCGCGGGTATCCAGCAGCAGCCGTTCCAGGTGGCCGGCGCTGCGGGCGTAACGGTGGTACTGCTGCCGACGGTGCCAGCGCACCGGGGCGATCGTCACCACCTCCTCGGCGCCGCTGAGCGCGTCGTGCAACCGGCCCAGGTCGTCCTCGGTGCCGCGGAGCCGCTCCAGGACGGCCATGGTCCCGGCGCCGTCGCGCTCGCGCAGCGCCCGCGCCAGCTCGGCGAGTTGCTCGCAGAGGATCGTGAAGATCGGTGCCGCGGCACGGTCCAGCACCCGCATCGGGTTGATCGGCAACAACAGCGCGACCACCACCAGGCCGACCGCCCCACCGACGAGCGCGTCGAAGATCCGGGGCACCTCCAGGCCACGTTCCATCGGGGCCAGCGTTGCGATCAGCACGGCGGTACCACCGGCCTGACCGACCAGCGGGCCACCCTTCCCGGCAACCAGCAACGCGGCGGCGATTGCCAGCGCGACCACCACGCCGGTCTGCCACGGGCCCGAGCCGAGCAGGAATCGCAGCGTGTCCCCGATGATGATGCCCAGGGCCACGCCGCCCAACAGTTCGAAGGTCCGGCGGGCCCGCTGCCCGATGGCTGTGGCGATCGTACCGACGGCGGCGGCGGGTGCGAAGACGTGCGATCCCTGGCCGAGCAGATTCTTGGCGAGCAGGGCGGCGATGGCCGCGGCCAGCCCGGCCTGGACGGAGATCACCAGGGTGACCTCCCACTGCCGGGCCCTGATCCGGCCGGCCTGCCCACCACGGTGCCGCACCCGCCGGACCGTCCGCTCGGCGGTCTCGTCGAGCCGCGACTGATCGCGGTCGGCGGGTGGGCGGTCGTCGGCCATAGCGGCGGTTACCCCGGCGGCGGCCGGGCAATCGCCGAGGCTCGGCAGCAGCGCCACCGCAGGCACCACAGGCCCCATGGAACACATCGTCAACCATGGGTTCGTGCAGCCCCGTGGGGGTACCAGAGCCACACACCTCCCACCGATCCGCAACCGGTAAGGGGCCGTGACATGACCAATCCACCGACCGATGACGACCACGATGCCGTCGACATCCTGGTCTCCGATCATCGTGAGATCGAGGCAGTTCTCGTCGAGTTGGCGACCCGGCAGGGCACCCCCGAGCACCGCCGGCGCCTCACCGACGTGGTGATCGCCGAACTCGTCCGCCACTCGGTGGCCGAGGAGGCGTACGTGTATCCGATCGCCCGAAAGGTGCTGCCCGACGGCGACGAGATCGCCGACCGGGAGATCGCGGAGCACGCCGACGCCGAGCGGACCATGAAGGCGTTGGAGTCAGCCGACCCGTCCGACCCCCGCTTCGACGAGCTGCTCGCCCAGCTGACCAGCACCGTCCGACACCACGTGGCGGAAGAGGAGAAGGAGCTCTTTCCCCGACTGCGCGCGGCGACGGCCCGGGAGGAGCTGGTCGAGGCAGCCGGCCGGGTGACGGCGATCAAGAAGATCGGGCCGACCCGTCCGCATCCGGGAAGCCCGGAGCATCCGCCGATGAACAAGCTGCTCGCCCCCGGCATCGGTCTGGTCGACCGGTTGCGCGACGCGTTGAGCGGCCGACCCACCTCAGTGGACGAGCTACGCGACAAGCGCTGACCCGCGCATCATCGGCGACCCGGCACTCCCGGGTCGCCGACGGCGCGGCGGCCCGGGAGGAGCACGCTGGGTCAGCGGACCTGGTCGCCCTCACCGGTGCGCGCCTGGGCCTGGTCCACGCCCTTGTCGATCTGATCGCCGTACTTGCCGCCGGTGCGCTTGTCGGCCATGTCGCCGGCCTTCTCCGCACCCTGGTCGACCTGCTTGTCATGCTTGTCCGCGAAGTCCTTGGCCTTGTCCATGAAGTCACCCACGGCGTTCCTCCTCAGTCCGGTCCGTCCCCTTCGCGTTCCCTCGGCCGGACCACGCAAACGCCGCCGCTTCGGATGTGATTCGCGAACACCCACCCACGTCACTCCGGCCGACGTACGATCCGCGCGGGCAACGGCCAGCGATTCGGGTGTCGGGGCACGACCGACCGGGTACCGACCTCGTCGACATCGAGGAGGACCGACATGGCCACAGAGGAACCCGGACCGACAGCCAGCCCCGGGCCGCGCCAGACCTGGGCGGCGCTGCCGTGGCTGGTCCGAACCGCTGTGTTGTGGAGCGCCTGCCTGGTGGTGATCGCCGCGGGGCTCTACCTGCTCGGCCGGATCGCCGTCCTGTTGGCGCCGCTGGCCATCGCGCTGGCCGCCACCATCTTCCTCACCGCGCTGCTCGACCCGGTCCTGCTGCTGCTGCGCCGGTTGCGCCTGCCGGCGGCGCTGGCCGCGCTCTGCACCGTACTGCTGCTGCTCGGCATCCTGGTCGGCGTCGGCGCCCTGGTGTGGAATCTGACCGCCAGCCAGTTCGATCAGCTCAGCCAGGAGCTGACGCAGGGCGTCGAACGCAGCCGGGACTTCGTGACGTCCACCCTGCCGGTCAGCGAGGCACAGCTGGACCGGCTGGTCGACCAGGCCCGGGAGGGGCTCAGTGGCAGCTCTCCGGACCCGGTGGCCGGTGCCCGGACCGCCACCGAGGTGTTCGGCTCCGCGCTGCTGGCTCTGGTGCTGCTCTTCTTCCTGCTCAAGGACGGCCGGTCCATGTGGCACTGGGTGCTGTCCCGGGTCTCCGGCCCGAACCAACCAGTGCTGGCCGAGGCCGGCCGCAACGGTTGGCAGACGTTGGGCGCGTACAGCCGGGGCACCATGTTCATCGCCGCGATCGACGCGCTGGGCATCGGGCTGGCTCTCGTGGTGCTGAGGGTGCCACTCGCACTGCCGCTGGCGTTGATCACGTTCCTCGGCGGGTTCGTGCCGATCATCGGGGCGACGGTGGCCGGCGCGGTGGCGGTGCTGGTGGCGCTGGCCGCGAACGGTCCCACCACCGCGCTGCTCACCCTCGCGGCGGTGATCGCCGTGCAGCAGATTGAAGGCAACCTGCTGGAGCCGCTGGTCATGAAGCGTCAGGTCCGACTGCATCCGGCGGTGATCCTGGTGGCGGTCACCGCGGGCACGCTGATCGCGGGCATCGCTGGCGCCTTCGTCAGCGTCCCGATCACCGCCGTCCTCTGGCGCGTCATCGACACCGTCCAGCAGCGCCGCTCGGCCTCGGCTCTCCTGCCCTCAGAATGATCACCGACCGAGGTGCGTGGTGAACCAGGTGCCGGCCTGATCGGCGACCTGCTCCAGGGTGCCGGGCTCCTCGAAGAGGTGGGTGGCGCCGGGGATCACCCGCAGCTCGCCGACCTCCCCCAGCTCGGCCAGCGCCCGCTCGTTGAGGGTGATCACCTCTTCGTCCAGCCCGCCGACCAGGAGCAACGTCGGGGTACGCACCTGGGCCAGGGCGTTCCCGGCCAGGTCCGGCCGACCACCCCGGCTGACCACGGCGGCCACCCGATCGGCGCGGGACGACGCCGCGACCAGGGCGGCGGCAGCACCCGTGCTGGCCCCGAACAGACCGATCGGCACATCGCCGGCAGGACGCTCGACGGCCAGCCAGTCGACGATCCCGGCCAGCCGGCTGGCCAGCAGCCCGATGTCGAAGCGCAGTTCGGCTGTTCGGGCGTCCACCTCGTCCTCGGCCGGGGTGAGCAGGTCCGCCAGCACCGTGCCCAGCCCACGGCCGTTCAGCGTCCGGGCCACCGCCACGTTGCGCGGGCTGTGCCGGGAACTGCCGCTGCCGTGCGCGAACAGCACCACGCCGACCGGCTGGGCGGGCAACGTCAGGTCGGCGGGGAGTTGGGCGTCCCCGATCGGAATGGTCACGCTGCGCTGCTCGTCCATACCTCACCTCCGGTTACTCGCCGGTGGTCCGGGTACCCCGCCCGCCGCCGGGCACGCACGCCGCGACGGCGTCACCCCGGGCCGTGGGCCCGCCGCCGGGCCGCGTTTGCCCGCTGGGGCGCCGGGTACGCGACGAGCGACCGCAGACCGTGTCGGCGCAGCCGCGCCCCGACGGATCGCGAGGATCGCCATGGCCAAGCAGCAGATTTCCCGGCAGCAGCAGCTGACCGAGCGAACCCAGCGTGAACAGGACGCCGAGCGCAACCAGGACGTCGGGGACCAGGATTTCGGAGACCAGGCCGCTTCGGCCCGGCTGCCCGACGACCCGAAGGCGGCGGCGCCCCGGGACGCGATCGGGCGTCCGTCGACCGGCGAGCCGATCTGACAAACTCGGACCGGCGAGCCGGTCTGACGAACTGGGACCGGCGAGCCGGTCTGACCCACAGGCGCGGGACGGGCGGGGCGGGAAGATTCCCGCCCCGCCCGTCACTGTTCGCGCTCGGGCAACCGCAGCAGCGGAGACCGGCCGGGTGGTTGCTCGGGCGGTGGACCGGACGGCTCGGCCGGCGGCACCGGCACCGTCACCGGCTCGTCGCAGGTCACCCGCAGCATCTGGTCGTGGTGGCGCAGCTCCACCACGTCGTCAGGGCCGCCGTGGCGCAGCGAATACGTCGTCTGGTGCGGCCGGACATCCACCCGCAGTGCCAGCCCGCGCCACTGGAGCGAGAACTCCAACCGGTTGAGTCGGCTGGAGAGCCGGGGGGCGAAGGACAGTTCGCCGTCGTGGTCCCGGAGACCGCCGAACCCGCTGACCAGGGCGAGCCACGCGCCGGCCAACGACGCCATGTGTACGCCGTCGCGGGTGTTCTCGTTGAGGTCGTGCAGGTCCATCAGCGCGGCCTCGCGCAGGTAGGTGTGCGCGAGTTCGGGGTGGCCCACCTCGGCGGCGAGGACCGACTGGGTGCAGGCCGACAACGACGAGTCGCGTACGGTGCGGCGCTCGTAGTAGAGGAAGTTGCGCACCTTCTCCTCGGGGGTGAAGGCGTCCCCCCGCCAGTGCATGGCGAGGACCAGGTCGGCCTGCTTCACCACCTGCTTGCGGTACAGCTCGAAGTACGGGTAGTGCAGCAGCAACGGGTACTTCTCCGCCGGTGTGTGCGTGAAGTCCCATTCCTGGAGTCGGGTGAAGCCCTCCACCTGCTGGTGGACCTCGAGCTCCTCGTCGTACGGGACGTGCATGGAGGTGGCGGCGTCCCGCCAGCTCGCGGCCTCCTCGTCGGTGACGCCGAGGTGGAACGCCTCGTCCCGGTAGCGCATGACCACGTCGGCGGCGGCGAGCAGGTTCCGCTGCGCCATCAGGTTGGTGTAGACGTTGTCGTTCTTCACGGCGGTGTACTCGTCCGGGCCGGTGACACCATCGATGTGGAACTGCCCGTGCCGGTCGTGGTGGCCGATCGAGCGCCACAGCCGGGCGGTCTCCACCAGCAGCTCCAGCCCGATCTCCCGTTCCGACTGGGTGTCCCCGGTGACCATCACGTAGCGGCGCACGGCGTCGGCGATGTCGGCGGCGATGTGGAACGCTGCCGTACCGGCCGGCCAGTATCCGGATGATTCCGGGCCCTCGATGGTCCGCCAGGGAAAGGCGGCACCCCGGAGGTTGAGCGTCTCGGCACGTTCCCGCGCCGAATCCAGCGTGCTGTGTCGCCACTGCAACGCGCTGCGCACCGCGCTCGGCTGGGTGTACGTGAGCACCGGCAGGACGAACATCTCGGTGTCCCAGAAGGCGTGACCGTCGTAGCCGGGGCCGGTCAGCCCCTTCGCCGAGATCGGCCGCTGCTCGGCCCGCGCGCCTGCCTGCAACACGTGGAAGAGCCCGAACCGGACCGCCTGCTGCACCTCCGGGTCGCCCTCGACCAGCACGTCGGAGGCGTCCCAGAACGCGTCGAGGTAGTTGCGCTGCTCCCGGTGCAGCCCGTCCCATCCGTCGAGCCGGGCACCAGCCAGTGCCGCGCCGACCTGGTCGCGCAGAGCCGGCAGCGACCGGCGACTCGACCAGCTGTACGTCAGATACTTGATCACCCGCAGCTTCTCGCCGGGCTGGAGCACGCAGGCGATGGTGGTACGCACCCAGTCCTGGTATCCCTCGGACTCGATGGTGGTGTGGTCCGGGCCGTGCACCTCGTGCTCCATGGCGGCGGCGACCCGCAGACCGGAGACCTTGGTGCGGTGGATCAGCTGGCCGCCGTCGGGGGTGGTCAGCTCCTCCTCGGCCTGGAGCGGCGACTCCAGCACCGCCGCGACCCGGGGGTCCTTGCTCTGCGCGGGCAGCGACTCGTTCGCCACCAACTCGGACTGCACGATCAGTCGCAGCGGGCCGTCGACGGCCTCCACCTCGTAGCTGATGGCGGCCACGGACCGCTGGGTGAACGAGACGAGACGGGTGCTGCGGACCTTGACCTCCCGGCCGGCGGGCGAGCGCCAGTGCAGCTCCCGGTGCAGCGTGCCGGCCCGCAGGTCGAGGATCCGCTCGTGGGCGATCAGCTCGCCGTAACGCACGTCGAGCGGTTCGTCGTCGACCAGCAGCCGGATCAGTTTGCCGTTGGTGACGTTGACGATGGTCTGCCCGGACTCGGGGAAGCCGTAGCCCGCCTCCGCGTACGGCAACGGACGCAGTTCGTAGAACGAGTTGAGGTAGGTGCCGGGCAGGCCGTGCGGTTCGCCCTCATCGAGGTTGCCCCGCAGGCCGACGTGCCCGTTGGAGAGCGCGAAGACCGACTCCGACTGGGCCAGCACGTCCATGTCCAGCCGGGTCTCCCGGACGTGCCACGGCTCCACCGGATAGGCGCGCTCCCGAATCATCCGGAGCCTCGTTCGGCGGCGAGCGGGTCGGTAGCGGTGCGGTTCGGCACCGGTGGGTCCGCGCGGTCGAGAAGGTCGGCGAGGTCCGTCACCACGACGTCGGCGCCGTGGGCGAGCAACTCGTCGGCCTGCCCGACCCGGTCGACGCCGACCACGTAGCCGAAGCCACCGGCGCGGCCGGCGGCCACCCCGGAGAGCGCGTCCTCGAAGACGGCGGCCTGCGTCGGGTCGACTCCGAGCACCCTGGCCCCGGCGAGGAACGTGTCGGGGTGTGGTTTGCCGCGCAGCCCCTGCGCACGGGCGACCAGCCCGTCCACCCGGGCCTCCAGCAGCGGCTCGAATCCGGCGACGGCGACGACCTCGCCCCCGTTCGCGCTGGCGGTGACCACGGCTCGGCGGAGCCCGGCGGCGGTCGCCGCCTTCAGGTACCGCACGGAGCCCGGGTAGACCTCGACGCCGCCGGTACGCAGACGGTGCAGCAGCAGGACGTTCTTGCGGTTGCCCAGGCCGTTGACGGTCTCCGCCTCCGGCGGGTCGTCCGGGCTGCCCTCGGGCAGCACGATCCCGCGGGAGGCGAGGAACGACCGGACGCCGTCGGCCCGGGGGCGGCCGTCGACATAGCGGTTGTAGTCCGGGCCCGGATCGAACGGTTGGAACGGTTCGCCGGAGACCGTGGCGCGCTGGCGGAGAAACTCGTCGAACGTCTGCGTCCAGGCAGCGTTGTGTACGCGGGCGGTCTGCGTCAGCACACCGTCCAGATCGAAGAGACAGGCGGTCACGTGAGCAGGTAGGCCCAGCACGGTACGAATCTATCCACCCTGCTGGGTCCGCAAACCCGTTTCGGCCGCCATGGGGCGTTTCAGTTCGGTCGCAGCGTCCAGATCACTGTCATCTCCGAGGTCGGCTTGCCGTCCTCGGTGGCGATCTGGACCGCGACGGGGAATTCCGGGCGCCGGCCGGCGGCCAGCTCCTCGGTCACCTCGGCCGCCGGCCGGCCGAGTCGCGCGGTGGCCAGCACCGGACCCATGGCGAGTTTCCGGTAGGCGATCTCGGCCCGGACGGCCAACGGCACGGCCCGGTCGAGCAACTGCCCGAAGGCGGCCAGCACTACCGCGCCGGAGGCCGTCTCGCCGAGGGTGAACATGGCGCCGGCGTGCGGGCCCCCGATGTGGTTGTGGGTGGCCGGCGAGTCGGGCAGCCGGACGACTGCCCGCACGCCGCCCTCCGCCTCGGGTGCCACCTCGACGAACTCGATACCGAGCGTACGAGCGAACGGCACCGCTTCCAGCATGCCGGCCGCCACCTGGCGGGAGTCGATAGTCATGGCCTGACGTTACTAACCGGTAACCAGGCCGGCAACCAGCGACTCTGCCGCCGGGGGACGGTCAGAGGTTGCCGATGATCCGCAGGATCTCCGCATAGAAGTTGCCGTCGATGCTGCGGAAGAAGGAGAAATCCTGCCCCGGGTCGCCAAAGAACGGCCGCAGCGTCCAGGCCAGCTGGGTGCCGACAAAACCGAAGAGCAGGATCCAGATGTAGAGCAGGGTCATGCTGGCCGGACGCTGCGTCGGCTCCCCGCGTCGGACCGTACGGCCGTCCCACGGGCGTTGCGCCACGTAGCCGGGCGGCAGCATGCCGGGCGGGAACGAGGTGCCGGCCGGCTGCCCGGCCCACTGCGTCGGCACCTGGGCCGGAACCTGGGGCGGAACCTGGGCCGGCGCCGTCGCGGTGGTCACGGCACCGTTCGCAGTCGACTCGGCCACGGTGGCCCCGGCCGGCACGGCGACCGGCTCGGCGCTCTGGCCGGCGACCGGCGCGGCAGCCGGCGTCGGCCCGGCGGGCACCGCGGCCGGCACGGCCTGGACCGGCGCCGGGGCGCCGGCCCGCTCGTCGACAGTTACCTTGGCGGCCTCGGGCGCAAGCAGGCCGTTGTCGTTGAGCACCTGCATCCCGCTGGTCAGGAAGCGCAACCCGACCAGCGCCGACAGGGTCAGGATCGACACGTTGAGCAGCTTGAAGAACCCGTAGTCGTTGGCAGTGATCAGGAAGAAGAGGCTGATCGGCGCGAACGCCACAGCGAGCATCGAGGTGACGGTGATCGCCACCATCACCAGCGCCAACGACTGCCGCACCGAGAGCCGGGCCCCGAAGACCAGGTTGAACAGGTAGAGCGTGGGCAGGCAGATGACCAGGGTGACCAGGAACAGCAGCGGCAGCTTCAGCGCCGAGGTCAGCGCCATCAGTGGGCTGTGGAAGAAGCCCAGCACCGCCCCGTAGCAGGCCAACGCGATGGCGGAGCTG
This sequence comes from Micromonospora noduli, assembly GCF_003264365.1. Lineage (GTDB taxonomy): Bacteria > Actinomycetota > Actinomycetes > Mycobacteriales > Micromonosporaceae > Micromonospora > Micromonospora noduli. Next base: position 13,005 of record NZ_PYAK01000083.1, read on the forward strand.
GTCAGCATCCGCCCGGTCAGGGCGTTGAGGTCACGCTCGGCAACGATCTGCTGCCAGATGCTCTCGCGATCTCGCAGGATGCGCTCGATGACGAGCGGGCTGGGACGGTCACCCGACACGGGTGCACCCCTCTCGGTGGTCTTTCACTGTGGACTGGTGGGCAGACGGTAGGGCACCGGGTGGCGGGCCCGCCACCCCGTCCGGGCACGTCGTCAGCGCCAACCCACGTCGATCCGGTCGCCGCGCTCGTCGAAGAAGTGCAGCGCGTCCATCCGTACCGAGACGGCGAGCGGGTGACCGGCGCTGACCGCCGGGTACGGCGCCAGCCGTACCGCCAGCTCCGCCGGGCGACGGTGGTGCCGGCCCGGATCGGGCAGCACGCTGGTCTGGACGCCACTGGCCGGTGCCTCCTGCGCCTCCACCGGCTTGCCGGTGAGCCGCTGCATCACCGAGCCGAAGCGGCGCAGACCGCGCTGGCCGACCGGCGGCGGTTCGAGCGGGGCACCCATCTCGTCCACCACGATCGCTGTCGCGCCGATGTCGAGGAACGCCAACGACTCGTGCCCGTGGTGCTCCAGGTAGCGGATCCGCCCGCGCAGCACGTCGCCGGGGCTGTCCGGAGCGACCGGGGTGAGCGCCTCGGCCCGCATACCGACCACGATCCGCTCACCGTGGTAGTGCGCCACCGCCCGACTGCGGATGTCGTTCCAGGGCAGGTAGAGCGACTGGTCACCGAGGTTGAGCGTGACGTACCGGTCGAGATGGACGTAGACCGACGCCTCCAGCAGGTTCATCCGTGGGCTGCCCAGGAACGCCGCCACGTAGAGCGTCGCCGGCCGGCCGTACACCTGGGTCGGTGTGCCCACGTCCTGGAGCACGCCGCGGCGCATGATGGCCACCCGGTCGGCCATGGTGAGCGCCTCGGCCTGGTCGTGCGTGACGTAGACAGTGGTGACGCCCAGCTCGCGGGTCAGGCCGGAGATCTCCGCACGCAACTCGGCCCGCAGGCCGCTGTCCAGGTTGGAGAGCGGCTCGTCCATCAGGAACAGGCCGGGACGGCGGACGATCGCGCGCCCCATTGCGACCCGCTGCCGCTGCCCGCCGGAGAGCTGACCCGGCTTGCGGGCCAGCACGTCACCGATGCCCAGCGCGCTCGCCACGTCGCTGACCCGCTCGCCACGCGGCTCGGGCTCGACCCCGGCCAGCCGCAGCGGAAACGCGATGTTGTCGCCAACGGTCATGTGCGGGTAGAGGGCGAAGTCCTGGAAGACCATGGCGATTTTGCGGTCCCGTGGGGGCAGGTCGTTCGCCACCTCCCCGTCGAGCATGACCGCACCGGTGGTCGGCTCCTCCAACCCGGCGATCATCCGCAGCACTGTCGACTTGCCGCACCCGGACGGCCCAAGCAGCACCATGAACTCGCCGTCGTTCACATCCAGATTGATGCTGTCGACGGCCAGCGTGCCATCCCGGAAAACCTTGGTCACATCCTTGAGCGTGACGGTGCTCACCGTCGTCCCCCCCAGCGCGCGTCGACCGAACCCCACAAGACTGTGACCAGGATCATGGGTTTGTGACATCGGGTAAACGTCTCATGTTCGATCGATGACACTGCTATTACACGACAGAAACCGCGATCAGCAGCGCGTGGATCGCTCGCCCGGCTCCCCGAGGAACACCTGCCGCACCACCCGCTCCGCCGCCCGCCCGTCGTCCAATGTGCAGAACCGGGCCCGGAAATGCTCGCGGGCCTTGGTCGCCGCGTCCGAGCGCACCCCGTCGGTACGGAACAGGTCGAGCAGATCGGCGAAAGTGGAGGCTACCGCGCCCGGCGGTTCGGCGGTGACGTCGAAGTAGACCCCCCGGGCCAGCCGGTACGCCTCCCAGTCCGGGGTGTAGAGCACGATCGGCCGGTCCAACACCGCATAGTCGAACATGGCCGACGAGTAGTCGGTGACCAGCACATCCGCCACCAGGTAGAGATCCTCGACCCGTTGATGGCCGCTCACGTCACGAACCCGCTCCCAGTCCCTCGGCTGGCCGGGGCGTCGATCACGGTCGTGGAAGTAGTGGCTGCGCATCAGCAACCGGCCCGAGTCACCCAGCGCCTGGACGAACCGGTCCGGGTCGAACGGCGGCCGGTAGCCGGGCAGGTGCTCGCGGTGCGTCGGGGCGTACAGGACGACCTGCTCGTCGGGGTCGAGGCCGAACTCCGCGCGGAGCCGGCGCACCTCGTCCGGGCTGGCGGTGACCAGGCGGTCGTTACGCGGGTACCCGACCTCCAGCGTGGTGTACGTGGCCGGGTACGCCCGGTCCCACATCTGGGTGGAGAAGCTGTTGGCGCTGACGCTGTAGTCCCAGCGGTCCACCCGGCGCAGCAGCCCGGCGAAGTCCATCCGGCCCGCGCCGATCGGGTAGCGCTGCTGATCCAGCCCCATCACCTTGACCGGCGTGCCGTGGTGGGTCTGCACGTGCACCTGTGCCGGTCGCTTGCGGACGAAGTCGGGAAAGTTGACGTTGTTGATCAGCCATCGGGCGCGGGCGAGCACCCGGTAGTACGCGGGCGTGCCGGCCACCACGTACTCCACTCCGGCCGGCACGGTGTCCACCCGGTCCCGGCGCACCACCCACACCCCGCGCACCCCCGGCGCCAACCGGCGGGCAACCTCGTAGATGGCCGCCGGGTTGCAGGAGTAACCCCGGTACCAGTACGCCGCGTACACCGCGAGCGTCGGGTCGACCGGCCGCCGCAACTCGGCCCGGTAGTACTCGCGCAGCAGCCCGTCCCGGGTCAGCCGGGCACCGCGCCGGGCGACCGGGCCGACAGTGCGCCGCGCGGTGCGGGCCCGCCGGCGGGCGGCGTCGCGGACCCGGCTGGCGGCCCGCAACGCGCTGAAGGTGCGCCACCGGCCGGACGCGACCAGCTTGTGCTTGATCCCCTCGACCCCGTCCGGCACCGGATAGCCGCCGGCCGGCAGCCAGCGCTCGTAGTCGGCGGTGATCTGCGCGAAGAACGCCTCCCGCAGCTCCGGCGCGATCCGCTGACCGTTGCCGAGCACTGTCAGGTAGTGCCAGATCATCCGCTCGAAGACCGCCGGCCGCAGGGCCTCCGTCGCCGACCCCCACGAATCCATCAGGTGGAAGACCCGGTGCCACTGCGGGAAGACCTCGAAGTGCCGGTCACCGCGGGTCCGGGTGATCGCGCCGGCGCGGCGTTGGCGGTAGTTGACGCAGACCCGGTCGAGTACGCCGATCCGGTGCGCCGCCATCAGCACCGGGTAGCTGAACGAGACGTCCTCGTACCAGCCGGGCGCGAAGCGCAGCCCCAGGTCGGCGAGGAACTCCCGACGGACCAGCCGGTTCCACGCGGTGTGCAGCAGGTGCATCGCCTGCGGCCGGTCCCGCAGGCGGAAGGTCCCCGGACCCGGCGACTCCGGAAACACCTCGGCCATCGCGCTGCGGGTGGCGGTGTCGTTCCAGTGGGTGCGGACGTGGTCGACCAGCAGGACGTCCGGGCGGGTGACCCGCAACCGTTCGGCGACCTCGGTCAGGCACTCCGGAGCCAGCCAGTCGTCGCCGTCGAGGAACCACACGTACTCGCCGACGGCCCGGTCCAGCCCGATGTTCCGGGCCGGACCGAGGCCGACGTTCTCCGACAGCCGGACCGAGTGGACCCGCTGGTCGCGAGCCGCGTACTCGTCGATGATGTCGCCGCTGGCGTCCGGCGAGCAGTCGTCGACGGCGATCACCTCGATGTCCGTCTCCGGCTGACCGAGGATGGAGTCCAGGCATTCACGCAGGTATCCCTGCACCCGGAAGGCCGGCACCACGAAGCTGATCAGAGTCATCCGGCCGCCCTCCGTCAGCGCGGCGCGGCACCTCCAGCGCCCGCCGGCGCCACCGACGCCCGCGCGCTACGGGCCGGTCGCACGAACCAGGCCAGGACGACGCTCACCACGAAAACCACGAGAAGGTACGCACCGAGTGTAGCCAGTCCGATACCCGCAATACCGGCGATCGCCGCGAGGGCCAGCAGCACCGAGCGCCCCTCCCAGCCCAGCGTCGCCGCGTGCAGGGGCGGTGCCACCTGTCGCTTCTCCAGCCGGGCGGTCAGGTCGTAGTGGTGCACGGTGAGCACGAAGACGTACCCGAAGATCAGCCAACCGGGCGCCGCACCGACCACCCCGACCGCGATGGCGAACAGGTACTCGGCGGCCCGCAACGCCGCAGGCACCAGCCAGTCCAGCGGACCGTTGTGCGCCGCCCCGGCACCCAGGCCGCCGACCAGCAGCACCAGCAGCGCCACCGGCACCGCCCAGCGCAGCCCCTCGGGCGCGTCGCTCAGCAGCGCCCCGACCAGCAGCGCCGCCGGGCCGAGCGCGGCGATCACCGCCAGCGTCAGCGGCCCCATCGGGCGGACCACCGGCAACCAGCGGGCCAGCGGTCCGTCGTCGCGGTGCAGGGTGGCGTCGACAGTGTCCAGCACCGGCACCCACATCCAGCGGGCCCGCAGCGTCCGCAGCGCCCCGGTGTACGCGAACGCCAGCACCCCCCAGACCAGCACGGCGATCAGGCTGACCAGCGGGTTGAACAGCGCCACTGTCAGCGCGATCAGCGCCCACCGCTCACCGATCGGGAAGACCACTGTCCGCTTCAGCCAGTACGACACAGACCCGGTGTCCGCCTGCACCCGGGTCGACGCCGCGTTGAGCCGGTCACCGATCCCGCCGCTGGCGTTCGTCGCCGTACGCGGGCGACGGGCCGCCTCGTCGTGCAGCACCCCGTACCAGGTGTCGGTCATGTGCCGGACGGTCTGCAACGTCATCGCGGCGATCGCGAGTGCCCACCCGTTGCCCAGCCCGGCGTGGCTCACCCCGAAGCCCAGCCCGGCGTAGACCAGGTATTCCTTGGCCCGGTCCGCCATCGTGTCCAGCCAGCCACCCCAGGCGCTGAAGTGCCGGGTGTAGCGGGCCAGTTGGCCGTCCACGCAGTCCAGCACGAAGCCCAGGTAGAGCAGCACCGCGCCACCGACCAGCGCGGGCCGCCCACCGACTCCGAACAGCACCGCCGCGGCCAACGCGAAGAGCACCGATATCGCCGTCACCCCGGTCGGGGTGAGCCGGAGCCGGGCCGAGAGCCGGACCACGCACGGCGACCAGGTGCTGACGAAGTAGGTGGAGAAGAAGTCGTCCTTCTCCTTCACCGACAGCCGCAGCTCGGCCCGGTCCTCGTCGACGGCGGTCACCGCCGCCTCGGCAGCGGTCAGCCCGGCCTGGTCCTCGACCCGGTGGGCGACGAGCAGGCGTACCCGCTGGGCGAAGATCAGGGTGCCGAGCGCCGCGAGACCCGCGAAGAGCCGGTCCACGGCGGACCCGGGGCCACCGGCCGCGACCGACCCTCCGGACCCGGCCCCGCCGGTCGCCGGCAGCGGCGCCACGTCGCCGACCGGGCCGATCGGGGCGGCGACGGGGAGCATCCCGGACGCGGCGGCC
>NZ_PYAK01000084.1 GCF_003264365.1 Micromonospora noduli
GCCGGCGTCGACGCGGCGCGCGCCAGCGCCGCCGCCGCGCCGGTGCCGCCGGACCTGGGCGGCGGCTGGCGGCCGATCACCATCCAGGTGGCGGCCGGCGACCTGGCCCGCACCAGGGCGATCGTCGAACGCTTCACCGCCGACGCGCAGGCGTCCGAGAAGAACGGTTCGGCGTACGTCGTGATCCCGAACCCGCAGGGGCTCCAGGTGGACGAACACCCGTTCGCGCGTGATCTGGTACGCGCGCTGAATGCCGCCAAGGTGCCACTGCGGTCGGTGGTGGGCTGACGGAGGCCGCACAGCGAAGCGCCCGTCCCCTCTACTGGGGGCGGGCGCTTCGGCGCGTTCGGGGATCGGCTACGACCGCTGGGCGACCTCGGTGACGAACGCCCGCCAGGCCACCGGCCCGAAGACCAGCGCCGGCCCTTCGGGGTCCTTCGAGTCCCGTACGCCCACGATGCCGGGCAGGCGCGGCTGGTGGGAGGACCCGAAACGTGGCGGCCGCGTTCGTACCGGAGCCCGTGCAGATCTTGGACAGTTTCCGTTACGGCAGAACGGAAACTGTCCAAGATCTGATGGTGAGGCGGCGCTCGACGGCGGAAGCCGCCCGGCGTGCGGGCGGTGGCGAGTCGGTTTGTCTGTTCGGGACAAGACCGAACACGCCATTGACCAGGCCGGACATCGGCGTGTTGTGCGGAACAGACCGTAGCGGTAGCAATCCTTTCAGATTCATCAATACGCTTCGAAGGATTCATCAAGCCGATACCACCGGTCATGGAGGTCACGCATGAAGGTCCGGCGTCTTGGACTCAAGCTGTCAATGGCGTTCGCGGTAACCGCCGCCCTCGTTGCCACAGGCTCACCAGCCTTCGCCGCTCACAACGACAACAGTGACATGACGCTCTGGGACGACAATGCATCGTGCCAGGCTGGTCGTATCGCATTCGTCGACTATGGCGAAGGCGCGCCCGGCGGCGGCATGAACGACGACTACTTCATCGTGTCGGACACGTGCGCGAATGGTGACGGGGTCCTGGGTCGCGTCTACGTCAATGGCGTCCTGATCGACACCCGGTACAACGGCGGCGGATCCGGGTCGTCGGTCATCTGGGATCCGGCGCAGGTCTACGCGAACGACGTGGTCCGGATGGATATCTGCACGGCGAACGGCCCGGAAGACTACTTGGGCTACCCGTGCGCCAGCAGGACCTTCCGCAGCGTGGACGGCTGACGGTAGCCGGAGGGCGGGCACCGGATGTGGCGGTGCCCGCCCTCGGGTCGGCTAGCGGACATCCACCGGGCCGGATCACGACAGCGCTCCCGGCACCCGTCGGCGCAGGCTGGCCGGGATCTGTGCCGACCGTCGGCACCCGGAGGAGGCTCGCGGCCCATGGGCGTACCCCGCGCAGGGACGGCGGCGCTCGCCGGTGGTCTCGCCGTGCTGCTGATGGCGACCACGGTCGGGTGCAGACGGTCACGTCCGTCACCGACGCCGACCAGCGGCACGGCGACGGTCGGCCTGACCGTCAGCGCCGGCCAACCGTCGTACCGGGTGGGTGAGCAGATCAGTCTTCGGTTGAAGCTGGTCAACAACCGCGACGCCGAGTGCCAACTCAGTCGGGTGCCGGACGGGGCGGTGACGGTCATGTCGTTGACCCGCGACGGCACGGCGGTGGCACCCGCGGTCGGCGGCGCCGCCTACTACCGGGACTTCACCGCGTACCTGGTCGAGAACCTGGTGCGGGTGCCGCCGCGTGGGTCGGTGGAGCTGAGGCTGGGCAGCGACCCGCAGAGCCCGGTCGGCGCGGCGCTGACCACCTCCGCCCCGGACGGGCGGGGTGGGGCCACCGTGACCTGGTGGCCGGTCGACCAACCGGGGGCGTACCGGTTGGTGCTGGGCTACCTGCGGGCGCCGCTGCGCGGTGTGCCGGCGGATGCCTGCGCCGCGACGGCCGAGCAGGGCACTGTCGCGTTCGAGGTGAGGGGCGCGTGACCGGGTTGCGGAGCCGGGTGCGACTGGGTGCCATCCTTGCGGGCGTCCTGGTGCTGCTCGCCCCACAGGCGGCGTCCGCCGTGGTCAACGTTGATCCTGACCTCCAGACGGAGTACGCGGGCTGCGTCGGACAGATTCGCAGCTCCGGCAACGGCAAGGTGCTCGAAGAGTTGGAACGCTCCGGAAAGAAGATCAAGGTCCGTAGGCCCATCCTCGACTCGGAGAGCAGCACCACCAAGTACATCCCAGGTAGCGACGTGCAGATCAACTGGGTGCCGGAGAACGACGGGCGGAAGCTGGACGACGAGGGTGCCGGCTTCACCGAGGACCAGTGCGCCACCCTCATCCACGAGATGAACCATGCCCTCGACCTGGCCAACGGCATCGAGCGGGGGCGGTTCTGCACCCAGGGCGGCCAGTTAGCCAGCAAGGTGGATCCCAGCGAGGTGCACGCGGTGCTGGCGGAGAACGCGTACCGCAAGGCCGTGGGGGTGCCGCTGCGCACGACGTACAGCGGGCTGCCGCTGCCGTCGAACGGCAAGGACTGCGACCGGCCCAGGCCCCGACCATCCGGTGGTGGTGGTTGTTCGATCTCGGTGATCGGCAAGGGTTACCGGTGCGCGAACAGCAACGGCGACCCGCACCTGCTCACCTACGACGGTCTGCGGTACGACTTCCAGGCCGCCGGGGAGTTCGTGCTGACCCGCTCGACGACCGACGGCTTCGAGGTCCAGGTACGACAGACGATGTTCCCGGCCAGCTCGGTGGTGGCTGTCAACTCGGCCGTCGCGGTTCGGGTGGCCGGCGACCGGGTCGGCGTGTACGTCACACCTGACGGCCCGGCGGTCCGGGTGAACGGCGCCGCGCCGGTGTCCGCACCCGACGGCGTGAAGTTGCCTCGCGGTGGCACCGTCACCACCTGGGGAGACGGCACGGTGACAGTGGAGTGGCCGGACGGCGCTCGGCTGACCGCGCAGCCGATCGGGGTGTGGGGGTTGAGCGTGAGCGTCAGCGCGCCCACCGCCCGGGCCGGGAGGCTGGAGGGCCTGCTCGGCGACCATGACGGTGACCCCGGCGACGACCTGGCCGTGCGCAAGGGGAATCGGGTGACACAGCCGCCCACGTTCGAGGCGCTGTACCCCGGCTTCGCCGACAGTTGGCGCGTCGAGGCGCAACGGTCGCTGTTCGACTACGAGCCGGGGCAGAACACCGGGACGTTCACCGACCGGCGCTTCCCGGACCGACTGCTCACCGTCGGGGACCTGCCCAACCGGGCCACCGCCGAACTCGTCTGCCGGCGGGCCGGTGTCACCGATCCGCAGATCCTCGCCGACTGTGTGCTCGACGTCGGCCTCACCGGGCAGGTGGCGTTCGCCGAGGACGCCGCCCGCGCGCAGCGCGACGCGCCCGCTGCCGGTGACGTCGACCTGGCGGTGACCCGGGCGGGCGCCACGGCCGCGATGAAGGTGCCGGGCCGGGCCGGTCAGAAGATCTTCGTGGAGATGCCCGCCGCCACCGTGCCGGATCGCTGCGGGGTGTTGCTGCTGCTCGACCCGCAGGGCCGTCAGCTGGCGACAGGCTGCGTCATCTCCGGTGTCGGCTTCATCGACACGACCACGTTGACCGCCACCGGCGACCATCAGGTGGTGCTCGACCCGTGGGATGCCGATCTCGGTCGAGCGACGGTACGGGTCGTTGCGGTGACCGACGAGGAGAAGACGCTCGCGCTGGACGGGCCCCCGGTCCGGGCGACGCTCGCCCAACCGGGCGCGGTCAGCCGCCTGTCCTTCGACGGCCGCGCCGGTCAGAAGGTCTTCCTCCAGGTCACCGACGCCACACTGCCGGACCGGTGCAACCTGCTGCGCCTGCGCGACCCAGCCGGTGAACAGGTAACCAGCGGCTGCGTGATCGGCGGCCAGGGACATGTCGACGGGTTCGTTCTGCCGGCCACCGGCCGGTACGTGCTGGAGGTCGACGGGACCTCCACCGACACCGGCTCGGCGGACGTGCGGCTGCGCGACGCCAGCGACGAGCAGCGGGACACCGTCGCGGACGGACGGGCGGTCACCCTGTCGGTCAGCCGCCCCGGTGCGGTGAGCCGTCTGCGGTTTCCCGCCGACAACGGCAAGCGCCTCACCGTCGAGGTGAGCGCCGCCAGCCTTCCCGACCGGTGCGCGATTCTGACCGTCACCGGCCCAGGCGGCGAGGCGGTGGGCAGTGGCTGCGTCATCGGCGGTGCCGGGCGGTTCGAGATGGGCCCGCTGCCGACCGGCGGCACGTACGCCCTGGTGCTGGACCCGTGGGCGGACGAGACCGGGTCGGCCACGGTAACCGTTCGACAGGTCGGTTGACCCGACGGTCGGCTGACCCGACGAACGGGCCAGCCGACCGTCGCGGCGTCAGCCGGTGGCGCAGATGGTGCCGTTGAGGCTGAACGCCGTGGGCAGCACGTTCGGTCCGCCGTACGCGCCGACGAAGCCGGCGCTCACGGTGCCGCCGGCGGCGATCTGCCGGTTGTCGGTGGTGGGCGTGACCCGCACCGCGGTGCCGACCTGCTCCCAGGTGGCGCTCCAACCACTGCTCACCTGCTGCCAGCCGGTGGGCCAGGTCCAGGTGAGCGTCCAGCCGTTGATCGGGCGGGACCCGTTGTTGATGATCTCGACGCCGCCGATGTAACCGTTGCCCCAGTCGTTGTTGGCGCTGAAACGGACGGTGCACGTACTGGCGGCGGGGCTGCCGGTGGCGAAGGTGAGCGGCGGTGAGGCCCAGGAGACCCGTCCGGCGGTGTCGCGGGCCAGCACGTTGACGGTGTACCTGCTGCCCGGCACGAGGTTGCCGACAGTGAACGAGGTGGACGCCGTCTCGCCGAGCTGCTCGCTGACCGCGCCGTTCTGCCGGTGCACCTCGTACTTGGCGATCGGGCTGCCGCCCGGGGTGGACGCCGGCCAGGTGATCGTCGCGGCGCGGTCGGTGACGCCGCTCGCGGTCGGCTGGCCCGGTGCCGCCGGCCGTCCGGCGGTCGCGCCGGCCGGGCGCAGCACGAGCGTGGTCAACGAGTACGCGGGCAGCGTCCGGCTGGTCGCCGAGCCGGACTGGCTGGTGACGATGCCGGTGGCGCCGTTGGTGAGGGTGGACACCGTCGGCGCGACGGCCGACGGGGTGAACCCGGCGTAGTCGATGGTGACCGGGTGGTCGTTGTCCGGGTCCTTGTTCACCAGCAGCACGGCGAGGTCCCCGTTGCTCCGGCGGACGGCGTGGGCGGTGACCAGGGGCTCGTCGGTGCCGGCGCGAACGAACTGGTCGCCGGTCTTCGCGAAGAGCTTCATCATGCTCAGCCCGTGGTACGGCGCGAACGGTGTGTTCAGCGGCGGTTGGCAGACCGAGCCGTCCTCGGTGCAGGCCCCGCTGGAGAGCATCCCGAAGTCGCCGTAGTCGGTCTGACCGGCCACCTGCGTCACGGTGCCCATGCCGTTGTGCACGTTCCACCAGTGGGCGGTGAAGACGCCGTTCTCCAGCAGACCGCTGTAGACGTCGGCGAGGAACAGCGCGGCCGGTTGGGTGTTGCGGCCGGCGTCGACGTTCAGCTCGGTGAAGCTGATGCCGATGCGGTCGGCGTTCGGGCCGGCGTACCGGGCGAGCTGCTGCCGCAGCAAGTAGGTGGCGTCGGGTAGGTGATTGACGCGGGCCAGCGACTCGGCCGCGGTGCCGCCCGGGTACCAGTGCACGTCCACGAAGTCGATCTTCGGGCCGGCGATGGAGAGCAGCGTCTGGTTCCACGGGCCCGGGTCGCTGCCGGCGGTGATCCCGTCCGGCCAGTTCCCCGGCATGGTCAGCACCGCTCCGACCTTGATGCTCGGGTCGACCGCCTTCATCGCGTCGGCGTACTCGACGACCAGCCTCGCGTACTGTGTCGCGCTCTTGTCGGGGTGGTCGTCGGCCTCCCACGCGGACCCGTAGTGGCCGTTGCCGTAGTTCTCGTTGCCGACGGTCCAGTAACGCGCGTCGTAGCCCTTTGTCACGTTGGCGTACCGCACCCAGTCGGCGGCCTCGGCGGGCGTACCGGTGCCGTAGTTCGCGATGATCATCGGCTGCGCGCCGACGCGCCGGACCGCCGCCATGAAGGTGTCGAAGTCGGTCCCCGGCGCGACGTAACCGCCGGGCGCGGTGTGGTCCTTCCAGTGGTAGATGTCGGCGTACGAGCCGCCGGGGTAGCGCATCATCTGCACGCCGGCATCTCTGAGCAGGTCCGACGTCTCGGCGGTGCCGAGGTTCGTGTCCCAGATGGCGTGGTTGACGCCGAGAGCGGTGTCCGGCACGGTCGCCAGTCCCGCGCGGGTGTTGACGGTCACGGTGACCGGGTCGGCCGCCGCGCTGGCGGTGGGCGGGTTGACGCCCGCGAGCGCGCTCGCGGCGAGCAGCAGGCCCGCCAGGAGTGCTGCTCGGGTCTTCGGTTTACGCATGGGCGGGGTTCCTTCACGCAGATGAGCCGCCCGACCGGTCAGCGTGCGACGTGGGGACGGGCGATCTCGTGGACGGCAGACTCTGGTTGGTCCATCGCTTGTGTCACCGTCCCCCGGAGATCACATCTGGATCCCGGCTGCCCAGTGGACGGGCGTCAGCCCCGCGCGCGGCTCTTCATCGACGTACCACAATGGCACTGTCGGTTCGACAATCTCAAGGTGCGTCAGGCGTCGTCTTCGCCGCGCTGGGCGGGACCACACCGAACGCCGCCGATTGGTAACGTCGCGACGGCCTAGGCGGCGACGGGCGCCTGTCACCGGGGGGTCGGTATGTGGACGGACGAAGCCGCGTTGGACGCCGCGGGGCGCCGCCTCGATGAGTGGCAAGCATCGATGGCTGACCGCGCGGCCCGAGCAAGGACGCTCTCCACCCAGGTGCAGGGGCTCACCGGCTCCGCCACCAGCCCTGACCGTTCGGTGCAGGTGACCGTCGACTCGAGCGGCCTGCTGATTGATCTGCGGCTTGATGAACGGATCCGGCAGCACCCCTCGGCACAGACCGCCCGCCACATCATGGACACCACCAGAGCCGCCCACGCCGACCTGCTGAAGCGGCTCACCGAGGCGACCACCGAGACCCTTGGCGACAGCGACCCGACCGGCCGGGCCGTCATCGACTCCTACCAGCGCCGACTGGGCGCGCAGGAGAGCCGGCCAGATGTCCAACGGTGATGGCTTCCAGGTCGACCCAGACGACCTGACCACCCACGCCGATCACATCAGGCGTAACGCCGACGGCCTGGAGACCGCGCGTCAGGCCGGTCAGCACGTCCAGTTGAGCGCCGACGCGTACGGGCAACTCTGCGCGATCATGCCGCTCCTGCTGGGCGGCCTGCAACGCACCCTGGTCGAGGGCATCGCCGACGCGGCCGGATCGGTCCGGGACACCTCCGAAAAGCTGCGCGCCAACGCCGACCGGTACCGGGCCTCCGACGCCAGGGCCGAGCAGCTGCTGCAGCGAACGCGGGACTAGTGGTGACCATCACGGCAAAGATCGTCAACGCGTGGCGATCAAGTGGAGAGTTCCCGCCGCGGATGTTGTTCGCCAGCTGAGCTGGCGGGCGGGATCCACAGACGTCATACGTTACAGCTTGACGAACGGCATGTTATCGCTCACAGTCGATGCGAGGCGATCAGCGTCAGTGGCTCACCGGGAGGCCCCTCGCTGATCTGACCTCAGTGGTCAGGACGTCCCTGGGCAGGTGGACGTCGCATCAGGATTTGTCCGCAGCCGCCGGTGACGCGCGGCGGACGTCGCACGCCTCGGGACCGCCCGGACGCCGCCGTCGACCGCCTGCGCCGGACCGCCGTGCTGCCGCCGGGTCCCCGACTCACGACAAGAGGAACCGCCGATGAGATCAAGGATCGCACTGCTGGCCGCCGCGCTGGCGACGGCCCTGGCGACGGCGACGGCCGTGGTCACGGTCGCCACCCCGGCATCCGCCGCGACGCTCACCCAGGTGACCAACTTCGGCACCAACCCGACGAACCTCCAGATGCACCTGTACGTGCCGGATCGGGTCGCGGCCCAGCCGGCCCTGCTCCTCGCCCTGCACTACTGCACCGGCAGCGGCCCGGCGGTGCACAGCGGCTTCGGGCTGAGCACCCTCGCCGACCGCTACGGCTTCATCGTGATCTACCCGTCGGTGACCCGGAGCAGCAAGTGTTGGGACGTCTCGTCACCGCAGGCCCTACGGCGTGACGGCGGCAGCGATCCGGTGGGCCTCAAGTCCATGGTCGACCACGTCCGGAGCCGCTACCCGGTCGACGCCAACCGGATCGGTGTGGGTGGGTTCTCCTCCGGCGCCATGATGACCAACGTCATGGTCGGCCTCTACCCTGACCTGTTCAACGCCGGGTTCAGCTCCTCCGGGGTCCCGTTCGGGTGCTTCGCCACCACCAACGGCGCGGAGTGGAACAGCGAGTGCTCCGGCGGACGCATCGTCAGGACCGGGCAGCAGTGGGGTGACCTGGTCCGCAACGCCTACCCCGGTTACTCCGGCAAGCGTCCCCGGTTCCAGATCTGGCACGGCACCACGGACACCACGCTGAGCTACGTCAACTTCGGCGAGCAGATCAAGCAGTGGACCAACGTGCTGGGCGTGTCGCAGGCCCCCAGCTTCACCGACTCGCCGCAGACCAGCGCCACCCGCACCCGGTACGGGGGCACCGGCGGCACGGCGCCCGTCGAGGCGATCAGCTTCCAGGGTTACGGCCACTCCATCCCGTTCGACGCCGCGCAGGCCATCCGGTTCCTCGGCTTCGACACCACGAGCCCCACCACCCCACCACCCGGCGGCACGTCGGCGCCGCTGCGCAACACCGGTGCCAACCGCTGCCTCGACGTTCCGTCGCGGTCGCAGACCAACGGCACCCAGTTGACGTTGTGGGACTGCAACGGCGGCACCAACCAGCAGTGGACGTCGACCGCCGCGAAACAACTCCAGGTGTACGGCACGAAGTGCCTGGACGCCGAGGGCGCCGGGACCTCGCCGGGCACCCGGGTGATCATCTGGGACTGCAATGGCGGCACCAACCAGCAGTGGAACGTCAACACCGATGGCACGGTGACCGGCGTGCAGTCCGGCCTGTGCCTGACGCCCAATGCCGCCGGGACCGCCAACGGCACCCCTGCGGTTCTGTCGAGCTGCAACGGCACGAACAGTCAGCGGTGGACCCGAAGCTGACGGGTGACCGACGCCGGCGTACTCCGTCGGTTGCTTGTGCGGGTGTGCGCCCCGCTGCTCGGGCCCGGACTCCGAGCAGCGGGACGCGACCCGGCGGCCAGGGTTGGGGCCGACGGTCGCCATCAGGGCAGCCCAGGTGCGGGCTCCTTCCCAGCGGCGGCCGCTGGGCAGGAGAGCGGACCGGTTGTCGTCGCACGATTGTCCGGCTGCTGCGGTGCCCTGGAATCCCGGTGGCCGTTCCTGCCTCGGCCGCGTGGCGCGCGGGTCGCCCAGTGGTGGTCTCGGGCCGTCTCGCGCCGGCCACGTGCCACCCGCCCCACGCCACGATCGTCGTCCGTCACGCCTCGGGCCAATGGCGACAGCTCCGTCACGGCGGCCCGAGGTCGGTCGAGTATCGACGACTGTCCGTCACGTTAGCGCTAACAGCGAGCGATTGTCCATAGACAACGGTCTTCGTTCGCTGCTCGGGACGGTCGCGCGTACGCCGACGACAGTCGTGAGCGCGACCGGAATAGCCTTGCGGCATGCGGGGACGATTCGGCGCGGCCAGACGGTGGTACGGGGAGCACCGGCGGTTGGTCCGCCGTACGGTCCTCGCGCTCGCGGTGGGGATCGTGGTGCTGACCGGCGGCACGGTGGCCAGCGTGACGTGGATCCGCGACACCGCGAAGGGCCACCTCTACGGCGAGGCCGAGGTGCCGGACGCGCCGGTCGCCCTGGTCCTGGGCACCAAGGTGGACGCCGACGGCACGCCCTCACCCGTCCTCACCGCCCGGTTGGAGATCGCACGGCGGCTGTTCGACGCCGGCAAAGTACGGGCGATCCTCGTGTCGGGCGACAACATGAACGCCGACTACAACGAGCCCGCCGCGATGCGGAACTGGCTCGTGGAGCGGGGTGTACCAGCGCACAAGGTGGTGCCGGACTACGCCGGCTTCGACACGTACGACTCGTGTGCGCGCGCCGAGCGGATCTTCGGGGTGCGGCAAGCAACCGTGGTGACCCAGACCTTCCACCTACCGCGCGCCGTGGCGCTGTGCCGGCGCCTCGGCATCGACGCCAACGGCGTGGGCGACGACAGCGCGAAGCGGTACGCCCAGACGTGGTGGTTCAGTTCGTCCCGGGAGAACGGCGCCTGCCTGAAGGCCGCGCTGGATCTGCTCTCCGGTCGGGATCCGGCGCACCTCGGCCGCCGGGAGACGGGCGTCGACGACGCTCTGCGCGTCGGCTGAGGAAGGTCACTGGCGTGGTGGTGCGGCGCTGTCGCGGACGATGAGTTCGGTGGCGAGTTCGACCCGGGGGCTCTCGGTCCTCTCGCCGCCGGCGAGGCGCAGCACGGTCCGCGCGGCCAGCATTCCCATCTCGGCCAGGGGTTGCCGGACGGTGGTCAACGGTGGCGAGCACCATCGCACCTCCGGCAGATCGTCGAAGCCGACCACGCTGACGTCGTCGGGCACCCGCAGACCCCGTTTGCGGACCGCCTCGTACACGCCGAGTGCCATCTGATCGCTGGAGGCGCAGATGGCGGTGGGCGGGTCGGCCAGGGCCAGCAGTTGCGTACCCGCTGTGAAGCCGGCCTCGTGGTAGAAGTTGCCGGGGCGGATCAGGGCGTCGTCGATGGGGATCCCGGCGGCGCCGAGGGCGGCCCGGTAGCCGTCCATCCGGGCCCGGCTGCACATCAGGTGCGGCGGG
This sequence comes from Micromonospora noduli, assembly GCF_003264365.1. Lineage (GTDB taxonomy): Bacteria > Actinomycetota > Actinomycetes > Mycobacteriales > Micromonosporaceae > Micromonospora > Micromonospora noduli. Next base: position 10,893 of record NZ_PYAK01000084.1, read on the forward strand.
CCGGCGATGAAGCCGATGCGGCGGTGGCCGAGGCTGATCAGGTACTGGTTGGCGCTGAGGCTGCCCGCCCAGTTGGTGGCACCGATGGTGGGTGACTCCTGCGGGTCGACCCCGGCCGGGTCGATGATGACGACCGGCAGGTGGAGCCGGCGCAGCTCGGCCTGCAACGGTGGGTTCACCATCGAGGTCACGAAGATGATTCCCTCGGTGGAGCGCGTACGCATGTTGTCGAGCCACTGCTTGGCCGAGGAGATGCGCCAGTGGATGGCCGACACGACGGTGCCGACGCCGCTGGTCTGGCCGACGTCCTCCACCCCGCGGATGATCTCCACGGCCCACGGGCTGTCCAGATCGTTGAAGACCAGGTCGATGAGGGCGGCGTCCGTGCGCCGGGCCGGTGAGCGGCGGCGGTAGCCGTGCCGGTTGAGTAGCGCTTCGACGCGCTCGCGGGTGTCGGGGGCGACGTCGGAGCGGCCGTTGATGACCCGGGAGACGGTGGGCACGGAGACTCCGGCCAACCGCGCGATCATGGCGATGGTGACGTTTCGGCCGTTCTCCGTGCCCACGGTCCCCCCTGCGGAGCTATGGATCTCCGAAACTTTCGATGCTTCGCCGGTAATGCCGATCGATGGCCGGCACGCTACGAGCTGTTGTCCCAGCGGTCAAGACCTCTGTCCTATTGCGAAAAGACCGGCTAGCGTAAGCAGGGCTTCCAGTGATCCGGGACCACGATTTTCCGGAAGTTCCAGACAGCCCGTCCAGAGGAGTGCTCGTGTCGACCGACATCGCTAACGTGGCGACCGCTACCCGGTCGATCCGCAATCCCGTCCTTGCCGGGTTCCACCCGGACCCGTCGATCCTGCGCGTCGGCGACGACTACTACCTGGCCACCTCGACCTTCGAGTGGTACCCGGGCGTCCTCGTGCACCACTCGCGTGATCTGGTGAACTGGCGCAGCCTGGGTGGGATCATCACCGACCGGCGCCTGCTCGATCTGCGCGGATGCGGCGACTCCAACGGGGTGTGGGCGCCCGACCTGACATACCACGACGGTCAGTTCCACCTCGTCTACAGCGACGTGGCCAGCTTCGCCAGCGGCTACTGGGATCCGCAGAACTTCCTGGTCACCGCCGAGGACATCACCGGCCCCTGGTCCGATCCGGTGAAACTGCACGGGCGCGGGTTCGATGCGGCGCTGTTCCACGACGACGACGGCACCACCTGGCTGCTCGGCATGAGCGCGGACTGGCGGCCCGGCCGCGACCGCTTCGGTGGCATCGAGATCCAGCAGTACGACCGGGCCGCACGCCGTCTGGTCGGCAGCCCTCGCATCCTGTTCACCGGTTCTCCGGTCGGGGTCACCGAGGGTCCGCACCTGTACCGCCACGACGGCTGGTACTGGCTGATCACCGCCGAGGGCGGCACCAGTTGGGAGCACCAGGTCACCGTGGCGCGGTCCCGGGAGCTGTTCGGACCGTACGAGGTGGACCCGGACGGGCCACTGCTCACCTCCTTCGGCCGGCCCGACCTGCGGTTGCAGAAGGCCGGTCACGGCAGCCTGGTCCACACGCAGAACGGCGAGTGGTACCTGGCCCACCTGGTCGGTCGCCCGTACTCCCCGCTGGGCAACTGCGTGCTGGGTCGGGAAACCGCGATCCAGCGGGTCGAGTGGCCGTCGGGCGGCTGGCCGCGGATCGCCGGCGGGGTGCCCGCGGACGACGTCGTCGCACCCGACCTGCCCGCCCACCCCTGGCCGGCGGAGCCCGAGACGGACCACTTCGACGCCCCCGAGCTGGGCCGGTGCTGGTCGACGCTGCGTCGGCCGGCCACCCCGGACTGGGTCGACCTGCACACCCGCCCGTCGTACCTGCGGGTCCACGGCGGGCAGTCGCCGGTCGGTCGACAGGCACCCAGCCTGGTCGGGCGACGCGTCGGCGCAAGGGAGTGCTCGCTGGAGACCGTGGTGGAGTTCGAACCGGCCGACCACCGTCAGCTCGCCGGGATCACCGCCTACTACAACACGCTCAACTGGCACCACCTCTACCTGACCCGGGCCGACGACGGCCGGACGGTGCTGGAGCTGCTCAGCTCCGACAACGGGCGGCGCACCGCGTACCCCGAGCTGACCGTCGATGCCGACGGCGTCACCCGGGTCGGTCTGCGGGCCGTTTTCGACGGACCGGCGGTGCGCTTCGACTACGACCTCGGCGCCGGTTGGCAGCGGCTACCGGTCGAGCTGGACGCGACCATCCTGTCCGACGAGCACGCCGCGCTGATCATCGACGGTGAGCCGGCGGCGTGGGGCTTCACCGGGGCGTTTCTCGGCCTGTGGGTACAGGACCTGGGCGGCGACGGCGTGCACGCCGACTTCGACCTGGCCACCTACCGGGAACAGTGACCGCGCGGACGGCACTCGGCGGGTGCCGTCCGCGTGCCCACTCGTCCTACTCGGCCTGGGCGGCGACGGCCCGCAGCTGGCCGAGAGTGGTGCGGAAACCGTGGCCGGACGCGGCCGGGTCCTCGGCGTTCAGACCGCTGACAGCCATGGCCTGCGAGCGGGTCGTGGCGACGGCCTCCGCGCCGGACCCGGTCAGGTCGAACACGCCGAAGTCGCCGCTGAGCGTCCGGAACGTCGGGGCAGCCGGGTCCTGGGCCAGGTAGAGCACCACGACCTGGCCGGCCTCGAGCTTCGACATGTGCGCCATGTCCGGCACACCGGCGGGCAGCGGGGCGAGCGTGATCCGCGCCCCGGCCCGCACTGTCGATCCGGTCGTCGCGCGCAGCACCTCGTCGACCCGGAATCCGGCCGCCTCGACCTCACCGCGTACGACCAGATCCGCGGCGTCGCTGAGCTGCCGCACTGTGGCGTACCCGCGCAGCTTGCCCTTGATCGGTGGTGGCGCGACGTCAGTCGGCGTGGCCGCGCTGCTCGGGGCGGCGCTGCTCGGGGCGGGCGCGGCCGCCGGGTCCGCGCTGCCGCTGCCGCAGGCGGACAACGCCGCGGCGGACAGCACGGCGGCGGCCGTGGCCCACATAGCCCGGGTACGACGACTGTCGACTGCCATGGAACGCTCCTCGCGTCTCGGTGCCGTCCCGGGCCGTCTCGCTCGGAACGCGGCACTGCTTACGCCTTCTATCTGTGCGTCCCGAGCGCCGAGTTCCATTCTTTTTCCCGGGCCTCAGCTCTTCCGGGCTCAGCTCTTCCGGGCTCAGCTTCTCCGGGTTCAGCGCCGCTCGCGCGCGAGCTGACGAAGCTCGGCCAACGTGGTGACGAACGCGCGACCCGCCGCGGTGGCGTCCTCGGTACGCAGACCGGTCACCGACATCGCCGGTGACCGGCTGGTGGCCGTCTCCCCGGCGAGGTCGAAGATCCCGAACTCCCCGCCGAGCGGGTGGTAGACGCCCGCACCCGGGTCGACGAGGCCCAGGTAGACGACAGTCGGGCGGGCTGCCGCCCCGGCTGGCTCCGCGGCCACCATGATCTCGGTGGGCACCGAGGCGCCCGGGGCGCGGTAGAGCACCTCCGCCACCCGGTAGACCGCCCGCCCATCCGTCACCGACGTCATCTCGCCGCGGACCACCAGGTCGGCCGTGTCGGTGAGTTGGCGCACCGTGCCGTACCCACGATTCTTGGCGGCCGTGCCCGGCGGCGCCGGCCGAGCGGCCGGACGGGACGCCTCGGGTGACGGGAGCGCGGCCGGGGGCGCGTCGCCGAACCGGGTCGCGAATCCTCCGCCGATCCCCGCCATGACCACTACCAACGCGGCCGCCGCGAGCGCGGGCCGCACCGACACGAGAGCCCTTCTTCGGGTACGCGGCTCCTGCGCGATCGCCGCCAGCAGGCGGCCGCGGTGCAGCTCATGCCGACCCGCTGGCAGGTCGTGGTCACCGGGGTGGGGGGCGATCTTCGCCCACTCGACCGGGTCCGGCGCGCTCACTGGCCGCCCTCCCGCACGAGTGAGGCGTCCACGACCGGCGGCCGTGCGGCGCGCGGCGGAGCGTCGACGAGGGTACGGAGCCGGGCGCGGGCTCGCGACAGACGGGAGCGCACCGTGCCGACCGGAACACCGAGCGCCTCCGCCGCGGACTCGTAGTCGAGGCCCTCCCACAAGCACAGGGTCAGCACCTCGCGCTCGTTTCGGCGCAGCCGGGCCAACGCGTCAATGGCGGCAGCGATGCGTCGGCTGTCGTCGAGTCGGCCGGCGACCTCGTCGGCGTGGTCGGGCACTGTGAAGTCGGAGGCGAGCAGCGCGGCGGCCACCCTGCGGTAGCGACGGTTGCTGCGGGCGTGGTTGCGGGCCTCGTTGGTGGCGATGCCGAGCAGCCAGGGACGCAACGACCCGCCCTCCTCGGAGACCCGCTCCCGGGAACGCCAGGCCTGCAGGTACGTCGCGGCCATGACGTCCTCCGCCGTGGCCCAGTCGGCGGTCAGCCGGAACGCGTGGTTGTACACCGAGCGCGCGTACGTGTCGAACAGCTCGGCGAACGCGCCGGGGTCCCCGGCGCGCACCCGGGCGCGCAGACTCGACTCCATGACCATCTTCTGTCCGTCGGACGGTGCTGGTTCCGACGGCGCGGCCCCTTGATCAGTTACGGCCCGACGATAGCCACCGGCGGGTACGTCTTGCCAACGACGGGATGAACAGACGCCGTCACGCCTCGCTGTCGTCGATTGACGAGGAATCGACGTACTGATATCTGTTAATAGAGTTTCCTGATGCTCGCGGTGCCCGCCGGGGCTGAACCGCCGCGCCGGGCCACCGACCGGCTGGCGGCACGCCGCCCCTTCCCCGAGGAACACCCATGGTTCACAAGAGAACAGCCGCCTACGTCGTGGGCACCCTGCTGGTCGGCGTCGCCGCCGTCGGCTACGGCCTGCCGTCGGCGAGCGCCGCGACCGCCGGCCCGATCACCGGCCTCGGTGGTAAGTGCATCGACGTGGCCGGCGCCAGCTCGGCCAACGGCACGCCCGTCCAGCTCTACGACTGCAACGGCAGCGCGGCCCAGACGTGGACCGTCGGCAACACCGACACCTCGATCCGGGCACTCGGCAAGTGCCTCGACGTCACCGCCGCGTCGACCGCCAACGGCGCCAAGGTGCAGCTGTACGACTGCAACAACACCGGCGCGCAGAAGTGGACCGCCAGCAACGGCGCGCTCGTCAACTCCGGCTCCGGCAAGTGCCTCGACGTCACCGACCGGAGCACCGCGAACGGCGCCCGGCTGCAGATCTGGACCTGCGGCGGCACCACGAACCAGCGGTGGACCCTGCCGGGCGGCGGCAGCACCCCCACGCCCACCCCCACCAACCCGAGCGGGACCAACCTCGACGACCCGGCGAAGAAGAACGTCGCCATGCAACTCGTCTCGGCCGCGGAGAACTCCTCGCTCGACTGGCGCGCGCAGTTCTCCTACATCGAGGACATCGGCGACGGGCGCGGCTACACCGCCGGCATCATCGGCTTCTGCTCCGGCACCGGCGACATGCTCGAACTGGTCGAGGCGTACACCCGCACCAAGCCGGGCAACGTGCTCGCCGGCTACCTGCCGGCGCTGCGCAACGTCAACGGCACCTCTTCTCACGCCGGCCTCGACCCCAACTTCCCCCGCGACTGGCGGACCGCAGCCACCGACTCGGTGTTCCAGGCCGCCCAGGAGGCCGAACGCGACCGGGTCTACTTCAACCCATCCGTACGCGACGGCAAGAACGACCAGGTCCGGGCGCTCGGCCAGTTCGCCTACTACGACGCGGCGGTCATGCACGGGTACGAGGGCATGCGCCAGATCCGCAACCGCGCCCTGAACCGGGCCAAGCCGCCAGCCCAGGGCGGTGACGAGCGGACCTGGCTCAACGCGTTCCTCGACGAGCGGGTGGTCGAGATGAAGAAGGAGGTGGCCCACTCGGACACCTCCCGCGTCGACACCGCCCAGCGGGTGTTCCTCAACAACGGCAACTTCAACCTGAACACGCCACTGGTGTTCGCCGTGTACGGCGACCAGTTCCGCATCGGCTAGTTCGGAGCCCGCAGACGCTCAGGGCGCCGCCACGCGGCGCCCTGAGCCGTGCTCGGGACCGGGAGCAGCCTTGCCTTGACGCTGACGACAAGGTTTAGCCTGGTCGCGACAGGCTGGTCGAGGAGGTCTGATGCTGATCGGCGAGCTGGCGGAACGAGCAGGCACGAGCACTCGAACGCTGCGCTACTACGAGGCCCACGGGTTGGTACACCCGCAGCGCTCGGCGAACGGCTACCGCGTCTACGACGAGGCGGAGCTGCGGGTCGTCCAGGAGATCCGGGCGCTGCTCGACGTCGGCTTCGGCCTCGACGACGTCCGTCCGTTCGTCGCCTGCCTGCGAGCGGGCAACGAGTCCGGCAACGTCTGTCCGGATTCCGTGCTGGTGCTGCGACGCAAGCTCGCCGAGGTCGACGACTACCTCGATCGGCTCGGAGCGGTCCGTCAGCAGTTGCACACCCAGCTCACCCACGCAATCGCGCACCGGGAGGAAACATGCCCCAGGAGACGAGCGTCAGCTCCCTGATCACCGTCACCGACGACACGTTCGCCGAGTTGGTGCTGGCCAGCGACCGGCCCGTGGTCGTCGACTTCTGGGCGGAGTGGTGCCCGCCGTGCAAGATGATCGAGAAGAGCCTTGTCGAGCTGGCAGGGGAGTTCGGCGACCGGATGACCATCGCCAAGCTCAACTCCGACGACAACCCGCAGGCCACGCGGCGCTACGCAGTCATGTCCCTGCCGACGCTGCTGGTGTTCCGTGGGGGCGAGGTCGTCGGCTCGGTCGTCGGGTCCAGGCCGAAACTCCACCTGCGGCAGAGCCTGACCATGCACGCCGGCCTGTGACCGTCACCGCCGGTCGACTGCCGCCTCCTGCTGTTGAGCGTGACGACGGTGGTCCTCACGGTGGCGGCACGGGTCCTCGCCGGGCGGGTGCCGACAAGTCTCCGGTGACCAGCCGGCACATCGATCATGGCAACTGAAAGTGTCGTACACCTGTTCTAGTGTCGGGTCATGGTCGAGGAGTTGGCGCAGGCAGACGATGCGATCTCTGCCTGCGTCGACGCCGCCGCCTGGGCCCTGCCGGAGCACGAGCTGATCGCCGCGCTCGACGCCGCGCACCGTCTTCAGCAACGCCTCGCCGCCGTCACCCTCGCCCTGATCCGTGAGGTCGACGGTCGCGGCACCGCCCGCACCCAAGGAGCCTCCTGCACCGCGGTCTGGCTCCGCGAACGCCTGCGACTCACCGTCCCGGACGCCCGCCGCCTCGTCGACCTCGCCACGGTCCTCGACACCGGCAACCCCGGGATACGACAAGCCCTAGCCGACGGGCACCTCAGCCTCGACCAGGCCCGGGTCATCACCGACACCGCCGCCACCGTCCAGGCCACCGCCGGCACGCAGGCCGCCGACAAGGCCGTCAGCCTGCTCACCGACTGGGCCAGCCAGTTCGACCCCACCCATCTGCGCAAACTCGGCACCCGCATCCTCGACCACGTCGCCCCCGACATCGCCGACGCCGCCACCCAAGCCGCCCTCGACGCCGAAGCACGCCGCGCCACCCGCGACCGGCACCTCACCCT
>NZ_PYAK01000085.1 GCF_003264365.1 Micromonospora noduli
GCCGCCGACCCGGCCGCCGCCGACCCGGCCGCCGCCGACCCGACCGAGGCCATCCGCGCCGGCCGAACGGCGACCGGCTGGCTCGTGGGCCTGGCCGCGCTCGGCCCGCTGGCCTTCACCGACCCGGAGGAGATCAGCCTGCTGCTGGTCGGCACCCGGGACATCCCGTTCTGGGTGGCGGCCGCCGCCGGCGTCGGGCTCGCCGTCGCGGTAGTGGTCGCCATCGGGTACGCGGTGCTGCTCGCCCGGCCGACGGCACGCACCCCGAACAGGCGGGTCGCCGCGGTGGCGGCCGTGGTGCTGCTGGTGGCGTTCGGGGTGGTCGACCTCGGCCCCGGCCAGCCGGGCCTGTACGGCGAGCGACTGTTCGTGGTGCTGCGTACGCAGGCCAACCTGAGCGATCTTCCGACCGCCGTGCCGGGTCGAGCGGGACGGGACGCCCGCGCGGCGGAGGTCTACCGGCGGCTGGTGACGACCGCCGAGCAGAGCCAGAGCGACCTGCTCCGGGGGTTGAACCGGCTGCGCCTCGACCCGGTGTCGTACTACCTGGTCAACGCGGTCGAGGTGGACGGCGGCCCGGCGGTGCGGGCCTGGCTCGCCCGCCGACCGGAAGTGGCGCGGGTGCTGGTCAGCCAGCGCCTGCGGCCGCTGCCGGCCCCGGCCGGGCAGAACCGGGGCACCGCACCCAGGCCCACCGGCCCGGAGTGGAACATCCGCCAGATCGGCGCCGACCGGGTGTGGTCCCAACTCCGGGTCACCGGCACGGGCATCGTGGTCGGCAGCTCCGATTCGGGGGTGGACGGCACCCATCCGGCGCTACGAGCCGGGTTTCGTGGTGGGGACGACTCCTGGTACGACCCGTGGGACGACACCCGGAGCCCGACCGACCAGGGCGGGCACGGCACCCACACGGTGGGCAGCGCGGTCGGGCGGGACGGCATCGGGGTGGCACCGGACGCGCAGTGGGTGGGCTGCGTCAACCTGGACCGCAACCTGGGCAGCCCCGCGCACTACCTGGACTGTCTCCAGTTCATGTTGGCGCCCTTCCCTGCCGGCGGCGACCCGTTCACCGACGGCCGTCCGGAGCGCGCCCCCCAGGTGCTGACCAACTCGTGGGGCTGCCCGCCCATCGAGGGTTGCGACCAGCGCGTTCTGCGGCCGGCCACCGCCGCCCTCGACGCCGCCGGGATCTTCGTGGTCGCTGCGGCCGGTAACACCGGCCCGTGGTGCGCGTCGATCGACGATCCGCCCGCCCCGTACCCGGACGTGCTGACTGTGGGTGCGGTGGACTCTCAGCGGCGGGTCGCCGAGTTCTCCTCGCGGGGGCCGGTGCCGGGCGGCTCGGGTAAACCGGACGTGCTGGCACCGGGGGTGGGGGTGGTGTCGGCCATGCCGGGCGGCACGTACGCCGCGCTGGACGGCACGTCGATGGCGACCCCGCAGGTGGCCGGGGTGGTCGCTCTGATGTGGTCGGCGAACCCGGCGCTGGTCGGCGACGTGACCCGGACCCGACAGATCCTTCGGGACACCGCCACGTCGGCGACCCCTACCTACCGCTCCGACAGCCCCTCCGACGCCTGCGGTGGTCCGTCGAACGTCACCGGTGCCGGTCAGGTCGACGCCTACGCCGCCGTTCGCGCCGCCCAGCAATAGGCAGGTTTCCTTCCTGAAGCGCCGAGCCGGGGGTGCGCGCCCGACAGTCGGTGATCTAGGGTCGGCGACCATGGACGCCGAGATCACCGTCACCGAGCTGACCGCCGACCTGCTCCCCAGCGTCGTACAGCTCTGCCAGCAGGCTCTCGACCTGCCCGAGGACGCCGCCGAGGCGACTGCCATCGTGGACGTGCTCTGGACCCGGGCCACCGCCGACCGGCCGGTGGTCGGGCTGGGCGCGTACCGGGGCGCGGACCTGGTGGGGGTGCTGATCTGTTCGGCGTCGTCGACCGAGCCGGGGATCGGGCACGTGGATCTGGTGGCGGTCCCTGCGGATCAGCGGCGTCGGGGCATCGGCCGGGCGCTGCTCCAGCGGGCCGAGCGGGTGCTCGCCGAGCGCGGGGCGACCGAGGTGCTGCTGGCCGGAAACCCGCCGTACTACGCGTGGCCGGGGATCGACGTCCGCTACACGCCGGCGGTCTGCGCCGCCCTCGCGCTCGGCTACCAGCAGGACCGGACCGCCTGGAACATGACCGCGGACCTGTCGTACGACGGGTCGCCGGCACTACGGTCCACCGAGGCGACGGAGCGACGGCTGGCCGACCAGGGCGTCACCGTACGCCGGGCGGAGCCGGCTGACCTTCCGGCGCTGACCGCCTTCGCCCGGTCCACCTTCGGCGGGACGTGGGACGGCGAGCTGGCCGGGTCGGTGGGGCGCGCCGACGCCGGTTGCCACCTGGCGGAACGGGACGGCGAGGTGCTCGGCTTCGCCGCGTACGGGTCGTCCCGGCCGAGTTGGTTCGGGCCGATGGGCACCGCGCCGGCCGCGGAGGGGTCGGGCATCGGTGGGGTGCTGCTGCGGCGCTGCCTGCGCGACCAGAGGGCGGTAGGGCTGGATCGGGCACAGATCGGCTGGGTGGGACCGGTGCCGTTCTACTCAGGCAGCGCGGGAGCGCGGATCGAGCGGGTGTTCTTCCTGTACCGGCGAACCCTGTCCAGGGCATAACCGGGGCAAACAGGACATGGATCCATTCGCCCGCATCTGCCATCGACGCCCCCTACCGTTTCGGTAGAGGAGGCAGCCATGACCACGGATGACAACCAGACCGAGGACGGCACGCCGATCACCTGGAAACCGGTGGGCGAACTCCCCGGCCAACTGCCGTTCGACCGGCTCGACTACGGCGACGCCGAGCAACTGGCCGAGATGACCACCGACGGTGAGCCGTCGCTGGTCGAGGAACCGCAGGAGATGGTGGACGCGCCGATCCAACTGCCTCCGCCGTACAACCGGGCACAGAAGCGGCGCAACCAGCGCCCACTACCGACCTGACGACGAACGGGGCGGACCGCGTCAGCGGCCCGCCCCGTTCGGTGTCGGAACTGGACTCAGAAGTCCATGTCCCCGCCACCCGGGCCAGCCGGGGCAGCCGGGGTCTTCTCCGGCTTGTCCGCGACAACAGCCTCGGTGGTGAGGAAGAGCGCCGCGATGGAAGCGGCGTTCTGCAGCGCCGAGCGCGTCACCTTGGCCGGGTCGATGATGCCCGCGGCCAGCAGGTCGACGTACTCGCCGTTGGCGGCGTTCAGACCGTGACCCGCTTCGAGGTTACGGACCTTCTCCACCACGACGCCGCCCTCAAGGCCGGCGTTGACGGCGATCTGCCGCAGCGGGGCGTCGAGCGCGACCTTGACGATGTTCGCACCGGTCGCCTCGTCGCCGACCAGGTCGAGCTTGTCGAAGGCGGTCTTGCCGGCCTGGACCAGCGCGACGCCACCACCCGGGACGATGCCCTCCTCGACGGCGGCCTTCGCGTTGCGAACGGCGTCCTCGATGCGGTGCTTGCGCTCCTTGAGCTCGACCTCGGTGGCCGCGCCGACCTTGATCACCGCAACGCCGCCGGCCAGCTTGGCCAGCCGCTCCTGCAGCTTCTCCCGGTCGTAGTCGGAGTCGCTCTTGTCGATCTCGGCCCGGATCTGGTTGACCCGGCCCTGGATCTGCTCGGCGTCACCGGCACCGTCGACGATGGTGGTCTCGTCCTTGGTCACCACGACCTTGCGGGCGCGGCCCAGCATGTCGAGGCTGGCGGCGTCGAGCTTGAGGCCGACCTCCTCGCTGATGACCTGGCCACCGGCGAGGATGGCGATGTCGGTCAGCATGGCCTTACGGCGGTCACCGAAGCCCGGCGCCTTGACGGCGACCGACTTGAAGGTGCCACGGACCTTGTTGACGACCAGGGTGGCGAGGGCCTCGCCCTCCAGGTCCTCGGCGATGATCAGCAGCGGCTTGCCCGACTGCATGACCTTCTCCAGGATCGGGAGCAGGTCCTTCACCGACGAGATCTTGCTGTTGGCGATCAGGATGTACGGGTCGTCGAAGACGGCCTCCATACGCTCCGGGTCGGTCATGAAGTAGGCCGAGATGTAGCCCTTGTCGAAGCGCATACCCTCGGTGAGCTCCAGCTCGAGCCCGAAGGTGTTGCTCTCCTCGACGGTGATGACGCCTTCCTTGCCGACCTTGTCCATCGCCTCGGCGATGATCTCGCCGACGGTGCTGTCGCCAGCGGAGATGGAGGCGGTGGAGGCGATCTGCTCCTTGGTCTCGACGTCCTTGGCGAGCTTGGACAGCTCCTCCGAGACGCTCGCGACCGCGGCCTCGATGCCCCGCTTCAGGGCCATCGGGTTGGCGCCAGCGGCCACGTTGCGCAGGCCCTCGCGAACCAGGGCCTGGGCCAGGACGGTCGCCGTCGTCGTGCCGTCACCGGCAACGTCGTCGGTCTTCTTGGCGACCTCCTTGACCAGCTCAGCGCCGATCTTCTCGTACGGGTCCTCGAGCTCGATCTCCTTGGCGATGCTCACACCATCGTTGGTGATGGTGGGGGCACCCCACTTCTTCTCGAGCACGACGTTGCGGCCCTTGGGGCCGAGGGTCACCTTTACGGCGTCGGCGAGCTGGTTCATGCCCCGCTCGAGGCCGCGGCGCGCCTCTTCGTCGAACGCGATCATCTTGGCCATACGGCGTTGTCCTCCTGGACACTCACGGGCCACCCGAGATGTGTGCCCCGGATGGGCCGCCTGGTGTACGCACCTTGGGACGTCGCCACCTGGCGACGACGACGTCCTTCGGCCGGGCCGGATAGCCCGCGACGACCGGCCATGTGCCGCCCCGGCGTCTCCACGCCGGTGCAACCTGGCCCCACCGTCCCGACCATTGGCACTCACGGTATGCGAGTGCCAATGACTTGTTTAGCACTCTCCCCTGCCGAGTGCAAGCACGATGCCGCCGCTCAGCCGAGTTCCGCGGCCAGTCCAGCGGTGTTCACCGGCGCCTCATGGGCACGCTGCTCGGCGTACGTCACCAGCAGACCGATCATCTGAGCGAGGTGGGCCGGCAGGGCCAGCACGGCGGTGATCCCGATCACCACCACCGTCCCGGCGGCGGTACCCGCCGAGGAGAACGGGTCCGTTCCGAGCGCGGAGGTGCCGATCCCTTCCAGGCCACCGGGGATCAGGGTGCCGACGATCACCGCCACGGCCACCAGGGCCACCCGTCCGAGCAGCAGGCCGAGCCGGTCGTGGAACATCCGGAACGATCGACCGATCGGGTTGTGCCGTTCGAAGAGATAGACCGGGCCGGCCATGCTCAGCGCGAAGGCCAGGTAGATGCCCGGCAGCACGCAGAAACAGACACCGACGCCGATGAGCAGACTGACCAACAGGGTCCAGCCCCACAGCCCGAGGGCCCGACGCAGGCCGTAGCGCAGCGCGGACTCCAGGCTGGCCGGCTGACCGGCCGCCTGTTGGGTGATCACCCAGGTGCCGGCGGCCCACCCGACGGCCTGCACCAGCCCGACCACCAGGCTGCCGCCGACCAGCAGGACCAGGAGGCTCAGCAACTCGGCGGCGAAATTGTCCGGCAGCGCGGGGGTCGACGTCGATTCGGCCTGGGCGGCCCACTTCGCCGACGGGTCCAGCCCGAGGGAGACCACCGAGAGCACCGCCGCCGGCAGTACCTGGGTGAGCAGCATGATCGGCACCAACTGCCGCCAGCCCCGACGCAGTGCTCCCCCGCACCGGTTGAACCAGCCGCCGATGCCGGCACCGGGCGGCGTGACCAGGGCGTCGTTCGGGTCGAACCCGTAACCCGGCGGGTACCAGCCGACCGGCGGCCCCGGGTACCACGGCTGCCCGCCGTAGGGACCCGACCCGGGCGGGTAACCCCCGGTGGGCGGGAACGCCCAGCCCTGCGGCGGCGGGGCCGCACCCCAGGCACCCTGCGCGGGATCCCAGCCGGGCGGCGGACCGGCGGGGCCGGAGGGCGGGTCGGCCGGGGGCATGCCCGGCCCCCAGCCGGGGGGCGGACCGGCGTGGCCGGGGCTGCCGGCGGGCGAGGACGGATCGGACGGGTCCGGCTCCCCCGACCCGGGGGACGAGTTGGGCGGGGGCGGCTGGTCGCTCATGAACGCTCCTCACATCGGCTGGAACGGTTCACGATCTTCCCGGCTGCGCGCCAGTGCCGCAGCCCCGACTCACGGGGCCGATCGGCCAGGAAGCTCAGCCGATGACGCGTACGTGCTCCGCCTGTGGGCCCTTCTGACCCTGGGTGATCTCGAACTCGACCCGCTGACCGTCGTCCAGCGCCTTGTAACCGTCCATCTCGATCGCCGAGAAATGGACGAACACGTCCTGACCGCCGTCGACGGCGATGAAGCCGTAGCCCTTCTCGGCGTTGAACCACTTCACGGAGCCCTGTGCCACGGTGCACTTCCCTCACTCTGCGCGGCGTTGCCTGACTCGGCGCACGGCACGGCCGGGCGCCCCGGACCACCGACTCAGCGATCGATGACCGCCATTGAACCAGGTGACCGAAATCGCACGCTACACGAGGCGTGACGGCCGCGCACTGCCACAAATCAGACACACTTCGGGGCGTCCCGACCGCGCTGATCGGCCGGGTTCCCAAGCCACCGGATTCGCCCGCGTCATTGCGAATGGAGGGAGGGTCGCAGGGCGGGCCCGAGATGACGGCGATCGGGCCCAGCTCGCGAAACGCCATCCCTGCCCTGTGGTAGGCATGCGGACATGACCACCGACATGGGCTCGCCGGCCCTGCGGCTCGCGGAGATCCGCCGGGTCCGGCCGGAGGACGCCGCCCGGATGCGGGCGCTGCGCCTGGAGATGCTGGCCGACGCGCCGTTGGCCTTCCTGGAGACCCTGGCGGACGCGGCGGCCCGCCCGCACAACGAGTTCGCCGCCCGGATCGCGTACACCTCGGCGGGTGCCGGTAACGCGCAGTTCGTCGCCGATCCGGGCGGTCGGCTGGTGGGGCACGCCGGTGGTACGACCCACCCGAACGAACCGGGACTGACCGTGATCTACGCCGTGTACGTCACGCCGGCCTGGCGCGGCAGTGGCCTGCTCGGTGAGCTGATCGACGGGGTGGCCGCCTGGTCGCGAGCCTGCGGCCGACCGGAGCTGCTGCTGGAGGTGGTGGTCGGCAACGACCGCGCCTACCGCGCCTACCAGCGCCTGGGCTTCAAGGACACCGGGGTACGAGTCCCCCACCCGAACATCCCGGCCCTGAACGAGCTACAGATGCGCCGACCCGCCTAGAACAGAGAACCATCCCAAGGCAGAACCACTCTGATGCCCCCAAAAAGCCGGCAGCGACGCCATGAGCGTGCCCAGGAACGGGTTTCCGGGGCAGCCCGACCCGCGCAGGGATCAAGCCTGACCGCCCGGAGCGGGTCGGGCTGCCCCGGAAACCCCCACCGCAGCTAAAGATCAGACATGACGCCGAGACTGCACGATCCGGAACCGGTTCGCCACGTAAGCCCCGTCGGTCAGCGCCGAGTTGGCCGCCGCGTTGGCCCCACTGCCGTGGAAGTCGGAGAACGCCGCCGACTGGTTGACGAAGACACCGCCGGTGAGGTTGCAGGACAGGTGCACCCCGACCTCGACCGCCACCACCTCGGTGGCGTCCAGCACGGCCTCGTCGGTCGAGTAGACCCCGGCGGTGAGCGCGCCCTTCTCACCGACCGTCCGGCGCAGCAGCTCCAGGCTGTGCGTGGTGGAGTCGGTAGCGATGGCGAACGAGATCGGCCCGAACCACTCCCGGCCGTACGTCTCCGCGTCGTCAGCGGTCAGCTTCACGATCGTCGGGGTACGTACCACCGCGTCGGCGTACGACGGGTGGGCCACGGCCCGCGACTCCAGCACCGGCTCGCCGACCTTGGTCACCTCGGCCAGCCGCTCCAGCACCCCGTCGTTGACGATGGCGCCGGTCAGCTCCACACCTCGGGCCGGGTCGGCGGTGAGCTTGCCGACCGCTGCGGCGATCCCGCCGGCCACCTCGTCGAAGCTCTTGTGCCCCTGGTCGGTCTCGATGCCCCCGGCCGGGATGAGGATGTTCTGTGAGGTGGTGCACATCTGCCCGCTGTAGAGGGTCAGCGTGAACCCGAGGTTGCGGCACATGCCGACGAAGTCGTCGGTGGAGTCGATGACGACGGTGTTGAGGCCGGCCTTCTCGGTGTAAACCGATGCCTGCCGCGCGTGGGTCTCCAGCCAGTCGCCGTACTCGGTGGAGCCGGTGAAGTCGACGATCCGGATGGCCTGGTGCAGGGCCAGGTCGCTGGCGAGCTTCTCACCGGGCGCCTCGGCCGCCAGCATGATCAGGTTCGGGTCGAACCCGGCCTCGGCGAGCACCTCCCGGGCGTACTTCACTGTGATGGCCAGCGGCAGCACCGCGCGCGGGTGCGGCTTGACGATCACCGGGTTGCCGGTGACCAGCGAGGCGAACAGCCCGGGGTACGAGTTCCAGGTCGGGAAGGTGTTGCAGCCGATCACCAGCGCCACCCCACGCGGCACCACGTGGAACGTCTTGGTCATCCGCAGCGGGTCACCCTTGCCGGCGGCCTTCTCCCAGCCCGCCGTACCCGGGTGCCGGGTCATCTCGGCGTACGCGTACGCCAGCGCTTCCAGCGCCCGGTCCAGCGCGTGCGCGCCACCGGCCTGGAAGGCCATCACGAACGCCTGCCCGCTGGTGAACTGCACCGCGTTGGCCAGCTCGAAGATGTGCTTGTGCAGCCGGTCGAGGATCTCCAGGCAGACGCCCACCCGGGCCTGCGGGCCGGCGTCGCGCCATGCCGGCAGCGCGGCGGAGGCGGCGCTCACCAGCTCACCGGGGCCGGCGTGCGGGTAACGCACCGCCAACTCCACGCCGAAGGGGCTCGTCTCGGTGGCGACCCGAACGCCGGAGCCGGGCTGGTCGAGCGGGAAGTCACCGCCGAGGTACGCCTCGAAGGCGGCCTTACCGTCGGCGGCGGCGGTCTCGCCGTACACCCGGGGGCTGGGGGATTCGGGATAGGCGGACCAGTAGCCCCGCTCCGTGATCGCGGTCAGCGCACGGTTGAGGGTTTCGGCGTGCCTGTCGTACAGGGGATGCGGGGTCTCCGTCATGCCCGCCATCATGCCTGAGTCCGGTCCGCGAGCAGTAGCGCGAATGCCCGACAGCGGCTCATGCCGCAGTCGAGTTCCCGAGCAGAAGCGCCAATGGCCGACGGCACGGGGTTGCTCGCGACGGCAGCGGGTAACCGCAGGCCTCCGGCCAGGGCTCAGAGGGTGAGCTGCCAGTCGGTCCAGGAGTCCACCGGGCGGAAGCCGAGCTGTTCGTTGATCGCCACCATGTAGCTGTTGCTGGCGGCGTTGACGGTGTCGATGCTCCGCACCGCCGGCTCGTGGGTGAGCAGGTGGTGCAGGTTCTCCGCCTTGGCGATGAGGCCGAGCCGGTGCCCACGGTGTGCGGGGTCGACGATGGTGATCTGCTGGAACGCGTGCCAGTCGGCGGAGGCACCAACCTCCAGCAGCGTCCAGGCGACCAGCCGGCCGGACGCCTCGTGTCGCATCCCGAGGTGGTACCGCCGGCGGCCCTTGGCCTCCAGGGCCCGATCGGTGCCGCGGATGCGCTCGGCGTCCACCTGCTCCGGCTCCCACTGCATGTCACCAAGGGGCGCGTCCATCATCAGCCGGCCGTCAAGGTAGGCGATGTCCGTCAGATACTCCTCCGGGGTGGCGCCCTGCCAGCACACCGATCGGTACCCCTCGGCCCGGGGCTGGGCCTCGACGAGTGCCGCGCGGAGCGCGACCCGGTCGATCTCGGCGATCTCCAGCCGGCGACGCACCTCGACCAACGCGGCCTGGGCTCCGGTCGACGCGGCGAACGCAGCGCCCGCCACGTTCCGGGCCGGCCCGTCGGGCAACGCGGAGACGGTCAGTCCGACGACCCGCTTGCGGCCGTGCTCGCGCAGCAGCCGTACGCCGTACTCGTGCAGTGCCCGACCGACGCCCCGGCGCCGCAGCTCCGGACGCACCTTCAGCTCGACGGTGGCGTTGTCGGTGTTGTCGAGCTGCGGCAGGTCCAGTTGCAGGAAGCCGGCCGGGACACCGTCCAGTCGGGCCAGCGCCCAGAGCGTCCGGGTGCCGGGCAACGGCGTGTGGAACAGCGCGTCGAAGCGGCGCCGGCAGAAGGGCGGTAGGTCCGGCAGATCGGCGTCGTTGACCGCCACCCCGATCCGGTACGCCTCGTCGACGGAAGTCCGGTCGGCGCCGTCGAACGACGCGATGGTGATGCTCATGCCGGTGAGCCTGCACCGTACAAAAGCGATCGGGCCAGCGAATTACTCGCTGGCCCGATCGAACGTGGTCGGGAGGGACACTCGCACAACGCCTCCGGCGTTGGGTCGCAAGAACTTCAAAAGTCTTCGGCGAAATGCCCTCCCGCACGGAGCATCTTGCGCCGTCCGGTTCCTGTCGTCAAGTCCGTAGCGGCGGGTTTTCCACACTCACAGCGAAAACCCAGTTACCGACTGATCGACTCGGCCCCGGTCCGAGCGAGCCCGTCAGCCGAGGAGGCCGGCGTCGCGGGCGGCGCGCAGCGAGGGCTTGATGTGGTGGGTCGGCCCGACCTGGCCGGCCACCGCGTCGATGGTCTTCAGACCCTCGCCGGTGTTGAAAACGACGGTCTCGGCCGTCGGGTCGAGCCGACCGGACTCGACCAGCTTGCGCAGCACGGCCACGGTGACCCCACCCGCGGTTTCGGCGAAGACCCCGGTGGTACGGGCCAGATCGCGAATGCCAGCGCGAATCTCGTCGTCGTCGGCGTACTCCATCCAGCCGCCGGTGCGGCGGACCGCCTCCAGGGCGTAGAGGCCGGCCGCCGGGTCGCCGATGTTGAGCGACTTGGCGATGCCGGTGGGCTTGACCGGAACGATCGTGTCGGTCTCGGCGTGCAGGGCGACGGCGATCGGGTTGCAGCCGGCGGACTGCGCGCCGAAGACCTTCCAGCCGTCGGCGGGCGCCTCGACCAGGCCGACCTCCACCAGCTCGGAGAACGCTTTGTCAATCTTGGTGAGCAGCTCGCCGCTGGCCATCGGGATGACCACCTGCGCCGGAATCCGCCAGCCGAGCTGCTCGGCCACCTCGTAGCCGAGGGTCTTGGAGCCCTCCGCGTAGTACGGCCGGACGTTCACGTTGACGAACGCGGTGTCCTCGAATTCGTCGGTCTCCACCAGCTCGCCGCAGAGCCGGTTGACATCGTCGTACGAGCCGTCGATGGCGACCAGTTCGCCGCCGTAGACGGCGGTGGTGATGACCTTGCCCTGCTCCAGGTCGCTGGGGATGAAGACCACCGAGGGCACCCCGGCGCGGGCGGCGTGGGCGGCCACCGAGTTGGCCAGGTTGCCGGTCGACGCGCAGGCGAACCGGCTGAAGCCGAGCGCCTTGGCGGCGGTGAGCGCCACCGAGACGACCCGGTCCTTGAACGAGTGGGTGGGGTTGGCGCTGTCGTCCTTGACCCAGAGCGGCGCGGTGATGCCCAGCTCGGCGGCGAGGTGCGGGGCCGCCACCAGTGGGGTCAGCCCCGGGTCGAGGGTGACCCGGCTGGCCGGGTCCTGACCGGCGGGGAGCAGGGCGGCGTACCGCCAGATGTTGTTCGGGCCGGCCTCGATCTGCTCGCGGGTGACGGTGGCCAGCGCGGCGGCGTCGTAATCGACTTCCAGCGGGCCGAAACACTCGTAACAGGCGTGCTGGGCGGCGAGCGGGTAGCGGGCCGAACAGGCACGGCAGACCAGGGCGCGGGCGGGGCTGGCAGAGGTGTCGATGCCGGAGGCGACGAGCGTCGACGTCATGTCGAGAGTCCTCTCATCTTTCCCCGCATCGCACGGTGCGGCGGGGACGGAATTGGCACCTGCCCCGCGGATCGCTCAGCGGTGAGCGCGCAGGGTGGTTGCCGGGGCGTCGTCGGGCCGTATCCCTCAGCCCCTCTGGATGAGGTATTCAGTTGTGCCGTCGAGTCTAGGACAACGCTGTCGGTCGTTGCTACCGCAGATCCCAGCTACTGGGTCAGCGGGCGCTCACCGCCACCGGGTCGGTCACCGCGATCGGATCCGTCACCGCGCTCGGCCGGGGCAGTGCGGCGGGCCGGGGCCGGGCGGCGAGGTTCGCGGCGATCAGGGCGGCGATCGTGATGGCGGCCCCGACCAGTTCGACGGGCTCCGGGCGGTAGCCGCGGGCGATCTGCACCGCGAAGGTGGTCACCGGGACCAGGTTCATGAACAGCGCGGCGTTGGCGGCACCGAGTCGCTGCACGCCGGTGTTCCAGGCCAGGACCGCGATCACGGCACCCACCAGCACTGCGTACGCCAGTTGCGGGGCGACCGCCACGAGGTCGGCGGCGGCCGGCGCGTGCTGCCAGCCGACGGCGTCGGCGCCGATGCTCAGGACGAGCATCGCGGCCGTGCCGGCGAGCGCGGTCAGTGTGGTGAAGCGCAGCGGCGAC
Organism: Micromonospora noduli; assembly: GCF_003264365.1. Lineage (GTDB taxonomy): Bacteria > Actinomycetota > Actinomycetes > Mycobacteriales > Micromonosporaceae > Micromonospora > Micromonospora noduli. Next base: position 12,485 of record NZ_PYAK01000085.1, read on the forward strand.
CACTCGCCGAACCGGCTGGCGCCGTGGGTGTAGATGCCCCAGCCCAGCACCGCGCCGATCATCATGAGCCCGCCGAGGCCGAACTGGCCGAGCCCGGCCAGACTGCCCCGCGTGATCACCAGACCGACGCCGAGGAGCGCCACCAGGGAGAGGGCCAGCAGCAACGGCTTCGGGCGTACGCCGTCGCGGGCCCAGCGGACCAGCTGGGTGATCACCGGAGTGGTGGCCACGAAGAGGGAGATCTGCTGCGGGGCGGCGTGTTCGAGCGCCAGGTTGGTGAGCAGGTTGAAGCCGGCGAAGCCGACCACTCCGAGCACCACCACCTCCAGCGCCCGGCCACCGTGCCGGAGCGCTCCGGCACCCTCGCGGAGCAGCAGGATGGCGACCAGGACGACGGCGGCCAGCAGGTAGCGCGCGGTGGTCAGGTTGAGCGGGTCGACCCGGTCGAGCGCGCTGGCCAGGATCGGGAACATCACGCCCCAGCCGAGCACGGCGACCAGTGGGTACGCGGTGGCGCGGGATCGCATCGGCAACTCCAATGTTCGAGTATCGTCGAACCAACGACACCGACCATAGGGCGTCGTTCGATAGTTGTCGAACAAGGGTTACACTGGTCACATGGAGCCGCACGAGCCCGACCTGACCGCCGTACCGGTCACCAGCGTGCTGGCCGCACTCGCCGACGACGTGCGGCTACAGATCGTCCGGGCGCTCGCCGAGGGCGGCGAGTCCGCCTGCGGCAGTTTCGACTTCGGCGTCTCCAAGGCGACCCGTAGCCACCACCTCAAGGTGCTGCGCGAGGCGGGGCTGACCCGGACCCGGGCCGCCGGCACCAGCCGACTGGTCCGGCTCCGCCGGGACGAGCTGGACAAGCTCTACCCCGGCCTGCTGGACGCGATCCTCACCCAGCGCCCGCCGGCCTGACCCCGCCTCACCCCCGCTCCACGGCCGCAGTCCGCGTGGCGGTACCAGCCGGTCTGCCGGCGGCACGTCATCCTCGGCTGGGACCTGCCACCGACGCTCGCTTTGGAGCTGAATCGTCTACGACATCAGCGAAGAGGTAACGCCGCGACCGGGAGTGGCGACCGGCCCCGGGCCCGGGCGCATCGGCCGGCCCTGACCGGACGCGCCGCCGAAGCCGCCTCGTCGAGGCTTCGGCGGCGCGTGGTTCGGGTGTGGTCAGACGGACACCGCGTCGGGCTCGGCCGCCGAAGCCGATGCCGAAGGAGTGTCGGTGCGACGCCGGGCGCGCAGCGTGTCGAGTGCCCAGGCACCCGGGCCGAGAGCCGCGACCAGCAGGAACGCCCAGCAGAAGAGCGCCGCCCGCTCGCCTCCGTTGTGCAGCGGCAGCAGAGCATTCGGCTGGTGCACCACGAAGTAGGCGTACGCCATCGAGCCGGAGGCGAGCAGCGCGGCGGGTCGGGCGAAGAGCCCGACCAGCACCAGTACGCCGCAGACCAGTTGGATCAGGGCGGCCCACCAGCCCGGCCAGGTGCCGAGGGGTACCGCCTTGCCGGTCATCGGGTTGCCGCCGAACAACCCGAATACCGAGGACAGGCCGTGCAACGTGAACAGCAGGCCGATCACGATGCGGAACAGGGACAGGGTCGGCCCGCCGAGCCGAGAGACGTTCATGGCACCTCCATCGAGGAGTGTGAATGGGTCTCGTTGATCCTGAGGCATGCATGCATCGAAAGTCATAAGTTCCTTGCTGGTGGGATAATCCCTCGTGAAAACGGTGTGAACGAGGACGCCCGCGCCCTCCCCCGGTGATGTCGCAAACGATTCAGCTCCAAAGGCGCACCAGGAGACGTCCCCCACCAGCTCGCGTGGCAGCGCAGGAAGAGCCGGCGAGGCCGGGGCCGGGCGTCGACGTACTGCGCAAGTGGGCGAGGATCAACGGATGATCTCCCGCGACACCGCAGCACTGCGACGCATCACCGCGACGGTCGCGACGACTCTCGTGCTCGGCGGCTGCACTCTCGACCATCGCGGCCAGTCCGGAGATCCGAGCCAGCCACCCCCCGGTTCGAGGGCGCAAGCAGGCCCGACCGCCAGCACCGAGACGCCGGCCGAGTGCCCGACGAGCGGCGTTCGGATCCGGTCGACCGGCGGGGACGCCGCGATGGGTCTGCGCGCCCTCGGCCTGGAGCTGGTCAACTGCGGCGAGCACCCCTACCAGCTCAACGGGTACCCGGTGCTGCACGTGTTCGACGAAGCGCGCGAGCCGATCATGCTGCGGGTGGTCAACGGTGCCAAGGAGATCACCTCAGGCTTCGACCAGCCACCCCGGCAGGTCATCCTCGCCGCCGGGGAGCGGGCCACCGCAGTGGTGCTCTGGCGCAACCTGGTCACCGACTCGACAGTGGTGGCCACCAACGGCGAGTTCCTGACGGTGGCACCCGCCGCCGGGCAGCCGGCCGACGAGGTCGACCCGGACGGGCCGATCGACCTCGGCAACACCGGCCGGATCGGCGTCAGCGCCTGGAAGAAGGCCGACCCGTCCACGCCGGTGCCGACCCGGCCGGCCCCACCGCCGGCGCCGAGCGCGGTGCCGTCGTCGGTGAGCCCGCCCGACAGCCGGCTGTGAGCCGACCCGCTACGACGTGATGTCCTTGCGGGTGAAGCGCCAGAACGCCAACCCCCAGAACAGCGTCGCGTAGCTGATCGCCGAGATGCAGCCGCGCACCACATCGTCGGTCTGCACCGGAGTCGACAGCAGACCCAGCCAGGCGGTGCTGAAGTGGGTGGGCAGGAAGTCGCGCAGCGCTCCCAGGGCGGTGATCTGGTCCAGGATGCTGGACAGGATCCAGAGCAGAACCGCACCACCCACAGCGCCCAGCGCGGCGTCCGTGATCACCGACAGCAGGAACGCCAGGCCTGCCACCACCAGCAGTACGACCGCCAGGTAGCCCAGCACGGCCAGCAACCGGAGCAACCCCTCGGTGGGTTCCAGCTCGGCGGCGACAGTGCTGCGCAGCGGCGACCAGCCATAGCGCAGGGTGCCGGCCAGCAACGCGGTGCCGGCCAACAGCAGCAGGGCCAGTCCCGAGTACGCGAGCGCGACCACCAGCTTCACCGTCAACAACCGCGCCCGGGGCACCGGGATCGCCAGCAGATACCGCAGGCTGCCCCAGCTCGCCTCACTGGCCACCGTGTCACCGCAGAACAGCGCGACGACCACCACCAGCAGGAACGACGCCGACACGAAGATCGAGAACAGGGTGAAGTTGAGCCCGCCCGAGGTGGCCAGCTCGACCAGGCTGGCGAACTCGTTGCGACCGTTGTCGTCGTCGCCGCCCGAGTCGAACTGGAACGCGATCAGGATGATCAGCGGCAGCAACACCATGAACCCGAGCGCCAACTGGGTCCGCCGCCGGGACGCCTGCCGACGGAACTCCGCCACGAACGGCATGGTGGCCGACGGCCGGTAGCCACGGGCCTCACCCGCGTCAGTAACAACCATCACCGGTCACCGCTTCCCCGAGAGTTCTCGCCCACCAGGGCGAGGAACGCGTCCTCCAGGCGCCGCCGAGGCACCACCCGGTCCACCCCGATGCCGGCGCGCACCAGCTCCGCCACCACCTCGCTGCGGGCCGTGCCGTTGGTGTCGACCACCAGTTGGCCGTCACTCTCCGGCAACACGCGGACCCCGTGCAGCCGGTCCAGCACCGCCCGCGCCGCCGACGGGTCGGTGACGTCGAAGAGCACGCTCGGCGACTCGCCCACGATCTCCTCCACCGGCCCGGACGCCACGATCCGGCCCTTGTTCACCACCACCGCGTGCGTGCACGTCTGCTCCACCTCGGCCAGCAGGTGACTGGAGACCAGCACCGCCCGGCCGTCCGTGGCGTACCGCTGGAGCACCCGGCGCATCTCGGCGATCTGCGGCGGGTCCAGCCCGTCGGTCGGCTCGTCCAACACCAGCAGTTCGGGGAGACCGAGCATGGCCTGGGCGATGGCGAGCCGCTGGCGCATCCCGTGGCTGTAGTTCTTGATCCTCCGGTGCACCGAGTCGCCCAACCCGGCGATCTCCAGCGCCGCGTCGAACTGTGCGTCCTCCCACGGCCGCCCGGTGGCCCGCCAGTACGCCTTCAGGTTGTCCAGACCCGACAGGTGCGGCAGGAAGCCCGGCCCCTCCACCAGCGCCCCGATCCGGGACAGCACCGGCGAGCCGGGCACCAGCCGGCGACCGAAGACGTAGATCTCCCCGGCGGTCGGCTGGGTCAGCCCCATCAGCACCCGCAGGGTGGTGGTCTTGCCGGCACCGTTCGGCCCGAGCAGACCCACGACCTGACCGGGGTGCACCTCGAAGTCCACGTTCGACACCGCGACGAAGCCGTCCGCGTACTCCTTGCGCAGTGCGCGCACTGCCAGCGGGGTGTCCGCGTACTCCGGGTGCACCGACCGGTCCTGGCGGCGGTGCCGGCGGCGGACCAGGGCGACGACCACGACGAGCCCGATCACGATGGCGGCGAGCAGGCCGGCGAGCACCCAGCGCCAGATCGTCGCCGCGGTGGGGATCGGCTCACCGCTGACCGTGGGCAGGCTGACCGCACCGTCCGCGGCCACCGTGTAGACGGTCGGCGCGGCCGGCGTGGTGTACGCCTGGTCGGAGGTGGCCACCACCAGCCGCAGCCGGTGCCCGGCCTCGACCCGACGGACGATCCCGGGCAGCGTCACGGTGACCGGGCGGGCGTCCTGCACCTGCTGCGGTAGGCCGGTGAGCCGGATCGGGGCGACCAGGCCGTTCGGCAGGGTGGCCGCCCCGTCCGGGTCGACGTCGTAGAGCTTGACGAAGAGCACGGCCTCGCCGGTCGGCGACGCTGCCCGCACTGTGACGGTGGGCGCACCGGCCACGTCCACGGCCTCGGTCAGCGGGGTGGACTCGAACTGGGCGTGCTGGCCGGGCACGTCACCGGCCACGCCGTCCAGCAGCGAGGCGAGCCCGCCGGCGAACGGGATCGAGGAGATGGCGGCCGGGTTGCCGTTCGGCGGGTTCGCGATCGGCTGCGCCGGGCCGGCGACCGTCACCTCCCGGCGGGCGTTGCCGGTGAGGCCGGGGTAGTCGGCGCGGCGGAAACCCGTGGCGACGAGACCCCGGTCGAGCGCGTCGAAGCCGGCGATCCGCGACCAGGTGAAGTCGTCGCCGGGCGCGTCGCCCTCGCCCTTGACGTAGTGGTCGAGCCACTGGACGGTCAGGAACTTCACCCGGTCGGAGTCCGAGCGGGGTCCACTGCCACCGTCGTGCCCGCCGGTGAACCAGGCGACCCGTACCGGGGTGCCGGTGGCGGCGATGCCGCGCGCGTTCGCGTCCGCCTCACCGAGCGGGAAGAGGGTGTCCGCCTCTCCCTGGACCAACAGGGTGGGGGCCTTGATCCGGTCCAGCACACCGGCTGGGCTGGAGCGGCGCAGCAGGTCCACGGCGGCCTCGTCGGCGCGGCCGGTGGTGGCGATCCGGAGGTACGCGGCGCAGACGTCGGCGGCGAACCGGCCGCAGGACGGGTCGGCGGCACCGGCCGGAGCGCCACCGGGACCGGTGCCGGGGCCGGCACCCGGCCCGGGGCTGGGCGGGCCGGCCGACG
>NZ_PYAK01000086.1 GCF_003264365.1 Micromonospora noduli
CCCCGCCACATGCCGAGCGCGAGGGCCAGCTCCGGCAGCGCCGCCGCCGGGTCGCCGGCGGCCAGCGCTGCCCGTCCGCGCGCCGCCGCCGCGTCGAACCGGTCCACGTCCCGCTCGTCCGGCTCGACGCGAAGCAGGTAGCCGCCCGATGTGGTGAGGATCCGGCGGCGCTCGCCCGCGGCGCAGTCGAGTGCCTGGCGCAGCCCCCGCAGGTAGGTGCGCAGGTTCGCGGCGGCCGAGGCGGGGGACTGGTCGCCCCACACCATCGTCATCAGCTCGTTGGCGGAGATCGCCTCACCGGGGCGTAGCAGCAGAGCGGCCAGCACCAGCTGCTGTTTCGTCGACCCGAGGGCGACCGGTCGGCCGTCCCGTGACACTGTCAGCGGCCCGAGCAGGTCGAAGTGGAGGGGCATCCTCACCTCAGTTTGCGGTGCCGGCCGGGCGAGAGTGACGATCGTATGTGCATCGATCAATGACGTTAGCACCGATTGAACATGATCTTCATGTTTGGTCGGCGGCCGCCCGCGGAGCCCGGTCGCTCCGTGGCATGCGCGGTGGTCGGGCCGGTTGCCGGTCAGCGCAGTCCGCGGATGAGGTTGTCGACCAGGGTGCGGGCGAAGTCCTCGGTGAGCGGCAGGTCGGCGATGAGAAGCCGGTGGTAGCAGGCGCCCCAGAGCTGGTCGACGACGGATTCGGGGTCGATGTCGGGCCGCAGCTGCCCCCGGGCCATGGCCCTGCTGAGGGTCTCGACGGCCAAGGCTCGACGGGGGCCGGAGTAGCGCTCGCGGTAGGCGGCAGCCAGTTCCGGATCGGTTTGCGCCTGCCCGATGAGCTGGCTGATGACCCGCCCGGCGGTGGTGTCCCGCACCAGGTGGACGAAGGCGACGAGCTGGTTGGTCAGGTCGGCGACGATGTCGGCGGTGTCGGTGAAGGCCAGGGTGGGCGCGACGACTGTGAAGTAGCCGTCCAGGGCGAGCGCTCCCTTGGAGGGCCACCATTTGTAGATGGTCATCCGGCTGGCTCCGGCGTGGGCCGCGACCTTCTCGATGGTGAAGCCGGCCATGCCCTCGGCCAGCAGGAGTTCACCGGCGGCCGTGAGGATCTCCGCGCGTACCTGATCGGCGGGGCGGCGGCCGCGACCACGGCGCGCTGGCGTCTGGGCGTCCGGCGTGAGCTCGGCCACTGGTCCTCCCGGTTATATGGACACGCTGTCTACTTGCTGGTTATATGGACACAGCGTACACAGCGGTGCCGGGACACCACGACGCACCGCGACGACGACCGAAGGAGACGAGGGACATGACGGGTCTACGACGGCGACGGTTGGGTGCCTCCGGACCGGAGGTGTCGATCATCGGGCTCGGCGCGATGGGCATGTCCGACCTGTACGGGCCGGCCGACGAGGCGGAGAGCGTCGCGACGCTGCACGCGGCGATCGACGCCGGTGTGAACCTGATCGACACCGCGGACTTCTACGGTTCGGGTCACAACGAGATGCTGATCGGCCGCGTGCTGCGGGAGCGTCGCCGGGACGAGGTGGTGCTCAGCGTGAAGTTCGGCGCACGCCGGACACCCGACGGCGGCTTCCAGGCGGCACCGTACGACGTGTCGGCGGCGGCGGTGAAGGACCGGCTGGCGTACTCGCTGCGACGGTTGGGCACCGATTACATCGACATCTACCGGCCGTCGCGGCTGAACCCGCAGGTGCCGGTCGAGGAGACCGTGGGCGCGCTGCTGGAGATGCAGCAGGCCGGCTACATCCGGCACATCGGGCTCTCCGAGGTGGGCGCGGACAGCATCCGCAGGGCCGCGGCGGTAGCGCCGATCAGCGACGTCCAGATCGAGTACTCGCTGCTCTCCCGGGGCCCGGAGGCCACCATTCTGCCGGCGCTGCGGGAGCTGGGCATCGGGTTGACCGCCTACGGGGTGCTGTCCCGAGGTCTGCTCAGCGGCCACTGGTCGGCCGACCGTGCGCTGACCGGCACGGACTTCCGGGCCAACAGCCCACGATTCCAGGGCGAGCACCTGGCCGCCAACCTGCGCCTGGTGGACGCGCTCGGCCGGGTCGCACAGCGGCTGGGTGCGACCACCAGCCAGGTGGCGATCGCCTGGGTGGCGGCACAGGGCGAACAGATCGTGCCGCTGGTCGGGGCGCGGCGGCGGGACCGGCTGACCGAGTCGCTGGCCGCCGTCGACCTGGCGCTCGACCAGGACGCGCTGGACGAGATCGAGCGTGCCGTGCCGGCCGGCGCCGCCTCCGGCCAGCGGTACGCGACCGCCATGATGGCGCTGCTCGACAGCGAGAAGTGACAGCGGCGGGCGGCTTCAGGAAGCTGCTCGCCAGACCCAGTTGCGGCGTTCGTAGAGCGGCACCAGCCCGGCCCGGCGCATGTTGTTCAGCGACGGGTTCTGCTGGCCGGGCGCGGGCTTGCCGGTCTCGGCGAACAGCCACCGGCATCCCGCCTCGGCCGCGGCTCGGGCGCGGGCGGCGATCAGCGCCGACTGCGCCCCGAGGCCGCGGTGACCGGTGGCCGTCGCGGCGGCGTTGAGCGACGCGGCCTCGCCGTGCAGGAACAGGTTGCCGCCCGCGACCAGTTCGCCGTCGTTCCAGGCCGCGTACGGTCGCCACGCCGGCTGGCCGACCGTCGCGGCCAGCATGTCGGTGAGCCCACCGGTCGGCATGCCGAACCCGGTGAGCACGACGTCGGCCCAGTGCCGCGCCTCGTCGGCCGGCACCGGGGCGACGCGCAGACGGGTCTGCGCCGTGGCGACGTCGCCGGGTCGGGCGGCGAGCTTGACCCAGGTGCTTCCCGGCTCCAGCCCTCGCGCGGCGGCGACCTCGTCGAAGCCCGCGGGCAGCACCGACGGAACGAGCTGGAGGACCGCCTGGTCGACGCCCTGCTCCCGGTAGAAGTCGAGGACACGATCCAGGGTCTGCACTGTGAACGGCTCGGTGGTGCCGAAGCCGAGGGCCTTGTTCCAGTACCCGCCGGAGGGATCGTTGCGCATCGCGAGGGCCACACCGCCGCCGATGCGGGTGGTCGCGATCCCGAGTTCGGTGTACGTGGCCCCGGGCGCCTGCGACTCGTAGGAGTGCATGAATTCGCACTCCACGGCTTCGGCGAGCGGCGTCAGGTCGGCTGGCGCGGTCATCGGCTGATTATCGTCTGGTCCGTTCCCAGGCCCGCACCAACTGCATCCGATTGTGAATGCCCAGCTTGTGGTATATGGAGCGGAGTTGGGTGTCCACGGTGTGGAAGGAGACGAAGAGGCTCCGGGCCGCCTCCTTCTTCGTGGCGCCGGCGGCGAGCATCTCGGCCACCCGCTCCTCGGCCGGGGTGAGCGCGCCGATGCCCCGGCTCGACGGCTCGTCGATCGACGGCCGGTGGCGCGGGGTGGCAGCGAGGTCGGCGCAGCGCCGGTCCGCGATCGCCTGGTCGCCAGAAGCGCCGATCCGGGCGTAGAGGGCAGCCGCCTCGTGCGCGGCATCGCGCGCCTCCCCGGACCGCGCCCGGGGACTGTTCGCGAGGTCGAGCAACGCGTCGGCCAGCGCCGGCCGCGCGGCGGTGGTGCGCAGCCGGTCGACCGCCGAACGGAGGGCGTCCGGGTCGCCGTCGCGCAACCCTCGGCTCTGATCGGCCAACGCGTGCCACAGCGGCACCGGGGTACGGGTGGAGACCAGCTCGACCAGTTCGGTGACCCGGCGGGCGGCCCGGGTGTCGTCGGCCGCCACCGCCGCGCGTACCAGTCGGGGGCCGAAGTGCGGCACGGGCAGCAGTGACCGGACCGACCGGTGCAGGTCGGCGACGACAGTGGTGAGCAGGCCGGCCGGCGCGCTGAGGGCACTGTCGCGCACCGCCACACAGAACGCGAACGTCCACATCGTACGGTCCGGCCATCGGTCCTCGGCGAGGCAGGTGCGGAGAATGGCGCGGGCGTCGTCGTGTTCGCCACGGCGGTAGCGGACCTCGGCGATCACCGCGACCAACAGGGCACGCACCTCCCGACTGAGGTCCGCCGAGCCGGAGCTGAGTGTCGTCACGGCCAGCGCGGCCGCCTCGGGCAGCTCTCCCACGGCCACCATCCGCAGGCAGTCCAGCGCGGTCAGTCCGGTCAGTGAAACGTCGGTCGCGTCGGGCGCCTGGCGGGTCGCGGCCCGCGCGTCCTGGTGCCGGCCCAGGCCGAGCTGCACGAGGATCCGTTCCGCCCGGATGGACGGGGCGTCGGCGCGTGCCGCCCAGGAGCTCGGGTCGAGGGCCGCCAGCACAGCCTGGGCACCCGGCAGATCACCGTGCGCGAGCGAGCGGGCGGCCCGGCCGAGGGCGAGGTGGCGAGCGGACGTCGGGTCACCCGACGCGGCGTGCGCGGTCCCCGCGTCGCGCAGCAGGGCATCGGTGTCCGGATGTCCCGTGCGGGCCGCGATCGTGGCGACCAGGGCGAGCAGGGTGCCGCGGCTGTCGGCGTCCAGTCGGAGGTTCAGCGCCTCCCGCAGACCGGCGAGGGCGATGCTCGGCTGCTCCAGTGCCACGATCTGCGCCAGGCGACCGAGCAGGAGGGCGCGGTGGCGCTCGCCGCTGCGACTCGTGGCGAGCTCCGCCGCCAGGACGTGCAGCGCCTCCATCCCGCGTCCGGCGAGCCGGAGCTGGTCCGCCGTGGCGAACAGCCGGTGCCGTCGTTGCTCGGCGTCGGTGGCGATGTCGTCGGCCGGGAGCGTTCCGGCGTTGAAGGGTGATTCGGGCAATGGCGTTCTCCCCGGTTGTTACCAGGCGCATCGAAATGCCGTCCTGCGACCGAGCCTAGCCATGGCGACAGGTACGGGCGACCAGATCGACGAACCGACGGGAGTGCGCCGAATGACCCCCACTGTCCGGGATTTGACCTGCGGTAATAGCGCGATCACGTGATGCGACGGACGACGTTCGGCACCGATCATCGGACCATGGCCCAGCTCACCAAACTTCCCGGTCTGCGTCGGCTCCGGGTCGTACTGCTGATGTTCGTCCTCTACGCCAGCATCGGGGCGGGTGGTCACGCTCCGGCGTGGGCCCGCCTGGTGCTGATGACGACCGCCGCGGCGATTCCGGTCGCGATCGCGGTCCAGTACGGCTGGCCCGGACTGCGTGCCCTGCTGGGGATCTCGTCCCGGCTACGGCTGCGGGGCGGATCCGTTCCCGCGCCCAATCCGATCCAACCCGAGTGAGGAGACAGCGATCATGGCGAACAGCGATCCCGAGCCGCGGCGCGGCGACCAGGGCGCCGCGCCTTTCGCAGGCCGTAACGTCGAGCTCGAGCGGCAGAACCCGGACCTCCTGGTTCCACCGACGACCGACAGCCGGCTGGTGCCCAACCTCAAGTTCTCGTTCTCGCAGGCGCACACCCGGGTGGAGAAGGGTGGCTGGACCCGCGAGGTCACCAGCCGAGACCTCCCGATCGCCAGTCAGCTGTCCGGCGTCCAGTTCGGTCTCGAGCCGGGCGCGTACCGGGAGATCCACTGGCACCAGCAGTCGGAGTGGGCGTACATGCTCAGCGGCAGCTGCCGGATCAGCGCTGTGGACCACGAGGGTCGCAACTTCATCGAGGACGTGAAGGCCGGCGATCTGTGGTTCTTTCCGCAGGGCGTGCCGCACAACATCCAGGCATTGGAGGACGGCGCCCAGTTCCTGCTGGTCTTCGACGACGGGGCGTTCTCGGAGAACAACACCTTCCTGCTCAGCGACTTCTTCGCACACACCCCTCGACACGTGCTGGCCAAGAACTTCGGCTGGACGCTGGAACAGATGGAGAACCTGCCCGAGCGGGAAAAGTACATCTTCCAGGGCGACGTCCCACCACCCCTGCAACAGGACCGGGTGGTCAGCCCGACCGGCGACATCCCGCGAAGCTTCAAGCACCGGATGCTCGCGCAGACCCCGCAGCGATTCCGCGGCGGAACGGTCCGGATCACCGACTCCACCAACTTCGCCGCCTCCGTGACCACCGCCGCGGCCCTGGTGGAGGTCGAGCCGGGAGGGATGCGCGAGTTGCACTGGCATCCCACCACTGACGAGTGGCAGTACTACATCTCCGGCACCGGGCGGATGGGCGTCTTCGCCTCGCAGGCGGCGGCCCGGACGTTCGACTTCCAGGCCGGCGATGTGGGCTACGTTCCGTTCGCGTACGGCCACTACATCGAGAACACCGGCGATGAACCACTGGTGTTCCTGGAGATGTTCCGCCATCCCCGCTTCGAGGACATCTCGGTGATGCAGTGGATGGCCAACACGCCCCACGAGGTCATCGCCGACACGATCAACGTGCAGAAGTCGATAGTCGACAGCCTGCCGAACACCAAACAGGTAGTGATCTGAGCGAAGCCTCCGGCCGTCCGTCGGAGGACGGACGGCCGGTCCGGTGGATCAGCTCCCCGCGGGAGCCGGGGAGGTGGGAGCCGCGGCAGGTCGTCGGCGTCGGGACACCGCACCCAGCACCACGTCGATGACGAGGAAGGCGAGCACTGTGAGCCCGAACAGGGGCAGCGCCCAGCCGATCGCCACGGTCACCGGTACGCCGATCAACAGCGCCCAGAGCGGCAGACCGCGTACGCCGCCACGGGCTGGCGAGGTGCCGGCGATCGCCCGGCGGCCGACGCGGGTGGGTCGGCGTTGCCACCACATGCGGTAGCCCCAGAAGATGACGCAGAGCAGGCCGAGGGCGAGCGCGGCGAGCAGGATCTGGTTGACCAGGCCGAAGAGGATCCCCATGTGGGCCTGGATGCCGAGGCCGCTCAGTTTGGCCAGCAGGGGCCAGTCGGCGAAGTCGCTGCGGGCGGTGACCGTGTCCGAGGCCGGGTCGACGGCGATGCGGTCCTTCCTGACCGGCCAGGTGTTGTCGACCTGCGTGACGGTCCAGGCGGAGCCCGGCTCCGGCGCGGGAGTGATCTCGACCGGCCCGGAGAGGCCCGCGCCGCGAGCGACAGTCAGGACCCGATCGAACGCCGCCGACTCGACGACCCCGCCCGCCCCGGCGGCACCGTGCTCGTGGCCCCCGCCGGTCTCGGCAGGGGCGGGGGGACCGGCGGTGAGGCCGGTGGAGATCTCCGGAGTGCGGGCGCTCAGCGCGTCGAGACCGGCGGCGAAGTTCGCGCCGGCGTAGCGGGACCAGGTCAGGCCGGTGACCGAGAGGAAGAGGAGTCCGACGGTGAGCCAGATGCCGGTGGTGGCGTGCCATCCCCGGGTACGGCGGACACCCTTACCGGTGGAAAGGTCCGGCACGAGCAGGTGCCGGGCGGCAGCTTGGGCGGCGCCTCGTCGACGCCACCAGAGGATGACCCCGCCCAGTGCCATCACCCACAGCCAGCTCGCGGCCAGTTCGGAGTAGTGCTCGCCCACCGTGCCCAGGTGCAGGTGGCGGTGCAGGTCGTCCAGCCAGGTGGTGGCCGGCGTGGACCCGAACCAGGTGGTGAGCTGCCCCTGGGACTCGCCGGTGTACGGGTTGATGTAGACGGTGTGCTGGTTCTCGCCCAGCTCGGGCACTGAGAACACCACTTTGGTGGTCCGGTCGCCGTCGCCGGGTTGCACTGTGGTGATGCTGCCGTCGGGGTGCGCGTTGCGCGCGGCCCCGATCTGCTCGGCCAGCGGGAGCTGACGGTCACCCATCTGGGCGACGGTCAGCTGGTCGCCGTAGAGGATCGAGTCGAGTTGCGGGGTCGTGGTGTAGGCCAGGCCGGTCAGTGCGGCGACCACCAGGAAAGGGGCGACGAGGATGCCGGCGTAGAAGTGCAACCGCAGCAGCAGCGCGCCGAACGGTGACGTGCGCCGGGCGGACCGGGCCGGTTTCCCGGTCGTCGTGGCGGGCTCCGGCGTCGGCGTGCCGGACAATTCGGTGAGAGACATGGTGATCCGATCGGAAGAGTCGGGAAGCGCGAAGGCGTTTCCCGTACTGGTCTGGTCGCCCGGTGAGGTGTCGCGTCGGCCCTGACTGGTAGTCGGGGGAGAGACGCCGGCGGTTCCCGAAGATCGGACCGCACGGGGGCGGGTCGGATCAGCGCCGGGCCGCCCGCCGCCACAGCAGCCCAGCCGTCACCAGGACGAGGAGGGCCAGCGCGACAGCCGCGACGAGGACACCGCCGCTCGGACCGCCGCCGGACTTCGCGGCGGCGGCGGACGGGGGAGGCGCCGACGCGCTGACGTTGGCGACCGGCGCGGCGCTGGACGTCGGATCGGCCACAGTGAACGGATAGGACCCCTGCACCGGGTGCCCGTCGACGGAGACGACCCGGTAGGCGACCGTGTATGTCCCGTTCGGCAGGGTGTCGGTCACTTGGACGGTGCTCTTCGCTCCGGTGACCACCGGTTCGCCGGTGGGAAGCTTCCGCTTGGCGGCGTCGGTGAGCACGATGGTGGTGAACGCCGGGTCGAGTCGCTGCATGAATTCGAGCGTGACCTCGGTCGGTGCGCTCGGCACTGTCGCGTCCCGGGCAGGCGTGGCCGTCCGGAGCGAGTTGTGCGCCCAGGCCGGGCTGCCCGGGATCAGTACCGCCACGAGGACGGCGAGCACCGCCGCGCCGAGCCGGACGGCGGTGGGCCGCGACGACGGTACGGTCATGACGGTTGGCGTGGTCATCCGAGCACCTGCTCGCCGATCCACCCGCCCGGTTGACATCCGGGCGGGATGGCGAAGACGGCGGAGCCGATCGGCGTGGTCCACTCGTTGAGCAGGTCCCGGTCGGCCAGCCGGCGCTGGATGGGCAGGAACTGTCGGGCGATGTCGGCCTGGTACGAGGTGAAGATCAAGCCGCTGTCCGCGTGGCCCTCCGCCGTCGGCACCCCGTCGTAGTTGTAGGGCCGGCGCAGGATCTTCAACCGGTCGTCGGTGACGTGGGCGCGGGTCAGGTGAGAGAAGTCGGGGATGACGGTGAGGCCGTCGGCGTCGGTGGCGGCGAAGTCGGGTTCGTCGTGTTCGGCGCTGCCGGTGAGCGGTGCGCCGGTGTCGAGCCGTCGCCCGACGGCGAGTTCGCGGTCCGTTCGGCCGAGCAGGTCCCACGTTTCCATGTTCATGCTGATCCGCCGGAGCACCACTGTGGTGCTGTCGCGCAGCCACGCCGGGCCGTCCGCGACCCAGAGCGCGGTGTCCATGGGCGCGCCGGGCCGAGGGTTGGCGGTCCCGTCGAGCTGACCGAACAGGTTGCGTTGGGTGTGGCCGCCCGGCTCGACACCGGGGCTGCGCCGGAAGCCCTGCTGGACCCACCGCACTGTGGCGAACGGTCGGCTGTCCTTGATCAGGACCCGCTGGGCGTGGGCGACGGAGATCGCGTCGTCGGCGCAGATCTGCAGCAGCAGGTCACCGCCGGACCACGCCGGCTGGAGCCGGTCGATGCGGAACGACGGCAGGTCGGTGACCGATGCCGGCCGGCGGTCGTCGACGCCGGCCGCCCGGTAGAGGCCCGGCCCGAAGCCGAAAGTCACCGTCAACCGTGCCGGCAACAGCCCGAGTTCGGCCTCGGTGTCGGCCAACGCGGGTCGGCCCTGGGTGAGCCGGGCGGCGTCGTCGGTGAGCAACCGCAACATCCGACCCAGCGCGGCCCGGTCGACGCCGGCCCGCAGGGTGAGCGCCACGAACGACGCGTGCGCCTGCGGTTCGGTGGCCACCCCGGCCTGTCGAGCGCCGTGGAACGGCTCGACCAGCCCGCCGACGGTCGCCGCCAGCGTCGCGTCGGCGGCGGTCGCCGACGGCGGCCCGGTCCTCCCCGCGCGGGTGGCGGCGATCGTGGCACCGCCGGCCAATGCTCCGCCGGCGGCCAGTGCTCCGCCGGTGAGCAGGCCACGCCTGCTCACCGGTCGGACCTGTGGTGTCTGCGTCACGATGCCGGGCTCATGCTCATCTCCGGCGTGGCGCTCATGCCGGGCATCGGCTCACCGTGCCCGGGGGCGTAGCTCTCCTGCGCGCCGGTGAACGGCTTGGCCACGGCGCGGAACTGCTGGGTCCTGCCGTCGGCGAAGGTCAGGGTGACTGTCAACTCGTCGCCGGCCTGAACGGGCTTGATGAGGTTCATCAGCATGAGGTGGTCGCCACCGGGCTCCAGGGCGTGCGTGCTCCTTGCCTTGATCACGATGCCGCCCTGCTTCTGCCGCATGACCATCTTGCCGTCCTTCACGGCCATCTCGTGCAGCTCCATCGGCGACAGCGAGGTCGTCGCACTCGTCACCGTGACGTCGGTGTCGCCGTCGTTGACCAGGGTCCCGAAGGCCGCCGTCATGCCCTTGTCGGCCGCCTTCACCCACGGGTCACGAATGTCGAGCACACCAGCGTCCGGGTTGGCCGAGGCCGACGCGGACGGGCCCGCCTGCGCTGTCGACGGCGAATCGGACGAGCCGCAACCGGCGACGCCCACCGTCAGGATCGCGGCGACGAGGATGGCGGCCGACCGGCGGCGTGAAGCGTTCGGGCTGGTGGTGCGCATGTGTTCTTCCTCCGATGGTTGCTGCTGGGAGGTTGGTCGGCCGCAGCTCGGAGAAAGTTCCGGACTCAGGGAACGTTGATCGTGAACTCCCCGGTGTGCACAGTGCCGGCGACCTGGAAGTCGAAGAAGGCCCGGTACCGGCCTGAACTCGGCGCGGTCAGCCAGAACTTGACAGTCCCGTCGACCAACTCCTGCTCGGGGTGGACGTGCACGTAGCCCAGGTCACCCTCACGCACCACGACCAGGTGCCCGTACGCGCCCAGGTATCGCTCCAACTGCGCCGGGACGGTCGGGTCGGCGCTGACCTGGAAGTGGATCGGCGCCGTCACCCCCACCGTCGGAGTGCCGGTCATCGAAACCGTGTACGGGCCAGCCGTCGCCTGCGCCTGCGCCGGCGGCAGCGCGGTCGGGCTGTGCGCGCCGGGCACGATGTGATCGACGCCCAGCACGAGAGGCTGTTGGGTGCCGTCGGCCGCGGTGACGGAGAAGTCGGCGAAGACGCGGTAGCCGCCGGGTCGGGCCAGCGTCAAGGGGACGCTCCAGGTGCCGTCGGACGCCATCGTCGGGTGCAGGTGCTGGTAGCCGGTCAGGTCGCGGCCCACCACGATCAGGTGCAACGGCTTGTCGTGCACGACCGCGAAACGGGTTGCCGCCTGCCGGTCGGTCCCGACGATCCGGAACCGGTAGTCCGCGCGTACACCGGGCGGTTGGGACCGCTCCAGCGGTTGCAGGGTGTACCCACCGGCGCTGACCGTCGTCCCGGTCGCCAGCGTCGCGCCCGTCGCGTCGTCACCCCGATGCGTGTGCGGCCCCGTACCGGCCGGGTGTTGGTGCCCGTCGGTCGCCGAGCCCACCTGTCCCGAGTCGGGCGGTCCACCGGCTGACGGTCGTGCGTTGCCGGCCGCCGGACTCTCGTCGGCGGTGCCGATACGGGCCAACCCGAACCCGGCCAGCAAAGCGATCACCAGACCACCGACGAACAGCGCCAGGTGGGTGTTGCTCAACCGGGACCCGGGCGTCGTGGCGGCCAGGTCCGTGTCGGGCCGTGGTCCGGGGTCGACCGTCGGCTCGCCCTTCGTGCTGGCGAGGGCCTTGGTCACCTGATCGGTAGGCGTCGGATCGACAGCAACGCCCGTGCGGGCCGTGACGACCGTGTTGCCCTTGCGCGCCGCCGGCACTGTGGCGGGCCGCCGCTTGTCACTCGCGGTACGCGCGACGACGCCGGTCGCCGCGCCGGCCTTGCCCCCGCCGGTCTTGCCCTCGCCGACCTTGCCGCCGACGGTCTTGCCAGTGCCGGTCCTGTTCATGGCACGGGCGCCACCGCCGCGTCGACCGGAGGTCGCCGCCGAGGTACGGCCCCGGCCAGTGGGTGTGCCGCCGGATCGGCGACGCCAGACGACGAACCCGGCCACCGCCCCGACCGCCGCGACCGCCGCCGCCCAGCCGGCCCAGGCCAGTGCCCCGGGACCGCTCTCCTCGGTCGACCCGGTCGACGGGGCCACCGCAGCCGGCGGGGTCGACGGATCGTCCGCGGTGGTCGGCACCGCCGAGGCCTGCCCGGACGTGTTGTGCTGCTCGGTGGCGGACACCAGCGCCGGGTCCGGCTGGGTCGACGGCGGGCTCCATCCCTTCGGCGCTGCTGTCACCCGCCCGTCGTAGCGGAAGGTCAGGGTGCCCCGCACGGTGTCGCCGTCCGAGGCGACCGACAGGTAGCTCACCGAGTACTGGCCCTTGGCGGGCAGGTGGGCGACGGACACCACAGCGGGGAACCCCGTCGTGTACTCCCGTGGCTCGAACTGCCCGTTGACCAGGAAGTACTCCCGTACCGGCTTCTCCAGCGGCTTCGGCTCCCCTTGCGACCAGCCGTTGTCGACACGGGTGCCGCCCGGGGCGGTGATCGTGAAGAACGCGTTGGCGGCGGCCTTCTCGGTGAAGTAAAGCTGCACCGACATCAACGGCTCGCGCACTGTGGCGCCGCTCGCCGGTGTGGACATGGCGAGGGTCCCGTGAGCTGCGGCGGGTTGGGCGGACGCGAGGAGGGCGACCGCCGAGGCGAGGAGGAACGCGAGGAGGCCCGAGACCACCCGCCCGCAAGTCTGGGGGAGACGACGCATCTGGATATCCTCACCCTCGCGAGACTTTTTTCAAGAGGCGACGATCTTCTTCCTCAGACGACCAAAAGTTGACGATGAGGCCATCCGCCGTCCCGGCAGGACGCCCCGGGTGGACAGATCCCCTGGCCAGCTATGCTCGCCGACGGCGCTGGTTCGCCCCGTCGTGACCGGCTGGGCGTCGTAAGAGGGAACCCGGTGGAAATCCGGGGCTGCCCCGCAGCGGTGAGTGGGAACGACCGCCGTCATCAGCACTGGGCCAGTGGCCTGGGAAGCCACGGCCAGTAGGCGACCGGCGCGACCGGTCAGGCCCGCGAGTCCGAAGACCTGCCGGCGCCGCGTACACAACCGTGTGCGCTGCCGTCGGCCTCGCGGGTGGGCTGAGCGGGTGACGGGCCGTGCGTGTGGCACACGGCCAGGTCCTCGCCAGCGTGTGTCCGCGACCCGGCGGTGTGGTTTCCCGAGGGACGGACTACCGCTGTGCACGACACCACCACGATCGCCGGTCGAGCGCCGTCGGCGTCGCACCTGACCCTTTCGCAGATCATGGACCAGCACCACACCAACCTGATGGGTACGGTGCACGGCGGCCGGATCCTCAACCTCATCGACTCCGTCGCCGGTGTGGTCGCCGCCCGGCACTCCGACGGGCCGGCTGTGACCGCCGCCATCGACGAGACGGCGTTTCTCCGCGCGGTGCGGGTCGGTGACGTCGTGCACGTCGACGCCCGGATCACCTGGGCCGGCCGCAGCTCGATGGAGGTGGCGGTCAAGGTGACCGCCGACCGGTGGGACCGGGCGGTGCCGCCCACCGACGTGGCAACCGCCCACCTGGTCATGGTCGCCATCGACGACGACGGTCAGCCTCGGACGGTGCCGCCGCTGCTGCCGGAGACCGATGGGGACCGACGCCGGTACCGGGAGGCGGAGATTCGCCGGAAGCACCGGCTGGCGCTGCGGCGCGCGCTGCTCGACGGTGCCGAAGACGACTGACCCGGGCGTGGTCCGCCCGTGGCGGCGCTGGCGCGGTCCGAGGAACCCGCCCCGCCGCCCATCCGGTCGGATAGCGTCCATGTGAAGCCTCGATCACGGAGAGTGTGGATGGTTATGCGCGCTGCGGTGCTGCGGGAGTTCGACGTTCCGCTGACGGTCGAGGAGATCGATCAACCCACCCCCGAGCGCGGGCAGGTGCTGGTGCGGATCGTCGCCAGCGGCGTCAACCCGCTCGACACGAAGATCCAGGCAGGTAAGGCCGCGCACGCGCGCGTCCACCTGCCTGCGGTGCTCGGCCTGGACCTCGCCGGTGTCGTCGCGGCGGTCGGCGCGGAGGTGACCGGCTTCGAGCCGGGAGACGAGGTGTACGGGCTGTGCGGGGGCGTCGGCGACCTCCAGGGCTCGCTGGCCGAGTACGCCGCCGTGGACGCTCGACTGCTGGCCCGCAAGCCGAAGGCACTCTCGATGCGGGAGGCCGCCGCGTTGCCACTGGCGGCGGTCACCTCCTGGGAAGGGCTGGTCGACCGGGCCGGGGTCCGCGCCGGGCAGAAGGTCCTGGTGCACGGCGGTGCCGGCGGGGTCGGGTACGTGGGCGTCCAACTCGCCCAGGCGCACGGCGCCGAGGCGTACGCCACCGGCGGACCGGCGAGCATGCGGGTGATCGAGAGTCTGGGCGCCGTGCCGATCGACTACACCGCGAGCAAGGTCGAGGAGTACGTCGAGAGGTACACCGGCGGCGAGGGCTTCGACATCATCGTGGACAACGTCGGCGGCGCGACGCTCGACGCGTCGTTCGCGGCGGTGCGCACCTACCATGGGCACGTCGTCAGCGCGCTGGGCTGGGGCTCACACTCGCTCGCCCCGCTGTCGTTCCGCGGCGCGACCTACTCCGGCGTGTTCACCCTGCTACCGATGCTCACCGGGCGGGGCCGCGAACACCACGGCGACATCCTGCGCGAGATCGCGGCGCTGGCCGATGCCGGTGCGTTGCGCCCGCGACTGGATCCGCGCGCGTTCACGCTCGACACGGTGATGGATGCCCACCGGCTGGTCGCCGACGGCACCGCCGAGGGCAAGGTCGTCGTGGACATCGCCGGTTGAGCCGACGATGATCACCACCGACGTCGAGCGGTGCGGTGTGACCTCCCCAGTAGATGTCGAAGTGGTCAGGCTTTGCTGTTCCGGGGATGGCTGGTGCTGGCCGGCGTCTCGGGTCGCCTAACGCCACACGGTCAGAGGTAGTTGACGCCGGTCAGGTCTGCGGCTGCCGCCCACAGCCGCGTGCCGACGGCCGGGTCGGCGGCCTCCTGGCTGAGCCGGGCCTCAGTGACTCTGCCTCGCGTCTCCCAGAGCCCGGACGGGCCGAAGAACTGGCCACCCCGCACACCGGGCTCGGTCGCAGCGCGCAATTGTGGCAGCGCGCCCTGCGCCACCGGCTGGGTTGCCAGCAGGCCGGCCGACGCGATCAGTCGCCCGAGTCGGCCACGGTGTTCCCAGGCGCGCGGAGTCAGGTTGGTGCGGGTGAGACCCGGGTGGGCCAGGGCGCTGACGATCGGCGTTCCGGCGGCCCGCAGGCGGCGGTCCAATTCGATGCCGAAGATCGTGGTGGCGAGCTTGGACCGGCCGTAGGCGGTGGCTGCCCGATAGCCGTGTTCGAACATCAGGTCATTGAAGTCCAAGTGCGCGTTTTTGTGGGTGATCGAGCTGAGACTGACCACGCGGGCTTCCCGCGCCGCGGCCAGGTTGCCGAGCAGCAGGCCGGTCAGTACGAAGTGGCCCAACATGTTGGTGGCGAGGTGCAGTTCGAATCCGTCGGCGGAGGTGCGACGTGGGCCAAGCAGCACCACGCCGGCGTTGTTGACCAGCAGGTCGATCGCCGGGTGGTCGCCAGCCAGCTTCGCCGCGAAGGTCCGCACGGAGGAGAGGGAGGCCAGGTCCAGTTCGCGTACCTCGACGTCGCCACCGATCCGGCGGGCGGCCTCCTCGCCGGCGGGAGTGTGACGAACGGCGAGCACGACGTGGGCGCCGTGGCTGGCCAGTTCGGTGGCGGTGACCAGGCCGAGGCCCGAGTTCGCGCCGGTCACGACGGCAACCCGGCCGTGCTGGTCGGGGATGTGGTCGGTGGTCCATCCGGTCATCTGCTGCTCCTGGAGGTGTCGGTGCGCTGGCCCATCGACGTTAGGAGCGATCCCGATGGGTTCAGTCGTTCTCGGTTGCCTAGGTCTGAGCGACCTACCTTCGGCGGTCCGGGCCGCTGCACACTTGCGGCATGAACAGCCTTCATCCGTATGCTCGTGAGCTCGGCGACTTCCTACGCGCTCGGCGTAGTCGGCTGCGTCCGCACGACGTCGGCCTGGAGCCGGGCGGCCGGCGCAAGGTCACCGGGCTGCGGCGCGAGGAGTTGGCCCTGCTGGCCGGGCTGAGCACTGACTACTACCAGCGGATCGAACAGGGCCGGGAGGTACGCCCGTCCGACGACGTCCTGGACGCGCTTGCCGGCGCGCTCGGCCTCGACCACAAGGAACGTCGGCACCTGTTCACCCTGGCCCACGCCGCCCGCCGGTCGATGCCCGCCCGGGTGAACCGCGATCCCGAGCGGGTGCCGGAGGGCACACGGCGCCTGCTGCGGGTAATGGACACTCCTGCGGTCGTACTCGGCCGGCATCTCGACCTGCTCGACTGGAACCCGATGGCGAAGGCGCTGCTCGGCGATCCGGACGCCTACCCTGCCGACCGGCTCAACATGCTCCTACTGCTGTTCGACGACACGCTGACCGGCGAGCGTAGCTGCCCGGACTGGGAGCAGCAGGCTCTGGACTACATCGGCATGATGCGTGCCGCCGTCGCCACCGACCCCACCCACCCACGCGCCGCCGCGATCGTTGGTGAGCTGAGCATCCGCAGCGCCCAGTTTCGGCGGCTGTGGGCCCAGCACGACGTACGTGAGTCGGTCAGCGGTACCAAGACCTTCCGGATTCCCGGGGTAGGCGACACCGTCCTGGACTGGGACACCTACCCGCTACCGGGAAACCCCGGCTCCGTCATGCTCGTCTTCACCGCCGAGCCGGGCAGCGCCGACGCGGACCGGCTGCAGCTCCTGGCATCGTTGCACGCGACCCGCTCAGCGCACAGCAACGAGCACCCCTCCCAGACGGTCTGGACCGCCGCCGGCCCCACCCCTAGCGGGACGCTCATGCCGCTGACGGATCGTTCGGTGGGTTGAACGGCCAATCATCGCGTCCGGGAAGGCCGGGCTGGGCGTTCCGCTGTTCCCGCAGGCCGTCCATAGCTCGTTGACCCCACTGGTTCGGCCCGGCCAATTGGGTCATCTCGCGTCAGATGGGAGTGTGCATGGAGCTCCGCCCCGCCCGCCACCACTGACAAACCATTTTCGGATGTTCTGCGGTAACCTGCATCCGGTGAGTGCCTTCTGTGGTGGACGATCTGGGCCTTAGACAAGTCAGATCTTCCCAGATCAGAGGGCACGTCTCGTTCCTGATCCACGATGCGGGCTGCCCTCACTGAGGGGCCGAGTCCAACCTTGTCGGCCGCGAGCCAGCAGGATAAATCGAGACCGGCAGATGGGACCAGAGGGCATGGACACCCCTGTGATGATCCGACAAGCCACGCTTGCAGATGTCGAGGGCATAGTCGAGGTGCACACTCAAGCGCGCACCGCCTACTACATCGCCGGAGGACTCAGCGCCGACGACCTCGCCGACCCGGCGCAGACGCAGCAACGCCATGACGGGTGGGCCCGCGCCATCCACTCACCGGCCCGGGTGGTGAAGTGCGCCACTCAAGACGGCAAGGTCGTCGGCATCCTGAGCATGGGACGCCCAAACTCGCCGACCATAGACGCCCGCACGGCGGGCCAGCTCTACCAGATCCACGTAATACCCAGCCATTGGGGCAACGGCATCGGCGCACGCCTGCACACCAGCTTCGTCGACTACCTCACAGATTCTTCCCTACCGACAGGGCTGCTCGAGGTGTGGGAACGCAACACCCGCGCACAGTCCTTCTACAGCAAACTCGGCTGGAAGCCCGACGGCGACCGCCGGCCCGGTCCAGATGGCAGCGACTACGTCTTCCTGCGGCTCGCCGCACCTGCCGCGCGCTGACCACCGCACTCAGCCATACGGCGGCCTGGACAATGGACGGACACTGGACCGGCTTCATTTGTCGACGTCAAGCCCCGATCGAATACTGCACGCTGACGCCCTTGACCTGGTCCAGGGCGGCGAGCAGTCGGTCAGGGCGGATGTCCAGAGCTAGCCGTCCGTGCTCTCTCACGGCCAGTACGGCATCGAGATTGCCCGCCGCATCATCAGGCGATGATCGTGGTTGCAGTCCTGGCCGCGAGCGCCATCGTCGGCGTGACTCACCATGATGCTGGACGAGTCAGCTGACGGACCTACCCGAGCAGCGCCGCCGCCGCGGCCAGGGTGGCCAGCGACA
>NZ_PYAK01000087.1 GCF_003264365.1 Micromonospora noduli
CCCGGCCGCCGTGGCCGCCGCGAACAGCTCGGCGGCGAACGCCGGCTCGTCGGCCAGAGCCTCGTCCGCCGCGGCGGCCAGGGTCGCGGCCGGGCAGTCGCCGAGCGCGCCGACCGCGAGCAGGGAGCGGACCAGCGGCAGTACCGCGCCACCCCGAGCGAGTTGCAACTCGGTGAGCCGACGCCAGACCGCTGTCCGTTCGGTGGTGGGGCTGAGTGTCGCGACGGCCCGCCTGACGATCGGTGCGAGCCGGCCGTCCGCGCCGAGCAGCCCGGCAGCCCTGGCCGTGGCGATCAGTTCGTCCACTCCGGCCGGGTCCCGGCCTAGCAGCGCGCCGAGCATGCTCACCGGTAGCGCCCCGCTGGCCGCGACAGCGAGGAGCAGTCGTCGTACCGCGGTGGGCTGGACGTCCAGGTCCGGCCCGAATTCGAGGATGACGGACCGTGGTGGGTCGACCATCGCGCCGGTCCGGGTCTCCGCGCCGGCCAGGCCGCGGGCCAGCCGTTCCACGTCCCGGGGTACGCCGGCGGTCTGCGTGTGGACGAAGTCGACCAGGTCGGCGGGGCGGCCCAGCTCGGGTGTGGCGGCGAGATGGGCGGCGGTCTGCTCCCGGGTGAACGGCGTGAGCAGCACCGCCTGCCCGTCGCGTCGCAGGGCGTCGACCAGCTCACTGAACGCCGCTGACCGGGGCCACGGGCGGTGGGCCACCACCAACCGGTGTCGCCGGCCGGCGACCAGACGCAGCAGCGTTTCGGTCCGCGCGTCGTCGAGCAGGTGCGCGTCGTCGACCAGCACCACCGTGTCGGGGTCGACCGGCTCGTCCGGCTCCGGGGCGGCCGTGCGGACGGCGATGCCGGCGCGCTGGTGAATGCGCTCCAACTCGGCGAGAAGCGCGGTCTTTCCGTGACCGGCCGGGCCGGCGACGCCGACGGCGAGCGGACCGGTCGGGTCCTTCGCGACAGTGTCCAGTAGCGCCTGCAACCCCTTGTCCACTGTCAACCCTGGTGCGGCGAGGTCATTCATGATCATCGGGGTTATCCTTCGCGTCCGCGACCGCGGGCCAGCGCCAGGCGGGACGGCTTCGGCAGTTCCAGTGGGAGGACCCGGACCGGAGGCCGCGGTGGCGGTTCGCCCGGAACGGTGTGATGGGCTCGGCGTGGTGCCGGGATGGTGGCCCGCCCGGCGCCGCTGACCGGGGCCGGAACGCGGGCCGGCGGCGGCTGGCGGGGGCGTGGTGACACCACCTGACAGGCGGCCATCGCCGCTCCGGTGGCGGCGGTCAACTGTGCGTCCGGCTCCACCTCGACGGGCACCGGGAGGGCCGCGCCGATCAGTTCGGTCACGAGCGGGACCCGGGTGGAGCCGCCGGCCAGCAGGACTCCGTCGAGCTGCGCCGGAGTCAGGTCGGCGCTGCGCACGGCCCGGAGCAGGAGGTCGACGGTGGCCTGCACCGTCGGGCGGATCATGGCCTCGAACTGTGCCCGGGTCACCGGCACCCGCGCCGGGCCGCTCGGCAGGGTCAGCACCACGTCGGCAGTGAGGTCGACGGTCAGCACCCGCTTGACCCGGTCACACTCCGCGCGCAGCCCGCGCAGCGCGGCCTGGGCCCCGCGACGTCCGGTCGCGGCCAACTCCCGGGCCAGCACGGTACGAGCATGCTCGGCGAGCGCCTCGTCGAAGTCGGCGCCGCCGATCGAGTCGAGACCCTGCGGGGTGCCGAACGTCTCGTACGTGCCGCGCGGGGTGCGGCGCACCAGAGCCGCCTCGAAGCTGTTGCCCCCCAGGGCGTAGACGACGGCCGTGCTGCCCGCGAACCCGCGAGCGGCGTGGCTCTCGGCGACGGTGACCGTGCGGGGCAGCAACGTCACGTGTCGTAGGCCGAGGTCCGACAGGGCCCGGTGCAGCACCTCCCGTCGGTAGGGGCGCCACCCCGCCGGGTGGCTGAGCACGATCGCCTCGGCCGCCTCAGCCTCCAGGGCGTGGACCCGCTCCACCACCCACGCCGCCAGCTCGGCGGTCAGCGTCTGCGGCGCGCACGGCTCGCCGCCGAGCAGCACCGGCACGTCGTCGCCGATCCGGTGGACGAAGTCCCGGGTGGTGCGGCTGCCGTCGTCGGTCACCGGCTCGCCGACGCGCAGCGAACCGTCCTCTTCCAGGCACAACACCGACGGCATGAGGGGTGAGCCGGCGCTCAGCGGGACGACCTCGGGACGGGTCCAGGTCGCGCCGCGTCGTCGTGCGACGGCGGCGGCCGTGTTGCTGCTTCCGATGTCTATCCCCAGGACGTACGGCATCGTCTCTGTCTCTCCCCGTGAGTCGGCCGGTCGGTGGCGATGGCGTCGGCGGCCCGACGACCCACCCCCGGCGAACCCCGCGGGCTCCTACGTTCGTACCAGAGATCAGTCCCTGGTCGGGACCCTAATCTCGCCGGGACGGTTTCCCCCTGTCCCCCTAACGTACGAGGTGGCGGTGCCCCTAGTTCAACCGGCCCGGATGCGGGCTCAGCCCCGATGCCCGGGGGCGGGCCCCCGCAATAGCGTCGTCACTGTCGACGTACGACACCCGCCAATGCCACATCCGAGGAGAACCGGCACATGGACTCGCAGCAGACGCTCCACGACTTCGTGCTCGACCTACTGACGAACCCGGACGCGCGGTCGGCCTTCGACCTCGACCCCGAGGGCGCGTTGCGGGGCGCCGGGCTCACCGACATCACCGCCGCGGACGTGCAGGACGTCGTGCCGCTGGTCGTCGACTACGCGCCGGGGGCGGGCCTCGCGCCGTTGGCCTCGCCGGTCGGGCAGCTCGGGCTGGACCCGCTGCTCACCGACACCACCGACGTGGTGGGTCAGTTGCAGAGCGTGGCGCAGCAGATCAGCGTCACCAGCTCGCCCAGTGGCGTGGACGTCAAGGCCGGCGTGCTCGGCGCCATCGCTGTCGACCCGTCGACCGCCGCCGCCGGGGTCACCGTGCTGCCGGGCATCGGTCTGGGTGTCGGCCCGTCCGGCCTCGACACCGACCTGGCCGGCGTTTCCGACGTGGCGCACACCCTCGACGCCGATGTGGTGCAGCCGGTGGACGCGATCGCGGACCCGGTGCTCGGTGACGCGACCGGCACCGTCGGCGACCCGAGCGGTCTGCTCGGCGTCACTGACTCGAACCTGATCGGCGGCGACCTGACCGGTGGTGTCCTCTCCGGCACCCACGGTCAGCTCGGCGGGGTCGTCAGCTCGCTGGGTGTCGACGACACCCTCAACGGGCTGGGCCTCGGGCACGGCGACGGTGTCGTCGGCGGGGTCCCGCCGCTCGACGTGCCGTCGACTGTGGGCGGCGTGACGCACCAGGTGGACAGCCTCCTCCCCGGTGTCACCGACACTGTCGGTGACGTGACCGGTGGGGTCACCGATGGTGTGCTCGGCGACTCACACGCCTCGTCCGATCACGGGCTGCTGGGTATCACCGGCGGTCTGCTCTGACCCGGATCTCCGGTCGGAGCGGAGGGTCGGATCGTCTCGGGCGATCCGGCCCTTCCCGGTTCCACATCCGGTCCCTCTTGATAATTGAGCCGAAATCCGCACACTTGGTGCGGTGATGGCCGGGATCTGGTTGGACGTGCTGGACGAGATCGCTCGCACGTGCACTGCACACGGTCGCGGTGACCTACTTCAGACGGTGCGGCAGAAGCGCGCGCAACTGCTGGACCCGACGCTGCGTGTCCTGGTCGTCGGTGAGCCGAACCAGGGCAAGAGTCAGCTGATCAACGCGATCATCAACGCTCCGGCCTGCCCGGTCGGCGACGGCCGGACGACAGTCCTGCCGACCGTGGTGCGGCACGCCGAAGCCCCCACCGCGGCGGTGGCGCAGGCGCCCCCACCAGCGCCGGGGCACCCCACCGGCACCGCCGACGCGGTGGCCGTCGAGCGGACCCCGGTGGCGCTCAACCAGGTCGCGGCGGGCGTGGCCGGCCTGGTCGGACGTCGGCCGGGCGGCGGCCCGGCGTACGTCGAGATCGGACTGCCCCGTGCCCTGC
The DNA here is from genome assembly GCF_003264365.1 of Micromonospora noduli. Taxonomy (GTDB): domain Bacteria; phylum Actinomycetota; class Actinomycetes; order Mycobacteriales; family Micromonosporaceae; genus Micromonospora; species Micromonospora noduli. Next base: position 4,031 of record NZ_PYAK01000087.1, read on the forward strand.
TCGGTGCCGGGCTGGTGCTGGTGGACACTCCCGGCACCGACGAGGTCACCGGCATCGGCGCCGCCGCTTCGGTCGCCGTGCCGGCCCGCGCGGACACCGTGCTCCTGGTCTCCGACTCCACTCGGGAGTTGTCGGTCGCCGAGCTGAACATGCTGCTGCACATCACGCGTTCGCATCCGAACGTGGTGGTGGTGCAGAGCAAGACCGATCTGGTCGCGGACTGGCGTACGGTCGCCGAGCGCAACCGGCAGCACCTGGCCGAGGCGGGCGTTCCGGCGACGCTGATCCCGGTCTCGGCGGCGCTGCGACTGCGCGCGGCCGCGGCCGACGACCGTGGGCTCAACGCCGAGTCGGGTTTCCCCGCGCTGATCGCCCGCCTGCAACGCGACCTGGCCGGCAAGGCCGACCACCTGGCCCGGGCGGCGGTGCAGACGGTGGCCCGGACGGTGGTCGAGCAGTTGGCTGCGCCGCTGCGCGCCGAGTTGGCGACCCAGGAGGCCGAGGAGCAGTCCGGGCCGATCTCCCGGTTGCACGCGGCGCAGCGCGAGGTCGACGAGCTGCGCCGGTGCTCCACCCGGTGGCAGAACACGTTGACCGACGAGATCACCGACCTGCTCGCCGACCTCGAGTACGACCTGCGTGACCGGACCCGACAGATCCTGCGCGCGGTGGACGAGGCGTTCGACACCGCCGACCCTCTGGTCGCCTGGGACACCTTCCAGGACTGGCTGGAGCGGAGCCTGGTGGAGGCGGCGGAGGCGAACCACGAGTGGCTGATCCAGCGCTGTGACTGGATCGCCCGGCGGGTGGCCGCCAACTTCGACCGGTACGGATACGACGTACTGCCGCCCTGGTCGATGACGATGCCGGACGACATCGGCGAGCGACTGCCCGAGCTGCAACGGCCGACGATCGACCGGTTCACCACCGGCCAGAAGCTGTTCACCGGCATGAAGGGCTCGTACGGCGGCATGCTGATGTTCGGTCTGGCGACCACGCTGGCAGGCATGCCGATGATCAATCCGGTCTCGGTCGGCATTGGGGCGCTCTTCGGCGGCAAGAGCATCCGTGACGAGAGCAAGCAGCTGCTCCGTCGTCGGCAGGCGACGGTCAAGACGGCCATCCAGCGGCATGTCGACGACTTCTTCGTCCGGATCATCCGAGACTGTCGCGACGCCGCCCGGCAGGTGCAGCGGATGCTGCGGGACCACTTCACGGGGCTGACCGAGGAGCTCCAGGAGGCCATCGTGCAGTCGTTCCGCAGCGCGAAGCAGGAGGCCGACACCGACGCCTCCCTGCGCGAGCAGCGGCAGCGCGAGATCCGTTTGAAGATGACCCGGTTGGCGGCGGTGTACGAGCAGGCTCAGCAGTTGACCGGTGCCCGTTCCGCTCCGCTGCTGCTGGAGCCGCAGGGATGACGGTGGGAGTGCGCCTGGACGAGGCGGCGTGGGGGTTGCTGCACCAGGCCATCGAGCTGTACCAGGACAATCCCCGGGCCGTCGCTGAGCTTCGGCAACAGGTGGCCCGGTTGGAGCAGCCGCTGCGGATCGCCATCGTCGGCCCGTGGCGATCGGGTAAGTCGACGGTGCTCAACGCGTTGATGGGCGAGGAGGTCGCGCCGGTCGAGCGGGCGGACGGGGCCTTCACCTGGTACGAGGACGGGGCCGCGCCGCGTGCCACCGCCTACCCGGTCGGGCAGCCACCGCAGGAGTTGGCAGTGGTGAAGTCGGCGACCGGGCTGCGGGTGGATCTGGGCTGGGGTGCGGGGGAGGTGCGGGACATCGTGGTGCGGTGGCCGACGCGGGCGCTGCGCCAGATCACGCTGATCGACACCCCGGCGGTCACCGGCGGCGTCGAGCAGGGCCGGGCGCCGGTGTTGGGGCGGGTGCTGCGCGACTCGGACGCGGTGTTGTACCTGACCCGCGACGGTCGCGACAGTGACCTGCGGGTACTGGAGTCCGCACGGGACAGTGCCGTCGGACAGTCCGCTCCGGTCAACGTGATCATGGTGTTGTCCCGCGCTGACGAGACCGGCGGCGGCCGGATCGACGGTCTGCTCACGGCCCGCCAGCTCGCTCGTCGGCACTACCGCGACCCGAGGGTGAACGCGCTCAGTGTCAACGTCGTGGCGTGCAGCGGCATGATCGGCCTGGCCGGCCGGATGCTCGGTGAATCGGATTTCGCCGCGCTCGCGACTCTGGCTCAGGTGCCCCGGGCCGAACTGGACGCGCACCTCATCTCCGCCGACCGTTTCCTCCGTGGTGAGCTGCCGGTACGGCTGGACACCGAGGTGCGCGCCGCGCTGCTGGGCCGGTTCGGGGTCTTCGGTGTCCGGCTGGCGGCCACGCTGGTGCGCAGCGGGTTCGACAGCCGGGTGAAGCTCTCCGCAGAGTTGATTCGGCGGAGCGGTCTCACCGAGCTGCGCGAGTCGGTGACGCGTTGTTTCATCGATCGCCGCGACGCCCTGAAGGCGCGGTCCGCGCTGGCCGCGGTGGAGGCGCTGCTGCGGGCCGAGCCCGCCCGGGGGTCCACCGAGCTGGTCGGTGCGGTGGAGCAGATCCTCGCCGGTGCGCACGAGTTCCGGGAGCTGCGCCTGCTGGTGGCGCTGCGGAATACCCGGCTGGGGTTCGACGCGGAGTTGGCCGCCGAGGCGCAACGGCTGGTCGGCGGCGACGGGGTGGGCCTCGCGGCTCGGCTCGGTGTCGAGCATGAGGCCGACGTGCGGCAGCTCTGGGAGGTCGCCTCCGAGGCACAGTGGCGGTGGCGGGACCGGGCGGAGGATCCTCTGCTTCCGCTGGCGCAGCGGCGCGGCGCTCAGGTCGTGGTCCGCAGTTGCGAGGGGATGATCGCCGAGCTGGCCGCAGGCGGGCGCTGAGCGCCGACGACCGCCGCTGGCACAACGGTGGTTGGTGGCCCGAAAACCGTTATTCGATCTTACTCCACACGGTCGCCGCTGACCTGCGGAGATAACGCTCTCACGGATGGTGGGAGAGTGCTTGACGCGCCCGTGATCCGAACGCAACGATGCATTCACATGTCTCGTCCCACCACCGCCAGGCGTGATCGGCGCACGCCGTCCCTCGCACCGCGAAAGGACCCTACTGTGCGCAGATCCCTGAGATCGTGGCTCGGCCTCGCGCTGAGCACGATCCTCGTGGCGGGCGGCATCGTCGCCTCGCCACCCACGGCCAGCGCCGCACCGTTCACCGTGCTGATCTTCAGCAAGACCGCCGGGTTCCGGCACGGCTCCATCACCCCCGGCATCGCCGCGATCCAGCAACTCGGTGCGGCCAACGGCTTCACCGTCGAGGCCACCGAGGACGCCGCCCAGTTCACCGACGCCAACCTGGACCGGTTCGCCGCGGTGATCTGGCTCTCCACCACCGGCGACGTGCTGAACGCCGCCCAGCAGGCCGCGTTCGAGCGTTACATCACCGGCGGCGGCGGGTACGTGGGCGTGCACTCCGCCTCCGACACCGAGTACGACTGGCCCTGGTACGGGGGACTGGTCGGGGCGTACTTCGCCTCGCACCCGGCCGAGCAGAACGTCACAGTGAAGGTCGCCGACCAGGTGCACCCGTCCACCGCGACACTGCCGCAGCGGTGGAACCGGTTCGACGAGTTGTACAACTACCGCACCAACCCCCGCGGCAACGCGCACGTGCTGGCCACCCTGGACGAGAGCACCTACACCGGCGGGAGCATGGGCGCCGACCACCCGATCTCCTGGTGCCAGAACTACTCCGGCGGCCGAGCCTGGTACACGGGCCTGGGGCACACCGACGCGTCGTACACCGAGGCGAACTTCCGTCAGCACCTGCTCGGCGGCATCCGGACGGCCGCCGGCGCTGTCGACGCCGACTGTGGCCCCACCGTCACCAGCAGCTTCCAGCAGGTGGAGCTGGCCAAGGGCGCGGCCGAGACCGGTGAGCCGATGAGCCTCACCGTCCTGCCGGACCGGGGCGTCCTGCACACCTCGCGCAACGGCGTGATCCGGCACACCGACGCCGCCGGCAACACCAAGATCGCCGCAACCCTGCCGGTCTACACCGGCGACGAGGAGGGTTTGCAGGGCATCAAGGCAGACCCGAACTTCGCCGCCAACCGCTGGGTGTACGCGTACTTCGCGCCACCACTGAGTACCCCCGGTGGCGGTGCGCCGGCCACCGGCACCCCGGCCGACTTCGCCGTCTGGGAGGGCGTCAACCGGCTGGCCCGGTTCACAGTCAACGCGGACAACACCATCAACCTGGCCAGCGAGACGTTGATCCTGAACGTGCCGACCAGCCGGGGCATGTGCTGCCACGTCGGCGGTGACATGGACTTCGACGCGGCCGGCAACCTCTACCTGTCCACCGGTGACGACACCAACCCGTTCGACTCGGCCGGCTTCACCCCGATTGACGAGCGGGCCGGGCGTAACCCGGCCTTCGACGCGCAGCGCACCTCGGCGAACAGCAACGACCTGCGCGGCAAGGTCCTCCGGATCAAGCCGAGCGCGGCCGGCGGCTACACCATCCCGGCCGGCAACATGTTCGCCCCGGGCACCGCGCGGACCCGCCCGGAGGTCTACGCGATGGGCTTCCGCAACCCCTTCCGGATGAGCGTGGACAAGGCCACCGGCATCGTCTACCTCGGCGACTACGGCCCCGACGCGGGCACCGCCGACCCGAACCGGGGGCCGGCGGGCAACGTCGAGTTCGCCCGCATCGACCGGCCCGGCTTCTACGGCTGGCCGTACTGCACCGCCCGCAACGACGCCTACAACGACTACACCTTCCCGTCCGGGCCGTCCGGGGCGAAGTTCAACTGCGCCGGTGGGCCGGTGAACAACTCGCCAAACAACACCGGCATCACCCAGCTGCCGCCGGCCGTCTCGGCCTGGTTGCCGTACGGCGGCTCCGGCTCGCCGCCGGAGTTCACCGGCGGTGGCCTGTCGCCGATGGGCGGGCCGGTCTACCGGTACGACCCGAACAACACCTCGCCCGTGGCGTTCCCCGAGTACTACGACGGGACCTACTTCGCCGGTGAGTTCGGTCGCCGCTGGATCAAGAACATCAAGCTCGACGCGTCCGGCCAACCACTGAAGATCAACCCGTTCCCGTGGACCGGCACCCAGGTCATGGACATGGAGTTCGGCCCGGACGGCGCGCTCTACGTGCTTGACTACGGCACCGGCTGGTTCAACGGCGACGCCAACTCGGCGCTCTACCGCATCGAGTACGCCCGCGAGGGCAGAGCACCCATCGCCAAGGTGTCCGCCACGCCGACCAGTGGCAACGCGCCGCTGACAGTGGCCTTCTCCTCGGCCGGCACCCTGGACCCGGACGGTGACCCGTTCACCTACGCCTGGGACTTCGACAACAACGGCACCACCGACTCGACAGCGGCGAACCCGAGCTTCACGTACACCACCAACGGGACCCGCAGCCCGACGCTGACGGTCCGGGACACCACCGGCAAGACGGCCACCGCGAGCGTGGTCGTCACGGTCGGCAACAGCGCACCGGTGGTCACCGTCAACACCCCGTTGAACGGGCAGACCTTCAATTTCGGGGACGCGGTGCCGTTCTCCGTCACCGTCACCGACGCCCAGGACGGCGCGATCAACTGCGCCCGGGTCAAGGTGAACTACGTCCTCGGCCACGACTCGCACGGCCACCAGCTCGGCAGTGTGCAGGGCTGCACCGGGGTCATCCAGACCTCGGCCGACGGCGAGCACGACTCGGCGGCGAACATCTTCGGCATCATCGACGCCGAGTACACCGACCTGGGTGGGGGCGGCCAGCCGGCGCTGACCACGCACACCCAGGCGGTGCTGCAACCTCGGGTACGCCAGGCCGAGCACTTCGGTGACTCGTCCGGCATCCAGATCGTCGCCGGGGCAGCCGGGCACGGCGGCGCGGCGGTCGGCTACGTCGACAACAACGACTGGATCTCGTTCCGCCCGTACAACCTGACCGGCGTCCAGTCGTTCAGCGCCCGGGTCGGTGCACCGGCCGGCGGTGGCGGCACGTTGGAGTTGCGGGTCGACTCGCCCACCGGGCCGCTGGTCGGTTCGGCCACCGTGGTGCCCACCGGCGGGTACGCCAATTTCGCCACTGTCACCGGTGGGGTCACCGCCCCGACCGGCACCCGGACCCTGTTCCTGGTCTTCAAGGGCACCGGCCCGTACTTCGACATCGACGAGTTCACCCTCTCCACCAGCCCTGGCGGTCCCGGACCGGACCCCGACCCGGATCCCGAGCCGGGTGCCAACCTGGCCCGGGGCAAGCCGGCGCGCGCGTCCAGCTTCGAGGGCGCGTTCACCGCGGCCAACGCGTTCGACGGCGTGGCCGGCACCCGGTGGGGCAGCGCCTTCGGCGACCCACAGTGGATCGATGTGGACCTCGGCGCCACGTACGCCATCAACCGGGTCAAGCTCACCTGGGAGGCGGCGTACGGCAGTGGCTACCAGGTCCAGACCTCGCCGGACGGAGTCAACTTCACCACGATCCGTACGGTGACCGGTGGTGACGGCGGGGTGGACGACCTGACCGGGCTCAGCGGGTCCGGCCGGTACGTCCGGCTGCTCGGCACGACCCGGGGGACCGCCTGGGGCTACTCGCTGTTCGAGTTCGAGGTGTACGGCGGCACGGGAAGCCCGACCGGCGGCAACCTGCTGCTGAACAAGCCCACGTCGACGTCCAGCAACGAGGGGCCCGACGTGTCCGGCGCCCAGGCCGTCGACGGCAGCCTCACCACCCGCTGGTCGAGCACGTTCTCCGACCCGCAGTGGATCCGGGTCGACCTCGGCAGTCCCACCGCGATCGGTCGGGTCAAGCTGAGCTGGGAGGCGGCGTACAGCAGCGCGTACCAGATCCAGACCTCGAACGACGGCACCACCTGGACCACAGTGAAGACGGTGACCGGGGCCGACGGCGGCGTGGACGAGCACACCGCCCTCGGTGCCAACGGCCGCTATCTGCGGATCAACGGCACGGCCCGGGGCACCGGATATGGCCACTCGCTCTGGGAGTTGGAGGCGTACGCCAGCTGAACCACCACCTGATTCCGCCCCCACCCCCGATCGGGCGGTGGGGGCGGACTCGCCTCGATCACGTGATGCCCAGTAGCTCCGGTGGCCCTCTGACAACTACTCCTCATCAAGTGATCACGGTGCCGCCTGCGCGTGGTCCGCCCTGGCGGGTCGTTGATTCTCAGCAGGGCGCGGCTAGGCGTCGGCGCGCGGCTTAGTCGTCGGCGACGGCCACCGGCTCCGAGCCGATGCAGCGCACCTTCAACTCGTACTCCCGGGTCGCCCCCTGGAACGTGACCTCGACGTCGTCGTCCGGGCCCCGGTCCACGTCGCGGACCCGGTAGCCCTGCGCGGGCGCCCAGGAGACGAGGCGTACGCCGCCGACGCCGCACTCGGCGACGGCCGTGCCGCCGTCGGTGGCGAACCCCCGGCGGACCCCGGAGCTGGCGCTCGGTGCGGTGCCTGTGGTGCCTGTGGTGCCCGGCGCGGCCGAGGTGGTGCTCGTGGTGGGTGCCGGCTCCGGTGCGGCGAGCGCCCGCTCGATCTCGGCCTCGCTGCGCACCCCGCCCGGGGTGCCGGTGAGGCTCTCGCCCACCAACCGGATCGCGCCCAGGCCGATCACCGTGGCGATGGCGGCGGTGGCCACCCAACCGGTGGCGACGAGGATCGAACGACGGCCCATCTCCTGACTATCCCCGATCCGTCCTTGTCGTTTGCACATCCGTTCGCTAAGGCGTGGTTAACGTGCGCCGCGCTGCCAGCCGCAGCGGTTAGCCTGCCAGCTGTGGCCCGCCTGTTGCTCATCGAGGACGACCTGACGATCCGTACCCCGTTGATCCGGGCCCTGCGTGAACGCGGCCACGCGGTGGCGGCGGCCTCGACCGCGATGGCCGGGCTCCGCGACGCGCTGGAGGACCGACCCGACCTCGTCGTGCTCGACCTGGGCCTGCCCGACCTGGACGGCCGCGAGCTGCTGCGGATGCTGCGCGCGGTCAGCTCGGTGCCCGTCATCGTGGCCACGGCGCGTGACGACGAGACCGAGATCGTCCGGGTGCTCGACGCGGGCGCCGACGACTACGTGGTCAAACCGTTCACCGCGGCGCAGCTCGACGCCCGCGTCCGGGCGGTACTGCGGCGTGGCCCCGCCGGCGCCGACGGGCAGGTCCCGGCGCTCGTCGTCGGCGGGCTCCGCGTCGACCCCCGGGCCCGGCAGGTGACCCTGGACGGGGTGGCGGTCGAGCTGACGCCCCGCGAGTTCGACCTGCTGCACCACCTCGCCGGCCGACCGGGCCAGGTGGTCACCAAACGTGAGCTGCTCACGGAGGTGTGGCAGATCCCGTACGGCGGTGCCGACAAGACCGTCGACGTGCACCTGTCCTGGTTGCGTCGCAAGTTGGGGGAGAACGCCCAACAGCCCCGCTACCTGCACACCGTGCGTGGTGTCGGGGTGCGTCTCGAAGCCCCGGCGGCGCAGCCGTGAGAGCGCGTCTCGCGCTGCTGGTCGCCGCGGTCAGCGTCCTCACCCTCATCGCGTTCCTGGTGCCGTTGGCGCTGCTGGTCCGCACCGTCGCCGAGGACCGGGCCACCGTTCGGGCCACCGCCGACGCGCAGAGCCTGGTGCCGGTGGTCGGCACCGCCGACGCGGCGACCATCCGGCTCACCGTCGAGCAACTCGCCGCGGAGTCCGGTCGACCGGTGAGCGTCTTCCTGCCCGACGGCACGGTGCTCGGCGCCCAGACACCGCGTACGCCAGCGGTGGCCCTCGCCGCGCGCGGACAGAGCCTCACCGGCGAGTCGGCGGCTGGCCGGGAGGTCGTCATCGCCGTGCAGGGTCGGGCGGACGGCACCGGGGTGATTCGGATCGCGGTGCCGCAGCACGAGCTGACCGCCGGGGTCACCCGCGCCTGGCTGGTGCTGGCGCTGCTCGGCGTGATCCTCGTGTTGATCGGGCTGCTGGTCGCCGACCGGCTGGCGCGCACCCTGGTCCGGCCGATCAGCGACCTCTCGGCCGTCTCACACCGGCTGGCCAACGCCGAGCTGGACGCCCGGGTCACGCCGGCCGGCCCGCCCGAGCTGCGTGAGGTGGCCGGCGCGCTCAACCATCTCGCCACCCGGATCCAGGTGCTGCTGGTGCAGGAGCGCGAGCAGGTCGCCGACCTGTCCCACCAGCTGCGTACTCCGCTGACGGCGTTGCGGCTGGAGGCCGAGTCGTTGCGTGACCCGGACGACGCCGCCCGGATCACGGCCGCCGCCGACGGGCTCGAACGCGCGGTCACCGGGCTGATCCGGCAGGCCCGGTGGCGGCACGCACCGGCGCAGCCGGCCTCCTCGGACGCGGCGGCGATCGTCGCCGACCGGGTCGCGTTCTGGTCGGTGCTGGCCGAGGACACCGGCCGGGCCGTCACCCTCGACCTGACGCCCGGCCCTCTTCCCGTCGGTGTGGCCGCCGACAACCTGACGGCGGCCGTGGACGCCCTGCTCGGCAACGTCTTCGCGCACACCCCCGACGGGACGCCGTTCGCCGTCCGGCTCGCCCGTGAGGCGGGCGAGGCGGGCGAGGTGGTCCTCACGGTCGCCGACGAGGGCCCGGGCATGCCCGCCGGGGCGATCCGGCGGGGCGCCAGCGCGGCCGGGTCCACCGGCCTCGGCCTGGACATCGCCCGGCGCGCCGCGCAGGCCGCCGGCGGTCGACTGGAGGTGCGGGCCGGCCCGCAGGGCGGTGCGCAGGTGCTGCTCCGGCTCGGGCCTCCGACGTCGCCGCGGGACGCATAGCCGCTGCGGTGCCGGGTAGCTGCCAGTCATGGCGCGGTATACGAAACCCGAGCTCAGAGAGCAGATCAAGGAAGAGGTCAAAGCTTCCGACAAGGGCGGCCGGCCGGGGCAGTGGTCGGCGCGCAAGTCGCAGCTGGTCACTCAGGAGTACAAGAAGCGCGGCGGCGGATTCCTGGGCGAAAAGGACGAGCGGCAGAAGTCCCTCCAGCGCTGGGGCAACGAGAAATGGCAGACGAAGGAGGGCGACACCCGTGCGCGCAAGGGCGCCACGACGAGTCGCTACCTGCCCAAGAAGGCCTGGGAGGAGATGTCGGAGAACCAGAAGCGCGCGACCGACACGAAGAAGCGCGAAGCGTCCCGATCCGGCAAGCAGTACGTCGCCAACACCGGGCCGGCCAAACGGGCGCGTCGGGACGCCACCACGGCCGGACGGATGACGGAGATGTCGGTCGCGGAGGCGGCCAAGCTGGTCCGTGGCCTCGACACGCGACAACTCAGGACCGCGCTGCGTAACGAGCGCGCCAGCAAGGACCGCAAGACGCTCGTCCAACGGCTGGAAGCGGAACTCAACCGGCGCGGCTGACCCGCCCCTGGACCGCCTTAACCCGCCCTTAGCGTCCGGACAGCGCGGTGCTATCCCGATCTGGCCGATCCTCGAAGTCGACAACCGAGGAAAGGTGGACACCACGATGAAGCGCACCAATCTGCTTCTGGCGTCGGTCGGCGGGTCGGCGGTGCTGGCGGTGGCCGGGGTCGCGCTCGGCGTCAACGCCGCGAACGACTCGCGGACCGGCGGCACGGCACTCGCCGCGGCAACCGTCGCGCCGACGGCCACCGACGCGCCGGTGGTCACCGGTTCGCCGTCGGCCGGCACCCCATCGGGTACGCCGTCGAGCGGAACGCCGTCCGGTACGCCGTCGACCGGCAGCGCGCCCGCGGGCAGCGCGGTCGACGAGAAGCGCGCCGGTGAGATCGCGCTCGCCAAGGCCGGTGGGGGTCAGATCGTCGAGGTCGAAGCCGAGCAGGAGAACGGCCGACCGGTGTGGAGCGTCGAGATCGTCGCCGGCGACACCGAGCACGAGGTGGACGTCGACCGGGACAACGGCTCGGTGGTCAAGGCCGAGCAGGAGCCGGTCGACGACGACGACGACGACGACGACGCCGACGATGACGACGCCGACGACAACGACGACGACAACGACGACGACTGACAGCGGTCGCCGCTCACCCCGGGTGCTTCCATGAGGTGAGCGGCGGCGCGCTGTGACGCGGTGGTCGGACTGTCCCTCGTGGGCGGACCGACCACCGCGTGCGTCATATGGCGACGCGTTGCTCCTGGACCGTCGGCTGGTCCTGGGCGAACTGGGTGCGGTACAACTCGTGGTAGCGGCCACCAGCCGCGAGCAGATCACTGTGTCGCCCGCGTTCGACGATGCGTCCCGCCTCCACGACGAGGATCTGGTCGGCCGCCCGAATGGTGGAGAGCCGGTGCGCGATGACCACGCTCGTCCGGCCGGTCAGCGCCTCGGCGAGGGCATCCTGAACCGCCGCCTCCGAGGTGGAGTCGAGATGCGCGGTGGCTTCGTCGAGGATGACCACGCGCGGACGAGCCAGCAGCAGTCGCGCGATGGTGAGTCGTTGCCGTTCCCCGCCGGACAGGCGGTATCCACGCTCGCCGACGACGGTGTCCAGCCCATCGGGAAGTGAGCGGATCAGGTCGTCGAGGCGGGCCCGCCGGAGCACCTCCCACATCTCGTCCTCGGTCGCGTCCGGCTGGGCGAACGCCAGGTTGGCGCGGATGCTCTCGTGGAAGAGGTGTCCGTCCTGGGTCACCACGCCCAACGCCGTCCTGATCGACTCGGCCGACAGCTCACGTACGTCGACGTCGGCCAACTTCACCGCGCCGTCCTCGACGTCGTACAGGCGAGGCACGAGCTGCGCGATCGTCGACTTGCCCGCCCCGGAGGAGCCGACGAGCGCCACCATCTGCCCCGCCTCGGCGCGGAACGACACCCCGTGCAGCACCTCCTCACCGCCGCGGGTGTCGAGCTTCGCCACGTCCTCCAGGGACGCGAGCGACACCTTGTCCGCCGACGGGTAACCGAACCGGACCCCGTCGAACTCGACCGCGACCGGCCCTTCCGGAAGGGGCCGGGCGTCGGACCTGTCGAGGATCAGCGGCTTGAGGTCGAGGACCTCGAACACCCGCTCGAAGCTCACCAGCGCGCTCATCACCTCGACCCGAGCACTGGCCAGTGAGGTCAACGGTGCGTAGAGCCGCGACAGGAGCAGCGCGAGGGCGACCACCGTCCCGGCGTCGAGGCTGCCCCGTAGGGCGTAGAGACCACCCAGCCCGTAGACCAGGGCCAGTGCCAGCGAGCCGACGACGGTGAGCGCGGTGATGAAGACCCACTGGAGCATCGCGGCGCGGATGCCGATGTCCCGGACCCGACGTGCCCGCGCCGCGAACTCGGCGGACTCCTCGGCGGGCCGCCCGTACAGCTTGACCAGCGTGGCGCCGGGTGCGGAGAAACGTTCCGTCATCCTGGTGCTCATGGCCGCGTTGTGCTCGGCCGCTTCACGCTGCAACTGAGCGAGCCTCGAACCCATCCGGCGAGCCGGGAGAACGAAAATGGGCAGCAGGACGAGCGCCAGCAGCGTGATCTGCCAGGAGAAGGTGAGCATCACGGCCAACGTCAGCATCAGCGTGACAGCGTTGCCGACCACACTCGACAGGGTGTCGCTGAAGGCCCGCTGCGCGCCGATCACGTCGTTGTTCAGGCGGCTGACCAGTGCACCCGTGCGGGTCCGTGTGAAGAACGCCACCGGCATGCGCTGAACGTGGTCGAAGACAGCCGTCCGCAGTTGGACGATGAGCCCTTCACCGATGCTGGCGGAGAGAAATCGCGTCACCAGACCCAGCCCGGCCTCGGCGAGGGCGATCACGGCGATCAGTACGGCCAGCCGGATCACCACGCCGCTGTCGGCGCCGTCGACGATCGCGTCGACCACCCGACCGGCGAGTACGGGCGCCGCCACCGTGAGGACCGCCGTCACCACACTCAACAACAGGAACCTGACGATCAGGGCCCGGTGCGGCCGCGCGAACTTCGCGATCCGCTTCAAGGTGTCGCGGGACAGCGGCCGCTCATCCTGCGCGTTCATCGCGTGGTGCAGGGACATCCACGCGGTAACTTCCATGCTCATGCGTAACCTCCGATACCGGAGGCTAGGACCTCACCCGAGCTTGAGGTCAAGTCGCCACGCGAGGCTGTACCTACGGGTTGTTCACGGTGCTCGTAGCCAAGGACCGCATCGATGCCGTCGACGGCATGCGGTACCGCGCTCAACGACGACGAGTCGCGTCCGTGAAGCACTGGCGCGGGGAGGTTGGCCGGCCCGGCGCAGGCCGTCGTGACCTGCTGCGGGTCGCTGCGAGCAGCTCTTATCGCGACCCGGCCGGCATGCGCCCAAGACGTGCCGCTCAACGCTTCGGCCTTCGCGGCGGGTGCCTGGCCAACCAGCCTCCTAGGATGGCTTAGGCGGTGTGGGGTGGGCGACGGTGTCGACCCGACATGTGGTGATCGTCTCGGCTGCCTGCCGCTACGTTCGTCGGTGGTAGTGGTTGCGGCGGGGGAGTTGTTCGGGGTCGAGCCAGGCGGGTGGGATGAACTCGGGGTGTCCGTCGTCGCCGAGTTGGACGGTCCAGTCAGTCTGGTGGACGTGTCGGTGGTGGTGGCCGCAGAGGAGGACGGCGTTGCTGAGGCTGGTTGGGCCGCCGT
>NZ_PYAK01000088.1 GCF_003264365.1 Micromonospora noduli
GGGGGGCGCCGGCTGGGCCGCCAGGGCGCGCACGTCGATCCAGCGCCAGGCGGCGAGCGCCACAGCGCTGCCCGCGGCGCCGGCCCAGGCCGCGTCGGGCAGACCAAGGCCGGCGTACGGAGTCAGCACCACCGCCGCGCCGCCGAGCCCACCGGCCAGCACGCTCCACCGTCGGGCCGACCGGCGAAGCCGACCCAGCCTCCGGAAGTACCGTGTCCGCTCGTCTGCCACAGTGACCCCCTCGATCCGGTCGTTCAGCCGGCGGCGGTCGGGTCGCCGGTGCCCCGCTCGCGAGCCATGCTGGCGCGCAGCTCGTCCAGCCGGGCGGCGGCCGTCGGGTCGTTGGCCGGGCCGGTCTTCTCGGCCTGCGGCACGGCCGGTCGTTGGGCCGCGCCGCCGAGCTGCTCCCCCGCCATGCTGGACCGGATCTGCTCGAGCCGGGCGGAGCCGGCCGAGTCGATCGTGGCCTTCTGAATTTCCAACATACGGCCCTCGACGGAGTTGCCGGCCAGTTCGGCGCGACCCATCGCGTTGGCGTACCGCCGCTCGATGCGGTCGCGCACCTCGTCCAGCGACGGGGTGTTGGTGGGCGCGGTCAGCGACGACATCGACTCCAGCGAGCGGGCCACCGTCTCCTGCATCTTGGCCTGCTCCAGCTGGCTGAGCAGCTTGGTGCGCTCGGCGAGCTTCTGCTGGAGGATCATCGAGTTGTTCTCGACCGCTCGCCGGGCCTGGGCGGCGGCGCCCAGCGCCTGGTCGTGCAGGGTCTTCAGGTCCTCGGTGGCCTGCTCGGCGGAGACGAGCTGGCTGGCCAGTGTCTGCGCGGACTGCTCGAACCGCACCGCCTCGGCCTCGTCGCCCTTGGCCCGGGCCTGGTCGGAGAGCACCAGGGCCTGCCGGGCGTTGCCCTGCAACCGCTCAACCTCGGTCATCTGTCGAGACAGCTTCATCTCCAGCTGACGCTGGTTGCCGATCACCGCGGCAGCCTGCTGAACCAGCGCCTGGTGCTGCCGCTGGGCATCCTCGATGGCCTGCTGGATCTGCACCTTGGGATCGGCGTGTTCGTCGATCTTCGCACCGAAGAGCGCCATCAGGTAGTTCCAACCCTTGACGAACGGGTTCGCCATCTCCGCGGTATCCCCTCAGTAGCGTCGCTCCACCACGGCCGGGCCGGCTGGACCGTCCGACCGTGACCGGCCGGTCTCCATCGTCCCAGCCGAACGCCAATGAGGCATCCGTACCGGGCGGTCGACAGCACCGGCGGCTCCTGCGAGCAACCCTACGCGGCCGGGGCCAGCCCGCCCATGGTCAACTGGATCGGCGGCTCAGGCCGCGCAGACCACGTCCCGGTCGCGCTCGGTCGGGCGGACCCGGGTGCTGCGCAGGGTGGCCTTGAGCGGCGAGTCCTGGCGGACCGAGACAGCGACCTTGCCGTCGGAGGTGACCTGACGGACACCCCGGTTGGTGCTCTTGGCTGCGGCGTCGGCCGGCTCGTCCTGCATCGAGACGAGCACCCCGGGCATCTGCTCGGCGAGCGCCACGGTGTCGCTCACCTCACGCAGCAGCTCGGAGAGGCGGGCACCGAGGGCGTCGCAGATCGCGGCGAGCAGCTCGCTCGACGGCTCCTTGTGCCCGCGCTCAATCTCGGAGAGGTAGCCGAGGCTGACGTTGGCGGCGGTGGAGACCTCACGCAGCGTGCGCTGCTGGCCCTGCCGGCGCGCTCGCAGTGCGTCACCGATCACCCGGCGTAGCAGGATCATCGCACCTCCCCCTGAGGGATACCTCGCGCCCGCCGCTGGGCGGCCGGTCGCGGCGGACCGCGCCGACCCCGAACGTCGGAGCCTTCCCGCAACCGTACCCGTTGCGGGCCCTGGCGACATCCCGCCCCGCCCGTCGGTTCGTCGGGACGGGCTCGCCGCTGCCCGTGTGGCGGCGGCTTGGGTGGCTCTGACCGCTTCGGTACTGGCGTTCACGAGGTCGCGGCGGCGAGCCGCTCGGCGAGCAGCCGCAGCGCCTCGACCACCGCCTCCGCCCGGACGTGGTCCCGCCCGTTGCCCAGGTCGAGCTGGCGGACCTCGCCGCCGTTCGGGCCGGCGACCGCGACGTAGACCAGGCCCACGGGTTTCCCGTCCTGCGGCTCCGGGCCGGCGACCCCCGTGGTGGCCAGCCCCCAGTCCGCGCCGCACCGCTGCCGGCCACCCTCGGCGAGCGCCGCCGCCACCTCCGGGTCCACCGGCCCCCGCTCGGACAGCAGGTCATCCGGTACGCCAGCCAAGGTCGCCTTCAGCTCGGTGGCGTAGACCACGAGACCACCCCGGTACACCCCGCTGACCCCGGCGATGTTCACGATCGAAGCGGCGAGCGACCCACCGGTGAGCGATTCGACAGTGGCCAGGGTCTCGTGCCGCTCGGCCAGCCGGTGCACGACCGCGGCCGCCGCACTACCCACCTCCGCACCGTCCACCTCCGCACCGTCCACCTCAGCGCCGTTCACCCCAGCACCACCAACCCCAGGACCGCCCACCCCAGCACCACCCACCTCGTCACCGTCCACCGACACCCAACCAGTCCTTCCCCACCCACCAGTCCCCAACCCAACTGCCCACAACCCCCCGACCCCATCGCGTCGATCATGAAGTTGGCGTCACGACACGCCGCCCCGGAGGGCAACAACTTCATGATCAACGGGGGCGGAGGGGGGAGGGGGGTGGGGGTTAGCGGGGGCGGCGGAGGCGGAGGGCTTGGGCTATGTAGTCGAAGCCGGTGATCACCGTGACCAGGACGGCGGCGGCCATGATCCATGGGCCGACGGCGGCGAGCGCGGCCGGCATCGGCCAGAGATACCAGGCGATGGCGAGGATCTGGAGCGCGGTCTTGACCTTGCCGCCTCGGCTCGCGGCGATGACGCCGTGCCGGATCACCCAGAACCGCAGCCCGGTGATCCCCAGCTCGCGAACGAGGATCAGCGCGGTCACCCACCAGGGCAGTTGGTCGTACCAGGAGAGCAGCACCAGCGCCGCGCCGGTGAGCGCCTTGTCGGCGATCGGATCGGCCACCTTGCCCACCGAGGTCACCAGCCCGAACCGGCGGGCGATCCAGCCGTCCACCAGGTCGGTCGCCGAGGCCACCGCGAAGATCAGGCAGGCCGCCATCCGCCAACCGGAGTGGGTCATCCCGGACATGATCACCGAGGCGGCGAAGACCGGCACCAGCACCAGCCGCAGGGCTGTCAACGCGTTGGCCGCGTTGACGACGGGCACCACGGCCACCACCCGGCCCGGCGTCGACTCCGTCGCCCCGGTCACCGCCGCACTCCGCTCGGGCCGCCGTGGCGTTCCCGGCACCGCACCACCTGGGTCCCCCGCTCCGCTCGGGCCCGCCGTCACCGTGCCGCGCCGGGCGCCGCCGAGATCATCTCATCCGGCACGGCGAGCAGGTCCACCCCTTCGGTGCCGGTCACCGTTGCCCGCACCAGATCGCCCGGGCGCAGCGCGGCCAGGTCGACCCCGCCCTCGGCCGGGGCGACCAGGGTGGTGGAACCGTCCACCTCCGGCGCCTGGTGGGCCGCCCGGCCCTCCACGACGCCGTCCTCGATCGAGTCGACCAGCACCTCGACGGTCGAGCCGAGCCGGTCTTCGGCCCGCTGCGAGCAGAGCTCGTCGGCGAGGGCGCTGAGCCGGTCGTAGCGCCGCTTGATCGTCGCGGCGGAGACCTTGCCGGGCAGGCCGGCGGCCTCGGTGCCGTCCTCGTCGCTGTAGTCGAACATGCCGATCGCGTCGAGCCGGGCCTCGGTCAGGAACCGGACCAGCTCGTCGACGTCGGCGCGGGTCTCGCCGGGGAAACCGACGATGAAGTTGCTCCGGGCGCCCGCGTCCGGGGCCAGGGCGCGGGCACCCGCCAGCAGCTCCAGGAACCGGTCGGTGGAGCCGAAACGCCGCATCCGGCGCAGCACCGGCTCGCTGGAGTGCTGGAACGACAGGTCGAAGTACGGGGCCACGCCCGGGGTGTTGGCGATCGCCTCGACCAGCCCGGGTCGAGTCTCGGCCGGCTGAAGGTAGCTGGCCCGCACCCGGACGATGCCGCTCACCGCGGCGAGCTGCGGCAGCAGCTTCTCCAGGGCGCGCGGGTCACCCAGGTCCTTGCCGTACGAGGTGGAGTTCTCGCTGACCAGCACCAGCTCCCGTACGCCGGTCTTGGCAAGCCACTCCGCCTCGGCGAGCAGCTCGTCCGGGGTACGCGAGACGAAGGCCCCCCGGAAGGCCGGGATGGCGCAGAACGCGCAGCGGCGGTCGCAGCCGCTGGCCAGCTTCAGCGAGGCCACCGGGCCGGTGTCGAGCCGTCGGCGCAGCACCTGGCGCAGGTGTGCCGGGGTGTGCTCGTCGGTGTCGACGACGGTGCGGCTCACCGTGCCGTGGCCGGGCAGGGACACACCGCTGTCGCGGCGCTGCACCGGGGTCAGCGGCAGCAGCTCGCGCCGGTCCCGTGGGGTGTGCGCGGTGATCTGCTCGCCGGCGACGACGGCGTTCAGCCGGGCGGCGATGTCGGGGTAGTCGTCGAAGCTCAGCACCGCCTGGGCCTCGGGGAGGCTGTCGGCCAACTCCCGGCCGTACCGTTCGGCCATGCAGCCTGCGGCGACCACCTTGGCGCCCGTTCCGGCGGCGGCGAGCAGGGTCTGGATCGAGTCCTGCTTGGCCTTCTCCACGAAACCGCAGGTGTTGACGACCACCACGTCGGCGCCCTCGCCGTCGGTGGTCACCTGCCAGCCGTCGGCGTGCAGGCGGGCGGCCAGCTCCTCCGAGTCGACCTCGTTGCGGGCACAGCCCAGGGTCAGCAGGGCGACGCGACGGCCCTCGGCGTGGTCAGCGGGAGAAGGAGAGGTGGCAGACACCATCCGAGGGTACCGGGCCGGTCGGGTAAGCCCGCGCACGCGGGCTGCGGAGATGGTCGACACGGAGGCGAACGTCATTCCGTCAGCGCGCCTCGGCGCCGACCCGGGTCAGCGCGTCGAGCAGGAACACCTCGGTGCCGGCCAGGCCGGTGGAGCAGAAGACGGAGATCTGGTCCGCGGTGGTCCGGCCGGGGACCGCGCCGGCCAGGATGCCGCCCAGGTCGCGCAACCGCCCGGCGTACGGGGGTGTGGCCGCGAGCATCGGCGGCTGGTAGTCCGCCGCCTGGGCCGGTGAGTCGGTGACCAGCAGGTCGGCGGTGTCCAGCAGGTCGGTGCCGAACTCGCTGCGGTCGCGCTGCTTGAAACCGACCGCGTTGACGTGCGTGCCGGGGCTGAGGTCGGCGGCGCAGAGCACCGGGGTCGGGCTGGTGGTGGCCAGCACCACAAGGTCCCGCCCGGCGACGGCCGAGCCCGGGTCGGCCACCGCGCGGGCCGGCACGCCCAGTTCGGCACGGACCCGGGCGGCGAAGGCCTCCCGGCGAGCGGCGGAGCGGCTGTGCACCACCACCTCGCGCAACGGGCGGACCGCGGCGGCGGCCCAGACCTGGGTCCACGCCTGCCGGCCGGAGCCGATCACCCCGAGGGCGGCGGCGTCGGGACGGGCCAGCGCGTCGACCGCGAGGCCCCCCAAGCCTCCGGTACGACGGGAGCCCAACTCCTCGCCGACCGCGACCGCCCGGATCGCCCCGGTCCGGGCGTCGTGCAGCACCACCAACTGCTCGCCCTGCGGATGACCGAAGGTGTCGTACGAGCGGAAGCCGTACCACTCGCCGACCAGGTGCCCGGCGGTGAGCACCATCCGCCCGCCGCTCAGCGGTGCGGCGGCCCGGGGCGGCGCGATCAGCCGTCCCTCGTACGCGGCCAGGAGGGCGGCGCGCATGGCGTCGACAGTGGTGGCGGCGTCCAGCGCGGCGGCGACCTCGGGGTCGGCGTAGAGCATGGTCATGGTGGCGATACTGCAAGTTGAAGTCAGGTGGAGGTCAACGGACCGTGGTGGTGGTCACCGCCCCGCCACCGGGGTCGGTGCTAGCGTCGGCACCGGCGGCCGAATGCTCGTGGCCGCTCCGGACGAGTGGTGGGCGTACCCGGTCAGGCCAAGACGCCCCGCGTGACGTGCAGACTCGACTCGTCCCGGCGCGGCAGCCCGGGCGCTTCCGGTGAGGTGAACGATGGCCTGGCTCGTACTGGTGATCTCGGGGCTGTTGGAGACGGCCTGGGCGATCGCCCTGGACCGCAGCGCCGGTTTCAGCCGGCTGGTCCCGTCCGTGGTGTTCGTGGTGACCCTGCTGCTGAGCATGGCCGGGCTGTCGTACGCGCTGCGGGACATCCCCGTCGGCACCGGCTACGCGGTCTGGGTCGGCATCGGCGCGGTCGGCACCGCGCTGGTCGGGATGCTGGCGCTCGGCGAGTCGGCGAGCCTGCCCCGAATCCTCTGCCTCCTGCTGGTGGTCGCCGGCGTGATCGGTCTCAAGATCTTCCACTGAGGCGCGCCGTCGGCAGGCGTGACCAGCGCCCACAGTGGGTAGTGATCGATTCGTCACGACAGGCTCTCACCCGGAGGAAGACATGGCCGACATGCCGAGCACCGCCCGTCCCCGCAGCAACGCCGCCCGCATCCTCACCATCGTGGGCTTCGTCTTCGCGGTCCTGGCCCTGCTGCTCAACCCGATCATCTTCGGCGTGCTCGGCGTCATCGCGGGCGTCGTCGGCGCGGTGCTCGGTGACAAGCCGCTGGGTTGGTACGCCGCCGTGGCCAGCGTCGTCGCCGCGATCATCAGCTTGGTGATCATCGGCGCGCTGATCAACAACTGACCACTCCCCCACGTCGCGGGCCCGCCGGATTCCGGCGGGCCCGTCGTGCGTCCGGGTCGACTGTCGATCAGTCCACGTCGCCGCGCAGGCCGGCCAGGACCTCGTCCAGCTCGTCCGGCTTGACCAGCACGTCGCGCGCCTTCGACCCCTCGGACGGCCCGACCACCCCCCGGGTCTCCATCAGGTCCATCAGGCGGCCCGCCTTGGCGAAACCGACCCGCAGCTTGCGTTGCAGCATCGAGGTCGAGCCGAACTGCGAGGTGACCACCAGCTCCACCGCCTGCACCAGCAGGTCCAGGTCGTCGCCGATGTCCTCGTCGATCTTCTTCTTGTTCTCCTGCGCCGGGGCCAGCACATCCTTGCGGAACTCCGGCTCACGCTGGTCCTTGCAGAACTTCACCACGTCGGCGATCTCGCGCTCGGTGACCCAGGCGCCCTGGATCCGGACCGGCTTGGAGGCGCCCATCGGCAGGAAGAGCCCGTCACCACGGCCGAGCAGCTTCTCCGCGCCCGGCTGGTCGAGGATGACCCGGGAGTCCGCGAGGGAGGAGGTGGCGAACGCCAGCCGGGACGGCACGTTCGCCTTGATCAGACCGGTCACCACGTCGACCGAGGGACGCTGGGTGGCCAGCACCAGGTGAATGCCGGCGGCCCGGGCCAGCTGGGTGATCCGGACGACCGAGTCCTCCACGTCGCGCGGCGCGACCATCATCAGGTCGGCAAGCTCGTCCACGATCACCAACAGGTACGGGTACGGACGCATCTCGCGTTCGCTGCCCGGCGGAGCCGTGATCTCGCCGTTGCGGACCTTGCGGTTGAAGTCGTCGATGTGCCGGACCCCGTTGGCGGCGAGGTCGTCGTAGCGCATGTCCATCTCGCGGACCACCCAGTCCAGCGAGTCGGCCGCCTTCTTCGCGTTGGTCACGATCGGGGTGACCAGGTGGGGAATGCCCTCGTAGCCGGTCATCTCGACCCGCTTCGGGTCGATCAGAAGCAGGCGCACCTCGTCCGGGGTGGCCCGGGTGAGGATGGACACCAGCAGGGTGTTGAGACAGCTCGACTTGCCCGCGCCGGTGGCGCCGGCGATCAGGATGTGCGGCATCTTGGCGAGGTTGGCCACCACGTAGCCGCCCTCGATGTCCTTGCCGAGCGCCACCACCATCGGGTGGTGATCGCTGGTCGCCGCCCGCGAGCGCAGCACGTCGCCGAGGGCCACGTTCTCCGGGTCGGTGTTCGGGATCTCCACGCCGACAGCGCTCTTGCCCGGGATCGGACTGAGGATCCGTACGTCCGGCGACTTCACCGCGTACGCGATGTTGCGGGACAACTGGGTGATCCGCTCGACCTTGACGCCGTGCCCCAGCTCCACCTCGTAGCGGGTGACCGTCGGGCCACGGGTGAAGCCGGTGACGGCGGCGTCCACATCGAACTGGTCGAACACGCCGGTCAGCGCGGCGATCACCTCGTCGTTGGCCTTGCTGCGGGTCTTCGCGGCCGCCCCGGCGCTGAGCATGTTGGCCGGCGGCAGGGTGTAGTCCCCGGACAGACCGGTCAACGCGAGCTGCTCGGCCCGGGTCGGGGCGGGCGAGTGCTCCGGCGGCTCGACCGGCGGTTTGCGGCTCGCCGGCACCTTCCCCGGAGACTTGCGCGGCAGCACCATGGTTTCCTGGAGGTCCGCGCCGTCCAGGTCCTCGAAGTCGTCCGGGTCCAGTGGTGCGGGCATCCGCTTAGCCGGTCGCTTGCGCGCCGGCTTGGCGGCCACCTCGTCCGCCTCCTCATCCGCCTCCGGTGCGCCGACCAGCCCACCGGCGAGCAGGCCCAGCCGCTCCGGGATCTTGTTGATCGGTGTCGCGGTCACCACGAGCAGGCCGAAGAGCAGCAGCAGGATGAGCAGCGGCACCGCCACCCAGGCGGTGACCGCCCGCTCCAACAGCCCACCGACGCCCGCGCCGACCAGACCGCCGGCGAAGTCACGCTCCAGCGGGTCGGCCGGGTCCTGACCGATCTGGAGCAGCGCGGCGGTCGACACCAGCAGCGAACCCCAGCCGATCAACCCACGACCCCGGTGCTCTGGATCGGCCGGCTGACGCATCAGCCGCCACGCCCCGATCATCAGCAGCACCGGTACGACAACCGAGATCGCGCCCAGGAAGAGCCGGATCGTGTCGGCCAGCCGCGTGCCCACCGGCCCCGCTCCGGACAGCCAGAGCGCCACGGCGCTGAGCAGGGCGAGCCCGAACATGAGCAGCCCGGCACCGTCACGGCGGTGCTCCGGGTCGAGGTCGCGGGCCGAGGCGGCCTGCCGGCCGGCGGCGCGCACCGCCCAGCCCATCCCGTGCGCCAGCCCCATCCACAGTGCACCGACCGCACGGCCGACGTAGACCGCCGGGCCGGGCCGGGACGGCGTGGTGCGACGTCGGACCGGCGCCCGGGTGGTCTTCTTCGCCGGTTGACGGGCACGACTGTTGGTGCCACCGCGCGGCGACGCGCCGCGTCGCCGGCTCGCCTGAGAGGTACGGCCCGCCATAGAGTCACGGTAACGGTGGGGCCGGGCAGATCCCCGCTTTTCCGGGTCGTGTCCGCGCGTCGTAACACGAACCCCACCGCCGGCCGTGATATCCGCCTCAGAAGGGATGCCCCATGGCGTCGCCGGAAATCGAAGGCGATCCCGACGATCCGCTGGCCGGGCACCCTGGCGCGCTGCGTCCGCTGACCGGCGATCTGGTCGCCGCAGTGCTCGCTGCCCGTGGCCGATCCGTCGATCCGACCCCGGACGGCGAGCTGGTGGGCACCTTCGACGACAACCTGATCTGGTTCCTCCGCGTCGGCGGGGACGGGGAGCTGCTCCAGATCCGCACCATGGTCGATCCGACCTTCGGCATCGAACGGGTGCCCGACCTGTACGCGTTCTGCAACTCCTGGAACCACGACCGGCTCTGGCCGAAGGCGTTCGTCCACGTCGCCGACGACGGTCGGGCCCGGGTGTACGGAGAGGTGATCACCGACCTGGAACGCGGCGTGACCCCACACCAGCTCGACCAACTGCTCGACTGTGGCATCTCCACCGGCTGCCAGCTGGCCGTGGCGGTCCGTCGACTACCCGGCGCGGTGCCGTCGTGACCGGCCGGGACGAGTTCACCGGCAGCCGCACCGGCACGCCACCCACCGGCTCCGGTGACCGGCTCGCGCGGGGCCGCGTACCGGCGCTGGAAGCCGCGCTCGCCGAGGCCCGGGACCTCCCCGACGGCCCGGCCCGGCAGGTGGCCCTGGAGCGGCTCGCCGAGCGCGCCGACGCGGCCGGCGACGTCCGGTCCGGGATGGACGCGCGGTTCGCGTTGATCGAGGCGTACCTGCTGCACGGGGAGCGGTGGCGTCTGGTCGAGCCGGTCCGGCGCTGCCGGGCCGCCGCCGACCACCGACCCGACCTGCTCACCGAAACGGAGACCGGCCTGCTGCTGCGCTACCAGCGGTACGCGGTTGAGGCGCTGCTCGGCACCCCCCGGGTCGGGCTGGACCAGACCCGGTCCCTGCTGCACGACCTGGCCCACCGCGTCGGCGCGGACGGCCCGGACACACCGACCGTCGCTGAGCTGCACTGCCGGATCGCCGATCACCTGGGCGACGAGCCCACCGCCCGGCACTGGTACGAACGGTGGTCCGGAAAACGGCCGGGCCCGGCCGGCGGCTGCCCGGGCTGCGCCTCGGCCCGGCGTGCGGAGCTGCTGGCCGGCTGGGGCGAGTGGCATGCCGCGGTCAGCGAGCTCGGGGAAACCGACGGCGACCCGCAGTCCTGCACCGACCAACCCGAGCGGGACCTGGTCGCCGGTCTGCTGCCGGCACTGCGCACCGGCGAGCAGGCACGGGCGGCGACGGCGCACGTGCGGGCGTACCGCCGGCACCGGCGGGAGCGCGCTGCGTTCCCGCACCTCGCCGCGCACCTGCGGTTCTGCGCGCTGGGCGGGCACCTGGAACGCGGGCTGGCCATTCTGGCCGAGCAGCTGCCCCGGTTGGACCAGCCGACCGACGATCTCGCCGCCATGGAGTTCGCCGCCGCCGGGGCACTGGTCTGCGGGCTGGCCGTCGAGGCAGGGCTGGGCGGGCGGACGATGCCCCGGCCGGCGTACGGCGAACGGACGGCCACCGAGTTGGACGTCGCCACGCTCGGGGCGCTGCTGCTCGGGGTGGCCAACGAGTTGGCCGGCAGCTTCGACGCGCGCAACGGCACCGGGCACCACTCCGGACGGATGGCCGCATGGCTGGCCGAGCGCCCGCTCGCGGCGCCGGTTCCGCTGCCCACCGACGACGAACCTGACGAGCCC
The DNA here is from genome assembly GCF_003264365.1 of Micromonospora noduli. Taxonomy (GTDB): domain Bacteria; phylum Actinomycetota; class Actinomycetes; order Mycobacteriales; family Micromonosporaceae; genus Micromonospora; species Micromonospora noduli. Next base: position 11,080 of record NZ_PYAK01000088.1, read on the forward strand.
GACGAGCCCGACGCCGACTGGCCCGAGGCCGAGGCCGAGGCCGAGCTGGGCGAACGCGAGTTGTCCGCGCTCTCCCTCGGCATGATCACCGGGATCCTGGACGGGCGCGGCGACCGATACCTCGTGGACGAGGGCGAGACCGTGGTCGGCCACTGGGAGGGGGCGGTGATCCAGTTCCGGCGGGCCGGTGAGCGCGGCGAGGTGCTGCACGCCCGCGCCATGGCCGACCGCCGGCTGCCAACGGCCCGCCGCGCCGAGGCGTACGCCTTCTGCAACGCGTGGAACCACGACCGGCTGCTGCCCAAGGCGTACGCACACGACCTCGGCGACGAGTTGGTGCTGGCCGGCGACGTGGCCACCGACCTGGCGCACGGGGTCGCCCCGGCGCAGCTACGGGTCCTCATGGACGCCGCCATCGCCACCGGCATCGCGTACGCCGAGGCCGTCGCCGCGCTGCCCTGATTCGCCAGGGGCGCCAACGGTTGCAGTTGCCGCGCGACTGCACGACATCCGACAGCTCGCAACCGGGAGAACGGCACCGGGGTGATATCGCCGTCAGCCCACCGCAACCCCTCGGGAGTCGTCATGAACCGCCCTCTCCGGTCCGGCATCGTCGGTGCCGCCGTGCTCGCCCTGTCCGCCCTCGCCGCCCCGACCGTTGCCGGTGCCGCCCCCGCGAAGCCGACCGTCTCGCCGAGCACGACGGCCGGGAACGCCGCGCCGACGATCCTGGCCCGGGCCGACATCGTCTTCCTCGCCGGCGACCCGTGGCACCCGTCGGGTCCGCTGGAGGTCAAGGTCGTCAACGAGGGTGGGGCAGCAGCGAAGGGCTTCTTCGTGCTCCGCCTGCCACAGGATGCCGACCTGACCGCTGGCGGCGACTGCCGGGCCGGTGACGGTGCGACGAGGACCTGGGTCTGCGGCGGCGCGGAACTGCCCGCCGGGGGCGATCGGACGTACCGCCTGACGGTGACCTCATCGGCTGCGCAGCCGGTCTTCGGGGTGGCCGAGTGGGGTTCCGTTGCCGGTCAGGACGCCACTGGCCGCGCCGACCAACCCACCGACTTCCGGATCAACTGGCCGGACCGCACGACGCTGCGGCTACGGGCCACCGCCGGCCCGGTCGTCGACGGTGCCGCGACCATCCGGGTGCGGGTCACGAACACCGGCACGTTCGACATCGGCGGGTACTCGTTGAACGTCGCCACCCCGGCCGGGGTGCGGGTGACCGCACCGGGGTGCTCCGACAGCGGCCGGATGAACGGTGTGGGCTGCGAGATCCTGCGTGAGCGCCGTCTCGCGGACGGCGCCACGGACAGCTTCGACGTACGTGTGGCGGCCGCTGGCGGCACGAAGAGCGTTCGACTCTGGCTCGCGCCCACCACCCGGTACACCAACCCGGACACCTCGGTGACGCTCCGCCTGACCGGCGGCGGATCCGGAGGCGGCGCGGCCACCACCGCGCCACCGGCCGACCCGACCACGCCAGCGACCACGGCGCCGGCAACGCCCGCCCCGAAGGCAACGGAACTGCCGCGCACCGGCACGACCACCATCGTGTACGGCCTGATCGGCGTGTCGCTGCTGACCCTCGGCTGCGGACTGCTGCTCCTGCGACGCCGGCTCCAGCGTGGCTGACCCGCAACGGCGAGCCCAGTCGTGAAAACGGCGATGCCCGCCCGCACCTCGTGTGCGGACGGGCATCGTGACGCGTGCGGTCAGACCTCGACGACGGTGGGCACGATCATCGGCCGACGACGGTACTTGTCGTTGACCCACCGCCCCACGGTCCGCCGAACGATCTGCTGAAGCTGGTGCGGGTCGGTGATGCCGTCCGCCGCCGCCCGGTTGAGCGCCTCGGTGACCAGCGGCACCACCGGGTTGAACGCCTCCGGGTCCTCGGAGAAGCCCTTCGCGGAGAGCGTCGGGCCGGCGACCACCTTGCCGGTGACCGAGTCGACGACCACTGTGGTGGCGATGAAACCGCCGTCACCGAGGATCCGCCGTTCGGTGAGCAGCGACTCGCTGACGTCACCGACAGCGAGGCCGTCCACGTAGACGTACCGGCTCTTCACGTGCCCGACCAGGCTGGCGCGGCCCTCGACCAGGTCGACCACGTCGCCGTCCTCGCAGAGCACCACCCGGTCGGCGGCAACCCCGGATTCGATGCCGAGCCGGGCGTGGGCGCGCAAATGACGCCACTCGCCGTGCACGGGCATCAGGTTGCTGGGCCGGACCACGTTGAGCAGGTAGAGCAGTTCCCCGGCGGGGGCGTGCCCGGAGACGTGCACCTTGGCCACGTCCTTGTGCACGACCACCGCGCCGGCCCGCGCGAGCCGGTTGATCACCCGGTAGACCGAGGTCTCGTTGCCGGGCACCAGCGAGGAGGCCAGCACGACGGTGTCACCGGGGGCGATGGTGATGTGCCGGTGGTCGCCGCTGGCCATCCGGCCCAGCGCGCTCATCGGCTCACCCTGGGAACCGGTGGACATCAACACGATCTGCTCCGGCGGCAGCGTGGTCGCCTCCTCGATCCCGATGACCAGGCCGGCCGGGATGTTGAGCAGGCCGAGGTCCCGGGCGATGCCCATGTTGCGGACCATGGACCGGCCGATCAGCGCGACCTTGCGGCCGTGCTCGGCGGCGGAGTCGAAAACCTGCTGCACGCGGTGCACGTGCGAGGCGAACGAGGCCACGATGATCCGACCCTTGGCCTTCGCGAAGATCGAGTCGAGCACCGGGCCGATCTCCCGCTCCGGGGTGACGAAACCGGGGATCTCCGCGTTGGTGGAGTCGGACAGCAGCAGGTCGACGCCTTCGGCGCCGAGCCGGGCGAAACCGGCCAGATCGGTGATCCGGCCGTCCAGCGGCAGCTGGTCCATCTTGAAGTCGCCGGTGTGCAACACCAGGCCGGCGGGGGTGCGGATGGCCACCGCGAGGGCGTCCGGGATCGAGTGGTTGACAGCGAAGAACTCACACTCGAACGGGCCGAGCCGCTCACGGCCGCCCTCCCGCACGGTCAGCGTGTACGGCTGGATCCGCCGCTCGGCCAACTTCGCCTCGACCAGGGCGAGGGTGAACTGTGAGCCGACCAGCGGGATGTCGGGCTTGTGGGCGAGCAGGTACGGCACCGCGCCGATGTGGTCCTCGTGACCGTGCGTCAGCACGATCGCCTGGACGTCGGCCAGCCGGTCCAGGATCGGACCGAAGTCGGGCAGGATCAAATCCACACCCGGCTGCTCGACGTCGGGGAACAACACCCCGCAGTCGACGATCAGCAACTTGCCGTCGTACTCGAAGACGGTCATGTTCCGACCGATGGCGCCGAGCCCGCCGAGCGGGATGATCCGCAGGCCACCTTCCGGCAGCGGCGGGGGTAGCTCCGCCTCGATGTGCGCCTCGGTCACGCGTCCACCTCATTCTGCGACGCCGTTACTCGACGTCCATCGTGTCGTTCGTTCATTCGGGCAGCTCCAGGCCCGCTGCCGCGAAGTCCGCGCGCAGCTGGGCGATCTCGTCGTCGGTGGCGTCCACGAGCGGGGGTCGCACCGGGCCGGCCGGCAGGCCCAGCGACGCCAGGCCCGCCTTCACCAGGATGGTGCCCTGGGTACGGAAGATGCCGGTGAACAGCGGCAGCAGCCGCCGGTGCAGGGCCAGCGCGGTCGGCATGTCCCCCGCGTCGTACGCCTCGATCATCTGTGCGGTCAGCGCCCCGGTGAAGTGCGTCGAGGTGCCGACCACGCCCACGCATCCGACGGCCAGCGCCGGCAGGGTGAGGGCGTCCTCGCCGCTGTAGAAGGCGAGGCTGGTCCGGCTGGTGACCCAACTGGTGGCGGTCAGGTCGCCCTTGGCGTCCTTGACCGCGACGATCCGGCCGTGTTCGGCGAGCCGGACCAACGTCTCGGTGTCGATCGGCACGCCCGACCGGTGCGGGATGTCGTACAGCATCACCGGCAGGCCGGTGGCGTCGGCCACCGCGGTGAAGTGTCGCAGCAACCCGCTCTGCGGCGGCTTGTTGTAGTACGGGGTGACCACCAGCAGGCCGTGCGCACCCGCCTTCTCGGCGGCGGCGGCCAGCTCGATGGTGTGCCGGGTGTCGTTGGTACCGACGCCCGCGACCACCTTGGCGCGGTCACCGACGGCCTCCACCACGGCCCGGATCAGGTGTTCCTTCTCCGCGTCGGTGGTGGTCGGCGACTCGCCGGTGGTGCCGTTGACCACCAGCGCGTCGTTGCCCTGCTCGTCGACCAGGTGGCTCGCCAGCCGGGCGGCGCCGTCGAGATCGAGGGAACCGTCGGGGGTGAGCGGGGTCACCATGGCTGTGAGCAGCCGGCCGAAGGGGCGGGACGCCGGTCGGGCTGCGGCGTCAAGGTGGTCGTGCGTCATACCCTCCAACCTAGCGGACGACCAGCCGAGGCCCGCCGGGGAAGGGCTCAGGACGCCTCGTGCGGGCTGGCCGCCACTTCGGTGCCGTCCGGCAGCGTGGTGATCACGAAGTCGGCGAACACGTTCGGGGCGACGCCCTGGAGCTGGCGCAGGCACTCCACGGCCAGCTCACGGATCTCCACGTCGGCGTGCTCGGTGGCCCGCATGGCGATGAAGTGCCTCCAGGCCCGGTAGTTGCCGGAGACCACGATCCGGGTCTCGGTGGCGTTGGGCAGCACCGCGCGGGCCGCCTGCCGGGCCTGCTTGCGGCGCAGCGTCGGGTTGGGCTCGTCGGAGAAGCGCTGCTCGAGGCCCTCCAGCAACTCGGTGTACGCCCGAACGCTCGCCTCGGCGGCCTCCACGAACTTCTTGTGCAGCTCCGGGTCGTCGGCGATGACGGCCGGCTCGACCATGGCCGCGTCCCGCTCCGGGACGTAGCGCTGCGACAGCTGGGAGTACGAGAAGTGCCGGTGCCGGATCAGCTCGTGGGTGAAGGAGCGGGACACCCCGGTGAAGTAGAAGGTGACCGAGCCGTGCTCCAGCACGCTCAGGTGGCCCACTTCGAGGATGTGCGCCAGGTAGCCGGCGTTGGTGGCGGTCGCCGGGTTCGGCTTCTTCCACGACTGGTAGCAGGCCCGACCGGCGAACTCGGCGAGCGCCTGGCCGCCCTCCGCGTCGGTCGACCACGGCACGTCGTCCGGGGCCGCGAATTGGGTCCACGCGATCAACTTGACCTGGGGCTGCACCATGTCCGGCATTCCTGGGACTTTAGTGGTGGGGTGCCGTCCGACCCAACTCAGGCGCGCCCCGTGCAATGTCGATCACTCAGCAGCGGTGAAGCCGCCGAAGCCCGGGGGGATCCGGGGTCCGGGGTCCGGGTCATCGTTGTCGTTGTCGTTGTCGAGACCGGGGCGGACAGTTCCATCAGCGTCCTTTGGAGCTGAATCGTTTGCGACATCGGCCCGGCGGATGGGCTCTTCATCAGGCACGTCATCTGCCAAGGACGGGCCCGCCCAACCCGACGAGCGTGGCCCGAGCGCCGCCCAGGCACCTATACGCCCGAGCGGCCCGAGCGGCCCAAGCGCCCGAACGGCCCAAGCGGCCCAAGCGGCCCAAGCGCCCGAACGGCCCGAACGGCCCAAGCGCCCGAACGGCCCGAACGGCCCAAGCGCCCGAACGGCCCGAGCGGCCCGAGCGACCCTGCGACCCTGCGACCCTGCGACCCTGCGACCCTGCGACCCTGCGACCCGAGCAGTCTGGGAACCGCCCCACGCGAAAGATCGCGCAACATCCTGGATGTAGTGGCATCCACCGCGCCCGACACCACTACATCCAGGATCGAGCACGATCACGGAGCGAGATGCGTCGGTCGCCGTGGGCCGCAGAGCGCGGATGTCCGGCTGCCCACCGGGGTGATCGACTCGCGTTCCTGAAAGTCGGGCTATCCGGGACGGGTGGATGGCCCGGTTTCCTGGATGCCGAGTCGATCATGGGTGGTGGGCACCGGAGGAGACGCTGATGTCGTAAACGATTCAGCTCCAAAGGACGCCCGAACAGCGCATCCCCGGCCGAGCCTGCATCCGCCCGCCGGTCGCACGCCGGGGCACCGGCCGGTCGGGCGGCGGCAGGTCCGGCACTGGCGCCTCAGACGGCGCCGGCGGCGGGCTGCGCCGGCGGCGGGCTG
>NZ_PYAK01000089.1 GCF_003264365.1 Micromonospora noduli
CCGCGCCGGCGGCGAGCGCCGGCCCGGCGGCCAGGCTCACCGTGCGGCCACGGAAGTTGGTGCGCTCCAACGCGGGCCCAGCCGGCGAGGTGCGCGCCTCACGCAGCGCGTAGCGGGCCGCCGCGGCGCCCGCGCCGGCGATCAACAGCCGGCCCAGGGTGCTCACGCCGTCACCTCGCTGGCTCGGTCACGCGCCACCTGGTCGGATCCGGACACGGGGGTACGTCGTTCGCTCACTGGGGCAGTCTAGGCAGCAGCGACGCGGCGTTGTCGCCGACGCCGTACTGCCCGGCCTTCTTCTCGGTGAGTTGCTGCACCAGAGCGAGGGTCGTGACCACCTGGCCCTGCACGGTGTTTGCGTTGTCGACCGTGGAGATGGTCTGGGCGAGCACCGGGTCGCCGCGCACCACGCCGACCAGGTTGCCGCCGACGGAACCGTTGCCGGCCACCACGATCGCCCCGGTGCGGTCGAACTGCTCGGCGATCTTGACCACCGACTCGTCCCGCTTGTCGGAGTCCTTGTCGACGTACGGCTGACCGCTGACCACGACGACCGCCTCCGCCGAGGCGGTGACCTTGTTGCTGTCGGTGGTCAGGTAGCCGGCGTTGTTGTAGGCGGCGAGCACCGCCCGCCGGTCGGCGTCACTGACCGGCGCGACGCCCTGGGGCCGGTCCAGCAGGACGCTGGCCAGCAGCGCGCTGGAGGTCTCCACGCCGTGCCCGTTGCCCGGCAGGCCGGTGGTCTGCGCGGTCGGGCGGGCGGCGGTGACGGCCAACTCCAGCAGGTTGGAGTTGTTGTCCGGGTTGATGAACTTGTCCTGCAGGTCGACCTGGCCGGTGATGGTGGCTCCGGCCTGCTGGAGCTTCTTGAGCACGCTCTCGGTGTGGTCGCGGCCGTTGGGCAGGCTGAGAACCGCGACCCGACGGGCGGTGAGGGTGCCGGGCAGGAGAATCTGGGAGGTCTCCTCGGCGAACTCCTCTTCCAGCGCGAGTTGCTTCTCCATGTTGCTGACCGTCTGACGCCACTGCTGGTTGTCCTTGCGTAGCCCGGTGACCTGCTCCTTGAGCGAGTCGGCGACCGGGCCGTTGAGGGCGGCTGTGCCGACCACCAGGCCGATCGCCAGAGCCAGGAAGACCGCGGTGAGGGACACCACGTGGTAGCGGAAGTTGATCACGCTTGCAGCCTCTTGATCGGTCGGGAACTAGAAAAGCCGGTACAGCTGGAACACGAAATTGTCCCACCACTCGGCGACCACGCCCAGGTACGCCTTCCCGACTGTCGACACGGCCACCGCGGACGCCATCGCCGCGATCGCCGACAGCACCAGCAGCAGCAGCGACGAGCCGGAGATGCTCTGCCGGTAGAGCCGGCTCACCCCCTTGGCGTCGACCAGCTTGCCGCCGACCTTCAGCCGGGTCAGGAACGTCGAGGCCATCCCGCCGCGGCCCTTATCGAGGAACTCGACGAGGGTGGCGTGGGTGCCGACCGCGACCAGCAGCGAGGCGCCCTTCTCGTCGGCGAGAAGCATGGCCAGGTCCTCGCTGGTCGCCGCGGCCGGGAAGGTGATCGCCGGCACACCGAGGCCGTTGACCCGGGGCAGGCCGGGGGCGCGCCCGTCCGGGTACGCGTGCACGATCACCTCGGCGCCGCAGCGCAGCACGTCGTCGGTGACCGAATCCATGTCGCCGATGATCATGTCGGGGGTGTAGCCGGCCTCGACCAGGGCGTCCGCGCCGCCGTCAACGCCGATGAGCACCGGCTTGAACTCCCGGATGTACGGGCGCAGCACGTCCAGGTCGGCCTTGTAGTCGTAGCCGCGCACCACGATCAGGCAGTGCCGACCCTGCATCTGGGTCTCGATGTCCGGCACTCCGACACCGTCGAGCAGCAGGTCGCGTTCCTGGCGCAGGTAGTCCATCGTGTTGGCGGCGAACGCCTCCAACTGCACCGACAGACCCTCCCGGGCGTCCGCCATCGCCTTGCCGACCGACTCGGCGTCCTGAAGGTTGCCGTGGGCCACCGGCTCGTCACCGGCGAAGACCGTGTTGCCCTCGATGCGCACCTGGTCGCCCTCGCGGATGCGCTCGAAGACGCCCTCCCCCAGGTCGTCGAGGAGCGGAATGCCGGCGGCGATCAACACCTCCGGGCCGAGGTTCGGGTAACGGCCGGAGACCGAGGGCTTGGCGTTGAGCACCGCCGCGACCCCGACGGCGACGAGCGAGTCGGCCGCCACCCGGTCCAGGTCGACGTGGTCGATGACCGCGATGTCACCGGGGCGCAGCCGACCGACCAGGCGTTTCGTCCGGCGATCAAGGCGCGCGGTGCCGAGGACTCTGCCCGGTTCGGAGTTCCGGTTCCGGCGCAACGTGGGTAGACGCATCGTGACCATCCTGGCATGTGAGGCAGGCTTTTCTGTCGCGACATGCCTGAGCAGGGCCGCCTACCCAGGGAAGCACACACCGGCACAAGCCGGTGTGCTTGCGCTCACAATACGCGGCGTCACAACCGCCTTTCCTTGGCGGCCACTGCCAAAAGCTCCTCGGCGTGGGCGATACCCAGATCTGAATCGGGCAAACCCGCCAGCATGCGCGCCAACTCCCGCGCCCGCTCGGTGTCCTCCACCACCCGCACGCCGCTGGTCGTCACCGCGCCGCCGGTGTCCTTCGCCACCACCAGGTGCCGGTCGGCGAACGCGGCCACCTGCGGCAGGTGCGTGACCACCAGCACCTGGTGACTGCGGGCCAGCCGGGCCAACCGGCGGCCGATCTCCACCGCCGCCTGCCCACCGACCCCCGCGTCGACCTCGTCGAAGACCAACGTGGGCGGGCCACCGGAGCCGGCGAACACGACCTCGATGGCGAGCATCACCCGGGACAGCTCACCGCCGGAGGCACCGCGCTGCAACGGCAGCGACGGCGCACCCGGGTGGGCCAGCAACCGCAGCTCCACCTCGTCACCGCCGTCCGAAGTGACACCCACCTCGACGCCGTTGACCGCAAGCGTCGGCTCGGCACGCCCGACCGGACGGGGCAGCACCGCCACCTCGATCCGCGCGTGCGGCATCGCCAGCCCGGCCAGCTCGACGGTGACCTGGTCGGCGAAGCGGACCGCCGCCTCCTGCCGGGAGGTGGACACCCGCCCGGCCAGGTCGGCCACCTCGACGGCGAGCCGCTGGCCCTCCCTCTCCAACTCGTCGAGCACGTCGTCGGACATGTCCAGGTCGGACAGTCGGGTGCGCGCCCGATCGGCCCAGGCGATCACCCCGTCGACGTCGTCGGCGTACTTGCGGGTCAACGCGCGCAGCGCCGCCCGCCGCTCGTAGACGTGCTGCAACCGGGCCGGGTCCGCGTCCAGCGTCGCCAGGTACGCCGACAGCTCCGCGGACACGTCGGTGACCAGCGTGGCCGCCTCCTCCAGGCGGGCCGCCAGCTCACCGAGCGCCGGGTCGGTGCCGGACTGCGCCTCCAGGGTCCGCCGGGCGGTGCCGAGCAGCGCCGCCGCGTCCGGGGTCTCCTCGGCGGCCTCCGCGCCACCGGCCACGCACTGCTGGGCGATCTGCGCGGCCGTCCGCAGGCCCTCCGCGTGCTCCAGCCGCTGCGCCTCGGTCTTCAGCTCGTCGTCCTCACCGGGCTGCGGATCGACCCGGGTGATCTCGTCGAGGCCCAACCGCAGCAAGTCGGCCTCCTGGTTGCGCTCGCGGGCGTTGCGCCGACGGTCGGCCAGGTCGTCGACGACCCGACGCCACCCCGTGTACGCCTCACGCAGCGCGTCGAGCAGCTTCTCGTGCGCAGGGCCGGCGAACCGGTCCAGTGCGGCCCGCTGCTCCGCCGGACGCAGCAGCCGCAGCTGGTCGGACTGGCCGTGCACGGCGACCGCCTGCTCGCCGACCTCACCGAGCATCGACACCGGCATGCTCCGGCCGCCGACGTGGGCGCGTGAGCGCCCCTCCACCGTCACCGTGCGGCTCAGCAGCACCGAGCCGTCCTCGTCGGGTTCGCCGCCGGCCTCGATGATCCGCGCGTGCACGGCGTCGGCGACCCGCCCGTGCAGCCGCAGCCGCCCCTCCACCACCGCACGGCCGGGTTGGGCGCGGACCCGCCCGGCGTCGGCCCGGCCGCCGAAGAGCAGGCCGAGGCCGGTGACCACCATCGTCTTGCCCGCACCGGTCTCGCCGGTGATGACGTTCATGCCGCCGGTCAACGGCAGCGTGGTGTCTTCGATGACGCCCAGTCCGGTGATGCGCAGCTCTTCCAGCACAGCCACCGACAGTAGACGCGAGGCCCGACAATTGACCAGCCGACGGGCCCGGGTACGGCCCGTACCCGGCCGACGTACAGTTCTGCCCCGTGTTGGACGTGATCGGCCTGACCTCGGCTGAGGAGGAGCTCTACCGCTGCCTGCTCCAGCTCACCACGGCCCGCATCGACGAGTTGGCCAGTCGCCTGCACCGGCCCCGGGAGCAGGTCGTCGCCCAGGTCGAGGCGCTGCGTGGCAAGGGCCTCGTGCAGCGCAGCGACAACGACCCGGACGCCCCGCTGCGCCCGACCGCCCCGGACGTCGCCCTCGGCGGGACGCTGCTGCGACGTCAGGAGGACCTGGAGTCGGCCCGCCGACTGGTCACCCAACTGGCCGAGGAGTACCGCTCCGGGCTGCGCCGACACCACGTCGACCACCTGGTCGAGGTGATCACCGGCGCCCGGGTGCTTCGGGACCGCCTGCGCGACCTGCAGAACTCGGCGCGTACCGAGGTGCTCTGGTTCTGCCGGGCCAATCCCCTCGCCATGGCCGGCCCGGAGAATGTCGAGGAGTTCGACGCGCTGGCCCGTGGGGTGAGCTACCGGGCCATCTACGAGCGTGACCTGCTGCTGGAGCCGGGCGCGTTGGCCGACCTGGCCAAGGGGGTCGCCGCCGGGGAGCAGGCCCGCGTCCTGGACCGGCTGCCGGTCCGACTGGCCATCGTGGACGCCCGCACGGCCATCTGCCCGTTGGTGCCCGACCGCGACGGCGGCGAACCGAGCGCCGCCGTGATCGGCCGCAGTCAACTGCTCGACGCGCTGCTCGCCCTCTTCGAGAGCCACTGGCGGGTGGCCACCCGGCTGCGCCTCGACGACCCCCTCGCCGTCACGGCCCCCGAGGCTCGACGGCCGGAGCCCGCCGACCAGCCGGGCGACGGGTACCAACCCGACGCCGACGAGGCCCGGCTGCTGTCGCTGTTCGTGGCGGGCGTACCGGACAAGTCCATCGCCTCCCAGCTCGGGGTCAGCCGGCGGACCGTGCAACGGCGGATCGCCGACCTGATGGCCGCCGCTGGCGTGGACACCCGGCCCGGGTTGGCGTTCCAGGTGGCCCGACGCGGCTGGCTCTGACGCGTGAGGGTCCGCCGTCGACCGACGGCGGACCCTCACCCGGCGGGGCGGGACGGCCAGGCCGCCCCGCCCCGCCCGATCAGCGCAGCCCGTACGCCTGCAGCACCGTCTGGTCGACGGTGTTCCCGGCCCGGTCGGCGGCGTGCACCCGCAGCGACACCGTTCCGCGTCCCGCCGGCACTGTCGCGGTGTACCGGGTGCCCGACCCAGTGGTCGGCGCGTTGCGCCAGGTGACGCCCCCGTCGAAGGAGACCTGCACCCGGACGCCGGCACCGGTCGGCGCCGGCACCCCGGTCGGCTGCCGCAGGGTCAGCCCCAGCTGGTGCGGCCGGTTGCCGCGTACCGTGCCGCGCAGGTCGGCCGGCACCCGGTAGTCCACCTGGAGCAGCGACAACGCCTTGGCGGCGTCGCCCGCCGGTCGGGCCGAGGTGAACTCCCAGGCCGTGTCGGTCCGCGTGCCGTAACGCCACTCGGCCGAGGACCGCTGGGTGGTCACGTCCAGGCGGTAGCGGGCGGCCCCGGCGGTCGTGGGCACCGACGCCCAGCCCTCGGAGAGGTCCGCGATCTGCTGCCCGTTGCGGCTGACCCGCGCCGTGACGGTGTCCGACTCCTCGCTCTCGCCGGCCACGCTGTAGTGCCCCTCGGCGTCGACGAACTCGGGCACCCGCAACTCCAGGTTGTCACCGGTGCGGGTGGGCACCGGCGCCCCGCTGGCCGGGACGGCCGGACGGAGCACCGGCGCGTGCCAGGTCTCGGTCACCCGGTCGTCGGCGGCGTAACGCCGGGGCTGCTGGGTCAGGCCACCGGCCAGCTGCCCCCACTGCATGAACATCTGCTTGTGCAGCACCCGTTGCTGCCACCAGGAGTCCCCGGCGCTGACGAACTCCTGCCGGGTGGTGCCGTTGCGGACCATGCGCTGGTCGTCGTTCCAGGCGTACTCCTGCCACGGACGCCAGCCGAACCGCTCCTCGGTGGCCCAGCCCGCACCCATGTCGCCGTAGCTCGCTGTCACCTCGGCGGTGTTCCTGGCGGTCACCGTGTGCACGACACGCTCCGGCACCCGACCCTTCGACACCTGCCACACGTCGTACAGGTAGGGGCTGTCCACGGTCAGCGTCAGGTCCAGCGTCGCCCGACCCTTGCGCGCCGCCGCGATCAGCCGCTGCCCGTCGTCGTACGCGACCACCATCGACGGGATCGGCAGCCGTTCTCCGGTGGGCCGCCAGACCGTCCACGCGCTCTGGTCCTCCGGCCGGACGATCAGCACCGCGGCGGCGCCGGCTGCCGCGGCGGCGGCCACCTGCTCCTCCTCCGAGCGGTTCGGGTCGGCGCCGAGCAGCACGGCGGCGCCCCGCACCCGGGTCAGCTCGGCGGGGGTGCCGGTGCCGGCCCAGACCAGCGGCAGCTTCCGCCGACCGGTCGGCGCCGGCGACGTGCCCAGCAGGTTGATGTCCGACGGACCGGACACCCCGCTGATCGTCGCGTCCACCATGGGCGCGACGAGCTGCCACCGGGACGCGAACTCGAACTCGCCCTGGCGCACCTGGCGGGTCGGCGTGACGTTGACCTGCTGAACGGTGCTGTAGGCCATCACGCCGTGGTCGATCTGCCGGCCGTTGCCCAGCACCCGGTGCACGTAGTAGCTGAGCGTGGCCTGCTGCTCGCTGGGCTTCGGCGTCTCGATCCGCACCGGCGTGCCCTTGCGCGCGTCGAGCACCACGGTCAGGTCCCGGTCGACGGTCACCTCTGGCTCGATGATCTGGGTCATCTGCTCGTCCAGGGGGACGCCGTGCGTCATCAGCGCGGTCAGCACGTACGTGCCCTCCTCGACCTCCAGGGTGCCCTCGCCACCCCACATGCCCCAGAAGTCCGACTCGGGCTGCTCACCGAAGACGGTCAACCCCGGCGAGAGGCCCGGCTGACCCTGCCGGTCCAGCAGCTTGATGGTGAGTTGGTGGACGGGACCGCTGACGGTGAGCCCGACCGGGGTGCGTACCGCGACGCCGTCCGTGCCTGTCGCCACCAGCCAGCCACCATGTGGGCCCCGGCCCAGCTTCGCCGGGTCGGCGCGCAGCGGCACGGCCACGCTGCCGCCCGCCGGCACTGTCACCTCGGAGCCGACGGCGACCCCGTCGGGCTCTGCCACGCCGGTGTCCACGTTGCGCAGTTCCAGGGCCAGTCGCAGGGTCTGCGTGGCCTGCGTGCCGTTGGTGTACGTCACGGTCCGCTCGACCGCCGCACCGCCGGTGGAGATCCGGCCGAAGTCTGCGGTGGCCGAGGCGTACACCTTCTGGCCGAGCGCCCGCGCCACGTCGACCCGACCGCCGCCCTGCTCGAAGACGGTCAGCGCCGGGTTCGCCTTCGTGGTGCTGACCAGCGCGTCCTTGAGCTTCGCGGCGGCCCAGTCGGGGTGTTCCTGGGCGAGGATCGCCGCCGCTCCGGCCACGTGCGGAGTGGCCATCGAGGTGCCGGACGCGCTCGTGTACGCGTCGTCCACCGGCGTACCCATGGCGGTGCCGGCGGCCCGGGCGGCGACGATGCCGACGCCCGGCGCGGTGATCTCGGGCTTGAGGCCGTTGTCGCCGAGGCGCGGGCCCCGGCTGGAGAACTCCGCCAGGTTGTCGGCACGGTCCACCGCGCCGACGGTGAGCGCCGCCGCGGCCGCGCCGGGCGCGCCGACGGTACGCGCGGCGCCCGAGTTGCCGGCGGCGACCACGAACAGCGCGCCGGTCTCGGCGGTCAGGTCGTTCACCGCCTGGCTCATCGGGTCGGTGCCGTCGGTGGGGTCGCCGCCGAGGCTCATGCTGACCACCTTCGCGCCGGAGTGGGCGGCCCACTCCATGCCCGCGATGATGGACGAGCTGTAGCCGGAGCCACCGTCGTCGAGCACCTTGCCGACCAGCAACTGCGCGCCCGGGGCGACGCCCTTGCGTAGCCCGTCGGACGCCGCACCGCTGCCAGCGATGGTGGCGGCCACGTGGGTGCCGTGGCCGTGCCCGTCGCGGGCGCTGCCGCTGCCGGAGAAGTCCTGCGCCTCGGCGATCCGACCGGCCAGGTCGGGGTGGGTGGCGTCGACACCGGTGTCGAGCACCGCCACCTTCACGCCGGCACCGTCGCGCCCGGCCGCCCAGGCCGTCGGGGCGCCGATCTGCGGCACGCTGTGCTCCAGCGCCGGGCGGACTCGCCCGTCCAACCAGATACGGGCGATGCCAGCACCCAGCCGGGGCGCGGCGGCAGTCGTGGTCCGGCTGGCCGGCGTACCGGCGAGCGTGGTCCACAGATCGCTGAGGGCCCCCTTGCCGACCCGCAGCGCCGCGCCGTTGATGCTCTCCAGCGGCCGGGCATCGGTGGCACCGGCAAGCGGCTTGACCCGCCCGGCCGCCTGCTCCTGGTAGCGCACGATCAGTGGCAACGCGCCCTGCGCGGCGTCGCCGTATCCGTCGGCGGCCAACTCCTGCACGTCGAACAGGTTGGCGTCGAGGACCCCGCTCGAAACGTAGGGCAGGGCGTCGCTGGGCAGCACCCGCAGCCGGCCGTCGACCTCCAGGGTCTGGAAGATGACGCGCTCGCGCCCGGGTCCCGGGCGGACAGTGGCGGCGACCCGGCCCGGCGCCGCGGGCGCGAGCTCGACCTGGTCGCCGGTGATCAGGGTGATGCGGACGGGTGCGTGCTGGGCGGGCGTGCCCGACGTCGGGCCGGTGGGCCGGGCGGGCGGGTCGGCGGACGCCGGTGCGGCGACTCCGACCACCAACGCGCCGACCGCGCCGACGGCGAGCCAGCGTGGGGACCAGTGCATGCGATGTGCTCCTCTACTCCTCCAGGCCCGCCATCCGTAGATGAGGGCCGATCGGAGTCTGCGTCGGAGCGTGTCACCAGGTCACTAGTCGCCCGCCGCCGCAGCGGCGACATGTCGTCAGGTGGACAACTGACATCCACCGACCGTGTGCGCCACGGTCACCGGCGGCTGCCACGCCAACCGTGCACGGGAAGGCCGAACTTGGCCACCAGCCGGTCGGTGAACGGGCGGGGCCGCAGCCGCACGATGCGTACCGGCAGGGCGCCTCGACGCACCGTCACCCGCGCGCCGGGCGGCAGGTCGTAGACGCGCCGGCCGTCGCAGGAGAGCACGGCGAGGGTGGTGAACGGGTCGACGGTGATCACGAAGGTGGACGTCGGGGCCGTGACCAACGGGCGGCTGAACAACGCGTGCGCGCTGATCGGCACCAGCAGCAGCGCCTCCACCTCCGGCCAGACCACCGGCCCGCCACCGGAGAACGCGTACGCGGTGGAACCGGTGGGGGTGGCGCAGACGACACCGTCGCAGCCGTAACGCGACAGCGGCCGGCCGTCCACGTCGACGAGCAGCTCGAGCATCTGGGCCCGCTCGCCCTTCTCGATGCTGATCTCGTTGAGCGCCCAGGACTCGATGGTCGGCCCACCGTCGAACTCGGCCGTGACGTCCAGGGTCAGCCGCTCGTCGACCGTGTAGTTGCGGCCGACGACGTCCCGGACGGCCGTGTCCAGGTCGTCGATCTCCGCCTCCGCCAGGAAGCCCACCTTGCCGAGGTTGATGCCGAGCAGCGGCGCCTTCGCGGGCCGGGCCAGCTCGGCGGCGCGCAGGAAGGTGCCGTCCCCACCGAGCGCGAAGACGATCTCGGCGCCCTCGGCGGCCTGCGGGCCGGCGACCGGCACCACGCCGGGCAGGTCGAGGTCGTCGGCCTCGTCGGCGACCACCCGTACCTCGAAACCGGCGTCGATCAGGTCGGCGGCGACCGACCGGGCGTGCTCCGTGCTGCGCCGACGGCCGGTGTGGGTCACCAGCAGCGCGGTCCGGCTCATCGGGCCGCCCGCCCACGCCGGACCGGGCGGCGTCGCGCCACCGGCGCCGTCGCCTCGGCACGGCCGCGTGTCACCGCGCGACCCGTTGCGCCACCCTCACTGCGCGCATTCACCCTGCGACCTCCTCCGCCGCCACGTCCGGCACCCCGCCGGCCGTCGTCGAGCCGTCCGGCCCGGCCGCCACCACGGCCCGCACCCGCTCCGGGTCGGCCGCTGGTGCGCCCCGGCGCAACCATACGAAGAACTCCACGTTGCCGCTCGGCCCGGGCAGCGGGCTGGCCGCCACGTCGGCCAGTCCGAGGCCGAGCCGCGCGGCCGCCGCGGCCACGTCCAGCACCGCTTCGGCGCGCAGCTCCGGATCGCGGACCACACCGCCGGCGCCGACCCGGTCCTTGCCGACCTCGAACTGCGGCTTGACCATCAGTGCCAGGTCGCCGTCGTGGCGGGTGCAGCCGGCCAGCGCCGGCAGCACCAGTCGCAGCGAGATGAACGACAGGTCGGCCACCGTGAGGTCGACCGGGCCGCCGATCGCGTCCGCATCGAGGGTACGGACATTCGTGCGCTCCAGGACGCGGACCCGCTCGTTGGTACGCAGCGGCCAGGCGAGCTGCCCGTAGCCGACGTCCACGGCCACCACCTCGGCCGCGTCGGCGCGCAGCAGCACGTCGGTGAACCCACCGGTCGACGCTCCCGCGTCCAGGCAACGCCGCCCGGCCACGTGCAGCCCACCGGCGGCGAACGCGGCCAGCGCGCCGGCGAGCTTGTGCCCGCCCCGGGAGACGTACTCTTCAGCCGGGTCCGCACCGGTCACCAGGAGCGGGTCGGCGGGGTCGACCATCGCGGCCGCCTTGCGGGCGACCACGCCCCGCAGTTGGACTCGGCCGGCCTCCACCAACGCGGCGGCCTGCTCACGGGAGCGGGCCAGACCGCGGCGGACGAGTTCGGCGTCCAGCCGGTTACGACGTGCCATGGGTGGTTCTCCGGTCTGCTCAGGCCTGGTCGTCCCGCTCAGGTCTGGTCGATGGTGGCGAGGGTTTCCCGCAGCGTCTCGTAGGCCGCCTCGTACTGGGCGATCTGGTCGGCGGGGGCGAGCGTCGCCGCGTTTGCGATGGCCCGCACGGCGGCGTCCACCGCCGGATGCCGTGTCTCGTCGTCCCCGAGATCCGGCGGCGGCCCGGGGCGGGCACCCACCGGCGGGCCGGGCCGGGCCGGGAACGAACCGCCAGCCGGCGGACCGGGCCGGGCCGGGAACGTGCCGCCGGGCGGCGGACCGGGCCGGGTCATTCGGCGTCGTCCGGCCGCTGCCTGCGAACCGCCGCTTTCTTGGCGGGCATCACGGCCGGCGTCGGGACGTCCTCGTCGGCCGTCCGGCTGATCGTCGCCGGCGGCTTCTTGGCGATGGCCTTCTTGGCGACCGCCTTCTTCGCGACGGCCTTCTTCGCCACCGGCGCGGAGACCGGGGCACCGGCCGAGGCGTCGGACGGCACGAGAGCGGTGCCGGGCTGCGCGGCGACGGTCGGGTCAGGTTGTGGCATGGGGCCAGCGGTCGGCGCGTCGGCCGACTCGGCGGACCGCGCCTCCCGCAGCTGCCGTTCCAGGTCGTGCACCCGCCGGGTCAGCTCGGCCACCTCGTCGGCGGTGGCCAGACCGACCGCGCCGAGGGCCCGGTCGACCTCGAAGCGGACCAGCTTGGTCAGCGCCTCCCGGTTGGCGGCGCCGGTGGTGACCAGTTCCTCGCCGAGGGCCTGGAGTTGGGCGGCGGTCGCGCCGCCGGAGCCGACGAGGCGACGTGCCACGTCCTGGGCCTTCTTCCGGGGCGCCTCCGCAAGGCCCATGGCCAGCTCGAGGTAGGCGCGCCACGCGTCCTGCATGCCTGAGTCCTTCCACGGGGCGGGGTGTGCAGGTGTCACGCTACCGGGCACCCCGGACCGACCCGTGCGGTACGGTGCCGAGGACGGCGTGGCGATCACAAGGGGGAGATGTGGCCAGCGTGGACGAGTGCCGGCAGGCGTTGCAGGAGCTGGCCGCCCGGTTGGATCGCAACGCCGAGACGGTACGCGAACGGATCGACCTGGACCGGACGCTGGCCTGCCGGATCACCGACCTGGACACCGCGTTCCACGGCCGGATCACCGGCGGCCGACTGGTCGAGCTGACCGACGGCGACGACCCCAAGGCCAAGATCGCGCTGAGCACGTCCAGCGACGACCTGCTCGCCCTGGTCCGGGGCGACCTGGACGTCACCAGCGCGGTGACGTCCCGCCGGGTGTCGATCAAGGCCAACCCGTTCGACCTGCTCAAACTGCGCAAGCTGCTCTGACGGCCGCCCGGCTCACGCCGCCGCGGTCAGACCGAAACTCTCCACCGCGTGGGCCGCGTCCGGGCCCACCGGACGGATCTTCGGCAGCGCCGGCACCGACGCCGACCAGGCCACCGCGCAGAGCGCCGCCAGGGCGTCCAGTGGCCGACCGGCCCCGGCCAGCTCCAGCACGCCGTCCCGGTCGGTCACGGACCAGCCGCCGGCGTCCGCCGGGCCCGGGACCCGCACGGCGGCAGCCGGGTCGAAGAGCCCCGCCAGGTCTTTCGCGACGTACGTGGGACGTCGCCGCGGCTCGGCGGCCAGCAGCTCCGGTACGCCGCTGACGCCGGTGAGCACGAGCAGGCTGTCCAGCCCGGCCCGGCGGGCGCCCTCGATGTCGGTGTCCAGCCGGTCACCCACCACCAGGCTCCGCCCACCGCCACTGCGCTTGGCGGCGGTCTCGAACAGCGCCGGCTCCGGCTTGCCGACCACCACGTCGGGGTCCCGCTCCAGTGCCGTACGCAGCACGGCGACCAACGAACCGTTGCCGGGCAGTGGCCCCCGCCCACTGGGCAGGGTCCGATCGGTGTTGGTGGCGATCCAGATGGCACCCGCCCGCACCGCTACCGACGCTTCGGCCAGCTCGGCCCAGCCGACCTGCGGGCCGTACCCCTGCACCACCGCGGCTGGCTTCTCATCGGCCTGGGTGACCGGGTTCAGACCGACCGCGCGCAGCTCCGCGCGCAGCGCCTCCGCGCCGACCACCAGCACCGACGCGCCGACGGGCAGCCGGTCGCGCAGCAACTCGGCCGAGGCGGCCGCGGAGGTGAGGACCTCCTCCGGCCGGGCCGGCACGCCCATCCCGGTCAGCAGGTCGGCGACCTCACTGGACCGGCGGGACGCGTTGTTGGTGGCGTACGCGACCGCCCGTCCCTCGGCGTGCAGCCGGGCCACCGCATCGACGGCGCCGGGGATCGGCCGGTCGATCAGGTAGATCACGCCGTCCAGGTCGAAGACGACCAGGGTGTACCCGTCGACCAGCCGCTCCCCCACGCCCGCGCTCACCGCTGCGTCGACCCCGACTCGTCGTCCCGGGCCGGCACGGTCCCGTCGGCGTTCGCCGCGTCGCCGTGCGCCGTGTCCCCGTCGGTCACGCCGCTGTCGCCAGTGGTGGCCGCGTCGGCGTTGCCGCTCTCGGTGGGGTGACGGTCCTCGTCCTCGCCGTCGAAGCCTTCGTCGTCAGCGGGGCGGCCGACAGCGTCGTCCTCCTCGTCGTCGTCGAAGTCCTCGTCGTCGTCGTCAACGTCGCCGTCGTCATCGTCGTCGTCATCGTCGTCGTCGTCGTCATCGTCGTCATCGTCGTCGTCATCGTCGTCGTCGTCGTCATCGTCGTCGTCGTCGTTCGCCTCGCCGGCCAGGTCGGCGTCGGGTCGGGCCGGCACCGCGCCGGGAGCGCCCGGGCCCGCGGCGATCTCCTCGGCGGCCTCGTCCTCGTCGTCACCCTCGATGACAACGCCGTCGAGTTCGAGCAGCCGCTCGGCGGCGTCGGTCTCGCCCTCGGTGTCCACGTCGGCAGCGCGGGAGAACCATTCGCGGGCCTCCTCGCGCCGGCCCACCGCGAGCAGCGCGTCGGCGTACGCGTACCGCAGCCGGGCCGTCCACGGCACGGTGGCCTCGTTGGTGAGGTCCGGAACCTGGAGCATCGCGACCGCGGCGTCCTTCTGCCCGAGGTCACCCCGCGCGCCGGCGGCGACGATCAGCAGTTCGATCGCCACGGCCTGGTCCAGCTTCTCCCGGTCCGCGCCACGGAACAGGTCAATGGCCCGCTCCGGCCGGCCGAGAGCCCGCTCGCAGTCCGCGAGCACGGCCAGGTGGCTCTGCAATCCGCTCATCCGGTGGTACGTGCGCAGCTCGGCGATCGCCGACTGCCACTCCCCCGCGCGGTACGCGGCCAGGCCGACCGCCTCACGGACAGCGGAGATGCGCGACGCGAGCCGCCGGGCGGCCAGCGCGTGCGCCAACGCCTCGGCCGGGTCCTCGTCGATCAGCTGCCCAGTGGCGACCAGGTGCCGGGCCACAGTCTCGGCGACCGGCTTGTTCAGCGAGAGCAGCTCAGCGCGGACGTCCTTGTCGAGGTCGGTCGCGACAATGTCGTCCGGTAGCGCCGGGGCCGAGCTACGCCCACCCTCGGACGACTCGGAGCCACCCGTGCGGTCATCGCGACGGAACTCCCCGTCGCGGCGCGGCCGCTCGTCGGACCGGAAACCGCCGGTACGCTCTCCGCCCCGGTAACCACCCTCGCGGTCACCGCCCCGGAAACCACCCTCACGCGGGGCGCCCGAGCGCGAACCGTCCCGGTCCCCGCCCCGGAAGCCGCCTTCACGACGGTCGCCGCCCCGGAAGCCACCCTCACGGGGAGCGCCCGAGCGCGAACCGTCCCGGTCGCCGCCCCGGAAGCCACCCTCACGGGGAGCGCCCGAGCGCGAACCGTCCCGGTCGCCGCCCCGGAAGCCACCCTCACGGGGAGCGCCCGAGCGCGAACCGTCCCGGTCGCCGCCCCGGAAACCACCCTCACGACGGTCGCCGCCACGGAAGCCACCCTCGCGGTCGCCACCGCGGAAACCACCCTCACGCGGCGGGCCGGAACGAGTGCGGTCGCCGCCCTGGTAACCACCCTCACGACGGTCACCACCACGGAAACCGCCCTCGCGGTCACCACCGCGGAAACCACCCTCACGCGGAGCGCCCGAACGCGAGCCATCACGGTCGCCGCCCCGGAAACCACCCTCACGGGGAGCGCCCGAACGCGAACCGTCGCGGTCGCCGCCCCGGAAACCACCTTCACGACGGTCGCCGCCACGGAAGCCACCCTCGCGGTCGCCGCCACGGAAACCACCCTCACGCGGCGGGCCGGAACGAGTGCGGTCGCCGCCCTGGTAACCACCCTCACGACGGTCACCACCACGGAAACCGCCCTCGCGGTCACCACCGCGGAAACCACCCTCACGCGGAGCGCCCGAACGCGAGCCATCACGGTCGCCGCCCCGGAAACCACCCTCACGGGGAGCGCCCGAACGCGAACCGTCGCGGTCGCCGCCCCGGAAACCACCTTCACGACGGTCGCCGCCACGGAAGCCACCCTCGCGGTCGCCGCCACGGAAACCACCCTCACGCGGCGGGCCGGAACGAGTGCGGTCGCCGCCCTGGTAACCACCCTCACGACGGTCACCACCACGGAAACCGCCCTCGCGGTCACCACCGCGGAAACCACCCTCACGGGGAGCGCCCGAGCGCGAGCCATCACGGTCGCCGCCACGGAAGCCGCCCTCACGACGGTCGCCGCCACGGAAACCACCGTCGCGGTCACCACCCCGGAAACCACCCTCACGCGGAGCGCTGGAACGCGAACCGTCGCGGTCGCCGCCCCGGAAGCCACCCTCACGGGGAGCGCTGGAACGCGAGCCATCACGGTCGCCGCCGCGGAAGCCGCCCTCGCGGCGGTCGCCACCGCGGAAACCACCGTCGCGGTCACCACCCCGGAAGCCACCCTCACGGGGAGCACCCGAACGCGAACCGTCCCGGTCGCCGCCCCGGAAACCACCTTCACGACGGTCGCCGCCACGGAAGCCACCCTCGCGGTCGCCACCGCGGAAACCACCCTCACGCGGCAGGCCGGAACGAGTGCGGTCGCCGCCCTGGTAACCACCCTCACGACGGTCACCACCACGGAAACCACCCTCACGGTCACCACCGCGGAAACCACCCTCACGCGGAGCGCCCGAACGCGAACCGTCGCGGTCACCACCCCGGAAGCCACCCTCACGGGGAGCGCCCGAACGCGAACCGTCGCGGTCACCACCGCGGAAACCACCCTCACGGCGGTCGCCGCCACGGAAACCACCGTCGCGGTCACCGCCACGGTAGCCACCTTCGCGCGGAGCGCTGGAACGCGAACTGTCGCGGTAACCACCCTCACGGGGAGCGCCGGACCGGAACCCGCCCTCACGCGGAGCACCCGAGCGTGACCCATCACGGTCGCCGCCACGGTAGCCACCCTCACGGGGGGCACTGGAACGCGAACTGTCGCGGTCGCCGCCCCGGAAACCACCCTCACGGCGATCGCCGCCACGGTAGCCGCCCTCACGGGGGGCGCTGGAGCGCGAGCTGTCCCGGTCACCACCACGGGAGCCAGAGTCGCGGCCGCCGGCGTATCCGCCTCGGGCGCCGCCGCTGTCGCGGTCTCCCCGATACGGGGGCCGGCCTTGGTCATCGCGGCGCGGGCCGCGGTCGCTTCCGCCCGCACCGTCAGTACGGTCTTCGTAACGACGGGGACGGTCTCCGCCCTGCGGTCCTGAACTCACAGGTACATCCTTCCTGATTGCGCCACCAATGGCGCTACGCAGTCGAGGGCCGACCCTGATGGGGCGGCCCTCGACTGGAAGATTGTCCGGCGGCGTCCTACTCTCCCACACCCTCACGAGTGCAGTACCATCGGCGCTGGAGGGCTTAGCT
>NZ_PYAK01000090.1 GCF_003264365.1 Micromonospora noduli
CGGCCAGGCGCGCGACCGGCCCGCGGTCGCCGACGGACGCCGCCGGCCCGAGGCCGAGCGCGGCCAGCACCCCGGCGGCCTTGGCGTGCGTCTCGGCCACCTCGCCGGCCGCCGTCGAGTGCCGGACCAGGGTCGCACCGACCGGCACCCGCAGTCGGCCGGTGGGGGAGATCTCGGCGGTCCGGATCAGGATCGGGGCGTCGAGCGTCTGCCGGCCGGCCTCGTCGTGGCCGAGTAGTGCCAGCACGCCCCCGTAGTAGCCCCGGCCCCGGCGTTCGTGTCGGGCGATCACCCGGCAGGCGTTCTCGATCGGGCTGCCGGTGACGGTGGGGGCGAACATCGTCTCGCGCAGCACCTCCCGCACGTCGCGGGTGCCCCGCCCGGCGAGCAGGTACTCGGTGTGCGCCAGGTGCGACATCTCCTTCAGGTACGGGCCGATCACCTGCCCACCGTGCTCGGCGACGGTGGCCATCATCTTCAGCTCCTCGTCGAGCACCATGTACAGCTCTTCGGTCTCCTTCTCATCGGCGAGGAAGCGCAGCAGGGCAGCCCGGTCCGCGACCCCACCGGGGCAGCGGAAGGTGCCGCTGATCGGGTTCATCATCACCAGTCCGTCGTCGACGCTGACGTGGCGCTCCGGGCTGGCGCCGACCAGCGTCCGGGTGCCGGTGTGCACCACGAACGTCCAGTACGCGCCGCGCTCGGCGACCAGCAGCCGGCGCAGTGCGGCCAGCGCGGCCTTCAGCGGTGGGCCCTGCACTGTGGCGTGCAGGGCGCGGTGGATGACGAAGTTCGCCCCCTCGCCGCGGCCGATCTCCTCGGACAGCACCCGCTGCACGGTCCGCGCGTACTCCTCGTCGCTGACGTCGAAGCCGGCGTCGGTGGTGTGCACCGGTTCGTCGGGCAGCGCGGCGAGGGCGTCGGTGAGCGTGATCCGCTGGTGCTCGCGGACCTGGAGGAACTCCAGCGGGGCGGCGTCGTCGACGCAGGCGAAGCCGCGCTCGGTGATCTGCCGGTACGGCACCAGGGCCAGCGTCCGCGCCCCGGGCGGGCCCGTCGGCAACGGGAGGTCGGTGAGCTCTTCGACGGTGTCGACCGGGCCGGTGAACAGGTCCAGTTCGTCCGCGCCCTCGCGGCGCAGCAGCGCGAAGGGGCCGGGGTCGACGCCGTGCGCGACGGCGGCGAGCAGGTCGGTCAGGTGGGTCATCGGGGTCTCCGTGGGGCTGGGTGCCGCCGTCGGGCGGCCCCGGAGCCGGGAGATCCGGCGACCGCCTCGATGGCGGCCGCGTGGATGGAGCTACGCGCGGGAGATGGCCGCCGGGTCGGCGGGCCACCAACTGGTCAACTGCGCGAGCATGTGATCCACCCTACGCGCCCGTCGCCCGGCTGGCACGGGGTAACTTGACCGGCGATGAACATTCTCGCGCTCGACCTGGGCACCTCCTCGGTACGCGGGCTGGTGCTGGACGCGGACACCCAGCCGCTGCCCGGCGCTCTGGCCCGCCGCAAGGTCGACCTCGCCATCGGCGACGACGGCACCGGCACGCTGTCCGGTCCGGACTATCTGGCGAGCCTGGTCGAGTGCCTGGACGAGCTGGCCGACTCGGGGCACCTGCACAACGTCGGCCTGGTGGCGGTCTCCGCCCAGTGGCACTCGGTGCTCCCACTGGACCGCGACGGCGCCCCCATGGGCCCGGTGGTCACCTGGCTGGACACCCGGCCCGCCCCGGTCGGGCGCACCGCCGGCCCGGCCGACCCGGACGGCTTCCACCAGCGCACCGGCTGCTGGTGGCACCGTTCGTACTGGTCGATGCGGTTGCCCTGGGTGCGCGAGCAGTCCGGCACCCCGATCGCCCGGTTCGTCGGTCTGCCCGAGTACGTGCTGGGCGAACTGCTCGACACGGCGCCCATGTCGATCTCCCAGGCCTCCGGGACCGGTCTGCTGGACCTGCGCACCCTGCGCTGGGACGAGGAGGCGCTGACGCTGGCCGAGGCGCGACCGGAGGAGCTGCCGCCGCTGGGCGAGCTGGACTGGCACGGCCGGCTCCGGGTCGACCTGGCCCGTCGGTGGCCGCAGTTGGCGCAGGCCCGGTGGACGCCGCCGGTGGGCGACGGTGGGGCGTCGAACGTCGGCTCCGGCTGCGTCGACCCGAGCCGGGCCGCCGTCACAGTGGGCACCTCCGCGGCCGTACGGCTGATGCAGCGGATCCCGGCGGGCGAGCCGATGCCGCGCCTGCCCGAACGGCTGTGGCGTTACCGGGTCGACCACGACCACGTGGTGACCGGGGCCGCGTACGCCAACGGCGGCAACCTCTTCGCCTGGGCGGACCGGGAGCTGCGGTTGCCCCGGGGTGCCGAGCTGGACGCGGCGCTGGCGCTGGTGCCGACGGGCGGTGGCCGGCCGGCGGATCCCCGCTTCGGTGGCGACCGGGCGCCCGGGCTGGCGCCGGCGGGCAGCGGTGAGCTGCGCGGTCTGAGCTTCAGCACCACCTCGGTCGACATCCTGGCCGGGCTGATGCAGGGGTTGTGTGAGCTGGTCGCCGAGGATCTCGGGGTGCTGGAGTCCACCATCGACAAACCGGTCGGTGTGGTGCTGGGCGGCGGTGCGGTGGCCGCCTCGGTGTGGTGGCGGCAGGCCTTCGCGACCGCGCTCGCACCGCGACCGGTGTCGCATCAACGCAACCCGGAGATCGGCGCGACCGGTGCCGCGTTGGTGGCTCTGGGGCGCTTCGGTGACGCGATCCAGCTCGCCGACATCGGCCGGACGGACGAGCTGGTTTTACCGACCACGGCAGGACGTTCCCACCCGCAGTATCCTTCCTGAACCTCGGCCTCGCCCGGGCCGTTGACAGCGGTACCGAGCCTGGTTGGATGGACTGCGCTCCCCCGACCGCGGTGGACGCGGTAGGACGGAGGAGGCAGGGTGGCGGCAGGTCCCGACCCGGCGAACGGCGCGGTGTCGAACCATCGCCGACGCCGCTTCGATGTCCGAGTCGTTCCGCATCGACGGCGATCGCCGTTCCGGCTGCGCGACTGGCGGATGAGCACGAAGCTCGCCACAGTGCTGCTGGTGCCGTCGATGGCGTTCCTCCTGCTCGCCGGGGTGCAGACCAGCACCCTGGTGGGGCGGACGACGGCGTTGAACGACTTCTCCAGTCAGGTCGGCATCGGCCGGCAGATCACCGCGGCGGTGCACCAGCTCCAGCAGGAGCGGGACCGCTCGGCGGGGGAGCTGGGTGAGCTGCGTAAGGGCGGTGACCGGCAGGCCGCCGCGAACGACCTGAAGCCGTTGCAGGCGGCCACCGACAAGGCCATCGTGGACCTCAGCCGCGCCGCCGAGCCGTTGGCGGACGCGGACGCGTCCTGGCGGGTGGCCTTCTCCGAGGCGCTGGAGGCGTACGACCAGGTGGTCGACATCCGTGCGGCGATTCCGCCGGCGGTGCTCAGCAGCGAGACCATCCTGAGCAACTACCACCGGGCCATCGGGGCGTTGCTCGACCTGCTCGCCGAACCGACGCCGGGGCAGAACCAGCCGGCGTTGAACGACGCGGTGCTGCGCTACGTCCAGTTGGCCCGGGTCAAGGAGCTCTCCTCCCGGGTGCGGGCCCAGCTCTACGCCGCCGCCCGCGTCGGTGCGTACGGCACCGAGGACCGGGTGATCCTCGCCGACCTGCGCGGTCAGCAACTCACCGCGCTCGGCGCGTTCCGGGTGGCCGCGACCAGTGAGCAGATCCGCCGCTACGACGAGACCTCGGTGTCGCCGAATTTCCTGGTCGCCACGGGGTTGGAGGAGCGCAGCCTGTCCTCCGGCGGCGCGTCGCCGCAGGTGCTGCCGTCGGAGCAGTGGTGGTCGGCCAGCCAGCAACGCCAGGAGCTGCTGCGTCAGCTTGAGGCGGGTGTGCTCGACGACGCCGTACGGCAGGCCGAGGAGGCCAGCGACGATCAGCTGCGGACGACCCTGCTGGTCGTCGGCGGGGTGGTCACGGTCCTGCTGGCCGCCCTGCTGATCTCGTTGCTCATCGGGCGGTCGGTCGCCCGGTCAATGCGGATGCTGCGCAGCCAGGCGCTGCGGATCGCCCAGGTCGAGTTGCCGGACGCCCTGGACCGACTGAAGACCGTCACCGGTGGGGTGCCGCGCATCGATGTCGCGCCGGCTGTGGTCCGCTCACTCGACGAGATCGGCGAGCTGGCTGAGGCGTTCGTGGCGGTGCACCGCAGCGCGGTCACGGTCGCCGTCGAGCAGGCGCTGATGCGGCGCAACGTCAACGCGATGTTCGTCAACCTGGCCCGCCGTAGCCAGGTGCTGGTGGAGCGTCAGCTGGAGCTGCTGGACGACCTCGAACGCGAGGAGAGCGACCCGGACCAGCTGGAGAACCTGTTCAAGCTCGATCACCTGGCCGCCCGGATGCGCCGTAACGACGAGAGCCTGCTGGTGCTCGCCGGCACCGACTCGACCCGCCGGTGGAACCGGCCGGTCGGGCTCGGTGCGGTGCTGTTGGCCGCCGCCGCGGAGATCGAGCAGTACCAGCGGGTCCGGATCGAGTCGGTTGCCGATGTGCACGTGGTGGGGCACGCCGTCGGCGAGTTGGTGCACCTGCTGGCCGAGCTGCTGGAGAACGCCACTGCCTTCTCCCGTCCGGACACCGTCGTGGTGGTGACCGCCCGGGTCGAGGCGGGGGGTGCGCTGATCGAGATCGTCGACCGGGGTCTGGGTATGAGCCCGACCGCGTTGGTGCAGGCGAACGAGGTGCTGGCCAGCCCTCCGGCCGCGGACGTCGCGGCGGTGGAGCGGATGGGGCTCTTCGTGGTCAGTCACCTCGCGGCCCGGCTGGGCGTCCGCGTGCGGTTGGAGGGCGGTGAGGACGGGCTGGTCGCCCGGCTCGCCCTGCCCGCGGTGCTGCTGGCTCCGGCGGGCACTGTGGAGTTGGATGCGCCCCCGTCGGCCCGGATGCTGGCGTCAAGCGCGGCGCGGGGGTTGGTTCCGCAGCCCGGGGCAGCCCGGCAGGCCGCTGCCCCGATGCCGAACGGCGCGGTGCGGGACCTGCCGGTGGCCGGCCGCCCGCCGGGCGTCGGCGTGCCGCGTCAGGGCCGCCCGGTGCCGGTACGCGCCGAGGACGTGTTGACCCCCGCCGCTGATCGCGGTGCCGGCGGGGGCTGGTATTCGCGGCAGGGCCCGACCGCGCCGGTGGTGCCCGCTGCGGCGGCGCCACCGACGATCCCGGTGACCGCCGGCACCAATGAGCGGGGATTGCCGGTGCGGGTGCCCATGGCGCAGTTGAGCGCGGTCACCCGTTCGGCACAACCGATGACGGCACCGACCCGCACCGACCCGGACCCGGAGGCGGTCGGCGGCATGCTCTCGCGGCTCTACAGCGGAGTACGGCGCGCCGAGGCTGAGGACACCACCGAGATACCCGTGCCACCGTCCGGGGGGCACGACGAAAGGGGACGACGACAGTGACGACGTTGAGCCAGGAGGCGCGTGACCTGAGCTGGCTGGTGAGCGCGTTCGCGGAGCGGGTGCCGGGTGTGGCGCACGCGGTGGTGGTCTCCTCTGACGGGCTGCTGGTGGCGATCTCCGATCACCTGCCGCGTGACAACGCGGACAAGCTCGCCGCGGTGACCTCCGGGCTGATGAGTATCACCGCGGGCGCGGCCTCGATGTTCGACGGCGATGTCGTCAAGCAGACGGTGGTTGAGATGGGCCGTGGCTACTTCCTGGTGATGCAGATCCGCGACGGTTCGATTCTGGCCACGTTGGCCGCCGGTGACGCGGACATCGGCGTCGTGGGCTACGAGATGGCCCGGCTGGCCAAGCAGGCGGGGGAGATGCTCACCCCGGCCCTGCGGGCGGAGTTGCAGCAGGCGCTGCCCCGCTGAGTGAGCCGGCCGAGGCCCGGACGGTCACGGCTCACCCGAGCCGAGCCGTCCGGGCCCGGCCGTCCGGGTGGCGGCGCGGTCAGAAGCCGCCGTCGGCGATGACGGAGCGGTACCAGGTGGCGGAGTTCTTGAGCACCCGACGCTGGGTGGCGTAGTCGACGTAGACCAGGCCCCAGCGCTGGTCGTAGCCCTGGTCCCACTCGAAGTTGTCCAGCAGTGACCAGACGTGGAAGCTCTCCAGCGGCACTCCGTCGGCGATCGCCCGGTGCGCGGCGGTGAGGTGGTCGCGCAGGAAGCTGATCCGGCCGGCGTCCTGGACGGTGTCGTCCGCGCCCAGAGTGTCCGGTGTGGGCAGCCCGTTCTCGGTGATGGTGAGCGGGATCGGCCCGTATTCGCGGGTGATCCGGGTCAGCAGGTCGTACATCCCCTCGGGGTAGATCTGCTGCCATTCGGCCTCGGAGGTCGCCCAGCGGTGCGCGGTGCCGCCGTCGCCGGTGACGTAGATCGGGGTGTAGTACTGCACGGCCAGCAGGTCGACCGGCGCGGAGATGATCTTCAGGTCGCCGTCGCGGATGCCCTGGACCATCCGGCTCTGCGGGCCCAGGTCGGCCAGCAGGTCCTCCGGGTAGCTGCCCCTGAGCAGGGAGTCGAGGTAGAGGCGGTTCTCGTAGGCGTCGTAGAGGTGGGCGGCCGCGGCAGCCTGCGGGGAGTCGTCGGCGGGGTAGCAGGGGTGCAGGTTGAGCGCAGGGCCGATGCGGCTGTCGCTGCCGGTGGCCCGCAGCGCGGCGACGGCGAACCCGTGGGCGAGTTGCAGATGGTGGGCGACCAGGTAGGCGGCGTCCGGGTCCTGTCGCCCGGGGGCGTGGTGGCCGGTGAGGTAGCCGTTCTGCACGACGGTCTTGGGTTCGTTGATGGTGAGCCAGGCGGGCACCCGGTCGCCGAGGGCGCGGAAGACCACGTCGGCGTAGTCGGCGAAGCGGTGGGCGGTGTCGCGTGACTCCCAGCCGCCGGCGTCCTGGAGCGCCTGCGGGAGGTCCCAGTGGAACAGCGTGGCCATCGGGGTGATTCCGCGCTCGTGCAGGCCGTCGAGGAGGCGGCGGTAGAAGTCGAGGCCGCGTTGATTGGGCGTGCCGGTGCCGTCGGGCTGGATCCGGGGCCAGGAGATGGAGAAGCGGTAGCTGCGCAACCCGAGGTCGCGCATGAGGTCGAGGTCCTCGGCGTAGCGGTGATAGTGGTCGATGGCCACGTCGCCGGTGTCGCCGTTGCGGGTGCGCCCTGGGACGCGGCTGAAGGTGTCCCAGACCGACTCGCCGCGCCCGTCCTCCTTGGCGGCGCCCTCGATCTGGTAGGCGGAGGTGGCCGCGCCCCAGCCGAAGTTCTCCGGGAAGCGCAGCGGGCCGGCGGGCCCGATAGGTATCGACATGGATTCTCCTCATGGATACGGGGCCACCGCCGAAAGATTCGGGAGCGCTCCCATGATAGGGCAGACGCTGCCGGCCGGTCAGCCGGCCGTCAGGACGGCCGGCGCTGGCGGGTGGGAGGCGGGTGTGTGGCCCCGGGCAGCGAACGAGGCCGTCCGGGCGGCGCGGCGCGCCTGTCCCGTCGGCCTCTTTTCCTATCGTGTACGGGGGTTTAGTGTGGGGACGGGGGAGGGCAACCCCCGTCCCCACCGTAACTGCACACACACGGGCGGAATTTGGGTCCTGCCGTGCGTGTCGCGCGGGAGCCGGGCCACGCGAGTGGCTCTGGTTCCACCTCCCTCCCTGTGGCGGGACGATGGCTGACGACGGCGTCCGGGCTGGCCCGTCGTCGGCCCTCGGTCTGGTTCCCTGGGCTCGTCAGGGACGACCCCAGTGATCTTCTTGTTGGAACCTTGTCGATGGAAGCGCTCCCATCGACCGATGTTGCGACTGTAACGCCCGTCACGCCTTTGTGAAAGACCCAAAACGAGATCGAAACAAGGAGCTGATCCAGCGCCCCGTTCGCTTGTTGTGGGAGCGCTTCCATGGCACACTGTCGATTCGACGCGACAGGAGCCACATCGCGTAGTGCGGGTCCACCGAGGGCAACCGGCAGCACCAGCTCCGGTCACGGTCACCCGAGCGCAGCCGGCGGGACCCCCTCCCGTGCGGGCCGCACGCCCTACCCCGGCCGGGCCCGGGGAAGACCACCTTCCCGGCGCCTCGACATCCCCGCGGACCACCACCACCCTCGCGGGCAGGCGCCTCGCCGGGGACCATCCCGGCCTGGTCCGAGGAGACACCGCGCACATGAGACAACTGGCAATACGCCGGCGCGTGGCGATCGCCGCCGCCGCGCTGCTCGCCATCGGCGGGGTGACCCTGCCTGCCGGCGCCGCACAGGCCGCACCAGCCTGCGACGTGGTCTACGCGACCAACGACTGGAACACCGGCTTCACCGCGAACGTCACCATCAAGAACCTGGGTGACCCGGTGAGCAACTGGACGCTCAAGTGGACCTTCCCGACCAGCGGTCAGCGGGTCACCCAGGGCTGGTCGGCCAAGTTCAGCCAGACCGGCAGCGAGGTCACCGCGACAAACGAGTCGTACAACGGCAACCTTGCCACCGGCGCCTCCACCACCATCGGCTTCAACGGCGCCCACTCGGGCAGCAACCCGAAGCCCACCTCGTTCACGCTCAACGGCACTCCCTGCAACGGCACCCCGGCCAACCAGCCGCCGACGGTCTCCCTCGGCGTGCCGGCCGGGCCGTTCACCGCGCCGGCCGACGTGCCGCTGACGGCCACCGCCAGCGACCCGGACGGGACGATCAGCAAGGTCGAGTTCTACCGCAACGGCCTGCTGATCAACACCGACACCTCCGCCCCGTACGCGTACACCCAGGAGGACCTGCCGGCCGGCAGCTACACCGTCCAGGCCAAGGCGTACGACAACGCCAACGGCATCGGGGTCGACGAGAAGGCGTTCACCGTCGGAGCCGCCAACGGCCCGACACTGGTCGCCACCCCGTCCGCGGTGAGCGTCACCGAGGGTGGCAGCGCCACCTTCAACCTGAAGCTCAGCGCCGCCCCGACGGCCAACGTGCCGGTCACCCTCACCCGCACCGGTGACACCGACGTCACGGTCTCGCCGGCCACCGCCACGCTGACCCCGAGCAACTGGAACACCGGGGTCACCGTCACGGTCGCCGCGGCGGAGGACACCGACACCGTCGGCGGCGCCGCCACCATCACCGCCTCCGCCACCGGTCTCGCTTCGTTGGCGGTCAGCGCCACCGAGATCGACAACGACACCCCCGGCGGCGACAACGCCTACACCGCGAAGTTCCTGGAGCAGTACGGCAAGATCAAGAACTCGGGCTACTTCAGCCCCGAGGGTGTGCCGTACCACTCGGTGGAGACGCTGATCGTCGAGGCGCCCGACCACGGCCACGAAACGACCTCCGAGGCGTTCAGCTTCTGGCTCTGGCTGGAGGCCTACTACGGCAAGGTCACCCAGAACTGGGCCCCGTTCAACAACGCCTGGACGGTGATGGAGAAGTACATCATCCCCACGCACGCCGACCAGCCGACCGCCGGCTCCGCGGGCACCCCGCAGTACGCCGCGGAGTACAACCTGCCCAGCCAGTACCCGTCGGCGCTGAACCCGAACGTCCCGGTCGGTCAGGACCCGCTGCGCTCGGAGCTGCAGTCCACCTACGGCACCGGCGACATCTACGGCATGCACTGGCTGATGGACGTCGACAACACCTACGGCTTCGGCCGCTGCGGTGACGGCACCACCAAGCCGGCCTACATCAACACCTTCCAGCGGGGCACCCAGGAGTCGGTGTGGGAGACCGTTCCGCAGCCCTCCTGCGACACCTTCAAGCACGGCGGTCAGTACGGCTACCTCGACCTGTTCGTCAAGGACACCGGCGCCCCCGCCAAGCAGTGGAAGTACACCAACGCCCCGGACGCCGACGCCCGCGCCGTGCAGGCCGCGTACTGGGCGCTGACCTGGTCCAAGGCGCAGAACAAGCAGGCCGACGTCGCGGCCACCATCGCCAAGGCCGCGAAGATGGGCGACTACCTGCGGTACGCGATGTTCGACAAGTACTTCAAGAAGATCGGCAACTGCGTCGGGGCCAGCACCTGCCCCGCCGGCAGCGGCAAGGACTCGGCGCACTACCTGCTGTCCTGGTACTACGCCTGGGGCGGCGCGTACGACGCCAGCCAGAACTGGTCCTGGCGGATCGGCTCCAGCCACAACCACTTCGGCTACCAGAACCCGTTCGCGGCCTGGGCGCTGACCAACACCCCGGAGCTCAAGCCGCAGTCGTCGACAGCGGTCGCCGACTGGACCAAGAGCTTCGAGCGGCAGCTGGAGTTCTACACCTGGTTGCAGTCCGCCGAGGGCGGCATCGCCGGTGGCGCCACCAACAGCTGGGACGGTAGCTACGCCCAGCCGCCGGCCGGCACCAGCACCTTCTACGGCATGTTCTACGACGTCGACCCGGTCTACAACGACCCGCCGTCGAACCAGTGGTTCGGCATGCAGGCCTGGTCGATGCAGCGCATCGCCGAGCTGTACCAGCAGACCGGCAACGCGAAGGCCAAGGCGCTGCTGGACAAGTGGGTGCCCTGGGCGATCGCCAACACCACCCTCGGCACCAACTGGTCGATCCCGTCGGACATGGCGTGGACCGGTCAACCGACCACCTGGAACCCGTCCAACCCGCAGCCCAACACCGGCCTGCACGTCGAGGTCATCAGCAAGGGTCAGGACGTCGGTGTCACCGCCGCCTACGCCCGGATCCTGATCGCCTACGCGGCCAAGTCGGGCAACGTGGCGGCGAAGAACACCGCCAAGGGGCTGCTCGACGCCCTGTCGGCCGCCAGCGACGCCAAGGGTGTCTCCACCACCGAGAAGCGTGGCGACTACCGGCGCTTCGACGACGTCTACAACGCGTCCACCGGGCAGGGCCTCTACGTCCCGTCGGGTTGGACCGGGAAGATGCCGAACGGCGACGCCATCGCCGCCGGCAAGAGCTTCCTCGACATCCGGTCCTTCTACAAGAACGACCCGGACTGGCCCAAGGTGCAGGCGTACCTGGACGGTGGTGCGGAGCCGAGCTTCAACTACCACCGGTTCTGGGCGCAGGCTGACGTCGCCATGGCGTACGCCGACTACGGCAGCATGTTCCCGAACGGCTGAGACGACCCGGGGTGGGTGGCGTGGACCGCCCACCCCGGGATCCGGCCCGGGTCCGGGGAACGCGGACCGGGGCTGGCGGACGGCCTGACACCCACGGTCAGGCCGGGGTGGGCCAGCCATCTGGCCGACGCAGCGGATCGGCTGGCCCACCCCACCGCCCGGACTGGAGCTACGCGCGAAAAAGCCCAGAAATTCGGGCCGTCGCGGGATCACACCGAGGACTGTGACGGAGTAACGTACGTCACCGGAGAGGCCGCTCCCCCCGTGGCGGCCTCTCCACTTTTTTGCCCCGCGTCCGGCCGCTTCTCTGCCCCGGTCTGGCCCTGCGGGACTGGTTTCAGCGAGGCGGCGCGACCGGGTGACGCAGCCCCGGATGCCCGGCCGGCAGCGAACGCCGCAGCACCACCCAGCTCAGCGCCAGCGCCGCGGCGACCAGCGGCCAGGTCAGCGCCACCCGGGCCACCACCAGCGCGAGCACCTGCCCACCCAGGTAGAGCGGCACGAACACGGCGAGCCGCAGCAGGTAGGTCGCCGTCCACACCCAACTCGCCCGGCCGTACCCGCGCAGCAGCGCCGGGTCGCGCCGCCACCGGGCGCGCTGGCCCAGCACCGCGCCGACCAGCACACCGAGCAGTGGCCACCGCACCACGATGCTGACCGTCCACGCCAGAGCGCTCGCGGCGTTCGACAGCACCTGGATCAGAAAGAAGTTCTCGGCCCGGCCGGTGCGCACCGCGATCAACGCCGCGACGCAGACGGCCAGCAGCCCGATCAGCACCGAGCGCGGCCGGTCACCTCGACGCAGCCGTACGCCGGCCACCACCGCGCCCACGACCAGCGCCGCGCCGACCCCGCCCCACAGCGACTCGCCGCCCAGCAGCCAGCCCGCCGCGAACGCCAGCGGCGGCAGGGTGGCGTCGATGGCACCGCGTCGCCCGCCCAGCAGATCCGTCAGCGACTCGGCGCGCGCCGGCCCACCCGGACCGGTGTCCGAGCCGGCCCGAGCCGGCCCTCGCGACCCCGGGTTGTCGCCTTCACGCTGCTCCGGGCCGGGTTCGGCCGGGCCGTTGTCGCGCTCCGGTGTTCCGCTCACCACCGCCTCCTCGCCTCCGGCACAACCTAACCGGCGGTTGGCGGCAGGCCACCGGCCGGACCGCCGACACCTGCCGCTACGGTGTGCGGATGCGCGCGACGGCACGGGGTTGGACCGCGGTCTGGTTGGTCGTACTGGCCCTCGTCCAGGCGGCCGCCTTCCTCGCCGTGTGGCGGGTCGCCGTGCACCTTGAGATCGGTCAGTGGGTGGACACGGTAGCCCTCACCGGCAACCGGATCGGGCAGGACACCATCGACGGTCCGGTCGACCGGATCCTCAACGCGATGTCGGTGGTCTCGCTGCTGGCCGCCACCGCGATGATCGGGTTCATCGCGCTGATCCGGGGGCGGATCGCCCTGGCGATCACCGCGACTCTGCTCATTGCCGGAGCGAACGTCACGACCCAGTTGCTCAAGTACGGGCTGAGCCGGCCCGACTACGGTGTCGACCCGGAACGCGCGGCGGTGGGCAACAGCCTCCCGAGCGGGCACGCCACGGTGGCCGCCTCGGTGGCGGTCGCGCTGATGCTCGTGTTGCCGCGCAAGGTGCGGGCCGTCGGCGCCTTCATCGGTGCCGGCTACGCCGCCGTCGCCGGAGTCGCCACCCTCTCCGCCGGCTGGCACCGGCCCAGCGACGCGGTCGCCGCGTACCTGGTGGTGGGTGTGTGGGCGGCGTTGGCCGGGTTGCTGCTGCTGGTCACCCAGCGGGAGCAGGCCGAGATCGCCCCCGGTGACGCGCACCGGGTCGCTGCGCTGGTGCTCGGGATCGGCGGTGTGCTCGCCCTGGTGGCCTGCGGGCTCTCCCTGTCCTGGCTGCTGGACCTGCGCGGCACCGGGCCGGAGGAGTTGGCCCGCCGCCCCCTGTTCGTCGGGTACGCCGGCAGCGCCGCCGGGATCGCCGGCACGATGGCGGTGGTGATGGCGTTGGCGCTCACCGTCGTGCACCGGCTGGTGCCCAGGGTCAAGGGCTGAGCGGGCATCAGGAGGATCCGCGGATGATCGGGAACCTGGATGCCCGCAGCCGCAGGGAACCCGTCCGCGTGGCGTTCTCCGCCGAGTGCGCGCAGCTCACCGAGATCCTGGCCGAGTTGGTCGACGCCGACCTCGACCGACCCACCGACTGCCCGCCGTGGACCGTCCGGGAGCTGATCGCCCACATCCGCACCGGAGTGGGCCGGCTGGCCGACATGCTCGCTGCGCCGGCCCCGCCACGCCCCGAGGTGGACGCCGCGGGCTACTTCGGCAGGGCGAAGTTCACCGCGCAGGTGGACGCCGACCGGATCGCCGGTTGCCGGCAGGACGCGCTACAGGTGGACCGAGCAGCGCTGGCGACCGAGTTGGACCGGGCCTGGCGGACCACCGACGTGGCGGTCGCCGCCGCGCCGACCGATCGGGTGGTACGCACCCGGCACGGCGACGCAATGCTCCTCACCGAGTTCCTGCGGACCCGGGTCGTCGAGGTGGGTGTGCACGGTCTGGACCTGGCCGCCGCGCTGGGCCGGCGGCCATGGCTCACCCCGCAGGCGTCTGCGGTGATCGCCGACCTGCTCACCGGCGGGAAACCGACCCCGGCCGGGCTGCGCTGGGACGAGCTGACCCTGATCCGCAAGACCACCGGCCGAGCGGCGCTGACCGCCCCGGAACAGGCCGCGATCGACGCCGCCAACTTCCGTTGGCTCGCCTTCGGCCGCTGACCCTGGTCGCGGCCGGCACCGGCCTGGGCGGGTCAGCTCGCGGAGCGGGGTGCGGGGACGTGCGGGGCGACACCGCGCAGGTGCGTCAGCACCACCGGGTCGATCCGCCCCGGCACCAGCCGCTCCTCCAGGTTCTCCAACCCGGCCCAGGAGATCAACGCCGCTTCCGTGCCGTCCTCGTGCACCGGATGGCCCAGCGCGCCGAGCAACGCCGCCACCTCGTCGGCGACCGCGCCGCTCAGGTCGAGCAGGGTGGCCGGGTCGGGTCGGCCGAACAGCATGGTGTGCACAGTGAGCAGGCGACCCAGCTCGGCGACCGGGTTCGGGTGGTCGTCCACGCGCAGGTCCACCACCACGTCGCTGGTGCCGCCGTACCCGCCGCCGCGCTCGACCACGAGCAGGCCGGCGCTCTGCCGGCCACGCCGGTCGCCGCCGGCCTCGTCGCCGGCCCGCAGCGCGGCGACCAGCCGCTCGGCGAAGGGCAGCGCCGTTCCCGCCAGCCAGGCTTCGCCGAGGGCGTCGACGACCTC
>NZ_PYAK01000091.1 GCF_003264365.1 Micromonospora noduli
GGCGGGCTGCGCCGGCGGGCGCCGGCGGCGGGCTGCGCCGGCGGGCGACGGCGCGGTCAGACGTAGAGCGAGGTGAACGGCGCCCAGGGCAGGTTGCGTAGCACCGAGAAGGCCAGCCACGCGGCCAGGAAACCACCGATGACCTTCGAGCTGATCCGCAGCTCGGGCAGTCGCCAACCGAACGCCTGGTTGCCCGCCCAGGCCACGAAGAGGTACGCGAGGAACGGCAGCGCGAAGACGAACAGGAAGTGATGCCGGGCGGCGGCCGGCAGGTCGCCGTGCAGCACGTACCAGAGTGCGCGGGTGCCACCACAGCCCGGGCAGTCCAGCCCGGTGGTGAGCTTGAGCAGACAGGTGGGCGCGGCGTCCGGGTCGGCGTAGGTCGGGTTGCTGAGCAGTGCGTAGCTCATACCGACGGCGACGCAGCCGACCGCGGCCAGCGGCACCGCCCAGCGCGGGGAACGTTCGTAGAGCCGCAGCACGAACCGGGTGAGCCGGTCCGGCTCAGGCGCCGGGTAGCCACCCGGCGGGGTCGTCGGCCAACCCTCCGGACCCGAGCCGCCGGGACCGAAGCCGGCGGGACCCGAGCCGCCGGGACCGAAGCCAGCGGGACCCGGGCCAGCGGGACCCGGGCCAGCGGGACCGAAGCCAGCGGGACCGAAGCCAGCGGGACCCGGGCCACCAGAATTGAAGCCACCGGGATTCGTGTCACCGTCGGCCGGCGCCGTGTGGACCGCGCCGGGGGCGGGGTGTGGCTGGTCGACCGGTCCGGGAGCGCTCGTCACGCGCTCACGGTACACCGGACACGCCGGCCAACGCGGCGGTGAGCGGACCGGCCAGATCGCCGGCCGCCGGCGGGGCCACCGCGTCCAGGCCGAGCCAGCCGGCGAGACGGTACAGCTCGGCGGCGAGCGCGACGGCAGTCTCCCCCGGGTCGGCGCCGGGTTCGAGCCAGGCGGCCGGCACCAGCAGCACCCCGGCCTTCCGATCTGCCTTCAGATCGACCCGGGCGGTGAACCGGTCGCCTTGCAGGAACGGCAACACGTAGTACCCGTAGACCCGCTGTGGCGCCGGGACGTAGATCTCGATCCGGTAGCTGAAGTCGAACAGTCGCTCGGTGCGGGCCCGTTCCCAGATCAGTGGATCGAAGGGGCTGACCAGTGTGTTGCCCCGCACCCAGCGGGGCAGCCGGGCGGACGTGTGCAGCCAGGCCGGCTGCCGCCAGCCGGCCACGGTGACCGGCACCAGCTCACCGGCCTCGGCCAGCTCCGCGACGGCCTGCCGGGCGCCGGCCAGCGGCAACCGGAAATAGTCGCGCAGCTCCGGCTCGGAGGCCACCCCGAGGGACCGCGCGGCGAGGGCAACCAACGTTCGGTACGCCTCGGCGTCGGTCGGGGTGGGCGCGGCCAGCACCGTCGGGGGCAGCACCCGCTCGGGCAGGTCGTAGCGGCGGGCGAAGGAGGTGCTGCGCTCGGCGGCGGCCACCTCCCCGGCCCAGAACAGGAACTCCAACGCCCGCTTGACCGCCGACCAGTTCCAACCCCAGTTGCCGGTCTCCCGGGGCGCGTCGTGCTCGATCTCGGCGGCGGTCAGCGGCCCCCGGGCGGCCACCTCGTCCCGGACCCAGGCGACCAGCTCCGGCTGCTCCTGGGCGATCCGCCGCATGCCGCCCCAGGATTCGCTGTGCGCGCGGGCCATCCGCCAGCGCAGCATCGGGTGCAGCTCCACCGGGACCAGCGACGCCTCATGGCCCCAGTATTCGAACAGCTCACGCGGGCGCCGGTAGGCGGCCTGGTCGAGCAACGTGGTCGGGTAGGGCCCGAGCCGGCTGTAGAGCGGCAGGTAGTGCGCGCGTTGCAGCACGTTGACCGAGTCCATCTGGATCAGCCCGACCCGGCCCAGCACGCGACGCAGGTGCCGGCGGGTGGGCACGCCCGTCGGCGCCGGGTCGGCGAAGCCCTGGGCGGCGAGCGCCACGCGGCGGGCCTGGGCGAGCGAGAGTGATTCCGGTGCGGTCATCGTCGGCGACCTTAATTCATCGGTACGACGCCGGTGCGGGAAGCTGGACGTGACGACCAACGGGGCATAGAACGGTGCAATGCTGACCATCCGTCGGGAGGAACCGGACGACGCCGAGGCGGTCGCCCAGGTACACGTGCACGGCTGGCAGGCGGGCTACGCCGGCTTCATGCCGGACGAGGTGCTCGGGCGGCTCAACGTGGTGGCCTGGGCGCAGCGTCGTCGCGACGTCGGCACCGCCGATCCGGAACACCCGTTCACCACAGTGCTCGGCGAGGTGGACGGGTTGGTCGTGGGTTTCACCACCTTCGGGCCGTACCGCCGCAACCAGGACCGGGACGACCTGGACCCGACGGTCGGCGAGGTGGTGGCGCTCTACGTGGAGCCGGCCCACTGGGGTGACGGGACCGCCGCGGCGCTGCTGGACGCCGCCCGGAGCGGGCTCACCGAGCGGGGCTGGGCCGGGTACCGGGCGTGGGTGCTGGCGGACAACCGGCGGGCCCGGCGGTTCTGCGAGCGCGCCGGCCTGTCACCGGACGGTGAGCGGTCGACCTACCAGGTGCCGCTGGCCGGTGGGGGCCCGCCGGTCGGGCTGGTCGAGCTGCGGTACGCCGGACGCCTCGACCACTGACCCGTTCGGGGTCAGCCACCGGCGGATCGGCAGGAAAGCCAGCAGCGCCAGACTGACCCACACGTAGGCGTTGCTGCCCAGGAAGCCGTCGACGCCGGTGAAGTCCTTCTCCCAGAGCCAGACGGTCCGGCTGATCAGCAGCGCGTACCCGATGGTCGCGGTGAGCAGCAGGACCTGCCGTCGGCGGCCGGCCGGCGCGGCCATCGCGTTGTCGACCAGCAGGATCAACGCGGGCAGCAGCCAGACCAGGTGGTGCACCCAGGTGACCGGGCTGACCAGGCACATCACTGCGCCGGTCAGCGCCAGACCGGTCGCCTCGTCGCCGGCCGCGACGGCGGCCCGGGAGCGCCAGGCCCAGAGCGCCAGGGTGCCGAGCACGAGCAGCAGCCACAGCACCGTGCTCGGGTGCTCCGGGTCGAGCCGGGCGACCACCCCGCGCAGCGACTGGTTGGAGACGAAGGCCAGCTCGCCCACCCGCCCGGTGTTCCACAGCGCCTCGGTCCAGAACTCCCGGGACGCGTCGGGGAAGAGCGCGGCGGCCAGCAGCGACACCCCGGCGGCCGTGCCGCTGGCGGTGAGCGCCGCCCGCCACCGCCCGGTCACCAGCAGGTAGACGATGAACACGCCAGGGGTCAGTTTGATCGCCGTGGCGAGGCCGATCCCCACCCCGGCCCACCGGTTGCCGGCCGGCAGCAGCCGCAGCAGGTCCACCGCCACCAGGAAGAGCAGCAGCGTGTTGACCTGGCCGAAGTTGACCGTCTCCCGCATTGGTTCGAACGCGGCGGCCAGGCAGAGCGCCACGGCGAGGGCGAACCACCGGGTCCAGCCGGCGCGGCGGGCGATCGGGTCGACCAGCCACCAGATCAGCACCGTGGTGGTGGCCACGCTGGCGAGCACGCTCACCACGATCGCGGCCGTCCACGGCAGGTACGCCATCGGCAGCATGACCAGCGCGGCGAACGGCGGATAGGTGAAGCCGTACTGGGTGCCCGGCTTGAGGTAGTCGTAGATCTCCCCGCCGTCGTGCACCCACCAGGTCAACGCGCCGTAGTAGACCTTCAGGTCGAAGAACCCGTGCCGGACGGCGGCGACGGCGAGGAACCCGGTGACCGCCGCGGCGAGCACCACCACCCCGACGACCTGCGCGGTCGTCCTGTTGGCACCCTGCGCCACCGTCGTCTCCCTCGCCCTGCGTAGGCTTCCGTCCCATGGCTCTCGGGTACGTCCGCCCGGCGCGTCCCGAGGACGCCGGCGAGATCGCACGCATCCAGCTCGCGACCTGGCGGGTCGCGTACCGCCGGATCCTTCCTCGGCATGTGCTCGACAACCTGGACGAGGCGTTCCTCGCCCGGCGGTGGAGCGCCGCGGTGCTGGAGCCGCCCTCGGGCGCGCACCGGGTGCTGGTCGCCGTCGAACAGGCCGAGCAATCGTATCTGGTGGGGTTCGCCGCCTCCGGCCCGGCCGACGGCGAGGCGTTGGCTCCGGGTGAACCGGCCGACGCGCTCGGCCCGGACGTGGCGGCGGTGACCGACCTGCTGGTGGAGCCGCGGTGGGGCCGGCGGGGGCACGGCAGTCGGCTGCTCGCGGCCGCCGTCGACCTGTGGCGCGAGGACGGGATGAGTCGGGCGGTGGCCTGGGCGTTCGACGGTGACGAGGCGACCCGCAAGTTCCTGACCAGCACCGGGTGGGAGCCCGACGGCGCGGCCCGGGCGCTGGACGTCGACGACATGCTGGTGCCCCAGGTGCGCCTGCACGTGGGCGTGCCGACCGAGAAGGTACCGGCCGAGTGAACCGGTGTGGCGGCCCCGGCAGGGCCGCCACACCGGGCCGGTCAGCCCTTGTCCGAGCCGTCGTTGGCGTCGCGGACGAAGTACCGCTGGAACACCACGAAGATGATCGCTACCGGGATGGTGGCCAGCAGCGCGGCGCCGAGCTTGAGCGGGTACTGGGTGCCCTTGCCGAGCGAGCCACTGACCAGGTCGGCCAACCCGCGCGGCAGGGTGAACAGGTCCGGGTCCTGCACCGACACCAGGCTGTGCGGGAACTCGTTCCAGGAGCCCTGGAACGACAGGATGGTGAGGGTGATCAGCGCCGGTTTCGCCATCGGCAGCACCACCGACCAGAAGGTACGGAAGATGCTCGCCCCGTCTATCCGGGCGGCCTCCTCGACACTCACCGGGATCGACTCGAAGAACTGCTTCATGATGAACACGCCCGCCGCGTCGGCCAGCAGCGGCACCACCAGCCCGGCGTAGCTGTTGTAGAGGCCGAGCTGGTTGAGCACCAGGAACTTCGGGATCAGCAGCACCACCCCGGGCACCGCCATCACCGCGATGACGGCGGCGAACAGCCCGCCGCGGCCGGCGAACCGCAGCCGGGCCAGCGCGTACCCGGCGAGAGAGTCGAAGAAGACCCGGCCGATGGTGACCAGCACCGTCACCAGCAGTGAGTTGCCCAGCCACAGCGGGAAGTTGGTGCCGGCGAAGATCCGTTCGAAGCCGGCCAGCGTGAGCGGGTCCGGAAACGGTGACAGCGGGTTCGCCGCCGCGTCGGGCTCGGTCTTGAGCGCGTTGCCGATCTGGATGACGAACGGGTAGAGGAACACCAGCCCGAAGAAGACCAGCGTGGCGTACCCCAGAAAGCGGGTGGCCAGGGTGCGGGCCGCGTGCTGCTGACGCCGCGCGGGCGCCGCGGCCGGGCGGTCGGTGAGCACGGCCATCTCAGGACCTTTCCGGTACGCGCCGACGCCAGCGGCCTCGGCGCGGCCGGTCGGTGTCCCGCTCGGCCAGCGCCCGGCGCTGGATCACTGTGAGCACGATGATGATCAGAAACAGGACGAAGGAGATCGCCGCGCCGGAGCCGTAGTCGAAGTCCCGGAAGGCGGTCCGGTACGACAGGTACGCCGGGGTGAGCGTGGTCTTGGCCGGGTCGCCCTGGCTCATCACGTACACCTGGTCGAAGACCTGCCAGGAGCCGATCATGCCGAGGGTGAGCACCAGGAAGGTGGTGGGCCTGATCATCGGCACTGTGACGTACCGGAAGCGCTGCCACCGGGAAGCGCCGTCGAGGGTGCTCGCCTCGTCCAGCGTGACCGGCACGTTCTGCAGCCCGGCCAGGAACATCAGCATGAAGGTGCCGGAGGTGGTCCAGACGACCAGCGTGATGATCGAGATCATCGCGACGCTCGGGCCGGCCAGCCAGTCCCACCAGGTCAGCCCGAACGGGCCGCCGTCGGCCAGTGCCGCCGGTGGCGAGTCGACGCCGACCGCGCCGAACAGCAGGTGCAGCACGCCGCGGGAGTCGGCGAACCACTCCGGGCCGTCGATTCCCAGGAAACCGAGCAGGGCGTTCACCGCGCCGGAGTTGGCGAAGAGGAACAGGAACACCACGCTGATAGCTACCGAGCTGGTCACCGAGGGGAAGTAGAAGGCGCTGCGGAAGAAGCTCTTGCCCTTGAGCATCCGGTTGTTGACGACCAACGCCAGTCCGAGAGCGAGCACGGTCTGCGCCGGCACCACGATCGCCACGTAGTAGATGTTGTTGCGGATGCTGGTCATGAAGTCGCGGCGGGCCAGCCCGTCCTCGGTGAACAACTGGGTGTAGTTGTGCGCGCCGACGAACGGGACGTCGCCGGTGAACGGGCTGCCCTGGCCGTTCCAGTCGGTCAGGCTGACCCAGAGCGCCATCAGGATCGGCAGCAGCAGGAACAGCCCCAGAATGACGATCACCGGCGCGACGAAGAGCCAGCCGGCGAGGTTCTCGTTGCTCCGGATGCCGCCGCTGCGTCGGCGGGGGCCGACCCCGCCCGCGGTCGCCGCGGCGGTCAGTGTCTCGGTTGCCATCTTCCCTCCCTTCCTCTCTCCGGCCGACGTGCGGCAGGGGCCCCGGTGTTCGCCGGGGCCCCCGCCATCACCTCAGCTGCCGCCGAGCGCCGCCTTGGCGTTCTTGTCGAAGTTCTGCAGCACGGTCTTCGGGTCGCCGTTGGCCAGCCCCTGGAGACCGGTGTCGAGGTCCTTGAGGACGCTGTCCATCTTCGGGGCGTTCACCGGGCCCTGGGCGTACGCGGCGCCGTCGATGAACACCTTGTCCGCCGGGAAGGCGGCGGTG
The DNA here is from genome assembly GCF_003264365.1 of Micromonospora noduli. Lineage (GTDB taxonomy): Bacteria > Actinomycetota > Actinomycetes > Mycobacteriales > Micromonosporaceae > Micromonospora > Micromonospora noduli. The sequence goes on from NZ_PYAK01000091.1 coordinate 6,758, forward strand.
TACTGGTCGCGGGCCGACTGGCGGGACGGCATGACACCGAACGCCTTGGCGAAGGTCATCTGCTGCTCGCCGCTGGTCATCGCCTCGACGAACTTGATCGCCTGATCCTTGTACTTGCTCTTCGCGGCGATGCCCCAGCACTGGGTGAAGGAGAGGGTGCCCTGGCCCTTGGGGCCGGCCGGCAGCGCCACGACCTTGTACTTCACGTTCGGGAAGTCGTTCTGCAGGGCACCCTTGATCCAGTTGCCCTCGATGGTCATCACGGCCTTGCCCTTGCCGAACGCCTCACCGGACCAGCCGGCGTCGAGCTGCTTCGGGTACTTGGCCAGGCCGGTGCTGAGCATGGTCTTGACGTACTGGAGGGCGGCGAGGTTTTCCGGGGTGTCGGCCGTGGGCTGCTTGCCGTCCTTGCTCACCAGCCAGCCGCCGTTCTGCACCATGAAGGCGCCGATCCGGTCCCGGGTGTCACCGAGGGCCAGCGGGACCTGCCCCTTGGCCTTGATCTTCTGGGCGACGGCGGTGAGCTGCTCCCAGGTCGTCGGCACGTCGGCGTCGGTCAGCCCGGCCCTGGTCCACAGGTCGGTGTTGATCTGCAGGGCCAGGGTCGAGAAGTCCTTGGGCGCGCAGTAGACCTTGCCGTCGTACGTGAAGGCGGTGCGCAGGCTCTCGTAGAAGTCGCCCGGGTTGCTGATTTTGTCGCCGTACGGCTCGAGGGCGCCGACGCTGGCGTAGTTGGCGAACTGGGCCGCGTCCACGTAGAAGACGTCCGGCGGGGTGCCGCCGGCGAGGGCCTGACCGAGCTGCTGGGTGAGGTCCTGTGCCGGGGTGACCGTCGCGGTGTTGCCGGAGCTGCTGGCCCACTTCGCGGCGGCGTCCTGCACGGCCTTGGTCTCGGCCTCGCCGGACGAGCCGATCAGGATCTGCAGGCTGGCCGGTCCGCTGGACTGGGCGGTGTCGCCGGAGGAGTCGTCGAAGCCGCTGCCGCAGGCGGCGGAGCCGAGGAGGGCGACGGCGGCAAGGCCGGCCACCGCTGCCCGGGTGATTGTTCGGGGTGCCATGGTTTCTCCTGGTGGGGGGTGGGACTACGCGGTGTGCCGCAGTGCCAACGAGGGCTGGAGCAGCACGGGGGTGGGGGTCTCGTGGTCGCCGTCGAGGACCCCGGTGAGCAGGTCCACGCAGCGGGCGGCGGCCTCGCCGAGCGGTTGGCTGACGCTGGTCAGCCCGACCGCGGCGGCCACCGGCGTGTCGTCGAAGCCGATCACCGACACGGGCGGGTCGACGCCGCGAATCGCCTGGAGGGCGCCGAGGGCGAGTGAGTCGCTGGCGCAGACCACGGCGCTCGGTGCCACGGTGTCGAGCAGGTCGTGCATCAGGCGTTCGCCCTCGGCGATGCCGTCCTCGGTCTCCCGGTGCAGCCCGGTCGGGTCGACGCCGGCCGCACGCAGCGCGTCGCGCCAGCCGGCCCGCCGGTCGTCGCCGACGCCGGAGCCGACCGGCCAGCCGATGAAGGCGATCCGCCGGTGGCCGGCGTCGAGCAGACGCCGGGTGGCCTGGGCGGTGCCGGCGGCGCCGTCCACGTCCACCCAGGGGTGCGCGTCGAGCGCGTCCCAGGGGCGACCGAAGGTCACGAACGGCACGTCCCGGTCGGCGAGCCATTCGGTACGCGGGTCGCCGTGCTTGGTGCCCACCAGCACGAACGCGTCCAACTCGTAGGTGCCGAGCAGGTCGCCGTAGGTGGCGATCTCCCGATCGTCGTCGGTGGCGGTGTAGAGCAGCACCCGGTAGCCGGCGGCGTCGGCGGTCTCGGTGAGGCCGTGCAGGAAGCGGTCGAGCACGGAGCCGTTGATGCCGTCGCGGGTCGGGTCGATCCGGGCGGCGATGAGGCGGGACCGGCCGGTGCGCATCTGTCGGGCGGCCTGGTTGGCCCGGTAGCCGAGCGCGTTGATCGCGTCCTCGACCCGCTGACGGGTCTCCTGCCGCACGATGTGCGGGCTGTTGAGCACGTTGGACACCGTCTGCCGGCTGACTCGGGCGTGCCGAGCCACCGTCGCGATGGTTACCTTTTCGGCCACTTAATCCCTCTCGCCATCTTGAACGATCCAATTTGGATAAGGCAGGATTGGATCGTTCAAGTTTCTGGAATGTTTCGCACTTTGCACCGCCAGGGGCGCGTTGTCAAGATGGCCGCCCCGCACCCCGAGGATCTGGAGCCACACCGTGATCGAACGCCAGCTGCAACCCCTCCTGCACGAGCTGGTCGGGGTGGTCTTCGCCCCGACCAGCGCGCTGGGGGACGCGACCGGGCAGATCCGCCCGACCGGCGTCCAGGGCGTCTTCCACGCCGATGCCCGGGTGCTCTCCCGCGCCGAGCTGCGGGTCGACGAGCGGGAACTCGAAGGGCTGACCCGCGGCGACGACGGGCCGCACGGCGCACACTTCGTGAGCCTGGCCCGCTGGCTCGGTGACCCGACGCCCGACCCCACCGTCCGCGTCGACCGGCTCCGGCGGGCCGCCCGCAACGGCCTCACCGAGGAGCTGCGGATCGTCTCCACCGCCACGATCGGCGTACGGGCCACCGTCTCCGTCGACCTCGGCTGCGACCTGGCACCCATCGAGGTCGTCAAGTCCGGTGGCGGCACCGACGCGCTGACGGCCACGACCGGTCAGCCCGGCACGCTCACCTGGTCAGGCGCCGGGATCACCGTCACCGCCACCGCGCCAGGCGCCGACCTGCTGGTCGACGGCGAGCGGGCCACCGCACCCCGGCTGGTCTGGCCGGTCGACCTGCCCCCCGGCGGCGAGACGGTGCTGCGCTGGCAGGTGACAGTCGACGACCCGCGCGCCGTCGTCGTCGGCCCGGCCGGCGAGCCCGAGTGGTCCCGACCCGAGGTTACCGCCGACGACCGACGGCTGATCCGGCTGCTCGACCGCAGCCTGGACGACCTGCGCGGCCTCCGACTGGCCGAGACCGGCGCACCCGACGACGTGTTCCTCGGCGCCGGCGTGCCCTGGTTCCTCACCCTGTTCGGCCGGGACAGCCTCTGGGCCGCCCGGATGATGCTGCCGCTCGGCACCGACCTGGCCGCCGGCACCCTGCGCGTGCTCGCCCGTCGGCAGGGCACCCGCGTCGACCCGACGACCGGCGAGGCCCCGGGCAAGATCCTGCACGAGCTGCGCCGCCACGCGTTCGCCCTGCCCGACAACGGCCTGCGCCTTCCGCCGGCGTACTACGGCACCGTCGACGCCACAATGCTCTGGATCAACCTGCTGCACGACGCGTGGCGTTGGGGAATGCCCGCCGAGCAGATCGAGCCCCTGCTGCCGCACCTGGAGGCGGCGCTGAGCTGGCTCGGCGAGCACGCCGACCCGGACGGTGACGGCCTGGTCGAGTACGTCGACACCACCGGGCACGGGCTGTCCAACCAGGGCTGGAAGGACTCCGGTGACGCCGTCCGCTTCCACGACGGGTCCCTGGCCACCGCGCCGATCGTGCTGGCCGAGGTGCAGGGGTACGCGCACGAGGCCGCCGTGAACGGCGCGGCCCTGCTGGACGCCTTCGGTCGCCCGGGCGCCGACCGCTGGCGCGAGCACGCCGCCGCGCTGGTCGGCCGGTTCCGCAAGAGCTTCTGGGTGGACGGTCGTCACGGACCGCAACCCGCGCTGGCCCTCGACCGCGACAAGCGCCCGGTCGACTCGCTGACCAGCAACATCGGCCACCTGCTCGGCACCGGTCTGCTCGACCGCGACGAGGAGGCCCAGGTCGCGCACCTGCTCACCACCGACACGATGGCCGCCGGGTTCGGGCTACGCACCATGTCCAGCGACGACGCCGGGTTCAGCCCGTTGTCGTACCACTGTGGCTCGATCTGGACCCACGACACCGCGATCGTGCTCGGTGGGCTGGCCCGCGCCGGGCACCGCGAGGCCGCGCTCGGTCTGGCCGACGGGCTGCTCAGCGCGGCCGAGGCGTTCGACTACCGGATGCCGGAGCTGTACGGCGGCGACGACCGGGCACTGGTCAACCGCCCGGTGCCGTACCCGGCCTCGTGCCGGCCGCAGGCGTGGGCCGCAGCGGGCGCGGTGCTGCTGCTCCAGGCCGCCACGGGGCTCTACCCGGACGTGCCGGGCGGCACGGTCCGGCTGGCACCCCTGGCGGGAGCAGAGTTCGGTGCCGTAGCGGTCGACGGCCTCCGCGTGGCCGACACCCCGGTGCACGTCACTGTCGACAGCACCGGCGAAGCCACCGTCACCGGTCTCCCCACCCGCCTGACCCCAACCCCGTCCCTCCCCACCCAACGCCGCCCCACAACCCCGTCCCTCCCCCGCTAGGCCGGCCCGACCACCCCGGTGATCTTGCAGTTTCGGTTGTTGAGATGTACGGAAGGTCCGATACGTCGCAACAGAAAGTGCAAGATCGCGAGGGCGGGCGCTGGGACGTAGGGCTCGGGTTAGCGGGTTCGTTCGGCTACTACTTCGTCGTCATCCATGGCGCCTGTGGGGTGGAAGCCCAGGGAGGCGTAGAGGGCTGCGGCTGGGGTGTTGTCGGGGTGGTACGACAGCCGGACCGGGGGGTTGCCGTTCCGGGCCGCCAGCCAGGGGGCCAGCGTCTGCACTGTGGCCCGGCCGACGCCCTGGCCCTGCTCGGCGGCGTCGATCAGCATCCCGCCGATCCAGTGCGAACCGTCGTCGTCCACGCCCCACATGACGTGGCCGACGACGGTCTCGTCGGCGTACACCGCGAGGGAGTTCCACACCTCGGAGCGGGTGCTCAACAGCAGATAGCGCGCGCCCAGCGCGGCCACGAACCGGCGTTGGTCGTCGCGCGGAGCGACGTCGGCCACCGCCCGCCAGTTGTCGTCGTCGACAGGCCGGAGCGTGAGTCGCCGCCCGCGCCGGTCCAGGTGTCCCGCATCGATCATCCGGCGGATGCTACCCGGCCCGCGCCGCGATGTGGAGGAGCGGGCGAGTGGCCCGGTCAGTCGAGCAGGGCGTCCAGGCCGACGGTGAGGCCGGGGCGGTTGCGCACCGCGCGGACGGCCAGCAGCACACCCGGCATGAACGACACCCGGTCGTACGAGTCGTGCCGGATGGTCAGCGTCTCGCCGGTGCCGCCGAACAGCACCTCCTGGTGGGCGACCAGGCCGGTGGCGCGCACCGCGTGGACGCGTACCCCCTCGATGTCGGCGCCGCGCGCACCCGGCACCTCGTCCTTGGTGGCGTCCGGGACCGGGCCGAGGCCGGCCTCGGCGCGGGCCCGGGCGATCTGCCGGGCGGTGTGGGTGGCGGTGCCACTCGGGGCGTCCAGCTTGCGCGGGTGGTGCTGCTCGATGATCTCGACGGACTCGAAGTGTCGGGCGGCCCGCGCGGCGAACTGCATCATCAGCACCGCACCGATACCGAAGTTCGGGGCGATGACCACGCCCACCTCGGGCTTGTCGGCCAGCCAGCCGCGTACCTGTTCCAGCCGCTGCTCGGTGAAGCCGGTCGTGCCGACCACCGCGCTGATGCCCTGCTCGATGGACCACCGGAGGTTGTCCATGACGACGTCCGGCGTGGTGAAGTCGACGACCACCTCGGCGGTGGAGACGGCGGAGCGGCTGTCGCCCTGGTCGACCGCCGCGGTCAGGGCGAGATCGTCGGCGGCGTCGACCGCCTTGCAGACCTCGATGCCCATCCGGCCGCGCGCACCAAACACGCCGACCCGCAGCTGCTGGGCCGGGGTCTTTCCCTGCTCGTCAGTCACGGGGCACAACCTATCCCAATCGGGACGGGCACTTCCGGCCGGATCCGCCCTGCTCCACCGGCCGGGACGCCCGATCGGGGTGCGTCAACCGGGCCGGGCGGCAGACCTCAGACCGCGAAGTCGCCGGCACCGAACGGGCCCACCACGGCCAGCGACATCGGCCGGCTGAGCAGCTCGGCGGCGAGGACGTTCACGTCCTCCACGGTGACCTCGTCGACCCGGCGGAGCAGTTCGTCGACCGGCATCAGGTCGCCGTAGAGCAGCTCACCCTTGGCCAGCCGGCTCATCCGCGAACCGGTGTCCTCCAGGCCGAGCACGAACGAGCCCTTGCTCATCCCCTTGCCCCGGGCCACCTCGGCCTCGGTCAACCCGTCAGCGGCCACCCGGGCCAGCTCGGCGCGGGTCAGGGCCAGCACCTCATCCACCTTGCCCGGGGCGCAGCCAGCGTAGACGGCGAACAGGCCGGTGTCGGCGTACTGGCTGGCGTAGGAGTAGACCGAGTACGCGAGGCCGCGCTGCTCGCGGATCTCCTGGAACAGGCGGCTGGACATGCCGCCGCCGAGCACGTTGTTGAGCACCCCGAGGGCGAACCGCCGATCGTCGAGCCGGTCGATGCCGGGGCAGCCGAGGATGACGTGTGCCTGCTCGGTCTCCTTCGGCTCCACCACTGTGGTCGTCGGCTTGGTGCGTACCGCCGGGGTCGCCGCGCGGTGCGGCGCCGGGCTGGCCGGGTCGCTGTCCAGCGGGGTGCCGCGCACGGCCTGACGGACCAGCTTGACCACCGCCGCGTGGTCGAGGTTGCCGGCGGCGGCGATGACGATCTGCGGCGCGGTGTAGCGACCCCGGTAGAAGCTCTGGATCTGCCGCCGGGTCATCGGGGTGACGGTCTCCGCGGTGCCGGAGATCAGCCGGCCCAGCGGGTGATCGCCGTAGACGGCCTGGACGAAGAGGTCGTGCACCTCGTCACCCGGCTCGTCGTCGTGCATGGCGATCTCCTCCAGGATCACGCCACGCTCGGTCTCGACGTCGGCCGGCTCCAACAGCGAGTCGGCGACCAGGTCGCACATCACGTCGATCGCCAGCGGCAGGTCCTCGTCCAGCACGCGGGCGTAGTAGCAGGTGTATTCCTTCGTGGTGAAGGCGTTGGTCTCGCCACCCACCGCCTCGATCTGCGAGGAGATCTCCAGCGCGGTGCGCTTGTGCGTGCCCTTGAAGAGCAGGTGCTCGAGGAAGTGCGCGGCACCGGCCTGCGGGCCGGTCTCGTCACGCGAGCCGACCGCCACCCAGATGCCGAACGAGACGCTGCGCATCGCCGGAATCGCCTCGGTGAGGACGCGCAGACCGCTGGGCAGCACGGTACGACGTACCGTGCCGCCCAGCGGGTCGTCGCTGAGCGTCCGGGTCACCGCGCGGGCGGTGCCGCCGGAGCGGCCCGCCCCGGTGTCCCGAGACGGGGCCACCCCCCGTCGATCCGGTGGAAACGGCGCGCTGATGGCCCGACTCACGACTTGCTCCCGGTTCGACGAGGGGTGGGTGATGCGTTGTACGACGGTCAGCTGTGCCGGGTCCGACGGCGCGGACGCTCGCCGCCCTCGCCACCCTCGCCGCCGCCGCCCTCGCCGCCGCGCTCCGGGCCACGCCCGCCACGGTCGCCGCCACGCTCGCGGTCG
>NZ_PYAK01000092.1 GCF_003264365.1 Micromonospora noduli
GCTGGTCAGGGGCCGTGTCCGCACCTGGTGGCGGGTAGAGGATTCGAACCTCTGAAGCTTTCGCGACGGATTTACAGTCCGCTCCCATTGGCCGCTCGGGCAACCCGCCAGGGCACCCCACCGCGTCGTAACGCGGCGGCGGAAGCAAGGATAGCGGCTCCCCCCGGCGCCTACGCAACCGGGTACGGTCAGGGGGTCGTGCCGCTGGTCGGCGGCCGACGGCAGGCCCAGACCGCCGGACAGCAGGAGCAGAAACATGGCAGCGAACCCGTCGTTCGACATCGTGAGCAAGGTTGACCGTCAGGAGGTCGACAACGCCCTCCGGCAGGCGGAGAAGGAGCTTGCGACGCGATTCGACTTCCGCGGCACTGGCGCTGAGATCTCCTGGTCAGGCGAGGAGGCGATCGGCCTTCAGGCGGAGACCGAGGAGCGCGTCCGCGCCGCACTGGACGTGTTCAAGGAGAAGCTCGTCAAGCGGAACATCTCGCTGAAGTCGCTGGATGCTGGGGAGCCGCGCCCGTCGGGCAAGATCTTCAAGATCGACTGCAAGGTGATCCAGGGCATCGAGACGGACAAGGCCAAGGCGATCAGCAAGAAGATTCGCGAAGAGGGCCCCAAGGGCGTGCAGGCGCAGATCCAGGGCGACCAGCTGCGGGTTACCGGCAAGAAGAGGGACGACCTCCAGGCGGTCATCTCGCTGCTCAAGGGCGAGGACTTCGGCGTCGCCCTCCAGTTCAACAACTACCGCTGACGGCTGTCTCCAGCGATCCGGTCCCCGGGCGCAGCGCGTCCGGCTGAGATCGACTCGGGTTCCTGAAAGTCGGGGCATCCGGGCGACCGGGACACCGCGACATTCAGAAACCCGAGTCGATCAAGGACAACCAACCAAGGAACGGACCAACCGCGGCACGGACCAACCGCGGCACGGACCAACCGCGGCTCGGACCAACCGCGGCACGGACCAACCGCGACGCGAGCCGACCGAGTTGCGCGGTCAGACGGGGACGGGGTGTTCGGCGCGTACCGCAGTGGTTTCCGCACGGGCGATGGGCCCGGCGGGTAGTGCGGCGACCGCGGCCCCGACGGCGACCGCCGCCCCGGCGAACAGGAACGCCCAGCGGACGCCGCCGGCGTGGTCCACGATCACGCCGGCCACCGAGCCGCCGGCGGCGCTCGACGCCACTGCGACGGTGACCACCCAGGTGTACGCCTCGTTCAACATGCCGGTCGGGGCGATCCGGCCGACCAGGGTGTTCTCCAGGGTCAGCGCGGGCGCGATGGTGGCCCCGCCGACGACCAGCGCGACACCCAGCGCGAGCGGGGTGGGCATCACCGCGAACACGGCGAAGGTGGCGGCCAGCGCAGCGAGCAGCAGGGCGAACTGTCGGGTCATGTTCGGTGCTGGCTTGCGGACGCCGAACCAGAGCCCACCGATGGCACTGCCGACCCCCCAGACCGCGAGCAGGACGCCGGCGAGGCTTTCCGGGTCGCCGGTGGCGTGGTCGCTCGCGAATGCCGGCACGATCACACCGGCGGCCCCGAATGCGATGCCCAGGCCGGCGACGCAGATCAGCAGGGCTGGGAAGCCGGGGACCCGTAGTGGGCCGAGCCCGCGGGCGTGGTGTTCCTGCGGGTGCGGACGCCAGCCGCGCATGACCCGGCCGAGGGCCACGGCGGTGGTGCCGACCAGGGTGACCACGGCCGCACCGATCAGCGCGGCCGCCGCGTCGGCGACGAGGACGAACCCGGCGACGAGCAGTGGGCCGAGGACGAAGACGATTTCGAACAGTGTGGTCTCGGCGGCCAGCGCGGTGTTGCGGAGGTGGTATCGGCCGGAGTTGGGGCCGGTCAGGTCGTTCCAGGCGCCTCGGATGGCGGCGCTGAGCGGCGGGTAGGTGGCGCCGGCCACGCCTGCGGTGAGGTAGATGACGGGGAGCGCGTCGTCGCCGGAGCGGCTGGCCAGCAGCAGCCCGATGAGCGCCAGCGGGTGGGCCACGGCGGTGAGCAGCAGGACGGGGCTGGGGCCGACCCGGTCGGCGATCCGTCCGGCCACCGGGCTGAGCGCGGCCCCGGCGAGGGCGTAGATGCCGCCGGCGATGGCGGCCAGCGAGTAGCGCCCGGTCACCTGTTCGACGACCAGGAGCAGCGCCAGCGGGGTCATGCCGATTCCGAGCCGCCCGATGATGCCGGTGATCAGCAGCATGGGCGCGCCGGGGATCCGCCAGACACCCAGGTACTGACGCAGCGCGGTCACCGTGAACCTCCCGAGGATGTAATGAGCGTGAGCCGTTATGACCCTAACGCCGCCGCCTGGCAGCAGGACAGCGGAATAGCCTCCGATACAGCGATCCGCCCGTACCCGGCGCGGCCGGGTACGGGCGGAGGCGGTGGATCAGCGGGTCACCGCTGGAACTGCACCGGCCCCGAGTTGCGGGCCATCTGCTCCAGCCGGGCGACGCGGTCCTCCATCTTCGGGTGGGTGGAGAAGAGCGCTGCCATGCCGCCGCCCCGGAACGGGTTGGCGATCATGAGGTGGGCGGTGCTGGTGAGCTGGCCCTGGGCCGGCAACGGCCGGCGTCGGGCCACCGCGTCGATCTTGCGCAGCGCGCTGGCCAGGGCCAGCGGGTCGCGGCTCAGCTCGGCGCCGGAGGCGTCCGCCTGGAACTCGCGGCTCCGGCTGATCGCCAACTGGATCACCGTGGCCGCGATCGGGCCCAGGATCAGGGTGAGCAGCAGCACAGCCGGGTTGGGTCGGTCCTCGTCGTCCCCGCCGCCCAGCGGGATGAAGAAGGCGAGGTTCGCCAGCAGGGTGATGATGCTGGCCAGGCCGGCCGCCACGCTGGAGATCAGGATGTCCCGGTTGTAGACGTGGGACAGCTCGTGCCCGATCACGCCGCGCAGCTCACGGTAGTCGAGGATCTCGGTGATGCCCTGGGTGACGCAGACGGCCGCGTGCTGCGGGTTGCGACCGGTGGCGAACGCGTTGGGCTGCGAGGTGGGGCTGACGTAGAGCCGCGGCATCGGCTGCCGGGCGTCGGTGGCCAACTCCCGGACCATCCGGTACAGCTCGGGGAACTGCGCCTCGGTGACCGGTTGCGCCCCCATCGAGCGCAGTGCGAGCTTGTCGGAGTAGAAGTAGGTGACGCCGTTCATGACCAGAGACACGAGGACGGCGATGACCAGGCCACCGCTGCCGCCGAACCAGTAGCCCACCGCCAGGATCAGGGCGCTGAGCAGGCCGAGCAGCGCTGCGGTCTTCAGACGGTTGTGGTGCACGATGTCTCCTTCGGTGCACGGATCGCCGGGATCCGCTGACCGGTGTAACAACCCGGTACCCACCAACCATCCGTCTCAACGCTGAGAGTTGACTGAGACCGGGGCCCAGGTGGGGTCAGCGGCCGGCCAGGTCAAGCACCAGCTGCGGGGCGAGGCCGAGCACCACGGCGGCCACCGTCGCCACCGCCAGCACCACCGCCACCACACCCACCACGGGTACGCCCGACACTCCGCCACCGGCGAGCGCCGCGGCCGGGCCGGGCGTCGTGGGCGGCGCCCAGAGCGCGGCGGTCACCCGCAGGTAGTAGGCGAGCCCGATCACGGCGTTCAGCGCCACCACCAGCGCCAGCCAGGCCGCGCCACCGTCCAGCAGCGCCCGGACCACTGTCACCTTCGCGAACAGGCCGGCCAGCCCCGGCGGCAGACCAGCCAGACCCACCAACGCGAGACCGAACGCCGCAGCTCGCCACGGGTGCCGCCGGGCTGCCCCGCGCAGGTCGTCCAGCGTGCCGCCGTCCGCACCCACCGGCCGCAGTGCTGTCACTCCGGCGAACGCGGCCAGCTCCAACACCACGAAGAACACGGCGTACGCGATGGCGGCCGCGTACGCGGCGGAGCGTGCCTCGTCCGTGCGTCCGGCGGCCAGCGCCAACGCTCCCAGCGGGGCGAGGATGTACCCGGCCTGCGCGACGGACGACCAGGCGAGCAGCCGGACGGTCCGCCGCTGACGCAGGGCGACCAGGTTGCCGACGGTCATGGTGAGCACGGCGAGCACTGCGAGCACCGGACCGGTCTGGTCCGCCGGCAGCGCCCGTTGCACCACGGCGAGCAGGGCGACCAGGCCGCCCAGCTTCGACGCGGTGGACAGGTACGCGGCCACCGGCAGCGGCGCGCCGTCGTAGGTGGCCGGTGCCCAGGCGTGGAACGGCACCGCCGCCACCTTGAAGGCCAGGCCGACCAGCAGCACCGCCACCGCGGCGGTGGTCAACGGCAGGTCCCGCAGCTCCGGCTGCTCGGCGAGCAACGCGCCGAGCCGGTCCAGGTGCAGCCCACCGGTCACCGCGTACAGCAGCGCCGCGCCGAGCAGGGTCAGCGTGGTCGCCACCACGCTGACCACGAAGAAGGTCACCGCCGCCTCGGCGCTCGCGAGGCTCCCCCGGCGCAGGCCGACCAGCACGTACAGCGGCAGGGTCAGCGTCTCCAGGGCGACGATCAGCGTGATCAGGTCGCCGGCCGCGCCGAGCACCACGCCGCCGGTCATCGAGCAGGCCAGCAGGAAGGCGTACTCCCCGACGGGTGACCGCCCGGCCCGCAGCGCGGGCACCGACAGCCCGAGCACGCCCACTGTGAGCAGCGCGATCACCACGGCGACCACTGCCGCGCGACCGCCGAAGATCCAGGAGCAGTCGGCGCCCACGCAGAACGTCCGCCGCTCGGCACCCGCCCCGACCAGCGCGGAGCCGACGGCGGTGCCGAGCGCGCCGAGCGCGGCCACGGCGATGGTGGCCCGTGGCCGGGCCACGAGCAGATCGGTGATGAGCACGAGCACGGCCGTGCCGGCGGCCAGGTAGGCCGGCAGCAGCGCGACGCTGTCCACGCTCTGCACGACGTTCATCTGAGCCTGCCTTCGTTCGCGACTGCGGGGCTCCGCTTCGCTGCACTCCTCGCGCTCACCGGGAAACCACCCCGATCAGGGCGTCGACGGGGGCCTCGGCGACGCCGAGGACCAGCGTCGGCGCCAGCCCGATGGCCAACGCGAGCAGCACGAGCGGCACCCAGGCGGTCAACTCCGCACCGGCCAGGCCGGGGCCGACCCGACCGACGGCGGGGCTCGGCCGATTGTGGGTGACCTGGCGCAGCAACCGCAGGAAGTACGCGGCGGTGAGCGCCCCACCGACCGCCGCCAGCACCCCGAGGGTGGTCCAGAGCGGGCCGCCCACCTGCACGGCGGCGATCACCGCGAACGCCTCGCCCCAGAAGCCGGCCAGCCCGGGCAGGCCCAGCGACGCGATCGCCGCGAACGCGAGCAGACCCGCCAACCGGGGCGCGGTCTCCCGCAGCCCGGACAGCTCATTGAGGGTGCCCGTGCCGGTACGGTCCTTCACCGCCCCGGCCAGGAAGAACAGCAGGCCGGTGATCACCCCGTGGGCGACGTTGCCGATCAACGCCGCCTGGATGCCGGTGGCGGTCAGCGTGGCGACGCCCAGCAGCACGAAGCCCATGTGCCCCACGCTGGAGTACGCGATGAGCCGCTTCACGTCCGACTGGGCCAGGCAGACCAGCGAACCGATCAGGATCGCGGCGACGGCGAGCACGCCGAGCACCGGCGCCGCCCAACGGGCGCCCTCCGGCGCCACTCCCACCGCGACCCTTATCAGGCCGTACGTGCCCATCTTGAGCAGCACACCGGCCAACACGACACTGCCCACGGTGGGTGCCTGGGTGTGCGCGTCGGGCAGCCAGGAGTGCAACGGCCACAGCGGGCTCTTCACCGCGAACGCCAACGCGAGCAGCGTGAACGCGGCCAACTGGGTGCCCCGCGACATCCCCGCGCCACCGGTCAACGTCACCAGGTCGGCGGTGCCGGCGGCGGCGACCACGACGTAGACGCCGACCAGCAGCAGCACCGAGCCGAACAGCGTGTAGAGGGCGAACTTCCGGGCCGCCCGACGCCGGTCCGCGCCACCCCAGCCGGCGATGATCGCGTACATCGGCAGCAGGACGACCTCGAAGAAGAGGAAGAACAACACCAGGTCCAGGGCGAGGAAGGTGCCCAGGATGCCCACCTCGACCACCAGCAGCAGCGCGACGAGCGCCCGGCCGCTGCCGCCGTCCGGAACCCGCCACATCGTGTACGCGCAGCAGAGCAACGTGAGCAGCGCGGTCAACACCACCAGCGGCCAGGAGATGCCGTCGACGCCGAGGTGGAAGCGCAACTCCAGACCGGGCACCCAGGGCAGGTCCAGTTGGTGCCACGGGCGCACTGCCGGCGCGTCCGCCGACCAGGCGACCCAGCCGCGACCGCCGAACACCAGCGGCACCGCGGCCAGCAGGGTCAACGCCGCCGCGACCGTGCCGACCAGCCGGGCCGCCCGGTCCCGGGGCGTCGCCGCCACCGCTACCGCACCCAACGCCGGCACCGCCAGCACCGCTACCAGCAACCCCTGCCCGAACGTCATTGGACCGCCTCTGTTCGCGGCTGCGGGGTTCGCAAACCCGGCTCAATCCTCGCGCTCACTGGATGCCTCCGATTAGGGCGGCGGCCAGGCCGATCAGCAGCGCGCCGGCCAGCACGCCGGCGGCGGCCCGGGGCAGCGCCGCGCGGTGCAGCGCGGCCAGCCCTGCGCCCAGACCGGACGCGGCTCGCCCGCTGCCCTCGACGGCGCCGTCCACCACCACCTCGTCACTCGTGCGCGCGGCGCGGGCCAGCGCGCGGACGGGGCGTACCACGAGGGTGCGCTGGACGTCGTCGAGCCGGAACGCGCGGGCGAAGACCGGCCGCAGCGGACCCAGCGCCGCGGCCGGGTCGGCGGCCTTGTCGCGCCGCCAGCCCAGCGTCACCAGCGCGGCGCCGAGCAGCAGGAACGCGAGCGGCAGCAGCACCCCCGGCCCCAGGTGGACCAGGCCGTCCTCGGAGCCCGCCACCGGGACGGTGGGGAACCGTAGGCGGTCGGCGAACGCCCCGACGAACCCGGCCAGACCGAGCAGCGCGGCCGGCACGGCCAGCAGCAGCACCGGCCAGCGCAGCACGGCCGGCGGATCGTGCGGCTGGACCAGGGGCAGGCGCGGGGTGCCGAAGAAGGCGCGCAGCAGCAGCCGACCTGCGTACCAGGCGGTGATCGCCACGCCGACCAGCCCGGCGATCCAGACGATCCAGCCCACCCAGGACGGGGCCGGGCCGGTGCCCTCCAGCGCGGCCGACTCGGCGACCGTCAGTACGCCGTCCTTGCTCCAGAAACCGGCCAACGGCGGCACCCCGGCCAGCGCGCCCAGGCCCACCACAGTGCACCAGAACGTCACCGGCATGCTGCGCCGCAACCCGCCCATCTCCGACATGAGGGTGGTGCCGACGGCGTGGATCACCGCGCCGGCGGCGAGGAACAGCAACGCCTTGAAGGCGGCATGGGTGAGCAGGTGGAACAGTGCGGCCGACGGTGAACCGACCGCCAGCGCGCCGGTCATGTAACCCAGTTGGGACACTGTCGACCAGGCCAGCACGCGTTTGATGTCGTCCTGGGCGGTGGCGGCGAGCGCGCCGAGCAGCAGCGTGATCGCGCCGAGCACGCCCAGCACGGTCAGCGTCACCGGCGCGGCGGTGAAAAGCGGGTAGAGCCGGGCCACCGCGTACACCCCGGCGGCGACCATCGTCGCGGCGTGGATCAGCGCGGAGATCGGGGTCGGACCGGCCATCGCGTCCGGCAGCCAGGTGTGCAGCGGGAACTGCGCGCTCTTGCCGGCCACACCGGCGAGCAGCAGCAGGCCCGCAGCGGTCAACGTCGCGCCGGAGTGGTCGTGGGCGAGCACGTCGGCGATCCGGAAGCTGCCCGTCGACACGCCCAGCAGCGCGATGCCGAGCAGGAACCCGACGTCACCGACCCGGGTCACCAGGAACGCCTTCATGGCGGCGGCGGGGGCGCCGGCCAGTCGACGGTCGTGGGCGATCAGGAGGTACGAGCAGAGGCCCATCACCTCCCAGCCGACCAACAGCATGATCAGGTCACCGGCGACCACCACCAGCAGCATGGCACCGGTGAAGAGGCTGATCTGGGCGGCGTAGGGCGGGTAGCGGTGGTCCACGTCGACGTCGTCGTGCGGGCCGCGCCGCAGGTAGCCGATCGAATAGACCTGCACGGCCAGGGCGACAGCGGTGACCGCCACCGCGACCAGCGCGGCGGCACCGTCCAGCCGTACGCCGAGGGTCACCGCCAGCCCGCCGAAGTCCACCCAGGTGGCCGACGTCTCCGTCGGCCCGTCGACAGTGAGCAGCAGCGCGACGGCCAGCGCCAGCGCGCCGGCCGCACCGGCGACGCCGAGCGTCACGGCGGCCGTCCGGGCCCGGTCGCCGCCGGTCGCGCCGTCCCGCCGAGGGGCCGGCGGCAGCAGCAGACCGAGCAGCCCGGCGACCAGCGGTACGGCGGGCAGCAGCAGACCGAGCAGCCCGGTCACCGACCCACCTCCGGGTCTCCGACGGCCGGCTCGCGCCCACCGACGGGGTCCGGCAACTCGGTCAGCGGCACGTCATCCACCGCGACGGTCGCCCGCAGCCGGTAAAGCTGAAGGACGATCGCCAGCCCCACCCCGATCTCGGCGGCGGCGAGGACGATGACGAACAGCGCGAAGACCTGCCCCGAGTGCGGGAGCACGGCGCGGGCGGTGGTGTCAGCGGTGACCAGGATCAGGTTGACCGCGTTGAGCATCAACTCGACCGACATCAGCACCAGCACCGCGTTGCGGCGGCGCAGTACGCCGTACACGCCGAGGCCGAACAGCAGCGCGGCGGTGACGTACGGGATGACCGGCCTCACCGGCGCCCCCCGGGCTCGCTGTCGACCAGGTCGCCTGCCGTGCTGTCGCGTTGCGGGGCGGCTCGGCCGATGTCCGGGCGGGACAGCACGATCGCGCCCACCAGCGCGGAGAGCAGCAGCACCGAGAGCACCTCGAACGGCAGCACCCAGGATTGGAAGATCTGCTCGCCCAGCCGTTCGGCGGTGCCGGCGCTGGGCAGCGTCACGGTGCTCCAGCGGTACGCGTCGACCAGCAGGGCGGTCAGCCCCAGCCCGGCGCCGCCACCGATCAGCGCGGCCGGCCAGCCGGGCCGGTCCAGGTCGTCGGAGGCACCGATCGGGGCCCGGGTCAGCATCACCGCGAACAGCAGCAGGACCACCACCGCGCCTACGTAGATCAGCACCTGCACCCAGGCCACCAGCTCGGCGCTGAGCACCAGGAAGTCACCGGCCAACGCGCCCAGGCACACCACCAGGTATAGCCCGGCCCGGACCAGGTGTTTCGTGGTCACCACCAGCACGCCGGCACCGACCGCCACCGCGCCGAGGGCGAGCAGCAGCACGTCCGCGCCGGTCACCGGGGCGCCCTTCCGGCTCGGGCGCTCACGACGCCGGGTCCTGGTCGGCGTCGGGGCGTACCGCTGGCGGAGCGGGACGTGCGGCGGCCGCCTTGCGCGCGGCGGAGGTCTCCTCCTTGGCCGGCTCGCCGTTCGGGTCGTGCGCGGGCGGCGGCGGGACGGTGGCCATCCACTGACCGAGGTGGTCCTTGTCGTGCAGCAGGTCCTTGATGTCGTACTCGGCGTACTCGAACTCCGGTGACCAGTAGAGCGCGTCGAACGGGCAGACCTCGATGCAGATGCCGCAGTACATGCAGAGCGAGAAGTCGATGTCGAACTTGTCTAGCACGTTGCGCTGGCGGGGGCGGGCGGCGCCGGGCACCACCACCTCCTCCTTGTGCGAGTCGATGTAGATGCACCAGTCCGGACACTCGCGGGCGCAGAGCATGCAGACCGTGCAGTTCTCCTCGGACAGGGCGATCACGCCGCGCGAGCGTGGCGGCAGGTCAGGAGCCGTGTCCGGGTACTGCTGGGTGGTCGAACGGCTGGTCATCGTCTTGAGGGTGACCGCCAGCCCTTTCACCAGGCCCGCGCCGGGAAGGCCGCGTCCGCTGGTGTCACCGCGCTCGCCGGGGTCGCTCATGTCGACCATCCTGCCCTGTGGCCACGGCGCGCGCGACCACCACCCACAGGTCGACGGCGGTACCGTGGTCGCGGGGAGAACGAGCGCACCTGGAAGGACCTGCCATGACCGCCGCGCTGCAGAGCGACTACCCGCCCGAGAGCGGGTGGACGACTGACGATCTGGACGCGCTGCCCGAGGATGGCCGCCGCCGGGAACTGCTCGATGGAGTGCTGCTGATGTCCCCCTCCCCCACCCGCAAGCATCAAATCATCGCTGGGCTACTGATGGCCGAGCTGCACGCCGACTGCCCCGACGACTACGACGTCACCCAGGGGGTAGCGGTACGTATCAACCGCACCCGCTCGTTCATCCCCGACGTTCTGGTGACCACGTCGGTCGCCGCCGCCCGCGAGCCGTCGAAGTACGAGCCGCATGAGGTGGTCCTTGCCATCGAGATCGTCTCACCGAGCACCCGCTCGATCGACCGGGTGTTGAAGCCGGCGCTGTACGCCCAGGCCGGCATCCCCTTCTACTGGCGGATCGAGACCGAAGGCGCGCTGGAGGTCGTGACCTACCGGATCGACGCGGTGAACGAGGTCTACACCGAGACCGGGCGGTGGACAAAGTTCGTCGATACCGGCGAGCCCTTTCCGATCAATCTGCCGATCAGCCGGATCACGCCCCGGGTCCGCTGACGACGGCCGGTGGGAGCATCTCGACGCCGAGTTGTTGCAGCAACTGGAACAGCTCGTTGCAGCTCCACACCTCGACGATCCGGCCCGCCGCGTCGAAACGCAGGAACGTCGCCCCCGAGTAGCTGACCACCTGCCCGGTCGGCGGCACCGGCCCGAACTGCCCGGCGTGGGTACCGGCGGCCCGCCAGTGCACGGCCACCCGCTCGCCGGCCGCGACCACGTCGACGATCTTGTAGCGGAGGTCCGGGAAGGCCGCCCGGCGCTCACGATGCCAGGCCAACGTCGCCTCCGGCCCGGTGCCGCCCAGCCCCGGGCACTCCTCGGCGACCAGCTCGTACGCCGACTCCTCCTGGCGGGCATTCCACACATCGGCGATGAACCGCCGGGCCGCCGCCTCCACATCCGTCATGCCGGCAGGGTATCCGGGACCACGGTGCGCCGTAGATCCGCGAGGATTGGGTAGAGACACTGACCAGACCGGGAGGGCGACGTGGGCGAGGAAAAAGGCGGCAAGTACGTCGAGCCGGGCGGCGAGTTCACCCGCGACCAGCGGTACATCGCCACCCGGATCACCGAGGACGGGCGCGACGGCTATCCGGTCGAACCGGGCCGGTACCGGCTGGCGGTCAGCCGGGCCTGCCCGTGGGCCAACCGACTGATCATCGTGCGGCGGTTGCTCGGTCTGGAGGACGCCATCTCGATGGCGGTGGCCGGCCCGACCCACGACGCTCGGAGCTGGACCTTCGACCTCTATCCGGACGGCCGGGACCCGGTGCTCGGCATCGAGCGCATCCAGGAGGCGTACTTCAAGCGCTTCCCCGGCTACGAGCGCGGCATCACCGTGCCGGCGATCGTGGACGTGCCGACCGGGCAGGTGGTGACCAACGACTACGCGCAGATGAGCCTGGACCTGTCCACGCAGTGGAGGGCGTACCACCGCGAGGGCGCCCCGCAGCTCTACCCCGAGCACCTGCGGGAGCAGATCGACGAGGTCAACGCCATGGTGTTCCGGGACGTCAACAACGGCGTCTACCGGTGCGGGTTCGCGGGCAGCCAGGAGGCGTACGACAAGGCGTACCACCAGCTCTTCGACCGACTGGACTGGCTCACCGAGCGGTTGACCGACCAGCGCTACCTTGTCGGCGACACCATCACCGAAGCCGACGTGCGACTGTTCACCACGCTGGTCCGCTTCGATCCGGTCTACCACGGCCACTTCAAGTGCAACCGGCAGAAGCTGAGCGAGATGCCTGTGCTGTGGGCGTACGCCCGGGACCTGTTCCAGACTCCCGGTTTCGGCGACACGATCGACTTCGACCACATCAAGCGGCACTACTACGAGGTGCACCGCGACATCAACCCGACCGGGATCGTTCCGCTCGGCCCCGACCTGTCCAACTGGCTCACGCCACACGGTCGGGAAGCGCTCGGTGGCCGTCCCTTCGGCGACGGCACCCCACCCCCACCCCCCGCCGAGCCCGTCGACCCCGCACACACGCCCCTGCGCTGACCGGGGCACCCACCCGCCGCAAGATCGTTGCGGTGAGAGGGGCGCTGACCCGTCGCAACGATCGTGCTCGATCCTGGATTCAGGGGCCTCCCAGATCGCCGAGACCACTACAACCAGGATCGAGCACGATCATGCAAAGTTCCTCACCGCCCGTTGCGCGGTCGCGCGGGGGTCTACAGGGCGATGCGGACGGCTGCGGTGAGGACCAGTTGGGCCAGGGATGCGGGTACGAGGACCAGCCAGCAGAGCCGTTGGAGTTGGTCCTCGCGTAGCCGGGGGTAGGAGACCCGGAGCCAGATGATCACGAAGGAAACCGCGAAGATCTTGAGCAGCGTCCAGAGCCAGCCCAGCTGGTCGTCGGCGAACGGACCCTGCCAACCACCCAGGAACAGCACAGTGGTCAGCGCGGCGATCACCACGATGCCGACGTACTCGGCGAGCAGGAAGAACGCGAACCGCAGACCGGTGTACTCGGTCATGTAGCCGAAGACCAGCTCCGAGTCGGCCACCGGCATGTCGAACGGTGGCCGACGGATCTCGGCCAGCCCGGCAACGAAAAAGATGATCATCGCGGGTGCCTGCCAGAGCAGCCACCACGGCTGCCACGCCTCGACGATGCCCGACAGGCTGAGCGTGCCGGCCGCCATCGCCACCGACGCGGCGGCCAGCACCAGCGGCAGCTCGTAACCGAGCAACTGGGCCGCCCCGCGCAAACCGCCCAGCAGGCTGTACTTGTTGGCCGACGCCCACGCCGACATCAGCACCGCCACCACCCCGACGCCGACCACTGCCAGCACGAAGAAGAGGCCGATGTCCAACGGTTGCCCGACCAGGTCGTTCGGGCCGAGCGGAATGACGAGCAACACCAGCAGGTAGGGCACCAGGGCCACCGCCGGCGCCAACCGGAACACCGCCCGGTCCGCCTCGCGCGGGGTGATGTCCTCCTTCTGCACGAACTTGACCCCGTCGGCCACGAGTTGCGCCCAGCCGTGGAAGCCGCCCGCGTACATCGGGCCGAGCCGGCCCTGCATGTGCGCCATCACCTTGTGCTCGGCCTGGCCGACAAGCAACGGCAGGGTGAGGAACGCGACCACCACGCCGCCGATCCGGATCACCAACTCCACCCAGAGCGGCATCAGGCCGTACCCCCGTCGTGGTCGCCCCGGCCATCGCGGCCCGGCGGGTCCGCGATCGGCTCGCCACCCGATGCGGCCGCGCCCTCGCCAGGCTCGCCAGGTGCGGTCGCGCCGGGCGCGGGCTGGTCGGCCGGGCCTGCGCCGGGCACGGTTTCGGCAGCCGGACCGGTGTCGGGTTTGCCAGGCGCGGTCGCGCCGGGCGCGGGCTGGTCGGCCGAGCCTGCGTCGGGCGCGGGCTGGTCGACTGGAGCCGGGCCGTCGGTGGCGCCGGCCGGCCGGGGTGTACGCGCCGGACGGGCACCCGGGGCGGGCCGTGCCGGACGCTCACGCGCCGGTCTGGCCGGGGTGCCGCCACGCGGGCCCTCCCCCACCCC
>NZ_PYAK01000093.1 GCF_003264365.1 Micromonospora noduli
TGAGCGCGGCGCGGCGCGGCGCGGCTGGGCGCGGCGCGGCGCGGGCTGCGCGAGGGGGCCGCGCACCCCGCTGAATTCTTTTCGACATCGGCTATTGACGTCGCCGTAACAGGTGGCCTAGCGTCCTGTCGAACCGCTTCGTCGAAACGCTTCGACGAAGTTCGGGAGCGGTCCCACCCCAGGCCGGAGGAGGTGCGCGGTGGCCACCATGCACGACGTCGCCCGCCTCGCGCAGGTCTCGGTCAGCACCGTCTCGTACGTGCTCACCGGCACCCGGCCGATCTCGCAGGCCACCCGTAACAAGGTGCTCGCCGCGATGGCACAGCTCGAGTACCAGCCCAACGCGATGGCACGCGGTCTGGCCAGTCGTCGCAGCCGGATCCTGGGCCTGCTGATGCCGATGGACGAACGCGGCCTCGGTGCCACAGAGACCGCCTTCGTCACCGGTGCCGCCGCCGCGGCGAGTGTCGCCGGCTACCACCTGGTGCTCTCGCCGGTGGGCGGGGGCGACCTCGACGACCTGCGTCGGCTGGCCAGTCAGCGGATGCTCGACGGGGTCGTGCTGATGGAGGTCCAGCTGGCCGACGAGAGGGTCACAGTGCTCCAGGAGGCGGGGGTGCCGCTGGTGCTGATCGGCCGCACCGGCGACACCAGCACGCTCTCCTACGTCGACATCGACTTCGACCAGACCGTCCGGGAGGCCGTCGCGCACCTGGTCGGCCTCGGGCACCGGCGGATCGTCTACGTCAACCACTCGGCTGCCACGCTGGCCAGCGGTTACGGGCCCGCGCTGCGTACCCGTGACGCCTTCACCGCCGCCATGACCGGGCACGGCCTGGAGCCGGTGATGATCGCGGCCGAGGACAGCGCCGCCGGCGGGCGGGCTGCCCTGGCCGCCGCGTTCGCACAGGCCCCGGAGCTGACCGCGGTGTTGGCCATGAACGAGACGGCGATCTTCGGCATCCTCGGCGAGTTGACCGGCCGCGGGTTGTCCGTTCCCGACGACGTCTCCGTCGTCTCGATGGTCACCTCGCCGCAGGTCGCCGAACTGGCCACCCCGGCGCTGACCGCGATGACGTCACCCGGTTCGGCGCTCGGCCGGATCGCGATCGAGGCGCTGACGCGCCACCTGGATGGCCCCGCTGACCTTCGTCACCAGCAACTGCTGCCGTGCACGTTGGAGATCCGGGGGTCGACCGCACAGCCCCGAAGCCGCCACCCACTGGGGGCCGATCAGTAAATGGCCCGCCGCCGCGCTGCAACGCGACGACGGGCCCCGTGAAGTACCGGCTAGATACTCAACGAGGAGGATGCTAATGCAGCGATTCCGCCGGCTCGTCGCCGCGATCGCCCTGGCGGCGACAGCGACGACCACCGTGGCCGCCTGCGGCGGTGGTGACAACGGGGACAGCAGCGACGCCAAGGTTCTCAAGCTCTGGCACTACGAGAGCGAGAACAGCGCCATGGGGGTCGGCTGGAACCGGGCGATCGAGCTCTTCAAGTCCGAGCACCCGGGTGTCGAGGTGCGCTTCGAGCGCAAGGCGTTCGAGCAGATTCAGCAGAACGCGGGCATGATCATCAACTCGTCCGAGGGCCCGGACATCATGGAGTACAACAAGGGCAACGCGACCGCCGGGTTGCTCTCCTCCCAGGGCCTGCTGGCCGACCTGAGCAGCGAGGCCGACAAGCGCGGCTGGGCCGGCAAGCTCAGTCCCAGCCTGCAGACCACCGCCCGGTACAGCGACAAGGGCGTGATGGGCTCCGGCAAGTGGTTCGGTGTGCCGAACTACGGCGAGTACGTGACGGTCTACTACAACAAGGACCTGTTCCAGAGCAACGGCGTCAAGGTTCCGACCACGATGGCCGAGATGACCGCCGCGATGGACACCTTCGTCGGCAAGGGCATCACCCCGCTGGGCATGGCCGGCGCTGAATACCCGGCCGGGCAGCTCTTCTACCAGCTCGCCCTCTCCAAGGGCGACCGGCAGTTCGTCGACAACTACCAGCTCTACAAGAACCCTGTCGACTTCAAGGCCGACCCGCTCAAGTACGGCGCGGACACCTTCGCCCAGTGGGTGCAGAAGGGCTACGTCGCGAAGAACTCGGCCAGCCTCAAGGCCGAGGACATGGGCACCGCCTTCATCGGCGGCAAGGTTCCGATGATCGTCTCGGGCAGCTGGTGGTACGGCCGGTTCAAGACCGAGATGAAGGCCAACTGGGACACCTTCCTCTTCCCCGGCAACACCCTGCAGGCCGGCTCGTCCGGCAACCTCTGGGTGGTCCCGGAGAACAGCAAGGCCAAGAGCCTGGCGTACGACTTCATCGACATCACCCTGCGTCCGGAGATCCAGGACCTGATCGGCAACAACGGTGGTGTTCCGGTCGCCGCTGACGCGTCGAAGATCAGCGACCCGAAGGACCGCAAGCTGATCGAGGACTTCAACACGGTCAGCAAGTCCGACGGGCTCGCCTTCTACCCGGACTGGCCGGTCCCCGGCTACTACGACGTGCTGGTCTCCGGCTTCCAGGGCCTGATCAACGGCTCGAAGTCGCCCGACCAGGTTCTCGACACGATCGCCAAGCCGTACGCCGATGGCGTCAAGGAGATCACCGGCAAGTGACACGGCGAGCGGCGGGCGCGACCGGCACGACCGGCGCGCCCGCCAGCCCCGCCGGGAAGGATCTTCCATGGCTGTCTCCGAGACGGTCGCCGCCACACCGCCGGCAGCGACCCCCACCCCGCCCGCGCCCAGCCGCAGACGCCGCGGCCGCAACGCGGCGTACTGGCTCTACCTGCTCCCCGGAGCGGTGCTCTTTCTCCTGGTCATCGGCGCACCGCTGGTCGGCACCCTCTACCTGTCGCTGACCAAGTGGTCCGGCATCGGCGACCCCCGGTGGGTCGGCCTGGACAACTACCAGCAGTTGCTGCAGGACGACGTGTTCTGGGCGTCGTTCCGCAACACCGTCTGGATGCTCGTCGCGATGGTGGTGGTGCCCACAGTGCTCGGGCTGCTGCTCGCCGCGGTGCTCTTCGACGTCATCGGCCGCCGGTTCAAGCCCCGCACGGCCGCCGCGCTGCGGGCCGCGTTCTACCTCCCGCAGGTGCTGCCCGTCGTGGTGGCCGGCATCGTCTGGGGTTGGATCCTGCGCCCCGACGGCGCGTTCAACAGCCTCCTCGACGCGGTCGGTCTCGGCGCGTTGCGCCACGACTGGCTCGGCGACCCGGGCACCGCCCTGCCGGCCGTGATGGCCGTGATGATCTGGGTGCAGATCGGCTACCCGGTGGTCGTCTTCATGGCGGCGTTGCAGCGGGTCGACCCCGAGCTGTACGAGGCGGCCGAGGTCGACGGCGCGAACTGGCTGCACCGGTTCCGCGCGATCACCCTTCCGCAGATCAGGCCGGAGACCTTCGTGGTGGCGCTGACCTGCACCATCGCCGCGTTGAAGGTGTTCGGGCCGATCTTCGCCCTGACCCGGGGCGGTCCGGACAACGCCACGAACGTGCCCTCGTACTTCGCCTACTACACGTTCTTCAAGAAGCTGCAGGTCGGCTACGGCTCCGCGATCTCCATGGTGCTGACATTGATCATCGTGGTGGTGGCCGGGATCTTCATCTGGATGCAGGCCCGCAGCGAGCGCCGGGACCGGGGGTTCTGACATGGCCGTCACGCTCACACCGAGCAAGGTGCCGGTGACGCCGGCCCGGCCCGTACGCGATCGACACCACCGCGGCGTCAGCCGCTGGGTGGTGCTCGCCCTGGTCACCCTCGGCGCGCTCGTCATGCTGGTGCCGTTCGCGTTCATGCTGCTCAACGCGTTCAAGTCGCCCGGCGACTATTCCTCGGGCGGCCCGCTGAGCTGGCCGACGGAGTTCTACACGAAGGGTCTGCGCACGTACTGGACCGAGGTGAACTTCCCGCTGAAGTTCTGGAACTCGGCGGTCATCGCCGGCTCGGTGGCCGTGCTCGGCGTCGCCGTGTCGCTGCTCAACGCGTACGCGCTGGGCATCGGTCGGGTCCGGGGCCGGCTGTGGATCGTCGGTCTCTTCCTGCTGGCCAACATGCTGCCGCAGGAGGCGCTGATCTACCCGCTGTACTACGTGGCGAAGCAGGTCGGCCTCTACAACACCCAGCTCTCGGTGATCATCATCTTCACCGTGATCCAGAGCGCGTTCGGCACGTACCTGCTCGCCTCCGTGATGGGCACGTTCCCGCGCTCGCTGCTGGAGGCCGCCGCGCTGGACGGCGCCGGCAAGTGGACGGTGCTGTGGCGGGTGGTCTTCCCCAACCTGCGGCCCACCCTCGCGGTGCTGCTCATCTTCTTCTTCATCTGGACGTGGAACGAGTTCCTCATCCCGCTGGTCATGCTGATCGACAACCAGACGCAGACCATTCCGGTCGCGCTCGCGTCGTTGCAGGGTGACCGGCTGATGGACGCTCCGACCACCAACGCCGGCGCGCTGATCAGCCTGGTGCCGGCCATCCTCTTCTTCCTCATCTTCCAGCGCACTCTGGCGCGCGGCATCACGGCAGGAGCCGAGAAGTGAAGTTCACCGACGGGTACTGGCAGCTGCGCCCCGGCGTCAGCGTCCTGCGGCCCGGCACCGTCGAGTCGGTCGAGCCGGACGAGCGCGGATTCACCGTCTTCGCACCAACCGGTCAGATCACCGGCCGCGGCGACACCCTCAACCGCCCCCTGGTCACCGTCCGGTTCTTCTCCCCCGCCCCCGGCGTCATCGGGGTGACCATCGCCCACCACACCGGAGGGCTGCCCCGCGAGCCGCACTTCGGGCTGAGCACCGACGAGACGCACCCGGTCACCGTCGACGTCACCGGGCTCAGCGCGACGCTGACCACCGGCGAGCTGACCGCGCGGGTAGCGCTCATCGACGGGTGGCGGGTCGACTTCCTGCACGGCGACCGGCTGGTCACCGCGTCCACCGCACGCAGCATCGGCGTCGTCACCGACGCCGAGGGCCGCCGGCACGTACACGAACGGCTCGCCCTCGGTGTCGGCGAGACGGTGTACGGGTTGGGCGAGCGCTTCGGCCCGTTCGTCAAGAACGGGCAGACCGTCGACATCTGGAACGCCGACGGGGGCACCGCCAGCGAGCAGGCGTACAAGAACGTGCCGTTCTACCTGAGCAGCGCCGGCTACGGGGTCTTCGTGGACCACCCGGAGCACGTGTCGTTCGAGGTCGGCTCCGAGGTCGTCACCCAGACCCAGTTCAGCGTCGAGGGCCAGTCGCTCACCTACTACGTCATCGACGGGCCCAACCCGAAGGACGTGCTGCGCCGGTACACCGCCCTCACCGGCCGTCCGGCCCGGATCCCCGCCTGGTCGTACGGCCTCTGGTTGTCCACCTCGTTCACCACCTCGTACGACGAGAAGACGGTGACCGAGTTCGTCGACGGGATGGCCGAGCGCGGGCTGCCGCTGTCGGTGTTCCACTTCGACTGCTTCTGGATGCGTCAGTTCCACTGGGTCGACTTCGTCTGGGACCCGGCGACCTTCCCCGACCCGGAGGGGATGCTGCGCCGGCTGCACGAGCGCGACCTGAAGGTGTGCGTCTGGATCAACCCGTACATCGCACAGCGCTCGTACCTGTTCGAGGAGGGCCGCGAGGCCGGTTACCTGGTGCGCAACCCGGACGGTTCGGTCTGGCAGTGGGACAAATGGCAGGCCGGCATGGCGCTTGTCGACTTCACCAACCCGGACGCGGTCCGCTGGTTCACGGGCAAGCTCAAGGCGCTGCTGGACATGGGCGTCGACTGCTTCAAGACCGATTTCGGCGAGCGCATCCCGACCGACGTGGTGTGGCACGACGGCTCGGACCCGCAGCGGATGCACAACTACTACTCGTACCTCTACAACAAGGCGGTCTTCGAGCTGCTGGAGACCGAGCGCGGCGAGGGCGAGGCGGTGGTGTTCGCCCGCTCGGCCACCACCGGCGGGCAGCAGTTCCCGGTGCACTGGGGCGGCGACTGCGAGTCGACGTTCGTCGCGATGGCCGAGTCGCTGCGCGGCGGGTTGTCCCTGGCGTCGTCCGGCTTCGGCTACTGGAGCCACGACATCGGCGGTTTCGAGGGCACCCCCGACCCGGCGGTGTTCAAGCGGTGGGTCGCCTTCGGGCTGCTCTCCTCGCACTCCCGGCTGCACGGGTCCGGCTCGTACCGCGTGCCGTGGGCGTACGACGAGGAGGCCGTGGACGTGCTGCGGCACTTCACCCACCTCAAGCTCAGCCTGATGCCGTACCTGGCGGCCGCCGCTCAGGAGGCGCACCGCGACGGGACGCCGGTGATGCGGCCGATGTTCCTGGAGTTCCCGGACGACCCGGCGACGGCGCACCTGGACCGGCAGTACATGCTCGGCCCGGACGTGCTGGTCGCCCCGGTGCTCAGCGCCGACGGCGACGTCACGTACTACGTACCCGCCGGCACCTGGACGCACCTGCTCACCGGCGCGCAGGTCACCGGCCCGGCCTGGCTGACCGAGAAGCACGACTTCGACAGCCTGCCGGTGCTGGCCCGACCGGGCGCTGTCATCCCGTTCGGCTCGCGGACCGACCGACCGGACTACGAGTGGGCCGACGATGTGCGACTGCGGGTGTACGCACCGACCGAGGGGCAGCGGACCCGGGTACGGGTACCGTCACCCGGCAACGGCCCGGGTGCCGAGTTCGACGTGCGCTACGAGGGTGGGACGGCCAGCGCCGAACTGGTCGCCGGCACCTCGACGGGCTACATCTGCGAGATCCAGGGGACGGAACGATGACGCAACACCACTTCCCGGAGAGCTTCGTCTGGGGCTCGGCTACCGCCGCGTACCAGATCGAGGGCGCGGCGACCGAGGACGGGCGCGGACCGTCCATCTGGGACACCTACAGCCACACACCGGGTCGGACCCTCAACGGTGACACCGGCGACGTGGCCGCCGACCACTACCACCGGTGGGCCGACGACCTCGGGCACATCGCCGACCTGGGGCTCGGCGCGTACCGGTTCTCCATCTCCTGGCCCCGGGTGCAGCCGGGCGGCTCGGGCCGGTTCAACCAGGCCGGCATCGACTTCTACTCGCGGCTGGTGGACGGGCTGTTGGAGCGGGGCGTCCGCCCGGTGGCCACCATGTACCACTGGGACCTGCCGCAGGAGTCGGAGGACGCCGGCGGGTGGGCGGCGCGGGAGACCGCGTTGCGCTTCCAGGAGTACGCGGCGGGCATCGTCGGTGCGCTGGGTGACCGGGTGCACACCTGGACGACGCTCAACGAGCCGTGGTGCTCCGCGTACCTGGGCTACGCCTCTGGGGTGCACGCGCCGGGTCGGACCGAGCCGGCGGCGGCGCTGGCCGCGGTGCACCACCTCAACCTCGCGCACGGCCTGGCCGGTCGGGTGGTCCGGGAGCTGGCCCCGTCCGCCGAGCTGTCGGTGACGCTGAACCTGCACGTCATCCGGGGCGCGTCCGACTCGGCCGCCGATCAGGACGCGGTCCGGCGGATCGACGCGCTGGCGAACCGGGCGTTCCTCGGCCCGATGCTGGACGGGGAGTACCCGGCCGACCTGCTGGCCGACACCGCCTCGGTCACCGACTGGTCGTTCGTCCGCGAGGGCGACGAGAAGCTGATCGCGGTGCCGCTGGACGTGCTCGGGGTCAACTACTACTCCAGCACCCTGGTCCGGGCGTGGGACGGGGTGTCGGCCCGATCCGACGCCGACGGGCACGGCGCCTCGACCTCGACGCCGTGGGTCGCCGCGGAGAACGTCGACTTCCTGCCGCAGCCCGGCCCGTACACGGCGATGGGTTGGAACATCGACCCGCCGGCGCTGACCGAGCTGCTGCTGCGCCTCCAGCGTGAATACCCCAGCCAGCCCATGATGATCACCGAGAACGGCGCGGCGTTCGACGATGTGGTGTCGGCCGACGGCCGGATCCACGACGAGCGGCGGATCGACTACCTGCGTCGGCACATCGGCGCGATGGCCGACGCCCGCGCGCAGGGAGCGGATGTGCGCGGCTACTTCGTCTGGTCGTTGCTGGACAACTTCGAGTGGGGCTACGGCTACGACCGTCGCTTCGGCATCATCCGGGTCGACTACGACACCCAGGTACGCACCTGGAAGGACAGCGCCCACTGGTACCAGCGCCTCGCCGCCACGGGTCAGTTGGACCAGGCACAGGACTGACACCGACCCACACGGCGTCGCCGTCACCCGCCCGTCGAGGGCTGGTGGCGGCGACGCCGTTTCGGCGCCCCGACCGCAACCTCGCCGCCCGGCCTGCCACCGGGGTCGGGCTCCGGCTCAGGCGTTGGCGCCGCGGGCACGAAGCCCGCCCCACAGCATCAGAAAACAGACGCCGATCAGGACCGGCTCCAGGGCGAAGGCGGTGACCAGCCCGTACCGGTCCGCCAGGCTGCCGAGCAGGAACGGGGCGACGCCGGCGACCACGCCGAGGATCAGTTGCGAGCGGGCGTTGGCCCGATCCTCGTGTCCGCCGGCCGCGCCGAGGGTGAGCGCGAGCGAGAGCGGATAGAGGTTCGCGATGCCCACCCCGCACAGGAACAGCCCGAGGACGGCGAGAACCGGTTGGTCGGTCAGCCAGAACAGGACGAAACTGGGGCCGGTGACCGCCAATGAGGCGTACAGCAGCGCGACGCCGCGGCCGGGGCGGCGGGTGAGCCGCGCGCCGAGCAGCCGCCCGATCAGGATGCCGAGGTAATTGCTGCTCAGCGCGGTGCTGGCGGCGGCGGCGGACATGCCGGCGTGGATGAGCATCTGAGGGCCGAAGTACACCAGACAGAACTCGATCGCCGAACTGACAGCGGTCAGCACGGCGAACAGCCAGCAGGCCAGCGGTAAGCCCCCGGCTCCCGTTGCGGTGGCGGGCTGCGGCACCGCCGGTAGCGGTTGGCGGCGGTAGCGCAGGTACAGCACCAGGAGGACGGCGGCGGGCAACGCGAACGTGGCGCGCCAGCCCACCGCGCTGGCCGCCAGCACGCCGAGGATCAGCGGAGCGAACACCGCGGAGGCGCCAGCGCCGACGTTGGCCTCGGTCAATGCCCGGTCCCGCCGATCACCGTGTCGGTCGGACAGAACCGCCTGAACCACTGTTAGCATCGTGGTCCCGGCCAGACCGAGCACCACGGCTCCGAGCAGGGTGGCCGGTACGCCATCGCCGAGGGTGAACAGACCCGCGCCGATGACAGTCGCGAGGGCCGAGCACCACAACAGCACACCCCTCGCCAGACGGCGAGCCGCCCACACGAACCCCACTGCGGCGAGGGCCGCGCCCGCCGCCAGGAACAGTTCATAGACGC
This sequence comes from Micromonospora noduli, assembly GCF_003264365.1. Classification (GTDB taxonomy): domain Bacteria; phylum Actinomycetota; class Actinomycetes; order Mycobacteriales; family Micromonosporaceae; genus Micromonospora; species Micromonospora noduli. Next base: position 9,314 of record NZ_PYAK01000093.1, read on the forward strand.
CGAGCAGGGCGTAGGAGAATCCCCACTCTTCGCGCAGGAGGGTCAGCGCCGGCCCGAAGGCGTACAGCCAGAACGTCCAGCAGCCCAGGGCGGCGTACGAAAGCACTGTCGGCGAATCCCGTACGAACGTCTCGGTCTCGGTCTGCTGCCGCATTGTGTATCGATACACAGATAGAGTGTGTGCCATGAACGGTCCTGCGGACAACCCCAAGCGGCCGACGCTGCGGCAGGTGGCGAGCGCTGCCGGCGTTTCGCCGATGACGGTTTCCTACACCTACTCCCAGCCTGGAAGGGTTTCCGCCGAGGCTGCGGCGAAGGTGCGCGCGGCGGCGCAGAAGCTGGGCTACCCCGGGCCGCACCCGGGCGCCCGCGGGTTGCGCCGTGGGCGGGTCGGCACGCTCGGCGTCGTGCTCGGCGAGCGGTTGAGCTACGCCTTCGACGATCCGCAGGCGGCGCGCTTCCTCGCGGGGGTCTCCGACGTGTGCGCCGCCGAAGGCGTCGGACTCACCCTGGTCCCGATCACTGGCGCACCCACCGACGCCGAGCGCGTCGCGCAGGCAGCCGTGGACGGCTTCGTCGTCTGGACCACCAGCGACGATGATCCGGTCCTGGACGCCGTCGCCGACACCGGCCTGCCCGCGGTGGTGCACGCCGGCCCGCACGGGCGGGGAATGCCGGTGATCGGCATCGATGACCGAGCCGCCGCAGCCGCGATCGGCCAGACCGCGTTCACCGAAGCCCGCCGCCCGCTCGTGCTCGGCTTCCCGCTGGACCGGAGGCGCTCCCGCCACCTACTCACCGGTGGCGACGTGATCGACATGAAGTACCCGGTCACCCGCCACCGATGGGAGGGCTTCCTCGACGCCTGGACGCAGGCCGGACACCTCGCCACGCAATTGAGGCTGGCCAGCTGCCCGGTCAACCACAGCACCGAAGGGGAGACCTTCGCTAGTGAGCTGCTACAGGGCGCCGAGCCACCGGACGCCATCGCCGCGATGAGTGACGAGCTGGCCCTCGGGGCCCTGCGCGCCGCCGCACGAGCCGGCCTGCACCTACCTGACGACCTGACCCTGACCGGCTGGGACGATTCGGACGCGGCTGCGGACGCCGGACTGACCACCCTGGCCCAGTCCCTGCGCGACCAGGGGGCCCACTGTGCACGCGTAGCGCTCGGGCACCCCACTGATGCTTCGCCGCAGCATCAGTGGCACATCGTCGCTCGCGCCACCACCCGCCGCTGACACCGGCAGCGCGCCTCCTGGAATCCGGTGGTGCCGGCTCTGGCCCGGCATGTCGATGTGCTGGTGAGCGGTATACCTCAGAGTCATATTCATACCTCTGAGGTATACCGCTCACTACCGCGTCCGCCCCGACGGAGGCGACCGACGGTCACCGCCGACCGCCGCGCTGCGCCCACAGCCCCAGCCAGGCCAGGACTTACTCGTCTAGACGCCGACGCGCTGCGGCGGGACCGTGAGCCCGTAGAGCTCCATCAGCTCCGGGGTGTCGATCCGGCTGCCGTCGGCCACCGAGTCGCAGGCTATGTCGACGATCTGGTCCTTGTGCGCCAACAGGTACGGCCGGGCGCCCACGTCGGCGCTGGCCAGCGTGGCGATGCCGGGCCAGTGCCGGCGGCCGAACAGCATCGGGTAGCCGCGCAACCCGTCGTAGGTGGCGCAGACCAGCACGTCCGGGTACGGCAGCGCGGTCACCCGGCTGACCGCCGTGGCGGTCAGGCCCGGCATGTCGACCGGGACCACCACCACCGCCTCGATCCCCTCGTCGTCCATGGCGGCCAGGCCGGCCCGGATGGACGAGCCAACTCCGGTGCCCCACGCCTTGTTGATCACAACGGTCGCCTTGCCCAGGTCGGCGGCTTCCTGGACCTGCTCGGCGGCAGCGCCCAGAACGACCACGATCTGCTCGCAGCCCGCCTCGGTCATCGTGTCGATCATCTGATTCACCAGGGGCTTGTCACCCTGGTGCAGCAGCGCCTCGGGACCACCGATCCGTCGTCCCCCGCCTGCGGCGATGATCATTCCTGCGATCCGGTTCAGCTGCGCCCCCTCCAGCACGGGACGGACCGTGACCGATCCGTCCCCTCCTACGGACACTGCAACGAGGACGGCCAGCCGGGGGTGGCGGGGCGAAAAGGAGAAATAGCACAACCGTTACACGACCGGCATCCGCCGGCACGAGCACCGGATGATCATCGAGAAGAGTCGGCGATCAACCCGTCTCCGCGGACAGCGCGACCGCGGTGCCGCCCCAACGCCGGGGCACCCATCGCGCCACCCAGCCCAGTCCCCGCGCGGTGAGCGCGTACAGGACCACCGGAGCAACGATCAGCAGCACGGCGATTCCCGCGACCAGAGGCACGTAGCCGGCGGACACCCCGCTGGCAATCGCTGCGGCCACCGCGTATCCGGCAGCCAGGACGACAGCGACGAGCACGGACAGCGCCACCACCCGGCCGGTCCCCCGATGCCGACCGACGGCCTCCCCGACCGCCACAGCCGGCAGGAAGAGCAGGGGAATCAGGACCACACCGAGCACCGCGGCGATCAAGACGAACATCGGCCCGGCCAGCGGACCACCCACCCCGGAGCCGGTGGCCAGCGCGTACGCCAACAGACCGAGGTAGCCCACGACCGCCTCGGCGACGAGGACCAGACAGGCGGCGGCCATCCCCACCAGATGACGGACGACTCCGACGACCATGACGCACCCTCCCATTCCGACGGCCGCACGACCGGATGAGACTAACCGGGGGCACCGCCCCGGGGTGCGCCCTGCCCGAGTAGGCCCGCAGGTCAGGCCGCGTCGGCGTAACAGTCGACGATGGACAGGTCCAGTGGGAACCGGACCGGCGTCGCACCGAAGAGCAGCGCCGACGCGCGCTCGCCGCAACGGTTGACAGCCTCGGCGACCGCCTCCGCCTGATCGGCCGGCGCGTGCACGACCACCTCGTCGTGCTGGAAGAAGACCAGCTCGGCGTCGGTGCCGGACAACTCCGTCCGCAGCGTGGCCAGCAAGGTGGAGGCCCACTCCGCCGCCGTGGCCTGGATGACGAAGTTGCGGGTGAAGCGCCCCCGGGACCGGGCGGCCCGCGCCCGCGGACTGTGCGGGTCACCCGCCCCCTCCGGATCGGAGGGCTCGTCGTCGAGATCACCGAACCCGGCCGAGCCGGGCGGACACGTCCGCCCCAGCCACGACCGCACCAGCCCGCCAATCTCACCGGTACGCGCCGCCGCCTCGACGTACCCGAACGCCGTCGGGTAGCTGCGCTTCAGCACCGCCAACGCGGGCACCGCTGCCCCGCCGGTCTGCCCGTACATCGCGCCGAGCAGGGCCACCTTGGCCTTGGCCCGGTCACCGCCGAACGAGTCCCGGGCCAGGGCCGCGTAGAGGTCGCCGGCAGCCCCCGCCGTCGCCAACCGCGCGTCGCCGGAGACCGCGGCCAGCACCCGAGGCTCCAACTGGCCGGCGTCGGCGACCACCAACCGCCAGCCCGGATCGGCCACCACCGCCCGCCGGATCACCTTGGGGATCTGCAACGCGCCACCACCCCGGGTGGCCCACCGGCCGGAGACGACACCAGCCGGCACGTACTCCGGTTGGAACCGGCCGCCCCGCACCCACTGATCGAGCCAGGCCCAGCCGTGCGCCGTCCAGATCCGGTAGAGCTCCTTGTATTCCAGCACCAGCGGCACCGCCGGATGGTCCACCCCGCGCAGCACCCAGGCCCGGGTGTTGGGCAGCTCCACCCCGACCCGGGCGAACGCCTTCAGCAGCTCCGCCGGGGAATCGGTGTGCAGGCCGCGTACGCCGAGCGCGTCGGCGATCCGGGCGGCCAGCTCGGCGAGTCGGCGTGGCGGACCACCGACCGGGGACGCCTCGCCGAGCAGCTCGTGCAGGATCGCGTTGTGCACGTCGGCGCGCCAGGGCAGCCCGGCGGCGCCCATCTCCGCCGCGATCAGCGCGCCGGCCGACTCGGCGGCCACCAGCAACCGGAACCGACCGGGGTGCTCGGTCGCGGCGACACGGGTGAGCTGGTCGGCGTACACCTGGGTCAGTGCCTCGATGCCCGGGCCCGGCGGACCGGGCACTGTGTCGAAGAGCGCGCCCTGGCCGTGCCCGGGCGGTGCGGCGGCGCGCGGCGGCGGGTCGGGCGGGACCGCCGCGCCGGTCAGCCGG
>NZ_PYAK01000094.1 GCF_003264365.1 Micromonospora noduli
CCCGCCGCGGCCGCGCTGGCCGCCCGCACCGGCCCCGGCCGGCCGGCTGCCGAGGCGCCGGGCCGTCGCCTCGCCGGCGACGTCACCTCGAACGCCCTCGTTCCGGCCACCGAGGGCCCCGGGTGGCGGTCACTCGACGTCGGTTCGCCGTTCGACTACGCCCGGCAGGGCATCCTGTACGTCGCCGCGCACCTTCCCCGCCCCAGCGTCTCCGGGCTGCCCGACGCTGCCGGAGAGGAACTCCTCGGGCTGGTCGAGGCGCTCGGTGGTCGTACTCTCGGGCTCTTCTCCTCCCGGCGGGCCGCGCAGCAGGCGGCGGAGCTGTTGCGCGCGCGGACCGACCTGCCGGTGTTGCTCCAGGGCGAGGAGGCGCTGCCGCTGCTGGTGCGTCGCTTCCGCGAGGAGCGCGCCAGCTGCCTGTTCGGGGTGATGTCGCTCTGGCAGGGGGTGGATGTGCCGGGTGACGCGTGCCAGCTCGTCGTCATCGACCGGCTGCCCTTCCCCCGCCCGGACGAACCGCTGGCGGCGGCCCGCGCGGCGGCGGTGGACGCGGGCGGTGGCTCCGGCTTCTCGGCGGTCAGCGTGCCGATCGCGGCGGTGAGGCTCGCTCAGGGCGTGGGCCGGCTGATCCGCGCGACCGGTGACCGGGGCGTGGTGGCGGTGCTCGACTCCCGGCTGGAGACGGCCCGAGGCTACGGGCCGTTCCTGCGCCGCTCGCTGCCCCCGTTCTGGTACACGACCCGCCCCGAGGTGGCCCGGGGCGCCCTGGAACGCCTGGCCAAGTCCTGACCCGCTTGGGCAGGACCAGGATCGCGCTACAACAGGAAAAGAGTGGTCTCCCGCTGGCGGGAGGCCACTCTTTCCCTGATCCTGCGTGATCTGGCGGGACGCCCTAGGGGGCCTGGGAGGCGACGACCACGGCGTCGGGCGGTGTGTCCGGGACCCTGCGGGCGGCAAGCCGGCGGACCGCGGTGTTCAGCACCGCGATGAGCGGCACGGAGACCAGCGCGCCGGTGATCCCGGCGAGTACGACACCGGCGGCGATACCGATGATCACCGCGAGCGGGTGCAGGGCCACCGCCCGGCCCATGATCAGCGGTTGGAGCACGTGCCCCTCGATCTGCTGGACGCCGATCACCACACCGAGAATGATCAGCGCGGTGACCGGGCCGCTGTCGACGAGGGCCACCAGCACCGCCACGCCACCGGAGAGCGCCGCACCGACGATCGGGATGAACGCGCCCAGGAAGACCAGCGCGGCCAGCGGGAAGGCGAACGGGATGTCGAAGATGACCAGGAAGATGCCGATGCCGACCGCGTCGATGAAGGCGACCAGCACTGTCGCGCGAACGTAGGCGACAAGCGTCTGCCAGGAGGCGCGGCCGGCGTCGTCGACCTTCCACCGGGCGGCCACCGGCAGCAACCGGACCAGGAAACGCCAGATCCGGTTGCCGTCACGCAGGAAGAAGAACGTCGCGAAAAGCACCAGCAACGTGCCGGTCAGCACCTCGGCAAGCGTCGCGGCGGTGCTCAACGCGCCGCTGGTGAACCTCGAGGTGTTGTTGTTGATCCAGCCCTGCGCCTCGTCGATGTAGCGGTCGAGTTGCCCGTCGGAGAGGTGCAGCGGGCCAGTCTTCAACCAGTTCTGGATCTGCCGGACGCCCTCCGAGGACTTCTCGCTCAGCTCCGGTACGCCACGAATGAACTCGTTGACCACCAGCGTCAGCGTGCCGATCACCGCGGCCAGGCCGCCGACCAGCACCACCGCCGTCGCCAGCGACCGGGGGAACCGGGCCCGCAGCAGCCAGCCCACCGCCGGGGCGAGCAGCGCGGAGAGCAGCAGCGCGATGGCCAGCGGAATGATCACGATCTTGACCGTGCCGACGATCCGCAGCAGCGCCCAGGCCACCACGCCGATCACGATCAGTCGCCAACACCACGCGGCGGCGATCCGCAGCCCGTGCGGAACGTCGGCGTCGTCCCGGCTGGAGGTGGAGCTGTGCAGGTCCACCGGAGGTTCCGCGCCGTAGACAGTGGCGCTCTGCGGCGCGGTCGGCCCCGGCACGGCCGGCGACGCCACCCGGGCCGCCTCCGACGCGTCGTTCAGCGCGTCACTGGAGGCGCCCTCGTCGGCGCGCGCCGAATCCTGTCGTGACTGGTAGGCGCGGCGAAGCCGCCCGCGTACCCGCTCGAAGCGGCTCAAGCGCACCTCCTGGCAGAAAACCCGGCCCGCCGACGGCGACAGGTCGGACAGCATACGTCCGTTCCCGACACCGTAGGGCGGTTGCGCCACACAATGCCCCGACCACCTCCGGCGTAACCACCGGTCGACCACCGTCGGCCACACGGTAGCGTCTGCGACGTGACCGCCGACAACGATCTCGACGCCGGCCTGCCGATCCGCCTGCTGCACGACCGTGTGCTGGTGCGGATGGAGGGCAGTGAGGGCGAACGCCGCTCCACCGCTGGCATCGTCATTCCGGCGACCGCTGCTGTCGGCAAGCGCCTCGCCTGGGCCACCGCGGTCGGGGTGGGGCCGAACGTCCGCGCCATCGTCTCCGGCGACCGGGTGCTCTTCGACCCTGACGAGCGCTCCGAGGTCGAGCTGCACGGCCGCGGTTACGTGCTGCTGCGGGAGCGGGACGTGCACGCCGTGGCCGCCGAGCGGATCGAGAACGACTCGACCGGCCTCTACCTCTGACGCACCTCCCCCGGCCACCAGGGCCCGTCGCGCACCGTTTGCCCAGGCGCACGACGGGAAGCCATCCGGCGACCGTGGCCCTGGGGAGGGACGATGCCGGTATTCGTGAAGAAGCTGTTGACCTGGGGCAGTGTCGCGTTCCTGATCTACTTCATGGCCTTTCGGCCGGACGGCGCCGCGCAGATGTTCCGGGCGATCGGGGCCGCGCTGATCGCGATGTTCCAGGGCCTCGGTGACTTCCTCACCTCGCTGCTGGCCTGAGCCGCACTGCTGGTGGCCTGAGCCGCACTGCTGGCCTGCCGTCAGCCGCCAGGCCGTAGCTGTCAGGGGTGCGTCGGCGGCCAGGGCGACGCCGGGCGCAGGCCGGGCCAACCGGGCGGGGCGTACCCCACCGGCGCCGGCGCGGGAGCCAGCACCACCGGGATCGGCACCACCGGCTCGTCCGGCGCGTCCACGGCGCGCTGCGTGCCGTCCGGGAAGCGCAGGTGGTAGCGGCTGCCGTCCCAGACCCCCGCCGGGGCCTGCGGGTCCCGACCCACGAAGAACGACCGGTACGCGGTGATCGCGTCCAGCAGCTCCCGCTCCTCGCGGGCGGTCCGCTCCTGGTCGGCGGGTTTGCGGTCCAGGCCGCGCAGCGCCCCGTCGCGCAGCAGGGCCAGCCGGGTCGCGGCGGACTGGTAACCCCGCATCGCCCGCACCCCGGCGTCGCCGGCCACCCGCCGTGCCCAACTGCGGGCGGCGTGCCGCCGGCCGAGACCGCTCAGGGCGGCCACCTCGGGCGGGCTGAGCCAGCCGGCACGGACGTAGTCGGGCAGGACCCGCTCGGTGAGCCGCCCCTCCCAGGCGCGCAGCCACAGGGCCAGCCCCACGGTGCCGAAGAAGACCGGCACCATGAGGCCCAGGAAGCCGTACAGCATGATCATGGCCTCGCCGGTGGCCTGGGTCAGCGTGGGCAGCAGGTTCCACGTGCCGTGCAGCATCATCGCCAGCAGCAGGCCGGCGATCGGGGCGAGCACCCGGATGCGCCGGTCGGCCGTCCGGGAGGCGATACCCAGGCCCACACCGGTCATCGAGGTGAAAAGAGGGTGGGCGAACCCGAACAGCAGAATCCGCAGAATGAAGATCGCGATGACCTGCTGGATGCCGGTGGCTGGGCCGTACCGGTCGGCGCCGGACGCGTACCCCAACCCGCCCAGGTAGAGGATGTTCTCCACCATCGCGAAGCCGACCGCGGAGAGCCCGCAGTAGACCAGGCCGTCGGTGATCCCGGACCACTCGCGGCGGCGGAACACCAGCAGCAGGATCGGGCCCAGTGCCTTGGTCAGCTCCTCGATGAACGGCGCCACCAGCACCCCGGTGAGCGCGGACGGCAGGCCCCAGTCGGCGAAGCGGTTGGCCGCGAAGTCGTTGACCGTGAGCGAGGCGGCGGTGGAGACGAACGCCCCCCAGGCGAAGCAGAAGATCAGATACTTCAACGGCTCCGGTTCGTACCGGTCCAGCCAGAGGAAGCAGGCGACCAGCACCGGCACCGGCAGGATGGCGGCGACCACCCCGATCAGCAGGGCCTGCACACCGAGCGACTGGCCGAGCGTGAAGACCATGAAGACCGCGCACGCCGCGATCAACAGCACCACCCCGGCCAGCACCAGGAACCGCCGCCAGCCCAGGCGGCGCAGCGGCATCCGGGGCGTCTCACCCGTGGGCGGGACGGCGGGCGCAGGCGGGGCGGCGGGCGACGGCGGCAATGGTGAACCGGGCGGGGTGTCGGCCATGCGGTCAGCGTAGCCATCCGCCGCCGGCTGGTTCGGGCGCATCGGCAGCCGCTATGCTGCCGGCAGGTCACGAGTGCCAGCGTTCAGCCCCGGCTTGCTGGCCGGCAACCCTCGTCGAGTTCGCGGTGGGGTGCCCCGGGTGATGACCGGGCCCAGCCCGATCGGTGTGCTGGGCAAGCGCGGACCCCGTCCCGATGTCGCACCCGGGGTCCCTGACCCCGGAGGTTCCGGCGTGTCCGTCACTCTCGTCCCCTCGCTGCCCAGCCTGCCCACCGCGCCGTCGGCGCCGTCCGCGCCGCTCGACGTTCTCGGCGTGCCCGGCGAGATCAATCTGGACTACGCGGCCAGTGCGCCGTGCGCCCGGGCCGCCGCCGACGCGGTGGCCGAGCTGCTGCCCTGGTACGCCAGCGTGCATCGCGGAGCGGGAGCGCTGTCGCGACGCTGCACCCTCGCGTACGAGCAGGCCCGGCAGACGATCGGCGACTTCTTCGGCGCCCGCGCCGACGATCATGTGATCTTCACCCGCAACACCACTGACGCGCTCAACCTGCTGGCGCGGGCCGTGCCAGCCGGCACGACGGTGGTCACCAACGCCTCCGAACACCATGCCAACCTGCTGCCCTGGCCGCGCGGGTCGGTGCGCCTTCCGGTGCCCAGCGACCCCGACGGGGCGGTACGCGATCTCGCCGCCGCCCTCACCGAGCTGCGCCGGGGCAGCAGCCCGGCGCTGCCGGTGCTGGTCGCGGTGACCGGTGCGAGCAACGTGACCGGTGAGCGGTGGCCGGTCGCCGAACTGGCGCGGGTGGCCCACCGGCACGGTGCCCGGATCGTGCTCGACGCCGCGCAGCTCGCCCCGCACGCCCCGGTCGACCTGCTCGCGCTCGACGTCGACTACCTGGCAGTGTCCGGCCACAAGCTGTACGCGCCGTTCGGCACGGGAGTGCTGATCGGTCGCGCCGACTGGCTGGACGCCGCCCCGCCCTACCTGGCCGGCGGTGGCGCCACCAGCCACGTCGGGCCAGCCACCCACGACGTGACCTGGGCGACCGGCCCGGCCCGACACGAGGGCGGCACCCCGAACCTGCTCGGAGCGGTCGCGCTGGCGGCGGTGTGCAAGGCGCTCGACGAGGCGGACCAGGGCGCGCTGGCCGCCCACGAGCAGGCCCTGCTGGACCGGCTACGGACCGGCCTCGCCGCCCTGCCGCACGTCGTCGAGCTGCGCACCTTCGGCCCGGACGCGCCCCGGGTCGGCATCGTCTCGTTCGTGGTGGCCGGATGGGACTCCACCGAGGTGGCCACGCGGCTGGCCGCCGAGCACCACATCGGCGTACGGGACGGGTTGTTCTGCGCCCACCCGCTGGCCCGGCGTCTGCTCGGCGAGGCGGCGGCGCGTACCGGCCGGCGGGACCTGCCGCCCACCGCGCTGCGTGCCAGCATCGGGCTGGGCAGCACGGCCGCTCAGGTGGACCGGCTGCTCGCGGCGCTGGCCGAGCTGGGCTGAGGCCCGCCCGGCGGTCGCCCCGCTCAGCCGACCGGCGGGGCGGTGGGTGGCTTCGGTGTCTCGCCGGGCTCCGCGGGCTCACCGACCGGGCGCTCCTGCTCCCCGAAGGCGGTGCGGATCCACCGGTTCGCCTCCTCCTGCTCGATCCCGGAGGCGACCAGCAGGTCGCTCGCGGTGGTGCGGATCTGGGCGATCACCACGCTGCCGGAGAAGCCCACCCCGGCGCCGTACGCCCGGCCGGCCTCGCTGACCGCTCGCAGCGACCGCTCCCGGGCCTTCTCCGGCTCCTCACCGGCGGCGAACTCGTGCTTGAGCAGCCGGACCGACTCGGCGAGGTGGCCGATCGCGTCCGGCATCGGATCGGGCACCGGTTCCTCGTCCTCGACCAGAGTGACGGACCGGCGGATCAGCGTGCCGCTGTTGCGCATCGCCCGGTCGATGGGGTCGGCCGCCTCGGCGTAGTGGGTCAGTTCGTCGCGGCGGTGCCAGCGGGCCGGGGAGAGGGTGGCGGTCTCCTTCGCCCCCTCGATGGCCTCGCCCAGCGTGGCCAACTCCTCCTTGTTGTTGCGCAGTCTCTCCAGCGCGCCCTGGATGGCGGCGCGGTCCCGGTTGCGCAGCCCGTCGGCGGTGGCGTCGAGTTGGGCGGCGAGCAGGTCCAGGGCGGGGCGGGCCGCCCGGTTGATCACTCGGAGCGGGTTCAGTGGCAGCAGCACCGCCGTGACCAGCAGTGCGATCCCACCGCCGAGGAAGGCGTCGACGAAGCGCGGGATCTCCAGGTTCTGGGTCGACGGGCTCAGCGTCACGATCAGCACCGCCGTGGCCGCCGCCTGGATGACGATGGCCACACTCGCTCCGGCGAAGATGGTGAGCAGGATCGCCACGGTGACCACCAGGCCGAGCTGCCACGCCCCGGTGCCGAGCAGGTAGATCAGGAGGTCGCCGACGGCCACTCCGACCCCCACCCCGACGATCAACTCCACCGTCCGGCGGAACCGCTGGCCGACCGACGCGGCCAGGGTGCCGACCGCGGAGATCGGCGCGAAGACCGGTTGCGGGTTGCCGAGCAGCTTGTGCGAGATCAGGTACGCGAGCCCGGCAGCCAGCCCGGCCTGCACGGCTAGTCCACCGGCCATCCGTACCCGGTGCAGCCGGTCGTGCAGAGTGGCGCGGCTGCGGTGGCGCAGCTGTTCGGTGGCCTCGGCGATCCGCGCGCCGTCGATGTCCACCAACCCGTCGCGCAGCGCGGTACGTCGCACCATCGGAGGTCGCTTGTCCCGGGCCACGGCCATGGGCGCGACTACCCGTGGTGGCCCCGCTGAATCCTCCCTTCCCGCGCGTCGCGGGCGGATGCGGCAGACTCGGGCGGTGGCTGATCTGTTGGACCGGTGGCGGGCGGCGGCCCGAGGTGCCGGCGCGAGCCCCGATCCGGATACCACCCGCGCCGGAGAGCAGGTGATCGCCCGGTGGCGGGAGCCGCACCGGCACTATCACACGCTGGCCCACCTGACGGCGGTGCTCGATGTGGTGGACCAGCACGCCGACCTGGCCACTCGGGCCGACGCGGTCCGGCTGGCGGCCTGGTTCCACGACGCGGTCTACGACCCCCGGGCCGCCGGCGACGCCAACGAACGGGACAGCGCCGCGCTGGCCGAGAGCGTGCTCACCGGGCTCGGGGTGCCGGCGCCCACCGTGACCGAGGTGCGTCGGCTGGTGCTGCTCACCGCCGGGCACACTGTGGCACCGGGCGACCGGGACGGCGCGCTGCTCTGCGACGCGGACCTGGCCGTGCTGGCCGCGCCGCCGGCCAACTACGAGCGTTACGCGGCGGCGATCCGCCGGGAGTACGCCCATGTGCCGGAGCCGGCCTTCCGGGCTGGACGGGCTGCCGTGTTGACCGGCCTGCTGGCGCTGCCCGCGCTGTTCCGGTCGCCACCGCTGGCGAGCCGGTGGGAAGAGCCCGCCCGGGACAATGTGCGCCGCGAGCTGGCCGCCCTCACCGGGGAGCCGGAGAACGCGGGTTGACCAGGTGCTTCGGCCGACGCAGGTCGGCGGCGCGGAGCAACCGGACCAGCTCCCGGCTCGGCACCACCTGGGCACCGAGCCACACCGCCGCCGCGAACCGGTCGGCCGGAATGTCGTAGTGGTCCCGGTCGAAGCCGCGCCGGGGCGCGCCGAGCGTCTCGGCGAAGGCGTGCAGCTCGGCGTACGAGACGTCGCTGATCAGGTGCGACCAGAGCCGACCGCGCCACGGCCAGGCCGGCCGGTCCAGGTAGAGCATGGTGCCCAAGTTATCCCGCCCAGTCGATCATGTTGATGATCGCCGGTCGGCGACCTAGCCTCGGCTGCATGGCCCCCACCGCGCTCCTCGACGACCTGCGCGCCGCGCTCGGTGACGACGCCGTGCTCACCGACCCGGACCTGCTGCGCATGCACCAGCGGGACGAGGCCGACCTGTGCGCCGCCGGCGTCCCGCTGGTGGTGACCCGCCCGCGCGACACCGAGCAGGTGGTGGCCGTGATCCAGGCGGCGGCGCGGCACGGCGTACCGGTGGTGCCGCAGGGGGCGCGGACCGGGCTGGCCGGCGCGGCGAACGCGGTGGACGGCGCGGTGGTGCTCAGTACCGTCGCGATGAACGAGATCCGGGAGATCGACCCGGTGAGCCGGATCGCGGTGGTCCAGCCGGGGGTGGTCAACGCGGCGCTGGCCGGGGCGGTGGCCAGACAGGGCCTCTGGTACCCACCGGACCCCGGCTCCTGGGAGTCGTCCACCATCGGCGGCAACGTGGCCACCAACGCCGGTGGCATGTGCTGTGTGAAGTACGGAGTGACCACCGAGTACGTGCTCGGCCTGGAGGTGGTGCTCGCCTCCGGTGAGGTGCTGCGCACCGGCCGGCGTACGGCCAAGGGGGTGGCCGGCTACGACCTGACCCGGCTGTTCGTCGGTTCGGAGGGCACCCTCGGCGTGATCACCGAGGTGACAGTGGCGCTGCGGCCCGCCCCGGCCGACTCGCTGACCCTGGTGGCGGTCTTCGGATCCACCGCCACGGCCGGCGCGGCGGTGGCCGAGATCGCGGCTCGCGGGCTCACCCCCAACCTGCTGGAGTTGCTGGACCAGACCCACCTGCGGGCGATCGAGGCGTACCAGCCGATGGGGTTACGGACCGACGCGCAGGCCCTGTTGCTGGCCGCCGCCGACACCGGCTCCCGGGCGGCGGACGACCTGGCCGTGCTGGCCGAGGTGTGCGAGGCCGTCGGCGCCGACGAGGTCTACGCGGCCACCGACGCGGTGGAGGCGGCGGCGCTGCTCCAGGCTCGCCGGCTGGCCCACCCGGCCATGGAGAAGTTCGCGGCGGACGCCTACCCGGGCGGCAACGGCGGTCTGGTGATTGACGACGTGGCCGTGCCGCGCGGCGCGCTCGCCGCGCTCCTGGACGGGGTCGCCCGGATCGCGGCCGAGTGCGAGGTGCCGATCGGCGTGGTGGGACACGCCGGGGACGGCAACATGCACCCGAACATCGTGGTCGACCGGGCCGACCCTGCGAGCGTGGAGCGGGGTCGGCGGGCCTTCGACGAGATCATGCGGCTCGGCCTGGATCTGGGCGGCACGTGCACCGGGGAGCACGGGGTGGGGCTGCTCAAGCGGGACTGGCTGGCCCGGGAGATCGGGCCGGTCGGTGTCCGGGTGCACCAGGCGATCAAGTCGGCGCTCGACCCGGCTGGCCTGCTCAACCCGGGCAAGGTGCTCTGACCGGCTGCGGTCAGCCCTTGACCTCGGCCGGGGTCGCCTGGGTGAGCAGCAGCAGGATCTCCCCGGCGACCGGCGTGAGCTCCTCACCCGGGCAGTCCTGCGAGGTGATCAGCCCGGCCGAGGTGATGAGGCTGGACGTCAGCGCGTCGATGCAGGTTGTCCGGTACCGCCGGGCCTGATCGGTCTCGTCGGCCAGCGCCGGGTTGGCGAGCAGCACCTGGAGCCGTTCGGTCAGCTCCGGTGCGAGGGTGCCCCGGGAGGTCACGCCGTCGCCAGCGCAGTCGACGCACTGCCACGCGCCGTTCCGCTCGACGCTCAGGGTGCGCATCGGCCCGTCTTCGCCGAGCCGCTGGAGCAGGCTGACCTGACCGGCGGCGACAGTGGTGGGGATCTCCAGCTGCGAGGTGCCACCCGCCGTGCCGGCGGTCGGTTGCGCCGCAGGGGTGCGCGGCTTGTCTCCGTCGAAGAGGGAGCACCCGGTCAGGGCGCCGACGAGCGCGACGGCGAGCAGGGGTAAGAGCAGACGAGGGCGCGCGCGGGGTAGCACGCGCGGAAACCTACCCCACCGTAGGTAGCGTTCGAAACCACCATCCGGGCTGGTATCGATGGTTACCCATCGGTAACGTCGCAATTCGTCATCGAGCGGACGAGCGCAGCTCCGCCTGATCGTCGTCACCCCGGTCGGCCGCGTAACCCCGGACGTCCGGAGCACCGAGGCGGGCCGCGTCAGCCGCCGCGTCGTCCGGCATCAACTGGGACTGCCGCTCCGCCTCCACCCGGGCCCGGTAGTGCTCGACCTCGCGTGCCCGGGTGGCCGCGTCCCAACCGAGCACCGCCCCCATCAACTCGGCGGTGTGCTCCGCCGACTCCAGCCCCCGGTGGCTGGTCTCGAACGAGATCCGGGTCCGCCGGGTCAGCACGTCCTCCAGGTGCAACGCGCCCTCGGCCCGTGCCGCGTAGGCGACCTCCGCCGCCAGATACTCCGGAGCACCAGCCAGCGGAGACGCCAGCAGAGGATCAGCGTCGACAAGCGCCAGCAGGTCCAGGGTGAGGGTGCCGTACCGCTCCAGCAGGTGCTCCACCACGCCCACCGGCACGCCGTGCCGGCGCGCCAGATCGGCCCGGTCCCGCCACATGGCCGGGTAACCGTCGGCGCCGAGCAGCGGCAGGTCGGCCGTACGCGACGAGCGGGCGCCGCCGAGCCGGCGAGCGGCCCGGTCGACCACGTCGGACGCCATCACCCGGTACGTCGTGTACTTGCCGCCGGCGACCAGCAGCAGCCCGAGCATCGGCTCGAAGACCGCGTGCTCCCGGGAGAGCTTCGAGGTCGAGTCGGCCTCGCCGGCCAGCAGCGGCCGCAGCCCGGCGTACACCCCCTCGATGTCGGCGGTGGTCAGCGGCCGGTCCAGCACGGTGTTGACCTGCTGGAGGAGATAGTCGATGTCGCGGGCCGAGGCGGCCGGGTGGGAACGGTCCAGCCGCCAGTCGGTGTCGGTGGTGCCGATGATCCAGTGCCCGCCCCACGGGATGACGAAGAGCACCGAACTCGCCGTACGCAGGATGAGCCCCGTCTCGCCGGTGATCGCCGAGCGGGGCACCACCAGGTGCACCCCCTTGGAGGCGCGCACCCGGACGCCGGGCCGCAGGCCAACGTCGTTGAGCATCCGGGACATGTCGTCGCTCCACACGCCGGTGGCGGCGATGACGGTGCGGGCCTGCACCTCGAACTCCGCGTCCGGTGAGCCCGGCGGCGCCTCCAGGTCCCGGACGCGGACACCGGTCACCTCGCGCGCCTGCCGGATCAACCCGACGGCGCGGGCACTGCTCACCACCGTCGCGCCGAGGCTGGCCGCGGTGCGGGCCAGGGTAACCACCAGCCGGGCGTCGTCGACCTGCCCGTCGTAGTAGCGGATCGCCCCGGCCAGCGCGTCGGCCCGCAGACTCGGGAAGATCCGCCGGGCACCCTCCCGGGTCAGGTGCCGGTGCAGGGGCATGCCCCGGCCACCGCCGAAGATCCCGGCGAAGGCGTCGTACGCGGCCACGCCGGCTCCGTAGTACGAGCGGCGGAAAACCCGGGCCGGCAGGTCCCGCAGGCCCCGCCCGGCCGGCAGCGGCACCATGATCGGCACCGGGCGCACCAGGTGCGGCGCGAGCCGGGTGGCCAGCAGGCCGCGCTCGGTGAGCGCCTCGTGGACCAGGTGGAACTCCAACTGCTCCAGATAACGCAGGCCACCGTGGATGAGTTTGCTGGACCGGCTGGAGGTCCCGGCGGCAAGGTCACGCGCCTCGACCAGCGCCACCTTCAGGCCACGGGACGCCGCGTCCAGGGCGGCACCGGCTCCGGTCACCCCGCCCCCGATGACCAGCACGTCGAAGCGCTCGGCACGCAGTCGACGCAGGTCGGACGCACGGCGGACCGGTGAGAGCTGACCGGCGACGGATCGGGAGACATTGGGGTCGCGCACCTGTCCACCGTAACCGTCGAGCCACCGTGTCGACATTCGCCGCCCGCACCGCACCGCGCCCACCCGCTCCGAACCAGACGACACGTCCCGCCACCCGATCGAGGCCGACCGATCGGAGATCTTGGACAGTTTCCGTCATCGCCTGACGGAAACTGTCCAAGATCTGCACGGTTCTTCGAAGCCCCGGAACCCGACGGTCGGGTCGAAACCCTTCGTCGTAGTCGTAAGGTTCTCGGATGCAAGGTCAACCTGCGCAACCCGGCTTCAGCGACCGCAGTTCCCCGTGGCCGGTGGTCGCAGCCGTGCTGGTCGGCTGCTGGACGGTTGCGGTCACAGTGGGCACCCAGACCGGTGGTTGGCTCGCCGATCAGGTGCTGCTGGGCTTCGGACGGGACCGGCTCGGCTGGCTCTGGCCGGTGCTCGGCCTGGCCACCGTCGTGCTGGCCGGCACGCCCGCCCTGCTGCTGGCCCTCCTGCCCCGGTCGGGCGCGGTCCGGGCCACCGGGCGGGCCTGGTTGATCGGGGCACTCGCGCTCGGCGTGCTCACACTGCTGCGGGTCGTGCCACCGGTGCACCACGAGGCGTACCTCGCCGCGCTGGCCGGAGCCGCGATGCTCTGCGCCCTCGCCGTGCGCTGGTCGGCGCGCCGGTGGGCGTACCCCGGGCTGGTTGGCCCGGTCGGCGGCCCGGCACCCACCGGAGACGGCGACGCGACGCGGCCCGAGGCCACCGGAGACGGCGACGCCACCCGGCCCGAGGCCACCGGAAACGGCGACGCCATGCGGCCCAAGGCCAGCGCGGAGCCGGTCGGACGGCGCGTGCGCCGATCCGGCCCGGTGCCGTTGCTCGCGGTCGCCGCCGGGTTGGCGCTGCTGCTGCCGTGGGCCTGGCTGGGCGCGCTCGGCGGTCTCCTGGAGACCGCGCTCGCGCTGCTGGCGGCCGCCGCGTTCGGGGTGCTGGCCGCGACTCTGCTGGACGCCCCCTTCTGGTCCCCGTTCGCGGTTGGGCGACCGCCCCGGCCGGCTCGGCTGGTGCTGGTCGGCGGCCTGGTCGCCGGGGTGGCGCTGCTGCTGCTCGCGGCCGGAACCGGGCAGTCCGGCGCGCAGTTGCCCGCCCTGCTGACACTGCCGCCGGTGGGTGCTCGGCATCATCGGGTTCTTCGTGTTGCCGGTCGTCGGCCTGGTGCTCGGCTTCGTCGCCGGGGTGT
>NZ_PYAK01000095.1 GCF_003264365.1 Micromonospora noduli
GCACCGCCGGCACGGCACGGCACCACACCGCCGGTACGGCGCCGCACCGCACCGCGCGGCGCGGCGCGGCGCGGCGCGGCGCGGCGCGGCGTTGTCAGCTCAGATCACGACAGACACCACCAGCTCACGACGGCACACCGCCAAAGGTTCGACGCCACGCCGCCGGCCCACCGCAGCACGCCGTCCGTTCCCCCTTCGGAGCTGATGCCGTAAACGAATCAGGCTCGATGTCGTAAACGATTCAGCTCCAAAGGACCGGCCCACGGCACATGCCAGCAGCCCACGGCATCCCGGGGCGATCGTCTCCCATCACGCGTCGGACCTGATCACCGGGCTGCTTGCGACCAGCCCGAGTGCCAGCGCGCCGACGCGCCCGCACGCAGCCAGGCCCGCACACCACCAGACCCACGCGCCGTCAGGCCCGCACACCACCAGACCCACGCGCCGTCAGGCCCGCACACCAGCGGGCCCGCACACCAGCGGGCCCGCACGCCACAAGAGCCGGGCCACCGTCAGGCCCGCACGCCGCCGGACCCGCACACGACAGGGCCCGCCGACCCGCTCGCCGAACGGCGCCGGTCGGGTCAGCTTCCGGTGAGGGCGCGCAGCAGCGTACGGACGGCGGCGCTCAGGTCGGCCCGGCTGGCCGCGGTACCGGGCGGTGGGGCGCTGAGCGCGCCAGCGCCGGCCAGTCGGTCGAAGAGCAGCCCGTCCACGAATGCCACGAACTGGTCGCCCTGCCGATCGGGGTCGGTGGCCCCGGCCCGGGTCAGCAGGTCCCGGGCCTGCACCCGCAGGCCAGTGCCGTGTTGCAGGATGCCGCGCAGCTCGGGCCGGTGCACCGCCTCCAGGAGGCACGCGTAGCGCGCGAGGCTCCGGCTGCGTCCGGTGCTCAACCAACGGTCGAGCACCTCGGCGACGCCGGCGGCGAGCGCGTCGAGGTCGCCGCTGTCGAGCCGGGGGGCAGGGGTCGGGGGTGGCGGGCCGGTCGGCAGGTCGTACGCGGCCAGGTCGGCCCGGTCCCGTTCGGCGAGCCGTCCGACGACCGCCTCGATCAGCGCCTGTCGGGTCCGCAGGTACGCGGAGGTGGTGCCCGGCGGCATTTCGGCGCGGCCGTCGACCGCCCGATGGGTCAGGGCTCGCATGCCACCGTCGGCGATCAGTTCGATGGCCGCGTCGGTCAGCGTCGCGATCCGATTCGCCCGTGCCGTCATGGCACTCCTCCCTTCCGGTGGTTCGCAGGTAGTATCACTCTTCTACAGGTGTAGAAGGAGGATCGACATGGTCGACTCACACGCGGTGGTGGTGGGCGCCGGCATCGGCGGGTTGAGCGCGGCGCTCGCCCTGCACCGGCACGGGTGGCGGGTCACCGTGCTGGAGCGCGCCCCCGAGATGCGCGAGGTCGGTGCCGGCCTGAGCCTGATGGCCAACGCGGTGCGCGCGCTGGACGCCCTCGGCCTCGGTCCGGCCCTGCGCCGGGGTGGACACGGCGAGGCACCAGGTGGAATCCGCAACCGGCACGGACGGTGGTTGTCCCGGGTGGACGCCTCGGAGATGGTCCGGCAACTGGGCACCACGGCGCTCGGTGTGCACCGGGCCACGCTGCACCGCACCCTGCGCGAGGCCCTGCCCGCCTCGTCCCTGCACACCTCCGCCACGGTGGAGCACGTCGAGTCGGGCCCGGACCGGGCCGAGGTGCGCTTTCAGGGACCGGACGGCCCGCACACCCTCAGCGCCGATCTGGTGGTCGGCGCCGACGGCCTGCGCAGCCGGGTCCGCGCCCAGCTCTGGCCGCAACACCCCGGCCCGGTGTACGCCGGATCGACGACGTGGCGAGCGGCCATCGCCTTTGCCGACCCGGTCCCGGCCGCCATCAGCTGGGGGCCGGGGGCCGAGTTCGGCATGGTGCCGATCGGCGACGGCCAGCTCTACTGGTACGGCGCGCTGAACGCCCCGCCCGGCGGCCACGCCCCCGACGAGCTGGCGGCCGTGCGAGGGCGCTTCGGCGACTGGCACGACCCGATTCCGGCGCTTCTCGCGGCAACCCCACCCGACGTCGTGCTGCGCAACGACATCCACTACCTGGCCGTGCCGCTGCCCTCGTACGTGCGGGGGCGGGTGGCGCTGCTCGGCGACGCCGCTCATCCGATGACACCCAACCTCGGGCAGGGCGCCGGGCAGGCGATCGAGGACGCGGTGGTGCTCGGCGCGGTCTGCGCCAGCGGCGCCGAGGAAGTGCCCGCCGCCCTGGCCGCGTACGACGAGCTGCGTCGACCACGCAGTCAGTCCGTTGCCCGCGCCTCCTACGTCGCTGGGCGGTTCGGACAGCAGCTGCACAGCCCGATTGCGTTCGCGATGCGGAACATCGCGTTGCGGCTCACCCCGGGCCGGGTCGCCCTGCGCAGCATGGCCCGCTACGCGGACTGGCGACCGCCGGCGGGCTGAGCCGGCCCAGCGATCCGGCCGGTGGCCAGGGCGGCGTACTCCGCCGAGGCGAGGAACTCGGTCAACACCTCCACGGTGCCCGGCGTCCACTGACGACCGTCGAGCACTTCGGCACCCGGGACGAAGAGCATCGCCGCGCCCTCGCCGAGCACCACATCCTCCTGCCGGGCCCTGGTGCTGCCGAGGAAGTAGTGCTTCACCCGGGCCAGCTCGGGCAGCGTCTGCACGGCGACCGGGTGCAGTGGCCCGTCGGCCCGCAGGCCGGTCTCCTCCAACAACTCCCGCTCGGCGGTCTGCTCCGGCGTCTCCCCCGGCTCGCCGTGGCCGCCGGGCAGCCCCCACACGTTCGGGTGGTGCGTCGCGTCGCCGTCGCGCAGTTGCAAGAGCAGCTGCCCGTCGGGATCTACCAGCAGGACGCACGCGACAATTCTCATCCGACCAGACTACGGCCGGCGAGGAACCGTCGTGGCCCCAAAGCTCCAGAATAGTCATTCGGATCGCCGTCGGGGCTAATCAAAGGCGACAGTGCGCCGGTACAATCGGCGACTTCGTTGTGACCGATCGCTGACTGCTGATGGTGAAAGCGATCACACACACTGAGCCCATGAACAGGAGAGTCAACCGCGGTAGGGCACTCCGCGTCGCGGTGTGCCTCCTTCTTCTCGCCGCGTTGAGCGGCTGCATGCAACTCAACATGGGGTTGACCGTCAACGCCGACGACACGGTCGACGGGCAGCTCCTGCTGACGGCCCAGAAGTCCGTGCTGAGCGGCCGTAACAAGAACCTCCCGGTCGCCTTCGCGGAGTTGCGGCAGAACATCCCCGCCCTACCGGCGGGCGAGGAAACCCTCTACCAGGACGCCACTTTCTACGGCTCCCAGATCAGTTACCGCAAGGCGCCGCTGGCCGGTTTCGACACCGAGAGCGTGAAACTGGTCAGGGACGGCGATCTGTACCGCTTCACGCTGCCGCTCGATCCCAAGAAATATGGCGGAAAGGTTGCGGAACAGAATCCGCAAAACCAACAGGCGTTCCTCAAGCTCATGTCGTTCGAGATCTCGGTGACATTTCCCGGCCGGGTGATCGACAGCAATGGCACCGTCAACGGCCGTTCGGTCAGTTGGAAGGTCGATCCCAACCAGGAGAAGCCAGCCGAGCTACGGGCCGTGGCCGAGGCGCCACCACGACCGTCCACCTCACCGGTTGCCGCCGGCGAGGAGGACGACGGCGGATTCCCCTGGCTGCTGGTCGTCGGCGGTGTCCTCCTCCTCCTGCTGCTGCTCGCCGCGGTGGGCGTACTCCTGGCTCGCCGCCGTCACCCCGCGGCGCCGGCTGCGCCCGGTCCGACCCCGCCGCCGGGCCCGCCCGCCGGCGCCCCGGGGCCCGGCTGATCCATCTGGTGGCCGGCTCAGCCGGCCACGCCCGGCCCCGGCCGCCCCCGAAACGACGGCGACCGGCCCCGGTGCTCCCCGCAGGGCACCGGACCTCACCACCACCACATCCCGGTCGCACCATCGCAGAAGGGGGATCGTCATGAACGATCTCTTCACCTGGGCAGCCCTGGGGACCATCGCCGGCGCGAGCGCCGCCACCCTGCTGGCCACCAACGTCATCGGCGGGCTGATCGGCCCGAGCGGCGACAAGCTCCGCAAGTGGATCGCCATCGCCATCGCGCTGCTGCTGTCCTACGTGACAGCGGCATTCGCCGACGACGCCGGCGGCGAGAAGTGGATCATCGCGTTCTTCAACGCGCTGGTCATCTTCTCCGCCGCGCTCGGCGTCAACCAGTTCCCGCCCGGCAACCGACAGGCGACGCCGACCCAGGTCGCGAGCGGTCGTGAGCCCCGAGTCTTCCGTTCCTGGGTCTGAGGGGTGCTGTCATGGTCTTCGGAATTCTCAGCGCAGCCATTCAGGTCGGCTTCGCCGCCCTGCTCGGCTTCCTCGCCGGTGGCTCGATCGGGCTGCTGATCGGCGCCGTCGTGGGCCTGGTGGTCGGCGCGGTCTTCGGCTGGTCGGTGGCCTCCGCCGGGGTGTACGCCTCGGACGCCCGCGGCATCTTCCTCTTCGTCGTCGACCACACCTGGAGTCTGCTCAACACTGTCGTCGGCGCCATCTACCTGACCGTGCACCTGATCTTCGGGCACTCACTGGACCGGCCCACGTCACTGAACAGTGGTCGGGTCAGCGTGGTGGAGGGGGTATCACCCCGCTACGCCACCACCATCGGCACCGTCTGCGCCGGCTCCAGCTCCGGCATCCAGCGGCACGAGGACGTGCACATCTTCCAGGGCCGCCTGCTCGGGCCGCTCTACATCCCCCTCGTCCTGGCCAACTACGTCCTGTTCACCATCGCGCCGGTGTGGCTGCTCTACCACGACCACACCAACGCGCCGATCAACCGCTTCACCCGGTACTTCGAGATCGGCGTCTACCCGCACGTGTGGAACGAGGCCATCGCGTACCGGATCCAGGGGACGCCGCCGCGATGACCACCCACGGGCGCGGACCGATCGAGACCGCCACCGCCGAGCTGGTCGCCTGGGTGACCAGCGCGGCGGGGGAACCGGTCCCGGTCGGCCCGCCCCGCGCGTGCGACGACGCCGACGGGCTCACCCTCTGGCCGATGGAGCTGCGCCCGGCCCGGCAGACCCGCTCCAGCGGCGCGGTCCGCGAACCGTACCGGTTCACTGTCCGCCACCTGCTCTGCGTCACCGGTCCGGCCGGGTTGCCCCGGCTGGACCGGGTGCTCACCGCCGCGACCAGCGACGGCAGCTACCCGGTCGTGCTGGAGGCCGGCGATCCACCACTGTGGGCGGCCTTCGGCACCGCACCCCGACCGGCGCTGCTGATCGACGTTGCGACGCAGGTGGACCACCCGACTCCGGCCGCGCCGCCGGTGCTGCAACCGCTGCGGTTGCGGCAACTCGACGTACGCAGCCTCAGTGGGCGGGTGGTCGGCCCCCAGGAGCAGCCACTGGCCGCGATGCGGGTCGAACTGCCCGGCACCGGGTCCGCCACCCGCACCGACACCGAGGGCCGGTTCCTGATCGTCGGCGTCCCGCACGACCCCGAGCACCCGAGCCCGGTCCGGCTGCGGCTGACCGGACGCGGGCTCGTCCTCACCGCCGACGTCGACCCGGCCGAGGACGACATCGTCATCGTCTGCGCGCCACCGACCCACTGACACCCACAGGCACAGGAGGACCGATGCCCAGTTACTTCTCCCCCGGCATCTATGTCGAGGAGGTCCCCAGCGGCGCCCGACCGATCGGGCCGGCGAGCACCAGCATCGCCGCCTTCGTCGGCGTCGCCCCGGACCGCTCCGCCCACCTGGGCAAGGCGGTGCCGGTCAACAACTGGACGGAGTTCCTGCGGCTCTTCGCCGGTGGGGAGCGGGTGGAGAGCACCCCGCTGGCCCGGGCGGTCTTCGGCTTCCTGGACAACGGGGGTGCCCGCTGCTGGGTGGTCAACGTCGGCGAGGGTGGCGCGATCACCGGCACCGGGCAGCGGCGCGGCGGTCTGCAACTGCTGGAGGCCGTCGACGAGATCTCCATCATCGCCGCGCCCGGTTTCCACGACGTGGTGTCCCACGAGGCGCTGCTCAGCATGGCCGAGCGCACCCGCACCATGGTCGCGATCTGCGACCCGGCACCCGACATCGACGACATCTCCGCGTTGACCCGGGTCGCCACGCCGTCTTCCGGCAAACCCCCCAAGCCCGCCGAGGGTACGGGCGGCGGCGCGGCCGGCGGTCCCGGCGGCGGTCCGGCCCAGCCGGGTGGCTCCGGCGGCCACGAGGGGGCCGCCTACCGGCCGCGACAGTCCGAGTTCGGCGCGTTCTACTACCCCTGGCTGCGGGTGCGCGACCCGATCAGCGGCGAGTTGGAACTCACCCCGCCGAGCGGGCACCTGGCCGGCATCTGGGCCCGCACCGACGCCCTGCGCGGGGTGCACAAGGCACCGGCCAACGAGCCGGTGCGCGGCGCCGTCGACCTGGGCTACCTGGTCACCCGACCGGAACACGACGTGCTCAACCCCAAGGGTGTCAACGTGATCCGCTACTTCGCCGGCGAGGGCATCCGCGTGTGGGGCGCCCGTACGCTCGCCGCCGAGGCCAGCGAGTGGCGCTACCTCAACGTCCGACGCCTCAGCATCGCCATCGAGCAGGCCATCGCCAACGGCACCCGGTGGATGGTGTTCGAGCCCAACGACTTCACCCTCTGGCGTTCGATCCGGCGCGACATCGGGGCGTTCCTCACCCGGGTCTGGCGGGACGGCGCGCTGCTGGGACGCAGCCCCGAGGAGGCGTTCTTCGTCAAGTGCGACGAGGAGACCAACCCACCGGACGTCCGCGACGCGGGCATGGTGATCGCCCACATCGGCATCGCGGTCGTCAAGCCCGCCGAGTTCGTGGTGTTCAAGCTGAGCCAGTGGGCCGGCGGCACCGAGACCGAGACGATCGGAGGCTGACATGCCCACCACCGCCACCCCGCAACCCGGGGCCCCGGTCGACCCGTACCGGGCGTACAACTTCCGACTGCTCATCAACGGCGTCACCAACGGCCACTTCACCGAGATGACCGGGTTGGAGGTGAACATCCCCGGGCAGCCGTACCGGGAGCACGGCCTGGGTCGGATGCGGATGGTGCCCGGTCAGGCCGAGTACGAGCCGGTCACGCTGCACTTCGGCCTCACCGCCTCCCGCGAGTTGTGGGACTGGGTGAACGCCACCGCCCAGGGCACCCTCAACCGGCGCAACGTCTCGGTGGTGCTGCTCGACTCGGTCGGTACCGCCGAGGTGCTGCGCTGGAACCTGATCGACGCCTGGCCGACCCGGTGGCGCGGGGCACACCTCAACACCCTCAGCCACGAGATCGCCATCGCCTCGCTGACCCTGCGCTACGAGGGCCTGGAGCTGGAGACCGGCGGTGCCACCGCGCCGACGCCCGCGTAGCTGGCTGGCCGGCCGGCTGCGCTCGGCGGCCGGGGCGGTGCAGCGCCTCGCCGGGCGGGTCGAGCCCGCCGGCCGCCTTCCGCAGCCGTCGCAGACACCCGAGGCGACACCACGCCGTTTCGGGGAGCCGCCGCGGCACTGGCTGGACCTGGTCGCCGCCCACGCGCCCGGTCTGCTGCACGAGCTGGACCTCGACCCGTCCCCTACCGGCAACGCCGAGGCAGGGGCCCAGGGCGGGCGGCAGGGCGAATCGACCGGTCGGGTCGACGCCGACGGTGCGGACCCGGTCGCTGACGCCAGGTCCGGCGGGTCCGACAGGTCCGGCAGGCTCGGCAGGCTCGGCGGGTCCGGCGGGCTCGGCGGGTCCGGCAACGCGGGGGACGTGGGTGGTCCCGGTGCGAGCGGGGACAAGGGGCCGACGAGGTCGCGGGCCGAGGGCCGAACCGGGAGGTCGGGCCGCTCGTCGCGGGCTGGTGACCAGCCCGACGGTACGGGGACCGGTGCTGCCGGCGACCGCACGCCTTCGTCCAGCTCGGACCTGACAACCCCGCCGGCCGGATCCACCTGGCCGGACCCCTCGACCCCGCCAGCCGGTTCGACCTGGCCGGCGGGACCGGGGGCGGCGGTGCCGCCGGTGCGCCGGGCGCCCCGCGGCGACACCACAGCCCTCGACAGCCCGGCCTGCGACACCATAGCCGTCGACGCGAGCGGGCTGGCCCGGACGGACGGCCCCCGACAGCCGGTCCGCTCCATGGTCTTCGGGCCGCACAGTTCGCCGAGCGGCCGCCTGCACCAGGCTGAGGCCGAAGCCACCCGAACCACCTCACACCCGCAAGTGGACACACGGTGGTCCGGCGAGGTTGACCACGGGCTTTCCACCGGCTCGTCCGCCCTACGACCCACCGTCGACCGGCTCTCGGGTGGTCGCGACGGGTTCCGGGGCGACTCGGACGGTCAGCCCTCGCCCAGGGAGGACCAGAGCGGGCACCTGCGTGGTGATGCACCGAGCGCGACCCGGACGTCGCCAGTGGACGCGGTGGCTGTGCACCGCCTTCTGAACGGGCCGATCCGGGGCGGGGTCGACGCCTCCTGGACCGGCTCGACGGCGACGAGCGCCGGGAACCCGTCGGCCTCTGCGCGCGGCGACCTGGATCGCCTCACGGACGGTGGCCCCTGGCTGGCCCTGCCCGGCGAACCGGCACCACCCGGACACCCGGCCGGGCGGCACGACG
The DNA here is from genome assembly GCF_003264365.1 of Micromonospora noduli. Taxonomy (GTDB): domain Bacteria; phylum Actinomycetota; class Actinomycetes; order Mycobacteriales; family Micromonosporaceae; genus Micromonospora; species Micromonospora noduli. The sequence goes on from NZ_PYAK01000095.1 coordinate 8,631, forward strand.
CCGGGACGGGAACGGCCGGCGGCGGACGAGCGACGGGCATCGACGGACCGCCCAACGCGGCGGCGCGGAGAGTCGACCCGTGGCCGGCACTGCCGGACGACACCACACTGTGGTCGGTCGCCGGCGCGGCGGTGGACACCGCCCAGCTGACCCGACTGGACCGGGAACAGGCGGGTGACTGATGGAACGCGTCGCCTTCCTCATCGACTCCTCAGGCGTTCGGGTGGACTGCCTGCTCAACCCGGAGACCGTGCAGGTGACCCGGCTCGCCGGCGTACGGCAGCGGGGTGCCGGCGGCGGGCAGCTCACCGGGTCCGGTCTGGCCGACGATCCGCTGGTCTTCACCGGCGGTGGCCGTACCGAGCTGGTGCTCGACCTGCTCTTCGACGTCGACTTCGTGGAGGCGCAACTGCGTCCGGCCGACGTCCGGGTGCTCACCCGTCCGCTGTGGATGCTCGCGGAGAATTCCACGGCCGAGCACGGTTGGCTGCGGCCGCCGTTGGTCCGGTTGGTCTGGGGCAAGACCTGGAACGTGCCGGGTGTGATCATCGCGGTGGCGGAACGGTTCGACGCGTTCACCGGCACCGGGTCGCCCCGGCGGTCCTGGCTGCGGCTGAAGCTGGTCCGCGCCGCCGAGACGGCCGATCAGGCCGAGGCCGGCTTCGCCGAGGAGTTGGCCGCCGCGAGCACCCCGACCGCCGCGCCGGGCAGCGCGGTGATCGCCGCCGGTGACGGCGCTGCCGAGCCGGGTCGCTCCGGTGTGCGTTTCGACCTGCTGGCCAACGACGCGCTGGGCTCACCGCTGCGCTGGCGGCTGCTGGCTGAACACAACCGGATCACCGATCCCCTGGCCGTGCCGGCCGGCACCACCCTCGCCGTGCCACCGAGCGCCGGCACCGGTTCGGCGACCGGGTTGGCGCGGGCGGTGGCGGGTGTGGTGGGCGCGGGAGCGTCGTACCTGGGCACCTCGGTCGTCGGCGCGCCGTGGGACGCGGCCACCGGCCCGACCGGCGCCGCTCCGAGCGGGTCCGGCAATCCCCGGGGCACGCCATGACCAGCGTCGCGCCCCGGGCGTTGATCGTCCTGCTCGACGGCGTCGAGCTGGTCGGCGCGGCTCGTCAGCGGGTCCGCTCACTGCGGGTGGCGGCCCGGCTCAACCAGCCCACCCAGGCCGAGCTGGTCCTCGCCACCACCGCCGGGACCGGCGCGTTCGACCCGGCGGTGCGCCCCGGCACGGCGCTCGACGTACGGCTCGCCGATCACGCGGACGCCCTGTTCACCGGTGAGGTCACCTGCGTGGAGGTGGAGTACGCCGCCGACGGGGCGGCGGTGCTGCGGCTGCGGGCGTACGACCCGCTGCACCGGCTGCGCAAGCGGCAGGGGTTGCGGGTCTTCACCTCGGTGACCGCCGTCGAGCTGGCCCGGGAGCTGTGCGGCGCGGTGGGTCTGGCGGTGACCGCCGATGTCGACGGCCCTCGGTTGGAGCGGCTGCTCCAGCACCGGCACAGCGATCTGGAGCTGCTGCGCGAGGTCGCCGGCCGGGCCGGGCTGCACCTGGCCCCCGACGGTGACGGCGTCCGGCTGATCACACTCGCCGGCTACGGGGAGCCGGTCGCGTTGACGCTCGGCGCGGGGGTGCACACAGTGCGGCTGTCCACAAACACCGACCAGGCCAGCGGTGCCAGCGCGGCCCTGGGCTGGCACCCGCAGCGGGCCGAGGTGATCAGCCAGCAGGTCGACGAGGCGCGCTGCGGCCGACCCGCCGACGACCGCCCGGACCCGGCCGACGTGGGCGCCGACGGCGTTCGCACCGCCGTGGACCAGCCCGGCCGCAGCGACGACGAGTTGGCGGCGCTGGCCCAGGCCCGGCTCGACACCCGCGCGGCGGCGCTGGCCACGGCCGAGGGGGTGGCCGAGGGCGATCCGGCGCTACGGCCGGGGCGCCGCGTCGACCTCGGCGGGGTGCCCGACCCGGTCGCCGGGACGTACGTGCTGACCGAGGTGGTGCACACAGTGGATGGCAACGGGCACCTGACCCGTTTCTCCACGGTGCCGCCGGCCACCCCGGCGACCCCGACCGGCGGGGCGGTGGTCACCCTCGGCAGCGTCACCGACGTCGCCGACCCGGACGGGCTGGGGCGGGTCCGGTTGACCCTGCCGGCGTACGGGGACCTGGACGCCGGCTGGCTCGCCGTGCTCTGCCCCGGGGCGGGACCGGGCAAGGGTCTGGTGGCGCTGCCCGATCCGGGTGACACCGTGCTGGTGGTGCTGCCCGGCGGCGAGCCGGCCTCGGGCATCGTGCTCGGTTCGCTGTTCGGCGCCGTCGAGCCGTACGACGCGGGCATCGACGACGGCAAGGCCCGCCGCTGGACGATGCGTACCGCCGGCGGGCAGTCGATCGTCGTCGACGACGTGCGGCGCAGTCTGCGGCTGGGCACCGAGGGCGGCAGCTTCCTGGAGCTGACCCCCGACCTGGCCACCCTGCACGCGGCGTCCGACCTGGTGATCTCCGCACCCGGCCGGGCCATGGTGGTGCGCGCCCGCAGCGTGGACTTCCTGCACGCCGACTCGACCGAGGACCCGACCACCGCGGCGGAGCAGGCCCGTTCGCTCGCCCGCGCCCACCACAAAGGAGGCGGCTGATGCGCTGGATCCACAGTGACTCCGTGATCACCTGCGATCACGACGGCCGGGTCGAGAACCGACCCTCGCGGCAGTGGGTGACCGTCACCGGTGTGCCCGTGCTCGTCGATGACGACCCGGAGGGACGCACAATCGTTGCCTGCCCGAACTACGGCCCGACCATCAAGCCGTGCACGACGACGCTGACCGTCCGGGTCGGCTACAGCGACTGGATCCGCGTCGACGGGCACCGGGTGGTGCTGTCGCACCTGGAGGGGTTCACCAACGGCACTCCGCCGGGGCTGGTCAAGCACACGGTGCGCGACCCCCGCCAGCAGTTCCTGGGGGCGGACCGATGAGGGCCTTCCGCTTCGTCGGCGCCGGCTTCGACGCCGGCCGCACCGGCGGGTTGGCGCTCACCGCAGCCGGCGGCCTGGCGATGACCGAGGGCGACGAGAGCGTACGGCAGGCGCTGTTCCTGCTCCTGTCGACCACCCCGGGCGAGCGGTTGATGCGACCCGGGTACGGCTCCCGGCTGCACCGGTTGGTCTTCGCGCCCAACGACGACACCACGGCCGGTCTGGCCATCCACTACGTCCGGCAGGCCATCGCCCGTTGGGAGCCCCGGGTCGAGGTGATCGACGTGGACGCCGGGCCGGACCCGGACGACGCGTGGCGGTTGGTGATCCGGCTGGACTACCGGGTGCGGGCCAGCCTGACTCCCGGGCAACTGGTCTTCTCAGTGGATCTGCTCCCGGTCGACGAGCCCGCCCAGGGAGGAGCGTCATGACGCTGCCCGTGCCGCACCTGGACGATCGCGGCTTCCTCGACCTGGTCACCGAGGCCCGGGAACGGATCCGCCAGTCCTGCCCGGCGTGGACCGACCTGTCCGCGCACGACCCCGGCATGGCGTTGGTGGAGACGTTCGCGCACCTCACCGAGGTGATGATCTACCGGTTGAACCAGTTGCCGGAGAAGGCGTACGTCTCGTTTCTGAACCTGCTCGGCGTCACCCGGCACGCGCCGACAGCGGCCTGGGCGGACGTCCGGTTCACCCGTACCGGCACCGACCGCGGCGCGGTCCGGATCCCGGCCGGGCTGCGGGTCGCCGCGGCCCGGGGCGCGGACCCTCGGCCGGTCGTGTTCGTCACCACCGAGCCGACGCTGCTGCCCGCCGACGAGACGTCGGTGACGGTACGGATGCACCACTGCGAACCGGTCGAGGCGGAGTTGCTCGGGGTGGGCACCGGCCAGCCGGGGCAGGTGCTGCGCGCGACGCACGCGCCGCTGACACACACCGCCGAGGCGCTGGATCTGCTGCTCGGGGTGGAGGTGCCGGCCGGCACTGTCGAGCTGGGCGCGGCGGCCCGCGAGTACGACGGTCGCACGTTCGAGATCTGGCAGCCGGTGGACAGCTTCGCCGGGCTCGGTCCGCAGGCCAAGGCGTACCTGGTCGACCGTTGCTCCGGCACTGTCATCTTCGCCCCTGCCCTCGACCTGCGGCCAGCCGCCGGGGCGACGCCGCGCGGCGAGGTCGCGGCGGACGCGGCCGCGCCGGCGAGCACCGTGCCGCCGGTGACCGTCGCGGCGGTG
>NZ_PYAK01000096.1 GCF_003264365.1 Micromonospora noduli
CCGCCTGGTTGGCCGCCCGGCAGGCCGAGGTGCGCCGGGAGCAGGCCCGCCGGGCCGCGGCCCGCCGGGAGGCGCAGCGCCGCCTCGCCGCCCAGCGCGAAGGGGTACGCCGAGCCGCCATGGGCCTGGACCGTCCGGGAGACCTGCCGGCGGCGGTCAACGGCGGATCGGTCTCGTACCGGCGGTCGGGCGGCCTGCGCGGTCGTCCCTACGAGGCCGGCCGAGGCGCCTGACGCGGGTCTCGGCCGTGCCTTGGTTCCGGCCGTGCCCCGGGCTTGGCCGTGGCTCGGTCCCGGCCGTGCCTCGGTCCTGGCCGTGCCCCGGGCTTGGCTGTGCCTCGGTCCTGGCCGTGCCCCGGTCCTGGCCGTGCCTCGGTCCCAGCCGTGCCCGGCCGGCTTGATCGACTCGGGTTCCTGGAAGTCGGGTGGTTGTGGCGTCCGGGATGCCCCGGTTTCCAGGAACCCGAGTCGATCTTCGGGCGGGTCGCAGGGCCCGGGCAGGGGGCGGATTCGCGGTGAAGGCCGACGACCTGTTAGCCTTGCTGCCGGCCCGCCCGGTGTAAGCCGGGTGGGACCGAAGCCGGTTCGCCGGCGGGGGGCTGTGGCGCAGACTGGTAGCGCACCTCGTTCGCATCGAGGGGGTCAGGGGTTCAAATCCCCTCAGCTCCACCCCAGGTCAAAGGCCGTTTCCGCGAGTCGGAGACGGCCTTTTGCGATCTTCCGGGTGCGTGACCGACCTTCCGACGTCCCCGCCGGGTAGACCAGACGTTGATCCACCTAGGCGAAGCGTTCGGTCGTCACCGGTATCAAGCCGTGCTGTCGCAGGACGTTCGTCAGCTCGGACAGGCTCGAGCCGAGCGCCGCGGTGCCATCGGTCCTCAGCAGCGCGGTCACGTCGAGGCACCAGGCCAGGGAGTGGCCGACCCGGCGCAGATCCCAGGTGAACTGGTCGCCGTGCTCGACGAGACGACCGCTCGCGGCGGACGCGACAGTGCCGCCCGCCGGTGACCGCCAGGCCGTCCGGAGGCTCGCCACCTGCTCGGCGCGGAGATCCTTGGCGAAGAGGACCCGGTACACCCGCCGTTCGTGGAAGCCGGCCGGTGGCTGCGCCGGGCCGAGCCGCAGCGGCGGGGCGGTGGCGATCGGTTGATGGTCGAGGAAGTGCGTACGAAGCAGCGGCTCGTCCGGCAGTTGCCCACCACCGAGCGCGCGGTGGACGTCCTCGGCCTCCCGGCGGGACGTGGGGAGCACCCGCGCCAGCACCTCGGGGTCGGTGCGCATGCCGCGGCTCAGCGCGGCGGAACTCCACCAGCCGGCCTCCGGCGTCCAGCCGGCGCTGTCCAGCCCCGTCGTGGTGAAGTCGTGGTGGCGGGTGAACTCCTCGACGACGATCCCTTCCACAGTGGTGGCCGGGCCGTGGTTGTTGAGTCGAGGTAGGACCAGGTAGTAGTCCAGGGACGGTCCCGCGTCGGGCATCAGCACGGGCACGGCGCGCAACGGCTCGGTGGTCATCAGCACAACCGTAGCGAAGGAGAACGGTTAGCATCCGGACCCCAACGTGAGGAGCCCAGATGACTTCGGTGGCCCAGACCCGGTTCGGCATCATCGGCAGTGGCTGGCGGGGTGAGTTCTTCCTTCGCCTGGCCCGGCTGCTCCCCGAGCGGTTCCGGGTGACCGGGGTGGTGACGCGTACCGAATCGCGCGGAGCTGCCGTGACGGCCGACTGGGGTGTGCCGAGCTTTCGCACGACGGGCGAGTTGCTCGCCCGCGAGCGGCCGGACTTCGTCATCGTGTCGGTGCCGTGGCCGGTGACACCAGAGGCGACCCGGGAGTTGGTCGCTGTCGGCGTACCGGTGCTCGCCGAGACGCCGCCCGCCCCCGACCTGGCGGGTCTGCGCTCGCTCTGGGCCGACGTCGGAGGCAGCGGCCTGGTGCAGGTCGCCGAGCAGTACCTGCTGATGCCCGGGCACGCGGCTCGGCTGGCGTTGGTCCGCGCCGGGGTGCTCGGTGAACCGACCTCGGTCCAGATCTCCTCGACCCACCTGTACCACGCGGTCTCCCTGATCCGGGGTCTGCTCGGCGTCGGTCACGAGAGCGCCGAGGTGAGCGCGCGGGCCTTCGTCGCGCCGCTGGCCAACCCGCTCTCGCCGGCCGGCTGGAGCGGCGACGACACCCCGCAGCAGCTCTCCACCACCCTCGCGACCATCGACTTCGGCGGGCGGATGGGGTTGTACGACTTCACCGACAACCAGTGGTGGAACCCGCTGCGCACCCGCCGGTTGGTGGTCCGGGGCTCGCGCGGTGAGCTGGTGGACGACCGGGTGGTCCGCCTGGTCGACCCGAGCACGCCGGTGGAGTCGTTCCTGACCCGGCGGCAGACCGGTCTCGACCTCAACCTGGAGGGGCTCGACCTCAAGCACATCAGCTTCGACGGCGACGTGGTCTACCGCAATCCGTTCGTCGGCAGCGGGATGTCCGACGACGACATCGCGGTGGCCGACATCGTCGCCCGCGCCGGGGCGTGGGCGCGGGAGGAGGGCCCTGCTCCGTATCCCCTCGCCGAGGCCTGCCAGGACCACCTGATCAGCCTCGCCATCGAAGAATCAATACGCGCCGGCCAGCCGGTCGTCACCGCCACCGAGGCATGGGGACGGTAGCTCCGGCGGATCCACTTCTGTCCCTTGGCTGACAGTACGCAACCGGGAAGCCAGCTCACCTGTGGAGCCGAGTATCAACCGAATGCCCGGGAGTACCCGGGCTGCACACGGGGAGCAAGGATGAATCGAAGCACTCGACGCCGGATGCTCGCAGCCACCGCAACCGGTCTGCTGGCCACCTCTCTTGGCGTCGCTGTCTCCGCGACCGCGACCGCCGCGCCCGGCGGGGCGGCCCTCCGCACCTGCAAGATCAGTACGCTGCCGTACCCGACCGACACCTATCGCGCCGACGCTAACGCGGTCGACCCGACGGGTCGCTACGTCGCGGGCACCGCGCTGCGGGTCGGTGAGACCGACAACCAGTACCTGCTGCTGTTCTGGGACGGGCAGCGGGTCACCGAGCTGGAGTCGGAGGCCTCGGCCACCCCCGTCGACATCAACGCCGACGGCGTCGTGATCGGCAACGGATCGGCGGAGACCGGCTACGGGCAGCCGTGGAGGTACCGCGACGGCAAGCTCGAGCAGTTGCCGGTGCTGCCGTCCACCGGCATCTTCGTCAGCGCCATCAACGATGCCGGCGACATCGTCGGCTACGGCTCCGACATCGTCCCCGGGGAACTGGTCGCGCTGCGCTGGCCGGCCGCCCGTCCGGGCACTGTCGAGGTGCTCGACGCGCCGGTCGACGCCCAGGCAGGTGGGATCACTGACAACGGGACCATCGTCGGCAGCGCCGGGCCCTTCGGAGACTGGAACAGCTGGGTCCGCCGGCCGAACGGCCGGATCGACGCGCTCACGTTCCCCGGCGCCGAGTGGAGCACGGCCGGCGCGGCGGCGGGCCGCTGGGCGATCGGCCAGGTATGGCTGGACGGCGGCACCAGCTCGACTGGCGTGCGGTGGGACCTTCGGAACGGCTCGCACACGTTGCTCGACCAGGAAATGCCGGCAGTGACCGATGTCAACGCCAAGGGCGTCGTGGTGGGTGATGACCGCGTTGCCAGGGGCTCCACCTCCCGGGTCCTGCCGGGTGGCGGCGAAGGGGTGGTCGTCGGTGCGAGGTCCATCTCCGACTCGGGCACCATCGTCGGGTTCCGCAACGTCCTCGCCGACCGGTTGACTCCGGTGCGCTGGACGGGCTGCTGACCCACCGACTCTCCCACCGCGTGGGGCCGGCCCGGACGGGGTCGGCCCCACGTCGCGTCAGCGCGTCACGGCTTCCAGGAACCGGCGGTCTGGAACTGGTCCTGGTACTCCAACGCGCCCGAGGTGTCGTGCACGTCGAACACCACGCTGCCCGTGCGTCTGGTGCCAGCGGTCAGGTCGTCGACGGCCGGCATCGGTTTGCCGCATCCGGAGAAGGCTCCACCGATCGCTGTGGTCTTGGTGCCGTCGGCGGCGACCCACTGAAAGTAGAGCGGGTTCGTCGAGGCGGTGCCCTTGGTGACGGCCACCGTCACGTCGGCGATCACGTACATGCCCTCGCCGGGTTTCAGTCCGTGGGACTTGCATGGTTTGGTGGCGCTGCTGAACTTCGTCACGGTGATCTCGACGGTGCCTGCCGAGCTGTTGACGACAAGGGTGTCGCCCGGCGACATGTCGCGGGTGTCGCCGTTCGCCGACGGTGGGGTCGGCGGGGTGGCCTGTGCCTCGCTCACAGTGGTCGAGGTGCCTTTGGTGCCGATGACGACCGCCACGATGCCGCCGGCGCAGGTCAGCAGGGTGAGTACGGCCGCGGTGACGGCGACGAGCACGACGGACTTCTTGGCGCGGTCCGTCTGCGCCAGGGGTGGTGCGATGATCGGGTAGCCGGGGCCACCAGGTGCCCGATATCCGCCGCCGGCGCCCGTGTACCCGCCGGCCGCCGGGTACGCAGCCCCCGAGAACGGCGGCTGCGGTGTCGCCGCGAACGAGCGGGTCGGCGGCTGCGGGTTCGGTTGTTGGGGGTCGTGCGGCCTGACGCGGGGCTGGGGGTGGGTCACCGTACTCCTTGACGCTTCGGTACGTGCGGTGCGGGAACTCTTCGACGTTACCGTGGGTGGCGGAGCGTCCAGTGGCCACGCCGGAGGGCTTCCCACCGCGAGGATCCGAAACCGCTCTGGCCAGCGTGGACAGTGTTCAATCGGTCACCGAACGCCAATGTGGATCGGTATTTTATTCATCGCCATGAGTAACCAGGCGAGGTCAACGTGCCGAAAGTACGGCGGCGGTGCGCACCAGCCCGTCAGCGATCACGAAGCGGCCGCTGATCGATGTCGGCGGGTCGTCGACCCCCGCCGCGTCCACCCGGGCCGGTGCGATCCGGGCAGTGAACGTGCCGGCATCCGGATCAATGTCGAGCCGGGCGTCGTGGAAGTCCAACCAGTCGCGGACGACCGGATGCCACACCTTGTAGACGGTCTCCTTCGCACTGAACAGCACGACCGGCCAGTAGGTGCCGCTGGGTAGCCGAACACACATTGCCTCCTCCTCGGGCAGCAGCACGAGTCGGCGTACTCCCGGATTGACCTCGCGGTGCTGCTCGGCATCCATTCCGACGGACCGGATGTCGGTGGTGTGCGCCGCCGCGGCGGCGCAGTAGCCGGCGGTGTGGGTGATGCTGCCGACCACCCCGGCCGGCCAGACCGGCGCGCGATCGGCGGCGGCCGGCACGGCGGTCGTCGGCAGGCCGAGGTCGCGCAATGCCCTGCGGGCGCAGATCCGCCCCGCGGCGAAGTCCCGCCGACGGGTCTGCACCGCCCGCTCGCCGAGACATGCCTGCTCAGCGGGGAGCAATTCGCCCGTCCAGTCCTCCGGCCCGGCGACGGCAACGGCGACAGTCGATGGCAGCAGGTCACGCATTCCGTTGACCTACTGGTCGGTAGGAATGACGCAGAGAGTTAACCGTCAAATTTCCGACTCCCACGACCGCCGAAGGTACCGCAAAGATGTAACACCGGAGGGACGCGCAGCGCCTTCCCTGATGGCTCCGGGGGGACCACCATCAATGCTGGCCGGCGCGGCAGCCGCCAGTCCCGTGGACATCTGGAAGGACGTGCGATGACCGATGGCCTGGAACGGCCGGGGGTGCGGGCTGACGAACACGCCCCGAAGACCCCCTGCTGGAGCTGCGGCTCCTGCGGTGACGAGTGGCCGTGCGCGACGAAGCGCACCCGGTTGCTGGCGGAGTACGAGGGTGATCGCGCCATGCTCAGCGTCTATCTGGGCTCCTGCCTCGCCGCCGCCACCGAGGATCTGCGCGCGGCCCCGGTGATGTCGCTCCAGGACCGGTTCATCGGTTGGTTGCCGCGCGGCTCCCGGCGTAGCTGAAGCTCTGGTGGCCCCGCCGCTGGGCGGGGCCACCAGAGACTGGCGTTCAGCGACGTCGAGGGCGTCGGGTCACCGCGAAGCCGAACACGCCGGCCACCGCGGCGAGCACGCCGCCGATGCCGGTCCAGACCCAGCGCGAGCCGAGATTCGGCAACCAGTCCGCGAGCGAGCCGCTCTCGTCGTCGGCCTCCGCGTCCACCGGGGGTACGGCGTTGAGCACCGTGCCGGCCTTGGTGTTCGGCACCAGCGGGGCGGCCAACTCGCCGTCGTCAGCCGAGGCGCCCCGGTCGGCGATGGTGCCGACCAGCAGGTCGACGTCGATCGGCGCACCCAGATCGGGCTCCGGCAGCTCGATCACCGAGAGTCGGACGACGTACGTGCCGGGCAGTGGGTCGGCCGACCAGGGCTCCGCCCACGACCGCACCTCGCGCAGCGTGCACCCCAGCACCACGTTCGACGCCTTTGCGTCCACGGTCGGGGTCTGGGCTCCCGCCGTGCACGCCTGGCGTCGGCGCAGCCCGTCGAAGACGTCCACCGTCCAGGTGGAGGCGCCGCTACGTCCCTTCGGGAAGGTGACGGTGGCGTTGATCTCGTGCACCTGGCCGGCCGTCGCCGGGAACGACCAGTAGAGGTGGTCGCCGATCGAGGCGTCCACCCGTACCGGCTGGCCGGCGGTGATCGGGGTGGCGGTGAGGAACGACGTGCCGGCACGGTTCACCGGCGTGGCACCCGGGGAGGGGGTCGGTGCGGCGACGGCCGCAGCGGGGAGCAGGGCGGCCACGCCGGCGGCGAGCAGCGCCGCCGTCGACCGGAACAGTGCGGTACGCATCAGTTCTCCCTCCAGGTGGCGACCCACCAGCGGGTGAGCAGACCGGCGAGCAGACCGGTGATCAGCCCGGCGATGGTGAGCAGGGCGAGCAGCACCCAGCCCCGGCCGAGGTCCGGTCCGTCCGGTGCGGGTGCGGCGGCGACGACGTCGATGGTCAACTCCACCGGCATGCCCGGGGTGGCCGCGGTGCCGGGACGCGGGGCGAACGAGTTGCTGACCACCAGGCAGACCGTGGTCGGTTCGATGACCGGCGCGGAGCTCTGCTCGGTCTCGGCGGCGTCCTCGTCGTCGGCGGAAGCCGACCAGCGCAGTCCGGCGGAAAGCACGTCGGCCCGCCCGCTGCCGGCGTCCGCGCCCCGGACGAGTTCCCGGCCGTCGGCCGCGGTGGCCCGCAGCAGCACCCCGTAGTCCCGGTTGACGGCCCGGTCCAACGCCATGCTCACCGAAGCACGCAGCTCCTGCCCGGGGCGGATCGGCACCCGGTAGTAGCGATGCTCGGAGAACGCCTCCCGGTCGGCGTAGACGCCGGGGGCGAGCAGTGGTGCCGAGTCGCACGCGCTCGTGCCGCCGACCACGGTCGGGGCCCGGGTGTGCGTGTCTGCGGCCCGCTCGACGAGCTGTTTGATCCGGTCGGTCAGCTCCTCGGCGCTCTGCGCGGCGGTGTAGGTCCCGCCGGTCGCGCTGGCGATGCAGAGCAGTTGCCGGCGAACCTTCTCGTCGGGGGCCAGACCGAGGGTGTCGACGACCAGGCTGGTGCCCTGGGCGGCCAGTTCCCGGGCCACCTCGCACGGGTCCGGCGGAGCACAGGTGTCCTCGCCGTCGGTGATCAGCACGATCCGCCGGGTGGTGGCCCCGGTGCCCAGGTCCTGCGCGGCGGAGCGCAGCGCCAGCCCGACCGGAGTGAACCCGGTCGGTCGAAGTGTCGCCACCGCCGCCTTGGCGGCGGACCGGTCCACCGGCCCGACCGGCACGATCTGCTGGGTGTCCTGGCAACCGACCTTCTTGTCCTTGCCGCGGTAGGTCGCGCCGAGCACCCGGATGCCGAGCTGTGTCTCCTCGGGCAGCGCGTCCACCACCTCGTTGAAGGCCTGCTGGGCGACCGATATCCGGGTGCGTCCGTCGATGTCGGCGGCGCGCATCGACCCGCTGACGTCGAGCACCAGCTCGACCCGGGGCGGCTCGGGCGCCGGCTCCTCGTCGGCCTGCGCCGGCCCGGTCAGCGCGGTGGTCGCCAACAGTCCGAGAAGGACCGCCGTCGATCGTCTGAAGTTGATCACGACCCGCAGTGTAGTGAGATCCACTTTGGATGATCGTTTGGGTGCAGGCGTGCGGAACCGACGACTCCGGCTGGACCGGGGACCGCCTCTGACCGGCCGCACCCGCGCTCAGGGTCCACGCCGGGTCACCCTCGGTCAACTGTGCGAGGGAAGGTGTCGGCTCGGCCAGCATCCGTCGGAAATCTGACCCAAGTCGACCCGTTGTGCCGGTGGTGCGCGGTGGTTAAGCTCTTCTTGCGCGCCCCAATCGCCCGCTTCCCCCGTGGCAGGCGATCGGGGCGCGCGTCTTTGTCAAGAAGGGCCCGCACGCTTCGGCGTGCGGGCCCTTCTTCCGTCGCGCTGTGCGGCGCGTCGCGTGTCGATGCTTATATCCACCGGCCGTCGAGCCACATCCGGGACAGCCAGTCCGAGTACGGAATCACCCGACCCACGAAGATCGGATAGAAGTACGCGAAGCAGAGCGCCACCAGCAGCACGTACGCCCCCGCCGCGATGCTGCCCACCAGCCGGCGCTCATAACTCGGGTCACCCGGCACCAGCGGCGCCACCGCACCCACGTCACCCCCGGCGGGCGCGATCAGCGCGCCCAGCACGTACACCACGGCCAGCACCAGGAACGGCACCGCCGGCGCGGCGTAGAACGAGAACATCGTCCGGCCGTCGAGGGCGAACCAGAACCACGGCAGCAGCCCGGCGGCCACGGTGAGCAGGATCGCGCCGGCCCGCCAGTCCCGACGGGCCACACCCAGCCAGACCAGCGCCACCAGGGCCGGCAGGAACGACCACCAGAGCAGCGGGGTGCCGAGCAGCAGAATCTCGGAGGCGCAGCTCGCCGCGCCGCAGACGCCGTCGCCGGCGTAGTGGAACGCCACCGGCCGGCCCAACAGCAGCCACTGCCACGGCCACGACTGGTACTTGTGCGCATCGTCGAGCTGGGCGTGGAAGCCGTACGCCGCGCGGTGGTACTCGAAGAGATTGATCAGCGGGCCGATCACCGGCCGGTCGCTGAGCCGGGAGCCCGGGTAGGACGACGCGAGCCGGTAGTAACCGTCGTCGGTGAGCAGCCAGCCCGACCAGGTGGCGAGGTAGGTGCCCAGCATGAGCACGCCGGCGAGCACCAGCCAGGGCAGCTCGTCGACGAGCGTGTCCCGCCAGGGCCGGCGGACGCCCGCCGAGCGGCGGACGCCGACCTCCCAGAAGAGCACCAGCAGCGCGAAGGCCGGCACGAAGTACAGGGCGCTCCACTTCACCGCACAGGCGCAGCCGATCAGCACCCCGGCGGCCAGCCGCCACCACGGCCAGGTGCGCCAACCGGTCGGCGGTCGGCCGGCCCGGCCCGGCTGGCTCGGATCGAGCCCGTCGTCCAGGGCCCGTGCCCAGCGCCGACGGCGGGCGTCCCGATCGAGCACCAGTGCGCCGAACGCCGCCAGGACGAAGAAGAGCAGGAAGATGTCGAGCAGGGCCGCGCGGGACAGCACCAGGTGGAAGCCGTCCAGGGCGAGCAGCAGGCCGGCCGCGCAGCCGAGCACCGTCGAGCGGAACATCCGCCGACCGATGCGGACCAGTAGCAGCACCGACAGCGTGCCGATCACCGCCGCCGAGAAGCGCCAGCCGAACTCCGGCGCGGTGGTCATCAGGTGCCCGGGGACGGAGACCTTGGAATCGGCGTCCTGATAGCCGAACGCCCACTCGCCGATGCCGATCAACCACTTGCCCAGCGGCGGGTGCACCACGTACGACGGGACGTTGTCCTTGTAGTTCCACTCCACGCCACGCGAGATCAGCCCGTAGGCGTCCTTGGCGTAGTACGTCTCGTCGAAGATCTTGCCCTTCGGGCTGGAGAGCCCGACGAAGCGCACGATCGCCGCGATGGCCACCACCACTGCCGTGGCCAGCCAGGAGAACCGGTCCACCTGGGTGTCGACGGTGGCGAACCGTCGCCGGACCACCGCGGCCACCCCGCCGCCCTCGGCGCTCGGTGGCGTCGGCTCCTGGTTGGCACTGGGCTCGCCCGTCATCTGGATCATCTTGTCCGGATCGGCGCTCGGGCTCTGCGCTGTCGACGCACTCGTCACCCGGCGATCGTAGGCTGCCAGGGTGTCCGGTGGCGTCCGTCGTCCCTGATACCGGTATTCCCAGCAATGAAGGAGACGAATCCGTGGGTGAAATGTCCGAAGTTGGGCGCCTGATTCTGCTCGGTGCTCCACTCGGCAACCCCGCCGACGCCTCGGCCCGACTCCGGGAGGTGCTGATCAGCGCCGACGTGGTCGCCGCCGAGGACACCCGCCGGCTCACCCGGTTGGCCCGCGATCTCGATCTCACCGTCGGCGGTCGAATCGTCTCCTACTTCGAGGGCAACGAGGAGCGGCGCACCCCCGAGCTGGTCGAGGCCATCCTCGGCGGGTACGTGGTGGCGCTGGTAACCGACGGCGGGATGCCCAGCGTCTCCGACCCCGGCTACCGGCTGGTCCGTGCCACGTTGGATGTCGGGGCGCCGGTCACCGTCGCCCCCGGGCCCAGCGCGGTCACCACCGCGCTGGCCGTCTCCGGGCTGCCCTGCGACCGGTTCTGCTTCGAGGGCTTCCTGCCCCGTACCCCCGGCGGCCGCCGATCCCGGCTGCGCGCCCTCGCCGCCGAGGAGCGCACCCTGGTCTTCTTCGAGGCTCCGCACCGGATCGGCGCGACGCTCACCGACCTGGCGGACACGTTCGGGGCGGACCGGCCGGCCGCGCTCTGCCGCGAACTCACCAAGACCTACGAGGAGGTGCTCCGCCGCCCCCTCGGCGAGCTGGCCCGGTGGGCCACCGAGGGGGACCCGCGCGGAGAGATCACCCTGGTGGTGGCCGGAGCCCCGGTGACCGCGGCCGAACGCCCCGACGACGACACCCTGCGCGCCGCCGTCGCCGAGCGGGAGGCCGCCGGCCGGTCCCGCCGGGACGCCATCACCGACGTCGCCACCGAGTACGCGCTGCGCCGCCGGGACGTCTACACGATCGTGCACAGCTGACCGAGGAGGTCCGGTTCGCCGGACGGCGGGTTCACCACGCGGCGGCCAGGAAGCCGATGGTGATCAGCGTGGGGCCGGCGATGGCGGCGGCCACGGCCCAGCGGCGGTGCCGGCGACCGGGCAGCCGGGCCGACCCGGTCCACCGGACGATGCCGCCGGTGCAGGCCACCACCACCAGCAGACCGGGCAGCCACCGCAGGTGCCGGCCCACGCCGACGTCCGCGTACGCGGTGCCGCTGTCCGGGCCGGTCATCCGCGCCGGCAGCGCGGTGCCGGCCGTGCTCTGATCGACGGGCACGCCGCTGACCCGGACGCCATGGGCGATGAACCGCCCGTCCTCGGCCGTGAAGAGCCCCCGGCACCGCAGGGTGAGCCCGCCGCCGGAGCAGTCGTCGATCACCACGGTGCCCGTCCGGGCGTGCCCGACCGCGAGCCAGAACGGGCCGGCGCTGACCCAGGCGAAGAAGGCCGCGACCAGGCTCAGCACCACCAGCGCGGCGAGCCCGGGCAGCGGATCCGGCGGTGGGGGCGTGCGGCTGGGTGCCCGGCGCAGCGCCAGCCGGAAGCCGCGAAGCCGCGCCGGTGCCGCGTCCTTGCGGACCGGGGTGCCGTCCCAGTGCACCTGCTCGATGGGCGCCCAGAAAGCGCCGGCGTCGTCCGGCGGGTCGCCGTCGGGCCCATTGTCGCGCTGCCGGCGGCGATGATCAGGCTGTTCAGCAGCCACCCGGCCGCCTTGCCCTCGGCGAGGGCGTCCACGAAGACCCCG
>NZ_PYAK01000097.1 GCF_003264365.1 Micromonospora noduli
TGGCGGGCGGCAGGACGGCGGCTCGGGCGGCCGGTGGCAGGGCCAGCGCCAGCGAGCGCGCCCAGGCGGCGTCGGTGCCGGTCAGCAGCGGACGCCAGACCGCCTGCGCGGGCACCTGCTCGGCACCGTCCGGGGCGGTCGTCGCGCCAGCGCCGGGCATCCAGTCACCCGCCGTCGCGACAGTGCCGGACGTCTGGGCGGCCGTCGTCGCACCAGCGCCGGACGTCTGGGAGGCCGCCGTCGCGCGCACGCCGGGGAGGACGCGGCCACGGGTCACCAGGTCGGCGGCGAAGTCGGCCAGCTCGGCGAGGTGCCGCAGGCTGGCCCCGGCCACCGCCGGGATGTCGTCCAGGGCTTGCAGCAGCGAAAGGGCGTCGTCCGGGGCGTACACCAGTGTGGGGACCCGCCACCCGGCCACTGTGAGCCGGCCGCGGGCCGCAGGTGCGACGGTGGTCCGGATCAACTCGGGTGAGTCGGTCGGCGCGCCCGCCAGGGTGGGCAGGGTGAGCAACGCGGTGTCCGGCCGGGTCGGCTCGGCGGCATCGGCGAGGACGGCGGCCAGGTCGATGTGCCCGGCGGCGAAGGGATGCGGGCGTTCCCGGGCCGGCCGGCCCGAACGCGCAGCGGGGACCGGTGCGGCGCTGTCCTCGGCCCAGACGGCGAAGCCGCCGGTCGAGCTGCCGCCGGGCAACCACAGCCCGTGGATGACCAGCACCTGCTCCCCCTAGTCGCCGCCCGCCCCCAGGATAGGCGGCCCCGCTGACCAGACCGACGCCCCCCACCTGCGCGATCTTGCAGTTCCTGTCGGTGTTCTGCGAGCGGTGCACCTTTTGTCGCCGCAGAAAGCACAAGATCGCGGGGCGCTGGAGGTGGGAGCGGCAACGGGCTAGCGTCGGCGTTGTGGTCGATCTGCTGGTTCTTGGCGGGCTTGGGGTGGACGTACGGGTTCGGGTGCCCGCGCTGCCGCTCCCGGCTGCCGATTCCCACACCGTCGAGCCGATCGAGCTGCGGATCGGCAACACCGGCGCCGGGGTGGCGTTGGCCGCTCGGGCGCTCGGCCTGCGGGTACTGGTTGTCGACACCCTCGGCGCGGATCCGGCCGGTGAGCTGGTCCGGGCGGCGTTGACCCGGGCCGAGGTGCCGGCGTTGCTGGCCGAGCACCGGGGCGGCACCCGCCGGTCGGTGAACCTGGTGGACCCGGGCGGACGGCGCACGTCGCTGTACGACCCGCGCCCATGGCAGGGTGGTCCACCGTTTCCCGCCACCGACTTGGCCGCACTGGTCCGCGACGCCCGGCACGTCCACCTCTCGATCATGGACTGGACGGTGCCGTTGCTGCCCGCAGTGCGGGCTGCCGTGCCGACGGGCGTGGCGCTCTCCACCGACCTGCACGACTGGGACGGCGAGAACACCTACCATCAGCCGTTCGCGGAGGTTGCCGACCTGGTTCTGCTGAGCGGGGTGCGGTTGGGCGACCGGGACGCGTCGCTCGCCGGCGCGCTGGCGCCCCGGACGGTGGTGGTGACCCGCGGCGCGGACGGCGCCGAGCTGTACCCGGGCGACGGCACGACGGTGCCCGTACCGCCCGCCGTTCCCGGAAAGCCGGTGGTGGACAGCAACGGGGCGGGCGACGCCTTCGCGGCCGGTCTGATCGCCGCCCGGTTGCGCGGTGAGCCACTGGCGCGTGCCGCCCGGTACGCGGCACGGGTTGCCGCTGCGGCCTGCACGCATGACGGGATGGAGTATCCGCCGGGCCTGTTGCCCACCGGTTGACGGCCGACGGCGTGCGCCGACCCGGGGCTCAGAGCGCGCCGGCCTCACCGTCGGTCAGCTCGCGCAGGATGTCGGCGTGGCCCGCATGTCGGGCTGTCTCCTCGATCATGTGCACCAGAATCCACCGCAGCGACACCTCACCGAGCTGCGGGTGCGGCACCACGTGATCGAGGTCGATGCTCGCGGCGACCGCCCGGCTACGGGCGCAGGCTCGCTCGTACGCGTCGGTGAGCCCCACGATGGTTTCCTGGTCGCTCAGCGTGAAGCTGGCGACTGCGTCCTCCTCCGAGGTCAGGTAGACGGCGCCGGGCTCGGGGGCCAACAGGGTTGGAAACCAGTTCCGCTCGACCGTTGTCAGGTGCTTGACCAGCCCGGCGAGCGTGGTTGCCGATGGCACCAGCCGGCGTCGGGCGTCGGCGTCGGAGAGACCGCGCAGTTTGCGCAGCAGCACGGCCCGGTGGAAGTCGAGGAACGAGGTCAGGACGGCGCGTTCGTCGCCCGTGCGGGCGAGCACCGGACCGAGCGTGGGATCGATCGTCTGCTCCATCCGCCGACCCTAGCCACGGGCGGGGCGCCCCGCTGCCCCGCTATCCGCTGCGGGCGGACGTCAGGCCGGGCAGGATGGGCGCATGGCTTCATCCGTGCAGATCCTTCTCGTCGGCGGCACGGCGGACGGGCAGACCATCACCGTCGAACTGGACAGCAACGGCCGTCCGCCGCTGACCCACCATCACCTCGGCTCCGGTGGGCTGGCCGACGCGCAGATCTACGAGTTGGAGACCGCCCGCGAGGAGGCCCGCGAGTGGCGCTACCGGTGGACCGGCCCGGCGGTGTGACCGCCCGCTCAGACCCGGGTGAGGGTCTGGCTTCGCAGGCTCTCCAACACGCCGCGGGTGACCTCCGAGGTGCCCCGCGCCTGATCGCACACCTCCGCCACCCGTCGTGCGGTGGCCTCGGCGCGTTGCTCCCGCTCGTCCCAGAGTCGGTCGACCTCGGCCAGCAGCGGCCCCTCGACCTCCCGCTCCACGCCGCGTAGCGCCGGCACGCCGAGTCGTTGGGCCAGGTCGAAGACCTTGCCGGCGTACGGCAGGGGCAGGAACGGCGTACCGACCATCGCCGCGAAGATCAGGAAGTGCAGGCGCATGCCGACGGCCAGGTCGAAGTGGCGCATCAGCCCCAGCACCTGCTGCGGAGAGTAGGTGCCGTGCAGGATTCGACCTCGCTCGGCGGCGACCATGTGCGACAGCACCCCGTGCGAGTGTCGGATGTCGTCGCGCTCCATCGGTACGAACAGCACGTACGCGTCGATCCGGTGCACCAGGAAGTCACCGATCTGGGCCAGCAGCCGGTGGTAGCCGTCCACGTCGAGGCGTTCGGCGGCCCGGCCCGGCTCCCGCACGCTGATCCCGACGAGGCGCTTACCGACCGGCACGCCCTCCTCGGCCAGCAGGTGGGCCGGGAACTCCTCCGGTTGCAGGAGGAACGCCGGGTCCGCGGTGACCGTGATCGGGTTGAGCAGGCCGGCCTCCTCCAGCACCATCCGGGACTCCTGGTCCCGGACTGTCACCTGGGTCGCGCTGGAGAGCGTTTCCCGGACCATGCCGGTGTCAACCCCGTCGCTGAGCGGCCCGACCCCCACCGCGTACGTGAGCAGCGGCAGGCCGCGTTCCTGGGCCACCCGGACCACCCGCAGGTAACGGCGGGCCTCCCGGTCGTACAGGATGCCGCCGCCGCCCAGGATGAGCAGGTCGAGCTGGGCCAGGACCAGGGCCGAGTCGGTACGGCTCACGCCCTCCCAGGGCACCGCTTCGACGTCCGGGTGCGCGGCCCTGGTGTGCTCCGGGTTCCTGGAGAAGACGATGATCCTGGCGTTCGGTTCCTGCGTACGCAGATCGGTGAGCAGGCCGGTGAGGATCGCCTCGTCGCCGAGGTTTCGCCCACCGTACGAGCCCAGCACACCGATGGTCAGTCCGGCGCCGTGCGTCATCCGTCGCTCCTCCCCAGGTGCGGTCCGCGCCGGTTTCCCGCTGGGCAGGTGAACAGTCCTGCCGAGGGGACCCGTCCCTGGGCCGCCGCCGGCTCAGCTCGCCGGGGTGAGGCGCTTCGCCATCTGCTGCGAGGTGACCTCGAAGCCCAGACTGCGGTAGAGGCCGATCGCCACGGTGTTCGAACCGAAGACGTTCAGACCCAGCTCGGGCACGCCGAGCTGGGCGAGTTCGGCCTCGATGAGCTGGATCATCCGCCGCGCGTACCCGTGTCCCCGATGCTCCTCGTGCACCTCGATGTTGTGGATCCACGCCTGGTCCGGGGCGGCGGCCGCCGGCAGGGTCACCCAGATCCAGCCGACCTCGGTGTCGCCGACCCGGCCCACCCGCAGCAACGCCCTCTCGGTGGCCACGCCCGCCGGCAGCGACTCCCGGATCTGGTCGACCGACCGTGCCAGGGCCGCCTCCGGGGTCATCCCCCGGTGCGCCACCAGGTCCTCGGCGTACCCCTGCACCAGTGGCCCCCGCAAGCGGTCCAGCTCCTGTGCCGTCATCGGCGTCAGCGTCAACTCCACAGCGTCTCCCCCTTCGTCGTCGCCAGCGGGTAGTGCAGCAGAACCGGCCCGGGCACGCCAACCGTTTCCCCGCCCGGGGCGGACGGGACGGCCGGGGGTGCGCGGGCGGGCGACGATGGCAACGTGCGGATCGCCCACGTCAGCGACAGCCACCTCACCAACCCGGAGGGGGTGGCCACCTCGGTCGGCACCACGGTGGCGCTGCTGCGCGCCGCCGGGCACCGGGTCGCGCTGCACTGCCCCGGTCCACTGTCCCGGTGTCGCCGCCGACCGGGCGAGGTGCCCTCGCTGTCGGTGCCGACCCGGCCGTACCGGTTGGCGCTGCCCCGGGCGCCCAGCGCACCGGTCGACGTGGTGCACGTGCACACCACCGGCCCGCTCGGCGTCGCCGGCCTGCGTTGGGCCGCCACCCGGGGCGTACCGACCGTGCTGACCTGGCACACCGACCTCGTCGCGTACGCCGCGCACTACCCGGAGATCCCGATCGGGGCCGCGTACGCCGGCCTGCGGCTGGGCCTGCGCTGGCGGGCGGGCGACCTGTGGGCGCTCGCTCATCCCGGACCGGGTCGACAGGCCCGACTGGCGGCGCTCGGGCGAACCCTCCTGGCCCACACCACTGTCCTCATCGCCCCTTCGGCGAAGACCGCGGCGATGATGGCGACGATGGCGGGGCGTACACCGATCGTGGTCCTGCCGACCCCGGCCGCCGCGCCGCACGCCGACGCCGACGACCGGCGGCGGCTGCGGGCCCGGCTCGGCATCCCGGCGGACGCGCCGGTGCTGCTCGCGGTCGGGCGGGCCACGCCGGAGAAGAACCCCGAGCTGCTGCTGGCCGCGTTCGCCCAGGTCCGCCGCGAGTTGCCGGCCGCCCGGTTGGTGCTGCTCGGGGCCCGGCGGCGCCGGCGCGCGGTCCGCCGGATGGCCCGCCGGTACGGCGTCACCGGCGCGCTGCACCTGCTCCGTCCGGTGCCACGCCACCTGGTCGGCGGCTACTACCGGGCGGCGGACGTGCTCGCATTCGCCTCCACCACCGACACGCAGGGCCTGGTGCTCGCCGAGGCTGAGGCGTACGGACTGCCGGTGGCCATGGTGGACACTCTGCTCGCCGAGCGGCCCGGCACCGGCACCACCCGACCGGTCGCCGAGCCCAGCCCGGCCGCGTTCGGGGCGCTACTCACCCGGCTGCTGACCGAGCGGGAGTTACGCGGGGCCGTGATCCGGGACGGCCGGGCTGCGGCGACGAACTGGTCCGCGGAGCGCTACCTGGCCGAACTGGTCAGGCTGTACGCGTCGCTGCCGCCCGTCGGCACGGCGGGGACTGCCATCGGCAAGGCGCGGCGAGGTGACGCGGGGGCCAGGTCGGAGCGACCAGTCGGCCCGGCGCCGGTTCGCCTGACTCAACGGCGCACTGGTTGACAGTGGTCAGGGTGCCGACGGCGTGGACTCCAGTTGGTGCGCCAGTTGGGCCAGGTCGTGCAGGCGCAGGTCGCCGTCGAGGCCCTTCAGCGCGGCGGTCATCGCCCCGGCCGCCCGCCCGGCCCGCAGGCCCACCTCGGCGTCCTCGACGACCAGGCACCGCCCCACGGGTACGCCCAGCAGCGCCGCGCCCCGCAGATAGCCCTCCGGGTCCGGCTTGCCCACGCTGACGTCCTCCACCGTGACCAGCACCGGCGCCTTGATGCCGGCGGCGCCGAGCCGGGCCTCGGCGAGCCGCCGATCGGCGCTGGTCACCACCGCCCACTGCAACGCCAGCCGGGCCAGCGCGTTCAGTAGCTCGTGCGCCCCGGGGGTGGCTGTCACGTCGGACAGGTCGTCGTACTGCAACGCCAACTGCCGGGCCGCGGCAGCGGCGACCGCGACCTCGTCGAGCGCGGGCAGCAGCCGGCGGATTGTCCGGTCGGCCGGGCTGCCGTGCGCGATCGCCAACGCCGCCGCCGGGTCGACGGCGTACTCGGCGGCCCACCGCTCCCAGGCCCGCTCGACGGCGGCGTCGGAGTCGACCAGGGTGCCATCCATGTCGAACAGCACCGCGCCAATGCCTGCCAGTTCCACGACCACGCTCCCCGAATCGCTCGCCCCACCCTCCCCCACCTCGCAAGATCCGCGCAACTTCGGTGATCCCGCTGTCTCGTCGCCTGGTGAGGCAGCAGGATCGGTGAAGTTGCGCGGATCATGACGGCCGCCGGGTCCGCAGGCCGTCGAGGATCGCGGGTATCGGACCTTGAGGTCGGAGCGAGACGTCCGATGGCCGCCAGACGGGAGGGCGGCGCGGCCAGATGATCGTTTGCATGACGACGACACTCAACGACAAGGTCGCCTTGGTGACCGGGGGTTCCCGGGGCATCGGAGCCGGTATCGCACTGCGCCTGGCACAGGACGGCGCCGACGTGGCGCTGACCTACCGGCAGGACGCCGCGCGGGCCGCGATCGTGGTGAAGCAGATCGAGGCGCTGGGCCGCAGAGCGCTGGCGATCCAGGCGGACGGCGCCGACCCGGACGCGGTGCGGGGCGCGGTCGACCGGGCAGCCGCTGAACTGGGTCGGCTGGACATCCTGGTGAACAATGCCGCGGTGTTCCTGGTCGGCGCCCTGGACGAGCTCGGCTCGGCGGAGATGGAGCAGACGATCGCGGTCAACATCCGGGCACCGTACGTCGCCGCGCGGGCAGCCCTGCGGCACCTCGGCGACGGCGGACGGATCATCAGCATCGGCAGCAACGTCGGTGAGCGGGCGGTCTTTCCCGGGCTGACGCTCTACGCGATGAGCAAGACCGCTCTGGTCGGGCTGACCCGGGGCCTGGCCCGTGAACTGGGCCCACGGGCCATCACCGTCAATTTGGTCAACCCCGGTCCGACGGACACCGACGCCAACCCGGCGGACGGACCGAACGCGGCGGCGATCAGCGGATTCACCGCCGTCGGCCGGTACGCTCGCCCGGCCGATATCGCGGCCACCGTCGCGCACCTGGCCAGCGCCGAAGCCGGCTACGTGACCGGTGCGGTGGTCAACGTGGACGGCGGCTTCACCAGCTGAGGAGCCCGGGCGGCGTCGACGCGCCATCCGACGCCGCCCGGCCTCAACGATCGGCAGGCGCTACGGCGCGGTGGGTCAGGAACGCCGGCTCGTCAGGCGGGGTGACCCAGCACCGGGCGTACCGTGTCGACGAACGAGATCCGGCGCTTCGTCCGTACCTCGATCGCCGCGAGCCAGCGCTCCCGGTGCCGGTCGCGCAGCGGCGCGCTCCCGTCGCCCGACTCGTCACCGAGTCGGCGCTGGTCGGCGTACTCCGTGGTGAGGCTGGTCAACACGGCCCGGCCGGCCGCCGCGACCTCCGCCGGGCCCTCCAGCAACACCAGGTTGTACGCCTCGTCCACCGTGCGCATCGCTGCGTACGCCTCGTCGTAGCCGGGCATTGGCACGCCCCCACCGACGTCCAGCCACCGCCGGTCCAACTGCCGGTACGCCTGGTCGCAGGCGCTCAGGAACCCGACGTACGCGTCCCGCCGCAGCTCATCCCGACGCGTCGCCCGGCGCTCGGCACTCTCCTGCCGGGCGACGGTGAGCTGGTGAGCCAGTTGCCGACGGGTGCTGAGTGCGCCGACCAGCCCGGTCAGGGCGGCGGCGGCCAGGGTGGACAGAGAGGTGATCAACGCGACGGCGACGGTGTCCTGCACCCGCCCATCATGGCGTGACTCACTCCGGGCTCCGCCGAGGCGGGTCTTCTCTGGTGAAGGAAGCACCCCACCCAGGGAGATCGACGACGGGCCGAGCGTCGCCCGCAGGTAGGTGTCAGTGCAGTTCGTAGCCGGCTTCCTCGACTGCGGCCCGCACTTCGACGAGGTCGAGGAGGCGGTCGCTGTTCACCGTGACGGTGTCGTGTTCGACGTCCACCGCCACGGCGGTGACGCCGGGGATTCGCTCGATCTCCTCGGTGACGAAGCCTGCGCAGTGCCCACAGGCCATGCCGATCACGCGATAGGTGCTGACGGTCATGTCGACACCCGCCCCCGGTCGCTCACCTCGACGGGCACGGAACGGGTGAGCATGTGCGCCCGGCGCATCCGCCCGTCGTCAGCGAACTGCCCGAAGAAGTGGACGTCCACACTGCCCTCGCGCTTGGAGGTCTGGAAGTGCAGGGTGTAGCGGGCGGCGATCCGGTCCCCGTCCGCTATCGCCTCGTGCACCTCCCACCGGGCGCCGGTCTGGTGCTTGCGCGCCGGGCGGGTGTGCGCGATGAGCTTGGCGCGGTCCATCAGGTGGCCGTCGGCGACCTGCAGAATGTCGGGCGTGTGGTACCGATCGACGATCACCGCCGGATCCTCGTCACCGCGAACCAGGTCACTCATGAAGGAGGTGAAGAAGTCGGTGATGAACTCCTTCGGATCGGTGTCATCGAGCGCGCCCATCTCACCACCATCAACTAGTGATCTCCGCCGAACCTTTACAACTCGTAAAATATCTATCTCCGAGAACTTTGGCAAGGTGTAAGAGATGAACCGTTCAGCGGAGCGCAACCGTCGCGCCGACGCCCGCCGCAACTACAGCGCGATCCTCGATGCGGCAATCCGGCTACTCGACGCGCAGCCCGATGCCAGCCTCGACGCCATCGCCACCGACGCAGGGCTGACCCGGCAGACCGTCTACGCCCACTTTCCGTCCCGCGAGCACCTGATGGCCGCCATCGTCGACCGGATCACCGACGACGCCGTCGCCGCGATGGACGCCGCCGAGCCGGACACCGGTGCCGCCGCGGACGCGCTGATCCGGGTGCTCGAGGCCGGCGCCCAGATCGCATCGCGCTATCCGGTCCTGGTCCAGCAGATCGCGGCACTCCCGGTGAGCCCCGACATCGACGTGGCCCGCCACGCCCCGGTCGCCAAACGGATAGAGCAGGTAATCCAGCGCGGTCAGGCGAGCGGCGAGTTCGACAGAGGACTCCCCGCCGACTGGCTCGCCGCGATCACGATCAAGATCGGCCACGCCGCAGGCGAGGAGGTCGACGCCGGCCGGATGACCCGCGCCGAGGCGGCCCAAGCGCTGCGTACCGCCCTGCTCCGAGTGCTCCGCCCCGGGAACTGACTCTCGGGACGGTTTCGTTGGTGATGAAGGGTGGGCGCGGCAGGTTTCGAACCTGCGACCCCCCGCTTGTAAGGCGGGTGCTCTCCCACTGAGCTACGCGCCCGGATCGCCCGTGTGGCGGGCCGGTGGCTGGCAAGCTTACCTGCCCGCCACCGACCCGGGCGCACGGCGTACCCCGGTCAGTTGGTCGCTTCTGCGATGGCCTTGCGCCAGCCCTGCTGGTCGCGGGCCTCACCCGGGCCGTTCATCTCGGCGAAGCGGACCACGCCGGTCCTGTCGATGACGAAGGTGCCCCGGTTGGCGAAGCCGGCCACGTCGTTGAAGACCCCGTACGCCTGGGCGACGGCGCCGTGCGGCCAGAAGTCGGCCAGCATGGGGAACTGGTAGCCCTCGCGGTCGGCCCAGATCTTGTGGCTGTAGGCCGAGTCGACGCTGATGGTCAGCACCTGGACGTCGTCGTTCACGTACTCGCCGAGGTTGTCGCGCACCTCGCCCAACTCGCCCTGGCAAGTGCCGGTGAAAGCGAGCGGGTAGAAGACCAGCAGGACGACGCGCCTGCCCCGGAAGTCCGAGAGACGCACCTCCTGGTTGTTCTGGTCCTTGAGCACGAAGTCGGGTGCTTCGGCACCAACCTCGATGGGCATGCGAACTCTCCTCGCGTCGAGTCGGGGTGACGGCACCAGCCTGCTACCCGGCGGTGGGCGGACCGTCGGGCGAGCGGAGCGGCGCTGGTTACTTCTTGGCCTTGGCCCCTCGACGGAGCACCAGACGGGCGCCGCTCCAGTCCCGGCCGGCGTTGACGGTCGAGGTCTGCTGAAGGCCGGCCGTGGGCGCGGACTCCGCGACCTCACTCGGCTCGACGTGCCCCTCGCGCCCCGCCTTCGGGGTGAGCAGCCACACGACGCCGTTGTCGGCCAGCGGGCCGAGGGCATCGACGAGCAGCTCGAAAAGGTCGCCGTCGCCGTCCCGGTACCAGACCAGCACCGCGTCGACCACCTCGTCGGTGTCCTCGTCGACCAGATCTCCACAGCGGTCGGTCAGGGCGTCTCGGAGATCCTGGTCGACGTCATCGTCGTACCCCATCTCCATGACGACCATCCCCGGTTCGATTCCGAACCGGTCCGCCAGGCTGCGTACCCCGTCGGCGGCCTGACCAGCGGTCGCGCTCACTGTCGCGTGCCTCCTCATCTCGTCCCTGCTCGCGGCGTCGGTGCGACGGCCGTCAGGCAAAGTCCACACAGTTGTTGGTCTGCGCGCAAGTGGCGCACCGGGTGGAACGGAATTTACCGTGCCAGCAGCGTACGGGCACCGTCGGTAATGGCTTCCGCGGAGACCAGTACGTGACGTGCTGCCGGACCTAATGGTACAAACGAGTCAACTCCCGCCACTCGACGTGCGGCACCGACATATCCGGCGTCGACCAGCGCGGCGATCACGCCCTCGCCGACCCCGCCGGAGCGGCGCGTCTCGTCCACCACCAGCACCCGGCCGGTCGCCGAGGACTCCCGGATGATGTCGGCCACCGGCAGCGGAGCCAGCCAGCGCAGATCCACCACGCGGGTGCCGACCCCCTCCTCGGCGAGGACGGCCGCGGCCCGCAGCGACATCCGCACCCCGTTACCGAAGGTGATGATGGTGAGGTCGTCCGCCGAGCCGACCCGGTAGACCCGGGCCCGCCCGATCGGCACGTGGCCGGCCACCCACCCACCCGGCTCCGGATAGCCGGCCAGCCACTCCCCGTCACCCTCCGCGTACAGGTCGCGGGTGTGGTAGAGCGCGATCGGTTCCAGGAACACGCAGACACTGCCGTCCACCGCCGCGCTCGCCAGACAGGTCCGCAGCATGGGCGCGGCGTCGTCCGGCCGCGCCGGCACCGCGACCACCAGACCGGGCACATCCCGGAGTACGGCCACCGAGTTGTCGTTGTGGAAGTGCCCGCCGAACCCCTCCTGGTACGCCAGGCCCGCCACCCGCACCACCATCGGGTTGCGGAACGCCCCCTGCGAGAAGAACCGCATGGTGGCCGCCTCACCGCGCAGCTGGTCCTCGGCGTTGTGCAGGTACGCCAGGTACTGGATCTCCGGCACCGGCAGCATCCCGGCCAGCCCGGCACCGAGGCCCAGCCCGAGCACCGACGTCTCGTCGAGCAGGGTGTCGAAGACCCGGGCGGCCCCGAACCGGTCGCGCAGCCCCTTCGTCACCCCGTACACGCCGCCCTTGGCGGCCACGTCCTCACCGAAGAGCGCCATCTGCGGGTGGTCGAGCATCCCGTCGGCGAGCGCGGCGTTGATGCTCTGCGCCAGGGTCATCGGCCCGGCCAGCTCCGGCGGCTTGCCGCCGAACGCCTCCGCCCGCGCGCCCGCGCCCGGCCCGCTGGCCCGCGCCGCGGCGTCGGCCACC
>NZ_PYAK01000098.1 GCF_003264365.1 Micromonospora noduli
CTCCGGGTCGGCCCAGACCCAGCGTTCGCCGTTCCAGTACTCCACCAGCACGTGATCGTGGTGCCAGCCGGGGGTGAGCCACCGGCGGGGTTCGCGCCGGGACCGCTGGCCGCCACCCGCGCGGCCCTGCTGCGCAAGCGGGCCGGCGAGGTGGCCCGGCACTGGCCACTGCTCGCCGCCGGCCTCGGTGCCAGGTGGTCGACCACCTTCGCCGACTGGGCCGCCCGGCGACCCACCGCCGGATCGCTGCGCGACGGTTGGGACCTGGCCCGGGCGCTGCACGCTCAGCACGCGCTCCCACCGGTGGCCGCCGAGGAGTTGGCCGTCCGGGAGGCACGCCTGCGCTACGACGGGGTTCGGGCGCCGCGTCCGCGCCGGGTGCCGGCGGTGGGCCGCGCCGGCGGCGCCGTCGCGGTGCAGATCGCCGGCCGGGTACGCCTGCTGCGCCCCGCCCCACGGGTACCCACCCGTGCTGGCGACGGGATACCGAATGCGGCAGGATCGGCGTTATGGATCTCGGACTGACCGACCGCGTGTACGTCCTCACCGGCGCCTCCCGCGGCCTGGGTTACGCGACCGCGCAGTGCCTGGTCGCCGACGGTGCGCGGGTGGTGCTCTCGGCCCGGGACCCGGACGCGGTGGCCGCCGCCGCACAGCAGCTGGGTGGCCCGGAGCACGCCGTCGGACTGACCGCCGACCTCACCGACCCGGACACCCCGGGGCAGCTCGTCGCCGCCGCGCAGGAGCATTTCGGCCGGCTCGACGGCGCGCTGATCTCGGTCGGTGGGCCGCCGCCGGGCAACGCCGCAGCGGTCACCGACGAGCAGTGGCGGCTCTCCTTCGAGACCGTCTTCCTGGGCACAATCCGCGCCGTACGCACTGTCGCCAACGCCCTGCCCGAGGGCGGCGCGATCGGGCTGGTGCTCTCCACCTCGGCGCGTGGCCCGGTGCCCGGTCTCGGCATCTCCAACGGTCTGCGGCCCGGCCTGGTCGGGGCGGCCAAGGACATCGCCGACGACTACGGCCCGCGTGGGGTCCGGGTGGTCGGCCTGTTGCCCGGCCGGATCATGACCGATCGCAACCGGGAGCTGTTCGGAGCGACCGGCGACCCGGAGCGGGCCCGCGCCGAGGCGGAGGCCGGCATCCCGCTGCGCCGCGTCGGCGACCCGGCCGAGTTCGGCCGGGTGGCCGCGTTCGTGCTCTCCCCCGCCGCGAGCTACCTCACCGGGATCACCCTGCCGGTCGACGGCGGCGCGCTGCGCGGGCTGTGACCCCCGACGGAGCCCGACCCGCCCGTGCCGTGACGCCGCCCGGAACGACCCGGCCGACCCGGGCGGACCTGGCGGCGGCTGCGGACCGGACCATTCCCGACGTGCTCGCGCCGGGGCTGGCGGTGCTCTTCGTCGGCATCAACCCGGGCCTGTGGTCGGCTGCCACCGGTTGGCACTTCGCTCGACCCGGCAACCGGTTCTGGCCCGCCCTGTACCGGGGCGGGTTCACCCCCCGGCTGCTGCACCCCAGCGAACAGGACGAACTGCCCGCGCTCGGGCTCGGCATCACCAACATGGCCGCCCGGGCCAGCGCCCGCGCGGACGAACTGAGCACCGAGGAACTCCTCGACGGCGCGGCGATCCTGACCGACAAGGTGGCCCGGTACCGGCCGCACTGGGTGGCAGTGGTGGGCGTGACCGCGTACCGGATCGGTTTTCAACGGCCAAAGGCCACCTTCGGGCCGCAACCGGAGTCGCTGGCCGGTGCCCGGCTGTGGGTGCTGCCCAACCCCAGCGGCCTGAACGCGCACTTCACCCCGGCCACCCTGGGCCTGGCGTTCGCCGAGTTGCGAACGGCGACCGACCTACCGGCCCGTCGGCCGGCCGGACCACCCGACCAATGATCGACTCGGTTTCCAGGAAGTCGGGCGGTCAATGCGACCTGGACTCCCCGACTTCCAGGAACCCGAGTTGATCAGCGCGGCGCGGACGTCAGTTGGCGGCGGCGGGCGGCAGCACCTCGTCGGCGCGGTAGGTGCCCAGCGGCATGACCACCGGCTCGGGGCCGGTCGCGTCGACGAACGGGGTTGGCGAGTCGGCGACAGCGAACTGGGTCCGGTACAGCTCGGCGTAGAGCCCGCCGACCGCTACCAACTCCTCGTGCCGCCCCCGCTCGACGATCCGCCCACCGTCAAGGACCAGGATCTGGTCGGCGTCGCGCACTGTGGAGAGCCGGTGCGCGATCACGAGCGCGGTACGCCCGGCCAGCGCCACCGACAGCGCACGCTGCACCGCCGCCTCACTCTCCGAATCCAGGTGTGCGGTCGCCTCGTCGAGGATCACGATCGACGGTGCCTTGAGCAGCAGTCGCGCGATCGCGATGCGTTGCTTCTCGCCGCCGGAGAACCGGTAGCCGCGCTCCCCCACTGTGGTGTCCAGACCGTCGGGAAGCGACCGGACCAGATCGGCCACCTGGGCGCCGGCCAGGGCGGCCCAGATCTCGTCGTCGGTGGCGTCCGGCTTGGCGTAGCGAAGATTCTCGGCGATCGTCTCGTGGAACAGGTGCGAATCCTGAGTGACGACACCGATCTCGTCGCGCAGGGAGGCGAGCGTCGCGTCGCGCACGTCGACGCCGCCGACGAGCACCTGCCCGTCGCTGACGTCGTAGATCCGGGAGATGAGCATCGACAGCGTCGACTTGCCCGCCCCGGACGGGCCGACCAGCGCGACCATCTGCCCCGGCTCGACGCTGAACGAGACCCCCTTGAGCACCGGCTCGTTGACGGTCCGGTCGAGGGTGGCGACCTCCTCCAGGGAGGCGAGGGAGATCTCGGCGGCGCTCGGGTAGCGGAAACGCACGTCGCGGAAGTCGACCCGGCCGGCGCCCAGGGGCACCGGTACCGCGTCGGGCTTCTCCACGATGCCCGGCTTGAGGTCGAGCACCTCGAAGACCCGGTCGAAGGAGACCAGCGCGCTCATCACGTCCACCCGGACGTTGGACAGTGCCGTGAGCGGCCCGTACAGGCGGGTGAGCAGCAGCGCGAGCGTCACCACGGTGCCGGCGCTGACGCCGCCGGTGACCGCGAGCCAGCCGCCGAGACCGTAGGTCAGAGCCTGCGCCAGTGAGGCGACCAGCAGCATCGCCACGAAGAACGTGCGGGAGTACATCGCGGACTGGATGCCGATGTCACGGACCCGCTCGGCCCGGTCGGCGAACCGACGAGCCTCGATCTCGGGCTGGCCGAAGAGCTTCACCAGCAGCGCACCGGCCACCCCGAACCGCTCGGTCATTGTCGCGTTCATCTTGGCGTCGAGGTTGTACGCCTCGCGGGTGATGTCCGCCAGCCGTCGACCGACCCGGCGGGCCGGAATGATGAAGATCGGCAGCAGCACCAGTGACAGCGCGGTGATCTGCCAGGAGAGGGTGAACATCACCGCCGCGGTGAGCACCAGCTGGATGACGTTGCTGACCACACCGGACAGGGTGGAGGTGAACGCCCGCTGGGCGCCGAGCACGTCGTTGTTGAGCCTGCTGACCAGGGCGCCGGTCTGGGTACGGGTGAAGAACTGCAACGGCATCCGCTGCACGTGGTCGTAGACCCGGGTGCGCAGGTTGAAGATGATGCCCTCGCCGATGCGGGCGGAATACCACCGTTGGGCCAGCGACAGCAGCGCGTCGGCGACCGCCAGCGCGGCGATGAACAGGGCCAGCCGCACCACGAGCCGGCCGGCCTCGGTGCCGCCCCGGTTGATCGCGTTGATCACGTCACCGGCGAGCACCGGGGTGGCCACGCCGATGATGGCGGCCAACACCACGGTGGCCAGGAAGACGATGATGTCGCGCCGGTAAGGGTGGGCGAAGGCGACGATGCGGCGGGCCACCCCGCGCTTGAGCCGGTGGGTGGAGACCTCGTCGCGGTTGCGCATCGACCGGAGCATGCTCCACCCGGCCATGCCACCGCCGGACATCGGGTTGGACATCGCTCACCTCCGGGTTGCCGGGCGGACCGCACCGTCAGGTCAATTCTCCCGACGAGTGTGACAACCTCGTTCGTAACCCGGATCTTCCCGTGCGGTCCTTACCTATTCTCCCCTGCCGGCAAGGTCACGCAGCCGACGGGTCTGCGCCTCCCGCTCGGCGCGCTGCTGGTCGGCGTGCGACCGCCCGCCGGCACCGGCGAGCAACGCCTTGATCTCCACCACCGCGTCGCGGGCTCCGGAGAGCAGGCCGGCGGTCAGGTCCCGCACCGCGTCGTCCAGCTCGGCCGGGGGTACGACAAGGGTGGCCAGCCCGATCCGGTCCGCCTCGGCGGCGTCCAGCCGGCGGCCGGTCGCACAGATCTCCAACGCCCGCGAATATCCGACCAGCTCGACGAGGCGTTTCGTGCCGGCCAGGTCGGGCACCAGACCGAGGGTCACCTCGGCCATCGACAGCTTCGCGTCCGCGGAGAGCACTCGCAGGTCACAGGCGAGCGCGAGCTGGAAGCCGGCACCGATCGCGTGGCCCTGTACGGCCGCGACGGAGACGACATCCGGCCGGTGCAGCCAGGTGAAACCGGCCTGGAACTCGGCAATGCGCTCGGCGCACTCCTGCTCGGGCAGCGTGGCCAGCTCAGCGAAGGACCCCGGGCCGGAGGCGCCCGCCACCGCGAGATCGAGGCCGGCGGAGAACGCGCGACCCTCGCCGCGGACCACCACCACCCGCACGTCGCCCGGAAGGTCGCGGGAGAAGTCGCTCATCGCCTGCCACATCGCGGGCGTCTGGGCATTGAGCACGTCGGGCCGGCACAACGTCACCGTGGCGACCGGCCCGTCGCAAGTCAGCCGAACCCCGGTCGCCTCGGCGGTCACCGGACGTCCCGGGGCGCGGCGCTGGTGGACGACGCTGAGGGGCGGGTCACGCCTTCTTGCGGCGCCGGGCGCCACCGCGCTGACGCAGCTGCACGCCGGACTCGGTGAGCACTCGGTGGATGAACCCGTAGGAACGGCCGGTCGAGGCCGCCAACGCGCGGATGCTCTCCCCCGAGGTGTACCGCTTTACCAGGTCCTTGGCGAGCGTCTGACGCTCGGCTCCGACGATCCGGCGACCCTTCTCAGTGCTGGTGGCTGTGCCAGTGGCTGCCATGCTGTGTCCTCACGTCCCAGACTGTGCGGTTCGGATACGGTCCCACCTATTAGACCGCCTCGAACGATCATGCGCCAGATATCAACTCTTCGCCAACCGACACGCTATGCAATGTCAGCTTCCCGATAGAGTGATCCTGGCGATCCGGCCCGCCGCGGCGTCCGGGCGTACCACCGCCGGGAGCTGGCGGCTGCCGGCGGCCCGTAGCCTTCGGTCGTGATCGACCTGTTGAGCACCGCCGGCGCGGCGGCAGTGGTCTTCGCCGCCACCGACATCGACGACATCGTCATCCTGACGCTGTTCTTCGTCGCGGCCCGCACCACCGGCAAACCCCGCACCTGGGAGATTGTCGCCGGACAATACCTCGGCATCGGCGCGCTCGCGTTGGCGAGCGCGGTGATCGCGGGTGGACTCCTGGTGGTGCCCGACCCGTGGACGGGGCTGCTCGGCCTGCTGCCGATCGCACTCGGCGTACGCGCGCTGCGGAGTTCGGGCGACGACGAGGCACCGGCGGTCGTCACCGGAGCGCTCGGCGTGGCCGGGGTGACGATCGCGAACGGCGCCGACAACGTCGCTGTCTACGTACCCGTCTTCCGGGCCCTCGGTGTGGCCGACAGCGCCGTGCTCCTGCTGGTCTTCGTGCTGCTGATCGCGCTCTGGTGCGTGGCCGGGGCCTGGCTGGGCGGGCACCGGAGGGTGGTCCGGCTGGTCGAGCGCGCTGGCGCCTGGCTGGTGCCGACGATCTTCATCGCCATCGGGCTGGTGATCCTGGTCAGCTCCGGCGTGCTCGGCCGACTGGTCGACCTGCTCGGCTGAGAGCCGGCCGAGCAGCCTCGGTCAGGCCAGCTCGACCAGTTCGAGCAGGTCGTCGCTCCACGCGTCCTCGTCGCCGTCGGGCAGCAGGATGGCCCGGTCCGGCTTGAGCGCCAGCACCGCACCCGGATCGTGGGTAACCAGGACGATCGCGCCCGGGTAGTTGGCGATGGCGTCGAGCACCTGCTCCCGGCTGACCGGGTCGAGGTTGTTCGTCGGCTCGTCGAGCAACAGCACGTTGGCGCCGGAACAGACCAGAGTGGACAGGGCCAGCCGGGTCTTCTCGCCGCCGGAGAGCACGCCGGCCGGCTTGTTCACGTCGTCACCGGAGAAGAGGAACGCGCCAAGGATCTTGCGCAGGTCGGTGTCGGACTGCTCGACGGCGGCGGCGCGCATGTTCTCCAGCACCGTCCGCTCCACGTCCAGCGTCTCGTGCTCCTGGGCGTAGTAGCCCAGCCGCAGGCCGTGCCCCGCGTGCACCTCGCCGGTGTCCGGGCTGAGCAGCCCGCCGAGCATCCGCAGCAGGGTCGTCTTGCCGGCGCCGTTGAGCCCGAGGATGGCCACCCGGGAGCCCCGGTCCACCGCCACGTTGACGTCGGTGAAGATCTCCAGCGAGCCGTACGACTTGGAAAGGCCGGTCGCCGTGAGCGGGGTCTTGCCGCACGGCGCGGGGCTGGGGAAACGCACCTTGGCCACCCGGTCGGCGACCCGCACCTCCTCCAAGCCGGAGATCAGCTTCTCGGCACGGCGGGCCATGTTCTGCGCAGCCACGGTCTTGGTGGCCTTGGCCCGCATCTTGTCGGCCTGCGCCATCAGCGCGCCGGCCTTCTTCTCCGCATTGGCCCGCTCCCGGCGGCGGCGCCGCTCGTCGGTCTCGCGCGCCTCCAGGTACGCCTTCCAACCCAGGTTGTACACGTCGATGACCGACCGGGTGGCGTCGAGGAACCAGACCTTGTTGACCACCGACTCCAGCAGCGCGCCGTCGTGGGAGATCACGATCAGGCCGCCCTTGTGGTTGGCGAGGAAGCCCCGCAACCAGGTGATCGAGTCGGCGTCGAGGTGGTTGGTGGGCTCGTCGAGCAGCAGGATGCCGCCGCCGTTCTCGCCCGCGTCGCGGAACAGGATCCGGGCCAGCTCGATGCGGCGACGCTGACCACCGGAGAGGGTGCCGATGGTCTGCGCGAGCGCCCGGTCCGGTAGACCGAGGTTGGCGCAGATC
Organism: Micromonospora noduli; assembly: GCF_003264365.1. GTDB lineage: Bacteria > Actinomycetota > Actinomycetes > Mycobacteriales > Micromonosporaceae > Micromonospora > Micromonospora noduli. Next base: position 7,148 of record NZ_PYAK01000098.1, read on the forward strand.
CGCGCGGCCTCAGCCTCGGCCGCGTACCCGCCGAGGGCGGCGAACTGGTCCTCCAACGCGCCGTACCGACGGACCAGCTTGTCGTTGGCGTCCTCGGCGAGGCGGGCCTCGACCTCCTGCATCTGCGCCATCAGCACGTCCAGGCCGCGGGCGGAGAGCACCCGGTCGCGGCCGGTGACCTCCAGGTCACCCGTGCGCGGGTCCTGCGGCAGGTAGCCGATGGCGCTGCGCTGGTCGATCTGGCCGCCGTACGGCTGCCCCTCGCCGGCGAGCACCTTCAGCGTGGTGGTCTTGCCGGCGCCGTTGCGACCGACCAGGCCGATCCGATCACCGGGCTGCACGCGCAGGGTGGTGTCGGACAGCAGGATCCGGGAACCGGCACGCAGTTCCAGGCCGGTGGCAGTGATCATGTTTGCGGGCTCGCTCTCGGGGTTTGGAAGGCTGACTCGGGGCACGCGAAACCGCCGGCGGGCTCAAGGGGCCCGACGGCGCGGGGCGGTTCAGCCTTCGCAGCGCAGCACCCGACAAGTGTACCGGGCGCCGTCGGACGTCCCTCCCGGATTACCGATCAAGATCATCGGGTATCGGAACGCCTGTCCGGACCCCGTCCGGCACTCGATGGACGAAACGACACACAAAAGACATTCACCGGCATACGGCGATCGGGGTCACCCATGGAACTCAACGAGCGGGCCGAGCTCGACACCTCCCAGGCCAACGACCTGGGCCGGGGTAGCGGCGGGTCGGGCGGCGGCTTCGGCATCCCCATCCCGGGCGGCGGCGGCCGGGGCGGCATCATCGGCATCGTGGTGGCCGTTCTCGTCGCCCTCCTCGGCGGCGGGTTCGGTCTCAACGCCATGACCAACGGCGACGAGGGCGGGCAGGCCGGCGGCACCGACCTGGAGCAGTTGTGCTCCACCGCCAACCCCGAGCGTCTCGACGATGCGCGCTGCCGCAACCTGCTCTACGTCAACAGCATCCAGGACTACTGGAAGAAGGCGTACCCCGAGCTGGGCAGAAGCGACTACGAGGTCACCACCACGAACTTCTTCCAGGCGGCAGTGAACACCGGCTGCGGGCAGGCCGACTCGGGCGTCGGCCCGTTCTACTGCCCGGCCGACCGGAAGGTGTACATCGACCTGAGCTTCTACGACGAGCTGGCGTCCCGGTTCGGGGCGAAGGGCGAGTTCGCCCAGCCGTACGTGCTCGCCCACGAGTACGGCCACCACGTCCAGAACCTGCTCGGCACCAACGCGAAGGCCGGCCAGGGCGACCAGAGCGGCCCCCGCTCCGCCTCCGTACGGCTGGAGTTGCAGGCCGACTGCTACGCCGGCGCCTGGGCCAGGCACGCCACCGAGAGCAAGGACAAGACCGGCCAGCAGCCACTGTTCAAGTCGATCACCGAGGCCGACATCAACCAGGCCATCGACGCCGCCGAGGCGATCGGCGACGACAGCATCCAGGAGCGCTCCGGCGGGCGGGTCAACCCCGACCAGTTCACCCACGGCACGTCCGAGCAGCGCAAGCGCTGGTTCAACCAGGGCTACGACCGCGGCGACCCGAAGACCTGCGACACCTTCGGCACCGACCAGCTCTGACATCCGCCCCCAGATCGTGGCAGGTCCCTCCGCGGGCCTGCCACGATCGTCATCCCTGCCGAAGCTCCCGGGTCAGGTGAGCTGCGAGACCTGGTAGTGGCCGATGAGCCAGTCGTCGTCGACCCGCCGCAGGAGCACGCCGAGGTTGACGTTCAGGGCCGGCCGGTCGGTGAAGGCGAACTCCACCTCCAGGTAGCCGAGGACCACGTCGTCGGCGAGACGACGGATCTCCCGGATGTCGTACGCGGCGGTCAGGCCGAGCGGCTGTCCGGCGTAGTACGCGGCGACGCCGGCAGGACCGACCGTGTACGGCTGCAACCCCTGAAAGATCGCGTCGTCGGTGAAGCACGCCGCGACCCGATCGGGCTCGTGGGCGTCGACCGCCGACTTCCACCGGTCGAGGACGGTACGCAGAATCTGCGCATCGGACATGATGATCTCCCTGCTGGACGGACGTGCACGTCGCCTGCCTGTCGAGCTGCCCCACGTGCGAGGCGACCCCCTCCAGGCTCAGCGAGGCGGCTGACCCGGATCGTTCGGGTGCGGCGTCAACGGCGTCACGGTCTCGCGCCGCCAGGCGCGCAGCGGCATCGACGCGAGCACGGCTTCCAGCTCATCGGCGTCGGCGGCCTGGAACAGCCCCCACGTACGCCACTCCCCCGGCGCCAGCGGCGGCCGCCACAGCCGCAGGAGACTGCCCTGGGCCGTCAGCTCGGCCGAACGCGCCGCCTCTCGCGCGCGCATGTCGGCGACGCCGTCCTCCGATGTTCCCTGCGGCACCGTCGTCACCATGTCAACCAGAAACTCCACGCGCCCATCCTCCGGCGGCCAGCCGGGCAGCACGCCGCGAACCCCGTTTTGCGTGGCGATCGTCTCCCCGCCGACGCCGCCGCCAGTGAAGGCCGAGGTCAGTCGGGGTCGCGCACCAGGATCCGCACCGCCCGCGCCGCACCCACCGCCGCGACCAGCACCGCGTGCCGGGGCTCCGGCACGTCGAGCAGCCGCTCCGCCCGCAACGGCACGAGCGGGGCCAACCGCCGGTCGGCCAGCACTCCGTCGACCGCCCGCCGGTCACCGCCGCAGACCAGCGCGGCGAGCGTCGCCACCTCCGGCAACAGCAGCCGTACGGCCAGGTCCGCCGCGTCACCCAGCGCAGCCTTCGCCTGATTGTCACGCCGGCGGGCGAACCGGTGCTGCGACCATCCCCCCGCAGCGGTGCGCCCCTGCACGTAGCGGGTGTCCACCTTGGAGACGACGAGGTCGGCGCCCTCGGCCACCCCGAGCGCCACAGCGCCCTTGCGGGCCAGCAGCAGGCCGATCCGGCGGGGCGTGACGGCGGAGGCCACGAAGCCGGCCACGTCCACGCCGGCCGGCGCACCCGGTGGGGCGTACAGCTCAGCGGTTGCGCCGTCCGGGGCGGCGAGCAGTAGGCCGTACTCCTGGGCGCTGGTGGTGGGCGGGCCGTGCCGGTCGGCGAAGCCCTCGACCCAGCGGCCGACGCGGGCCGGGTCGACCTCGACCCACCGGCCTCCGCCGGCTGCGGGTCGACTGGTCATCGCCCGACCGTACGGCACAGCGAACCCACCCGGGCCCCCGGGCGGCCCCGGGCCCGCCCCCGGAACACCGGGGCGACACCGTCGACCCTTCGCGGTCCGGCACCGGGTCGGGTGGCTCAGCCGTCGGATGGTCGCCGTGACCGTTCAGCCTGGCAGTAGCGCGGCGACCGCCAGCGCGGCGATCAGCGCGCTGGAGACCAGGCCGGTGACCAGCCGCCCCCGCGGCCCGGTCAGCGCCCGGCCGACCACAGTGCCACCGCCGGCGATGACCAGTTGCCAACTCGCCGATGCCAGGAACACCCCGGCCACGAAGAGCGCCACCGGGACCACGCCCGAGTCGGCCGTGTCCCGGCGGCCGAGCACCAGCGCGGTGAAGTAGAGCACCGTCATCGGGTTCAGCAGAGTCAATCCGAGCAGCGCCGCGTAGGCCCGCCCCGGAGTGCTCATACCCCCACCGTCGCGTGCCGTCGGCGGCCGCTGCGAGCGGTGCGCGGACCACGTCCGCCACAGGCCGTGCCCGGCGAGACCCAGCAGGACCACCGCGGCGACCACCCTCAGCGGCCCGGCGACCGGCGCGATGATTCCGGCCAGGCCGGCGCCGCCGAGCACGGCCACCACCGCGTAGAGCCCGTCGGCCGTCGCCACCGCGAGCGCTGCGGCGGCACCCACCCGAAACGAGGTACGGGCGCTGAGCCCCAGAATGAGAATCGCGATCGCGCCGACCGGAATGGCGACGCCGTAGCCGGCCACCAGACCGGCGAGGAACGCCCCGGTCACGGACGTCGGTGGCGGGTCGAGGTCCGTGACCGGAGCCGCTGTCGACGCACGGCAGTGGCCGCACGGACAGGAACCTGCTTCGGGTACGCCTCAGACACACGCGCATTCTCCGCGCGGACCCGCGCCCCCGCCACCGATTTTCCCCGCGCCCCGCGCCCCGCGCCCCGCGCCCCGCGCCCCGCGCCCCGCGCCCCGCGCCCCCCGCCCCGCGCCCCCC
>NZ_PYAK01000099.1 GCF_003264365.1 Micromonospora noduli
CGCGGAGCGCCTCACGGACGGTGCGGCTCAGCCGGCCGGCGGCGGGTCGCCCGCGAGGCGCTCCGCGCGGGCGTTGAGGTAGCGCTGCTGCGCCAGGTTCGTCGAGCGGGCCGCCGCCATCCGGTACGCCTCCCGCGCCGCGAGCCGCTCGCCCTCAAGCTCCCACAGGTGGGCGCGGGCGGCCGGCAGTCGCGGGTCGTCGGCGAGACGCGGGTCGTCGGCCAGGTCGGCGAGCAGCGCCAACCCGGCCGACGCGCCTCGGCTCATGGCCACCGCCACCGCGTGGTTGAGCGCCACCACCGGGTTGTCGGACATCCCGAGGAGCACCTCGTACAGGGCGGTGATCTGCGCCCAGTCGGTGGCCGCCGCGCTGGGCGCCTCGTCGTGCACGGCCGCGATGGCCGCCTGGAGCTGGTACGCCCCGACCACCCCGCGTGGCAGCGCCCCGGTGATCAGCTCGACGCCCTCGGTGATCTGGTCGGCGCGCCACCGGGAGCGGTCCTGCTCGGCCATCGGCACCAGCTCACCGTGCGGGCCGATCCGTGCCGGAGCGCGGGCGTCGGTGAGCAGCATCAACGCGAGCAGTCCGGTGACCTCGGGGTCCTCGGGCACCAGCTGGCGCACCAGCCGGGTCAGCCGGATCGCCTCGGCGGTCAGGTCGGCGCGCAGCAACCCGGGCCCGGCGGTGCGGGCGTACCCCTCGGTGAAGATCAGGTAGAGCACGTGCAGCACGGCGGCGAGCCGGTCGGCGCGCTCCGCGCCGGTGGGCGGCGCGAACCGCAGCCCGCTGTCACGGATCCGCTGCTTGCCCCGACTGATCCGCCGGGTCATCGTCGCCTCCGGCACCAGGAACGCGCGCGCCACCTCGGCGGTGCTCAGCCCGCCCACGGCCCGCAGGGTGAGCGCGATCTGCGACGCCGCCGACAGCGCCGGGTGGCAGCACAGGAACAACAGGATGAGCGTGTCGTCGGCGTCCGCCGGCGGACGGTCGGCGGCGGGGGCGCGCCACTGCTCCGGCAGCACCCACCGGGCCACCGTGTCCTCCCGCCGCATCCGGGCCTGCTCGCGACGCAGCAGGTCGGTCAGCCGACGGGACGCCACGGTGATCAGCCAGCCACGCGGATTGTCCGGTACGCCGTCGCGCGGCCAACCGTGCGCGGCGGCGATCAGCGCCTCCTGCACCGCGTCCTCGGCCGTGTCGAAGTGCCCGTAGCGGCGGACCAGCGCGCCGAGGACCTGCGGCGCCAGCTCGCGCAGCAGATCCTCGGCGGGAGTCTCCGGCACCGGGTCAGCCGGCCAGGTCCTCGACACCGTCGAGCACCGGCCGCACGTCCACGTACCCACCGGGGGCGTCCGGGTCGACCAGGCCGGCGGCGATCTCGGTGGCCCGGTCGAAGCTGGCGCACTCCACGATGGTGTAACCGGCGAGGACCTCCTGCGTCTCCGGGTACGGGCCGTCGGTGATCACGGGTGCCCCCTCGCGCACCTGCACCCGGCGGGCGTGCACCGGCTCGCTCAGGCCCCGGGCGTCGACCAACTCCCCGGACTCGGCCAGCGTCTGGTGGAAGGTCTCCATGTGCTGGTGCATCGCCGCGATCTGCTCGGCCGACATCGCCGGCCGGTCAGAGGCCCGCCCGGACAGCACGTCGTAGTCCTGCTGCGACCCGTAGAGCAAAATCATGTACTTCATGGTTCTTCCCCTCCTCCTGCGAGGACACCACCCCGGCGCCTCACAGGAAACGTCGAACCCCATCCCCCCACCCGGACACCCACCACCCCGGGTCTGCCTCCACCCGAACCGGTGATCATGAAGTTAGCGTCACGACACGCCGAGTGGGATGACGCCAACTCCATGATCACTGGGGTTCAGGGGTGGTGGGTGGGGCCTAGGTTGGCGGGATGACTGTGGTGTGGGTCTTGGTGGGGGTTTTTGTCGTCGTGGCGGGGGTGGCGTTTGGCGTTGTGGTGCGGCGGGGGCGGGTCGGTGAGGTTGGGGGCGACGAACCTCGGGCCGGGCGGGACGCTCGGGCGCGGCAGCAGCGGTACGAGGCCGAGCGGCACGGTGACCAGGGTGACACGTGGCAGCGCGGTCGGGATTCGGGCGGTTGAGCGACCCTACTGGCCGTACGAGCGGCGCAGCCGGTGGTTGACCAGGTAGTGCGTGAACCGTCCGGCCGTGCCGCGCGTGAAACCGGTGACGGGCGTTTCGGTCCTGTCGTCGGGGTACTACCAGCCTGAGCACCGATGTCTGGGGAGGCACAGTGGGGGCACGGTTCGGACGCGACGCGCGGGGCCCGTTGGCGGGCCTGCTGGTCGCCGCCCTGGTCTCCCTCGCCTGCGCAGGCGGTGGCCTCGCCGAGCCGGAGGCCGAGCGCCCCGGGGCGAACCAGTCGGCAGCGTCACCGGGACCGAGAACCACCCGGGCCGACAGCACCACCAGCGTCGCCGAGTTCGAGCAGGACGTCGCCGACGCACAGGACGTCGCCGAGCGGTACTGGGCGGCCCAGTTCAAGGAATCCGGGCAGCGGTTCCGACCGATCCGGCGGATCATCCCGTACCAGCGCGACGGCGAGGTGTCCTGCGGCGGTCAGGCGTTGCCCCGCAACAACGCCGTCTACTGCTCGCAGGGCGACTTCATCGCGTACGACGTCGCCTGGTCGGTGGCGGCGTTCCGCCAGGTCGGCGACGCGTTCGTGTTCTACCTGCTCGGGCACGAGTACGCGCACGCCATCCAGGTGCGGCTCGGCATCAACTACAGCTTCACCATCCAGCAGGAGTTGCAGGCCGACTGCATGGCCGGGGCGTACCTCGGCGACTCGGTGCGCTCGGAGGCCCTGACCCTCGCCGAGGGCGACCTGGACGAGTTCCGGGAGGGGGTGGCGGCGGTCGGCGACGACCCGGACCAGCCGTGGTTCGCGGAAGGGGCGCACGGCACCGCCGAGCAGCGCACCGACATGTTCTTCCGGGGTTACGAGGGTTCCCTGAAGGAGTGCGACCTGGGCTGAACTGGGTTGCCCGGATCACCCTGGCGCCCGTTGCCGCCACCGGCCCCGGGGGGTGCTGGCAGGATCGCCGGTGTCGGTCACGACCCTGGAGGTTCCGCTGAGCAGCCATCACCCCGCCGCTGTGCTCTTCGACATGGACGGCACGTTGGTCGACAGCGAGAAGCTGTGGGACGTCGCGTTGCAGGAACTCGCGAAGGAGTACGGCGGGGAACTCTCCGTCGACGCCCGCCAGTCGATCATTGGCACCGCCATGGCCGAGTCGATGCGCATCCTGCACGACGACCTGGGGCAGCCCGAACGGGATCCGGAGATCAGCGCGGCGTGGATCAACGCCCGGATCCTGGATCTGTTCCGCACCGGTCTGCGCTGGCGGCCGGGCGCGTTCGACCTGTTGCGCGCGGTCCGCGTTGCGGGCATCCCCACCGCGCTGGTCACCTCCAGCCCTCGGGCGCTGGTCGAGATCGCCCTGGACACCCTCGGTCGGGACAACTTCGACACGGTGGTCGCCGGCGACGAGGTGGTGGCGGCCAAGCCGCACCCCGAGCCGTACCTGACCGCGGCCCGGCTGCTGGGTGTGCCGATCGAGCGTTGTGTGGCGATCGAGGACTCACCGACCGGGGTGGCCAGCGCGCTCGCCTCGGGCGCGGCGGTGCTGGCCGTACCGGCGGAGGTGGCGTTGCCGAGCACTGTCGGCGTACACCAGGTGGAGAGCCTGACCGGCGTGGACCTGGCGCTGCTCGCGGCGCTGCTGACCGATCGGGCCGCGGCGACCGGCTGACCCGCCCGGCGCCGGTCGCTGGCGCTCGGCTGTCGCGACCGGCCTCGTTCAGCGACGCTCGGCGAAGACCGCGGCGACCACCTGGTAGCTGTCGAAGGCCCGAGCGGCCCCCGCGTACGCGGCCAGGTGGATGAACAGCTCGACGATCTCCTCCCTGGTCACGCCCGAGGTCAGCGCGATGCGCAGCTGCCCGCGCAGCGGCTCGTGGGTGCCGAGGGCGGCGGCGATCGCCACCGAGACCAGGCACCGGCTGCGCAGGTCCAGGCCCTCGCGGGGCCAGGCCGCGCCGAAGGTCTGCTCTGTGGCGAGTCGACGGAAGTCGTGCCCCACCGGCGGCTCGCCCTCGCCGAGCGGTAGGACCAACGGCTGGCCGAGTAGCCGCTCGGCGTTGTCGAGTGCCCGCTGGTACGGGTCCTGATCGGTCATGTCACCAGTCCCGGCTCTCCGGCCGCCCGTTGGCGGGGCGGGCCGGCGCCCTGCCGGCAGCACCAGCCTGGCAGTCGCGTACGGGTGGCCGAGGGGGAATGGGACAGGCCGAGGCCCCCGGTCGCGCGGATGGCGACCGGGGGCCTCGGCAGTGCCGATCAGTCGTGGGCGATGGCGCCCAGGACGTTGATCCGGGCCGCCCGGACGGCCGGGAGCACCGCGGCCACCACGCCGATGATGGCGGCGAGACCGAGGAAGACACCCATCTGCCCCCACGGCAGGATCAGGTCGGTGATGCCCTCGTCCTTGAGGGCCTCGACCACCGCGGCGCCGAGGCCGGTGCCCACCACCACCCCGAGCAGCGCGCCGAACACCGAGATCACCACCGCCTCCACGGTGATCATGCCCATGGTCTGGGACCGGCGCAGGCCGATCGCCCGCAGCAGACCCAGCTCGCGGGTCCGCTCCAGCACCGACAGGGCCAGGGTGTTGATGATGCCCAGCACCGCGATCACGATGGCCAACGCGAGCAGGATCTGGATCATCGTGAGCAGCCCGTCGAGCGAACTGGTCTGCTGCTTGATGAACGCGTCCCGGTCGGCCACCGACACCTCGGGGCTGTCCGCGAGCAACGCCTCCACCTGCGGCTGGACGTCGGACACCCGGGTGCCCGGGTCCAGCTGGATGAAGCCCTGGATGGGCTGCGGGATGGCGAAGTCCTTCGCCGCGGTCACCGGCAGCGTCACCGGGTTGGTCAGCTGCGACGACTCGTAGATGCCGCTGATCGTGTAGGTGCGTGCCTCGCCCCGGGTCAGCTGCACGTTGACAGTGGAGCCCACCGACCAGCCACGGGACGTGGCCGTGTCCGAGCTGGCGAGCATCTGCGTCGGCCCGAGCCGGTCGATGTCACCGGCGGTGGGCTTCGCTCCGAAGATCTGCCGCAGCGACGCGACGTCGCTGCTCGCCGCGACCCAGGTGCCCTCGCCGTCGATGCGCGCCATGTCGCCGTACTCGCCGTCGACCAACCGCACACCGGGCAGGGCCTTGGCCTGGTCCAGCACACCCGGGTCGAAGGTCGGCGGACGCGGGCCGCCCTGCTGACCGGCGATCACCAGCTCGGCCTTGATGGTGTCCTGGGCGAGCGCGCTGATGCTGCCCTTGGCCGAGTCGAGGATGACCGTGACACCGGTGACCAGCGCGATGCCGACCATCAGCGCGGCGGCCGTGATCGCCGTACGACGGGGGTTGCGCCCCGAGTTGAGCCGGCCCAGCTTGCCCGGCACCGACCAGGAGAAGATCGCCCCGAGCAGGCTCACCACCGGCCGGCTGATCAGCGGAGTCAGCAGCGCCACCCCGATGAAGGCGAACAGCACCCCACCGAGGATGGTCGACAGCGTCTGACCACCGGCGTTGCCGCTGAGCCCGAGGAACAGCAGCACCGCGCCGATGCCGGTGACCAGCGACCCGGCCACGGTGATCTTGGTCAACGGCCGGTCCGGGGTGGCCACGTCCTGCATGGCCGCGATCGGCGGGATCCGGGACGCCCGCAGCGCCGGCAGCAGCGCCGCCACCACGGTGATCACCAGACCGACGGCGAACGAACCGATCACCGCAGCCGCCGGCACGCCGATGCCGGCCAGGGTGAGCCCACCGGCGAGCTTGCCGAACAGGTACGCCAGCAGCGCGCCCACCCCGATACCGGCGGCGAGGCCGAGCACCGACGCGATCAACCCCACCGCGATGGCCTCCAGCACCACCGAACCGATGATCTGCCGGCCGCTGGCCCCGATGGCGCGCATCAGCGCCAACTCCCGGGTCCGCTGCGCCACGATGATCGAGAAGGTGTTGAGGATCAGGAAGGTGCCCACCAGCAGCGCCACCGCGGCGAAGCCGAGCAGGATCTTGTTGAAGAAGGACAGGCCCTCCTTCAGGCTGGCCGAGGCGTCCGCGGCCACCTGCTCGCCGGTCTTCACCTCGAAGTCCGCGCCCAGGGTGCGCGCCACGTCGTCGCGCAGCTTCTCGTCCGAGACCCCGTCGGCGGCCTGCACGGTGATGCTGCTGAACACGTCCGGCTCGCCCAGCATCAGCCGCTGCGCCACCGGAGTGGTGAAGAAGACCTCGTTGACCCCGCCGATCGAGTCCCGGTCACCGCTGTAACCGAAGACGCCGACCAGTGTGAAATCCCGCTTCTTCGACTCGAACGCGGTCAGCACGCCGACCTTCTGGCCGACCTGCACCTTCGCGGCCGTGGCCAACGCCTTGTTGATGACGATCTCGTCCTCGGCCTGCGGCGCGCGCCCCTCACGCAGCTTCAGCAGCTCGCTCTCGCCGGTCCAGTTCTCGCCCAACTGCGGCGGGCCGAACGAGGTGACGACCTTGCCGTTGCTGCCGATCACCCGGGCGCCGTCGGCGTTGACCACACCGGTCGCCGAGGCCGCCCCCGGCACCTGCTTCACCCGGTCCACCAGGGCGGCCGGCAGCGGGGCGACGGTCTGCTCGCCCTCCATCTCGTTGACCTGCACCTTCGGCTTCGCCGCGACGTTCACGTCGATCTCGGAGAAACCGTCGGCGAAGACCGAGTCGAAGGAGCGACCCAGCGTGTCGGTGAGCACGAACGCCCCGGAGACGAACATCACCCCGAGCACCACCGCCAGGCCGGACAGGATCAGCCGGACCTTACGGGCCAGCAGACTCTTCAGCGTCGCGCGGAACATCAGTTGCCCACCTCGGCCGCAGTGTCCAGCTTCTTCATGGTGTCCAGCACCGTCTCGGCGGTCGGCTCGATCAGCTCCGAGACGATCTCGCCGTCGGCGAGGAAGACCACCCGGTCGGCGTACGCGGCGGCCGTCGGGTCGTGAGTGACCATCACGATGGTCTGGCCGTGCTCCCGGACCGAGTTACGCAGGAAGTTGAGCACCTCCGCGCCGGAGCGCGAGTCCAGGTTGCCGGTCGGCTCGTCCGCGAAGATCACCTCGGGGCGGGAGACCAGCGCCCGGGCGCACGCCACCCGCTGCTGCTGCCCACCGGAGAGCTGCGCCGGCCGGTGGTCCAGCCGGTCCTTCAGACCCACCGTCTCGATCACCGTGTCGTACCAGGCCGGGTCCGGCTTGCGCCCGGCGATCGACAGCGGCAGCAGGATGTTCTCCTTGGCCGTCAACGTCGGCAGCAGGTTGAACTGCTGGAAGATGAAGCCCACCTTGTCGCGCCGCAGCTTCGTCAGCCCCGCGTCGCCCAGCCCCGTGACCGTCGTCTCACCGATCGACACCGTCCCCCGGGTCACCGAGTCCAGGCCGGCCAGGCAGTGCATCAGCGTCGACTTACCGGAACCCGACGGGCCCATGATCGCGGTGAAGCGGCCACGTTCGAATTCCGCGCTGACCCCCCGCAGCGCGACGACCTGAGCCTCGCCGCTGCCGTACACCTTCCACACGTCGTTCGCCCGGGCCGCGGCCTGCGCCTGCTGGCCTACCGTCGCGGTCACGTCATCTACCTCTTCCGTCTGTCCGAAAATGCACGCCGCCCCCCGATGGTCCGGCGCGACTGTTCAATCATCGGTGCTGGTTACGCCCGTCCCGTCCGACCCTGGGGGGACCCGGCGCGGATTTCCCGCTGCGGGTGCACCCCCATGTCGGATCAGGGTTGCCCCTGAGTCGACGGCCGGTCGACCGTTTTTCCCCACGGCGGCGGGCAGCCGCACCGACACTTGCACCTGACGCCACAGGAGGGTCAACCGAACCGGGCCATCTCCGGTCACGGTAGGTGACGACGGCAACGGCAGCCGTCCCCCCACGGAGGGATCTTCGAGTACGCCGGGTGAGGTACCCGGGCCGGTCCGACTACGCCCGGGGGCGGACCAGACCCGACTCGTACGCGAGCACCACCGCCTGCACCCGGTCGCGCAGCCGCAGCTTGGTCAGCACATGCCCGACGTGCGTCTTGATTGTGGTTTCGCTCACCGACAGGACCGTCGCGATCTCGGCGTTGGACAGCCCCCGGGCAACCTGCACGAGCACCTCGCGCTCCCGGTCGGTGAGCGCGTTGAGCGCCGCCGACGGCGTCGCCGCCGGGTCGGGCAGCAGTTCGGCGAAGCGGTCCAGCAGTCGCCGCAGGATCCGAGGTGCCACCACCGCGTCCCCGCCGGCGACAGTGCGGATCGCCGCGATCAGATCCTCGGCTGGCACGTCCTTTGCCAGGAACCCGCTCGCGCCGGCCCGCAACGCGCCCACCACGTACTCGTCCAGGTCGAAGGTGGTGAGCACCAGCACCCGTACCGGCAGTCGGGCGTCGACGATGGCCCGGGTCGCCGCCACCCCGTCCATCCGGGGCATCCGGATGTCCATCAGTACGACGTCGGGCAGCAGCCGGCGGGACAACTCCACCGCCTCCACGCCGTCACCGGCCTCCGCCACCACGTCCAGGTCGCTCTCGGCGCCCAGCACCATCCGGAACCCGGTCCGCAGCAGCGGCTGGTCGTCGGCGAGCAGGATCCGCACCGGCCGCGCCGAGGGCGCCTGATCGCTCATCTCGTCTCCCGTCCCGCCGGCGTCGTGGCGCGCACCGGTCATCCTCGCGTACCGGAGCCGGTGCGTCGCGGATCACCGTAGAGGCCGGCCGGTCGCCCTGTCCCGACCGAGGCGGCACCGCTGCGGTCGGGTCTTCGGCGTCGGCGTGCGGCAGGCGATCCCGGCGGCCTGAATCGCCGCGCCGGGCGTACGCGTCGCTCAGGCGGCCGTCACTCGTCGGCGCCCGGCGCCACCGGGGTGGACCGGGAGTCGCGCAGCGGGTCGGCGCTCGCCGCGGCCACCGGGAACGGCGGCGGGGTGCCGCCGAAGCTGGGACAGAGCGCCTGGTGGCTGCACCAGTCGCAGAGCCGGCTCGGCCGGGGCCGGAAATCCTGTCGGGCGGTGGCCTGCTCGATCGCCCGCCACAGCGCCACCACTGTGCGCTCGAAACGGACCAGCTCGTCGGCGTCGGGGGTGTAGTCCAACACCTCGGCGTCACGCAGGTAGAGCAGCCGCAGCACCCGGGGCACGACCCCCCGGGTGCGCCACAGCACCAGGGCGTAGAACTTCAGCTGGAACAGCGCCCGCGCCTCGAACGCCTCCCGCGGAGCACCGCCGGTCTTGTAGTCGACCACCCGCAGCGCGCCGTCCGGAGCGACGTCGAGCCGGTCGAGGTAGCCCCGGATCAGCAGCTCCTCGTCGACGACCGCGGAGATCAGGCTCTCGCGTTCGGCCGGCTCCAGCCGGGTCGGATCCTCCACCGCGAAGTAACCCTGCAACAGCCCGGCGGCGGAGCGGAGGAACTCCACCGGGCCGGCCGGCTCCGCGCCGTCGAAGATCCCGGCCAGCTCCGGCTGCTCGGTGACCAGCCGGTCCCACTGGGGAGCCACCAGGTCGCCGGCCGCCTCCGGCGTGCGGCCGGTGGCTGGCAGGTCGAACAGGCGCTCCAGCACCGCGTGCACCAACGTGCCCCGGGCCTGCTCGATGGTGGTGCGCTCGGGCAGCCGGTCGATGCTGCGGAACCGGTAGAGCAGCGGGCAGGTCTTGAAATCCGCCGCCCGCGACGGGGACAGCGAGGCCCGCACCGTCGGCGGCGTCTGCGCCGCGGGGGAGGGCTGGGAGCTGGTGACCGATTCCGCCGTCATGTCGGCAAAGGTTAGGGCACCGGTGTGACACCGACCGCCGCCCGCCCCACACAGCGACGGTCCGTAGCATCGTGGCGATGGAGCAGACAACCAGGCCGCCGCGCCGACCGGACCGACGCCTCGGCCTGAACGTCGGCAAGGTGTTCGGGGTGCCGCTGCACCTCAACGGCTCCATGGTCCTGCTCGCGGTGCTCATCGCGGTGCTGTACGGCGAGTTCGCCCGCCGTCAACTGGACCTGCCGCAGCTCAGCGGCTACCTGATCGGCTTCGGGTTCGTCGTGTCGCTGCTCGGCTCGGTGCTGCTGCACGAGCTGGGCCACGCCCTCACCGCCCGGCGGTACGGCATCGGTGTGCGCGGGATCACCCTGGAGCTGCTCGGCGGTTACACCGAGATGGACCGGGACGCCCCGTCGCCCCGCGTCGACCTGTTCGTCTCGCTGGCCGGCCCGGCGGTCTCCGCGGTGCTCGGCGTCCTGGCGGTCACCGCCACGCTCGCACTGCCCGAGGGGACCGTGGCGCACCAGCTCGCCTTCCAGCTCGCGGTCAGCAACGTCATCGTGGCGGTGTTCAACAGCCTGCCCGGGCTGCCGCTCGACGGCGGCCGGGCGCTGCGCGCCGCTGTGTGGGGGCTGACCCGCGACCGGCACCTCGGCACCGAGGTCGCCGGGTGGGCCGGCCGGGTCGTCGCCGTCGGCACCGCGGCCCTGGTCCTGCTGCTCACCGTCGAGCGGCGGCTGGCGCCGCTGGCGCTGCCGCTGATGCTGCTGGTCGCCGTCACCCTCTGGCGTGGCGCCGGGCAGTCGATCCGGGCCGCCCGGGTCAGCCGCCGGTTCCCGCTGATCGACCTCGCCCGGCTGGCCCGGCCGGTGTGGCCGGTGGCCACCGGCACGCCGCTG
>NZ_PYAK01000100.1 GCF_003264365.1 Micromonospora noduli
GGCGCGGGCGCCGGCAGCCGGCCCGGCCACGGCGGAGCCCCGCCTCCACCCCGGCCGGTGGCCGGGTCGGCGCCGGCATCGGCCGGCGGGCCAGGACGGGCGGGGACGCGTTCGTCGCCCCACGGCACCAGTCGCACCTGGTCGGCCGGGGAGCGCCCACCACCGAGCACCGCGGTGACCACCGCTTCCGGGCCGAGGATGCCCTGCACCCGGCTCAACGCCCGGTGCGCGCGTTCCCGCTCCTCGCCGGTCTCCCCCCAGAGACCGGCCTGCAGACCGGCCTGGGCGATCACCCCGTCCGGGATCAGTCGCAGCCGGATGATGCCGGCCGTCGGTCGGGCCGGTCGGGCACCGGCGCGGCCGTTGCTGCCGGAGAGCCACCCGTCGAGCTGCCAGCGCACCCGGTCGGCGATGGCCGCGGCGGTGAGCAGGCCATCGTGCCGCCACACCCGGTGCAGCTCCTGCCCGTGCTCGGTGACCGCCTCAATGCCGAGCCGGGTGCAGGCCAGCCCATGCCCGGCCAGCCGTTCGTGCAGCCGCTCGGCCAGCGCCCGGGCCACGAACGCCGCCGCGTCGACCCGGTCGATCGGCTCGTCGTGCTCCGCGGTCACCGTCAGGTCGGCCGGCGGCTGCCGGACGGCGAGTGGGCGGTGATCCCGCCCGGCGGCCAGCCGGTGGGCCAGCGCACCGTCGAACCCGAACCGGGCCAGCACGTCGCCGGCCGGCAGTGCGGCGAAGTCGCCGAGGGTGCGTACCCCCAGCCGGCGCAGCAGGTCGGCCAGCGCCGACCGGCCGAGCGCCTCGACCGGCAACCCGGCCAGGAACTCCGGTGTCCCGCCCGGTGCCACCACCCGGCCAGCGCGAGCGGCCAACCCGGCCGCGAACACCCCGTCGGCGATGCCGACCTGGCTCTCCACCAGGCACGACTGCGCCACGTGCTCGATGATCCGCTCGGCGGCCGCCTCCTCACCGCCGAGGTAGCGGCCCGGCCCCCGGGCGGCCACCGCGCAGGCTCCCGGACGGACCACCTCCACGCCGGCGACCAACTCCTCCACCGCGGCGACCACCGGCTCGAACGCCCGGGCGTCCCGGCCGGGGTCGTACTCCACGACAGTGAGCTGCGGACAGCGCCCCTGGGCCTCCCGCTTGCGCAGCCCCCGACGCACCCCCTCGGCGCGGGCCCGCTCGGAGCAGGCGACCACCCGGTTGGCGTGCAGCACGGCGACCGGACCGGTCGCCGGCACCCCGTCGACGATCTCGGCGGCGAGCACCGGCCAGTCCGGGCACCACAGCAGCAGCGTGCGTGCCGGCGCGCCGGTCACCCCCGACCGACCAGGGCGAGTGGCACGGCCGGTCGACCCACTGGCGACGGCAGCGTACGAGGGATCACCCGGGTCAGTTCGTCACCCGGGAGCCAGACCTTGATCTCCTTGGGCCGGGCGGCCGCCCCGCGCCCGCGCGCCGAGACGGTGATCTCCCGGCGGCGCAACCGCCCCCGGCCCAGCCCGAGCCCCTCCCAGACTCCCCGGACCACCTGCAGCGTCACGTCCGCGCCGTCCCACCGGCCGTACGGGACGAGCACGCTGCCGCGCTGCCGGGCCCGAGCGGCCAACCGGGTGGCGACCGAGGCGGAGACCGAGGCCGGCACGGTGGTGACCACGACGTCCACCCCGTCGATCAGCGCGGCGACCACTGTGGCCCACTCGGGGCCGGGGTTCGGCACCAGGGCCAGCCGGTCCAGGGCGATGCCCAGCTCAGCCGCCGCGCCCGCGCCGAACGTCGGCACCCCGACCACGGCGCACCACGAGCCGGCCCGGGACGCCTCGGCGAGCAGGGCCAGCATCAGCGAGGTGCCACCGCTGCGGCGGGGCTGGCCGGCGGCGACCGCGATGGTGCTGCCCCGGCGCAGGCCCCTGTTGGGCAGCAGACCGGTCAGCTCGGGCACCACCGGCAGCACCCGGTGGCCACCGACCGGGTCGGGTGCGCTCGCCGGGCGCACCAGATCGGCCAGTGCGGCGGAACCGACCACCATGCGGCCCGCCATTGGACCAACTCCCCCGTCGTTGCTGTGGATCAGATCAGGACCGGCACGCCGTGCCACCGGCCGCCCGGCTCCCCCCGCGGGGCGGCCGGTGGCACGGCGGGATCAGGCGGCGAGGCCGTCCAGGGCCGGTTGGTGGGCCACACCGAGCGCGGTTTCCACCACCGTGACGAACTGTTCGGCAGCGCGGAGCAGGTCGTCGGCCTCCCGGGCGCTGACCACCCGGGGGATGCCGGCCTCGGCGGCGGCGCGCTTGCTGGCCCCTGCGGCGAAGAACCGGGACCACTCGTCGAGCTCCGGAGCGACGGCGCAGAGGAGGACCCAGACGCTGGTGATCCGGTTGCGTCGACTCGGCGCGGGTCGGGCCCGGGCGGCGAGCAGGGCTGCCGCCGCGCGCAGGGCGGCCAGGTGGGCAGCCGCGTAGCGCAGACCGTCAGGTCGGGTCTGGCCGGCCTCGACCAGCCCACGGCGGGCCAACGTGAGGAGCTGGGCGGGGGTGCGGTGCGGCAGCACGTGCGCCGGCACCGTCGGTGCCTGAGCCGGGTTGGTCGGCATGGGTGTCTCTCCTCCACGTGGCCGAGACGTCACTGCGGCGGCTGATGCCACCGACGAGACGCCGAGGTCGGGGTGGTGCGGAGGAAGACGCACCGGGTGTGGCCGGCCGGGTGTGGATGCTTCCCCACACCACACCCGGCCGGCGGACCGGCGGGTGCGTCGCCCGCCGCCCGGGGGTCGTGGGCGGCGGGCGACGCTCCTGCCTGTTGGGACCAGGCTCGCGACTGCCCGGAAACCCAGGTGCGGCCCGCGGAGCCGCACCGCCCGGAGGTGGCGCCGCGAAACGCCGCGCTCCGGCTGGTTGGAACGGGCGTTCGAGGCAATCGAACACTCGTTCTAACTGCTGCTGACAGTACACCTCCCCTCCGACGAAAATGCAACGTGTGACGCGCCGAGCGTGCCGGCCGGCTGAACCGGCCACCAGCGAACCGGGAAGAATGGCGGGATGCAGCCACACCCGAACGTACGGGCGGTGCAGGACGCGCTCACCGCCGCCGGCACGCTCGACGGCGCCGGTGAGCCCAGCATGGTCCGTCTGCTGCCCGACGCGGTGCACACCGCCGCGGCGGCCGCTGCGGCGCTCGACGTCGAGGTCGGCCAGATCGCCAACTCACTGATCTTCGACGCGGACGACACACCGCTGCTCGTCCTCACCTCCGGCGCGCACCGGGTCGACACCGCCGGCCTGGCGGCATCGATCGGCGTCACCCGACTGCGTCGGGCCACCCCGGAGTTCGTCCGGGCCCACACCGGGCAGCCGATCGGCGGGGTCGCCCCACTCGGGCACCCGCACCCGCTGCGCACCCTGGTGGACACGGCGCTGGCGGCGTACCCGGAGATCTGGGCCGCGGGTGGCGTACCCCAGGCGGTCTTCCCGACCACCTACCCCGAGCTGTTGCGGGTCACCGCCGGCACCCCGGCCGAGGTGGCGTGAGCGAGCCAGGCGAGCGCACCAGCAGTCCCAGCAGCGACGCCGGCGCGGCTCCGGAGCTGGTCACGCTGCACGTGTGGCGGACCTCCCACGGCGCGCTGCCCCGGGCGCTGACCCGGATGGCTGTGGACCCCCGCCGGTTGCGGGCCCTCCCCGGCGTTCGGTTCGCCAAGCTGCTGGGCACCGGGACCGGCACCGACTTCGGGCCACGGGACGCCGACCTGACCCGGTGGGCGACGCTGACCGTCTGGGACTCTCCCGCCGCGGCGGAAGGCTTCGACGACTCGCCGGTAGGGCGGGCCTGGGCGCGCATCGCCCACGCCCAGGCGCGAATCGACCTACGCCCGCTGACCAGCCGGGGCGAGTGGTCCGGCCAGCGGCCGTTCGGCGACCCGTCGGGCGGCCGGGTCACCGGCCCGGTGCTGGCACTGACCCGGGCCCGGCTGCGAGCCCGCCGGGCGGCCACCTTCTGGCGGGCGATCCCACCGGTGGCCGCCGCCCTGCGCGACGCGCCCGGGCTGCTGGCCCGGTTCGGGGTCGGAGAGGCCCCGTTGGGTTGGCAGGGCACGGTGAGCGTGTGGCGCGACCCGACGGACCTGGTGGCGTTCGCGTACCGTCACCCGGAGCATCGGGCGGCGATCATGCGAACCCCCACCGCGGGCTGGTACGCCGAGGAGCTGTTCGCCCGGTTCGAGGTGCGCGACGTGGTCGGCGACCGGTCGGTGCTCGGATGGGTCGTCGACGGCGGCCCGGAAACGGTGAAGGGTGGACGGGCATGAGGTTGGTGCGCTGGACGCCGGACGATCTCGTCCGGCGGCTGGACGACGTGGTGGCCGTCTACGGCGAGGCGATGGGATACCGCACCGACCTGCTGGAGGCCCGGCGCGGTTACATCGCCACCCACGTCCGCCGGCCGGGTTTCCGGGCGGTCGCCAGCCTGACCAGCGAGGGTCACCTCGCCGGCTTCGGCTACGGCTACCTGGGCGCCTCCGGTCAGTGGTGGCACGACCAGGTGCACCGCGCGCTGGACGCCCCGACTCGTACGCGCTGGCTCACCCACTGCTTCGAGGTGGTCGAGCTGCACGTCAGGCCACCGGCGCAGGGGCACGGCCTGGGCGCCGGTCAGCTGCGCGCGCTGCTCGGCATGGCGGAGGGCGACACAGTGCTGCTGTCCACCCCGGAGGCCGACGAGCAGACCTCGCGGGCCTGGCGGTTGTACCGACGGTTCGGCTTCGTCGACGTGCTGCGCGACTTCCACTTCCCCGGCGACGAGCGACCGTTCGGCGTACTCGGTCGGGATCTGCCGCTCGAGCCACCGGCGTCATGACCCGGCGGATCTCCTGGACGCTGCTCGTCGTCCTGGTGCTCGCCCAGATCTGCTACCCGCTCACCACCGGCGCCACCCGGGCCGGGCTCACCGTGGCCACCGTCGTCCTCGGTTGGCTGCTCTCGGTCGGCCACGCGCTGCTCAGCCGGGGCCCACGGGTGGCGGCAGCGCTGGTCGCGGTGGCCACCGGCGGCGGGTTCGCGATCGAGGCGATCGGGGTGGCCACCGGCGTGCCGTTCGGCAGCTACGACTACTCCGGAGAGCTGGGCCCCAAGCTGGCCGGCGTGCCGCTGATCATTCCGCTGGCCTGGACCTGGATGGCCTGGCCGGCCTGGCTCGCAGCGGTCCGACTGACCGGCGGCACTGCCGCAACGGCCAACGGCGGCGGGCCGACGGCCGGCGGCAGCGGATCGA
Organism: Micromonospora noduli; assembly: GCF_003264365.1. GTDB lineage: Bacteria > Actinomycetota > Actinomycetes > Mycobacteriales > Micromonosporaceae > Micromonospora > Micromonospora noduli. Next base: position 5,269 of record NZ_PYAK01000100.1, read on the forward strand.
CGGCGGGTCGATGGGTGGGGCGGATCGCGCTGGCCACCGTGGGGCTGGCCGCCTGGGACCTCTTCCTCGACCCGCAGATGGTGGCCGAGGGCTACTGGGTCTGGCGCGACGCCACCCCGGCCCTGCCCGGCCTGGCCGGCATCCCGGTCAGCAACTACCTGGGCTGGCTGCTCTTCGCGGTGCTGATGATGAGCGCGCTGCGCCCGCTGGCCGGGCCGGCCGCCGAGCACACCGATCGGCGGGACCACCCGATGGTCGCGCTCTACCTGTGGACGTACTTCTCCAGCATCCTGGCCCACGCCGTCTTCCTCGACCTGCCCGCCTCGGCGCTCTGGGGCGCCGCCGGCATGTCGGTGACCGCCGTACCCCTGGCAGTGACCCTCCTGCGTGCCCGCCGGGGCGGTGACCCCGGTCGGGAGGCCCACCAGCCACACCGCCCCGGCGTCGACGCGACCCGATGACCGTCCTGCTCACCCTGCTCATCGCCGTCGCCGCGTTGACCGGGCACACCTGGCTCAACGCCACCCGGTGGCTGCGCCGACCCACCGACCGGCCCGACGACGTCGACGAGCTGGTCACCGTGCTGCTGCCGCTGCGCGACGAGGCCACCCGGGTCACGCCCTGCCTGCGCGCCCTGCTGTCCCAGCGCGGCGTACCCGGGATGCGCGTCGTGGTCCTCGACGACGGGTCCACCGACGGCACCGCCGAGGTGGTCCGCGCGGTGGCCGGCGACGACCCCCGGGTCACGCTGCTCACCGGGGTCGCCCCACCGCCGGGCTGGCTGGGCAAGCCGCACGCCTGCTGGCAGCTGGCCACCCGGGCCGACCCGGACGCCACAGCGCTGGTCTTCGTCGACGCCGACGTGGTGCTCGCCCCGCACGCCGTGGCCGCTGCCGTCACCGAGTTGCGCGCCGCCCGGGTGACGCTGCTGTCGCCGTACCCCCGGATCGTGGTGGCGACGGCCGGCGACCGGTTGGTGCAGCCGCTGTTGCAGTGGCTCTGGCTGACCTTCCTGCCGCTGCGCGCGATGGAGCGCTCGTCGCGGCCGTCGCTGGCCGCGGCGGGCGGGCAGTTCCTGGTGGTGGACCGGGCCGGCTACACCGCCGCCGGCGGGCACGCCGCGGTCGCCGACAAGATCCTGGAGGACGTCGAGCTGGCCCGGGCGGTCAAGCGGGCCGGTGGGCGGATCGCCCTGGCCGACGGCTCCCGGCTGGCCATCTGCCGGATGTACGACGACTGGCCGCAACTGCGCGACGGGTACTCGAAGTCGCTCTGGGCGTCGTTCGGGCACCCGGGCGCGGCGGCGGCCGTGGTGGCGGCGCTGCTGCTGCTCTACACCGCACCACCGCTGATCGCGCTGAGGTTCGCCTCGACAGCTCCCCTGGTGTCAATGGTTGCGCTCATCGCATACCTGCTGGGTGTGGCCGGACGGGTGCTCACCGCCCGCGCGACCGGTGGCCGGTGGTGGCCCGACGCGCTCGCACACCCCGTGTCGGTCGTGGTCCTCGGTTGGTTGACCCTGCGGTCGTACCATCTGCGAAAGCGACGCCGCCTGACCTGGCGGGGCCGTCCGGTCAGCTAGGGAGGACGCGGCATGGCGCGGATCGTGGTCGTCGGCGCCGGGGTGGGTGGCCTCGCCACCGCCGCCCGGCTGGCCGCTACCGGGCACCAGGTGACCGTCTTCGAGCGGGCCGACACGGTCGGCGGCAAGCTCGGCCGGTACGCGCACGACACCCCGGCCGGGTCGTTCCACTTCGACACCGGGCCGAGCCTGCTCACCCTGCCCGAGGTCTTCCACGACCTGTTCGAGGCGACCGGGGCGAAGCTCGACGAATACCTGGACCTGGTCCCGCTGGACCCGATCGTCCGGCACGTCTTTCCCGACGGCGGCCCGACCCTGGACTCGTGCGCCGACCCGGCTGAGTTCACCGCCCGGATCGGGGCCGCGTTCGGTGACCGGGCGGCAGCCGACTGGCAGCGACTGTGGCGCCGGGCGGCGCGGGTGTGGCAGGCCTCCTCACGGGACATCCTGCGTCGTACCGTCGACTCTCCCCGCGACCTCGCGTCGCTGGCCTGGCGCGTCGGCGATTTGGCCGCCATCGCCCCGGGCCGCAGTCTGCGCGGCCTGGGCCGCCGGCACCTGTCCGACCCGCGGCTGCGGATGATGCTGGACCGGTACGCCACCTACACCGGCGCCGATCCACGTCGGGCACCGGCGGCGCTGGTCGCGGTCCCCTACGCCGAGCTGGCCTTCGGCGGCTGGTACCTGCGCGGCGGGCTGGGTACTCTCGCCGACGCGCTGCTGACCCGCTGCCTGGACCTCGGCGTGGTCGTGCAGACCGACGCCACTGTCACCCGGATCGACGCCACCGGCGGCCGGGTGCACGGGGTACGCCTCGCCGGCGTCGCCGCCCCGGTGCCCGCCGACGTGGTGGTGGCCAACGTGGACGCGCTCACCGTCTACCGTGACCTGCTGCCGCACCCGCGTCGGCTGGCCGGGCTGACCGACCGCAGTCTCGCCGGCTTCGTGCTGCTGCTCGGCGTCTCCGGCAGCACCGGGCTGGCCCACCACAACGTCTTCTTCCCGGACGACTACGACGCCGAGTTCGACGCGGTCTTCGGTGACCCCGGGCGCGGCGTAAGGGCCCGGCCGGCGGTCGACCCGGCCGTGTTCGTCACAGTGGCCGACGACCCGATGGTCCGCCCAGCCGGACACGAGGCGTGGTTCGTGCTGGTCAACGCCGCCCGGCAGGGCACCGCGGCGGGCGCTGTCGACTGGCGACGCCCGGGGCTGGCCGACGCGTACGCCGACCGGATCCTGGACGTGCTGGCGCAGCGCGGCGTGGACGTGCGCGACCGGCTGCTGTTCCGCGAGATCCGCACCCCGGCCGACCTGGACGTGGCGACCGGCGCGCCAGGTGGCTCGATCTACGGCACCGCCGGTGGGCTGCTCCGCCCGGCCAACCGGGGCCCGGCGAACGGGCTGTGGCTGGTGGGCGGCTCCACCCATCCGGGTGGCGGGTTGCCGATGGTGACCCTCTCCGCGCAGATCGTCGCCGACGAGATCGGCCCCGCCTGGTAGACCCGGCCTGCTCCAGCCGGTGTCTGTCTCGGTCGGCACCTTTCAGCCGGCGCCTGTTTCGGTCGGCGCCTTCAGTCGGCGCCTGTTCGGTCGGCGTCGGGCTGGCCGGCTCAGTCGGCGTCGAGCAGGGCGCGGCGGATGCTGGAGAGCAGTTGCCCCAGGCCGAAACCGGCCAGCAGTACCCAGACCGCGGTCGCCATGGTGATGGTGCCGGCGGCCAGGTCCGGCTCGATCAGCCCGGCCAGCCCGGCGACCAGCAAGCCGGCCAGCGCCACCGAGACCCGGGTGGGGCGTTCGCCCACTGTCACCGCGCCGATCTCCCGCATGCCGGCGGCGACCGCCCGCGCCCGGACGTACTCGTGCAACCAGGACAGCGCGCCGCCCGCGACGACCAGCCCACCCGGCGCGCCCACCAGCCAGAACGCCAGCAGCCACGCCACCTCACCGAGCCGGTCGGCGACCGAGTCGTAGACGTAGCCGAGCCGGGTGGTGCGGCCGGTGGCGACCGCCACCGCACCGTCCACGCTGTCCGCCACGGCGGCGAGCAGCACGAACAGCGCGCCGAGGAACGGCCCGTCCCCCGGCCGGCCCACCAGCAACGGTACGCAGAAGCAGAGCAGCACCCCGGCCACGGTGACCGCGGTGGGGCTGACCCGCAGTCGACCCAGCACATATCCGACGTGGTATGCGAATCGCAGCCAGGCGCGCACCACCGGCGCCGCGACCCGAGGGTCGAACCCGCCGTGCAACCGCGCCCACGCCGTGGCGTACTGATCCCAGTTCAGCTGTGTGCCCACCACGGATCAACCGTCGTGCCGGGCAACAGGTGTCGCAGGCGCGGCGTTCACACGCGGGCGCCGGCCTTCAGGTTCTGCCAGACCTCGCGGGTCGCGGTGGACCGGTTGAGGGTGATGAAGTGGATTCCCGGCACACCCTCGTCCAGCAGTCGGCGGCACATCTCGCTGGCCTGCTCGATGCCGAGCCGGCGGACGGCGTCCGGGTCGTCGGCGACGCGTTCGAAGCGGGCCGCCAACGCCGGTGGGAACGGCGCACCGGACAGCTGCACGGACCGCTCGATGGTGCTGAACTGGGTCACCGGCATCACGCCGGCCAGGATCGGGGTGTCACAGCCGGCAGCGGCCACCCGGTCACGTAGCCGCAGGTAGTCGTCGGCGTCGAAGAACATCTGGGTGACCGCGAACTCCGCCCCGGCCCGACACTTGCGGACGAACTGGGCGGTGTCGCTGGCCACGTCGGGCGAGCGGGGGTGCTTGTACGGGAAGGCCGCCACGCCGACGCTGAAGTCACCGGCGTCGCGCACCAGCCGGACCAGGTCCTCGGCGTAGTCCACGCCCTCGGGGTGACGGATCCACTCACCGCCCGGGTTGCCCGGGGGGTCACCACGAACGGCCAGCACGTTGCGCACCCCCACCCCGGCGAGCCGGCCGACCACGTGCCGCAGCTCGGCGACGGAGTGGTTGACCGCGGTGAGGTGGGCCATCGGCAGCAGGGTGGTCTCGGTGGCGATCCGCTCGGTCACCGCCACCGTGGTGTCCCGGGTCGAGCCGCCGGCGCCGTACGTGATCGACACGAACGACGGGCGCAGCGACTCCAACTCGCGGATAGCCTGCCAGAGCAGCTGCTCCCCCGCCTCGGTCTTGGGCGGGAAGAACTCGAACGAGAAGGTCGGCTGGTGCTCACGGATGAGCTCCCCGATCGCCGGCTGCGGATTGGGGAGTGTCGAGGGAAGACCGAGCGCCACGACCCGACTCTAGCGGTCGATGGCACCAGGACCCAGGCCCTTCCCACCCCGACGGCCGGGCCGGCCCCCCGCGTCCCGATCCGACGGGCGGAAAGGCGTCGTACCTCCGGGGTAGGAAGGGGTGGCGCGGGAGGGGCGGCGGGGGCGGCCCGGGGGCACGCGCGGGGGTCAGCAACCGAGCGGTGCCGCTGGTCCCGCCCGTTCAGGGCGGGCCGGTCGGCGCCGCGCCGACGCCCGCCAGGAGGACAGATGATCCCGCCCGCACCGCCGCGTCCCGCGCAGCTCGGGCCGTTGCTGGCTCGCTGCCGACTCGACCGGGGCTGGAGCCAGCAGCGAGCCGCCGCCGAGTTGTGTGCCGCCGCCGGGGTGCCGACGCTGAGTCGGCACGAGGTTTCCCGGTGGGAACGACAGCGTCGCGTGCCGGGCGGGTTCTGGCTCGGCTGGCTCGCCGTCGTCCTGGACGTGCCGCTGGTGGTGCTCGCCGAGGCCGCCGCGGCCACCCGCCGGGCCGGCTCGACGCGGGCCACCGGGCCGGG
>NZ_PYAK01000101.1 GCF_003264365.1 Micromonospora noduli
GGGCGGCGCTGCGCGGTGCGGCGCTGCGCGGGGCGGCGCTGCGCGGGGCAGGGCTTTCAGGGGGTGGGGAAGAGGCGGGCGTGCAGGGCTGCAGGGTCGGTCACCTCGGGTAGGCCGCGGGCGGCGAGCCAGGCTGCGGCGGCGGCACCGTCGCCGGCGGTACGCAGAGGCGCGTCCGGCCAGTGTCGCGTGATCTCGGCCCGGACGGCGGCGGCGAGCGGGGTGTCCGCGGTGAGCAGGCCGCCGCCGAGCACGATCGGTGTCACCGCCCAGGCGGGGCGGATGCGGCTCACGCTCTCGGTCAGGTGCCCGGCGGCTTCGGTGATCAGCGCGGTGGCGACCGGGTCGCCGTGGGTGGCGGCGTCGACGACCAGCGGCGCGAGCCGGGCCAGTTCGATGGGGGGTCGACGGGTCACCGTCTGGATGGTGGCGTCGACGGTGTCCCGGGGGCGGGCGGCGATGTCGGCGCTGCCCAGGATTTCGGTGAGCACGGTCGTGGTCAGCGAGCCGAGCGCACGGCCGGCGTCGAGGTCGGCGAGCAGTCGGCGCACGGCTTCCCGGCCGAGCCAGAAGCCCGAGCCGGCGTCGCCGAGGAGCCAGCCGTGGCCGTCGGCGATCCGGTCGAGCTGCAGCTCGTGGACCTGGGCGGTGATCGCCCCGGTGCCGGCGATGAGGATGGTTCCGTCCGGGGCGGCGGTGCCGGAGGCGTACGCGACCAGGGCGTCGCCGTGCACCTCGTACGGGCAGCGCAGGCCGGCGTCGTGCCAGGCCTGGTCGAAGACGGCCCGCCCGGCCGGGTCGGCGAGCAGCCGGCCGGCTCCGGCGAGCCCGATGGTGCCGGCGGCCGCCCGCGTCGGGTCGACGTCGGCGAGCGCCTTGCGGAGCGCGGTCAGCAGTTCGGCGGCGGCGCGCTCGGCGCCGTGACTGGTGGGGTTGCCACCGCCGGCGCGGCCGGTGCCGACGCGTTGCCCGGCGAGGGTGAGGACGGTCGCCCGGGTGGACGTACCGCCGATATCGAGACCCACCACGACGCTGTCGGACATCGGCACGAGTCTCCTTGCGCGGAACGGCGATCTGGCTTGTTCATGCTGGTCGGCGGGGTCGTACGGGGCAAGTTGCGGCGGGCGTGGAGGGCTGTGCGCCAGGTAACAGTTTGAAAACTTCGCCCACAGTCTTGACATAGACAGTCGTTTAGTAAGAAATTTTACCACTAACAGTTAACAGTCTTTTCGGAAAGCTGAGGCGTCTCATGGTTGATCACGAGGTGGACACCGCCGCGGGGACCGCGGTGGTCGACGCCGACGTGATCGACCGGCGGAGCTCGGCCTCCGACGGGGTGTTGGCCCGGGTTCGCAACGGGCTCGGCGAACTGACCGGCGCCCTGCGTCGGGTCGCCGAGCACGTGCTCAGCGACCCGGAGGCCGCCGCCCGCTCGACCATCGTCGAGCTGGCCGAGCGCAGTGGCACCTCGCCGGCGACCATCACCCGCTTCTGCCGGGCGATGGGCTTCGAGGGATACGCCGACCTGCGGCTGGGCATCGCCTCCGAGACCGGCCGGGCCCGCTCGGCCGGCTGGACCATCGACATCGGACGCGAGATCCAGCCGGGCGACCCGCTCGCCCGGGTGCTCGACCAGATCATGGCCGCCGACACCCGGGCCATGCACGACACGGCCACCCTGCTGGACCTCGCCGAGGTGGAGCGGGCCGCGGTGGCGATCGCCGGCGCCAACCGGGTGAACATCTTCGGTGCCAGCGGCAGCGCCCTGGTCGGTGAGGAGATGCAGTTCAGCCTGCACCGCATCGGTGTGGCGGCGTGGGCGTGGAACGACGTGCACGAGGGGCTGGCCAGCGCCGCCTTGCTGCGATCGGGGGACGTGGCGCTCGGCATCTCGCACACCGGGCAGACCCGGGAGACGATCGAGATGCTCGCCGAGGCGGGCAGCCGGGGCGCCACCACGCTCGCCCTCACCGGCTTCCCCCGTTCCCCGTTGGCCGAACTGGCCGACATCGTACTGCTCACCGCCAGTCAGGCGACCACCTTCCGGCCGGACGCGCTCTCTGCCCGGCACCCCCAACTGGTGGTGCTCGACCTGCTCTACATCGCCGTCGCCCAACGCACGCACGATCGCGCGCACGCGGCCTTCCGGCGGACAGCGCAGGCCGTCGACGGGCACAAGGCGGCGAAAGGGGTCCCGTCATGATCAGCGCCCAGGGGTACGCGGACGCCGTCCGCCCGGTGCTCGACCGGCTGCTCGACTCGGAGGCCGACGGGATCACCCGGGCCGCCGACCTGATCGCCGACAGCCTGCGCGACGGCGGCGTGCTCCAGGCGTTCGGCGCCGGGCACTCGGAGGCGTTCGCCGCCGAGTTGGTCGCCCGGGCCGGCGGGTTGGTCCCCACCAACCGGCTCTCGGTACGGGACCTGGTGATGCACGGTGACGCCCCGCGTGACGTGCTCGCCGACCCCAAGCTGGAACGTGATCCCTCCATCGCCCACCAGATCTACGCGCTCGCGGCACCCCAGCCGCGCGACGTGTTCGTGGTGGCGTCCCAATCCGGCATCAACGGCTCGGTGGTCGAGCTGGCGGCGCTGGTCACCGAGCGCGGTCACCCGTTGATCGCGGTCACCTCGGTCGAGCACACCGCGCGGGTCGCCCCACGGCACCCGTCCGGGCACCGGCTCGCCGACCTCGCCGACGTCGTGCTGGACAATGGCGCGCCGTACGGCGATGCACTGCTGCCGCTCGAGGGCGGCGGCGCGGTCTGTGCGGTCTCCTCGGTCACCACGGCGCTGCTGGCGCAGTTGCTGACCGCGGAGGTCGTACGACGGTTCCACCAGGCCGGGGAGGTACCCCCTATCTACCTCTCCGCCAACGTCCCCGGCGGGGACGAGCACAACCTCGCCCTCGAGTCGCGGTACGCCGGACGTCTCCGGCGTACCGCATGACCCGAATTCCACAAGGAGACACGACGATGTCGATTACCCCCGAACACCCGGCCGCACTCGACCGTCGCACGGTGCTGCGTCGCGCCGCCGCCGTGGGCATGCTCGCCACTCCGGCCATCGGCCTGCTCGGCGCCTGCGCCACCAGCGGCAGCGACGGTGACAACGAGCAGGTCGCCGGCGGCACGAAGAGCGAGAAGAACCCGCTGGGCGTCAAGGAGGACGCCGCGATCGAGGTGGTCATCTTCAACGGTGGCTACGGCGAGAAGTACGCCACCGACGTGCACGAGCCGCTGTACAAGAAGGCGTTCCCCAAAGCCGAGGTCAAGCACCAGGCCACCCAGGCCGTCTCCACTGTGCTCCAGCCGCGGTTCGCCTCCGGCAACCCGCCGGAGTTCGTGAACAACTCGGGCGAGAAGCTGATGGACTTCGGCGCGCTCGTCGCGGACGGTCAGCTCCAGGACCTCACCGAGCTGTGGGACGCGCCATCGGTCGACGACCCGTCCAAGAAGGTCCGCGACACAGTGGTGCCGGGCACCATCGAGGCCGGCTCGTTCAACGGCAAGCCGTTCGTCCTGTACTACGTCTCCACCGTCTTCGGCATCTGGTACTCGGGCAAGTTGTTCAAGGACAACGGCTGGGCGCCGGCGAAGAACTGGGACGAGTTCATGGCCCTGCTGACGAACATCAAGGCCAAGGGCATCACCCCGTACGGCTACGCCGGGGCGAACGCCGCGTACTACCAGTGGAACGTCATCCTCACCCACGCCGCCAAGATCGGTGGCACGGACGTGCTGAAGAACATCGACAACCTGGAGGACGGTGCCTGGAAGCAGGACGCCGTCAAGCAGGCTGCCGCGGCGTGGGCCGAGGTCGGGGCGAAGTTCAGCGACAAGAGCTTCGAGGGCCTCAAGCACACCGACGTGCAGCTGCGGCAGAACCAGTACAAGGTGGCCATGTACCCCAGCGGTGACTGGCTGGAGGGCGAGCAGAAGAAGGACACGCCGGCCGGCTTCGACTACCAGCTCATGCCGGTGCCGAGCCTGTCCGCCTCGGACAAGCTGCCGGCCACCGCGCTGCGCGCCACCGCCGGTGAGGGCTACTTCGTCTCGGCGAAGAGCAAGAACCCCAAGGGCGGGCTGGAGTACATGCGTCAGATGCTCTCGACGGCGGGCGCGAAGGGCTTCACCGAGGTGGTCAAGGCCCCGACCGTGGTCACCGCCGGCTCGGAGGGCTTCGCCTTCCCGCCCGGTGTGGCCAGCTCGCAGGCCGCGCTCAAGGCGGCCGGTCAGGACGTGTTCAACCTGTACTTCGACGGTTGGTACAAGGAGCTCGACACGGAGGCGCGTACCGCCACCAACGAGCTGATGTTCGGCCGGATCAACGCGGACGCCTTCGTGGAGCGGATCCAGAAGCGCGCCGACGCCATCAAGAAGGACAGCTCCGTCACCAAGTTCAAGCGCTGATCGATCGGAGCTAGGGTCATGCGGCACGGCAAGTATCCATTCGTGATCGGGTTCCTGTTCGCCCCGGTCGCGCTGTACGTGACATTCGTGATCTGGCCATACGCGCAGGCGTTCCAGATCTCGATGACCAACTGGCGGGGGCTGTCGGCCCCGCAGTGGGTGGGCTTCGACAACTACCGGAGGTTGCTCGACGACGGGGCCTTCTGGAAGGCGGTCCAGCACCACGGCGTACTGCTGCTTGCCCTGCCGCTGATCACCATTGCCATCGCCCTGTTCTTCGCCTTCCTGCTCAACGTGGGCGGCAAGAGCAGCGGTGGTCAACGCCAGGGGGTCTGGGGGGCGAAGTTCTACCGGGTGGTGTTCTTCTTCCCCCAGGTCCTGGCGGTGGCCATCATCGCGGTGTTGTTCCAGATGGTGTACCGGCCGAACGAGTCCGGCCTGATCAACGGCGTGTTGATGAAGTTCGGTATCGAGCCGATCCTCTTCCTCGTCAAGCCGAACCTGGCCCTCTGGTCGATCATCGCGGTGCTGGTCTGGCAGGCGGTCGGCTTCTACGTGGTGCTCTTCTCGGCCGGGATGGCCTCCATCCCCGGTGAAATCTACGAGGCCGCCGAGATGGACGGGGCGACGAAGGTGACCCTGTTCTTCCGGGTCACCCTGCCGCTGCTGTGGGACACCCTCCAGGTGGCCTGGGTGTACCTCGGGATCGCGGCGTTCGACGCGTTCGCCATCGTGGCGGTGCTCTCGGTGGACGGTGGCGGCCCGGACGGCGCCACCACGGTGCTCGCCATGGAGATCTACCGCAACGCGTTCGTCTACTCGAAGTACGGCTACGCCTCGGCGATGGGCGTGGCGCTGTTCTTCCTCACCCTCACGTTCGCGGCGCTGACGCTGCGGCTCACCAAGCGGGAAAGCGTGGAGTACTGATGAATCCGCAGTCGACGCTGCCGCCGACGCCGGCGGCGCTGCCGCCGAAGAGCGGTGACCCGTCCGCCCCCGCCGGGTCGGGGCACAAGGGCCCCCGCTCGGAGGTAAAGCTCTTCGCCGGCCTGGGGCACGTCGCGCTCGCCGTGTGGGCGGTGATCGTGATCGTGCCGATCCTCTGGACCTTCCTCGCCGCGTTCAAGAACACCAGCGAGATCTTCAGCAGCCCGTGGACGCTGCCGGCCGAGCTGCGCTGGGAGAACTTCGGTCGGGCCTGGACCAAGGCGCACGTCGGGCGGTACTTCCTCAACAGCGTGATCGTGGTGTCGTGCAGCACGTTCCTCACCATGCTGCTCGGCTCGATGGCCGCGTACGTGCTGGCCCGCTACAAGTTCTGGGGCAACCGGGCTGTCTACTTCCTCTTCGTCTCGGGGCTGGCCTTCCCGGTCTTCCTGGCACTGGTGCCGCTCTTCTTCGTGGTGAAGAACCTTGGTCTGCTGGACACCCACACCGGCGTGGTGCTGGTCTACAGCGCGTACTCCCTGCCGTTCACGGTGTTCTTCCTGGCCGCGTTCTTCAAGACGTTGCCGTCGTCGGTGGCCGAGGCGGGGATGATCGACGGCTGCGGGCACACTCGACTGTTCTTCCAGGTCATGATGCCGATGGCGAAGCCGGGTCTGATCAGCGTGACGATCTTCAACATCATCGGCCAGTGGGCGCAGTACCAGCTCCCGTTGGTGCTGCTGTCCAACGCCAAGGACAAATGGGTGCTCACCCAGGGCATCGCCGACATCTCCGTCAACGCCGGCTACGAGGCGGACTGGTCCGGGCTGTTCGCCGCGCTGACCATCGCCATCCTCCCGATGATCATCGTGTACGCGGTGTTCCAGCGTCAGATCCAGGCCGGCCTCACCTCCGGTGCGGTGAAGTAGGGCGTCTCACCGCTCGTCGGCACGGGTGTGCCAGGAGTGCCACAGGGCGGCGTACGCCCCGCCGGCCGCGACCAGCTCGTCGTGGCTGCCGATCTCGGTGATCCGTCCGTCGGCGAGCACGGCGACCCGGTCGGCGTCGTGCGCGGTGTTGAGCCGGTGCGCGATCGCGATGACTGTCCGCCCGACCAGCACGGCGGCCAGCGCGCGTTCGGTCCGGCGGGCGGTGGACGGGTCGAGCGCGGCGGTCGCCTCGTCCAGGATCAGCGTGTGCGGGTCGGCGAGCACCAACCGGGCAAGCGCGAGCTGTTGGGCCTCGGCCGCACCGAGTTGACGGGCCCCGTCGCCGAGCTGGGTGTCCAGGTCGTCGGGCAGCTCGGCAAACCACTCGGCGCCCACGGTGAGCAGCGCGGCGCGCATCTGTTCGTCGGAGGCGTCGGGCGCGGCGAAGGAGAGGTTGTCGCGTACCGAGCCGATGAAGACGTGGTGCTCCTGGGTGACCAGGGCGATCCGGCGGCGTCGCTCGGCCGGGTCGAGGTCGGTGACCGGGCAGCCGCCGATGCTGACGACGCCGTGCCGTGGCGCGTCGATCCCGGCCAGCAGCCGGGCCAGGGTGGACTTGCCGGCGCCGGACGGGCCGACGACGGCCAGCCGCTCACCGGGCTGCACCTCCAGGTCGATGCCGTGCAGCACGTCCGGCCCGTCGGAGTAGGAGAAACGGGCGCCACTGACGACGAGTCGCTCGCCCCGTGACGAGGCGGTCGTGCCGGGTGGTTCGGGCGGGACCATGCCGACGCCGAGCAGCCGCGCGTACGACGCGAAGCCGCGTTGCGCCTGCTCGGTCCACTGCAACAGTCGGTCCATCGGGTCGATCGCCTGTTGCAGGTAGAGCGCGGCGGCGACCACCGCGCCGAGCGACACCATGTCCCGGGAGAACAGGTAGCCCCCGACGAGCAGGACCATGGCGACAGGCAGCGGGTAGCTGGCCTCGACGACCGAGAAGAACACGGTACGCAGTGCGAGGGTCGCCCGACGGGCCCGCCACACCATCGTGATGCGGGTGGTGCCGTGCTTGATCCGGTCGTCGGCCAGCCGCAGCGCCTCCACAGTGCGCGCGCCCTCGGCGGTGGTGGTCAGCGTCTCGGTCAGCTCGGCCGCCGCCGCGCCCTCGGTGAGGTACGCGGAGCTGGCCCGGCGCAGGTACCAGCGGGTCACCGCGACGATCGACGGGAGCCCGGCGAGCGCGGCCAACCCGAGCAGCGGGTGCAGCAGGAAGACCGCCCCGAACAGCAACGTCAACTGCACCGTGGCGATGACGATGGTGGGCACCACGTCCCGGACGGTGGTGCCGACCGTCGACACGTCGACCGAGCTGCGGGTGGCCAGGTCCCCGGAGCCGGCACGCTCGACGACCGAGACGGGCAGCCCGAGGGTCCGGGAGACGAACTCCTCGCGCAGCTCGGCGACGGCCCGTTCGCCGAAGCGGTGACCGGCGTACTGGGCGTAGCGGGAGAGCAGGGCGCTGACCAGGACGCAGCCGGCGATGGCCAGTGCCAACCGGTCCACAGTGGCCACGCCCGCGCCCGCGGTGACCCGGTCGACGATGGTGCCCAGCAGCCACGGAGGGGCGAGCCCGACGACCGCGGCGGCGCTGTGCAGCGCCAGCACGACCCCGACGGCGCGCCGGTGCCGGCTGATCATGTCCCGCAGGGCCCGGCGTACGGTGCGGCGGTCGGCGACTGGCAGCCGGCTCACCGGTACGCCTCCTCGCTGCCGCGGGCCACCAGGTGTCGGTAGGCCGGGTCGTCGTCGAGCAGGTCGGCGTGGTTGCCGGTGGCGGTGATCCGGCCGGCGCTCAGAAGCGCGACCAGGTCGGCCCGGCCGAGCAGCAGCGGCGACGTGGCGATCACCACTGTGGTCCGCCCGGCCCGCGCGGCCCGCAGCCGCTCGGCGATCCGCGCCTCGGTGTGCGCGTCCACCGCCGACGTCGGGTCGACGAGGATCAGCACCTCCGGTTCGCTGCTCAGCGCCCGGGCCAGGCGGAGCCGTTGGCGTTGACCGCCGGAGAGCGTCCGGGCTCGGGCGTCGATCGGGGTGTCCAGCCCGGCGGGCAGGGCGTCGACGACGTCCTGCGCCGAGGCGGTCCGCAGGGCCGCCCCGATCCGTTCGTCATCGTCGTCGGCCCCGGCGTGCAGGATGTCGCGCAGCGTGCCGGCGAAGAGGTACGAGTCGTGGTCGGCGACGAGGATCCGCGCGCGGACCTCGTCCAGGGCGACCTCGCGCAGCGGCACGCCGCCCCAGGTGACGTCGCTGGCGATGTAGCGGCCGAGCCGATCGGCCAACGCCACGGCCGCCGCCGGGTCGTCCGCCGCCACCCCGGTCAGTTGGCCGGCGTGCACGGTCAGGCCGGTCACCGGGTCGTGCAGGTCGGCCGGGCCGGCCGGCGCGGTCAGGTTGCCCGGCCGGCGTGCCTCGGGCACGTCGCCCGGCCACCGACGGCCAGGGCCACCGACGTCGTCCGGTGTCACGTTGAGCAGGTCGGCGATCCGTCGGGCGGCGACCCGACCGCGGATGAGCTGGTAACTGCCCTCCAGCAGAAACCAGACGGGCACGATCAGGGTCGCCACGTAGCCGTAGACGGCGACCAACTCGCCGATCGTGACGTCACCGGTCACCGCCATCCGGGCCGTCAGCCACACCACCGCCGCCAGGAACAACCCGGGGATGGCGACCGTCGCCGCGTCGATCCAGCTGTTGACCGCGCCGACCCGGTAGCCCTCGGCGCGTAGCTCCTGGGACCGGGCCGCGTACCGCCGGGCGAACAGGTCCCGGCCGCCCACCCCGGCGAGCACCCGCAGCCCGGCCACGATGTCACCGGATCGGGCGGTGAGCGCGCCCTGTTGCCGTCGGTAGACCGATTCGACCTGCTCCAGGCGGCGCAGCAGCGGCCCCACGATCAGGCCGACGACCGGCACCCCGACCAGCACGCAGAGCGCGAGCATCGGGGAGATCGACCAGAGCACCACGGCGATCACCCCGTACGCGACGACCGCGCCGACGCCCGGCCCGGTCAGCGTCAGCACCTGCGCCGTCCAGTCGATGTCGGAGCCGCCGATGGTGGACACCTCGCCCGCCCCGACCCGGCGGGGCAGCACCGCGCCGATGCGGGACAGGTGGCGCAGCAGAACCTCTGCCGAGCGGGCTTTGGCGTCCTCCCGGATGAAGGTCATCGTGCGGTGCCGCATGATGCCCAGGTAGGACAGGGCCACGCCCGCGACGACGATCGCCGCGACCCAGAGCGCCAGGGCCCGGGTGTCGCGTTCGCGCAGCCCGTCGTCGACGGCGCGGGCGATCAGGTAGGGCCGGGCCGAGAGCCCGATCATCCAGGCCGTGCCGATCAGGCTGCCGCGCAGCACCCGCCAGGGTTGGCAGCGGACCAGCCACCACAGGTAGCGCATCGGACCGCGAGCGTCGGGAGTGCCAGGATCGGGATGCGGGATCTGCGGAGGCACCCGGCCACGCTACCGACCGGCCCCGACACCCCACCGACCCGATCATGGTGAGGTGCGCCTCCGTTTCTGTCGGACGGGAGAGGCAGAATCACGTTCGTGCTGGTGGCGGTGGTGTCCGACGAGCGGGGTGGGGGAGTGCTGTGCGTGCTGGACGCCACCGGCCGGCCGGCCGGCCCGCCCGAGGTCGTCACCGATCTGGTCGCTGCGGTCGCCGCCCGCGAGGCAGCCGAGCACCCGCGCTGGGTCTGGTCGACCGCCACGGCGGTCTACCCGCCGCTGCTGCGCGCCGGCGTCCGGGTCGATCGGTGTCACGACGTGGAGTTGACCGAGGCGTTGCTGCTCGGGCACGCCGGCCGCTGGGGCGAGCCAGGGCGAGAGCAGCGCGATGACACCTGCCAGCGCGAGCACGACGAAGCTCACCACGGCGAGCGGGTTGCG
>NZ_PYAK01000102.1 GCF_003264365.1 Micromonospora noduli
CCAGCGCCGGCAGGTCGTCCACCAGGTCGCCGCGGACCAGCAGCGGCGGGTCGGCCGCGGCGACCGCCGCCGCGGCGCGCAGCCGGGCCCGCCGGTGGGCGTGCTCCGGCCAGATCAGCGCGTCCAACCAGGACACGTCGTCGCTGTCGGTCACGTCGAGCGGGTTGAGGTCCAGGCCGGCCCGCCACACCACCTGGGGTACGCGGGCCGGCGGCGCCAACCCGTCGGCCGCGCAGTCGAGGACCAGCTCACCGGAGCCGACCCGATGGTCGCCGTAGCGGTACGCGTACCGGTCGGGGTAGAGGCAGAGCCCGGCCGACGCACCGACCTCCAGCAGGGCGAGGGGCTGCGGCAACGCGGCGAGCACCGGCAGCAGGACCGCACACCGGCCCGCCTCGTTCGTCTGGGTCGCCCGGGTGAGCATCTGCGTCTCGATGGCCGGCCAGTGCGTCACCACGTGGTCGTGGAACGCGGCCGGGTCGTCGACCGGGCCGCCGAGCCAGCGAACGACGCCGAACAGGAGATTCGGCTGCCGCTTGGCCGGCGGAAGCCCGTCGAGCAGGGTGAGCAGGTCGTCGTCGCGGGCGACGGCCTGCGACAGGCGCTCATACGTGGGCGACACCCCGCGCGCCTCGCGGCTGCCGAACTCGGCGTACGTCTCAGCGGTCGTCATGCCTCATCGTCGCAGCCCATTCCTCGGTATTTCAGCCCCCGTTCCCGTGCGTTGGCTCACCCGCCTCGTAGAGTGCTGCGGCGGCTGGACCGCTGAGCAGCAGCTCAGCGGGGGCAACGGGGAGGACGTGTCGTGCGGGGTGACGGTATCCGGGTACTGATCGTCGGCGGGGGTGTCGCCGGCCTGGCGACGGTGGCCGCGCTACGCGAGTGGGGTGCGACTGTCGACGTGGTCGAGCGGGCACCCGGGCCGACCGACTCCGGCACCGGCATCTACCTCACCGGCAACGCGACCCGGATGCTCGACGTACTCGGTCTGGCCGAGCCGGTCGCCGACGTCTCCGTGGAGATCACCCGGCAGCGCAGCGCCAACCAGCGCGGACGTCGCCTCTTCGACATCGACGTGGCCGCGCTGTGGCAGGGCGTCGGGCCGTGCGTGTCGCTGCCCCGGGCGCAACTGCACCGGGCGCTGCTCGCCGGCGTCGGCGACACCCCGATCCGCTGGGGCCGCCAACCGGTCGCGCTCCTTGCGGAGGGCGACCAGGTCGCCGTCGAGTTCGACGACGGTGCCACCGAACGGTACGACCTGGTGCTCGGCGCGGACGGAGTGAACTCGACGGTCCGCCGGCTGGCCTTCGACGGCCAGGCCGCCCGCGACCTCGGCCAGTACGCGTACCGGTGGGTCGCTCCCCGCGTCGACGACGAGCCGGTCTGGTCGGTGCAGTTGGGGCGCGGTCGGCAGTTCCTGACCATCCCGATCAGCGCCGAGCAGACGTACTGCTACTACAACGACGGCCCGGTGGCCGACCGGCCCGGCTGGCGCGACGAGCTGGCGGCGACGTTCACCGAGCCGGTGGCCACCATGCTCAAGGCCCTCGACTACGACGACAGCACCCTGCACGCCGGGCCGAACCAGGAGGTCGTGCTCGACTCCTGGTCCCGGGGGCCGGTGCTGCTGATCGGCGACGCCGCCCATGCCACCTCGCCGAACATGGCCCAGGGCGCGGCGATGGCAGTGGAGGACGCGGTCGTGCTCGCCTCGTCGTTGGCCACCGCCGGGTCCATTGCCGAAGCCCTGCGCGGGTACGAGGCGCGGCGCCGCCCGCGTACCGACTGGGTGCTCAGCCAGACCCATCGCCGCGACAAGGCCACCGGGCTCCCGCCCGCGCTGCGCGACCTGGTGATGCGCCACCTCGGCGAGCAGATGTTCCGGTCGAACTACGGGCCCCTGTTCGTCCAGCCCTGACCGGCCGGATGCAGCCGGGCGAGCGCATCGCCGCTCACGGCAACTGGCCCGGCCGGTCGACGATTGCGATGCGGAGTAGCGCGACAGAGTCGTACAGGGACTCCTTGCCGTCGCGCACCACCGTCCCACGGCGGCCGAGGAAGACGTGGGTGTCGCGGTCGAAGAGGAAGTCCTCGTTGCCACCGATCACGCCGGGCATCCGGATCGCCACCCCATGCCGACCGGCGGCGTCCACCACGTCGCCCGATATGACGACCGCTCCGGGCTCCCGTGCCAGCAGTTCGAACAGCGCCGCCAGCGCTCGGGGTGGCACGTAGCCGCGGAGCATCCACCGCGCGGTGGTGTACACCATGCTCTCGTCCCCGTAGAGGGCCTCCTCGTCGGCTCCTTCGGGAAGATGCAGGTCGACCGGGTTTTCCCGAAGGTGTCGCAGCAGCTCGTCCGGATCGGTGGGGAGGTCGCCGTGGTACGCGGGCGGCTGGAACGCGTCGAGGTCCTTAGTGGGATCGGCGGCATCGCCCATCCGGAGCACCCGCAGCTCGCCCCACCCGTTCGGGTCGCTCTCCGGTCGGTAGCGTCCCTGCGTGTACGCGACTCCGCCGGCCGACTGCCACAGTTGGTTCCGTGTGGTCTGGTAAGGGCCGCTGTCCGGCAGGTCCCGGATCGTCACCAGGGATTCCGTGAAGACGTACTGATCGGGTCGGGCGGTGAGCTCCGGCTGTTGCCGGGCCGCGTCGGCCGCCAGATGGAAGATCTCCGACGCGCTGGCAGTCGGCGGCGGCTGGTCGCCCACCCTGATCGTCTGGACCGCCAACGCACCGGCGGTCAGCGTCACCGCCAGCCCGAACGCTCCGACGAGGCGCCAACCGCGCAGGAACCGGGTACGTCGTCCGGCGGGACGGGCCGCCGACGCCACCTCGGCCCGTTGGGCCACGTGTGCTGTCAGATCCCTGAGGAGCTGCTCCTCGAAACCCTGCGGCGACCGTTCCGTCTCGTTCATCGTCATCTCCGTCTCCTCAGGCGAGGGTGGTGACCGGGCGGGCGAGCACGGCGCGGACGACGCGGCGGGCACGATGCAGGCGGACCCGAGCGGCGACCGGTGACATCCCGAGCACTGTCGCCGCCTCCGCGACGGTGAGGCCGTCCACGGCGACGAGTTCGACGAGCGTCCGGGTGCCCTCGGGCAACTCGCTCAGCGCCCCATGGGTGCGGCGAGCCGCCGACTCGGCGTCGATCCGCTCCTCGATCCGGGCGATGTCATCGGGGCCGAGGTCCCGTCGTCCGGCCAGTCGGCCGGTGACCCGCAGTCGTTGGGCCGCCCGACGCCGCTCGTCGCCGATGACGTTGCGGGCCACCCCGTACAGCCAGCCGATCTGGCTACCCCGCTCCGGCCGATAGCCGGCCGCCGACTCGATCACCGCCAGGAACACGTCGGCGGTCAGGTCGGCGGCGAGGTGTGGGTCGTCCACCCGCCGTGCCACGAACCGACCCACCGCCTCGAGGTGCCGTCGGTAGAAGACCTCGAAGGCCACCGGATCGGCTCCGATGCCGGAAATGTCATCATCGGCTCGGCTCGGCTCATTCACAGGCCGTCCTCCCTCGTAGCCTTCACACTCCTTCTTCGTGAGGCGGAGCACGAGTGTTACCGAGCTGCCCGCCCGGCTCCGTCGGCGGCATCATCCCGACAAGCGGTATACCTCAGGGTCATAAATATGACCGTGAGGTATACCGATGTTCGGCAGCATGCCCCGGTGCGGGTCTGCCCGGCGCTGGCGGCGGCGCTGCTGGTCCAACTGGGCAACCGCCCTGGTGATGCGGCATTATCGAACCACCGGCGACTGGCGGCACGGGGATGGTGGAACCATCGGGGAGCCTCTCGCGGGCGTCGACCGCCTGGGCGCCTGCGTCGAGGAACCGTCATGACCACGACCAGCGAATCCGCCCAGCACGACACCCCACCGGGCACGGCCCGACTCCTGCCGGGTGCACCCGTCGCCGAAGCCGTCCTGGCCGAGACCGCCGCCGCTGCCGCCCGCCTGCGCAGCCGCGGGATCACACCGAGCCTCGCCACCATCCTCGTCGGAGACGACGACGCCAGCGCCGGTTACATCTCCATCAAGCAGCGTCAGGCGGCCGCGCTCGGGTTCGCCTCCCCGCACGTGCATCTGCCGGCCACCGTCACCCAGGCCGAGCTGCACCAGGCCATTGCCCGATTCAACAGCGATCCAGCCGTACACGGGCTGCTCGTGCAGTACCCAGTGCCGGGGCATCTGGACTACGACGCGGCGTTGCAGACCATCGACCCCGACAAGGACGTCGACGGGATGCATCCGCTGAACATGGGGCGTCTCGCCGTCGGCCTGCCCGGCCCGCTGCCGTGCACCCCCGCCGGCATCGAAGCCCTCCTGGCGTACTACGAGATCCCCGTCGCGGGTCGTGAGGTCGTGATCCTCGGCCGCGGCGCCACCCTCGGCCGCCCTCTGGCGATGCTGCTCGCCCAGAAGCGCCCGACCGCGAACGCCGCCGTCACCGTCGTCCACACGGGCGTGCCCGACTGGCCCCGCTACACCCGCCGCGCCGACATCCTCGTCGCCGCCGCCGGCGTACCCGGGATCGTTCAACCTGAGCACGTCAAGCCCGGCGCCGTCGTCATCGGCGCCGGCGTCCGCTACGACGGGCGGCGGCTCCTGCCGGACGTGGACGAAGCGTGCGCCGAGGTCGCCGGCGCCATCACCCCCCGGGTCGGCGGGGTCGGTCCGACCACCGTCGCGATGCTGTTCCGCAACGCCGTACGCGCCGCCGAGCGAGCGAACCAGTAACCAGCGGAGGGCGGAAACGCCGCGAGCGCGGCAGGTGGTCCCTGCCGCGCTCGCGGGTGGTGCGGTGGTACGTCAGCTGCAGCCGCTGGTGGAGCCGCAGCCCTCGCAGACGTAGCAGCTACCGGCGGGCCGCATCTTCGTGCCGCAGGTGAAGCAGAGCGGCGCGTCGGCGGCCTTGCCGATCACGGCCTCCAGCAGTTCGGTGCTGGAACCCACGCTCGGAGCCGGCTTGGCGGCGGCCACGTCGGCCATCTCCTGGGCCGGCTGGGCGACAGCCTCCGGCTTGGCCGGGGTCTCCACCGGCGCGGACGACGCCATCGCGGTGAGCTCGGCGCCGGTGACGCCGGCGGCCTCCGCGTCGGCCTCGGCCCGCAGCTGCGCGGCCCGCTCCGAGGCGGTGAAGATGCCCAGCTCGGCGCGACGCTCGTAGGGCAGGAAGTCCAGCGCCAGGCGACGGAAGATGTAGTCCATCACCGAGGCCGCCATCCGCACGTCCGGGTCGTCGGTCATGCCGGCCGGCTCGAAGCGCATGTTGGTGAACTTGCTGACGAACGTCTCCAGCGGCACGCCGTACTGCAGGCCGATGCTGATGGCCACCGAGAAGGCGTCCATCACGCCGGCCAGGGTCGAGCCCTGCTTGGACATCTTCAGGAAGACCTCACCGAGGCCGTCGTCCGGGTAGGACGACGCGGTCAGGTAGCCCTCGGCGCCACCGACGGAGAAGCTGACCGTCTCGGACGGGCGCTTCTTCGGCAGGCGCTTACGCACCGGCCGGTACTCGATGACCTTCTCGACCGTTGCCGGCGCGGTCTCGACGGCGGCCGGCTCGGTGGCCTTGTTGGACTTGGCCACCGAGAGCGGCTGGCCGACCTTGCAGTTGTCCCGGTAGATCGCCAGCGCCTTGAGGCCGAGCTTCCAGCCCTCGAAGTAGATCTTCTCGACGTCCTCGACGGTGGCCGCCTCCGGCATGTTGACCGTCTTGGAGATGGCGCCGGAGACGAACGGCTGGATGGCCGCCATCATCCGCACGTGACCCATCGGGGCGATCGTCCGCTCCCCCATGGCGCAGTCGAAGACCGGGTAGTGCTCCGGCTTGAGGCCGGGGGCGTCCACCACGTGGCCGTGGTCGGCGATGTGCTCGACGATCGCCTCGACCTGCTCCTCGGGGTAGCCGAGGCTGCGCAGGGCGCGCGGCACCGTCTGGTTGACGATCTGCATCGAGCCGCCACCGACCAGCTTCTTGAACTTGACCAGCGCCAGGTCCGGCTCCACGCCGGTCGTGTCGCAGTCCATCATGAAGCCGATCGTGCCGGTCGGGGCGAGGACGCTCGCCTGCGCGTTGCGCCAACCGTTTTTGTCGCCGATCTTGTTGCCCTGGGTCCACTGCTTGGTCGCCTCGCGGACGATCGCGGTGGCCACCGGGCTGGTCGGCTTGATCTCGTCGTTGGCCGCGGCGTGCTTGCGCATGACCCGCTTGTGCGGCTCGGCGTTGCGGGCGTAGCCGTCGTACGGGCCGACGACGCCGGCCAGCTCGGCCGAACGGCGGTAGGCGGTGCCGGTCATCAGGGACGTGATCGACGCGGCGACCGAGCGGCCCTGGTCCGAGTCGTACGGCAGGCCGGTGGCCATCAGCAGGGCGCCCAGGTTGGCGTAGCCGATGCCGAGCTGCCGGTAGGCGCGGGACGTCTCACCGATCTTCTCGGTCGGGAAGTCCGCGAAGCAGATCGAGATGTCCATCGCGGTGATGACGAACTCGACGGACTTGACGAACTTCTCCACCTCGAAGCCACCGTCGGCGCGGAGGAACTTCATCAGGTTGAGCGAGGCCAGGTTGCACGAGGAGTTGTCCAGGTGCAGGTACTCCGAGCACGGGTTCGACGCGGTGATCCGCCCGGTCTCCGGGCAGGTGTGCCAGTCGTTGATCGTGTCGTCGTACTGCAGACCCGGGTCGGCGCACTCCCAGGCGGCCTGGGAGATGGTGCGGAACAGCTTCTTGGCGTCGACGGTGTCGATCACCGAGCCGTCCAGCCGGCCGCGCAGGTCGAAGCCCTTACCGTTCTCGACCGCCGACATGAACTCGTCGGAGACGCGGACCGAGTTGTTGGCGTTCTGGTACTGCACGCTGACGATGTCGGAACCGCCGAGGTCCATGTCGAACCCGGCGTCACGCAGCGCGCGGATCTTGTCCTCCTCGCGCGCCTTCGTGACCACGAACTCCTCGATGTCCGGGTGGTCCACGTCGAGGATGACCATCTTGGCCGCCCGGCGGGTCGCGCCGCCGGACTTGATGGTGCCGGCCGAGGCGTCCGCGCCGCGCATGAAGCTGACCGGGCCGGAGGCGGTGCCGCCGGAGGAGAGCAGCTCACGGGACGAGCGGATGCGCGACAGGTTGACTCCGGAGCCGGAGCCGCCCTTGAAGATCAGCCCCTCCTCCTTGTACCAGTCCAGGATCGAGTCCATCGAGTCGTCGACGGCCAGGATGAAGCAGGCGCTGACCTGCTGCGGCGACGGCGTGCCGACGTTGAACCAGACCGGCGAGTTGAAGCTGAACACCTGGTGCAGCAGCATCCAGGTCAGCTCGTGCGCGAAGACCTCGGCGTCGGCCGGGCTGGCGAAGTAGCCGTACTCCTCACCCGCCGTGCGGTAGGTGGTGACCACCCGGTCGATCAGCTGCTTGAGCGACCACTCACGCTCCGGGGTCCCCACCGCTCCCCGGAAGTACTTGGTGGTCACGATGTTGGCCGCGTTGACGCTCCACGACTCCGGGAACTCCACCCCACGCTGCTCGAAGTTGATCGAACCGTCCCGCCAGTTCGTCATCACGACGTCACGGCGCTCCCAGGAGACCTCGTCGTACGGGTGGACCCCCTCGGTCGTCCACACCCGCTCGATCTTCAGCCCCGCGCCTGCCTTGCTTCGTGAACGGCTAGTTGTCACGCCGTCGCCCCCCTCGTCTGCGCGGTCACCCACCGCGCGTCCCAATCTCTTGAAAAACCGTGAAGACTCAGCTGGTACGGCCGGCGGCCTCAACCGCATCGGCCCGGCCCTGCTCCCGGGCTCGCGCCGCGGCCCGCAACGTCTCGATCTCGCGCTCGAAGTCGGCGAGCGAGTCGAACGAGCGGTAGACGCTGGCGAACCGCAGGTAGGCGATCTCGTCCAGGTCGCGTAGCGGACCCAGGATCGCCAGGCCCACGTCGTGGCTGGGGATCTCGGCGGCCCCCTTGGCCCGGACCGTCTCCTCCACCCGCTGCGCGAGCAGTGCGAGTGAGTCGTCGTCCACCGGCCGGCCCTGGCACGCCTTACGCACCCCGCCGATGATCTTCGTGCGACTGAACGGCTCGGTCACCCCGCTGCGCTTGACGACCGCGAGGACCGCCTCCTCGACGGTGGTGAACCGCTTGCCGCACTCCGGGCAGGACCGCCGCCGTCGGATGAGCTGACCGTCGTCGGCCTCCCGCGAGTCGACCACCCGGGAG
The DNA here is from genome assembly GCF_003264365.1 of Micromonospora noduli. Lineage (GTDB taxonomy): Bacteria > Actinomycetota > Actinomycetes > Mycobacteriales > Micromonosporaceae > Micromonospora > Micromonospora noduli. The sequence continues at coordinate 8,214 of NZ_PYAK01000102.1, forward strand.
TCAGCGTGCCGGCAGTACGGACACCGCATCGCCCACCTCCAAATAATGATCAACTGCGAGCGGACCGGACACCCCCGGGCACGACTCACCACGACGGGGCCACCCTCGGATGACGCCCGCCGTGATCAACGTTACGGGAGTGCGGTCGGTAGTCAGACCCAACCTGTAGGCAACTTACGCCCGTGTCACTACTACATCTAGGGGTCGACCGTATGTCGCTGGGGAAGCCGGGTCAAGTTGGCCGGCGTGTCCGGCGCGTCACGGACCATCCGGTCATCCACGCATCGCACAACGCCCGAAGACCCAACGTCACGATGCCGCCCGGGTTACCGGCCAGCCGGCCGAACACGGCCGGAAAATGGTCCAGGATCGAACACCAGTGCTACCTGACGTACCATTTATCAGAACATCCGTACGACCGGAGCGCTTTTTCACCCCGACACGCCGGTGAGAGGTCGTACAGATGTTTGAAAATGACTGATCTCACCTATACGGTCATGAACAACGTGGCACCACCGCACGCACCACGAGCCGACGAGGCACCCAGCGCCGACCAGGGAGGACGGACGTGACCGAGGACCGGGCCAGCCGGCCGAAGAGCCCGCAGCAGATCACCGAGGCGGGCCCCCCGGCCACCCGACGCCGCAGCGCCGCGCGCAGCCGGACGGGCCAGCCCGCCGTGCGCGCGGTCACCCCGGTGGTCAGCACCTTCCCCGACCCGGCGACGGTCGACCTGACCGCCCGCCAGCGCCGCATCCTGGAGTTCATCCGCAACTGGGTGGAGCGCCACGGCTACCCGCCGAGCGTCCGCGAGATCGGCGAGGCGGTCGGCCTGGTGTCGCCGTCCAGCGTCGCCTACCAGCTCAAGGAGCTGGAGAAGAAGGGCTTCCTCCGCCGCGACCCGAACCGGCCGCGCGCGGTGGACGTCCGCGCCCCCAGCGAGGCGATCGACGACGAGCTGTCGAGGGCACAGCGGCCCACCCCGGCGTACGTGCCGATGCTCGGTCGGATCGCCGCAGGTGGGCCGATCCTCGCCGAGCAGGCCGTGGAGGACATCTTCCCGCTCCCCCGCGAGCTGGTGGGTGAGGGTGAGGTCTTCATGCTCCAGGTCAAGGGTGACTCGATGCTCGACGCGGCGATCTGCGACGGCGACTGGGTGGTCGTCCGGCAGCAGCCGACCGCCGACTCCGGCGAGATCGTGGCCGCCATGCTCGACGGCGAGGCGACAGTGAAGACCTACCGGCGGCGCGACGGGCACGTCTGGCTGATGCCGCAGAACCCGGCCTTCGACCCGATCCCCGGCGATGACGCCACCATCATGGGCCGGGTCGTGGCGGTGCTGCGCCGGATCTGACCGATCGGCGGGTGGGTGCCCGACGGCGCTCACCCGCACCGCTCGTCATTGGCCGGTGAGCGCCTCAGCGTCCGATCAGTAACGGTCGCCTCGGGGACCGCGACCGCCCCCGGGATACTGCCCGTACGGGTCCACGGGCGCGTCGTCGTCGCGTCGCCGGCCGGGCCGCTGAGCCCGGTAGTCGGGCTCCTGCCCTCCGCGCCGGGGCGGCTCCGCGCGACCGGGCTGACCGCCGTCGCCGCCGTACACGCCACCGCCAGGACGGCCACCGCCGCCCTGCGGACGGCCAGCGCCACCAGCCGGGGGACGACCACCGCCACTGGCCGGAGGACGACCACCGCCGCCAGCCGGGGGACGTCCGCCGCCACCGGCCGGAGGACGACCACCGCCGCCAGCCGGGGGACGTCCTCCACCGCCGTAGACGCCAGCACCGCCGCCGTCCGGTCGCGGCGCACCGTAGCCACCGTCAGCCGAGGGCGGCCGGCCGCCACCGCCGTACACGGCTCCACCCGCCGGGGCCGGGCCACCGCGACCCGCACCACCCG
>NZ_PYAK01000103.1 GCF_003264365.1 Micromonospora noduli
CCGGGCTGGACCGGCGGCGCCGGCTGCGCGACCTGGACCAGCGGTTCCGGCCGCTCGGCCCGGACCGGCGGCGCCGGCTGCGCGACCTGGACCAGCGCCTGCCGAGGACGCGGTGCCGGCGGTGGTGGCGCAGCTCGCCGCAGCCGTCGACCGACGCGACCTGCCCGGCTACCTCGGAGCGCTGGCCGGCGCCACGGTGTGCGTCCCCCTCGCCGGAGAACCGACGCCGGACGTCGACTTCCCGTGGACGGTGGTCGGCGACACGACCGGCGCGCCGCTGCTGCCGGTCTTCACCTCGCCGGGGGCGCTCGCCGCGTTCGCAGGGGACGGAGTGCCGTTCGTCGCGCTGCCCTGCGCCGAACTGTTCGAGGACTGGCCGGACCCGTCCTGGGGGCTGGCGGTCGACCCGGGCAGCCCCCGAGCGGTCGCCCTGGCCGCCCCGGCCCTCGCCGCCCTGCTGACGGCGAACGTCTCCACAGCCTGACGCCCTGTCCAGCCGCGACGACGCCCCCTCTCCCGCGATCTTGCAGTTGCTGTCGCGGCACAGGGAGCTTGCCACTCATCTCGGCGACAGGAACTGCAAGATCGGCGCGACGGGGACGCGGGGTGGCTCGGAGGGACGGGGCGGCACGAACCGCCCGCGGTGGCGTCGTTGGTCACTCCGGAGGGGGTGGCGAACGGCCGCTGGGCTGGGCAGCATGGAGGGCATGGACTACGAGTACGCGCCACTGCGGCTGCCGCCGAACGTCGACCGGTTGACCGCCGCGGCGCAGTTGGCGATCCAGGCGGAGTTCTCCGGATGGGAGTTGGCCCGGGTGCGGCTGTACCGGGACGGCACGCGGCAGGTGGTGCTGCGTCGTCGGCGCGTCAACCAGCCGCAGCCGGGTCTGTCGTACTGACGACCGGGCGGTGCCGCCCGAGGCCGGAGTCGGCCCCGGGCGGCACCTGGCCTAGTGCTGGTGCCCGGCGTGGTCGTGGTCGTCGTCGAGCTCCAGGAACGGGTGCTCGTCGAGCCGACCGACCAGCCGGTCGTCGGCAGCCGGCTGGAACGGGCCGACGGCGTCGTCGTCGTCGAACGACTCCAGGTCGACCGGGGTGCCCACCTCGCTGACCATGACCACCCCGTCGAGCGGCTCCAACTCGGGGACGTCCAACGCGCCGAGCGAGCCGTCACCGCTCTGCAGCAGCTCCAGCACCGCCTCGCCGACGCCCTCCACCGGCGCCGGCTCGTCGTCCTCCGGGGTGCCCTCGCGGCGGGCCGCCTCGGCCACCCGCAGCAGCGCGGCGACGCTCGGCACCCGGTAGTCACGACGCTGACGCACCGAGATCACCCGGGGGTGCGGGTCGCTGGCCTCGGCACCCTCGCCGCCGCCGAAACGTTCGTCGGCCTCGTCCGGGTCGATCGAGTCGACATCCCACGGCGTCACCTCGCCGAAGGCGTCGAGCAGTCGCTCGTCGTACGCGAAGGAGGCGTTGTTCAACGCCACGTACGCCTGCCAGACGTCGTCGTCGTCGACGCGGCCCTGCGCGGCGCGTACGGCGGCCAGGTGGTGGCGGGCCGCTTCGATCACCCGCTCGAGAGCGGCGTCCAGCTCACCATGCTGGTCGGTCATGTGGGGCAGTCCCTTCACGATGGGGAGGTTGCGCGCCGGCGGCCACCGCCGGACACGACTAGCAGGTGCGGAGGAACCGGTCGAGAACCCGCACGCCGAACTGTAGTCCGTCCACCGGAACGCGCTCGTCGATGCCGTGGAACAACGCCGAGAAGTTCAGGTCGGCGGGCAGCCGCAGCGGGGCGAACCCGAAGCAGCGGATGCCGAGCTGCGAGAACGCCTTGGCGTCGGTGCCCCCGGAGAGCATGTACGGGACGGGCCGCGCTCCCGGGTCCTCCGCGCGCAGGGCCGCCGACATGGCCTCGACGAGGTCACCGTCGAAGGTGGTCTCCAGCGCCGGCTGCCGCTGGACGTACTCGATCGCGATGTCCGGGCCGACCAGCTCGCGCAGCTGCCGCTCCAGCAGCTCGGACTGGCCGGGCAGGCTGCGGCAGTCGATGGTGGCGGTGGCCCGGCCGGGGATGACGTTGTCCTTGTAGCCGGCACTCAACCGGGTCGGGTTGGCGGTGTTGCGGATGGTCGCGCCGATGATGTTGGCGATGGGGCCGAGCTTCGCGATGGCCGTCTCCGGGTCGTCCGGGTCCAACTCGATGCCGAGCAGGTCGGAGACCTCGGTCAGGAAGGCCCGCACGGTGTCGGTGACCACCACCGGGAAGCGGTGCCGGCCGATCCGGGCGACGGCCTCGGCGAGCGCGGTGACGGCGTTGTCGTCGTGCATCATCGAGCCGTGCCCGGGGCGGCCCTTGGCGTGCAGCCGCAGCCAGTCGATGCCCTTCTCGGCGGTCTCGATGAGGTAGAGCCGCTGGTTGTCGTTGACCGAGTAGGAGAAGCCGCCGACCTCACCGATGGCCTCGGTGCAGCCGTCGAAGAGGCCCCGGTGGTTGTCCACCAGGAAACGCGCGCCGTAGTCGCTGCCCGCCTCCTCGTCGGCCGTGTACGCGAGCACGATGTCGCGCGGGGGTCGTACGCCGGTGCGCTGCCAGTGCCGCACCACGGCGAGCACCATCGCGTCGAAGTCCTTCATGTCGATGGCGCCCCGGCCCCAGAGGTAGCCGTCGCGCAGCTCGCCGGAGAACGGGCCCACCGACCACTCGTCGGCGTCGGCGGGCACCACGTCCAGGTGGCCGTGCACCAGCAGCGCGCCGCGGCTCGGGTCGGTGCCCGGGATGCGGGCCACCACGTTCGCCCGACCCGGCGCGGACTCGTGCAGGACGGACTCCACGCCCACCTCGGCGAGCTTCTCCGCCACGTACTCGGCCGCGCGGCGCTCGCCGACGCTGGTGTCGTTGTCACCGGTGTTGGTGGTGTCGATGCGCAGCAGGTCGCGGCAGAGGTCCACGACCTCTGCGGTGGGGTCGGGCAGGGCGGAGGCGGCATCGCTCGTCATCGCCTCTTCATACCAGCCCGGGCCGCTCGACAGGCCGGCGCGGGTGGGCGCATCGACGGGCCGGTTTCGCGTTGGTCGCGTTCGGGTACCGCCGCCCACGACCGTACGTCCCTGCCGGAGCTTCCGCCCGCCAGTCGAGGAGGGCACCATGTCCGCTGTTCCCCTGCCGCCGCTGCCGCCCGCGCCCGCACCCGATGAGGGTTACCGACCCGCCGGTCGCAGCATCGCCGACATCGTCGACCGGGAGCACCGGCAACTGCTGGCGCTGCTGGACCAGCTCTCCGGCCCGGACACCACGCCGCAGGAGGGGTTGGCGGTGCTCACCGCCGCGCTGTCGCGGCACCTGTCCGCCGAGGAGCAGTACCTGCTGCCGGCGGTCCGCGCGGTGCTGCCGGCGGCCACCGAGCGGGTGGACGCGGAGATCAACGCCGACGCGGCCCTGCTGAGCGCCCTGAAAGGGCTGACGGACGAGGCGCTGACCGAGATCGCCGAGCGGGTCCGCCGGCATGTCGACGGGGTGGGCGCGCTGGTCACCGAGCTGCGCGCGGTCGCGACCGAGGAGGAGCTGATCCGGCTGGGCAACCGGTTGGAGATCGCCGAGGAGGCCGCGCCGACCCGGCCGCACCCGGGCACGCCGGCCACCCCTCCATGGAACCGGATCGTGGAGCCGGCGGTCGGGGTGGTGGACAAGGTCCTCGACGCCGTGACCCGCCGGCCGACGTACCTGGCGGACCTGCCGGAGCCACCGCGCGACCGGTGACCGGTGCCCGCCGGCATGCATTCATTATCACCGATCCGCTCGGGCTATTCCGCCAGCAGACACGTAGTCCTACCGTCACAATATGAACCTGGAGCTGCGTCACCTGCGGGTGGTCTGCGCGATAGCGGAGACGGGAAGTGTGACGAAGGCGGCCTCGGCTCTCGGCCTGGCCCAGCCGGCGCTCACGGCCCAGCTCCAACGCATCGAACGGACGCTGGGCGGCCCGCTGTTCGACCGGGACCGGCGCGGGGCTCGACCCACCGCGCTCGGTGAGCTGGTGCTGGCCCGCGCCCGGGTGCTGCTGCCGGCGATGAAGGGGCTGCAGGACGAGGCCGCCCGGTTGGCCGGGGCTGGCGACACACCGCCGTGCTACCGGTTCGGTGGGGTGAACAGCCCGATCCTGGGTCGGCTGGTGCACCGGTTGGCGGCCGAGCAGCCGCCCGCCCAGATCACCACGTACGCGTCCTGGTCGGTGGACGAGCTGGCGCAGTTGGTGGCCGGCGGTCGGCTGGACTTCGCGCTGGCCGGCGTGTGCGGCGACGCCAGTCCGTCGGCCGGGTTCGGGTTGAGCTGGCAGGAGGTCGCCGTCGACCCGGTGCTGGTGCTGCTGCCGGAGACCCATCCCCTCGCGGCGCAGGACGAGGTCCGCCTGGCCGACCTGTGCCACGAGCAGTGGGTCGCCGCGCCGGGTGACGGCTGCTTCGCCGACTGCTTCGCCGCCGCCTGCGCCCGTGCCGGCTTCACCCCCCGCAAGGTGTACGAGACCGACATCCGCGGCTGCGTCGACCTGGTGGAAGCCGGCGTGGCGGTGGCCCTGTGCCAGGCGACGTTCCGCCCCGTGAGCGGCCTGGTCACCCGTCAACTCGCCGGGACGCCGCTGCGCTGGCGGCTGCTGCTCGGCTGGCATCCGGACTCCCACGCCGCCCAGGGTGCGGCGCTGGTGCTGGAGACGGCCAAGGCGGCCTACGTCGACTCGTTGGCGCCGCACCCGGCGTACCTGGCCTGGCTGCCCCGCAACCCGGGGTTCGGCGTCCGGCATCCCACCGGGGTACGGCCGGGCTGAGCGGCCGGTATTCCCGGCCGCTGGCGGTGCGAACCGCCGTGGGCCGGGTATCTGGCGGACATGACCGACCTCTACCCGCCCGCCGACGACCGCGAACTGCTGCGCCAGGCGGCTGCCGCGCACACCGCCGCCACCCGCGAGGTGGAGGCTTTCCTGCGCCGCCTACCGGCGGTGCCCGACCCGGCCGACGTGACCGAGTACGCCAACCTGCTCACCCGAGAGGACCAGACCCGCGGTGACCGGGACGCCGCCGCCGACGCGGCGGGCCTGACCATCGCAAGCCTGGAATCCGACAAGGGCCAGTAGCAGGACGCCGAACGGTGCCGTCCCTGCCCGGGACGGCACCGTCGTGCGGTCGCTCAGCGTTCGACGAGCGGGTCGTGACCCAGGTCCAGCAGGGAGTGCCGCCAGCTGTCGTCGGCGTTGCCGCGCGACGGCTTGGCGTCCATCAGCTCGCGGATCCGCTCGACCGCCTCCCGCATCACCTCGATGTCCTCCGGGGTGAGGTCCACCTTGCGCTTGGTGAGCACCTTGAGGATCTCCCGGCCGGGCTGGGGCAGGTCGAGGTTCGGGTTCGGGCTGAACGACTCCTCTCCCGAACCCCGGGTCAGCAGCCACGTTCGCAGCTGCTCCGACGGGACGTTGACCTCGGCGTGGAAGTCCTCCCAGAGCACTTCCACCTCGGGGTCGAGCCGCGCTTCGCGTACCATCAGGTCTCCTCTCCGGGCGGCGGCCCGGACGTCTCCGGGTCGTCCTGGTCGGTCTTCGGATGCAGGCCCTCCGCGGGCACCCGCGTCCGGCGGGGGTTCGCGGTGGGCGGCGCCAGGATCGGGTCGGGATGGTCGTCCTCATCCCGGGGTTTCGCGGACTCCGCGGGCTGGTGCGGGTCCTCGTGTTCGTCCCTTCGCGCCGGCCCGCTCATCGCGGGTGTGTGGTCGTGGCGGCGGTGTACCCCCGCTCGCCCGCGGTCACGTCGAAGGTGAGTGCGCCGTCGCGGACGTCCACAGTGACCTTCTGCCCCGGCGAGATCGCCGACTCCAGCAGCATCCGGGACAGGTGGTTGTCCACCTCCCGCTGGATCACCCGGCGCAGCGGGCGGGCACCGAACTCCGGCTGGTAGCCGTGCTCGGCGAGCCAGTCGATGCCGGCGGTGGTGAACTCCACCTGGAGGTCCTGGGCGTGCATCCGGCGGCGGGTCTCCTCCAGCAGCAGCGCGGTGATGTCGCGCAGCTGCTCGGCCTCCAGCCGGCGGAAGATGATGACCTCGTCGATGCGGTTGAGGAACTCCGGGCGGAAGTTCTCCTGCAGGCGGCGCATGAGCCGCTCCCGCAGCTCGTTGCTCTCCTGCTCGCTGCCCACGTCCCCGGTGCCGAAGCCGACCGAGCGCTGGGCGCCGGTGATCAGCTCGGAACCGAGGTTGCTCGTCATGATCAGGACCGTGTTCTTGAAGTTCACAGTGCGACCCTGACTGTCGGTGAGCCGCCCGTCGTCGAGCACCTGGAGCAGGATGTTGAACACGTCCGGGTGGGCTTTCTCGATCTCGTCGAGCAGCACCACCGCGTACGGACGGCGCCGCACCGCCTCGGTGAGCTGACCGGCCTCCTCGTAGCCGACGTATCCGGGCGGAGCGCCGACCAGCCGGCTGACCGTGTGCCGCTCCTGGAACTCGCTCATGTCCACCCGGACCATCCGGTCCGCCTCGCCGAACAACGCCTCGGCCAGGGCCCGCGCCAACTCGGTCTTGCCGACGCCGGTCGGGCCGAGGAACAGGAAGCTGCCCATCGGCCGCTCCGGGTCGGCCAGCCCGGCCCGGGAGCGGCGCACCGCCTCGGCGACCGCGGTGACCGCGTCGTCCTGACCGACCACCTTCTGGTGCAGGTGGCCCTCCAGGCGCAGCAGCCGGTCGCGTTCCTCCTCGGTGAGCTGGCTGACCGGGATGCCGGTGGCCCGGGAGACCACCTCGGCGATCTCCTGCGGGCCCACCTCGGGCACCTGGGAGCCGGACGAACCGTCCTCGCCGTTCGCCCGTCGAATGTCCTCCTCCAACTCGGCGATCCGGTCGCGCAGCGCGGAGGCCCGCTCGTACTGCTCGTCGGTGACGGCCTGTTCCTTGTCCCGGCGTACATCGTCGAGTTCCTGCTCCAGCTCCCGCACGTCGGACGCGGGGGTGCGGGTGCGCAGCCGCACCCGGGCGCCGGCCTGGTCGATGAGGTCGATCGCCTTGTCCGGCAGGAAGCGGTCGGTGACGTACCGGTCGGACAGCTCGGCGGCGGCGACCAGCGCCTCGTCGGTGAAGCGCACCTGGTGGTGGGCCTCGTACCGGTCGCGCAGCCCGCGCAGGATGGCGATGGTGTCGTCGACGCTGGGCTCGGGCACCAGCACCGGCTGGAAGCGCCGGGCCAGCGCGGCGTCCTTCTCGATGCTCTTGCGGTACTCGTCCAGCGTCGTCGCGCCGATCACCCGCAGCTCGCCGCGGGCGAGGGCGGGCTTGAGCATGTTTGACGCGTCCATTCCGCCCTCGCTGCCGGCGCCACCGGCCCCGACCAGGGTGTGGATCTCGTCCATGAAGATGATCAGCTCGTCCCGGTGCGCCCGGATCTCGTCGATCACCTTCTTCAGCCGTTCCTCGAAGTCGCCGCGGTAACGGGTGCCGGCGACCAGACCGGCCAGGTCGAGCTGGACGACCCGCTTGCCGAGCAGGGTCTGCGGTACGTCGCCGTCGCAGATCCGTTCGGCCAGCCCCTCGACGATGGCGGTCTTGCCCACGCCGGCCTCGCCGATCAGCACCGGGTTGTTCTTGGTCCGCCGGGACAGGATCTCCACGGCCTGCTCGATCTCGTCGGCCCGCCCGATCACCGGGTCGATCTGGTCGTTGCGGGCCAGGTCGGTGAGGTCCTGGCCGTACTGGTCCAGGGTGGGGGTGCCGCGGTCCGGCTTCGGGCCGTTCATCGGCCCGCGCTCGGCATTGGCGGCCTGCAACGACTCCGGTTGGATCCGGCCGGCGGCCAGCATCCGCCCGGCTGGCGACTCCGGGTTGAGCGGCAGCGCCATCAGGATGTGCTCGGGGCCGATGTAGTTGGCGCCCATCGCCCGGGACAACTGATGGGCGTCGAGCAGCGCCCGCTTGGCGGCGGGGGTCAACGACAGGTTCGGCGGCACCTCCCCGCGCGGCGCGCCGTCGCCCTTTCCACCGAGGGCGTTGAGCAGGGTGTCCGGGTCAGCCCCGGCCCGGCGTACCAGGTCACGCAGCGGTTCGCGTTGCAGCGCCGCCCAGAGCAGGTGGTCGGTGTCCAGGTCGCTGCTCTGCCGTTGCGCGGCCCGCCGGGCCGCGTCGGCCAGCATCTCCCGAGCGTCGGCCGTCATCAGTCGGGTGATGTCGACCCGGTGCGGCGGTCGGCGCCCTCCCTCGCCCCGGCCGAAGTACCTGGCCAGGAATTCGTCCCACGGGTCGGAGCCGATGTCACCGGGTCCCATCATGTCTGTCCTCCGCAGTAGGGCTCGGCACGGTCGGCAGGGGCTACCCGGCGCGCGCCCCGACAAACGCCGCAGGTGGCGGAGGACCGGCGTTCCGGGAGTGGCGTCGGGTCAGGGCCGGCCGATGGTGGCAGGCTGACGGGATGGATGAGACCCCGCTGCTGATCGTGGATGGCGCCAACGTGGTGGGCTCGCGCCCGAACGGGTGGTGGCGTGACCGTGCCGGGGCCGCTGCCCGGTTGCGCGACTCGCTCGCCCCGGTGGCGACCATCGGGTTGCCGGCCCGGCTGACCGCCCCGGTGGAGGTGGTCCTGGTGGTCGAGGGTGCCGCGCGGGACGTGCCGGGCACCGAGGGCGTCCGGGTGGTCTCCGCCGCCGGCTCCGGCGACGACACTGTGGTCGAGCTGGTGGAGGGCGCGCCGCGACGTCGGCGGCTGGTGGTCACCGCCGACCGGGAGTTGCGCGGGCGGGTGACAGCGCTGGGTGCCGAGGTGTACGGCCCGCGCTGGCTCCGAGAGAACCCGACCAGCAACTGAGAAATTCTCGCACTGGGACTCCCACAGATCGGACTCCCGGCACTTCCGAGGGCCTTCCGGACAGGCGGGCAGGAACACCGACAGGGCGGATGTTCTTTCGGAACCGCCGATAGGCTCTAATGGAGATCTCCCCGCCCCCAGGAGGTTCCGCCGTGGCGAGCGTCGCCGAGCTGAAGGCTGCCATCGATGTCGCCCTCCAACAGATCGGAGACGGGCAGACAGCCGTGCAGGCGGCCGGCGAGAAGCTCTCCGAGGCACAGCAGACCCTGGCCGGGGCGCTGGAGGGCAGCGGGCACGAGACGGTGGAGGCGGCCCAGGCGTCGCTGACCCAGGCCAGCCAGGAGCTGGAGGAGTGTCTCGCCGCGACACTTGTCGCGGTGGAGCAGGCGCAGCTCTACGTCTCCACCCTGTAGGCCGCCATGTCCATCATCGAGGATGTCGGCGGGCAGGTCCGTGCCGCCACCGAGGAGTTCCCGGTGGCCCTGCTCGGGCAGGCGCTGGAGAAGTTCGGCCTGGCCGCGGAGCGGCTGCGCTGGGTACGACAGGAGTCGGCCAACCCGATGGGGGTGCCCGAGCTGTCCGCCGCCACCGAGCACGCCGAGAGCGCCGGCTACGCGCTGCGGGTGGCCCAGGAACAGCTGTCGGCCTACCTGACGGCGATCGGGCTCGGCGCGGACGGCGCCCCGGCACCCCGCCCCGAGCAACGCGCTCCCCGCCACGACACGCCACCGGCGTCCGGGCCCGCCACGGTCGCGCCGGAGCCGGCCGAGCAGGTGCGAATGCGCCGCTGGTGGTCGGTGCGGGTGGCCGAGCTGACCGGCGGGCGCGAGGGCACCGACGACGAACCCGACGAGCGGGTGGACGACTCCCAGGAGTTGCTGCGCCGAGTGGTGGGTGGTGTCCGCTCCGGCGACCGGGACCGGCTCCGCAAGGAGTTGCGCCGAGCCCCGGCCGACGTGGGGCTGGGCCTGGCGGCGCTGGCACCGCCGCTGCTGCGCGAGCTGGCCGGTGAGCTGCTCGGGCACCCGCCGCGCGCCACCGACCTCGGGCGGCTGCGCGGCGAGTTGGACGGACGCGTCCGCGACCTGCTGCCCGGGTTGCCGCCGCCGGTGCTGGAGACGCTGCTGACCCGGTTGTGCCGGATGCCGCCGCCGCGCGCCTCCGGGGAGCCGCCGCACGCCGCCGACTCCGCGGTCACCGCCGGGGTGGCGACCGGGCTG
>NZ_PYAK01000104.1 GCF_003264365.1 Micromonospora noduli
GACCCGCGCCCCCGCCACCGATTTTCCCCGCGCCCCGCGCCCCGCGCCCCGCGCCCCGCGCCCCGCGCCCCGCGCCAAGATCGTGCTCGAAGCAGGATGTAGTGGCCTCGGCGACGCACCGAGGCCACTACATCAATGATCGAGCAAGATCTTGGGTTGTTCGGGAGTCGGCCGACCGGGCAAAGGCGAACGTCAGGCGGTCAGTCGGGGATCGCGACCGAGGTAGGAGAGCAGGGCGGCGACCTCGTCGGCCTCCGGAGCGGGGTCGATCGCCGGGGCGTACGCGCCGTAGGCCCGCAGCGGCTCGACGATCTGCCGGGCCACCACCAGCAGGGGGCGGGCCAGTTCGGCGCCGAGCGGGGACGGCTGGCCGGTGGCCACCGCGATGTCCCAGGCGTGCACTGCCGCATCCAGGGCGCACGCTACGGCGCCGACCTCGGCCGGCAGCTTGCCCTGGGGCAGCGGCGTGGGCACCTCCGGGGCGTCTTCGGCGACACGCTTCCAGGCCCGAGCGGACGCGTCGAGGGCGGTGCGCAGGCCGGCGAGCTTGTCACCGTCGATCCGACCGGAGGGCGCGAACGGGTCCTCCGTCGGCCCCGGCCCGCCGTCGATCGCCGCCGCGAAGGCGAGCTGGTCGCCGACCGCGTGCTGAAGCACCTGGGTGACGTTCCACCGCTCGCACGGGGTGGGCCGCTCCCAGGCGTCGGCCGGAACCCCCTCGACTGCCGTCCGAAGCGCCTCGTGCGCCTCTTCGAGCACGGTCCGCCACTGCCCCGCCGCCATCTCGCTCATCGTCCTGCCCTCTCTGCCGGCTCCGGCGAGCTTCCCCACCCGCCTCCGGATCGGAATATTCCGCTCCGTTCGATGAACTCAGCCTATCAGACCGGAACGATCCGTTCCACTACTTTCTTGCGGGCCTGGAACACGTCGAGCGCGGTACCCGGACGGGTACCGCGCTCGACGAAGTGGGATCAGGTCAGACGTTGAAGCCGAGGGAGCGGAGCTGGTCCCGACCCTCGTCCGTGATCTTGTCCGGGCCCCACGGCGGGAGCCACACCCAGTTGATCCGGATGTCGTTGACCAGGCCGCCGCCGGGGCCGGTGGTCAGGGCCTGCCGGGTCTGGTCCTCGATGACGTCGGTCAGCGGGCAGGCCGCCGAGGTGAGCGTCATGTCCAGGGTGGCGACGTTCTCGTCGTCGACGTGGACGCCGTACACGAGGCCCAGGTCGACCACGTTGATGCCGAGCTCCGGGTCGACGACGTCCTTCATCGCCTCCTCGATGTCGGCGATCATCGCCTTGCTGACGCCGCCCGCGGGAGCGGCGGCGTCACCGGTGTCATCGGTCGTCGCGGCGTCGGTCTGCGGCACCACTGTGGTGTCACCGGCCTCCGGCGTCGCCTCAGTGGCGGTGTTCTCGCTCATGCCGTCCCTCCGCATCGCTGTGTGATGCCACAGGGCACCACTGTGTCATTCGCTCGCTGACGCACCGTCACGCCTTCACCTCCGGGCTCACACCCACACCGGCGCGTGCCGCGGCGTCCTTGAACGCCATCCACGGCAGCAGCGCGCACTTGACCCGGGCGGGGTAACGGGCCACACCCGCGAAAGCAACCCCGTCACCGAGCACGTCCTCGTCCGGCGTGACCTGACCACGTCCGGACATCAACTCCACGAACGCCTCGTGCACCTCGAATGCTTCCCCGGCGCCCCGACCACGCAGCAACTCGTGCAGCACACTCGCCGAGGCCTGGCTGATCGAGCAGCCCATCCCGTCGTACGAGATGTCGTGCAGCACCGTGCCGTCGGTGGCCACCCGGACGGTGACCTCGTCACCGCAGGTGGGGTTGACGTGGTGCGCCTCCGCGACCTGGTCGCCCGGGTCGTCGGCATCGCGCAGGCCACGCCCGTGCGGGCGCTTGTAGTGGTCCAGGATGATCTCCTGGTAGAGCTGGTCGAGCTGCATCAGTCGAACACCTTCCGCACCTGCTCCAGACCGGCCACCAGAGCGTCGATCTCCTCGGTGGTGGTGTAGAGGTAGAACGAGGCCCGGGTCATGGCCGGAACGCCGAACCGGCTGCACACCGGCTTGGCACAGTGGTGGCCCACCCGCACCTGCACGCCGAGCGAGTCGAGGACCTGACCCACGTCGTGCGGGTGCACGTCACCGAGTGCGAACGAGATGGTGCCGCCCCGGCCCACCGGCACGGTCGGACCGAAGATCCGCAGATCCGGCACCGAGCCGAGAGCTTCCAGCGCGTACGCCGTCAGCTCCTTCTCGTGCCACTGGATGGCCTGCATCCCGATGCCGGTCAGGTAGTCGACCGCCGCACCGAGCGCGACCGCCTCGGCGATCGGCGGGGTGCCCGCCTCGAAACGGGCCGGCGGCGCGGCGAACGTCGAGCGGGCCATGCTGACCGTCTCGATCATCGAGCCGCCGCCGAAGACCGGCGGCATGGCCGCCAGCAGCTCACCCCGGCCCCAGAGCACACCGATGCCGGTCGGACCGCACATTTTGTGGCCGGTGAAGACGATGTAGTCGGCGTTCAGGTCAACCACGTCGATGGGCAGGTGCGGCACCGACTGCGAGCAGTCCAGCAGCAGCAGCGCGCCCACCTCGCGGACCCGCGCGGCGATCCGGGAGGTGGCGTTGACAGTGCCGAGGATGTTGGACATGTGCACCAGCGAGACGATCTTCGTCCGTTCGGTGACCAGATCCTCCAGGCCCGACTCGTCCAGCCGCCCCTGGTCGGTGACCGGGAACCAGCGCAGAGTCGCGCCGGTCCGCTCACAGAGCAACTGCCACGGGACGATGTTCGAGTGGTGCTCCATCTCGGAGATCACCACCTCGTCGCCCGGACCGAGCCGGAAACGGGGATCGGCGTCCGGGCGCAGCGAGGCGTTCGAGAAGGCGTACGCCACGATGTTGATCGCCTCGGTGGAGTTCTTCGTGAACACCACCTCGTCGGTGCTCGGCGCGTTGATGAACGCGGCAATCTTCGCCCGCGCTCCCTCGTACGCCTCGGTGGCCTCGGTGCCCAGGGTGTGCACCGAGCGCGACACGTTGGCGTTGTGCCGCGCGTAGTGCTCGTCGAGCACGTCGAGCACCTGGCGGGGTTTGTGCGAGGTGTTGGCGCTGTCGAGGTAGACCAGCGGGTGCCCGTTGATTTCCCGACCGAGGATCGGGAAATCGGCGCGCACCCGGGCCACGTCGAAACGCGGCACGTCGTCGTACTGCGGCATCCCCGGGGGGATCGCGATGCTGGTCATCTCGGCAGCGCCTCTCCCGCTCAGGCCTTGGCCGTGCCGGCCCCGGCGGCGTACCGCTCGTAGCCCTCGGCCTCGAGCTTGTCGGCCAGCTCCGGGCCGCCCTGCTCGACGATCCGGCCGGCCACGAAGACGTGCACGAAGTCCGGCTTGATGTAGCGCAGGATCCGGGTGTAGTGGGTGATCAGCAGCACGCCGGTGTCGCCGGTGTCGCGGACCCGGTTGACGCCCTCGCTGACCACGCGCAGCGCGTCCACGTCGAGACCGGAGTCGGTCTCGTCGAGGATCGCGATCTTCGGCTTGAGCAGCTCCAGCTGGACGATCTCGTGCCGCTTCTTCTCACCACCGGAGAAGCCCTCGTTGACGTTGCGCTGGGCGAACGCCGGGTCCATCTGGAGACGCTCCATCGCACCGCGCAGCTCGCCGCCCCAGGTACGGAGCTTCGGCGCCTCGCCGTCGATGGCGGTCTTCGCGGTCCGCAGGAAGTTCGCCACCGAGACGCCGGGCACCTCGACCGGGTACTGCATGGCCAGGAAGAGGCCGGCGCGGGCGCGCTCGTCGACCGTCATGGCCAGCACGTCCTCGCCGTCGAGGGTCACCGTGCCACCGGTGATCTCGTACTTGGGGTGACCGGCGATCGAGTACGCCAGGGTGGACTTGCCGGAGCCGTTCGGGCCCATGATCGCGTGGGTCTCGCCGGACTTCACGGTCAGGTCGACGCCGGCCAGGATCGGCTTGAGCTCACCCTCGGGCAGCTTGACCGACACCTTCAGGTCGCGGATCTCCAGGGTGCTCATTATCGGGTCACTCCATTACTCGGCGTCAGGCTGAGGTAGATGTCGCCGTCGCGGACTTCGACGGGGTAGACGGGGACGGGTTCGGTGGCGGGCAGGCCGGTCGGCTCGCCGGTGCGCAGGTCGAAGCGCGAGCCGTGCAGCCAGCACTCGAGCGTGCAGCCATCGACCTCACCCTCGGAGAGCGCGACCGAGGCGTGCGAGCACTCGTCGTACGCGGCGTAGAAGCCGCCGTCCTCGCCGTGCACCAGGGCGATCGGCGTGCCGTCGACATCCGCGCTGATCGCGGTGCCCTTCGGCACGTCCTCGGTGGAGCAGATGCGGATCATCAAGCGCCCGCCTTGGTCAGCCGGGCCTCGATCGCGTCGCCGAGGCTCTCGCGCAGCGACTCCACCGGGATCTTGTTGATCAGCTCGGCGAAGAAACCACGCACCACCAGCCGGCGGGCCTCACTCTCCGGAATGCCCCGGGCCATCAGGTAGAACAACTGCTCGTCATCGAAGCGGCCGGTCGCGCTGGCGTGGCCGGCGCCGGCGATCTCGCCGGTCTCGATCTCCAGATTGGGTACGGAGTCCGCCCGTGCGCCGTCGGTGAGCAGCAGGTTCCGGTTGATCTCGTACGTGTCGGTGCCGGTCGCCTCGGCCCGGATGAGCACGTCGCCCACCCAGACGGTGTGCGCGCTCTCGCCCTGCAGAGCGCCCCGGTAGCCGACGTAGCTGCGGCAGTCCGGGATGCTGTGGTCGACCAGCTGCCGGTGCTCCAGGTGCTGGCCGGAGTCGGCGAAGTAGACGCCGTACAGCTCGGCCTCGCCACCGCGCCCGGTGTATTCCACGCTGGTGAACTGCCGGACCAGGTCGCCACCCAGTGAGACCTGGATGTGGATGACCTTGGCGTCCCGGCCCAGCTTGATCTTCAGGTGCTGGGCCTGGACCGCGTCGTCGGCCCAGTCGGCGACAGTGACCAGCGTCAGCTTCGCGCCGTCGGCCACGGCCACCTCGACGTTATCGGCCAGGGTGGCCGACCCGACGTGCTCCAGCACCACTGTCGCCTCGGCGAACCGGCCCACCTCGACGAACGTGTGACCGAACGCCGGCTGCCCGACGCCCTCGCCGACCACCCGCAGCCGCACCGCCTCACCGAGCACCACGTCGGGGGCCACCCGCAGCAGCAGGGCGTCCGCGGCGGCACCGTAGGCCAGCGCGCTGACCCGGTCGACCGGGGTCAGCACGCTGCCGACCCGCTCGTCGTCACGGCCGACCCGGGTGATGGCGACGCCCTCGGGCAGGTCGCCGTACTCGTGTCGGACCGTGCCGGTTGCGGCCGGCGCGTCACTGGTCAGGCCGCGGAGGCGCTTGAGCGGGGTGAAGCGCCACTCCTCCTCCAGGCCGGTGAGGGCCGGGAAGTCGGCGACGTCGTACGAGCGCAGCGCCTGCGACTTGGTGCTGGGCGGCGGCGCGGAAGCCTGGGTAGTCATTTCTTCCTTGGTCTGTTCTACGACGACGGTGTCAGGTGCTCGGTAGGGCGGGCGGCGTCAGCCGACCGCGCCCTCCATCTGAAGCTCGATCAGTCGGTTGAGCTCCAGGGCGTACTCCATCGGGAGCTCCTTGGCGATCGGCTCGATGAAGCCGCGCACGATCATGGCCATCGCCTCGTCCTCGCTCAGACCCCGGCTCATCAGATAGAAGAGCTGGTCGTCGCTGATCTTGGAGACGGTCGCCTCGTGCCCCATCGACACGTCGTCCTCACGGATGTCGACGTACGGGTAGGTGTCCGAGCGGGAGATCGTGTCGACCAGCAGCGCGTCGCACTTGACAGTGCTCCGGCTGTGGTGCGAACCCTCCAGCACCTGCACCAGACCCCGGTACGAGGTGCGGCCGCCGCCACGGGCGATCGACTTCGACACGATGGTCGAGGAGGTGTGCGGCGCGGCGTGCACCATCTTCGCGCCGGCGTCCTGGTGCTGACCCTCGCCGGCCATCGCCACCGAGAGCACCTCACCCTTGGCGTGCTCGCCGGTCATGTAGACCGCCGGGTACTTCATGGTCACCTTGGAGCCGATGTTGCCGTCGACCCACTCCATGGTCGCGCCCTCGTGGCAGACGGCGCGCTTGGTGACCAGGTTGTAGACGTTGTTCGACCAGTTCTGGATGGTCGTGTAGCGGCAGCGCGCGTTCTTCTTGACGATGATCTCCACGACCGCGCTGTGCAGCGAGTCGGAGGAGTAGAGCGGCGCGGTGCAGCCCTCGACGTAGTGCACGTACGCACCCTCGTCGACGATGATCAGCGTCCGCTCGAACTGGCCCATGTTCTCCGTGTTGATCCGGAAGTAGGCCTGCAGCGGGATCTCGACGTGCACGCCCTTCGGCACGTAGATGAACGAGCCACCGGACCACACCGAGGTGTTCAGGGCGGCGAACTTGTTGTCGCCGACCGGGATCACAGTGCCGAAGTACTCCTTGAAGACGTCCTCGTGCTCGCGCAGCGCCGTGTCGGTGTCCAGGAAGAGGACGCCCTGCTCCTCAAGGTCCTCGCGGATCTTGTGGTAGACGACCTCCGACTCGTACTGCGCCGCGACACCCGCGACCAGCCGCTGCTTCTCCGCCTCCGGGATGCCCAGCCGGTCGTAGGTGTTCTTGATGTCCTCGGGCAGGTCCTCCCAGCTGGTGGCCTGCTTCTCGGTGGACCGCACGAAGTACTTGATGTTGTCGAAGTCGATCCCGGTGAGGTCCGCGCCCCAGGCCGGCATCGGCTTACGGCCGAACAGCCGCAGGCCCTTCAGCCGCAGGTCGAGCATCCACGCCGGCTCGTTCTTCTTGGCCGAGATGTCCCGCACCACCGCCTCGTTGATGCCGCGCTGGGCGACCGCCCCGGCGGCGTCCGGGTCGGACCAGCCGTACTCGTACCGGCCCAGGGCGGCGAGCTGCTCTTCCTGGGTCAGGGGCTGGACGATCTGCTCGGTCATCTATCTGTCCTCACAGTGGTTACGGGATTACCGGATTGAGCGCGGCCCGGCTGAGTCGGGATGTGCGTGGTGCACACCCCGTCGCCGTGCGCGATGGTGGCCAGACGCTGCACGTGGGTGCCGACCAGACGGGAGATGACCGCGGTCTCGGCCTCGCACAGCTGAGGAAACTCGGCGGCCACGTGCGCCACCGGGCAGTGGTGCTGACAGAGCTGGCCGCCAGAGGCGATCGTGGTCGCACTGGCAGCGTAACCCTCGCCGGTGAGCGCTGCGGCGAGTGCCTCGGCTCGGGCGAGAGGGTCGTCGCCGGCGTCCTCCATGGCCGTCCGACAACGGGACTCGAGAGCCGACACCTGCTCGGTGGCGAACGCCTCGACCGCGTCCGAGCCGCCGCTGCGGGCGATCCAGCGCAGCGCGGCGGTGGCCATGTTGTCGTAGTGGTGTGTGCCACAGCGGACCCGGGCGGCCTCGGTCAACAGGAACACCTTGGCCGGGCGCCCCCGACCGCGACTGCCCTGCACGGGCTGCTCGCGGGCGTACACGTCACCGTCCGCAAGCATCGCGTCCAGGTGCCGGCGGATCGCCGCCGGGCTGAGCCCGAGCGCCGCGCCAAGCTGCGCGGCGGTGGTGGCACCCTGCTCCAGCAGCAGCTGGGTGACCCGATCCCGGGTGGAGACCTCGGCCGCCGCCGGCCCGGCGAGGCCGGCCGACGTGGTCACGGCAGGCGCGGAGGCGGACGCACCGAGGGCCGGTACGGCCGTCGGTTGGTGCCCGGAGAGCGCCGCCGCGTATTTCACAACGCCAACGTTACGTAATTACCCGGAGGGTCGCAAACCCGGGCCCCGGTGATCCCAACCACCGAGCCGACGGAGTCGGACGAACCTCGATCACTACGGTGCGTAGGATTTGCGCCGTGAACCGAATCGTCCGTCCGGTCTCCGGCATCCTGCTGCGCCGCCTCGCGCTCGCCTCGATCATCGCGAACGTGGGCATCGTCGTCACCGGCGGGGCCGTCCGGTTGACCGCCTCGGGCCTCGGCTGCCCCACCTGGCCCCGGTGCACCGACGATTCCTACGTCACCACGCCGGAAATGGGCGTGTACGGGGTGATCGAGTTCGGCAACCGCATGCTGACCTTCGCGGTGGGTCTGATCGCGCTGGCCACCGTACTGGCCGTACTGGCCCACCGACCCCGCCGACCCGGGCTCCTAGTACTGGCCGTGGCGGTCTTCCTGGGCATCCCCGCCCAGGCGGTGATCGGTGGCATCACCGTGCTGACCAACCTCAACCCGTGGGTGGTCGGGCTGCACTTCCTCGCCTCGATGGCCGTGATCGCCGCCGCGTATGCCCTCTGGCGACGCATCGGCGACCCCGACGGCCCTACCGTGGCCGTGGTGCCCGCACCGCTGCGCGCGCTGGCCCGGGTCACCACCGGCGTCACCGTCGCCGTGCTCGTCGTCGGCACCTGGGTCACCGGCAGCGGCCCGCACGCCGGCGACCACGGCGCCGCCCGCAACGGGCTCGACCCGGAGACGATCTCGCAGGTGCACGCCGACGGGGTCTTCCTGCTGATCGGGCTGTCGGTGGCGCTGATCTTCGCGTTCCGCGCCGTCGGTGCGCAGCGGGCCACCCGCGCCGCGATCATCCTGGTCGCCGTGGAGTTGAGTCAGGGCCTGATCGGCTTCGTGCAGTACTTCACCCACGTGCCGGCGATCCTGGTCGGCACGCACATGCTCGGCTCCTGCCTGGTGCTGCTGGCCGCCCTGTCGGTGCAGTGGTCCACCCGGGAACGCCGCGCGGTCACGTCGGCCCCCCAGGCCACCCCGGCCGACGCCGCCGCCCCGGTGGCAGTCACCGCCTGACCGCCTGGCCGCTCGGCCTCGTGGCGCCCCCGCGCCCCCGCGCCCCGCGCCCCCGCGCCCCGCGCCCCGCGCCCCGCGCCCCGCGCCCCGCGCCCCGCGCTGCCAAGATCTCCGCAACTCCCCCGATGTTGCTGCCTCCGACACGCGGGAGACAGCAACATCCCTGATGTTGCTCGGATCTTGACGACGAACCCCGCCCCCGAGGAGACCGGACCCCGGTTTGGCCGCCCACTGCCACCAAGATCGCACTCGAACCAGGATGTAGTGGCCACGGAACGCCAGGAAGCCACTACAACCAGGATGTTGCGCGATCTTGCCGGCGACAGCGGGCGGACGGCGGCGCGGGCGTTGATCCGCCGTTCCGCGCCGGTGGCGGCGTCCCGGTGCCGGAACTCGTCGACGAGCCGGGGC
>NZ_PYAK01000105.1 GCF_003264365.1 Micromonospora noduli
CGCGCCCGCGCCCGCGCCCGCGCCCGCCGCGCCGCGCCGCCGGAGGCGCCTGCCGGTGGTGCTGGCCGCCGTGCTCCTGCTGGTTCTCGCCGGTGTCGGAGTCGTAATCACCCGTCCCGGCCCGGTCGCCGGGTGGCTGGGCGACGACGCCGGGTCCGGGCCGAACGCGGTCGGCGTGACTCCGGAACCCGCCCCGTCGGACGTGCTGGGCGGCCCGGACTCGAACGCCCCGGTGCCCACCCCGGACGGGGTTCGGGCCGCGCTCGACCCACTGGTCGGCGTCGCCACCCTGGGCGACCGGGTGAACGTCTCGGTCGCCGACGTGATCACCGGTCAGACGCTGTTCGCCAAGGGGGCGGACGACGGCACCGTGCCCGCCTCGGTGACAAAGCTGGCGACCGCGGTGACCGTGCTGGCGGCCCGGGGGCCCGGCTACCGGATTCCCACTCGTGCCGTGGCCGGCGCGAAGGCTGGCGAGGTGGTGATCGTCGGGGGCGGCGACCCGACCCTCGCGATCAACAAGAAGGGCTACTACCCGGGTGCGGCGCGCCTCGACGACCTGGCCGCCCAGGTGCGTACCGCGCTCGGCGGCACGCCCCCGACCAGTGTCACCGTCGACGGTTCGGTCTACTCCGGCCCGGTCTACGGCCCTGGCTGGGACGACGACATCCCCACCGGCGGTTCGGGCGGCGCGGTGACCGCGTTGATGACCGACGGCGCGCGTACCGACCCGGGCGTCGAGCACGGGTCCGCCCAGCGGTTCACCGAGCCGGACCTGGCCGCCGGCAAGGCGTTCGCCCGGTTGCTCGGGGTGCCGACCGACTCCGTGAAGCGGGGCACGGCCCCGCCTCAGGCGGCGGCCGGTGCCAGCCCGGCACCGGGTACCGAACTGGGCGTGGTGCAGTCTCCGCCGCTGATCCGGCTGGTCGACGTCATGATCAGCGAGAGCGACAACCTGGTGGCCGAGGCGCTCGCCCGGCAGGTCGCGTTGGCCCGCGGTCAGCCCGCCTCGTTCGACGGCGGCGCCGCCGCCATGGACGCCGAGGTGGCGGAGCTGGGCCTGCCCGCCGACGAGATCAGCGTCTCCGACGGCAGCGGCCTGTCCCGACTCAACCGGATCAGCCCGTCGCTGCTGACCGATCTGATCCGCCTGGCTGCCAGTCCGGACCATCCGGAGCTGGCCGGTGTCTTCGGCGGTCTGCCGGTGGGCGGCTGGTCCGGAACCCTGAACGAGCGCTACCGCACCGCCGCGGGCACCGCCGCGGGCGCGGGCAGCGTCCGGGCCAAGACCGGCACCCTGACCGGTGTGCACTCCGTCGCGGGCCTGGTCACCACCGCCGATGGTCGGCTGTTGACCTTCGCGGTGCTCACCGACAAGGTGCCGGGTGACCGGGACACCGCCCAGCCGGCACTGGACCGGATCGCCGCGGCGTTGGCCGGTTGCGGCTGCGGCTGACAGTCGGCGGTTCGGGGGGCGACGCGGTCGCCATCGGCGTCGATCGAGGGCGCGAGCCCGGGCCGGGGTGTCGCGGCGCGGGTACGGTGGGTTCATGGCGCAGTTCGTGGACTGGGATCTGGCCGCCGCCACGGCGGGGGCGTTGAGCAAGTCTGGCCCCCGCGTGTCGTACGCGGAAGCCACCGACGTGGTCGGCGACCTGCGTCGGCTGACCGACGAGGCGGCCGGGCACGTGGCCGACTACACGGGGTTGCGGGCGCAGGTGTCGCATCCGCCGGTCCGGGTTGTCGATCGCCGCGACTGGGCCGCGACCAACATCGCCGGTCTCCGCGAGGTGATCACACCGCTGGTGAGTCGGCTCTCCGGCGACAAGCAACCGGGCGCGTTGACCGAGGCGATCGGGTCCCGGCTCACCGGGGTGCAGGCCGGCACGGTGCTGGCCTACCTCTCCGGCCGGGTGCTCGGCCAGTACGAGGTCTTCTCGGCCGACCCGGGCCAGCTGCTGCTGGTCGCACCGAACATCGTCGAGGTGGAGCGCAAGCTCGGCGCGGACCCTCGGGATTTCCGGCTCTGGGTGTGTCTGCACGAGGTCACCCACCGCACCCAGTTCACGGCCGTGCCGTGGATGCGGGCCTATTTCCTCAGTGAGGTGCAGGCGTTCGTCGACGCCTCGTCCAGCGGAAGTGAGCACCTGGTCGAGCGGTTGCGGCGCGGGGTGGCCACGTTGTCCGACGCGGTCCGTGATCCGGAGAGCCGCACCAGCGTGCTTGACATCGTGCAGACCCCGGCACAGCGGGCCGTACTGGACCGGCTCACCGCGTTGATGACCCTGCTGGAGGGGCACGCCGAGTTCGTGATGGACGGCGTCGGCCCGCAGGTGATCCCGAGCGTGGAGCGGATCCGGGCGTCGTTCAACCGACGCCGGGAGGCGGGCAACCCGCTGGAGAAGGCAATCCGCCGGCTGCTCGGGGTGGACGTCAAGATGCGCCAGTACGCCGAGGGGCGCAAGTTCGTGCACGGCGTGGTGGAACGCGTCGGCATGGACGGGTTCAACTCGATCTTCAACTCGCCGCTGACCCTGCCTCGACTGTCGGAGTTGGGTGACCCGGACGCCTGGGTCGCCCGGGTGCACGGCCCGGCCGGCACCATCCCGGCCGCTGGCTGACCACCCGCCGGTGGCCGCGCTCGCTCCGCCGGTGGCCGCGATCCGGGTGGCGGTCCGCCGCGCCCTGACCGGTCTGCCGTCCGGCGGTCCGGTGCTGGTCGCCTGCTCCGGTGGTGCCGACTCGCTCGCGCTCGCGGAGGCCACCGTCTTCGTGGCGCCGCGGCTGGGCCGCGCCGCGACGCTCGTCACCGTCGACCACGGCTTGCAGGACGGCTCCGCGGAGCGCGCCGAGGCGGTGGCCACCTGGGGGCGAGGGGTCGGTTTCGCGTCGGCGACGGTGGTCCGGGTGGAAGTGGCCGGGCGCCCCGGCGGGCCGGAGGCGGCGGCCCGCGAGGCCCGCTACCAGGCGCTGACCGAGGCGGCCCGGCAGCAGAACGCCGTCGCCGTGCTCACCGGGCACACCCGTGACGACCAGGCGGAGACGGTGCTGCTCGCGCTCGCCCGGGGCGCCGGCCCACGAGGGCTGGCCGGGATGCCCGCCCGGCGCGATCTGGGCGGGGTGCCACTGCTGCGTCCGCTGCTCGAGATCGGTCGGGAGCAGACGCGCGCCGCCTGCGCCGTCCTCGGGCTGAGCCCATGGCAGGATCCGCACAACAGCGACCCGTCGTACGCCCGGTCGAGGGTGCGGGGCGACCTGCTGCCGGCGCTGGTGCGGGCGCTCGGGCCGGGCGTGGTGGACAACCTGGCGCGGACCGCCCGGCTGGTGGCCGCCGACAACGCCGCGCTCGACGAGTTGGCGGGGACGGCGCTGGCGGCGGCCCGGTGCCCCGACGGAGGGCTGTCCGTGCCGGCGCTGCTCGGCCTGGTTCCCGCCGTCCGCAGCCGGGTGCTGCACTCCTGGGCCCGCGAGTTGGGCGCGCTGCCCGGTGCCCTGTCGCACCGGCACGTCGCCGCCCTGGAGGCCCTGGTGACCGATTGGCACGGTCAGGGTCCGGCCGATCTGCCCGGCGGTGTCCGGGTGCTCCGCCGCGACGGCCGGCTGGCATCGGTGCGCCCCGCCTGACCTGCGGCCGGTCTCAGCCGCTGTGCGCCCGGTCCCGGAATGTGGTCCGGTAGCTGTGTGGGGTGGCACCGACCCGGCGACTGAAGTGGTGACGCAACGCGGCCGCGTCGCCGAAGCCGGACTGGTCGGCCACCGCCTCCACGCTCAACGGGGTCTCCTCCAGCAGCCGCCGGGCGAGCAGCACCCGCTGGTTGGTGAGCCAGTCGTGCGGGGTGGTGCCGGTCTCGGCGCGGAACCGGCGGGCGAACGTGCGGGGCGCCATGCCGGCGCGGGCGGCCAACTCCTCCACGGTGATCGTCCGGTCCAGGTGGCCCATCAGCCACTCCAGCACCGGTTCGAGGGTGGGTGCCTCGGGCGCCTTCGGGATGGGCGCCTCGACGTACTGGGACTGACCGCCGTCGCGGTGCGGCGGGACCACCATCCGCCGGGCCAGCCGGGTCGCGGTGGCCGAGCCGTGCTCCTGGCGGATCAGGTGCAGGCACGCGTCGATGCCGGCCGCCGTGCCGGCGCTGGTGAGCAGCCGGCCGTCCTGGACGTAGAGCGAGTTGCACCGCACCCGGGCGCGCGGGTGCCGGCGTTGCAGCTCGTCCACGTACCGCCAGTGGGTAGTGCACTCGCGGTCGTCCAGCAGCCCGGCCTCGCCGAGCAGGAAGGCTCCGGAGCAGACGCTGAACAGGTGCGCTCCGCGGGCGTCGGCCCGCCGGAGCGCGTCGAGCACCGGGCCGGGGACGGCGGTGCCCTGGCTGTGCGCGGGGATGGCCACCAGGTCGGCCTCGTCGACCGGGCCGAGGTCGGCGTGCGGGGTGAGGTGGAAGCCGGACGAGGTACGCACGGGAGCGCCGTCCGGGCTGCACACCTGGAAGCGGTAGGCGGGGAAACCGTCGGCTGTCCGGTCGGTGCCGAACACCTCGGCGAGCACGCCGAGCTCGAAGGGAGCGACCTGGTCGAGGGCGAGGACGGCAACGGACCGCAGCATGTGACGAGGGTAACCCGACAGGTGGCAGTAAATCGATGACCAATGGCATTCCTGCCACTGTCCGGTCGCTTCGTGAGGTCGCAGACTGGTCTCAGTCCGGTGCGCACCGGCGGCGAAACCCACAGCAATCATGCGAAAGCGAGCGCCGCCATGGAGTTCCTGTTCATCCTCCTGTTCCTCGTCCTCCTCGCTGCCGCCTCGGCGGCCGGCCTCACCGCCGACAGCCACGATTCGGCCGACTGGAAGCCGAGCGACGATGGCCGCCGCTGGCGGTCACGTACCAACTGATGTGATTAGCGTTATTTGCGCAGAAAATCCTCGGCGGGACCGCGCCAAAAGGTGCGGCCCCGCCGACGGAGGCCATCCGACGTACGGCAGGCTAGGAGTCATGGCTGACGGCTCCTGGTACGACGCCGACATCGACCACGTGATCATCTCCGAGGCGCAGATCCGCGAGAAGACGGCGGAGCTGGCCAAGCAGGTCTCCGCCGACTACGCCCACGTGGGCGACGGGCTGCTGCTGGTGTGCGTACTCAAGGGCGCGGTGATGTTCATGGCGGACTTCGCCCGGGCGCTGGGCCGCAACGGCCCGCCGGCGGAGCTCGACTTCATGGCCATCTCGTCCTACGGCCAGGGCACCACATCCTCCGGGGTGGTCCGCATCCTCAAGGATCTGGACCGGGACATCGCCGGTCGGCACGTGGTCGTCGTCGAGGACATCGTCGACTCCGGGCTCACGCTCTCCTGGCTGCTGCGCTACCTCGAGTCGCGCTCGGCGGCGAGCGTCGAGGTGGTCGCCCTGTTCCGCAAGCCGGACGCGGTGAAGGTGCCGGTCCCGGTGAAGTACGTCGGCTTCGACATCCCCACCGAGTTCGTGGTCGGGTACGGTCTCGACTTCGCTGAGCGCTACCGGGAGCTGCCGTACGTCGGGGTGCTCAAGCCCGAGGTCTACGCCCGCTCCTGACGCCGGGCCCGACCCATCGCGACGGCCCGCCGGTCGACATGAGCCCGAATTGCATCGGCATCCATCAAGCCGACGTTCAGCGCGCTCTCAGCTGATGCGGTTACCGTGTAGCACGGTGGCCCGGAGGTTTCTCCGCGCTCGACCCTCTCGATCGCGTGACCGGGCGCTCGGGTGGCCGAGCCGGACTCCCCGCCACGCCGGCTTCCACCCGGACTCGCCGTACGTTGGCTGCGGGGCTGGTGGGCCTGCCCACGGTGCGTGTCGTCGATGTCGAAGGCGCGCAGGGTGCGAAGGCTCGCAGGTTCGCTGCTGGCGTACATGGTCTTTTGATGGTGCACGACTGCGGGGCTCGCAAGCTCACTCCTCGCGTACACGGTGTACCGTCGAATGACCGCGGCGCGGTAGTTTTCGCGCCTCGGGGTCGAGGCCGGCCCGCACGGCGGCTCCGGCTGCCGCTCAACGCGGCGACACCATCAGACGGTCAGGACGTCGATCAGGAGGATGCGGGCGCCCCGGCGCTCGACAACAGTATGGAACGTACGCGTTTCTTCCGCCGACCGGTGGTCTGGATCATCCTGGTCATCCTCGGCGCCGTTGTGCTCAGTCAGCTGTTCACCAGTGGTCCCAGCTACCACCGCGTGGACACTTCCGTTGCGCTCGATCAACTGCACACCGCCAAGATCAACAAGGTGGTCTTCCAGGACAAGGAGCAGACGCTCCAGCTGGACCTGGCTCAGAAGACCAAGTTCGGCAAGACCGAGACCAACAAGATCGAGGCCCAGTTCCCGTACCAGGCTGGCGACCAGATCTGGAACGAGGTGCTGGACGCCAAGGCGAACAACCGGGTCACCGGCCCGGCCGACGCCAAGGTCTCCTCGGACAGCATCTGGGTGAGCCTGCTGGTAAACCTGCTGCCGATCGCGCTGCTCGTGCTCCTGCTGCTGTTCTTCATGTCGCAGATGCAGGGCGGCGGCTCCCGGGTGCTCAACTTCGGCAAGTCCAAGGCCAAGATGATCACCAAGGACACTCCGAAGACGACCTTCGCGGACGTCGCGGGTGCCGAGGAGGCCGTCGAAGAGCTGTACGAGATCAAGGACTTCCTGCAGAACCCGGCCAAGTACCAGGCCCTGGGTGCCAAGATCCCGAAGGGCGTGCTGCTGTTCGGCCCGCCCGGCACCGGCAAGACGCTGCTGGCCCGCGCGGTCGCCGGCGAGGCCGGGGTGCCCTTCTACTCCATCTCCGGCTCCGACTTCGTGGAGATGTTCGTCGGCGTCGGCGCCAGCCGGGTCCGTGACCTGTTCGAGCAGGCCAAGACGAACGCCCCGGCGATCGTCTTCGTCGACGAGATCGACGCCGTCGGCCGGCACCGTGGCGCCGGCATGGGCGGCGGCCACGACGAGCGGGAGCAGACGCTCAACCAGCTGCTCGTCGAGATGGACGGCTTCGACACCAAGGGCGGGGTCATCCTGATCGCGGCCACCAACCGGCCGGACATTCTCGACCCGGCGCTGCTGCGCCCGGGCCGGTTCGACCGGCAGATCCCGGTGGACGCCCCCGACATGGAGGGCCGTAAGGCCATCCTGCGGGTGCACGCCAAGGGCAAGCCGTTCACGCCGGACGTCGACCTCGACGCGGTGGCCCGTCGTACGCCGGGCTTCAGCGGCGCCGACCTGGCCAACGTGATCAACGAGTCGGCCCTGCTCACCGCTCGTAAGGAGCAGCGGGCGATCTCCAACGACTCGCTGGAAGAGTCGATCGACCGGGTGGTCGCCGGTCCGCAGCGACGGACCCGCGTGATGAGCGACAACGAAAAGAAGATCACCGCGTACCACGAGGGTGGGCACGCGCTGGTCGCCTGGGCGCTGCCGCACGCCGCGCCGGTGCACAAGGTGACGATCCTGTCCCGTGGCCGCTCGCTGGGCCACACCCTGGTGCTCCCGACCGAAGACAAGTACACCCAGACCCGCGCCGAGATGATCGACACTCTGGCGTACGCGCTGGGCGGTCGCGCCGCCGAGGAACTGGTCTTCCACGAGCCGACCACCGGCGCCGGCAACGACATCGAGAAGGCCACTCAACTGGCCCGCGCGATGATCACCCAGTACGGCATGAGCTCCAAGCTCGGCGCGATCAAGTACGGCACCAGCGGGGACGAGCCGTTCCTCGGCCGCAACATGGGCCACGAGCGGGACTACTCGGACTCGGTCGCCGCCGAGATCGACGGCGAGATGCGGGCACTGGTCGAGCTGGCGCACGACGAGGCCTGGGAGATCCTGGTGGAATACCGGGACGTCCTGGACAACATCGTGCTCGAGCTGATGGAGAAGGAGACCCTCTCCACGGCCGACATGGCGCGGATCTGCTCCCGGGTGGTCAAGCGCCCACCGCTGGCGCCGTACAACGGCTTCGGCAAGCGCCAGCCGTCCACCGAGCCGCCCGTGCTCACCCCCGCGGAGAAGGACAAGCTCAAGGCGCAGGCCGAGGCTGACGGCGCGCAGGCGTCCGTCGGTGGCGGGGCGTCGTCCAACAACTCGGACGGCACGCACTGAGCAACGACCCGACGGCGACGACGAGCTGGACTACGTGGCCGCGCGGCTGATCAGCGGCAAGCTGACCGGCCGCCCCGTCGAGGACGCCGTCGACCTGGGCCGGATCGAGAAGGCAGTCCGCGAGATCCTGATCGCGGTCGGCGAGGACCCGGACCGCGACGGACTCCAGCAGACCCCGGCCCGGGTCGCCCGTGCGTACGCCGAACTCTTCGCCGGCCTGCGGGTCGACCCGGCCCAGGTGCTCAGCACCACCTTCGAGGCCAACCACGAAGAGCTGGTCATCGTCCGGGACATCGACGTGATGAGCCTCTGTGAGCACCACCTGCTGCCCTTCCGGGGCAGTGCGCACATCGGCTACATCCCGGGCCCCGATGGGCGGATCACCGGCCTATCCAAGCTGGCCCGACTCGTCGAGGTCTTCGCCCGTCGTCCGCAGGTGCAGGAACGGCTCACGTCGCAGGTCGCCGACCTGCTGATGAGCAAACTCGCACCACGCGGCGTCGTCGTCGTGCTCGAATGCGAACACATGTGCATGGCGATGCGCGGCATCCAGAAATCCGGTGCCAAGACCATCACGTCGGCCGTACGCGGCATCCTGCAGACGGACTCCAAGTCGCGGGCCGAGGCGATGGCGCTGATCATCCCCCGCTGACACCCTGACGCACCACGGCCGGCCGACACCCATCAGGGACGGCCGGCCGATGCGTTTCCCCACCTACCCGGCTGTGTTCCGGCCGGGCGGCCTTCCGGCCCGGCGGGTCAGCCAGCGAGCAGCGCCAACAGCAGGCCGACCGTGGCCAGCACCGCCGGCACCAGGCACACCAACACGCCGAAACGCACAGTACGGTCCAGCCGCTCGGTGGGGCTGGCCCGGAACAACCGCCCAATGCCGATCCAACCGGCGACAAACGCGACCGCCGGCATCGGCAGCCCGCAGATCAACGCCGCCACGGTGGCCGGTCCCACCCCCGTCGCCGCCAGAACCACCACCTGGATCAGCGGCACCAGCAGCGCGAACGGCCCGTACACCAGGAGGTTGCGCGCCCGCGCGGGCCAGGACCCCGGCCGGAACCGGCGGCGCGCGGCCAGCGCCGCGTCCGCCGCCTCCGCCCAGCCACGCGCGGCCCGCAGG
>NZ_PYAK01000106.1 GCF_003264365.1 Micromonospora noduli
ACCAGGCCGCCTACCAGATCAGCGTCGAGCACCTCGCCGACTGGATCGCCACCCGCGGCTACGCCACCAGCTGACCCCGCACCACATAACCGAAGGGCCGGACCCCCACCAGGGTCCGGCCCTTCGGCATGACCGGGTCACTGTCCACGCGCCCTCGGCAGGCTCAAACGAAGTCGGGGTCAACCGAGCTGACCAGGCCACCCACCCCCGGCAAGCCACCCACCCGGCCAACCACCCGACCACAGCGGGCCACCCCCCGGACCGCGTGACGGGTCCTTTGGAGCTGATGTCGTAGACGAATCAGAGGCATGGCTCAACCGAGCCGAACTGGTGATTCGTTCACGACATCAGCTCGATAGGGCGCCACACTAATCTGCCCAGCCTCCGCGCGGAGGTGTCGAGGAAAGACCGACCGAGACCGACCGCCACCACCGAGGGGCTCGGGGATGACCGGCGCGCCGGCACCGACTTTGCTTCGGGCCCCCGTTCCGGAGGGACGCTGGCGGACCGCTTCCGCCCGACCGGCCAGGGGCTCAGCCAGCCGCCGCGGCCCAGGGCGCACAGCCAACCCCCAGGACCAGGGAACCCAGCCGACCAGGGCTCAGCCGCCGGAGTCGTCCATCTCGGCACCCTCGGGGACCGTGTCGTCGTCCCGGCTGGCCAGCCAGCCCTCCGGTAGGAAGACTTTGCCGGGTGAGTTGGTACGACCGCGCGGCTGCCCGAGGGCGGCCATCGGGAACGGCTCCGCCGGGTCGAGCTTGCCGAGCAGGTCGTCGAGCTGGGCCAGGCTTTCGATCATCGCCAACGAGCGCCGCAGCTCACCGCCGACCGGGAAGCCCTTGAGGTACCAGGCGACGTGCTTGCGGAAGTCGGTGCAGCCGTCCCGTTCACCTCGGGCCGGGTTGCGGGCGCCGGCCGTGAACTGGTCGACCAGCAGCTCGGCGTGCCGGCGCATGGTCACCGCCACCTCGCCCAGGGTGGGCAGCCGCCGCTCCGGCCGACCGTTGAAGGCGGCCTCCAGGTCGGCGAAGAGCCACGGTCGGCCCAGGCAGCCGCGCCCGATGACCACGCCGTCCACGCCGGTGTGGGCCACCATGCGCAGTGCGTCGTCGGCCTCCCAGATGTCGCCGTTGCCGAGCACCGGCACGTCGAGGGCCTGCTTCAGGGTGGCGATCGCGTCCCAGTCGGCGGTGCCCGAGTAGCGCTGCGACGCCGTGCGCCCGTGCAGGGCCACCGCGGCCACGCCGGCCTCCTGGGCGGCCAGCCCGGCTTCGACGTACGTCAGGTGGTCGTCGTCGATGCCCTTGCGCATCTTGACAGTGACCGGCACGCCGGCCGGTGACGCGGCAGCCACCGCGGCCCGCACGAGTCGCGCGAACAGCCGGCGCCGCCACGGTAGCGCCGCGCCGCCACCACGCCGGGTGACCTTGGGGACCGGACAGCCGAAGTTGAGGTCGATGTGATCGGCCAGGTTGCGCTCGACGACGATCCGCACGGCGGCGGCGGTGATCTCTGGATCGGTGCCGTAGAGCTGGAGACTGCGGGGCTTCTCGTCGTCGCCGAACGCGATCATGCGCAGCGTCTTCGGATTGCGCTCGACCAGCGCCCGAGTGGTGATCATCTCGCAGACGTAGATGCCGCCGCCCTGCTCGCGACAGAGCCGACGGAACCCGATGTTGGTGATCCCGGCCATCGGCGCGAGCACGACCGGCGGCCACACCTGGTGCTGGCCGAGAGTCAGCGGGCGCAGCGCGGGCACGGTCGAGGCAGTCACCGGACAAGTGTACGGGGCCCCGACCGGCGCTTATCGCGTCGGCCGAGACCCCGTGCGCAGAGTCTCAGCAGCCGGGGAGACGCTCGATCAGGTAGCGCTCGACCTGGTCCAGGGAGACGCGCTCCTGGGCCATGGTGTCCCGGTTGCGCACCGTCACCGCGTTGTCGTCCAGGGTGTCGAAGTCGACAGTCACACAGAACGGGGTGCCGATCTCGTCCTGCCGACGGTAGCGACGCCCGATCGCCTGCGAGTCGTCGAACTCCACCACCCAGCGCTTGCGCAGCAGCGTCGCGAGGTCCTTGGCCTTGGGCGACAGCGCCTCGTTGCGGGACAGCGGCAACACCGCCACCTTCACCGGGGCGAGCCTCGGGTCGAACCGCATCACGGTGCGCTTGTCCACGCCGCCCTTGGTGTTCGGCGCCTCGTCCTCGTCGTACGCCTCCAGCAGGAAGGCGAGCACGGCGCGGGTCAGACCCGCGGCCGGCTCGATGACGTACGGCATCCAGCGCTCACTCTTGCTCTGGTCGAAGTACGACAGGTCGACGCCGGAGTGCTTGCTGTGCGTGGAGAGGTCGAAGTCGGTGCGGTTGGCGACACCCTCAAGCTCGGCGAACTCGGTGCCACCGAACTGGAAGCGGTACTCGATGTCCACAGTCCGCTTCGAGTAGTGCGACAGCTTCTCCTTGGGGTGCTCGAACAGGCGCAGATTGTCCGCCGAGAGACCGAGGTCGAGGTACCAGTTCCAGCGCTCCTGGAGCCAGTACTCGTGCCACTGCTCGTCGGTGCCCGGCTCGACGAAGAACTCCATCTCCATCTGCTCGAACTCGCGGGTCCGGAAGATGAAGTTGCCCGGGGTGATCTCGTTGCGGAACGACTTGCCGGTCTGCGCGATGCCGAACGGCGGCTTCTTGCGGGCGACCGTCTCGACGTTCTTGTAGTTGACGAAGATGCCCTGCGCGGTCTCCGGGCGCAGGTAGTGCAGCCCCTCGTCGCTCTCCACCGGACCCAGGTAGGTCTTCATGAGGCCGTTGAACATCTTCGGCTCGGTGAAGGTGCCCTTGTTGCCGCAGTTCGGGCAGTTCAGCTCGGCCAGTGAGGTGAGCGGCTTGCCGTGCTTCTCGGCGTACGCCTCTTCCAGGTGGTCAGCCCGGAACCGCTTGTGACAGAACTGGCACTCGGTGAGCGGGTCGACGAACTCGGCGATGTGGCCGGACGCCTCCCACACCTTGCGGGACAGGATCACCGCGGAATCCAGGCCGACGACGTCGTCGCGCTGCTGGACCATGGTCTTCCACCACTGCCGGCGGACGTTCTCCTTGAGCTCCACGCCGAGCGGACCGTAGTCCCACGCCGATCGGGTGCCTCCGTAGATCTCACTGGAGGGGAAGACGAAGCCTCGGCGCTTGGCGAGGCTGACGACGGCATCGATACGGTCGGCTGGCATGTTTCCTCCTACGCCGGCTGGCGGTCGGCGGGGGCGAGATGTGGATGGAACGGTCGGTTCGGGACAACGGTACGACCACCGTCGCCCCGAGCCCAGCAGAATACCGGGGACGGGTCAGCTGACCTCGCAGACCTCCACGCCGCCGGTCTGCCCGTCCTGCCCGAGGCTGACCTGTTGCCGCTCCCGGTCGCCGCCGTCGAGGGTCACGTCGACCGGCACGGTCAGGTAGGTGGTGTCCACCTCACCCACCCGGAACGCGGTCACCTGCGGTTTGGCGGCGGCGCGCCGCTCGAACTCCGGCCGGGACTCACGCCGCTGCGCGTCGTCGCAGAGCTGGTCGTACGCCCGCCCGTAGTTCCGCTCAACCAGCGCCTGGTAGTAGTCGCCGGTCACGGTGCGGGCCTGTTCCCGGATCGCCTGGACTCCGCTGACGGCCAGGCCGACGACGGCGGTGCCACCCCCGCCGCAGCAGAGCACCACGGCGAGCGCGCCGACGCCGAGGCCGATCCAGAGCCGAGTCCGGCGGCCCTCGGTGGGCGGCGCGGCGAACGGCGGAGCCACCCCGGGACCGGGTGGCGGGGCGGGTGCGGTCATAGGAGCAGCGTAGTGTCCGGCGGCTCAGCGGTAAGGACCCGCAGCCCGATCACTCTCGGCGACGACCACGGCCCCGCCCGGGGCGGCGGTGGCCAGCGCCTCGTAGGCGGAGGGCTCGTCGACGGACTCGGCGAGCAGCGGCACGGCGCTGACCTTGACCTCGAAGGCGCCCAGCGCCCGCCGGTACGTGCCGACCGACTCCCATTCGGTGACCAGTGACCAGTGCCGGGGGTCGTCCAGCGCCCGGACCAGTTGGCCGCGCAGGTAGCCGGGCCGGGCGGCCAGCGCGGTGAGGGCGGCGTGCGCCCGTTCGGTGAAGCCGTCGGCGGCATCGACGTCGACCACGAACCGGTTGGTCACCAGCACCGGGGGTTCCTCCTCGTAGAGTCTGTGGGATGCAGCGTACGCAGCGCCCTCTGCTCGCCCGGTTGGCCGGGGCGAACCCGACGTCGGTGTTTCTGCTCACCCTGGTGGTGGTGCTGGTGGCGTTCTTCACGCCCGGGGTGATCGGCGGGCTGCTCACGCTCGCGCTCGCCGGGGTCCTGATCGCCCTGTTGGCGACGACCTGGGCGGTTCAGGCGCCGCAGACCCGGGTGATCCGGCTGGTGATGCTCACCCTGCTGGTGACGGTGGGCCTCGCGAAGCTCCTCTGACATGCAAGCATGCGTTTTTGACAATCATTATCGTTGCCACGGACAGTTGACGACATGACCAACCGCGCCACGTACCGTGTCCTGGCCGCCGCGACCGCCCTCCTCGCCCTGGGCGCCGGGGCCGGCTGCTCCACCGGCGGTGCCGCCGGCGCCGACCCCCAGCGAGTCGACGTGGTGGCCGCGTTCTACCCCCTCCAGTTCCTGGCCGAGCGGATCGGCGGCGACGCGGTCCGGGTCACCAACCTGGCCAAGCCCGGCGCCGAGCCGCACGACCTGGAACTCAACCCGAGCCAGGTCGGTGAGGTCAGCGACGCGGAGCTGATCGTCTACCTCAAGGGGTTCCAGCCGGCGGTGGACGACGCCGTGGCCCAGAACGGCGGCGACCGGGCGTTCGACGTGACCAGCGTGCAGCCGCTGTTGGACGCGTCCGCCGGCGGGCATGACCACGAGGGCGAGGAGGGGCACGCCGAGGAGAGCGGCGGCAAGGACCCGCACGTCTGGCTCGACCCGACCCGGCTGGCCGGCATCGGCGACCAGCTCGCCCAGCGCCTCGGCAAGGCCGACCCGGACCACGCCGCCGACTACACCGCCCGGGCGGCCGCCCTGCGCGCCGACCTGACGGCCCTGGACGGCGAGTTCAAGCACGGTCTGGCGACCTGCCAGCGGCGGGAGATCGTGACCAGCCACGCCGCGTTCGGCTACCTCGCCGACCGCTACCAGCTGGACCAGGTCGGCATCACCGGGATGAGCCCGGACGTCGAGCCCTCGCCGCAGCGCCTCGCGCACGTGATCGAGGAGGCCAAGGAGCACCAGGCCACCACGATCTTCTTCGAGACCCTGGTCAGCCCGAAGGTGGCCGAGACCATCGCCGGTCAGGTCGGCGCGAAGACCGCCGTGCTCGACCCGATCGAAGGGCTCGCCGCTGGCAGCAACGGGGACTACCTTTCGGTGATGCGCACCAACCTGCGGACCCTGCAGACGGCCTTGAGCTGCTCGTGACCTCACCTGTCATCACCGTCGAGCACGGGGTGGTCGGCTACGACGGCCGCCCAGTACTCCGGGACATCTCGCTCACCGTGACCGCCGGCGAGGTGGTCGCGATCCTCGGCGCCAACGGCTCGGGCAAGTCCACCCTGATCCGCGCCGTGCTCGGGCTGGTGCCGATCAGCGCCGGCTCGGTCACCCTCTTCGACCGGCCGTTGCGCCGGTTCCGACAGTGGGCACGCATCGGGTACGTCCCGCAACGGCTGGGCGCCGGCGGCGGCGTACCGGCGACCGTCCGCGAGGTGGTGGCCTCCGGCCGGCTGGCCCGTCGGGGGGTGCTGCGTCCGCCGGGTCGAGCCGACCGGTCCGCCGTCGACGCCGCGTTGGGCGCGGTCGGGCTCGCCGACCGGGCCGGTGACCCGGTGTCCACGCTCTCCGGCGGCCAGCAGCAGCGCACCCTGATCGCCCGGGCCCTGGCCGGCCAGCCGGAGCTGCTGGTTCTCGACGAGCCCACCGCCGGGGTGGACGCGGCCAGCCAGGAGGCGTTCGCCGGCGCGCTGCGCGACTTCGTCGGCGACGGCGGAACGGTGCTTCTCGTCGCCCACGAGTTGGGCCCGCTGCGACCGGTGATCAGCCGGGCCGTCGTTGTCCACGAGGGTCGCATCGCCCACGACGGCGCGGTGCCGGACCCGGCCGGCCATCACGCGGAGCCCGACCACGACCACGTGCACCCGCACTGCTACGACGAGCCCGCCGGGCTGTGGAGCAACTGACCCATGGAACTCTTCCAGTACCCCTACATGCAGCGCGCCCTGATCGGCGCACTGGTGATCGGCTTGGCCGCGCCGGCGCTCGGCATCTATCTGGTGCAGCGCCGGCTGGCGCTGATCGGCGATGGAGTGGGGCACGTGGCGCTGACCGGCGTCGGGGCGGGGCTGCTGCTCAACCGCTCACCGGTGCTGGTCGCGGTGATCGCCGCCACCATCGGCGCGATCGCCATCGAGATCGTCCGGGCCCGTGGGCGTACCTCCGGTGACCTGGCTCTGGCCCTGCTCTTCTACGGCGGCATCGCGGGCGGCGTACTCCTGGTTGGCCTCTCCGACGCGACCAGCGCGAACCTCAACGCCTACCTGTTCGGGTCGCTGACCACCATCTCGCCCGCCGACCTGACCACCATCGCGCTGCTCGGCGCGGCGATCCTGGTCACGATGATCGCGTTGCGGCCGGCGCTCTTCGCGGTCAGTCACGACGAGGAGTACGCCCGGGTCTCCGGCCTGCCGGTCCGCACGCTGAACCTGCTGATCGCGGTCGCCACCGCTGTCACAGTGACCATCGCCATGCGGGCCGTCGGCGTGCTGCTGATCAGCGCGTTGATGGTGGTGCCGGTCGCCACCGCCCAGCAGGTCACCCGGGGCTTCCGCAGCACGATGGCCGCCGCGATGGCTCTCGGTTTCTTCGCCGCCGGCTCGGGTGTCTGGGTGGCGGCCACGGCGGACACCGCACCGGGCGCCTCGGTGGTGCTGGTGGCGATCGCGTCCTTCCTGGTGGTGGCCGTCGCCGGCGCTGTCTGGCGGGTCGTGCGCCGTCGGACGACGCCCACCGCCGCGCCGACACCGGAACCTCACGAGGTCGTGCTGAGCTGAGCCTGGTCAGCGCGACGTCGGTGGTATTGGTTACCGTTGCAGGATGACCAGCGCGACGGGCTACGACGGGTTCGACGGGGCCAGCGAGCTGC
Organism: Micromonospora noduli; assembly: GCF_003264365.1. Classification (GTDB taxonomy): domain Bacteria; phylum Actinomycetota; class Actinomycetes; order Mycobacteriales; family Micromonosporaceae; genus Micromonospora; species Micromonospora noduli. The sequence goes on from NZ_PYAK01000106.1 coordinate 7,185, forward strand.
TCCGCGCCCTGTCCGCTCCCATTCGGCTGGCCATCGTCAGTGAGCTGGCCGGCGGCGAGCGGTGCGTGCACGAGTTGGTGGAGAAGCTCGGCGCGGCGCAACCACTGGTCTCCCAGCACCTGCGGGTGTTGCGCGGAGCGGGGGTGGTGCGCGGCTCCCGCCGAGGCCGGGAGATCGCCTACAGCCTCGTCGACGAGCACGTCGCGCACATCGTGGCCGACGCGGTCAGCCACGCCGGGGAGGGATCATGAGCGAGAGCAGCGCCGCGGTGCGCAACACCCGGCAGCGTTCGGCGGTGAGCGCGCTGCTGGGCGAGATGGAGGGCTTCCACAGCGCGCAGGACCTGCACGCGATGCTGCGGCAGCGCGGCGAGCGGGTCGGCCTGACCACCGTCTACCGCACCCTCCAGGGGCTCGCCGACGCCGGTGAGATCGACGTGATGCGTCCGCCGGGCGGCGAGCACCTCTACCGCCGGTGCAGCGAGGGGCACCACCACCACCTGGTCTGCCGGGTGTGCGGGCGTACGGTCGAGGTGGCCGGCCCGGCCGTGGAGAGTTGGGCCGATCGGGTCGCCGCACAGCACGGCTACGCCGACGTCAGCCACACCCTGGAGATCTTCGGCACCTGCCCGACCTGCCCGCGCTGACCACCATCGCCCGGTCGATCGCGATCCGGGCTCACTTCACGGCTACACCGGGCGGGGCGTTCGTGGCACGCTGGCCGGCGTGAAAATCTATGCCGATCGGTTTCCGACCGCCGCCCGTCAGTTGCTCACCGACCTGCTCGTCGTCGCCTGGGTGTACGCGGCGATCCGCGGCGCGCTGTGGCTGCACGACCTGGTGCAGAAGCTCGCCGTGCCGGGGCAGAAGTTGGAGGGCGCCGGCAGTGGGCTCGCCGACAACCTGGGTGACGCCGGCAGCAAGGTCGGCCGGGTGCCACTGGTCGGCGACGAACTCACCGCACCGTTCCAGCGCGCCGCCGAGGCCGCCCGATCGCTCGCCGACGCCGGGCGCGACCAGCAGCAATTGGTCGACCAGCTCGCCCTGGCCCTCGCCATCGCGGTGCTGATCTTCCCGCTCGGCATCGTGCTGTTCGGCTGGCTGCCGCTGCGGCTCCGCTGGATGCGCCGGGCCGGATCGGCGACGAAGCTGGCCGCCGGGCCAGCCGGCCGGGACCTGCTCGCCCTGCGCGCGCTGGCCACCCAGCCACTGGGCAAACTGACCCGGATCGGTCCGGATGTCGCCGAGGCGTGGCGGCGCGGCGACGACGCGACTGTCGACGCCCTGGCCGCCTTGGAACTGCGCCAACTCGGCCTACGCGGCCGGGGCCGCTGAGGTCGTTCGCCGGCACGCCCGCCCGTCGGGGCAGCGCCACTCCGGTAAGCGATATACCTCAGAGGTATAAATATGACTCCCTGGTATACGGCTCACGAGTACTTGTCCACCCGAAAGGGCACCGAGAGCCGGCCGGGCGCAGGTCCAGCCCGACGCGGGTGTCGTTAAGGTCGTCGGGTGTTCTACTTCCTCGTCGTCATCGCCGTCCTGCTGCTCGGCTACGCCGCCGTCCTGGTCTCCTTCCTCCGCCGGGGCAAGAAGATCCCACCCGCGGCGTACCTGGCCCTGGCCGCGCTCAACGGTCTGATCCTGGCGGGAGTGCTGGCCTGGGCGGTCTCCCGCTGACCGACAGCGCCGATCTGCGCGACCGCGCGGCGGCCGATCCGCGCGACCGTCAGCCCGCGCGGCGGCGAGCCCGCGCGGCGGCGAGCCCGCGCG
>NZ_PYAK01000107.1 GCF_003264365.1 Micromonospora noduli
CGCCGCGACCGCCGCCGCCGGGCCCGCGCGGCTGCGGGTGGCCGTGGACGGCGCCCCCGCCGCCGGCGTCGACGAACTGGCCGCGGCGCTGGTCGACCCGCTGCGCGCCCAGGGCCACCCGGTGCTGCACGTCCGCGCCACCGACTTCCTCCGCCCCGCGTCGCTGCGCTTCGAGTTGGGGCGCACCAACCCGGACTCCTTCTACGAGGCCTGGGTCGACGAGGCCGGGCTGCGCCGGGAGGTGCTCGACCCGGCCGCTCCCGGCGGCAGCGGCCGGCTGCTTCCGTCGCTCTGGGACGCCGACGCCGACCGGGCCAGCCGCGCCCGCTACGTCGACCTGGCACCCGGCGGCGTTGTCCTGGTCAGCGGCTCGCTGCTGCTCGGCGGCGGCCTGCCCTTCGACGTGACCGTCCACCTGGAGTTGTCCCCGGCGGCGCTGCGCCGGCGCACCGAACCGGCCCAGCAGTGGGCGCTGCCGGCCTTCGACCGGTACGCCGAGGAGGTCGTCCCGGCGAGCTTCGCCGACGTCGTGGTACGCGCCGACGACCCCCGCCGCCCGGCGCTCGTGGAGCCCGGCGGCAACGACTGACAACAACCGAGAATTCGTCGGTTTGCGCGCCTGATCGGGCGGGTACTCGCCCGGCTCACAGAGCGCTGGTGATCGCCCGCGCACCGAACGCGACCGTGACCGGGGCCCCGCGCCGCCGGCACCCGGTTCACTTGAGCCACAGGCCCAGGAAAGGCAGGCAGCGATGCTCGTCCACGACACGGTCGGTACGACCCGGTCCCAGACGGAGATCGACCAGATCCGACAGTCGCTCCAGGCGCGCTACGACGAGCTGACCGCGGAGTACGACCAGGCGGTGCTCCAGAGCCAGGTGCTGCGGCTGGTGGAGGTCGGCGACACCGCCGGCGACGACCAGGCCGACAGCGGCACCAAGACCGCCGAGCGGGACACCGCCCAGTCCCTGTTGCGCACCATCCTCGACCGCCGCGCCCAGTACGAGCACGCCCTCGGCCGGCTCGAGGAGGGCACCTACGGCTGGTGCGAGGGCTGCTCGGCGGCGATCCCGGTGGAGCGGCTGGAGATCTTCCCGTCCGCCACCACATGTGTGACGTGCAAGCAGACTCGCGAGCGGCGGGCGGCCTGAGCCACCCCAGCGGTTGCCGGTCGGTCCGCGACGCGATGGACTTCCACAATGGGTGACATCCTCGTGGGCACCGCGTCCTGGACCGACCGCACACTGCTGGACTCGGGGTGGTATCCGCAGACCGCCGACACCCCGGAGAAGCGGCTGGCCTACTACGCCCGGCAGTTCCCGCTGGTCGAAGTGGATGCCACCTACTACTCGCCACCCGCCGAGGCGACCGCACGGCTGTGGGCCGAGCGCACCCCGGCCGGCTTCACCTTCAACATCAAGGCGTTCAGCCTGCTGACCGGGCACCCCACCCGGGTCAGCGCGCTCTACAAGGACCTGCGTCCGGAGACCGACAAGAAGAACGTCTACCCCGACGACCTGCCCGCGCAGTCGTACGAGGAGGTGTGGACGCGCTTCCTGTCCGCCCTGGACCCGCTGGTCGAGGCCGGCAAGCTGGGCGCGCTGCTGTTCCAGTTCCCACCCTGGTTCACCATCAAGCGGGCCAACAAGCAGTACCTGCTGGAGGTGGCGAAGCGCTGCGCGCCGCTGCGCCCGGTGTACGAGTTCCGGCACGCCTCCTGGTTCGACGGCGACAACGCCGACGAGACCCTGGCCTTCCTGCGCGAGCACAAACTGCCGTACGTCTGCGTGGACATGCCGCAGGGCCACCGCTCGTCGCTGCCTCCGGTGCTGGCCGCCACCGCGGACCTCGCGGTCATGCGTTTCCACGGGCACAGCGACAAGTGGACCAGCAAGGACATCCACGAGAAGTTCGGCTACCACTACTCCAAGCGGGAGTTGGCCGACTGGGCGCCGAAGCTGCGCGAGCTGGCCGACGAGGCCGGGCAGACCCACGTGCTCATGAACAACTGCTACCGGGACTATGCGCAGACCAACGCGAAGACCCTCGCGGGTCTGCTCGACGCCGGCTGACCTCACCCGATCAGGGTGGGGACGACTCACCCCACCCGCGGGGAGGGTGGACGCGGTGGGTACGGCCGTCCGGGGACGGCCGACGCCGGAGACGACACGGAGGTGACGGGGATGACGGTTCGACTGGTGACGGATCGACGGCGAGGTGCCGTCCTGCACGTGGTCGGCACGGCCGACAACGCCCGGCGCGCCCCGCAGGGCAGCCCGGTGCGGGCCCGCCGTGGCCCGGTGGGGCCGCCGCGCCGCGCCGACGACCGACGGTGGGACACCACGGAACGGGGGTCGACCGATGGCTGACTCGATGATTTCAGCGTTTGAGTCCTCGCTGGACAAGACGAACCTCATTCTCAAGGACATCGAGAACGCCTACGGCTGGCCGAAGGAACGGCGCAACCAGTCGTACGCGGCCCTGCGCACGGTGCTGCACCTGCTGCGCGACCGGCTGCCGGTGGGCGAGAGCGTGGAGTTCGCCCAGCAGTTGCCGGTGCTGGTGCGGGGCATCTACTTCGACGGCTGGGTGCCGTCCGACGTGCCGATCAAGCTCAACCGCGACGACTTCCTCTACGAGGTGCGGCAGGGCTTCCCGTACGACGCGGAGGGCGGGCCGGAGCGGGTGACGCAGGTGGTGCTGGACACGCTGCGCCGCCATGTCACCCAGGGTGAGTGGCAGGACGTGAAGGACACCATGCCCAAGGACCTCGCCACGATGATGCCGTGACGGCCTGACACCGCGAGCCCGCCCGAGGAACGCCTCGGGCGGGCTCAGTCGCCGGAGGTGTCCGCCTCGGCCGGCGTCGGCACCCGGGACACCGGGTGCCCGGCCGCGCGGGCCAGCGCGGCGAACGCGACAGCGTCCACGATGGCGGCGCCGCCCGGGTCGTTGTTGAAATAGACGTACGCCGGCTCGTCCTCGCCGAAGGCGTCGGTCAGCCGCCGCACCCATGAGGTGAGCGCCGCTCGGCCGTAGCGGGGCCACGGCCGTGCCCGCCCCTCGTGCAGGCGGAGGTACCCGAAGTCCGTGGTGCGCCAGCGCGGAGCGACCGGGCGCCCCAGCCGGTCGGCCCAGACCAGCGCGGCCCGACGCCGTTCCAGCACCGTCCGGGTGGCGTCGGTCCACCAGGAGGGGTGCCGCGGCTCGACCGCTACCCGCACCTGCGCCGGGAACAGTCGCAGCGTCGCGTCCAGCGCCTCGACGTCCGCCCGCAGGTTCGGTGGTAGTTGCAGCAGCACCGGGCCGAGCCGGTCACCGAGCGCGGTGGCGCGGCCGAGGAACCGGGCCACCGGCTCCTGCGGGTCACGCAGTCGCTTGATGTGGGTGAGGTAGCGGCTCATCTTCACCGCCACGCAGAAATCCGCCGGGGTCCGCGCCCGCCAGGCGGCGAAGGTGTCCCGCTCGGGCAGCCGGTAGAAGGCGTTGTTGACTTCGACCGTGGCGAACCCGGCCGCAAAGTGCTCCAGCCAGAGCCGCTGCGGCAGCCCCTGCGGATAGAAGCGGCCGCGCCAGTCCCGGTACTGCCAGCCGGACGTGCCCACCAGGATCACCACCCCATCCTGGCACTCTCCGCCGCCGCTCGCGAACTGCCCGTGTCGCCCCGGTTCGGCGTCTACGGTGAGGGTTAGAGAAGATCGCGCGTGGGGTACCACCCGCAGCACGACGGACCCCGGCGCACGGCGGGGCGGCACACCCGAGGGAGTACCGATGGCACTCAACGATGACGACATGCAGACCACCGGCGGCGGCGGCGCGGAGGGTCCGGCCGACGGCGGCGCGACCCCCGGTCAGCACGACGGTGGCGCCGACGGCGGCGCGGAGGGTCCCGCCGACGGTGGTGCCACCCCGGGTCAGCACGACGGTGGCGCCGACGGCAGCGCGGAGGGTCCCGCCGACGGCGGCGCGACCCCCGGTCAGCACGACGGTGGCGCCGATGGCGGCGCGGAGGGTCCCGCCGATGGCGGTGCCACCCCGGGCCAGCAGGACGGTGGCGCTGACGGCAGCGCCCGGTAGCGGCTCGCCATGACCTACCTCGACCCGCCGGGCGGCCACCACGGCCGCCCGGCGGTTCCGTCCGCCGAGGCCACCGCGGCGCTGGCCCGCTGCGTCTCGGTCGAACCGGCCAAGTTCGCCGCCGCGCACTGGGGGCACACCCCGCTGCTGTCCCGCGCCGCCGAACTGCCCGACCCGGCCGGTTTCACTGACCTGCTCAGCCCCGCCGACGCCGACGAGCTGCTGAGCCGGCGCGGCCTGCGTACCCCCTTCCTGCGCGTCGCCAAGGACGGCCAGTTGGTCGCGGCGTCGCGCTGGACCGGCGGCGGCGGCGCGGGCGCCGAAATCGGCGACCAGGTGCTCGACGAGCGGGTCCTGGAGCAGTACGCGTCCGGGGCCACACTGGTGTTGCAGGGGCTGCACCGGATCTGGCCGCCGCTCGTCGACTTCGCCCGCGACCTGGGCCTCGCGCTCAACCAGCCGTTGCAGATCAACGCCTACCTGACCCCGGCCGGCAGCCAGGGCTTCGCCACCCACTACGACACCCACGACGTGTTCGTGCTCCAGGTCGACGGCCGCAAGCACTGGCGGATCCACCCGCCGGTGCTGCCCGACCCGCTGGAGAAGCAGCAGTGGGGCGGCCGCGCCGACGAGGTCGCTGCCACCGCGCAGGGGCCGGCGGCGCTGGACGTGGTGCTCGCCCCCGGTGACGCCCTCTACCTGCCCCGGGGGTGGCTGCACAGCGCGCAGGCGCAGGACGCCAGCTCGCTGCACCTGACCGTGGGCATCCGCGCGCTCACCCGCTACGCCCTGGTCGAGGAGTTGTTGGCGCTGTCCGCCGAGGACCAGCGGCTGCGGGCCAGCCTGCCGTTCGGCACCGACGTCGCCGACCCGGACGCCATCGAGCCGGAGCTGACCGAGACCGTGGAGGCGTTGCGGGACTGGCTATTGCGCGCCGACCCGGGCGCGGTCGCCGCGCGACTGCGGCAGCGGGCCTGGCCGGCGGCCCGCCCGGCGCCGATCCGACCGCTCGCCCAGGCCGACGCGCTGGCCACCCTGGACGCCGACTCCCGGGTCACAGTGCGTCCCGGCCTGCGCTGGCAGTTGGTGCCGCACGATTCCGACACGGTGGCGCTGCGGCTCTTCGACCGCACCATCACCCTTCCGGCGAGCTGCGAGCCGGCCGCCCGCGCGCTGCTCACCGGCACTGTCACCCGGGTCGGTGACCTGCCCGGCCTGCCCGACGACGCCGACCGGGTCACCCTGACCCGCCGACTGCTCCGCGAGGCCGTGCTCGTCCCGGCCTGACCGGCGGCGCGGCGCTGATCGACTCGGTTTTCAGGAAACTGCGGTGTCCGGGAGGCCGGGACAGCGCGGTTTCCAGGAAGCCGAGTCGATCACGCCTTCGGCAGGCGGCGAGAGGGCAGCGCCGGCGGGACCCGCCGCGCGTGGGTCAGCGGCCCAGGATCAACAGCAGCACCGTGGTCAGCAGACCGGCACCCAGGACCACAGTGATCGGTCGCGGGCCGAGCACCGCGTGCCGGCGGTCGGCCAGCACCCGGGCCGGCACCAGGCCGACCAACGGCCCGAGCAGCGTCACCACCAGCGCCAGCACCGGTAGTCCGACCGCCAGGTCCCCGCCGTACCCGACGCCGAGCGCGCGGGCGCCTGCGCCCAGCGCGTACGCCAGCACGCCGCCGGCCACCCCGCACAGCGCCAGCAGCGGGTTGACCGAGCCCGGCAGCTCGCCCGGCTGACCGGCCCGGTCGAGGAGGTCACGGGCCTTGGCGAGCAGCAGCACCGGGTCGGTGGCCCCGATGCCGATCGCCGGGGCGGGCGGGGCGCCGAGGCGGCGGGCACCGAGGCGCGAGCGGACCTGCTGCCACAGGTGGGCCACCTCGGCGTCGACCCGTTCCTGCTGCTCACGGGCGGCGACCAGCTCCTCCTCGGCGCTTCGGAGCTGCTCGGCCGCCTCGGCAACGGCCCGCTCGGCGGCAACGCACTGCCGCTCGTGCCAGGTGTGCGCCTCGTCGCGCTGCTCGCGCACCCGCGCGGTGAGGTCGGCCAGCCGCCGCAGCTGCGCCGCGTACGTCTCGCTGGTCACCGGTTCGTTCATCGTGTCGGTCCATACGGGATGATCACCTGTCCGGTGCGGTGCACCGCCCGGTCGAAGAACAGCCCCCGCCAGGGGCGGGGATACCAGTCCGGGCCCCCGGTGCCCGGGTAGAGCGACGAGCCCAGCTCGCCGCCGTGCGCGTCCAGGGCCACCCAGGCGCCGATCTGGTCGGTACGGGCGGCCGGCCCACCGAGGTCGGCGCGCATCCGGGCGACGCCGCGCCACCAGGCCAGCACGTGCGTGCGTCGTTCCGGCCCGTCGTGCATGATCCGGCGCAGCTGCTCCAGGCCGGTGCGCCGACCCACCCGGGCGGCCAGCGCACCCGCTGCCGCGTCGACAGCGAACAGCAACAGGTAGTGCGGGCTTGCCGGGCCGCTGAGCCCCTCGGCCGTCTCGGTCATCAGCTCGCCGACGGTCTCCTCGTCGTACCAGGCGGCGTCGTCGGCCAGGTCGTCGTAGAGGGCGCGGGCGATCGGGTCGGCGTCCGGGTCGAGGCAGGCGATGGAGAACCGGGCGGTGCCCGGTGGGTGCTGACGGGCCAGCGACCGGGCCGCCGCGTCGAGCACCGCGCACGCCTCGTCGACGCGGGTGCCGAGCACCGCGAGGTTGCGGCCCGGGGCACGCGGCAGCCGCAGGGACGCCGAGCGGGACTGCACGTCGATGATCTCGCCGAGCAGGGCCACCGGGTTGCGGGGCACGGTCCCGTCCGGAGGGACGGCGAGCGCCCGGAAGTCCGGGGCGTCCGCCAGCCGGGGGATCGCGTCGCCGTCGAAGAGCCGGGCGGGCGCCGCGTCGGGGGCCCGCATCCGCCACAGCCGGTGCTGCAACCCGCTCCAGGTCTCCCAGTCGCTGGCCGACGGGATGCGGGCCACCTCGTTGCCCTCCACCATGCCCGACTCGGCGTTGACCACCGCGTGCCAGCGCGGCAGCGACTGCGCCGCGTCGTTTCGTTCGGCGAGGATGCGCAGCGCCTTGGGCAACGCGATGCGCAGGGTGAACTGGGCGACCAGCGCGGGGCGGCCCCACAGCGCCTCGATGCCCCGCACGTCCTGCGAGGCGAGGACCAGGTGGATGCCCTGGGACCGGCCGCGGCGGGCCAGGTCCTCCAGCAGGTCGGCCGCCTCCCGGGCGACCACGTCCCGGCCGGCCAGCAACATCTGGAACTCGTCCACCACGGCGACGATGCGTGGCCAGTGCCCGGTCGGGTCGACGGCCCGCAGCTCGGCCAGCTTGGTCACCTCGTGTTTCTTGGCCGCGTCGGCGCGTCGGCGCAACTCCTCGGCGAGGAAGCGCAGCAACGCCAGCCCGAACTCCCGGTCGGTGTTGACGTTGATGCCGACCAGCCGCATGTGCGGCAGCCAGCTCGGGTCGCGCCGGCCCTGCGCGAACCGCGCGAAGGAGACCCCCTCCTTGAAGTCCAGCAGGTAGAACTCCAGCTCGGCGGGGGAGTAGCGGGCCGCGAGCGCGCCGATCCACGCGAAGATCAGGTTGGTCTTGCCGGTGCCGGACGGCCCCCCGATCAGCGCGTGCGGTGGATAGTCGCCAAGCGTCAACCGCACCGGCCGACCCTGTGGGCCCTCACCGATCGGCGCGGTCAGCCCGTCGGCGGAGTCCTCCCGCCACATCAGCTCGGGCGGGGGCAGCAGGTCGGTGAAGGGGGTCGGCGGCGGGCCCGCGTTCACCCGGGCGGCGACGTCCCGGCAGGTCTCGGTGACCAGCGCCGCCGGCGGCGGTGGGTCCAGTCGGACCGGCAGCCCGGCCGAACCGCCGATCCGCGCGCCGGACACACCGGCCACCACCCGGGTCACCGTCGGATCCTCCGGCAACGGCACACCGTGCACCACCAGGTGTACGCCGCAGGCGGCACCGGCCCGCACCACCCGGTCCAGTTGCCCGCGCTCGTGCCGGTTCAGCTCCTCCCCACCGAGCAGCACCGCCACCCGCCACGGCTCGGGTCGTCGGCCGGTCGCCGCCGCCAGTTCGCGCAGCGACGCGTACTCGCCGGCGAGGACCGTCTCGTTGATCCGGCGGATCTGCTCCACCAGGTCGTCCAGCAGTGGGCCCAGCCCTCCCGGCCCGACGAAGGTGAGCAGCCCGGCCGTGCCCAACGGAGCGAACCCGGCCAGTCCGCCGCCGAGCTGGTCCGGGTCGTACCCGATCAGTCGTACCGCCCCGGGGTCGGCGCGGCCGACGGCCCGCAGCAGCAACGCGGACACCACCGCGTCGCAGCCGGCGCGGTCGTCCCCGGAGAGGTGGACGTGCCCGGCGTCGAGCAGCGGCACCAGCGCGGGCACCGGGTCGACGCCGTCGATCCGGACCGTGCCGACCCGCAGCGCTCCGGGCGGCTCGGCCCGGCGGGCGGGCGTGGGCGCCCACCCGGCCCAATCGGCCCCC
>NZ_PYAK01000108.1 GCF_003264365.1 Micromonospora noduli
CGCCCCGCGCAGCGCCGCACCGCGCAGCGCCGCCCCGCGCAGCGCCGCCCTGCCCCGCCCCGCGCTGCGCTGCGCCGGTCATGATCGTGCTCGAACCAGGATGTAGTGGCCTCGCGCCGCAGGGAGGGAACTACATCCAGGATCGAGCACGATCAAGGCGCCGCCGCCCACCGAGCCCGCGGTCGCGGTCGCGGTCGCGGTGAGCACGGCGGCGGGGAATCGCCGCCGCGCCGCAGCGCGCCTCAACGTCTCCAGCCCGCCCCGGCATGGCCAAGATCCGCGCACTTTCGGTGAAACTGCTGGCTCGCCACGTCAGGAGGCAGCACTTTCACCGAAGTTGCGCGGATCTTGGGGACAGACCGGATTGGGGTGGGGTGGTGGGAGGCCCTGCAGGGCGGCGGCCGTGCTGATCCAGATCGGTCAGTACGGATCGGCTCTACTTGAGCTGCCCCGCGGTGAGGCCCGACTGCACCTGGCGCTGGAAGGCCACGTAGATGGCGAGCACCGGGAGCACCGCGATGCTCAGCCCGGCGAACAGCCGGGCGTAGTCGCCGGCATAGCCCTGGCTGACCGAGAGCGCGAACAGCCCCTGCGCCAGCATCCACTTGGACTCGTCGCCCTGCATCAACACCTGCGGCAACAGGAACTGGTTCCAGTGGCTGAGAAAGTTGAAGATCGCTACGCTGATCAGTCCCGGACGTGCCATGGGCAGCATCACCCGGAAGAAGAGCCGGAAGTGACCGCAGCCGTCGACCAGTGCGGCCTCCGCCACCGAGGTCGGCAGGGTCCGGAAGAACGCGGTCAGGAAGAACACGGTGAACGGCAGTGAGTAGGCCGCGTACACGAGGATCAGCCCGAGCCAGGTGTTGAAGAGACCGGCGTTGCGCACCACGAAGAAGAGCGGCACCAGGGCGAGGAACACCGGGAACATCAGGCCGCCGACGAACAGGTAGTAGACGATCTGGCGGCCGCGGAACTCGTAGCGGGCGAAGACGTACGCGGCGGTGGCGCCCATCAGCATGGTGAGGCTGACCGAGCCGGTCACCACCACCAGGCTGTTGATGAAGTACCGGCCGATGTGCGCGCCGGTCCAGGCCCGCGCCCAGTTGTCCCAGTGCAGCGCGCCGGGGAGCCCCCACGGGTCGGCGAGGATCTCACCGTTGGTCTTGAACGAGCTGATGAACATCCACAGCAGCGGCAGGACGGTGAGCAGGCCCCAGATCAGCAGGAAGCCGTGCGAGAGGGCGTTGGCCACGCCGAGTTCCCGGCGTACCGGGCGGTCCCCGCTGGTGACCGGGGTCGGAGCGGTCGCGGTGGGCTGATCCAGAGTGGTCACGAGTATTCGATCCGTTCGCGCCGGCCGACCCGCAGCGACAGCACCGCCACCGAGAGGGTCAGGAAGAACATCACCACGCCGATCGCCGAGGCGTAGCCGAACTTGGTCTCGCTGCCGAAGGCGGTGTCGTACATGCGTACGCCGATCACGTCGGTGGAGAAGTTCGGCCCGCCGTTGGTCATCAGCTGCACGAGGATGAACCCGTCCAGGGCGAAGATGGCCAGATAGACCCAGGCGACCTGGACGGTGTCCCAGAGCAGCGGCAGGGTGACCCGGCGCAGGGTGGTGAACCGGGACGCGCCGTCGAGCAGGACGGCCTCGTAGATCTCCTTCGGCACTGCCGACATCGCCGCGCCGAACAGCACCACGTAGAAGCCGACGTTGCTCCACACCATCACCGCGAGCACGCACCAGAAGGCGGTCGCCGGGTCGCCGAGCCAGGTCGGCGCGGGCAGGCCGAGGCCGTGCAGAGCGGTCGTGAGCAGCCCCTTGTTGGGGTGGTACACCTCCTTCCACAGCAGCGCGATGATCACCACGGAGAGCACCTGGGGGAAGAAGTAGACAGTGCGGTAGAGCGCGCCACCGCGTACGCCGGTGACGCCGGCACTGCCCTTGCGCCCGCCCATGGCGAGCATGGTGGCGAAGAAGAGCCCGAGCACGATGGTGAGCACCGGCACCAGACCCAGCAGGATCGCGTTGTTCTTCAGCGCGTTCCACACGTAGTCGTCGTGCCAGAGGGTCTTGAAGTTGGCCAGGCCGACCGGGTTGGCGTCGGCGGAGTAGCCGAGCCAGTCGGTGGTGGAGATCTGGAACGCCTGGAGGTACGGCGAGACGACGAAGAACACGTACAGCAGTACCGGTGGCACCAGGAACGTGACGATCAGCGGCCACTTGCCATGTTTCACGAGGGGGACCTCTCCGTTGGGGTACGGCCGGTGGGGGCGGACCTCTCCCCCACCGGCCGGGCGGTCAGGCCGCTCGCTTGTACTTCTTGATCGAGCTGTCCTGGGCGATCGAGTCGGCGCCCTTCTGGCACTGTTCGAGGAACTCGGCGGGGCCGATCCGGCCGCTGAAGAACTCGCCGCACGCGGCGTCGACGAGGTTGCGCTCCAACTTGCGGTAGAAGCTGTTGTAGACCCAGTTGAAGCCGTTGGCACCGGACGCGTCGAGGGCCTTGACCACGGTGCTCAGCCCGTACGGCAGTTCGACGCCCTCGGTGGCGCCGGCGACCACGGTGAGGCTGGCGACCTTCTTCGTGAAGTCCTGGGCGCCCTTCTTGGAGAGCATGGTCCGGAAGTACTCCAGGCCACCGGCGACGTTGCGGGCCTTGGCGGGCACCATGAACGGTTCCCCGGCGGTGCCCCGGATCGCCTCGAACGGCAGTTTGTCGCCGCTGCCCAGGCTCGGCGTCGGCGCGATGGTCATGTTGAACCCGGCCGGGGTGACGTCCTTCTGCTCGCTCTCCAGCCAGGAGCCGCAGGAGATGAAGGCGGCCTTGCCCTGACACCAGGCGGTCTGCGACTGCTTGTGGTCCAGGCCGGGCGAGCCCTCCAGGATGTACTTGTCCTTGACGATCTGGTGCCAGGCGTCGGCGGCGGCACGCATCGAGTCGGACTTCCAGGCGTTCGGCTCCAGGTTGTCGATGGCGGTCGCCACCGACGGACCGCCGAACTTGATGGCCGTGGAGATCAGCGGCCAGCTCATGTAGCGCGGGTGCAGGCCGGCGTACGTCCACGGGGCGATGCCGGCGGCCTTGATCTGCTTGCAGAGCGCGATGTGCTCGTCCCAGGTCTTCGCGTACGACCAGCCGCGGTCGGCGAAGAGCTTGGCGGAGTGCCAGATGCCGTAGGCGGTGTAGGTGTAGTTGAGCACCAGGAACTTGCCGTCGTAGGAGCCGACCTCGACCGCGCCGGGCAGCAGGGTGTCCTTGACCGTCTTGCCGGGAATGTCGAGGCTCGGGGCGGCCAGCAGTTCGTCGAGGCCGGCGAGGGCGTTCTGGCTGACCAGGCCGTTGAAGTCGATCTGGCTGGAGCCGGAGTTGTTGACCACGTCCGGCGGGGTGCCGTCGACGAAGCGCGGCTGGAGGGTCTTGCTGATCTCCTGGGTGGAGGAGTGCTTGATCTTCGCCTTCGGGTACTTCTCGGTGTACATGGCCTCGTGGGCCTTGGCGTACTCCTCACCGAACCCGCCGCCGAAGATCACCACCTCGAGTGGGGCGTCCTCCTTCACGCCGAGCGGGTTCTGGGCGCTCTTGGTGCCCTGGTAGGTCTCGGCATCGTTCTTGTCACCGCCACCGCTGGTGGCGCAGCCGGACAGCAGGCCGGCGGCGGGGGTGGCCAGGAGGCCGGCGGCGGCGCTGCGCCGCAGGATGTCACGCCTGTTCATGGGTTCTCCTCGGGTCGGGTCGGGCGGATCACCGGTCTGTGGGGGAAGGCGTCCACCGCGCGAGGGACGTTAGTTCTCTTCAGTTCATGCTCTGTTGCTGAAGAATTTCTACGACAGCCGGGCTCGGACTTCAAGTCCTGACTGTCGAACCGTTATCACCACCAGCCGTCGCCGGGTCGCCTAGCCTTGGGCGATGCGCCGTCTGCGCCAGCTGGCCGAGCGCACCCCGGCTGGGCGGGAACGGTACGTCGACCTGCTCCGCGCGCTCGCCATCACCATGGTCGTTCTCGGACACTGGAGCGTCACGGTGATCGGCCGCGACCCCGCCGGGCAGGCCACCGGGCACTCCGCGCTCGGCGACCTGCGCTGGGCGTACCCGCTGACCTGGCTGGCCCAGGTGATGCCGGTCTTCTTCCTGGTCGGGGGGTACGCCAACGCGGCCTCGCTGACCCGGCTGCGGGCCCGCGGCGGCGACGCCGCCGGCTGGCTGATCGACCGCAGTGCCCGCCTGGTCCGCCCCACCAGCACGCTGCTGCTGGTCCTCACCGCAGTCGCGGCGCTCGCCTGGCTGCGCAGCATCGACCCGGCCCAGATTCGCCAGGTGTTCTGGTTCGCCACCATTCCGCTCTGGTTCCTGGTCGCCTACCTGGCGGCGGTCGTGCTCACCCCACCGATGTACGCGCTGCACCGCCGCCTCGGTCTGGCCGTACCGCTGGTGCTCGTCGCCCTGGTCGGCCTCGGCGACCTCGGCCGGCTGAGCGGTCCGGAGGAAATGAGCTACGGCAACTACCTGTTCGGTTGGCTCGCCGTCCACCAGCTCGGCTTCGCCTGGCACGACGCCCGCGCCGCGCCGTCGCCCGCCGGCCCAACCCCGCCACCGCCGACGAACACCGCCGCCGACGCTGCCGGGCCGTCGACTCCCGACCGTCCGGGGGTACGCCGACGGCGGCTGCCCACCTCCCGCCGGGCCGGTCTGCTCTTCCTGGTGGGCGGGCTGGGCGCGGTGCTGCTGCTCACCGTGCTCGGCCCCTGGCCGGTGGCCATGCTCAAGGTGCCCGACGAGCGGCTCGACAACGCCGCGCCACCCAGCCTCGCGTTGCTGGCCGTCGCCGCCGGTCAGCTCGGTCTGATCCTGCTGCTGCGCGGCCCGGCCGAGCGACTGCTGCACCGCACCGGGCCGTGGCAGCTGGTGATCGCTGTCAACCTGGTGGTGCTGACCGTCTTCCTCTGGCACCTGGCCGCCGCGATCCTGCTGATCGGGTTGCTCGACGCGGTCGGGACGCTGCCCACCCCGGCGGTCGACACGGCCGCCTGGTGGGCCTGGCGGGTGCCGTGGTTGCTGCTGCTCAGCGCCGTACTGGCGGTATTGGTCGCCATCTTCGGGCCGGTGGAGGCGCGCAGCGGCCGGCACCGCACCGGGCGGCGAACCCCTCGGGGCACCCCGGCCCGGTCGGCGTTGGCGGTGGCCGGCTACGCCGCCGTGGTGGCCGCGCTGCTGGTCAACAGCACCGCACCGCAGCAGGCCCCGGAGCCGCTCGGCACGCCCGTCCCGGCGCTGGTGGCGTACCTGGCCGGGGCGGGCGTGCTGCGACTGCTCAGGTCTGGGTGGGGAACCCGAGATTGACCCCGCCGTGGCGCGGATCCAACCAGCGGCTGGTGACGACCTTGCCCCGGGTGAAGAAGCGCACCCCGTCCTCGCCGTGGGCGTGCAGGTCACCGAAGAGGGACGACTTCCAGCCACCGAACGAGTGGTACGCCATCGGCACCGGGATGGGCACGTTGATCCCGACCATGCCCACCTCCACCTCGTGCTGGTAGCGCCGGGCCGCCCCGCCGTCGTTGGTGAAGATCGCCGTTCCGTTGCCGTACGGGCTGGCGTTGACCAGGTCCACCGCCTCGTCGTACGAGCCGACCCGGACCACGCCCAGCACCGGCCCGAAGATCTCGTCGGTGTAGATCGACATGCCCGGGGTCACCCGGTCGAACAGCGTCGGACCGAGCCAGAAGCCGTCCGGGTCGCCGTCCGGCGTCACGTCCCGCCCGTCCACCACCGCCACCGCGCCAGCGTCCACACCGGCGTCCACGTAGGAGCGCACCTTCGCCGCGTGCGCGGCGGTGACCAACGGGCCCATGTCGCAGCCCCGCCGGCCGTCGCCGGTGCGCAGACCGGTCACCCGCGCGGCGATCCGCTCGACCAGCGCGTCCGCCACCGGCTCCACCGCCACCACCACCGAGATGGCCATGCACCGCTCCCCCGCCGAGCCGAACCCGGCGTTGACCGCCGCGTCGGCGGCCAGGTCCAGATCGGCGTCCGGGAGCACCACCATGTGGTTCTTCGCCCCACCGAGCGCCTGTACCCGCTTACCGGCGGCCGTTGCGCGCTGGTAGACGTACCGGGCGATCGGGGTGGAGCCGACGAACGACACCGCCCGCACCTCCGAGTGCTCCAGCAACGCGTCGACCGCCTCGGAGTCGCCGTTGACCATGTTGAGCACCCCGTCGGGCAGGCCCGCCTCGGCGAACCACTCGGCCAGCAGCAGCGCCGCACTCGGGTCCTTCTCGCTCGGCTTGAGCACCACCGCGTTGCCGCAGGCCACCGCCACCGGCACGAACCACAGCGGCACCATCACCGGGAAGTTGAACGGGGAGATCACCGCGACCACCCCGAGCGGCTGCCGGATGGTGTACGAGTCGACCTCGGTGGACACGTTCTCGCTGAACGCGCCGCGCAGCGCCGACGGCAGGCCACACGCGTACTCGATGACCTCCAGGCCGCGCTGCACCTCGCCGGCGGCGTCGGCGAGCACCTTGCCGTGCTCGGCGGTGATCACCTCGGCGAGCCGGTCCCGCCGGGCGTGCACCAACTCCCGGAAGGCGAACAGCACAGCGGACCGCCGCGCCAGCGACGCGTCCCGCCAGCCCCGCGCCGCGCGGGCGGCGGCCTGCACCGCCACGTCGACGTCCGCTGTCGAGGCCAGCTCGACCTCGGCGGTACGCCGACCGGTCGCCGGGTCGAACACGTCACCGCGCCGCTCCGACGTGCCGCCGACCCGCTTGCCGTCGATGAAGTGGCCGATGCTCATGCCGCCACCCCCGCCGCCGAACGGATCGCGTCGACGAGGATCGCCAGGCCCTCACGGGCCTCCTCCTCGGTCAGCGTCAACGGTGGACCCATCCGCAGCACGTTGCCGTGGAGGCCCCCCTTGCCGGTCAGCAGGCCACCGTCCCGGGCGGCCTCGAAGACCCGGTTGGTCAAGGCCGGATCCGGCTCACTGCCGCCCGGTCGGACGAACTCGACGCCGAGCATCAGCCCCTTTCCGCGTACCTCGGCGACGCAGTCGAGCCCGCCCACGGCGGACCGCAGGCCGTCGGCGAGGATCGCGCCGACGCGGGCCGCGTTCGCCTGGAGGTCGTGCGCGATCAGGTAGTCGAGCACCGCGTTGCCGGCCGCCGTGGAGATCGGGTTGCCACCGAAGGTGGAGAAGCTGATGGCCAGCACCGACTCCAGCACCTCGGCCCGGCCGACCACCCCGGCCAGGGCGAACCCGTTGCCGATGCCCTTGGCGAAGGTGAGCAGGTCGGGGGTGACGCCGTGCGCCTGGTAACCCCAGAAGTGCTCCCCGGTGCGCCCCCAGCCGGTCTGCACCTCGTCGGCGATGAACAGGATGCCGTGCTCGTCGAGGACCTTCTTCCAGCCGGCGAAGAGCCCGTCCGGCGGGTGCACGAAACCGCCCACACCCTGGATCGGCTCGGCGATCAGCGCGGCCACGTCACCGGCGGTCTGGGTGGCCAACACCTCGCGCAGGTCCTCCACCGCCGCATCGACCTGCTCGTCGGCGCTGAGCCGGGCCAGCAGGCCACGCACCCGGTCACCGGAGTGCAGCCAGGCCACCTGGAGCGGGTTGAGGCCGCTGGCCGACCAGTTGCGGTTGCCGGTGACGCCCATCGCCGCGTACGACCGGCCGTGGTAACTGTTGCGCACGGCCAGGATCTGGTGCGAGCGGCGGTGGTTGGTGGCGACCAGCAACGCGGCCTCGTTCGCCTCGGTGCCGGAGTTGGTGAAGAACACCCGGGCGTCCGGGATGCCGGAGCGCTGGGCGATCTTCTCGGCCAGCTCCACCTGTTGACGGATCAGGTAGAGCGTCGAGGTGTGCACGATGCCGGTGGCGAGCTGCCGCTCGACGGCCTCCCGGATCTCCGGGATGTCGTACCCGATCATGTTGGTCAGCACGCCGCCGAAGAAGTCCAGGTAGCTGCGACCCTGCGCGTCGGTGACCCGGCGGCCCGAGCCGGAGACCAACTCGAGCGGCTCGGCGTAGTACAACGGCATCCAGGACGGGAGCACGGCCCGGTGCCGGGCCAGCAGGTCGTCGGTCATCGTGGCAACCCTTCAGCGGCGTTCGTGGATACCGCACGCTCCCACCGCCGGCCGACGCGGACAACTGTCAGCCTGTAGCGCATGGCCGTCCCGACCTGACAGCACGTCAACGGTTTCCACGGTCGCGATCGGCCTCGACCGCTGATTTCCGCAGCATAGACGGGACATTCCTACTCGATCCGTAGTCTGGCCGTCCACCGCTACCCTGGGTCGGTCCACTGTCGCCGGGGAGGCACGCGGTGCGCATCGAAGAGACGATCGCTGAGCTGGAGCGCGTCGCCGCGCGCGAGGTGGGCCGGGGCAGCGAGGCGCTGGCCGCGCCCGCGGCGGGTGGACTGCTGGCCGCCGCCCGGTCGCTCGCCGCCGCCG
>NZ_PYAK01000109.1 GCF_003264365.1 Micromonospora noduli
GCCCGGCAGGCCGACGACGCCCGGCAGGAGGCCGCGGAGCTGGCCGCGCGGCTGCGCGCTGAGGTGGCGGCCCTGGCCGCCCAGCGCGACGCGCTCACCGCCGAGCTGACAGTGGCCCGGCAGGCCGCGGCGACCGCCGAGGGTCACCGCACCGCCCTGACGGTACGACTCGACGCCGCCGAGACCGACCGGGACCTGGCCCAGCGGCGGGTGGCGCAGCTCGGCGACCAGGTCAGTGACCTGGCGTTGGCGTTGGCCCGCCTCGGCACCGCCACTCCCGGCGACGCCACCTGATGATCGTGGCGCAACCTTCGGTAGGCTCGGGCGGTTAACCTCCCCGGTGGCAGCGGACACACATCGTTGTCCCGACCCGCCTGGGGATCACCTCACCGGGTGAGCGTCCCGGCCGGTTATCCTTGGTCCCGGCCCACCCGTGGACGCCTCACGCCCTCGGGCGGGAATGGCTCGACGGGGACGCACCGTTACACCCAGAAGACCAGCACCACGAACGAGGGGAAGTCGATCATGGGCGAGCGTATGCTGCGCGGAAGCCGCCTTGGCGCGGTGAGCTACGAATCCGACCGCAACACGGAGCTCGCGCCGCGTCAGACCCGCGAGTACCTCTGCGCCAAGGGCCACCAGTTCGAGGTGCCGTTCGCCGTCGACGCCGAGGTCCCGACGACCTGGGAATGCAAGTTCGACGGCAGCGTCGCCCGACTCGTCGACGGCAACGAGCCGGAGCAGAAGAAGGCCAAGCCGCCGCGTACCCACTGGGACATGCTTCTGGAGCGGCGTTCCATCGCCGAGCTGGAGGACATCCTGGAGGAGCGCCTGCAGGAGGTTCGGACCCGCCGCGGCCGCGCCTGAGCCGCACGACGCACGATGACGGCGCCCCCGGGGTTTCCCCGGGGGCGCCGTCGTGTCTGCCTTGAGCGCGGTGCAGGCGGCCTGGTCTCAGTGCCGGCCGGGCTCGACGATCTCGCCCTCGATGGCCCGACCGCCGTCGACCACCACCGGCTGTTCCGGCTGCGGGGCCGGTTGCGGCGCACCTTGGCGCACCCGCACCGTGCGGGGCCCGAACAGGTCACCGGCGACCATCGACGACACCCGCCGCTCGGTGGCGCGGCGCACCCCTGCGCGGGCCAGTCGACGCACCGGCGGCACCAGCAGCAGCAACCCGACAACCCCGCTGACCAGGCCGGGCACCGCCAGCAACAGCGCACCGGCCAGACCGACGAGCCCGTCGGTCACCTGACCACCCGGGGGCTGCCCGGCCGCCGCCGCGGCGCGGAAACCACGCCAGGCGCGCATCCCCTCGCGGCGCAGCAGCACCAACCCCAGCAGCGACGCGGCGAACACCAGCAACACCGCCACGCCGAACCCCAGCGCCCGCCCCACGCCGACGAACACCGCCAGCTCCAGCACCACCGCCAGCAACAGGGCCAACGGTACGAACCTCAGTCCTCGGCGCATCTCACCTCATCGCCATTCCTGCGGACACCACGGACGTGTTCCGCTCATCCAGCATGACACGGCCGCGCTCACCGCCACCGTGCCTGACCCGCTCACGGCCACCGTGCCTGGCCGGTGGCGGTGCCGTGCAGGCCCCGGCGCACCGCCTGGCGCCGGTCGCGCACCCCCCAGGCGGTGATCCGCCACAGCGCCTCGGCCACGATCTTCGGGCTCATCTTGCTGTCGCCGCGTTCCCGCTCGGCGAAGGTGATCGGCACCTCCACGATCCGCACACCGGCCCGGTGCGCCAGCCGCGACAGCTCCACCTGGAACGAGTAGCCCTGCGAGGTCACCGACTCCAGGTCGATGGCGTCCAACGCGCTGATCCGGTACACCCGGTAACCGCCGGTGGCGTCCGAGACGGGCATGCCCAGCGCCAGGCGCGCGTACAGGTTGCCGCCGCGCGACAGCAGCAGCCGCCGCAGCGGCCAGTTGAGCACCCGCGCGCCCCTGGTCCACCGGGAGCCGATCACCACGTCGGCGTCGCGGGCGGCGTCCAGCAACGCCGGCAGGTCCTCCGGGGCGTGCGAGCCGTCCGCGTCCATCTCCACGACCGCCTGGTAGCCACGCTCGCGCGCCCACCCGAACCCGGCCAGGTACGCCGCGCCGAGGCCTTGCTTGCCCTGGCGGTGCAGCACCTGCACATGCGCGTCGCCGTCGGCGAGGGCGTCGGCGATCGCGCCGGTGCCGTCGGGGCTGTTGTCGTCGGCGATGAGGATCTGCACCGCCGGGGCGGCCCGCCGGACCCGGCCCACGATCACGGCGATGTTGTCGGCCTCGTTGTAGGTGGGGATCACCACCAGCACCCGGCCCACCCCGGGCACCTCGTCCGCGCGTCGGATCGTATCGGTCGCCTGGATCACGGTTCCTCCGCTCCCGCCGGCGTACCGGCTGTTGCTATCCGGGCCTGACCC
This sequence comes from Micromonospora noduli, assembly GCF_003264365.1. Classification (GTDB taxonomy): domain Bacteria; phylum Actinomycetota; class Actinomycetes; order Mycobacteriales; family Micromonosporaceae; genus Micromonospora; species Micromonospora noduli. The sequence goes on from NZ_PYAK01000109.1 coordinate 2,427, forward strand.
GCTGCCGCCGACGCAGCACCGCCGCGCCGACCAGGGCCGCCGCGGCCAGCGCGGCGAGCGCCACCTCGGGCCACCAGCCGAGGCGGGTGGCGAGGGTGCGTCCGTCGTCGAGCCGCAACTGCCGCACCACGACCTCCCGGGTGTTGAACCCGGTGGCATCGCTTACCCGCCCGTCGGGTGCGACGAACCCGGACACCCCGACCGTGGAGGCCATCAACGCCGGACGTCCGTGCTCCACCGCCCGCAGCCGCACCATGGCCATCTGCTGGCGGGCCTCCGCCACGTTGAAGGTGGCGTTGTTGGTCTGCACCACCAGCAGTTGCGCGCCACCGGTGACGGTGTCGCGGACCACCTCGTCGTAGGCGACCTCGAAGCAGATCACGTCACCGAGCACAGTCGGACCGGCGCGTACCACGCCCGGGGTGCTTCCGGGCACGAAGTCGTTGCGGATCAGGTCGACCTTCTTGCTGACCATCCGGGCCACGTCGCGCAGCGGCACGTACTCGGCGAACGGCACCGGGTGGCGTTTCGTGTACAGCTGCTCGAGGTCCGCGCCGGTGCCAGGGCGCCACAGGATGCCCGCGTTGCGGACCTGCCCGGCGTCGGGGCCCAGCAGGACCGCGCCGACCAGGATCGGCGCGCCGATGGTGTCGGCGGCCTGGGAGATGCGCGCACCGGCGGTGGGGTTGCGCAGCGGGTCGATGTCGCTGGAGTTCTCCGGCCACACCACCAGGTCGGGTCGCCGCTGCTGCCCGTCGGCGACCCGCTCGGCCAGTTCGATGGTGGCGTCGACGTGGTTGTTGAGCACCGCCTGCCGTTGGGCGTTGAAGTCCAGGCCCAGCCGTGGCACGTTGCCCTGCACGATCGCCACGGTGACGGTCTCGCCGGACCCGGCGGTGGCGACCGGCACCAGCAGACCCCCGGCGGTCAGCGCGACGGCCACGACGGCCGGTACGACCACAGGCGTCCACCGCCGCGCCACGGCACCCCCGGCGCGTGGCGGGCCGTCCAGCGGGCCGTCAGAGCCCGGCGCGGCGTCGCTCGGCGTGGTGGTGGGCTCAGCTGCGTGGCGCTGGGCGGTGACCCAGCCCCGCCAGACGGCGGTGACCAGCAACCCGCCGATGAGAGCCACGACGAAGGTGACCAACGGGGCGCCGCCCAGCGCGGCCAGCCGCAGCAGCGGTGAGCTGTCCTGACTGAACGCCAACCGCCCCCACGGGAACCCGCCGAACGGGGTGCGGTCGCGCAGCGCCTCCTGCCCGACCCAGAGCAGCCCGGTCAGCGCCGGCCACGCCCAGCGGGCGCGGTCGACCAGCGGCGACACCCAGGCGGTGGCCGCGCCCAGCAGCGCCAGGTAGCCGGCCTGCAGCAGCGACAGCAGCACCCACGGCAGATAACCGGTGTGCAGGTTCGTCCAGTCCAGCAGCGGGGCGAAGAACGCCACCCCGGTCAGGAAGCCCAGGCCGGCGCCGGCGCGCAACCGCCGCCGGTGCGCGGCGGCGGCCAGCAACGCCACCCCGACCGGCGCGAGCGGCCACACCCCGTACGGGGGGAACGCCACCAGCAGGGCCAGCCCAGCGGCCACGGCCAGGGGTACGGCGACCCGCAGCGGCAGCGGCCGACCGGCAATGACCGGCCGGGGCAGCGCCGCCGGCGTGTGCGTCTCATCCCGGTCCAGGGTCGTCACCGCTTCACCTCGATCACGGGGCGAAGGTTACCTGGCTGGCGGGTGAACCGGCCGCGTCGGGCCGTCGGGCACGAACCGCCCGGGGGACATGAAATCGGGGCGCGGCTCGCGCCGCGCCCCGATGCTCCCAGGCCCTTCCCGGCCGGTGTGGCGAGGATGGGGCACGACGACCTTCGGACCGACCGGACGTGGACTGGCTGCCCCCGCCGGGCCGTTGTCTACTGGCCGTGCACCTCACCCTGCCCGTACACCGGTAACCGCGGCCGGTTCGCGCCGCCCCGCCGACCCCCGCCCGCTGGACCTGGCCGCCGCGACGATGACGCTCAAACATGTCGCTCGGCCAGCGGACGAAGGGACGAAGCGAACAACAGCCGCTTCCCGTGGTAGGACTCAAAGACGGTACGTGCCGACCCCCGTCGGTTGTCAACCCGCAGCCGGCCTGTCGTGTGTTGCGACACGGCGTGTCGGGTCGGCGAGTCTCAATGCGTACGCAGATGCTGACGCAGCAGCGACTGCGCGGCCGCCCGGTGCTCCTCGGCGAGCAGCCCTCCGGCGGCCAACACGTAGTCGGCGTCGACCACCGCGGCGGCGGCGCGCGGCAGCGCCCACCCGCCGGCGTGGTCGGTCAGGACCGCCGTCAGCACCTGCCCGGACACGTCCGCCGGCGAGTGCCGCAGCACCCCACCGGAGCCCACCAGCATCCGCACGTCGCGCAGGTCCCGCCCGGCCCGCTCACCGGTGGCGGCGCCCCGGGCGTGCCGGCGCAGCGCCACCGTCGCGGCGAGGGTGGCGATACGCCGGTCCACGGCCCGCTCGACGTCGTCGACGGCCAGGAACGCCGGGTCGGCCGCCCGTCGCGCCGCCGCGGCGGCCAGATCGTCGGCTTCGCCGGCGGCGAGCAGCCGCTCCTCCACGGCGGCCCGCACCACCCCGGGGGCGCTCCACCGCATGCCCAGATCGCCCTCCACGGTGCGGGCCCGCCACAGGCTGCCGGCGACCTCCCGACCCGGCCCGGTGGCCCGCTCGTCGGGCGTGAGCACCGAGTACACGTCGGTGGTGGCCCCACCCACGTCGACCACGGCCAGGTCACCGCCGAGGGTGTCGGCGAGCACCTCCACACCGGTGAGCACCGCGTCGGGGGTGGCCGCCCGCACCAACCGCGCGAACCGGGCACCCCGCGACAGCCGTTTACCGCCGATGACGTGGCGCAGGAACACCGCGCGGATCGCCGCCCGCGCCGGCGCCGGGGCGAGCACCCCGATGCGCGGCAGGACGTTGTCGGCGTCGGTCACCGGCACACCCGCGTCACGCAGCAGTCCGGTCAACTGCTCGCGCACGTCGGCGTTGCCCGCGTACACCACGGGCCGGCGCCACCGGGCCCGGGCCAGGCGGGTGGCGTTGTGGGTGATCGTGTCGGCGTCGCCGCCGTCGGTGCCGCCCACGAGCAGCACCACGTCCGGGCGGGCCGCCCGCAACGCTGTCAGGTCGGCGGCGCCGAGTCGCCCGGCCGCGACGTGCACCACGTGCGCGCCGGCGGACAACCCGACCCGCCGGCCGGCCTGCGCGGTGACCAGCGGCTCGTAGCCGATCACGGCCAGCCGCAGCCCACCACCGGCCGACGAGCACACGTACCAGGGAACGTCGCGCACGCCGAGCCCGGCGGTGGCCGCCGCGACCGCGGCGTCCAGGCCGTGCAGCACGTCGGTGCCCACAGTGGTGGGCGCCGACGCCGCGCCGGCCAGGACACCGGCGGCCAGGTCCACCACCGCCACCTTCGTGTACGTGGAGCCGACGTCGGCGCAGACCGCCAGGGTCACGACGCGGCGGGGACGACCACGGTGCCGGTCGCGGTGACCGCCACGATCGGCGGGTCGAGGACCTCGGCGGCGGACGCGGAGCGGTCCGGGCGACCCCGGCACACCACCGCGCAGCTCAACTCCAGGGTGCGGCTGCGGGTGCCCACCCGCGCCACCCGCGCGGTGACCTCGACCACGTCCCCGGCGTGGACGGGCGCGTGGAAGCGCACGTCGGCGTATCCGGCGAACAGGCCCTCGTCGCCGTCGGTGCGGATGCACACCTCAGTGGCGACGTCGCCGAACAACCCGAGCGCGTACGCCCCGTCGACGAGGTTGCCGGCGTAGTGGGCGTGCGAGTACGGCACATACCGCCGGTGCGTCACCGTCAACCCGAGTCGTGCGTCGGTCATGCCATCGCCTTCCGTTGCGTGATCAGGGCGTGCACGAGGTAGCTGGCCACCTCGCCGGGCGTGGTGCCCCGACCGAAGATCCGGTCCACGCCCAACTCGTCGGTCATCGTCTCGTCGAAGCGGGGCCCACCGACGATCAGCAGCGGCCGCCGTCCCGCCGGCATCGCCTCCCGGAACGCGGCGGACATCTCCCGGGTGTTGTGCAGGTGCGCGTCGCGTTGGGTGACCACCTGCGACACGAGAACCGCGTCGGCCTTCTCCGCCCGGGCGGTCTCCACCAGCTCCGGCACGCTGACCTGCGCGCCCATGTTGGTGACCTTCAACTCCCGGTAGTACTCCAGGCCCTTCTCCCCCGCGATGCCCTTGACGTTGAGGATCGCGTCGATGCCCACCGTGTGCGCGTCGGTGCCGATGCACGCCCCGACCACTGACAGCTTGCGCCGCAACCGCTGCTTGATCACCGTGTTGACGTCCTTCGCCGACAGCAGCGCGAAGTCCCGTTCCACCACCTGCACGGCGCCCAGGTCGACCAGGTGGTTGACCCGCCCGTAGACGACGAAGAACGTGAACCCGTCGCCCATCGGCTTGGCGTGCACCACCATCGCCGGGTCGATGCCCATCTTGTTGGCCAACTGCACCGCCGCGCCCTCGGCGCGCTTGTCGTGGGCCACCGGCAGGGTGAACGACACCTGCACCATGCCGTCACCGGTGGTGTCCCCGTACGGGCGCACGATCTGCTTCTCCCCGCTCACGCCGTCGCCTCCAGGATGTCGGTGGCCGGGTTGCAGTAGTCGGCCTCGTGCGCGGCGACCCCGGACAGGCCCTTGCCGCGGTCCGCGGGCCGTTTCATGATCCCGAAGGTGCCCTCGGCGATCGCCGTGAGCAGCGTCTGCTCCCCGATGCGCTCCAGCAGGTCCAGTGCCTCACCGAGGACCTGGTTGGCGCGGCGACGGATGAACCCGCCCGGCGCCGGCACGAAGTCCTCGTGCAACCCACCGGCCGCGCCCAGGACGTAGCGCACGTTCTGCAGGGCGATGTCCCGGTCGGACAACCACGGCGTCACCACCGCCTCGGTCATCATCCCCACCAGCAGGATGCCCTGACCGGTCAGCGCGCCAGCCAGGTTGAAGAACCCGTCGAGCAGGTTGCCCCGGAACACGTCACCGGTCATGTGCTTCGTCGGCGGCATCCACTTCAACGGCGCGTCCGGGAACAACTCCCGGGCCAGCAACGCGTGCGCCAACTCCAACCGGAACGACTCCGGCACCTCCGGGTTGATCTCGAACGCGTGCCCCAACCCCAACTGCCAGTCCGCCAACCCCGCCTCGTGCGCGAAGAACTCGTTGAGCAGCTGCGACACCGTCACCGTGTGCGCCTCGTCGACCGCGTCGGCCGTGGTCAGGTAGTTGTCCTCACCGGTGTTGATGATGATCCCGGCGCGGGCGTGCACCTGCCGGGAGAACCGCTGGTCGACGAACGTGCGCACCGGGTTGATGTCGCGGAACAGGATCCCGTACATCGAGTCGTTCAACATCATGTCGAGGCGTTCCAACCCGGCCAGTGTCGCCATCTCCGGCATGCACAGCCCGGAGGCGTAGTTGGTCAACCGCACGTAGCGGCCCACCTCCTTCGACGACTCGTCCAACGCCGCGCGCATCAACCGGAAGTTCTCCTGCGTGGCGTACGTGCCGGCGAAGCCCTCCCGGGTCGCGCCCTCGGGCACGTAGTCCAGCAACGACTGCCCGGTGGAACGGATCACCGCGATCACGTCAGCGCCGGCGCGCGCCGCCGCCTGCGCCTGCGGAATGTCCTCGTAGATGTCGCCGGTGGCGACGATCAGGTAGATCCACGGCCGCTGCGCCGGGTCGCCGTGGCGCTTCACCAGCCGGTCCCGCTCGGCGCGCCGCCGGTCGATGCGCCGAATGCCCGCGCCGACGGCCTTGCGCGCCGCCGACCGGCATCGGGGCCCACACCTTGGCCTCGGCGAAGGTGCCCGCCTCCGGCAGGGACGAGACGCCG
>NZ_PYAK01000110.1 GCF_003264365.1 Micromonospora noduli
GTCCGGCGCGCCCGGGTCCGGGTCCGACGGCGCGGCGGCCAGTGGCGCCCCCGGGTCCGCGCGACCGGCGACCCGGCGGCGCGGGCGGAGATCGAGCTCGCCGTACACCAGGAGTTGCGCCACCTCGCCGCACCCCGCCCCGCCCGGATCGACGTGCGGCTGCTGCCCCGGCGACGGCCGGCGTGACAAACGCCGGGCACCGACTGCTGTGGACCATCATCGCGCTGCTGCTGGTAGCGGGCGGCGCGGCGGCGCTGACGGCCAGCCTCGGCACGTTGCCCGGCGCCGACCCGGCGGCGGTGCTGCTCAGCGCCGAACTGGTCGACCGCTGGCGGAGGGCCGCGCCGTGGAGCACCCTGGCCGCCGCCGTCGCCGGAGCGCTGTTCGCACTGGCTGGACAACGCCTGCTGACCCGGGAGCTGCGAGGCCCGGACGGCACGCTGCGCGGCACCCTGAGCCACCCCGGACGCCGACCCGGCCGGACCCGGCTGGCCACCGACGTTCTCGCCGACGCGCTGGCCCGCGACCTGACCGGCAACCCCGGGGTACGCCGGGCCCGGGTGGTGCTCACCGGCGCGCCACCGCACCCCGACGTGTGGATCCGGGTGGACCTCACCGCCGACGCGCCGACCGCCGGCGTACGCGAGCACGTTCGCGCCGCGGTCCGCCGATTCGCGGCGACGACCGACTGCCAGCCCGCGCACCTCGACGTGACCGCGCGCATCGAGCCCGGCCGCCCCTGACCCGACGCCGACCCGCAGGGCATGATCGGGGTCGGCGGCGAACGGAGGTACGCGGGTGCGGGTGGTGTCGCTGGTGCCGTCCCTGACCGAGGCGGTGGCGCTGACCCTGCCGGGAGCGCTGGTCGGGGCCACCGACTGGTGCAGCCACCCGGCCGGGCTCGACGTGGCCCGGGTCGGCGGCAGCAAGTACCCCGATCTGGACCGGGTGCGCGCGCTGCGTCCGGACGTGGTGCTGCTGAACGTTGAGGAGAACCGCCGGGCCGACGCGGAGGCGCTACGGGCGGCCGGCGTACCGGTGCGGGTCACCTATCCGCGGACCGTTCCCGGCGCGTTGACCGAGCTGGGCGACCTGCTGACCGAACTGGGCGCGCCGATGGAGCCGGACTGGCTGCGGGCCGCCAGGCGGGCGTGGGCCACACCGCCCCGGCTGACGACGACCCGCCGCGCGGTGGTGCCGGTCTGGCGTCGGCCGTGGGTGGTGCTCGGCGGTGACACGTTCGCCGGTGACGTGCTGCGCCGCCTCGGCGTGGTCAACGCCTACGACGAGCACCCCGAACGCTATCCGCGCCCGACTCTCACCGAACTGCGCGAACGAGAGCCCGACCTGGTGGTGCTGCCCGACGAGCCGTACCAGTTCACCGCCGACGACGGGCCGGAAGCCTTTCCTGGCGTACCGTGCGCCCTGCTCTCCGGGCGGCACCTCACCTGGTACGGCCCGTCCCTGGCCGAGGCGCCCGCGCTGCTCGCCGATCAGCTGTCCCGGCCGGTGCTGGCCGGCTGACCCCGGCCGCCGCACGACGGTCGGTACGCGGCCCGGCGGCTCAACCGGCGGCCCGGCGGTTCTGCCAACGGCCCGGCGGGGTCAGCCGTCGGTTCGGCGGCGGGCGGCCAGGGTGCTGGCGCCGATGGAGACCGTGAGGGTCAGCAGCACCACGGCCAGGGTCAACCAGACCGGCAGCTTGCCCACCGGCGTCTCGGCGAGAATCAGCTTCAGCCCGGCGAAGGCCAGTAGCAGCGCCAACCCGTACCGCAGATAGCCGAAGTGGCGCAGCAGGCCGGCGAGGCAGAAGTAGAGGCTGCGCAGCCCCAGGACGGCGAACGCGGTGGCCGTCCAGACCAGGAAGGTGTTGGTGGTGATGGCAAGGATCGCCGCCACCGAGTCGATGGCGAAGACCACGTCGGTGGCCTCGATGGCAACGAGCGCGACCAGCAGCAACGTCGCCACCCGCCGGCCGGCCACCCGGGCGGTGAACCGGTCGCCGTGGTAGCGGGCGTCGGTGGGCACCAGCCGCCGGAACAGCCGGACCACGACGTTGCGTTCCGGGTCGACGTCCGGCTTCCCGCGTACGGCCAGCCGCCAGCCGGTCCAGATCAGGAACGCGCCCAGCACGAACCCGGCCCAGGCGAGCCGGTCCAGCAACTCGGCACCGGCGAAGATGAACAGCAGCCGGAAGACGAGTGCCCCCACGACACCCCAGAACAGCACCTTGTGCTGGTAGCCCGGCGGCACCTGGAAGTAGCCGAAGAGCAGCGCGAAGACGAACACGTTGTCCACCGAGAGCGCCTTCTCCAGCAGGTAGCCGGAAAAGTAGGCGATGGCCGGGTCACCGCCGAGGCCCCACCAGACGACCAACCCGAACAGCAGACCCGCGCCGATCCAGACGGCGCTCCACAACAGCGCCTCGCGGAGCTCGATGACGTGATTGTCCCGGTGCAGGAGCACATCCACGGCGAGCAGCACCGAGATCACCGCGCCGACCGCCGCCCAGGCCCACAGCGGGACGGCGACCGTCGCCTCAGCCACCGACGCCCTCCGCATCGACCACCGCGCACCGCCCGTCAACCAGGCCGGCCGGCCCCTTTCCGAGCCTAGGTGAACGCCCGACCCGGCATCGGACGGTCCACCGAAGTCGGGTCGGGCAGCACCACGGCGACCTGGCGGTCTCCAGGGGCAACGGCTGAGGCTCTGGGCTGGCGCCGCCCCTGCTCACGCGACCGGCATCACCTGGCGGGGGTCGGAGATCGTGTCGTCGGCGTCGTAGGCGATCGCGTTGGTCACCCGCACGACACCACTGACCTGCCCCGCGAGTCGACCGGCGAGGTCGACGGCGGAGCGGCGGTCCAGCCGACCGGCCAGAGTCACGTCACCGTGGCGGACCTCGACCGTTACCAGTCCATCCCGCACGGCGAGCACCCGGCGAAGCACCTCCTGGACCACGTCCTCCCGAATCTCGGCGTCCGACCGCAGGTGCACCCGCAGCAGGTCGGCACGACTGACGATCCCGACCAGCCGGCCCAGGTCGTCCAGCACGGGCAGCCGTTTGACCTGCTCGCGGTCCATCAGCCGGGCAGCGGCGGACAGCATCGCCTCCGGATCGGTGGTGACCGCCGGCGCGGTCATCAGGTCGCCGGCCAGCAGGGCGGCACTCTTCCCACGGGCACCGCGCCGACGGCGGCTCTCGAAGACCCGTCGCAGCGCCGGATCACCGGCGCGCTCGACCCGGTGCAGCAGATCAGCCTCGGACACCACCCCCAGCACCCGGCGGAAGTCGTCGATCACGGGCACCGCGCTGACACCGCGGCGCAACAGCACATCGACGATCTCCCGGTACGGGGTCTCGGCCACCACGGTCTCGACCTCCCGGGTCATCACGTCACCCACCTGCCAGGTCCTCATCACGGCCTCCCTCTCCTGGTCCATCTCGGACGCTACGACCGAGCGCCGACGGTCGTCAGGGCCGCCGGACCGGACCGGAGGGGGTCGAACGTCCCGAGCAGGTGCGGTCTGTCGGCCCTGCCGTCGAGAACGCCGTGGGCGTCCAATGGAGATGCCACCGGGAAGCGCGGTGCGAAGCTGAGAAGGGACGTGGAGACCATGATCGCGACGATCGAGCGGGTCACCGCCGATAACACCGCTGCGAAGGCCGGCACCGCTCACGAGCGGGCCGTCCGGTACATCCTGGCCGGCACCCGGCTGGCGCTCGGCTGGATCTTCCTCTGGGCCTTCATCGACAAGATGTTCGGCTTCGGGATGGCCACCGAGTCGAAGAACGCCTGGATCAACGGGGGCAGCCCCACCAAGGGATTCCTGACCTTCGGCGTGACCGGCCCGTTCAAGGATCTCTACGCCGGGATCGCCGGTGCCGCCTGGGCGGACTGGCTCTTCATGATCGGCTTGGCCGGGATCGGTGTCGCGCTGCTGCTCGGCATCGGTATGCGGGTCGCCGCCGTGGCCGGTGGGCTGCTGCTGGTCATGATGTGGACCGCCGTCCTGCCTCCGGAGAACAACCCCTTCATGGACGACCACCTGATCTACGCGGCGGTGCTGGCGGTCCTGGCGCTGGTCAACGCCGGCGACACCTGGGGTCTCGGCCGCGTGTGGGCGAGGCTGCCGATCGTCCGGCGGATGCCCTGGCTGCGGTGAACACGGCACACCTCCCTCGGCGGGCGTCACCAGCATCGGTGACGCCCGCCGCGTCGTCGTCCCACCGTCCGGGCCCCGCAGCGCCACCGGGACAGTCTGTGCACGACCGGCGGACGGGCCGCGGAGCAGGTTGCGGGTCCGCCGCACATCGGTGAGGGGTGATCCGGCAGGATCGACGGTGACCGGACACATCACCCAACACGGCAGGAGATCCCCGCATGACCCAGGCAGCAGGCGCCCAGTCGGGCAAGCCCGAGGTTGGTCCGATCGAGGGTGCACCGCCGGCCGACCTCGTGATCGAGGACATCACCGTGGGCGACGGCCCGCAGGCCGAGCCGGGCCAGTTGGTCAGCGTGCACTACGTCGGCGTGTCGCACTCCACGGGCGGCGAGTTCGACTCGTCGTGGAACCGGGGCGAGGCGTTCGACTTTCCGCTCGGCGGCGGCCAGGTCATCGCCGGCTGGGACCAGGGCGTCGTCGGCATGCGCGTCGGCGGTCGTCGTCGCCTGATCATCCCGCCGCACCTGGGGTACGGCGACCGGGGCGCCGGCGGCGTCATCAAGCCGGGCGAGACGCTGGTCTTCGTCGTCGACCTGCTCGGCGTGAGCTGACCGATTGTGGGGGTCGCCGGCCCACGCCGGCGGCCCCGCGTCCGGGTGTGAGCGTGGGAGTCCGCCTCGTCGACGGGGGTCAGGCGGCCAGTTGCAGGTCGGTGGTCGCGACCACCGGGCGACGCGCGGCCTCGATCGACGAGGTCAGCTCCAGAATCGGCATCACGCGATGCAGCCCGCTGACGCGCAGCACCCGCGCCACCACCGGGCTCGGGTCGACCAGGACCAACTCTCCACCGCAGGCCCGCACGCGCAGATGCGCCGCGAGCAGCGTGCGAACGCCAGCGGCGGAGAGCAGCCGCAGCCCGGACATCTCGAGTTGAAGCACCGGGCGGGCCGGCGCGGACCACAGCGCGGACCGGAACGCGGCCACCGTGGCGATGTCGACCTCGCCGGCCACCCGCACGAGGACCATCTGGTCACCCACGCTGACCTGCACGTCCAGCCGGTCGCTGTGCTCTTCCATGCCCAGAAATCTAGCCGCCACCACCGACACTTTCGCCCCTCCGCGGAGTGATTCCGGGTACGCCCAGGGGCATACCCCGAGGCGCTCCACCTCCCTCTCGGGGTGGAGTCAGGGGCCCGCGCGGCGCGCCGCGCGCCCTCGGAACCCGGGGGTCGGCCGGCATTCGGGTGGAGAATAGGTCGATGCTGATCCCCCGGCCCCGGCCGCCCCGGCTGATCCGCCCCGTCCGCGAGCCGGCGACAAGCCCTCCGGCGCTGGCCGGAGCATGGGCCCCCACCGACCGCCGGCTCGACGAGGCCGAGTTGCTACCCCTCCCCGCGGGCGCCGTCGGCCCCGAGGACGTGCTGGTCGACCGCTCCGGGCGGGTGATCAGTGGCGACGAGGACGGTCGGCTCTGGTGGTGGCCGGTCGACGCGCTGGCCGGCACCCCACCCCGACTGCTGGCCGAGACGGGGGGCCGTCCGCTCGGCATCGAGCTGGACCCGTCCGGCGAGGCCCTGGTGGTCTGCGACGCGTACCGCGGGTTGCTGCGGGTCACCCCGGACGGCGCGGTACGCGAACTGACCGGAACGGCACCCCCGGTGCACCTGGCCAACAACGCGACGGTGGGCCGGGACGGCACCATCTACTTCACCGACAGCTCCGACCGGTTTCCGGTCTCGCACTGGAAGCGGGACCTGCTGGAGCACCGTCCCAACGGTCGGGTGCTGGCCCACCATCCGGGCAGCGGCCGCACCGAGGTGGTGACCGACGGGCTGTACTTCCCCAACGGGATCGCGCTGACCCCGGACGAGTCGGCGCTGATGCTGGTGGAGACCAGCACCCACCGGCTGCTGCGGGTCGAGCTCAGCGGCGGTGTGCGGGTCCTCGCCGACCTGCCCGCGTACCCGGACAATCTCGCCTCGGTGGGCGACGGGACGTACTGGATCGCGCTGCCCAGCCCTCGGGTGCCGATCGCCGAACGGCTGCTGCCCCATCCGCGGCTGCGCCAGATCGCCGCCCTGCTGCCCGACGCGATGCAGCCGCAGCCACGCCGCTACGGGCTGGTCGCGCTGGTCGACGACGCGGGAACGGTCCGCCGGACGCTGCACGGTCCGAACGGGCACTACTCGATGATCACCGGGGTACGCCAGCACGGCGACCGCCTCTGGCTGGGCAGCCTGACCGGATCCGGGGTGGCCCGCGTACCCCTGGGGTGACGGCCACGGGTGGCGACAGGGCCGGTCCCGCCCGCGTACCCCTGGGGTGATGGCCACGGGCGGCGACAGGGCCGGTCCCGCCCGCGTACCCCTGGGGTGACGGGCGGGGGCTGCGGGCGGCGACAGGGCCGGTCCGCCGTGGTGGCGGGCCGACCCTGTCCTGCCGTCAGCGGTGTCTCAGCGGCCGCTCACCGACGGCGCCGGTGCGGGCGATCCGCCGGCCACCGCGCCCGGGTGCGCCGGGGCGACCGGCACGGGCTTGAGCCCGGGCGGCACCGGCAGCGCGCTGCCCCGGGCGAACTCGTCCCAGCTCACGTTCCACGCGGTCCAGCCGTTGCCCGGCTGTAGCTCCACCTCGGTGCCCTTGACGGTGACCAGGTCACCAACCTGCGTCACCCCCATCAACCAGTCGGCCGCGGTGGCGGAGACGTTCGCGCAACCGTGCGAGACGTTGGTGTTGCCCTGGTCCCCCTCCGACCAGGGGGCGGAGTGGATGAACTCGCCGCCCCAGGTGTAGCGCTGGGCGTCGTCGACATCGACCACGTAGCCGCCGTCCGGCTCACCCCGGGTGTCGAAGGTGACCCGCTCGTGCTTCTCCATGATCACCATCTTGCCGCTGGAACTCGGCGTGCTCGGCTTGCCCAGGCTGACCGGGATCCGGCGGACCTGCTTGCCGTCGCGCAACACGGTCATCTGCTTGGTGGCGTTGTCGATCTCCAGCGAGACCTGCCGTCCGATCTTGGAGGTCGCGGTCCGCTCGGCGTCGCCGACCAGTTTCTTTCCGATCGGCAGACCCTCCAGACCGGCCCGGACACTGATGGTGGTCCCCGGCTTCCAGAAATCGGGAGCCCGGTAATAGACCTGACTTCCATCCTCAAGCCACGACCAGGTGCCTGGTTGCGGCGGATTCGTCTTTACGAACAACCGCCGCTGGACATCCGCCCTGGCCTCTTTTGGAATTCCTGGGTCGAACGCCACCGTTACCGGCATCGCCGTGCCGTACGTCCGATTGCCGTTGAAATAGAGTGTGCTGGTGATCTGCGGCTTGGTCGATTTGGCCATCGTCGTGAACGTGGTGGTGCGGGTGGTGGTGGCACCGGAGTCACCGGTCGCGGTCACCTCGGCGGTGTAGGTCCGTCGTGGTTGCAGCGGGGCGCTCGGCACCCAGCCGGAGCCGTCCTCGCGCGGCTCGGCGTTGACCTGCTTGCCCTTGTCGTCGGTGAGGCGTACGCCGGTGACCCGCCCACCCTTGACCACGGTGCCCACCTCGGCGCTCACCGGGACGTCCCGGGCCTTGTCCCCCGGCGTCACAGCGAGTTCCGGTGGGGCGGCGTGCTTCTTGGCCGAGCCGGTCGCCGAACCCCGGTCGGCGGTGCACGCACCCAGGACGAGTGGTGCGGCTGCGATGGTTACCGCCAACAGCGTCAATCGCCGCCTAGACGTCATGTTCAGTCCCCCCGTTTTCGACTTCCCTCCGCCACATTCTTGCCCGATTGAGGGGACCATTCGCGGCATTCAGAAATAATCGGCAGCGCATTTACCGGAGCATTTTCCGACAATGTTCCAATTGGCGGATCAGGGGTTGAACTGACCCGTCTCATGCGCTTTGCTCCGCTTGAGCGACGCATCGTCGACTGTCCGGATGGTGGGGGTGTGGCACTGGCGCGGTCGATCCGCTTCATGATCGACTCGACTTCACGGAAGTCGCGGTATCCCGGTCGTCCTGACACCGCGACTTTCATGAACCCGAGTGGATCACGCGCCGGGGCGGGGCGGGCGAGCCGGGCGGGGCGGACGGGCCGGGCGGGGCGGACGGGCCGGGCGGACGGGGCGGGCGGGCGGG
>NZ_PYAK01000111.1 GCF_003264365.1 Micromonospora noduli
CGCGGCGGCGAGCCCGCGCGGCGGCGAGCCCGCGCGGCGGCGAGCCCGCGCGGCGCGGTTTACGGCTTTGGGGGGATGCGGCGGCGGACGTCCTCGGCGGTGGACGGGCCGGGCGACCAGCGGGCCACCCAGGGCAGCTCCTCGGACGGGGTGAGCACGCCCTCCTCCAGGCCCGCGTAGCGGCCGGCGAGGATGCGCTTCGCGGCGGCGGTGTCGACCGAGTCGGTGTTGTCCCAGAGTGCGGCGAACAGGGCGTCCACCCGCACCCGCGCCTGCCGGCAGAACAGGTCGGCCAGCTCGACGTTCTCCGGGCGGCTGTCCCGTTCGGCGTTGGCCCGGACGCAGACCGCGGACATCGCGAACAACTCGGCGCCGATGTCCACCACCCGGCCGAGGAACGCCTGCTTACGCTCCATCTTTCCCTGCCAGCGGGACATCGCGTAGAACGTCGACCGGGCCAGCTTGCGCGACGAACGCTCCACCTGGCGCAGGTGCGCGGCGAGCGGGCCGAACTCGGCGTACGCCGAAGGGCTCTGCCCCCGACCGACGGCGAGGGTGGGCAGCCACTTCGCGTAGAAGGCGCCCGCTCGCGCGCCGGCTCGGGCCTTGCGGCCCAGCCCCGCGTCCGGGTCGATGATGTCGCCGGCCACCGACAGGTGGGCGTCGACCGCCTCCCGCGCGATCAGCAGGTGCATGATCTCGGTGGAGCCCTCGAAGATCCGGTTGATCCGCAGGTCGCGCAGCATCTGCTCGACGGCGGCCGGGCGTTCGCCGCGGGCGGCCAGTGAGTCCGCCGTCTCGTAACCGCGCCCACCCCGGATCTGGATCAGCTCGTCGGCGATCTTCCAGGCCATCTCGCTGGCGTACAGCTTGACCAGTGCCGCCTCGATCCGGATGTCGTTGCGGTCGTCGTCGGCGAGCAGGCAGCAGAGGTCGAGCATCGTCTCCATGCCGTACGTGGTGGCGGCGATGAAGGAGAGCTTCTGCGCGACCGCCTCGTGCTCGCCCACCGGCCGTCCCCACTGGACCCGGTCGGCGGCCCACCCCCGGGCCACGTTCAACGCCCACTTGCCCGCGCCCACACACATGGCCGGCAGTGAGAGCCGGCCGGTGTTCAGAGTGGTCAGGGCGATCTTCAGCCCCTTGCCCTCGCCACCGATGACGTTCTCGGCGGGGACGATCACGTCGTGGAACCGGGTCAGGCTGTTCTCCAGGCCGCGCAGGCCGATGAACTCGTTGCGTCGCTCGACGGTGATGCCGGGACTGTCGCCGTCCACCACGAACGCGGTGATCCCGCCCCGACGTCCCTCGGTGGCCGGCACCCGGGCCATCACCACCAGCAGGGTGGCCACGATGCCGTTGGTGGCCCAGAGCTTCACCCCGTTGAGCCGGTAACCGGTGCCGTCCTCGGTCGGCTCCGCGATGGTGGCCAGCCGGGCCGGGTCGGAGCCGACGTCCGGCTCGGTGAGCAGGAACGCGGACACCTCGCCGGCGGCGAGCCGGGGCAGGAAGCGTTGCTTCTGCTCGGCGGTGCCGAACATCTTCAGTGGCTGCGGCACCCCGATCGACTGGTGCGCCGAGAGCAGCGCGCCGATGGCCGGGCTGACCGAGCCGGCCAGCATGAGCGCCCGGCAGTAGTGCAGGTTGCTCAGCCCGAGCCCGCCGTACTTGCGGTCAATCTTCATGCCGAACGCGCCGAGGTCGGCCAGGCCGTGGAACACCGAGTCGGGTATCGACGCGTCCCGCTCGATGGCCTCACCATCCACCTCGGAGGTCAGGAAGGCGCGGAACCGACCGAGGAACTCCTCCGCGCGAGCCACGTCGTCCGGATCGGATCGGGGCCACGGGTCGATCAGGTCGAGCCGGAACCGGCCGAGGAACAACTCCTTGCCGAAGCTGGGTCGGTCCCAGGTGGACTCCCGGGCGGCCTCGGCGACCTGCCGGGCCTCCTTCTCGGTGACCTGCCCGGCTTCCGCGGGCAGTGGCGCGGCGGCACCGGCGGTGATTTCGGAGTCGGGGCCGTCCGGTGCCGGTCGGCCATCCTGCGTCGTGGTCACGGCTGCCCCCTCGAAGCTCGGTGCGGCTGTTCGACGTGCGCGACTACCGCCACGCTACCCCCGGTTGTTACCCAGGGGTAGCGCTGCGTGAAGATCGGCGCGGTCAGCGACCGTTGATGGTGTCCGGGTCGTCGTCATCGTCGTCGATGTCGTCCTCACCCCAGTTGCGTCGGGCGAACGGCAGGGCCACCCAGAACGTGAGGAACCAGATTCCGGCCAGGGCGCTGAGCACGAAGGCGATCGGCCGGTCCAACACGAAGTCGGTGATCAGCAGCACCGCGCTGACCATCGCGATCAGCATGAAGGCGAGGCCGCCGGTGGCCATCCGGTGTGCGAAGCGGACCAGCTCCGGTTTGCGCCCCTGCCGGAACAGCGCCCGGTGGAACGCCACCGGCGAGATGATCAGTGCGGTGGCGGCGGCCGCCGCGAGCAGCGCCACGATGTAGACGTCGCGCTGGAACTCCGTGGTCTTGGTGAACCCGTTGCTGAACGGCAGGGTGAGCAGGAAGGCGAAGAGGATCTGCACGCCGGTCTGGGCGACCCGCAACTCCTGCAGCAGGTCGGCGAAGTTGCGCTGCCAGCGCTGCTTCTCGGTCTCCTTGGACACGCGCTACCTCCGGTGAGACGCTACTGCCGGCGGTCCCGGCCGCCGGCAGCAACGCCAATGCCCCACCCGGCCGAGCGCGAAACAGGTTCACGACACCGGCCGTTCAATTCGGCGACGCAGGTCGGCCGCCGGCACCGTGTCAGGACCCGCGTCGGATCCGGCCCGCGTACCGCGCTTCCAGCTCGTTGTTGTGCGCGTCGCCGTCCGGGATGTTCGCCGACAGGTAGACCGGGGGCCGCTCCCCCGCCGCCAGCAACCGCGCCACGACCTCCACGGTCACCTGCTGCGCCAGCAGCGCCGCTGTGATCGAGGAGACCGCGCCGACCGCGCCGCCACCGGGCAGGGGCAGCGTCGCGTCGCCGTACGGTGCGCCGTTGTCGAGCACCACGTCGGCGAGGTCGCTCAGCTTGCGCCCGGACGGGTGCCGGGAGGTCATCCGGCCGGAGTGCTGCGCCGAGGTGATCGCCACCAACCCGTGACCGTGCTCCTTCACCAGCGTGGCGAACTCCACCATCGCGCCGTTGACCCCGGAGTTCGAGGCCAGCACGAAGACGTCGGTGGGGCGCACCGGGGCCAGCTCGTAGAGGCGGTGCGCGACGGCCGGGTCCCGTTCCAGCAGCGGGCCCAGCCGGTCGGCCGGTTCGCCGCCGAGCAGCACCAGGTCGCGTAGCGCGATCCGGTTGGTCGGCACCAGCCCGCCGGCCCGTCCGGCGATCTCCATGGCGAGGGCCTCCGAGTGCCCGGTGCCGAACGCGTGCACCACGCCGTCGGCTCGGACGGCCTCGGCGATCAGGTCGGCGGCCCGCCCCACCGCCTCCCGCTGACTGGCGGCCACCCGCCCGATCGTCTCGGTCACCACGGCCAGGTAGTCCTCGGCATTCACCGTCATACGTCCTCCGTCGTTCGATTACGAGCCAGCCAGCGAACCGCGAAGTCGACCGCCGCCCGCTGGCGCATCAACCTGCCGGTCCCGGTGCCGACCGGTGCGGTGCGTACCGCTCCGGTGGCCTCCAGGTCCCCGCCCAACGCGGCGAAGTCGTCCGCGTCGAGTCGTACGTCCTGCCACCGGTTCACCTCGCGGACCCGCACGGCTCAGGCCGTTCCGCCGGCTCGGGCCAGGATCGCCTCGGCGAGCGGGGCCGGCGCCGCGTCCGGGATCCAGTGACTCACCCCGGGCAGCTGCACGAAGCGGTAGTCCCCAGTGACGTTCTGCGCGCACGCCTCGGCGGCGGTCCGGCCGATGGCGACGTCCCGGTCACTCCAGACGTACGTGGTGGGCACCTCGACCGGGCCGACGCCGGCCAGGTCGGCGCGGGACATCGCCCGGTACCAGTTCAGCGCGGCGGTGAGCGCCCCCGGCTCACGCATCGGGTCGGCGTACCGGTTCACCCGGGACGTGTCGCCCACCCCGCCGAGCAGCTTGCGCAACGCGGTGGCGTGCCACGCCAGCAGCACCTTCTCCGCCTTGTCGGGCTTGCGGAACAGCGCGATGTACGACGAGCGGGCCTTCTGTTGGGCGTCGGTGCTCAGGGCGTGCGCCATGGCCGCCGGATGCGGTACGGACACCGCGGTCAGCGTGTGCACCCGTTCGGGGTGCCGGGCGGCAACCGCCCAGGCCACGATCGCGCCCCAGTCGTGGCCGACCAGGTGCACGGCGTCCAGCCCGAGCCCGTCGAGCACCGCCACCACGTCGGTGACCAGTTCGGGGATCCGGTAGTCGGCCACCGCCGTGGGCCGGGCGCCGGGTGAGTAACCGCGCTGGTCCAGCGCGTACGTGCGCAGTCCACCCGCGTGCAGCGCCGGCACCACGTCGTCCCACTCGCCACTGTGCTGAGGGAAACCGTGCAGCAGCAGGACGGGTACGCCGTCCGTCGGACCGCCGACGGTCACCTCGAACGTGAAGCCTCGCGCGTCAACCCGCATGATCGGAAGCGTACCCAGCCGGCGGTCGGCCGGTCGCTCCCGCAGGTCAGCGGATGCCCTGCTGGGCCCGTACCCCCGGTCGGTGTTAGCGTCAGCGAGACAACTTCATATCCGACAGGGGAGCGCACAGCGCTGAGAGTGCGGGCACGCCCGCAGACCCTCGAACCTGATCTGGGTAATGCCAGCGCAGGGAGTTCGGTCGACCTCCAGCCGCGCCGCAGTCCGGTGCCACCGGACGCGGCGTGCGTCTTCTCCTGGTTCGCACTCACGAACTGGGAGCAACACATGAAATCCACCACCGACACACACCGTTGGCGCACCATCGACATCGTGGTCGCCTCGGTGATCGCGGTCGCCTTCGGCGTCATCTTCTGGGCCTGGGGCCTCGTCTGGAGCGCCACCGAGGGCGCGTTCGCTTTCTTCCCGCCGGCGCAGACGCTGCTCTACGGCGTCTGGCTGATGCCGGCGGTGATCGGTGGGCTGGTCATCCGCAAGCCCGGCGCCGCGCTGTACTGCGAGACGGTGGCCGCGGTCCTGTCCGCGCTGCTGGGCAGCCAGTGGGCCGGCACGGTGATCCCGCAGGGCATCGTGCAGGGCATCGGTGCCGAGCTGGCCTTCGCCGCCTTCCGGTACCGGTCGTTCCGGCTGCCGACCGCGGTGTTCGCGGGCGCGCTGACCGGCCTCAGCGCCGCGCTGTTCGACTTTTTCGTCTGGAACGTCGACTACGCGCTGACCGACTACCGCATCCCGTACGCGCTGCTCACCATCGTCAGCGCCACAGTGATCGCCGGCCTCGGCGGCTGGCTGCTCACGAACGCACTGGCCAACACCGGCGTCCTGGACCGCTTCCCAGCAGGCCGAAACCGAGCCCTGGTCTAACCCCACCCACTCGCGCGTTGATCAAGAGGTTTGCGTCAACGGAAGGCGATTTCCTGACGCAAACCTCTTGATCAACCGGGGTGGACGGGGCCGGTTGGGTCGGAGGAGGTGGGTTGGTGGGCGGGGTACTGCTGCGGGGGTTCGGGTGGCGGCACGCTGGGCGGCGCGCCTGGGCCCTGCACGGGGTTGATCTGCGGGTTGAGGCTGGGGAGCGGGTTTTGCTGCTCGGGCCCTCCGGGGCTGGTAAGAGCACACTGCTCAGCGCGCTGGCCGGGCTGCTTCCCGAGGACTCCGGCGAGCAGGAGGGCACCGTCGAGATCGACGGGCTCGACCCGCGCAAGGGGCGGGAACGGGTCGGCATCGTCTTCCAGGACCCGGAGACCCAACTGGTGATGGCGCGCTGCGGCGACGACGTCGCGTTCGGGCTGGAGAACCGGGGCGTGCCGGCCGACGAGATCTGGCCCCGGGTGGACGAGGCGCTGCACCGGGTCGGCTTCCCGTACTCCCGGGACCGCCACACCGCGGCGCTCTCCGGCGGCGAACAGCAACGCCTCGCCCTGGCCGGCGCGCTGGCCCTGCGCCCCGCCCTGCTGCTGCTCGACGAGCCGACAGCCAACCTCGACCCGGCCGGAGCCGAGCTGGTCCGGCACGCGGTGGCCGGCGCGCTGGACGCCGACACCACGCTGATCCTGGTCGAGCACCGGGTCGCCGAGGCACTGCCACTGGTCGACCGGGTGGTCGTCCTGGAACCGGGCGGCGGCGTCCGCGCGGACGGCACACCCGAGGCGGTCTTCGCCGCCCACGGCGCAGCCCTGGCCGCCGAGGGGGTCTGGGTGCCCGGTCACCCCATCTCGCCCCGAGCGGCCACCGCCGACCCCGGGGAGGTGTTGCTCACCGCCGACCGGCTCGGCCTGCCGCCGCGGCTGGGCTCCACCGACCTGGCGGTACGCGCCGGTGAGGCACTCGCCGTACGCGGACCGAACGGTGCCGGCAAGTCCACCCTGGCGTTGCTGCTCGGCGGTCTGCTCCGGCCCGGCGACGGTCGGGTCACCGCGTCGGCCGAGTTGGCCGGCGCGGACCACCGCACTCCCCCGCACCGGTGGCGGGCGCCCGCGCTGGCCCGACGGATCGGGTCGGTCTTCCAGGATCCGGAGCACCAGTTCGTCACCAGCACGGTCTTCGACGAGCTGGCGCTGGGCCCGCGCCGCACCGGTCAACCCGAGGCGGCCGTCAAGGAGACAGTGGCCGGGCTGCTGGACCGGCTACGGCTGGCCCGGCTCGCCGCTGCCAACCCGTACACCCTCTCGGGTGGCGAGGCGCGGCGGCTGAGCGTCGCGACCGCCCTGGCCACCGCGCCACGCCTGCTGATCTGCGACGAACCCACCTTCGGCCAGGACCGGCGGACCTGGCGGGAGCTGGTCGACCTCTTCGCCGACCTGCGCGACGCCGGGCACGGCCTGGTCACTGTCACCCACGACGCGGACTTCGTCGCCGCGCTCGCCGACCGCACCGTCACCCTGCACCGCGCCCCGGACGACCCCCGATGATCAGCATCGAGCCGGTCGCCGCACCGGACGCGCCGTTGGCCCGCCGCAACCCGGTGGCGAAGGTCGCCGCCGCACTCGTCGTCTCGTTCACCCTGCTGGCGACCCTGGACCCGGTGGCCCCGGCGATCGCCATCGCCCTCGAACTGGCCGTCCTGCCGCTGTTCGGCATCCGCTACCGGGTGCTGGCCCGGCGGGCCTGGCCGCTGCTGCTCAGTGCCGCCGGCATCCTGGTTACCCTGGTGCTGTTCGCAGCCGACCGGTCCGGCCGGGTCCTGCTGGACGTGGGACCGGTGCTGGTGAGCACCGGCGTCCTGCTCACCGCGCTCGGCCTGGTGCTGCGGGTGTTCGCGGTGGCCCTGCCCGGTGTGATCGTCTTCGCGACCACCGACCCCACCGACCTGGCCGACGCGTTGATCCAGAACGCGAAGGCGCCGGCCCGGTTCGCCATCGGGGCGCTGGCCGCGTTCCGGCTGGTGCCGCTGCTCGGTCAGGAGTGGCAGATGATCAGCATGGCTCGACGCGCGCGGGGCGTCGACGCGGGACGCAACCCGGTGGCGAAGCTGCGGCTCTTCGCATCCACCGCGTTCGCGTTGCTGGTCGGGGCGATCCGCCGAGGCACCCGGTTGGCGGTGGCGATGGACGCGCGTGGCTTCGACGCCGGCACACCTCGTACCGTCGCCCGTCAGCAGCACTTCACCCGCGCCGACGTCCTCCTCATCGCCGGCGCGGTCGTCCTCTCCGCCGCCGCCCTGACCACGAGCGTCCTCCTGGGCACCTTCCGCCCCCTGATCAGCTGAGTCCCACCCCGCCGGCCGCTCGCCGGCTGCCCGCCGCCGGTGCTGCCCGCCGCCCGCCGCCGGCCGCCGGCCG
>NZ_PYAK01000112.1 GCF_003264365.1 Micromonospora noduli
GGGGCCGCACCACCGGGGCCCGGGTGCCGGCGGGCCGGGTCGGCGCGCTGCACCTGCCGGCCACGATCCGCGCCGCCGCGCCGCACCAGGCGGCCCGGGGCCGACTCACCGGTCCGCTGCGACTGCGCCGGGACGACCTGCGCGAGGCGGTTCGTGAGGGGCGCGAGGGCAATCTGGTGCTGTTCGTGGTGGACGCAAGCGGCTCGATGGGTGCCCGGCAGCGGATGACCACGGTGAAGGACGCGGTGCTCGCCCTGCTCACCGACGCGTACCAGCGGCGGGACAAGGTCGCGGTGATCGCGTTCCGGGGTGGCGGCGCCCGGACCCTGCTGCCGGCGACCTCGTCGGTGCTGGCGGCCTCGACCCGGCTGGCCGAGCTGCCCACCGGCGGGCGTACCCCGCTGGCCGAGGGCCTGCTCGCCGCCGCGGACCTGTTGCGGGTGGAGCGCCTGCGCGACCCGAAGCGCCGCCCGCTGGTCCTCATCGTCACCGACGGCCGGGCCACCGCCGGCACCCGTCCGCTGGACCGGGCGGCAGCGGCGGCCGGGGTCCTGGCCGCCACGGGGGCTCCGTGCGTGGTCGTCGACTGCGAATCCGGCCCGGTCCGCCTGCACCTGGCGAACCGCCTGGCCACCCAGCTAAAAGCCCCCCGTCACCAACTAGAAGACCTAACCCACGCCCCCGCCCCCGCCCGAGGAGATCTTGGAACGAAACGGCCCCTGGAGGGGCGGCTTCCTTCCAAGATCTCGACCGGCACCACCCTCACGCCCGACAGGAGCGTTGCCTGATGCCGCAGGGACAGCCGAGCAACGTGCCCGCTGACGGGTTGACGACCCGGCAGCGGCGGCACCGGCCACTGCTGATCGTCCACACCGGACAGATGAAGGGGAAGTCGACGGCGGCCTTCGGGCTGGCGTTGCGGGCCTGGACCGCCGGTCTGCCGGTCGGGGTGTTCCAGTTCGTCAAGAGCGCCAAGTGGCGGGTCGGGGAGGAGAACGCCTTCCGGGCGCTCGGCGAGGTGCACGAACGCACCGGCCAGGGCGCGCCGGTGACCTGGCACAAGATGGGCGAGGGCTGGTCCTGGATTCAGCGCGGCGGCGACGCCGACCACGCCGCCGACGCCCTGGAGGGCTGGCGGCAGATCCAGCGTGACCTGGCCGCCGAGCGCTACGGGCTGTACGTGCTGGACGAGTTCACCTACCCGATGAAGTGGGGCTGGGTGGACGTCGACGAGGTGGTCGCCACCCTGGCCGAGCGCCCCGGCTTCCAACACGTCGTGATCACCGGTCGGGACGCCGACCCACGCCTGGTCGCCGCCGCCGACCTGGTCGCCGAACTGACCAAGGTCAAGCACCCGATGGACGCCGGTCAGAAGGGCCAGAAGGGCATCGAGTGGTGAACGCACACTGGGCGCTGCCCCGGGTGGTGGTCGCCGCCCCGGCCAGCGGCCACGGCAAGACCACCGTGGCCACCGGGCTGCTCGCCGCGCTGCGCCGACGGGGCCTCACGGTCAGCCCACACAAGGTCGGCCCCGACTACATCGACCCCGGCTACCACGCCCTCGCCGCCGGGCGGCCCGGGCGCAACCTCGACCCGTTCCTGGTCGGGGCCGACCGGATCGCACCCCTGCTGCGCCACGGCGCGAGCGTCCCCACGCCCGCCGACATCGCCGTGGTCGAGGGCGTCATGGGCCTGCACGACGGCGCGGTGGGCCGCCGCGACTACGCCTCCACCGCGCACGTCGCCCGGCTGATCGACGCACCCGTGCTGCTGGTGCTGGACACCACCGCGCAGGGCCGGTCGGCCGCTGCGCTCACCCTCGGCATGGCCGCGTTCGATCCGGCGGTACGGATCGGCGGGGTGATCCTCAACCGGGTCGGCTCACCCCGGCACGAGACGCTGCTGCGCGACGCCCTCGCCGAGGTGGACGTACCGGTGCTCGGGGCGGTCACCCGCGCCGCCGAGGTGGCCGCGCCGGCCCGGCACCTCGGACTGGTGCCGGTCGCCGAGCGGGCACCCGAATCGGTCGCGATCGTCACCGCGCTCGCCGAGCTGGTCGAGGCCACGGTGGACCTCGACGCCGTGCTCGCCCTGGCCCGGAGCGCCCCGCCGCTGACCGCCGCGGCGTGGGACCCGGTCGCCGCCGTCGGCGGGCCGGCCGGCGTCGAGCGGCCACGGGTCGCCCTCGCCGGTGGCCCGGCCTTCACCTTCTCGTACGCGGAGACCGCCGAACTGCTCGCCGCGGCCGGCGCGGACGTCGTCACCGTCGACCCGCTGCGTGACCCGGCGCTGCCCACCGGCACCCGGGCGGTCGTGATCGGCGGCGGCTTCCCCGAGGCGTACGCCCAGACGCTTGCCGACAACACCGGGCTCCGCGCCGAACTGGCTGACTTCGACGGGCCGATCGTGGCCGAGTGCGCAGGGCTGCTCTACCTCGGGCGGTCCCTGAACGGCGTACCGATGTGCGGCCGACTGGACCTGACCGCCCGGATGACCGACCGGCTCACCCTCGGCTACCGGGAGGCCCACGCCGTCACCGACTCCCCGGTGGCGCGCGCCGGCGAGCCGGTACGCGGCCACGAGTTCCACCGCACCACCACCGACCCCGGGCACGGCGACGCACCGGCGTGGCGCTGGAACGACACCGAGCACGGCTTCGTCGCCGGCCGGGTGCACGCGTCCTACCTGCACACCCACTGGGCCGGCCACCCGGACGCGGCCCGTCGACTGGTCGAGGCGTGCCGATGAGCACCGACGCCACGCTCACCGGGGTCGGCGTCGGCCCGGGCGACCCGGAACTGCTCACCGTCAAGGCGGTGCGGCTGCTGCGCGAGGCCGACCTGGTCTTCGTACCCGTCATGGCGGACCGGGTCGCTCCCGCCGGTGCGGCCTCGCCGGGTGCGGACGCCGGGCGGGCCGAGGCGACAGTGCGCTCCCACGTCGCGGCGGAGCGGCTGCGCCGGCTGCCGTTAGCGTTGGACGACCGGGGTGGGGTCACCGCGCGCCGGGCGGCCGCCTGGGACGACGCCGCCCGGGTGGTGGTCGAGGCGATCGACGCGGGCGCCCGGTCCCTCGCGTTCGCCACCATCGGCGATCCCAACGTCTACTCCACCTTCGGTTACCTGGCCCAGAGCGTCCGCGCGCTGCGCCCGGCGGTGCGGGTGGCGACAGTGCCCGGCGTCACCGCCATGCAGGAGCTGGCGGCCCGCAGCGGCACCCCGCTCTGCGAGGGACGCGAACCGCTCACCCTGCTGCCGGCCACCGCCGGCCTGGCGCTCTTCGCCGACGCCCTCGCCGGGCCGGGCACCGTGGTCGCCTACAAGGGCTGGCGACGGCACCCGGAACTGCTCGCCGAGCTGCGCCGGCAGGGCCGCCTCGCCGACGCGGTGCTCGGACGCAGCCTGGGGCTCCCCGGTGAACGCATCGGGCCGGTCGACGACACCGAGCACGACCTGCCGTACCTGTCGACGCTGCTGGTTCCGGCCCGCCGCGAGCACCGAGGAGGAAAGCTGTGACCAGCGACGGCAAGGTGTGGTTCGTCGGAGCCGGCCCGGGGGCGGCGGACCTGCTGACAGTGCGGGCCGCCCGGGTCATCGCCGAGGCGGACATCGTCATCTGGGCGGCCAGCCTGGTGCACGCCGACGTGCTCGACCACGCCCGCCCCGGCGCGGAGATCGTCGACTCGTCGCAGCTGCCCATCGAGGGGGTGCTGCCGCTCTACCGGCGCGCCGCCGAGCAGGGGCTGAGCGTGGCCCGGATCCACTCCGGAGACCCGGCGCTGTGGGGCGCGGTGCAGGAGCAACTGGACGTGTGCCGGGCGCTCGACCTGGCCGTCGAGATCGTGCCCGGGGTGTCCTCGTTCACCGCCGTCGCGGCGATCGTCGGCCGCGAGCTGACAGTGCCCGAGGTGGCCCAGTCGGTCATCCTCACCCGCCTCGAAGGCGGCAAGACCCCGATGCCACCCGGCGAGCGGGTCCGCGACTTCGCCCGGCACGGCACCACCATGGCGCTGTTCCTCTCCGCCGCCC
Source organism: Micromonospora noduli (assembly GCF_003264365.1). GTDB lineage: Bacteria > Actinomycetota > Actinomycetes > Mycobacteriales > Micromonosporaceae > Micromonospora > Micromonospora noduli. The sequence goes on from NZ_PYAK01000112.1 coordinate 4,029, forward strand.
GCTCCGGGCAGGTGCAGGCCGAGCTGCTGGCCGGCGGCTACCCGGAGGACACCCCGGCCGTGGTGGCGTACCAGGCGACCTGGCCCGACGAACTGGTGGTGCGCTGCACGGTCGGCACCCTGGAGGCGACGGTCAAACAGCACAAGCTGTGGAAACACACCCTCTTCCTGGTCGGCCCGGCTCTCGCCGCCGAAGGCACCCGCTCGCACCTCTACCACCCCGGGCACTTCCACACCTTCCGCCGCGCCGAGCCGGCCGCCCGCGCCGAGCTGCGCCGCCAGGCAAGCGCCCGCACCGGGGGGACAGCCACACCATGACGTACGCCGAGCCGCCGCTGCGCGAGCCGGACCTGCCGCGCACCGCGAAGGTCCGGCCCACCGCGCTGCGCACCGGCTGGACCACCGGCGCGTGCGCGACGGCGGCGGCCAAGGCCGCGGTCACCGCCCTGGTCACCGGCACCACCCAGCAGGAGGTGGAGATCGGGCTGCCCGCCGGACGTCGGGTGCGCTTCCCGGTGGAGCGCTGCGAGGTGACCGGCACCCCACCGGTCCGGGCCGAGGCGGTGGTGGTCAAGGACGCCGGGGACGACCCGGACGTCACCCACGGCGCCGAGCTGACCGCCACGGTGAACTGGACCGACGTGCCCGGCCTGCGGCTGGCCGGTGGTGCCGGCGTCGGCACCGTCACCAAACCCGGCCTCGGGCTCGCGGTCGGCGGGCCAGCGATCAACGACACCCCCCGCCGGATGATCGGCGAGGCGGTGGCCGAGGTGGTCGACCTCAGCGAGGTCGGGGTCCGGGTGGTGATCAGCGTGCCCCGGGGCGAGATCATGGCCCGCAAGACCACCAACCGTCGGCTCGGCATCCTCGGCGGCATCTCGATCCTCGGCACCACCGGGATCGTCCGCCCGTTCTCCACCGCGTCGTGGCGGGCCAGCGTCGTGCAGGCCGTGCACGTGATGGCCGCCCAGGGCGAGCCGACAGTGGTGCTCTGCACCGGCGGGCGTACCGAGCGGGCCGCCCGCGCGCTCCTGCCCGACCTGCCCGAGGTCTGCTTCGTCGAGGTCGGCGACTTCACCGGGGCCGCGGTGACCGCCGCCGTGGGTGACGCGATGACCGGGGTGGTCTTCGTCGGCATGGCCGGCAAGCTCGCCAAACTCGCGGCCGGCATCCTGATGACCCACTACACCCGCTCCACTGTGGACCTCTCCCTGCTCGGCGCGGTGACCGCCGAGGCCGGCGGCGCCCCGTCGCTCGTCGCCGCCGTGACCGAGGCGAACACCGGGCGGCACGCGTACGAGCTGTGGGAGGCCGCCGGGCTGCTCGCCCCGGCCGGCGACCTGCTCTGCCAGCGGGTCCGCCAGGTGCTGCGGCGCTTCGCCGGGCCGACTGTCGCAGTGGACGTGGCGATGGTCGACTTCGCCGGAACGCACGTCGTCGCCTCGTCCGGCCGGTGGCCCCGATGACGCGGATGGCCGCGGCGACGCCTGTGGCCCCGGCGACCGCCGTGACAGTGGTCGGTCTGGACGCGGCGGGCGCACCGCCGCACCCCGCGCTCGCCCCGGTGCTGGCCACCGCCGGGCTGGTGGTCGGGGCCACCCGGCACCTGGCCGCCGTGCCCATACCGGCCGGCGCGGACACCGTCACCCTCGGGCCGCTCGCCCCCGCCCTGCGCCGCCTCGCCGAGGCCGTCGCCGCCGGGGTGCCGGCCGTCGTGCTGGCCAGCGGCGATCCCGGCCTGTTCGGCATCGTCCGACGGCTGCGCGAGGCCGGGCTGCCGCTGCGGGTGGTGCCGGCGGTGTCCAGTGTGGCCGCCGCGTTCGCCCGCGCCGGGCTGCCCTGGGACGGCGCCGCAGTGGTCACCGCGCACGGGCGCGACCCCCGAGCCGCAGTGAACGCCTGCCGGGCGCTGCCACTGGTCGCGGTGCTCACCGCACCCGGCGCCGGCGCGGCCGAGCTGGGCGCCGGCCTGATCGGCTGGTCCCGCCGCCTGCTGGTCGCCGAGCACCTGGGCACCGCCGCCGAACGGATCCGCGCGGTGACCCCCGAGCGGGCCGCCGCCGAGACCTGGGCCGACCCGCACGTCCTGCTCAGCCTCGCCGACCCCGTACCCGCCGGGTCGGCGCACGCCCCGCCCGCCGACGCCCCGTCCGATCGGGGCACGGCCGGCGGCATGCGCGCCGACAATCAGCCCGCCGCCGCGCCGGCCGGCGGCTGGGCGCTGCCGGAGAACCGCTACGCCCACCGCGACTCCATGATCACGAAGTCGGAGGTGCGCGCCCTCGTCGTCGCCCGGCTGCGGCCCCGACTGGGCCGGCTGATCTGGGACATCGGGGCGGGCAGCGGCTCGGTCGGCATCGAGTGCGCGCTGCTCGGCGCGGCCGTGCTCGCCGTCGAAAAGGACCCCGAGGCCGGTGCCACCATCCAGGTCAACGCCGCCGCGCACGCCGTGCACGTCCGGCTGGTTGCCGGACATGCCCCGGCGGCGCTGGCCGACCTCCCCGAACCCGACGCGGTCTTCATCGGCGGTGGCGGCGTCGACGTCCTCACCGCCGTGGTGGCCCGCCAACCCGAGCGGGTGGTGCTCACCCTGGCCGCACTGGACCGGGTCGCACCGGCCGTGGGTCTGCTGCGCGCCGCCGGCTACACGGTCGAGGGCAGCCAGCTCTCCGCCGCCCGCCTCGCCGACCTGCCCGGCGGGTCGATCCGCCTCGCGGCCACCAACCCGGTGGTCGTCCTCACCGGGGAGCGCCAGTGACCGACCAGAACCCGCCCGCCCGGATCGGCCTGGTGGCGGCCACCGCCGCCGGCCGCCGGCACGCCGACACCCTGACCGCCGCCTGGCCGCACGCCCGGCTGGTCGAGGCGGAGACCGTCGCCGACGCGCTGCGGACCGCCTGGGCCGGATGTGACGCGGTCATCGCGTTCCTGGCCACCGGGGCGGTGGTGCGCATCGTCGCGCCGCTGCTCGACGACAAGCACACCGACCCGGCGGTGGTGGTCGTCGACGAGGCGGCCCGGCACGCCGTGGCGCTGCTCGGTGGGCACGCCGGCGGGGGCAACGCGCTCGCCGAACAGGTCGCCGCCCTCCTGGACGCCCAACCGGTGATCACCACCGCCACCGACGCGGTCGACCTGCCGGGGCTGGACACCCTCGGCTGGCCCGTGCAGGGCGCTGTCGCCGCGGTGTCCCGGGCCATCCTGGACGGCGAGCCGGTCCGGCTGATCGCCGACGCCGACTGGCCGCTGCCCGCCCTGCCCCCGAACGTGCGCGCGGCCGACGAGGACCCGACGGACGACGGGTACCGGCTGCTGGTCACCGACCGGGTGGTGCCGTCCGACCAGCGGACCGCCGTGCTGCGGCCGCCGTCGCTGGTCGCCGGCGTGGGCGCGAGTCGGGGCGTACCCGCCGCCGAGGTGGCGGAGCTGCTGCACCGGGTGCTGGCCGACGCCGGTCTCGACCCGGCGAGCCTGCGCTGCCTGGCCACCGCCGACATCAAGGCCGACGAGGCGGGCATCCGCAGCACCGTCGACGCGCTCGGCGTACCCCTGGTGACCTGGCCGGCGACGCGGCTGGCGGCGGTCGATGTGCCGCACCCCAGCGAGGTGGTCCGGGCTGCGGTCGGCACGCCGAGCGTGGCGGAGGCCGCGGCCCTGCTCGGCCCGGACGGTCGGGTCGACGACGCGACGCTGCTGGTGGGGAAGACCGCGACGGCGATGGCCACCGTGGCGGTGGCCCGGCACGCGCCACGCGGCCGGCTGGCCGTCGTCGGCCTCGGGC
>NZ_PYAK01000113.1 GCF_003264365.1 Micromonospora noduli
CGCAGCCGGGGCGCGCCGTCCAGCGCGTCCACCGCGGCGAGCGCCGCCCCGCCGTACGGCAGCGCGGCGCCGCCCTGGTCGAGCGGGGTCACGCCCAGCGCGGCGAGCATTCCGGCGCCGGCGTCGTTGGTGCCGGAGCCGCCCAGCCCGATCACCACAGTGCGGGCACCGCTCTCCACCGCGGCGGCCACCAACAGACCCAGCCCGTACGAGGTGGTGGTCTTCGGGTCGCGCTCGGCTGCGGAGAGCAGGTGCAGGCCGCACGCCTGCGCGCTCTCCAGGTAGGCGGTCGAGCCGTCGGCGGTGAGCAGGATCTCACCGGCCGCCGGCCGGCCCAGCGGGTCGACCGTCGACACCGGCACGCGCCGGCCGCCGAGGGCTTCGGCGAGCACCTCCACGAAGCCCGGTCCACCGTCGGCGAGGGGCCGGATCAGCAGCTCGTCTCCGTCGGTGACGGTGCGCCAACCGTCGGCGACGGCGGCGGCCACCTCCGGTGCGGACAGGGTGCCGGCGAACTTGTCCGGGCAGAGCAGCACGCGCATGCCGAGCAGTGTGGCAGCCCACACCGAGCGAGGCTGCGTCGCGCTCGCGCTGTGGGACCATGGGCTACGTGACTTCGACCTGGGTGGAACCCTCCAACACGGCGACAGCTCTGCTGCTGCTCGGCCGGGGCAGCGACCCCGACACCGAGCGCGGCGTGGAGTGTCCGGGCGACCTGCCGGCGCCCAGCGATCCGGATCTGGTGGCCCGTGCCACCGCCGCGAAGGCGAAGCTGGGCAGCAAGGTCTTCGTGCTGGGGCACCACTACCAGCGCGACGAGGTGATCCAGTTCGCCGACGTGACCGGCGACTCGTTCAAGCTGGCCCGGGAGGCCGCGGCCCGCCCGGACGCGGAGTACATCGTCTTCTGCGGCGTGCACTTCATGGCCGAGAGCGCCGACATCCTCACCACCGACAGCCAGCGGGTGATCCTGCCCGACCTCGCGGCGGGTTGCTCGATGGCGGACATGGCGGTGCTGGGCCAGGTCGAGGCCGCGTGGGACACGCTGACCGAGCTGGGCATCGCCGGCGACACCGTGCCGGTGACGTACATGAACTCCTCGGCCGACATCAAGGGTTTCGTGGGCCGCAACGGCGGCGTGGTCTGCACCTCGTCCAACGCCAAGCGCGCCCTGGACTGGGCCTTCGAGCAGGGGTCGAAGGTGCTCTTCCTGCCGGATCAGCACCTGGGCCGTAACACCGCGGTGCTGGAGATGGGCCTGTCGTTGGACGACTGTGTGCTCTACGACCCGCACAAGCCCGGTGGTGGGCTCACCCCGGAGCAGCTGCGCGACGCCAAGATGATCCTGTGGCGGGGGCACTGCTCGGTGCACGGCCGGTTCACCCTGGAGAGCGTCAACGACGTACGGGAGCGGGTGCCCGGGGTCAACGTCCTGGTCCACCCGGAGTGCCGGCACGAGGTGGTCACGGCCTCCGACTACGTCGGGTCCACCGAATACATCATCAAGACGATCGAGGCGGCTCCGGCCGGCTCGGCGTGGGCGCTCGGCACCGAGCTGAACCTGGTCCGCCGGCTCGCGCTGGCGCACCCGGACAAGCAGATCATGTTCCTCGACAAGGCCGTCTGCTACTGCTCGACGATGAACCGGATCGATCTGCCGCACCTGGTCTGGGCTCTGGAGGAGCTGGTCGCGGGCCGGGTCGTCAACCAGATCACGGTGGACGCCGACACCGCGCACCACGCCCGGGTCGCGCTTGATCAGATGCTCGCGCTGCCCGGCGCGGACACTCCGCCGCCGACGGCGTCCTGATCACGATCCGTAGCGCTCTTGGTACGCAAAAGTGCCGGATCACCGATTAATGCCACACACGCCGATGTGACCGAGTCCTTTTTCGTCACCGAGGGCTATGCTGCCCAAGCGACGACACACGCGGGCCGTTTCGACATGGCCGCATCCGGGGTAGCGACAAGGTTCAGGCGCCCCACCATCAACACGGCAGCACCGACGCGCTGGAGGTTGCGTTGACCGACGACGTCCTGGTTGTGCACGGAGGTACTCCGCTCGAAGGGCGGATCCGCGTGCGCGGCGCGAAGAACCTGGTATCGAAGGCGATGGTCGCCGCGTTGCTCGGCGACAGCCCGAGCCGGCTGTTCGACGTGCCCAAGATCCGCGATGTCGAGGTGGTGCGAGGTCTGCTCGGCCTGCACGGCGTCAAGGTCACCGACGGCACCGAGGACGGCGAGCTCGTCTTCGACCCGGCGAACGTGGAGAGCGCCAGCACCGACCAGATCAACGTGCACGCCGGTTCCAGTCGGATCCCGATCCTGTTCTGCGGCCCGCTGCTGCACCGCCTCGGGCACGCGTTCATCCCGGATCTGGGCGGCTGCCACATCGGCCCGCGCCCGATCGACTTCCACCTGCAGGCGCTGCGGGAGTTCGGTGCCACTGTCGACAAGCGGCCCGAGGGGTTGCACCTGTCCGCGCCGAACGGGCTGCACGGCACCAAGTTCGCCCTGCCGTACCCGAGCGTCGGTGCCACCGAGCAGGTGCTACTGACCGCCGTGATGGCCGAGGGCGTCACCGAGCTGCGCAACGCCGCGGTGGAGCCGGAGATCATCGACCTGATCTGCATCCTGCAGAAGATGGGCGCGATCATCAAGGTCCACACCGACCGGGTGATCGAGATTCAGGGCGTGCCCAAGCTGCACGGCTACACCCACCGGCCGATCCCGGACCGGATCGAGGCGGCGAGCTGGGCGGCCGCCGCCCTGGCGACCCGTGGTCACGTCGAGGTGCTGGGCGCGCAGCAGGCCGACATGATGACCTTCCTGAACATCTTCCGCTCGGTCGGCGGCGAGTACGAGGTCACCGACGCCCGCGCGCCGAAGCTGGGCGACCCCGGTCAGGAGGGCGGCATCCGCTTCTGGCACCCGGGTGGCGAGCTGAACGCGGTGGCGTTGGAGACCGACGTGCACCCCGGCTTCATGACCGACTGGCAGCAGCCGCTGGTCGTGGCGCTGACCCAGGCCCGCGGCCTGTCGATCGTCCACGAGACGGTCTACGAGCAGCGGCTGGGCTACACCGAGGCCCTCAACTCGATGGGCGCCAACATCCAGGTCTACCGGGACTGCCTCGGCGGCACCCCGTGCCGCTTCGGCCGGCGTAACTTCAAGCACTCCGCGGTGATCGCCGGGCCGAGCAAGCTGCACGCCGCCGACCTGGTCATCCCGGACCTACGGGCCGGGTTCAGCCACCTGATCGCGGCGCTCGCGGCCGAGGGCACCTCCCGGGTGTACGGCGTGGACCTGATCAACCGGGGCTACGAGGACTTCGAGGCGAAGCTCGCCGACCTGGGCGCGCACGCCGAGCGTCCGTAACCTCGGTCACCCCATCGTTCGACTACGACGGCTCCAGGTCGCGCTGCGACCTGGAGCCGTCGGCCGTTGTACCGCGATGTGCACCTGGCGCGGACCGTTGGCTACCCTTGCCGCGTGCCGTCGCTCTTTCGCCGCAAGTCCACCGACCTCGTCGACGAGGCCGTCACCTCGGTGACCCCCGAGGAGACCGCTGAGCGTCCCCGGGGTTACACCCCGGCCAAGGGTCGGGAGACGCCCAAGCGGCCGACCGCCGGCCGTCGCCCGGCCGGCCCCACTCGCCCCCTCACCAAGGAGGAGGAGCGGGAGCGTCGCCGTCAACTGCGCGCCGAGGCGGCATCGGAGTTCCGCCGCGAGGGTGGCCCCCGCGACCGTGGCCCGGAGCGGCTGCTGGCCCGCAACGTGGTCGACTCCCGTCGTACCGTCGGCACCTGGTTCTTCGGCGGCGCGCTGATCGTGCTGGTCGGGTCGAACGCGGCCATGCCGCCGCTGGTCCGGCTGATCTCCAACGTGCTCTGGGGCGCGCTGGCGCTGGGTGTGGTCGTCGACTCGGTGCTGATCTGCCGCAAGATCAGCAAGCTGGTCCGGGAGCGCTTCCCGAAGACCGACCAGCGGATGGGCTCGCTCTTCCTCTACGCGGTCATGCGGTCGATCACCTTCCGGCGGATGCGCGCTCCGGCGCCCCAGGTCAAGCTGGGCGACAAGGTCTGACCCCCCGGGCTCCCACGCCCGCACCCTGGCGCCTGCGCCCGCAAGATCCGCGCAACATCAGCGAAACTGCTGCCTCAGACATCTCCGAGGCAGCAGTTTCGCCGTAACTGCGCGGATCTTGCCGCGTGTTCATCATGCTGAACGGGTTGCCGTTGTTCGCCACGCCGAACGTTCGACCCAATGGAGCGAAGGCATGCCTTCGGAACCGGCTGCCCCGCTGGCCACCATCGCCGCCGCCCTGCGCCGGGAGCGGGAACGGGTCGGCATCTCGCTGACCGAGCTGGCCCGCCGGGCGGGGGTGGCCAAGTCCACCCTCTCCCAACTGGAGTCGGGCACCGGCAACCCGAGCGTGGAGACGCTCTGGGCGCTGGGCGTCGCCCTCGGTGTGCCGTTCAGCCGGCTGGTGGAGCCCGTCGACGACGGTGTACGGGTCATCCGGGCCGGGGACGGGCCGCACGTCCGCTCAGAGCAGGCCGACTTCAGCGGAACGCTGCTCAGCGCCGGTGCGGCGCACCTGCGCCGGGACGTCTACCTGATCAGGTTGGAACCGGGCGCGGTCCGAGCCGGGCAGGGCCACACCCCGCGCAGTATCGAGCACGTGGTGGTCGCTGCCGGCCGGCTGCGGGTGGGGCCCGAGGCGGCACCGGTCGAACTCGAACCCGGCGACTACGCCACGTTCCCCGGCGACGCCCCGCACCGTTACGAGGCGCTCGCTCCCGGTACGTTCGCCGTCCTCATCATGGAGCACCCCTGAACGAGGACGGCGATCCCGCCGCAGCCGGGTGGCCTTCAAGTGCGGTATGGTCGGACGCCAGATTCGCTTATAGGACCAAATGTCCGAAACCAATGGGATAACGTTTGCGCCGGTGGGCGGCACCACAGTGGCGGTGAGCGAGCCCACGCCGTTACCCTCCATCCGCAGCCACGGCCTGCCGGAGCAGCGATCTGACCGGCACGTGCGGCCCCAGCGCGACAATTTGCAACGAGGTGACAACGCGTGAGCGAGCGGACGCGAGCCGGCCACCGGGGCGTGGCAGGCGGCGACCGGACGCCCAGCGGTCACCCGACGGCGGCTGCGGGCACCTCACTCCCGGCGAGAATCGGCCCAGCGGCCGGGTGTGGCGACGGGCTCGACGGATGAACGGCCGCTACAACGACCGGTGGTCAGACCCGAACGAACCGTCCTGGGTGGTCGAGCCGACCACCGAGTGGCACCCCCAGTTCCCCGGCCAGCGTTACGCCGGCGACATCGGCAGGCCGCATCAGCCGCCACCGCGTGGCCGCGCGTCGGTGTCCGGTCGCGCCGAGGTGCCACCGCTGGCGCCCACCCGCCCGGACGGCACCTACCTCGGCCGGTCCTGGTCAGACGAACCACCGGAGGAACAGGCACCGCACGGCCGTTCCTGGGTGGACGACGAGCCGGGCGAGACACCGGCCTACGGCCGACTCCGCGGCGACGAGCGCTCGGCGGACACCTCCGCCTACGGCCGGCCCGACAGCGCCGAGTCCCGCCACTACGACCACGAGCCGTACCGTCGTCCGCTGCCCGAGCCACCCCGCCGCGACGACCGTCGCTCGCCCGAGTCGGACCGACGTACCGCCTGGTCCGACCGACGCCCCGCCGACGAGCGGGGGCCCACGCGGGAAGCCGCCTGGCACCGGGACCAGCCCACCCCCGATCGGTACGACAGCCGCCGTCCCCGGCAGGAGCCCACCGAGCGGGATCGGGGTTACCAGGGCTCTCCGCCGGTCTCCCCCGCGCCCCGGCCCGAACCCGGCTGGGTGCCCGAGCCCGACGACACACCACGTCGGCGCGGCACACCGGAACGACCGGCCGCTGGTTACGAACGGCACACCGGCGACGCGTACGGCGGCCGACCCAACCGCGACCACGACGGCCGCATCGCCGACGGGGTCGACCCATGGGCCCCCGTGGACGGCCGCACGCGATACAGCGCCGACGGGTACCCGGACCGGGCCGCCGACGACCTGCGCCGCCCGGACTCGCGCTACCGGGCGGACGACGGCGTCGGCGCAGCGCCCTCACCCAACGGTGGACGACGGCGTCGCCCCGAGGCGGACCTGCCCGACCAGCCCCGCCTCGACGACGACCGGCGGCGGCCCGACACCGACCCGCACCGGCAGCAGCCCCGTGAGGCGGCGGCCCGCACCGAGGCGTACCCGGACCGGCGACCCCGCGAGCAGGCCCGCCCGGACGGGTACCGCGACAACGGCTACCGCGAGGACGCACCCCGTGAGGACGCGTACCGCGAGCCCCGGCCACAGCCGGGCCAACGGTCGGACGGCAGTCTGCCCTGGCCAGCACCGGGTCCGGTGCGCCAGGACCGCACCTCGGACCGTACCCGGGAGCCCGGCCACCGCAGCGACCCACACCGCAGCCCGGACCCGCACCGCCCCACAGACCCGCACCGCAGTCCCGACCCGCACCGCCCCACAGACCCGCACCGCAGCCCCGACCCGCACCGCCCCACAGACCCGTACCGCGGCGCCGAGCCGGGCATCGCGCCGCGGCCGGCCGCCCGGCCCGACCGGC
>NZ_PYAK01000114.1 GCF_003264365.1 Micromonospora noduli
TTCCGCTCAACCGCCACCCACCGGGCACCCTCACCGACCCAACGTCGACCGCAGCCCCACCCGCACCAACGCCGCGTCCACCCGACCGACCGCGCCCAGCGCCGCACCGACCCGACCGCCGGGCACCGGCAACCCACCGGGTGCCACACCGACCCGACCGCCGGGTGCCGCGCCGACCCGCCCGGCCACACCCGGCAAGATGCCGATGCCGACCCGGCCGGCGGTCTCCGGCACGCCGAGCCGGCCTGTCTCCTCCGGGCCCTCGACGCCGCCGCTGGCCGACTCGCCGACCGCATACATTCCGCAGGTCACCGACCGGTCCGCCCGATCCACCGGCTCCCCGGCCACCCCGGCCACCCCGGCCACCCCGGTCTCCCCGGTCGCCCCCGACCGCGTCGCAGCGGCCGGGTCGGAAGGCTTCCCGCCGACCGGGCCGGGCCGGGTCCCGCCGAGCGCTGGCGGGGATCGCGGCGCGGACCCGGCAGCCACCGCGTTGATTCCGGCCGTGCCCGCCACTCCGGCCACCAGGCCGCCGACCATGGACTCGACCGCGTTGATGGGGGCCGTCCCCCGCACCGCCGTCCCGGATGAGCCGGCCAGCGCCAACCCCGCCGACCCTCCCCAACCCCGACGCGGCGAGCGGGTGGTGCAACTCCGGCCACACCAGACCGGCGAGGGCTACAAGAGCGTCTACTCCGAGCTGACCCGCCCGTCGTTCGGCTCGCGACTGCGCACCGGCGTCCGCGTCACCGGCGAAGTCCTGATCACCTTCGGCCTGGTGGTCCTGCTCTTCGCCGGCTACGAGGTCTGGGGCAAGTCGGCCATCGTCGACGCCCACCAGAACGACCTCAACAACGAGTTGGCCCAGGCGTGGGGCCCGACCGACGACCCCACTGTCGCCCCGTCGGTGGGCCCGAGCGTCAAACCCTCCCCACCGGTACGCGGTAAGCCGCTCGCGGGCCTCTACATCCCCAAGCTCGACAAGAACTGGGTCGTCGTCGAGGGGGTCACCCAACAGGACATCCGTTTCGCCCCCGGCCACTACCCGACCAGCGCGCTCCCCGGCCAGGTGGGCAACTTCTCCGTCGCCGGCCACCGCAACCGGGCCACCTTCTGGCGGTTGGACGAGCTGGACGAGGGCGACCCGATCGTGGTCGAGAGCAAGACCGACTGGTACGTCTACCGGGTGTCGCAGTCCCGGATCGTCCGGCCGACCCAGGTCGAGGTGGTGGCGCCGGTGCCCGGCGAGCCGGACAAGAAGGCGACCAAACGGATGCTCACCCTCACCACGTGCAACCCGAAGTTCGACAACTACCAGCGCCTGATCATCCATGCCGAACTGGACCGCACCCAACCCAAGTCCGCGGGCCGGCCGGCGGAGCTGGGAGGCTGACCCGATGTACGCGTTCATCTGGCGCAAGCTGCCGTTCGGCGTGGTCGGGAAGTTGACCGGCTCGGTGCTGCTGGTGGCCGCCACGGTGGCCCTGCTGTGGTACGTCGCCTTCCCGTGGGCCGAGCCCCTGCTGCCCTTCGACGACGTGCAGGTCGAGTCCGGCGTACCCGCCGAGACGGGTGGCGGCGGCGACCCGGTGACCGGGGAGACGCCGGCCGGCGACGAGCACGAACTGCCGTACGACACCGACCAGAACAACTCCGCGCCTCCCTCCCCGAGCAGGTGACCATGCGCGTCCTGGTGATCGACAACTATGACTCCTTCGTCTTCAACCTCGTGCAGTATCTGGGCCAGCTCGGCGTGGACTGCGAGGTCCGCCGCAACGACGAGATCGACGTCGCCGAGGTGGGCACGGTTGGCGCCGACGGCATCCTGCTGTCGCCCGGGCCGGGCAGCCCGGACCGGGCCGGCATCTGCCTGGACGTCATCCGGGAGTACGCAGGCAAGCTGCCGATCTTCGGCGTCTGCCTCGGCCATCAGGCGATCGGCGAAGCTTTCGGGGCGACCGTGACACGCGCCCCCGAGCTGCTGCACGGCAAGACCTCCGAGGTGCGACACCACTCGGTCGGCGTACTCGCCGGTCTGCCCGACCCGTTCACCGCCACCCGGTACCACTCGCTCGCAGTGCTGCCCGAGACGCTCCCCGACGAGCTGGAGGTCACCGGCTGGACCGGCTCCGGCGTGGTGATGGCGATGCGGCACCGGACGCTGCCCATCGAGGGCGTCCAATTCCACCCGGAGTCGGTGCTCACCGAGGGCGGTCACCTGATGCTGGCCAACTGGCTGGCGAGTTGCGGTCACCCCGAGGCGCTGGAGCGGGCACCCGCGCTGGCCGCCGAGGTCGACGCCCGTCGTCGGGCGGCCTTCGCCACCGCCTGAGGCAGACGCCGATCCTTCAGAGCCCGTCGTCATCACGGCCAGAATGGACCTGTGAGGCCAAAGCGCGACGTCAATACGACGCCCGGCCTGTCTGATTGCCACTTCCCGAGTAGGTATGTGGTCGAAAAGGTCGGATGGTGGCGATCAGGTTCACCAGCAAGTCAGACCTCGTCGATGGGCGCGCTCGAGCATCCGCAGGCCCAAGGCGGGTTTCGTAGCGAACCCGACGCGGGCTGCGATGCCGGCTTCCTTGCGGCGAGCGAGGTCGTCGCACCGGCCACGGGCAACTAAAATCGATCACCGTCCACTATGCTTGGTCGGGCCTGCGGCATAGCGCCCACGCGAGTGGGCCGAAGTTGCTGCGAGCCCAATTCGGGGCATGGCAGAAAAGCAAGGAGGCGGGGGAATCATGATCAATTCCAGAAGAGTCGGTCTGACGCTCACGGCGCTGCTGACAGCGCTAATGCCTGCGGTCATCGTCGCCGGGGCGGGGCCTGCCCAAGCCGCCGGCAGCTGCGTGCAGCAGGGAGATGACAGGGGCTGCATTGCGCCTGTCGACGGCCTGCACCAGGTGTCGGCGTGCGACAACGAGGCCGACGGGCATGGCGTGTACGTGGAGGTCGACTGGACCGACGCTGCGCAGAACGAGACGGTCGGGGACGGGAACGGCTCGGCCGCCGGGTGCGGCACCGTGCGCTACCTCGATGCGCCATACCGGTATCGGGTCTGCGAATCGGTCACTGGCCCCGACTACTGTTCAAGCTGGGTCAACTACTACGGATGACACCTGCGAGAATGGGCCATCCCCTCGCCGTAGCTTTGTTGCAACCGACTACAGCCTGTGTTGAAGTCGGCAGCAGTGTCTAAACTGATGTGACTTGTCAGTGTCGAAGATCGAGGTGTAGCGAGGTCTCCGGTAGACGGTTCAGCGACAGTGCTGAATCTCAACCAGGAGGCCTCGCGCACACCCTCAGGCCGTGTCCTCAAAGGTCCACAACCATTGCAGTAGCGGGGCAATGGCGACGGCAGCCTTGCACGAGGTCGCGGTCTTGTCGTAGCAGGTTCCGCAAGCATCCGGTCGAATGTGCCATTAAAAGCCCACCTGCGGAAACGGGTAAGACCGTTCAGCCACGCAACGCGTTCTGGACCGCAGGATTCGCAGGCGAGCGCACCGCAGGCGGTCGGTCGCGTACCGCGTCCCAGGCCGCCTTGCCACTGGCGAAGTAGTCCCGAACCGACTTTTCGGCGAGCAGAGCGGCACCACAGCCGTCGCAGCGGGCGGCCACCCCGTCGACGTCGAGCCCCAGCTGCCGGCACAGCGTCACCGCCCGGGACAGGTGGTACGACTGGGTGACGATCAGCGCCCGCTCGACGCCGTACACCTCGCGCGCTCTCGCGCAGCTGTCGTAGGTGTCCAGGCCGAACGGGTCGGCCACCACACGACGCCTGTCGACACCGCGCTCGGCGAGGTACGTCGTCATCACCGCCGGCTCGTCGCCGGACGCGCCGCCGCCGTCGCCCGACACCAGGACGACAGTGGCCCGTCCGCTGGTCACCAGTTCGGCGGCGGTGTCCAGGCGGCCGGCGAGACGGTCACCCGGCCGCTGCCGATCGGCCGCCACCTCGGTGCCGAGCACGATCACCACGTCGGCGGTCGGCGCGTCGGTGGCGTCGTACAGGTGGCCGCGTGCGGCGAGAGTCGTCCACAGCCACGGGGAACTGGCGAGCACCAGCAGGACGAGGCCTGCGAGGGCCAGCCAGCGGAGGCGTCGAGGCCACCGCCGTACCGCCCCGACCGGGGACGATTCGGTCTCGGTCATGCCGATGCCCGCGGGTGGCCTAGTCCTGGGGCCGGCTCGGCGGGGGCGGGAACGGCAGACCGATGCCGCCCCCGTTGCCGGGAGTTGTCGGCGTGCCCGTCGGCGTGCCCGTCGGCGTCACGGTGGGCGTCGGGTCGGTTTCCGGCTCGGGAATGCCGATCTCGATGGTGACCGTCTTGTTCCTGGCCAGTTCGGTGCCCCCCACCGGGTTCTGCTTCTGCACCCGCCCGGCCTGATCGGCCGGCACTTCCTCTCCGTCCTTGAACGAGACCTTGTAGCCCGCCTCGCGGAGCTCCTCGGCGGCCTCGTCCCGAGTGGAGTTGACCACGTTGGGCACCTTGTTGACGTTGCCCCGGGAGACCTCGACGACAACCTTGCTGTCCGGCGCCACAGTCGTCCCCGACGGCGGAGACACCTTGATGACAATCCCCTCCTGAGCGGGGTTGTCAACCGGCTTCTCCTCGACCCGCAACCCGAGGTCATCGAGTTGGCGCTTCACGTTCTCGATCTGGGAGTTGACCAGGCCAGGGGGGATCTTCACGTCCGGCTTGCCGTCGCAGATCTGGATGGTCACCGTGTCTGCCGGCTTCAGCTGGGTGCCCGCGGCAGGACTCTGCTTGGCGACGGTGCCCTTGGTGCAGTCGTTTGCCAAGACCGCCTCGCCGACCTGCGGCTTGAATCCGAGGTTGTTGATCTCGGTGACCGCGATGGCCTGGGTCTTGCCGGTGAGGGTGGGCACCGACTTCAGGTCCTTGTCCTGCTGCATGTTCCAGAGCAGGGCGGCGACCAGGGCGATCACCGCGAGTACGCCGACCGCGCTGAACATCGCGATCAGCCAGGAGGACGCCTTGCGCTGACGGGGGTCGCCCACCCGGGCCGGGATCTGCCCGGTCTGCGGCCCACGGCCCGAAGCCGGATAGCCGCCCCCGCCACCGGCCGGGGCCATCGCCACCGTCTCCGCCTCGCGCAGCACCGGGGTGGCCAGCACGGGCCGGCCGGCGGCGGCGCGGAGCAGGTCGGCCCGCATCTCGCCAGCGCTCTGGTAGCGGTTGAGCGGGTTCTTCGACAGCGCCTTCAGCACGATCGCGTCGACGGCCGGGGTGACGTCCGGGTTGATGTCGCTCGGCGTAGGCGGCGTCTCCCGTACGTGCTGGTACGCGACGCTGACCGGGCTGTCCCCGACGAACGGCGGGTGCCCGCAGACCAGCTCGAAGAGCACGCAGCCGGCTGCGTACACGTCGGAGCGCGCGTCGACGGCCTCGCCGCGTGCCTGCTCCGGGGAGAGATATTGCGCCGTGCCGATGACCGCACTGGTCTGGGTCATGGTGGTCGCACCGCTGGCCAGCGCCCGGGCGATGCCGAAGTCCATCACCTTGACCTGGCCGGTCTGGGTGAGCATCACGTTGCCGGGCTTGATGTCCCGGTGGATGATGCCGTGCCGGTGGCTGAACTCCAGTGCGGCGCACATGTCGGCGCAGATCTCCAGCGCGCGGCGCGGTTGCAGTCGCCCCTCGGCGCCGAGGACCTCCTTCAAGGTCCGTCCGTTGACGAACTCCATGACGATGAACGGCAGCGTCTCACCGGTCGGCGCGGTCTCCTCGCCGGTGTCGTAGACCGCCACGATGGCCGGGTGGTTGAGTGACGCGGCGTTCTGCGCCTCCCGACGGAACCGCATCTGGAACGTCGCGTCCCGGGCGAGGTCGGTGCGGAGCATCTTGATCGCGACGTCCCGACCGAGCCGGAGATCGCGACCACGGTGCACCTCGGCCATGCCGCCATAGCCGAGCAGCTCGCCGACCTGGTACCTGCCACCGAGCAGGCGGGCCTGCGCTGTCATCGCGTCTGTCGTCCTTCGCTCGTCGTCGTCCCGCCGTCGTCCGGCTGGAGTCGTACCTCTCGACGGTACGACGTCCGGGTCGGATCGTCGCGCCCGTCGAGTCGTAGCGCGCCGGACGCCACGGTGCGCGGCGCCAGCCCGGCGGATACACCGGCCTGCGACTGCTTCCGGAGGTTGTAGGAAATCACGCCAGAGCAGAGCAGGACCAGCACGGCCAGCAGGATGGCGAGAAGCACCATTCCAGGCCGGGACCGCTGGGGCTGGGGTGACGGCGTCGCCGGGCCGGCCTGCCGGACGTACGCCGGCGGGTGTTCCTGCCGGGGTGGCCCGGACGGCACCGCTGCCGCACCGCGTGGGTAGCCGTTCGGTGCGCCCTGCGGTCGGGCGGGCTGGACGGCCGGCGCGACGGCGGTGGGGCGTGGCTGTTGGGCGGGTGCGATCGCTGTCGGCCTCGCTCCGGCCACCGGCGGGCGGGCAGTCGGCGGTCGCATCTGGTGCGCCTGCGGCACCTGGGCCCGG
>NZ_PYAK01000115.1 GCF_003264365.1 Micromonospora noduli
CGGCCAGCCAACGCCGGGCTTGCTCGCGAATGTCGTCGATGTCAGTGGTGTCCGCCGCCATGCCCCTTGATAGCACGGCGACGGATCACCCCTGTGGGTTCCCTCCGGCTCAGCCGTTCCCGGTGAGCTGGAACGTCTTCACCATCTCGTCGAAGATCGGCTTGCTCTCGGCGAACACGTCCTCGGTGGCGGAGAGGTAGAACGAGTACGACTTGCCGTCCTTGACGACCGCGCGCCACACCCCGTGGCGCATCTCGCCACCGGAGCCGCAGGTGTACTCGAATTCGACGCCCGGGCTGCCCGCCAACTGCTGCTCGGCGATGGCCACCTGCTCGTACGGCTTCTTACAGTTGGTGCTCTTGGTGCGGAGGAAGTTTTGCGCGCTCTCCGCCCAGCGGGTGGGCGTCCCGGTCCACTTCTCGGTGAGGACCCGGATCTTGCGACCGTCGTCCTCCGGGTCGATGTAGTCGGTGTACGAGCCGCCGGTGGCCTTCTTCCAGCCCTTCGGCACCATGACCTGGATTCCGCGGGCGGTGTGCTCCTGCATCTCGACAGTGGGGGCCGCCGGGGCGGACGTGGTGGGCTGTGCGGCCGGGGTGCTCGGCGGTGTGTCGTCGCCGCCGGAGAGCGCCACCGCGGTGATCAGCAGCACGACGACCAACCCGCCGGCCGCGGCGAGCTGCACCTTGCGCGGCCAGCCCTTGACAGTGGTGACGAGCTGACCACCGGTGGCCCGGACCTTGTCCAGCGCGCTGCCGCCCGAAGCGGCGGGCGCGGTGGCCCAGGGCTGGCCGGTGCCCGGCACCGACCACTGGTTGCCGCCGCCGTAGGTGCCGCCGACGCGCTGGGTGGCCTCCGGTGCCGCGCCGCCGTACCCGACCTGCTGGGTGGCATCGGCCGGGCTGCCGTAGCTGACCCGCTGGGTGGCGTCGGGGTGCCCGCCGGCGTCCACCCGCTGGGTGGCGTCCGCGTTGCCGCCGTAGGTGCGCCCGGCCGCAGGTCGGCCGGGAGTCGGCATCGCGCCGGTCGGCGTGTGCAGCGGGCCGGCCAACGCGTCGGCGCTGGTCTCGTCCAGCCCACCGGTGGTGCCGGCCGCTGGAGCTGCCTGCGGGCGCTCGCCCCGGCGCAGCGAGGCCAGCCGGTCGGTCAGGGACTCACCCGGGGCCAGCATCGCCTTGCCACCGATCTGGCTGTCCGGCTTCGGCTCCGGCTGGACCGGCGGGAGGACGGGGATGGGGCGCTGCTGCACCGGCACCACTGCGTACGGGTCGGTGACCGAGTGCACAGCCGTCGCCGTGCTGCCCAGCGGACCGGCGAGCAACTCGCGCAGCATGGCCCGGGAGGTGTGCACGTCGAGTCGGCGTGCCGGGTCCTTCTCGAGCAGACCCATCAGCACCCGGGTCAGCGGGCCGCTGCGCTGCGGCGGAGCCGGCGGGTCCTCGACGACCGCATGCATGGTCTCGATCGGGTCGCCCTTGTCGAACGGGGGCCGCCCCTCGACAGCGGTGTAGAGCGTCACACCCAGCGAGAAGAGGTCACTGGGCGGGCCGAACTCCTGGCCCATGGCCCGCTCGGGTGAGATGAAGTGCGGCGACCCGAGCACCATGCCGGGGGTGGTGAGCTGCACGTCGGTGGGCATCCGGGCGACCCCGAAGTCGGTCAGCACGCAGCGCCCGTCGGTGCAGATCAGCACGTTCGCGGGTTTGACGTCGCGGTGCAGCACGCCGATCGCGTGCGCGACCTCCAAGGCGCCGAGCAGCGCGATGCCGATCTTGGCGACGGCGCGGGGCGCGACCGGCCCGTCCTCGATCACCATGTCGGCGAGGCTGCGGGCGTCCAGCAGCTCCATCACGATCCACGGCCGACCGGCCTCGGTGACCACGTCGTACACCTGCACCACAGCGGGGTGCTGGATGGCGGCGGCGGCGCGGGCCTCGCGCAGGGTGCGTTCGTACATCGCGTCGCGGTCGCTGGGGGCCAGCCCCGGGGGCAGGACGACCTCCTTCACCGCCACGTCACGGCGCAGCAGGGTGTCTGTGGCGCGCCACACCGTGCCCATGCCGCCGTTGCCCACCGAGGACCGCAGCGAGTACCGGCCACCAATGGTGGTGCCGGGCGCCGCTCGTCCGTTGGCGGGACTAACTGGTCCGCCGCTCCACGTCGGGATCTGAGTCACAGAAAAGCCACCGGGGGAAATCGAGGGGGGCTGGGACACAACCCCCCTATCTTGCTGGTTCCGACGCCCGATGCGAAAGCCGACGCGGCGGACGTTTATCGAAGTCGACAGAACGTGCCCTGTCGTTCACCTGGTGTCGACCGGTCGGGACGCACTGTGCGGTATCCCTCACCCGATGACGTGGCCAGGCGTCCTACCATCCGGGGATGAACCAACGGCGGTCAAGTGAGTCCGGTTTCCCGATCAACGGCGTCTACACCGAGGCCGACCTTCCGGAGGACCTGGACTCCCGGCTCGGCAGCCCGGGCGAGTTTCCGTACACCCGGGGTGTCTACCCCACCATGTACACCTCCCGCCCGTGGACCATGCGCCAGTACGCCGGCTTCGGCACCGCCACCGAGTCCAACGCGCGGTACCATCAGTTGTTGCGGGCCGGCACGATGGGCCTCTCGGTCGCGTTCGACCTGCCGACCCAGATGGGCTACGACTCGGATGAGCCGATCGCGCACGGCGAGGTCGGCAAGGTGGGTGTCGCGATCGACTCCATCGAGGACATGCGGCTGCTCTTCGCCGACATCCCACTGGACAAGGTGTCCACCTCGATGACCATCAACGCGCCCGGCTCGGTGCTGCTGCTGCTCTATCAACTCGTCGCCGAGGAGAACGGGGTGCCGGGCACGGCGCTCAACGGCACCATCCAGAACGACATCCTCAAGGAGTACATCGCCCGGGGGACGTACATCTTCCCGCCGAAGCCGTCGCTGCGCCTGGTGGCCGACACGTTCGCGTACTGCCGCAGCGAGGTGCCGAAGTGGAACACCATCTCCATCTCCGGCTACCACATGGCGGAGGCCGGCGCGACGCCCGCGCAGGAGATCGCGTTCACGCTGGCCAACGGGGTGGAGTACGTACGGGCGGCGCTGGCCGCCGGGCTCGCCGTCGACGACTTCGCGCCCCGGCTGTCGTTCTTCTTCGTGGCCCGCACCACGCTGCTGGAGGAGGTGGCGAAGTTCCGCGCCGCCCGGCGGATCTGGGCCCGGTTGATGCGGGACGACTTCGGCGCCAAGGATCCGAAGTCGATGATGCTGCGGTTCCACACCCAGACCGCTGGCGTGCAGCTCACCGCCCAGCAGCCGGAGGTGAACCTGGTTCGGGTGGCGGTGCAGGGTCTGGGTGCCGTGCTCGGTGGCACACAGTCGCTGCACACCAACAGCTTCGACGAGGCGATCGCGCTGCCCACCGAGAAGGCGGCCCGGCTCGCGCTGCGTACCCAGCAGGTGCTGGCCTATGAGACGGACCTCACCGCCACCGTCGACCCGTTCGCCGGGTCGTACGTGGTGGAGGCGATGACCGCCGAGATCGAGGCCGCCGCCGTCGAGTTGATGGAGCGGGTGGCCGACCACGGCTCGGCGGTGGACGCGATCGAGGCCGGGTTCCAGAAGCGGGAGATCGAGCAGTCCGCGTACCGGATCGCCCAGGAGATCGACTCGGGGGAACGGGTGGTGGTCGGGCTCAACCGGTTCACCGTGGACGAGGAGGAGCCGTACGAGCCACTGCGGGTCGACCCGACGATCGAGGCGGCCCAGGCCGACCGGCTGGCCCGGCTGCGCTCCGAGCGGGACGCCGACGCGGTGACGAGCGCGCTCGCCGATCTTCGGGCCGCTGCCGAGGGCGCGGAGAACGTGTTGTACCCGATGAAGGAGGCGCTGCGGGCCCGGGCGACAGTGGGTGAGGTCTGCGGGACGTTGCGTGAGGTCTGGGGGTTGTACCGACCCACCGACCGATTCTGAGCGTCAGGCGGGCGACTGCGGCCTCGGGGTGCGGTGTGTCCGGTGCTCTCAGCGGGTATCCGGTCGGTTGAGCCGGGACGCACACCCTGTGCGCCCACGGTGGGTGGGTGCGTGTGAGCGTCCTTATCCGGCTCGTTGCGGTGTGTGGTCGGCTAATTGTCGGAGTGTCAGTTCATCACCCCGACTAATGCGACAATTTGGCAACGGGTCTCCGACTGGCGCCGGGATTCGTGACCGCCGCGATCGGTTACGCGTTGTAGGAGGTGAGGGGCTGATGACGGCGTTTGACCGTGATCTACCTGCTGTCCCCCGCCTTGACGAGCGCCCCCAGCAGGGCATACGTGACTCTGTGCGGTCCGATCATCACCGTAACGAGGTTGCGCAGCGTCACCGTCGGAGGTCTAGGCTGTCTGCTGTCCCCGATGATCCATCCATTCCTAGTGATCGAGAATTCGACGTGACGAGTGCGTTGACGCTGCCCACAAGCGGCCAGCTGGCGTCGTCCTGGCCGGAGACGCCACCGGGATCCCAGCCCCTGCCCCGCGAGCTGGACCACCTTCTCGCGCTCCGGGTACCGGGGCTGATCGCTACGCGCCGTCACCTCCACTCGCACCCGGAGCTTTCCGGCAACGAGTTCGAGACGGCCGCGCTGATCGCCCGGGAGCTGTCGCTGGCCGGGCTGAACCCGCGTCTGCTGCCCAAGGGCAACGGCGTGATCTGCGACGTCAACGGACGGCCGGACGGCCCGGTCGTGGCGCTGCGCGCCGACATCGACGCCCTGCCGCTGGACGATCCCAAGGACGTCCCGTACCGGTCGACAGTGGAGGGCGTCTGCCACGCCTGCGGGCACGACGTGCACACCACGGTCCTGCTCGGCGTCGGCATGCTGCTGGCCCAGCTCGCCGACCTCGGTGAGCTGGACGGCCGGGTCCGGCTCATCTTCCAGCCGGCCGAGGAGATCCTGCCCTGCGGTTCGCTGGAGGTCATCGAGGCCGGCGGCCTGGACGACGTGGTGCAGATCTTCGCGCTGCACTGCGACCCGAACCTGCCGGTGGGCCAGGTCGGCCTGCGGGTCGGCCCGATCACCGCGGCCGCCGACAACGTGACTGTCCGACTCTCCGGCCCGGGAGGGCACACCGCCCGCCCGCACCTGACCGTCGACATGGTCGACGCGCTCGGTCGGCTGATCACCGAGGTGCCGGCCCTGGTCAGTCGTCGGGTGCCGGCCAACAGCGGCCTGCTGCTGGTCTTCGGCCACGCCTCGGCCGGCACCCGCTACAACGTCATCCCGTCCGAGGCGAGCGCCTCCGGCACCCTCCGGGTGATGGACCGCGACACCTGGGAGCAGGCTCCCAAGATCGTCGCTCAGGTGGTGCGGGACGTGATCGCGCCGACCGGCGCCACTGTCGACCTGGAATACCTGCGCGGCCGGCCGCCGGTGTGCAACGACGCCCGCGCCATCCAGGTGCTGACCGCCGCCACCGCCGCCGCCCTCGGCCCGGACGGGATCGCCGAGACACCGCAGAGCATGGGCGGCGAGGACTTCTCCTGGTATCTGGAGTACGTCCCCGGCGCCCTCGCCCGGCTCGGCGTGGGGCGCTCCGGCCCCAACGTCGACCTGCACCGGGCGAGCTTCGACGTGGACGAGCGGTCCATCGCGGTCGGCGTCCGCGTCATGGTGCAGACCGCGTTGCGGGCACTGGCGGCGGCGCGCTGACCGGCGCGACCAGAGCCGGGGACTTACGTCGTCGGCGCAGCACCACCAGCAGCGCCACCAGCGGTACGCCGAGCGCCACCAGCCAGGGCAGCAACGCGCCCAGCACCGTGAGCAGGACGGTCATCGAGACGACGAAGGCCTTCCAGCCGCCCCTGAGCCCGACCAGGAAGCCGGTCTCGGCCTCCTCCTCGGTGTCCTTGGCCGCCGGCCCCGCCAGCGACACGGTGATCGTGGAGAGGGCGGTCAGGTCGGCCAGGCGTCGCTTCTTGGCCTCCAGCGAGGCCAGGTCGGCCTCCCGGCGACCCAACTCGTTCTCCAGCGACACCAGGTCGGTGATCGAGGTGGCCCGGGACAGCAACCGGCGGGCGCTCTCCACCCGGGCCCGCTGACTGGTGATCCTGGCCTCCAGGTCGACGGTCTCCTCGGTGACGTCCTGGGTGTCGATCTGCCGGCTCTGCTGCCGACCGAGCTTGGCGATCTCCTCCACCACGCCGTTGAACTTCGCCGCCGGCACCCGCAGCTCCAACTCCGCCACCGCGTCGGCGTCGGCACTGCGCCGCTGGTCGCCGCCGACGAAACCGCCGGCCTGGGTGGCCACGGCGGTGGCCTCGCGGGCGGCGGAGTCCACATCGTCCACCTGCACCCGCATCCTTCCGGTGTAGATGATCGCCCGCTGGTCGACCCGTAGGTCCGGTGCGCCGGCGCCGGCACCCTCCGGCGCGCCCGCGGCGGCGTCCCGGCCCGCCTCGCCGCCGTTGGCGGCTGGCGCCTCGGCCGCCGT
>NZ_PYAK01000116.1 GCF_003264365.1 Micromonospora noduli
GCGCTGGGCCGGGGTCCGGTGGTGGTCGCGTCTCCGGGCGGCAGCGGAGCGTCGGCGACCGCCCCCGACTCGCCGGCCAGCGCGGGTGGCTGGCCCGCCGTACCCGGGTTGGCTCCCGGTCGCAGCGCGACCACGGCCACCACGGCCACCGCGACGAGGACGACCGCACCGGCCCCGACCAGCAGTGCCCGGCGTCGGCTCGACGGTGCGCTTCCGAGCGCGTCCTCCCGGGTCGGCTTCGGTTCGGTCGTCGGTTCGGTCGCGGCGCTCGCCGGTGGGCGCGGCGCGGCGGGCCCTGCCGACACCGGCGTGGCGGACGGCGGCGCCGCAGCCGGGCCGGCTGGCGGCGTGGGGGGACCTGCGGGGGCCGCGAGGCCCGGGGTGGGAGCGGCCAGCGCCCACGGTGGGCGGGCCGAGACCGGAATGCTCGCCAGGGTCGCGTCGCGGGCATCGGCGGCGGCAGCGGCCAACTCGGCCGCGCTGCCAAACCGGTCCTCCGGACGCTTGGCCAGCGCGCGGGTCACCACGGCGGCAACCGCCGGTGGGGTGTTCGCCGGTAGCGCCGCCGGGTCCTCCTGGGCGTGCCGCAGCGCCACCGCGAGGGGGTTGTCACCGTGGAAGGGCGGCTGCCCGGCAAGGCAGAAGTACGCCACCGCGCCGAGCGCGTAGATGTCGGTGGCGGCCGAGACCGGCTGCCCGGTGGCCTGCTCGGGAGACATGTACGAGGCGGTGCCGAGCACCATGTTCGCGGCCGTGAGCCCGGCCATGTTGCGGGACCGGGCGATGCCGAAGTCGACGAGCACCACAGTGCCGTTGCCCTTGACCAGCAGGTTGCCCGGCTTCACGTCGCGGTGCACGATGCCGGCGAGGTGGGCGGTGTGCAGCGCGTCGGCCGCCTGGGCCAGCACCGACATGGTGGTGGCCGGATCCAGCCGCCCCACCGCGCGCACCCGGGCGGACAACGGCTCGCCCTCGACGTACTCCATCACCAGGTAGTCGACCTGGCTGCCGTCGTCGAGCGCGGCCTGCCCCACGTCGTGCACCGGCACCACGCCGGGGTGCCGCAACGCGGCCAGCATCCGCGCCTCGGCCCGGAAGCGAGCGGTGAACTCCGGATCGGCGACCAGCGACGGCAGCAGCACCTTCACGGCGACCTCGCGTTCCAGCAGCACGTCCGTGCCGCGCCAGACCGCGCCCATCCCACCCGTCGCCACCCGCTCGCCCAGCCGGTACCGGTCGCCGAGCAGCACTCCCCGTGTCAGCACCGAGCCACCGTACCGGCCGGCGTCGATCGGATTGATCCACCCCGCGGGTCCCCGCCGGGGCGAGCGAGCGGCCGTTGCGCGCCGGGCCGACTACGCTGGCGAGGGTTCGTCCCACGGGGACTTCAGCGGCGAGGGGAGACGCGGCATGGCGTGGAGCTGGCGGTACGAGGGCACGGACGGCCAGACGGTCGAGGGACCGGCGGAGTCGTTCGGCAGCCAGGCCGACGCCGAATCCTGGATCGGTCAGGCCTGGCGGGAGCTCGCGGCGTCCGGCGTCACCTCGGTCGCGCTCGTGGAGGACGACCGGGTGGAGTACCGGATGAGCCTGTTGCCCACGGCCGAGTGATGGCCTACGACCGCCCGGGCGGTGACGGGCTGGTCCTCGGCGTCCCCAAGGCAGCGTTCCGGCCCAGCCCGGTCTTCCTCGGCCTGGTCGCGCTCTTCGCGGTCAGCGGGGTGCTGACCTGGAACGGGTACGGCAGCGTCCGGCTCAACGTGTTCCTCTTCGTGGTGTCCGGCTGGCTGGTGTCGCTCTGCCTGCACGAGTACGCCCACGCGGTGGTGGCCTACCGGGCCGGCGACCGGGACATCGCCCATCGCGGTTACCTGACGCTCAACCCGTTGAAGTACACCCACCCGTTGCTGTCGATCGTGCTGCCGGTGGTGGTGGTGCTGCTCGGCGGCATCGGCCTGCCGGGTGGCGCGGTCTGGGTGGACCGGCACGCCATCCCGGGTCGCCTGCGGCACACCCTGGTCAGCCTCGCCGGCCCGGCGACCAACGTGCTGTTCACGCTGGTGTTGGTGGCGGCGGTGCGGCTCGGCACCCAGTCGGATGGTCCGGTGGAGTTCTGGGCCGGGGTGGCGCTGCTCGCCTTCCTCCAGCTCACCGCCAGTGTGCTGAACCTGCTGCCGGTGCCCGGCCTGGACGGCGGCAACATGATCCAGCCGTGGCTCAACCCGCAGTGGCGCAAGATGTACGACCTGTTCGCGCCGTACGGCTTCATCCTGCTCTTCGCGCTGCTGTGGAACCCGCGCATCGGCGGTTGGTTCTTCGACGCGGTCTTCGCGGTCGGTGACCTGCTCGGTCTGCCGTCGGGGCTCTACGCCGCCGGCCTGGAGCTGATCCGCTTCTGGCGGTGACCGGTGACCGGGCAGAGTTGACCTGACCCGGCCCGGTCGGCGCGAGGGTTTCGCGCCGACCGGGCCGGAACGGCGTCAGGGACGCTGCGCGGGGGACTCGGTCTTCGCCGCGTCCCGCTCGGTGATCGGCTCGATGATGTCGTCGATCGCCTTGAGCAGTTCGGCGTCGAGCTTCACCCCGGCCGCCTTCACGTTGTCGTGCACCTGCTCGGGGCGGGACGCGCCGATGATCGCCGACGAGACGTTCGGGTTCTGCAACACCCACGCCACGGCGAGCTGGGCCATGGTGAGCCCGGCCTGCTCCGCGAGGGGCTTGAGCTGCTGGACCCGGGTGAGCACGTCGTCGTTCATGAACCGGGAGATGAAGCCCGCGCCCGACTTCTCGTCGGTGGCCCGGGAACCGGCCGGCGGCGGCTGGCCCGGCAGGTACTTGCCGGAGAGCACACCCTGGGCCATCGGCGACCAGACGATCTGCCCGATGCCCAGCTCCTCGCTGGCCGGTACGACCTCGGTCTCGATGACCCGCCAGAGCATCGAATACTGAGGTTGGTTGGAGACCAGCGGGATGTGCAGCTCCCGGGCGAGCGGATGCGCGGCGCGCAGCTGCTCGGCGGTCCACTCGGAGACCCCGATGTAGTGCGCCTTGCCGGAGTGGACGACATCGGCGAACGCCTCCATCGTCTCTTCCAGCGGCGTGCTGTAGTCGTAGCGGTGGGCCTGGTAGAGGTCCACGTAGTCGGTACGCAGCCGGCGCAGCGAGCCGTTGATCGACTCCATGATGTGCTTGCGGGACAGGCCACGGTCGTTGCGGCCGGGCCCGGTCGGCCAGTAGACCTTGGTGAAGATCTCCAGGCCCTCGCGGCGCTCGTTCTGCAGCGCCCGGCCGAGCACGTCCTCAGCGCGCGTGCCGGCGTACACGTCGGCGGTGTCGAAGGTCGTGATCCCCGCATCGAGGGCGGCCCGGACGCAGGCGAACGCGGCGTCCTCCTCGACCTGCGAACCGTGGGTGATCCAGTTGCCGTACGAGATCTCGCTGACCATCAGGCCGGAACGGCCCAGGTGTCGGAATTCCATGTACCGACCCTAGCTCCAGTGGATCAACACTGACGACCGGTGACTCAGAGCACCGGATTGGCGTCGGTGAGTAGCCGGTCGATCTCCTCCAGCACCTCGGCGCGATCGCGGTGCACCGGATCGATGAGCGGCACGCCCCGCCGGTCCAGCGCGCCCCACCGCCCGTTGTCGCTCTCGATCAGGAACGCCACCGGGTGGATGACCAACATCGGGTGCGCCGGCGGGACCAGCACCGTGCCGGTGCGGTCCACCACGCCCCTTCGACCCGCCATGTCGACCACGGCGAGCCCTTCGTCGGTGAAACCGTCGATCTGCTGGCCGTCGGCCAACTCGGTGACGAAGCCGTGGTAGCGGGTGGGCACGATGACCCGACCGGTCCGGTCGACCGCCCCCCACCCCTCGCGCCGCACCGCGGCCAGCCCGCGCCGGAACGGTCGTACCTCGGCGAAGTTGGGCGGGACCTGCACCGCCCCGGTCGCGTCGATCGCCGTCCAACCACCCTCGCCGACCACCCAGGCCAGGCCGTCGCTGAACGGCTGCGCGGCCCGGAAGGACGGCGGGATCACCGTCGTACCGAGCAGGTTGATCAGCGACCAGCGGTCGGTGTCCGGCCGGCGGACCCAGGCCAGCCCGTCGTGGAAGGGCTGCGCCTCGGCGTACCGGGCGGGCACGACCATGTCGCCGTCCTGGCTGGTGTAACCCCACAGCTGCCCGTCGCGGTCTGGCAACGGGGGTCGGTCCCGGTCGAGCACCTCGTCCCGACTCCGGGGGTACGCCCCGAAGCCACCCGCCTCGGCCCGGACGGTGACCGCGTCGAGGGCCACCCGGACCCGGTCCAGCAGTTCGGCGTCGCCCGCGCCGCGCAGGTCGAGCGCCTTCTCGAAGTGCTCGCAGGCCTCCATGAGCCGCCCCTGGTCGTAACACGACCGCCCGGCGTGCTCGTGCAATGCGGCCCGCAACCGGTCGGGCAACTCGACCGAGTTGGCCTGGGCGAAAAGCTGGTCGGCCTCGGCGAAGTCGCCGCGCCAGCGCAGCACGTGGGCCAGCCGGGCCTGGGCCAGCGCGGTCCGGCGCAGCTCGCCGGTGGCCTCGGCGTAGGTGAGGGCGAGCCGACCGTCGGCCAGCGCGTCGTCCAGGTCGCCGAGAATCCGCGAGGCCACAGCCCGCAGGCTGAGCAGCCGGGCCCGGGCACGGTTGTCGACCGCCGAACCCAACTTCTCGGTCAGCCGCCGCCGGATTGCCCGCAGG
The DNA here is from genome assembly GCF_003264365.1 of Micromonospora noduli. Taxonomy (GTDB): domain Bacteria; phylum Actinomycetota; class Actinomycetes; order Mycobacteriales; family Micromonosporaceae; genus Micromonospora; species Micromonospora noduli. The sequence goes on from NZ_PYAK01000116.1 coordinate 4,728, forward strand.
TCGTCCGGCTCCGTCAGCTCCTCGCGCAGGGTGACCGGGTCCAACCGCCACCGGTACGCGGCCAGCACCTGCTCCGGGTCGCCCGGGTCGGCCAGCGACGGTCGGGTCACCACCGGCGGTGTGTGGTCGGGTGGCGCGGACACCGGCTCGTTCTCCCCGCCCGAGCCGATCCTCGGGCCGGGTACGGCCGAGGCGGGCGGCCCGGACGCCGGCACCACCGACGCTGGCGGCCCGGAGACGGGCGCCGTGGCGGGCGGTGGTGTCGAGGCCGGTGGCGCGGTCATGGGCGTGGCCGCCGGCGGCGCGGAGACGGGCGCTGTTGTGGGCGCTGGCGGCGCGGAGACGGGCGCTACGGAGTGCGGCTGTGTCGGTGCGGGCGGCGCCGAGACGGGCGCTACGGAGTACGGCCGCGCTGAGGCGGGTGGCGCGGACACCGGCGCTGCGGTCGGCGCTGGCGGCGCGGAGACGGGCGCGGTGGAGAGGGGTGGCGCGGAGACGGGGGCTGCGGTCGGCGCTGGTGGCGCGGAGATGGGCGCTGTCGCGGACGCTGGTGGTGCGGAGACGGGGGCTGCGGGCGGTGCCGACACCGGCGGTGCCGAGACGGGCGCCCTCGTGTCGTCCGCAGCCGTGACGTGCAGCGCCGCGTCGCCCCGCCACTCGTCGCCCCGCGAGCCATCCGTCGGGCTCGCGCTCGGATCGTCGATCGCGTCCGTCGACTCGTCCGGTGGCGCGAGTTCGTCCGTCGGGTCGTGCCCGACCGGATCGCTGTCCTCGCTGGGCGAAGCGGCGAAGGGCTGCTGGTCGGCCTCGCCCTCGGCTTCGAGGTCGGCTTCGGTCCGCTGGTGGGGCATCGCGACAGGTGCGCCGGAGACAGGCTCGTCGCCGTCCACCGGTCCCGTGTCGAAATCGGGCTGCGGGTCGTCGTCCAGGTCCTCCGGCCAGAGCCGAGGGGCACCGGAGACCGGGTGGGCGGGCGGCGCGGAGACCGGGTCGAAGGCGTCGTCTGGCGTCGACCCGCTGGCGTGCTCGTCGGCCACGTCAAGATGGGTGTCGGCCGCCGCCGCCGACGTCTGTGCGTCCGGTGCGACCGGTGTCGCGGTGAGGTCGGCGTCGCCGGACGTCGACTCGTCGTCGACCGGGTCGAACGACCGCTGGTCCGTCGCCGGCTCGGCCTGGTCGGACTCGGCGGGCTGAGCGGGGCTGAACCACGCTTCCGGCCCGCGGGTGCCCGGGACGTCGTCCGGCTCGTGAACGGCCGCCACCGGCTCTTCCGAGGGCGGCGGGGGTACGTAGCGGCGCGGCGTACCGGGAGCGGGCGGGAGCACCGGCGCGACCTCCGCCGCCGGTGGCTGCGAGGCCGCCGGAGCCGGAACCGCCCGGGTCGGGTCGGCCGGGGTCGGGTCGGGGCGGGTCGCCGGTGGCGGCGGTCGCGTCGCGCAGCAGACTCTGCAGGTGGGCGGCCTGGTCGCGGGCCAGCTCACTGAGTGCCCGCCGGTCG
>NZ_PYAK01000117.1 GCF_003264365.1 Micromonospora noduli
AAGCGCCGCCCGCAAGCGCCGCCCGCAAGCGCCGCCCGCAAGCGCCGCCCGCAAGCGCCGCCCGGCAAGCCCGTCGGCTAGCAGCGCCGGACAAGTGGGCGCCGTGAGCGGCCGGGCGGGCAAGGAATGGCGGGGGCAGGGACGGGGGCGGGCCGTAACCGGCCGGTCCGGACCGCAGGGAGAGGCGCGGGGCGGACAGCGGGGCGGGGCTGCGGCAGCGGGTACGTCCGGGGGCGTAGTGGCGGTGCCGCTCGTGGACGCACGTCGAGCGGCAGCTGCGCGGGCAGAATGACGGCCATGCGACGAGGCGGGCAGTGGCGGTGGCCGGAGGTGGCGGCGGATGCCGCGCTCGCCCTGGTGCTGCTCGCGTTCGGATTGCTCGCCACCGGTCTGGCCGGGGACAACCAGCCGGGGTCGAGGCCGGTGGACGCCGCCAGTCGGCTGCTGATCGCCGTCGCCGCGCTCGCCCTGCTCGTCCGGCGGCGTGCTCCGGTCGCCGCCCTCGCCGTGGTCACCGTGGCCACCTCGACGTACCTGCTGATCGGCTACCCGTACGGGCCGATTCTGGTCACGTTCCTGGTCGCGGTCTACACCGTGGCCGTGTGGCTGCCGGTGCGATCGGCGGCGCTCGCCACCGGCGGCGCGTTCGTTCTGTTGTTGGCGCACGTCTTCTTCGGGCGGGGGCCCGCGCCGGGTTGGACGGGAGTGCTGCCCGCGGCGGCCTGGGTGGTCGTCCCGTTCGCGGTGGGGGTGGTGGTGCGGGTGAGCCGTGAGGCGACCGCGCGTACCCGTGCCGAAGAGGCCCGCAGCCGAGTTGAGCAGGCGCGACGGCAGGCCGACGAGGAGCGGCTGCGCATCGCGCAGGAGGTGCACGACGTGGTGGGGCACGGGCTGGCCGCGATCAGCATGCAGGCGGAGATCGCCCTGCACCTGCTGCCGAAGCGGCCGGAGCAGGCGGAGGTGGCCCTGACCGCGATCAGCCGGACGAGCCGCGAGGCGCTGGACGAGCTGCGGGTGACCCTGGGCGCGGTGCGGCGGGGTGCCGAGCGCGAGCCGGTACCCGGCCTGGCCCGGCTCCCCGCGCTGCGCGACCGGCTCGCCGGGGCGGGGCTCGCCGTCGAGGTGCGCGTGGTCGGGCACCCCCGGGAGGTGCCGGCCGCGCTCGACCTGGCCGCTTACCGGGTGGTGCAGGAGGCGTTGACCAACGTGCTGCGTCACGCGGGGGTGGCGAGCGCGGAGGTGACCGTGGACTACCGCGTCGACGAGGTGACCGTCGAGGTCACCGACCGGGGGATGGGCGCCGACCGCGCCGGGACGGCTCCGGCCGACGACGAGGGTGGCCACGGTCTGGCCGGGATGCGCGAGCGGGTCGCGGCGCTGGGCGGGCGGTTGACCACCGGGCCGCGCGCCGGGGGCGGCTTCCGGGTGTACGCCGCGCTGCCCTTGGAGCCGACGACGTGATCCGGGTGCTGATCGTCGACGACCAGGACCTGGTCCGGCTCGGGCTGCGCGCGCTGGTGGAGAGCGAGGAAGACCTGGCGCTGGCCGGCGAGGCGTCCGACGGGCTGCGGGCGGTCGAGTTGGCCCGTCGGGAACGGCCGGACGTGGTGCTGATGGACATCCGGATGCCCGGCATCGACGGCATCGAGGCGACCCGCCGTATCGTCGCCGACCCCGATCTGACCGGTACCCGGGTGGTGGTGCTCACCACCTTTGAGCTGGACGAGTACGTCTTCGACGCGCTGCGGCACGGTGCGAGCGGGTTCCTCACCAAGGACACCAGACCGGCTGAGCTGCTGCGCGCGATCCGGCTCGTCGCCGAGGGGGAGGCGCTGCTGTCGCCGTCGGTGACCCGTCGGGTGGTGCGGGAGTTCGCCACCCGGCCGTCCCGGGTGCTTCGTCCGCACCCCCGACTGGGGGCGCTGACCGATCGGGAGCGTCAGGTCGTCGGCCTGGTCGGTGAGGGCCTGAACAACGAGGAGATCGCGGCGCAGCTGGTGGTCAGCCGGGCGACCGCGCGGACCCACGTCAGCCGGGCGATGGGCAAGCTGGGAGCCCGGGATCGGGCCCAGCTCGTCGTGTTCGCGTACCAGTCGGGGTTGGTGTCGGGGTGAGGCCCGGGCCGGGCGACAGCGGCCCTACGGCCGGGCGGTTACCCTAGCGGTGGCCGGACTCCGCAGTGCCGGCCGCGTTGTGCCCGCCGGAACACTGACAAACGGGATGTTCGCGTGTTTGACACCTTGAGTGACCGCCTGTCCGGGATCTTCACCAAGCTCCGCGGCAAGGGGCGGCTCACCGACGCCGACATCGACGCCACCGCGCGCGAGATCCGCCTCGCGCTGCTGGAGGCGGACGTTGCGCTGCCGGTGGTCAAGGGCTTCATCGCGGCCGTCAAGGAGCGGGCCCGCAGCTCCGAGGTTTCCCAGGCGCTGAACCCGGCCCAGCAGATCATCAAGATCGTCAACGAAGAGCTGATCACCGTGCTCGGTGGCGAGGGCCGGCGGCTCCAGTTCGCCAAGCAGCCGCCGACCGTGATCATGCTGGCCGGCCTCCAGGGTTCCGGTAAGACGACCCTCGCCGGCAAGCTGGCCCGCTGGCTCAAGGGCCAGGGGCACCAGCCGCTGCTCGTCGCCGCCGACCTCCAGCGCCCCAACGCCGTCGGGCAGCTCCAGGTGCTCGGTGGCCGGGCCGGTGTCGAGGTGTACGCCCCGGAGCCCGGCAACGGCACCGGTGACCCGGTGCAGGTGGCCCGCGCGTCGATCGAGCACGCGAAGCGCGCCGCACGCGACATCGTCATCGTCGACACCGCGGGCCGGCTCGGCATCGACGCCGAGATGATGCAGCAGGCCGCCGACATCCGCGACGCCGTCTCGCCGGACGAGGTCATCTTCGTCATCGACGCGATGGTCGGTCAGGACGCCGTCCGCACCGCCGAGGCGTTCCGCGACGGCGTCGGCATCACCGGTGTGGTGCTCTCCAAGCTTGACGGCGACGCCCGCGGTGGTGCCGCACTGTCGGTCCGCGAGGTCACCGGGCAGCCGATCCTGTTCGCCTCCACCGGTGAAAAGCTGGAGGACTTCGACGTCTTCCACCCCGACCGGATGGCCAGCCGGATCCTCGGCATGGGCGACGTCCTCACTCTGATCGAGCAGGCCGAGCAGGCCTTCGACTCCGATCAGAAGGAGAAGATGACCGCCAAGCTGATGGGCGGTGAGCAGTTCACCCTGGACGACTTCCTCGACCAGCTCATCGCGGTGCGGCGGATGGGCCCGATCGCCAACGTGCTGGCCATGATGCCCGGCATGGGGCAGATGAAGGACCAGCTCGCCGATCTGGACGACAGCCACTTCGACCGGGTCACCGCGATCATCCGGTCGATGACCCCGGGCGAGCGGACCAACCCGAAGATCATCAACGGTTCCCGCCGGGCGCGCATCGCCAACGGCTCCGGGGTCACCGTGATGGACGTCAACCAGCTGCTCAACCGCTTCGCCGACGCGCAGAAGATGATGAAGCAGATGGGCGGCATGATGGGCCTGCCCGGCGGTGGCCGCCGCAAGGCGACCAAGTCGCCGAAGAACAAGCGCAAGGGCACCAAGGGCGGCGGTCGTCCGCGTACGGGCGCCGGCGCCGGGATGCCCGCCGGCTTCCCGGGTGGCATGCCGCAGCTCCCGCCGGGGATGGACCCGAACGACCTCGCTGGCGGCCAGGGTCTCCCGCCCGGCTTCAAGCTCCCGAAGATCGACTTCAACAAGCTCGGCAAGGGCGGCGACAAGGGCCCGCGCTGACCTCTGTGCCGGTCGAGGACCACCTGCTCGCCCCCGACGGGGAGTGATCGGGTAGGACTGTGCGCATGGCTCTTCATGTGCGCGGCGTGCTGCTCCCCGACGACGAGGTACGGGATCTCTGGCTGGTCGGCGACCGGGTGACCTTCACCCCGGTGCCCGATTCGGAGACCGTCGTCGACGGTGGTTTCGTGCTGCCGGGGCTTGTCGACGCGCACTGCCACATCGGCATCGCCCGAGGTGGCGCCCCGATCACCTCGCTCGACCAGGCCCGCGCGTTGGCCCACGTCGACCGGGACGCCGGGGTGCTGGCGATCCGGGACGCCGGCTCGCCGTACCCGTACCCCGAACTGGACGACGAGCCGGACCTGCCGCGACTGGCCCGCGCGGGCCAGCATGTCGCCCCGCCGAAGCGCTACCTGCGCGACATCGGCGTGGAGGTGGACGCTACCGACGTGGCCGCGGCGGTCGCTGCTCAGGCGCGGGCCGGCAACGGCTGGGTCAAGCTGGTCGGCGACTGGATCGACCGGGGCGTCGGTGACCTGGCGCCGGCCTGGGACGCGGACACCCTCACCGCCGCCGTGCAGGCGGCGCACGACGCCGGGGTACGCGCCGCGGTGCACACCTTCTCCGAGTCGGCCGTCGAGATCATGGTGCGGGCCGGCGTCGACTCGGTGGAGCACGGCACCGGGCTCAGCCTCGACCTGATCGACGAGATGGCCCGCCAGGGCACCGCCCTGGTCCCCACAATGATCAACATTGCCACCTTCGGGGGCATCGCCGAGCAGGCACGGGGCAAGTTCCCCGGGTACGCCGACCACATGCTCGCGCTGCGCGACGGCTTCCCCGAGGTGGTGCGTGCCGCGCACGAGGCTGGGGTGCCGATCTACGTGGGCACCGACGCCGGTGGCGGCATCGATCACGGGCTGGCCGCCGAGGAGATGCTGCTGCTGCACGAACGGGCCGGCATGGCACCCATCGACGTACTCGCCGCCGCCTCCTGGGGCGCCCGTGCCTGGCTCGGCTTCCCCGGGCTGGTCGAAGGCGGCCTCGCCGACCTGACCGTCTACCCCGAAGACCCCCGTAGCGACCTGCGCGTCGTCCGCGCCCCGTCCCGCACGATCCTCCGCGGCCGCGTCATCCGCTGACCCCGCGAGAGCGTCGCCCCCGCCGGGCCGCGCCCCGCCGGGCTGTTCGGCGCCGGGCTGTTCCGCGCCGGGCTATTCGGCGCGCCGGGCCGTGCGTGCGCCGCAAGATCGCGCTCGAACCAGGATGTAGTGGCCTCGGCGCTTGGGGATGCCACTACATCCAGGATCGAGCGCGATCTTGGAGTGCGGCGAGATCAATGAGGAAGAAGATCCCCGCAACATCAGGGATGTTGCTGCCTCCTGCGCGCCTGACGCAGCAACATCCGGGAAGTTGCGCGGGGCGCGGGGGCGCGGGGGCGCGGGGGCGCTGCTCGACGTCGCCGACGTGATCCGTCCGTATCCGGAGGTGGTGGCGTTCCTGCAAGGCGCGCACGACGACT
>NZ_PYAK01000118.1 GCF_003264365.1 Micromonospora noduli
CGCCGCGCCGCGCCCAGCCGCGCCGCGCCGCGCCGCGCTCAGCCGGCACCGCGCGGCTCCCGGTCGGTCGGTCGCACCTGATGGTCGCGGCCAAGATCCGCGCAACATCGGGGATGCTGCTGCCTCCCACCCGCCAGAGGCAGCAGCATCCGGGAAGTTGCGCGGATCTTGGCCGCCTGTCAACTGGTACGGCGGCCAAGATCGCGCTTGATCCTGGATGTAGTTCCCTCTGGTCGCGAGGAGGCCACTACATCAAGGATCTAGCACGATCTTGGGTGCGGGGTGCGGGGTGCGGGGTGCGGGGTGCGGGGTGCGGGGTGCGGGGTGCGGGGTGCGGGGTGCGAGGACGCGGGGGCGCGAGGCGCGAGGGTGCGAGGGTGCGAGGCGCGGGGCGCCGCGGTGAGGTGGAGGCGGGAGCGCGGCGGCCGGCCGGGGGCGGGGTGGGGTCAGGGCAGGTTGAAGAGGGTGGCGGCACTGTTCCAGCAGACCGCGCGTAGCCAGTCGTCGCCCAGGTCCAGGCGGGCCAGCCCGGTCACCTGGTCGGCGTACGGGTACGGGATGTTCGGGAAGTCGCTGCCCAGCAGCACCTTGCCGGCCAGCCCCAACTCGCGCAACCGGGGCAACTCCTCGGCGGGGAAGGGGACGAACTGGTCGAAGAAGGGCGTGAAGGCCATTGTGGTGTCCAGCCGGACCCGCTCGTACGTCTCGGCGAGGTCCAGGAAGGCCCGGTAGTCCGGGGCGCCCAGGTGCGCCACCACGGCGGTCAGCCGAGGGTGGCGGGCGAGCAGGGCGGCGAACGGGTCCGGGCCGGTGTTGGCGGTCCCCACCGGTGCGTGCCCGGCGTGCACCACCACCGGCACACCCGCGTCGGACAGCATTCCCCACACCGGGTCCAGCGCCGGATCGGTCGGCGCGAAGCCGCCGACCTGCAGGTGCAACTTGAACACTCGCGCGCCTTCGGCGAGGGCCGCCTCGACGTACCCGGGGGCCTCCGGCTCGGGGTAGAACGTGGCCGAGGCCAGGCACCCGGGGGTGTCGCGGGCGAAGTCCAGCGTCCAGCGGTTGAGTTCCGCCGCCATGCCCGGTCGGTGCGCGTACGCCAGGGCGCTGAACGCCCGCACCCCGAGCCGGCGCAGGTGTGCGACCCGGTCGGCGTCGCTCCACCGGTAGCGGATCGGCCACTCGGTGCCGACCAGCGGACCGGCGGCGTCGAAGTAGGCCCACACCCGACGCAGCAGGCGCGGCGGCAGGAAGTGCACGTGCACGTCGGCGAGGCCGGGCAGCCCCAGGGCGCGGCAGAACTCCGGTACGCGTTCGTCCTCGGCCGGCGGGATCGCCGGGGCCGGATCGGTCATATGTCGATGTCGAAACGGCTCAGCACCGAGGGCGCGATCAGGCCGACGGTGGCGAGCGCGGAGACGACGGTCAGCGCGATGCGCATCCCGACCACTTCGGCTTTGCTGCCGACGCGCAGGGCGATGCTGTTCGGCAGGCCGATCATCATCCACATGCGCCGCTTGATCGGGATCGGCCAGAGGATCGGCACGCCCGCTCTGGTGATCATGTCGCCGAGGATGTGCACGAAGCAGCCCACGCCCAGCGCGGTGCCGATCAGCGGATAGCCGCGTCCGCCCGGCAGGTTGGCGAAGGTGAACCAGGCCGCCCCGGCCGACGCGAGAGTGATGATCACCCATCCGGCCCGCTCGGCCCACTCGTCGAACAGCCCGCGCAGCGCCAGGCCGAACATGAAGAACAGGATGGTGATGACCGCCCACTTGCCGTACGCGGCGCAGAGCGCGGTGGTGCCCCAGCCGACCAGCAGGGTGAACGGCAGCGTGTGGGTCAGCGTCCGGTGCCCGTTGTTGCGGCGTGGGTCCCTGCTGAGCTTGGTGGCGTAGTAGACCCCGAGAGAGATCTTCTCCATCACCTCGGCGGCGAAGAGCGAGAAGACTCCAAAGGTACGGGCCACGGTGGCCCCACCCTGGTTCTTGGTCACCTTGCCCGACATGTCGAGGTCGGGAAAGAGCGCGCCACCGGCGCACACCGCGGTGCCCACCGCCAACGCGAGCGGCGACTGGTGGTAGTCGGCGAACTGCTCCAGTGCCCAGGAGCCAGCCAGCCACACCGCCGCGCCGGACAGCGCGTGTTGCGGTCCCATCATCTCGGCTCACCCTCCCCAGGGATCTTGAGCGCCCAAAACTACGCCACTGTAGTAAGCGCCGGCGCCGCAGGGGCATCACCCGGAAGGTCCACATCGGACCGTGTCAGAGGGTGGGGGTGAAGCTCTGCCGGATCATCGGCAAGTATGCCGCGTTGACCTGCCAGTCGAACTCTTCTGTCAACCACGAGACGGTGTAGGAACGGTCGGCCGAGGTGTTGGCCAACAGCCGGAAGCTGTGCACCGGAACGCCGACGGCGTTCTGCCAGCCGCACTCCCACACCGCGCCACCCTCGAAGATGTCCATCGCGGAGATGTCCACCCTGCGATAGCCGGGCAACGCCGCAGTCGCGGTCAGCCGAGCCTCCTCGGCCTTCCAGTACGCCACCGGATCCGCGCGGTCCGGCCCCGCCTCGACGCTGAGCACCCGGGACCCGCCGGATTTCCGGAAACAGGTCACCGAGCCCTCGGTCCAGCGCGCCCACCCCACCGGCGCGGCGATCCGGAACCCGGTCGGGTCGTCGTACCAGGTCCAGCCCTCGCGCAGCCCGTACTTCACGTCGGGTGGCGGTGACACCGCCACCACCGGGGTCGCCGACGGTGGCGGGGCCGACGTGCAGGCGAACGCCGCCGGCCGGGAGGTCGGCGCGCCACCACCCGAGCCGGACGGTGGGGTCCGATCATCGTGCCGGTTGACCAGAGCCAGCGTGACGCCACCCGCGACGAGCAGAGCGGTGGCCGCACCACCCAGGGCGATCAGGCGTCGTCGCCGGCCGGGTGGGCGCCGCGGGCGCGGGCCCGGGGCCGGCGTGGCCGGCTCGTCCGGCGGGGCCACCGGTTCGACCGGGTGCGGCGCGATGGCCCGCCCGGCGCTGAGGACCGCCGCGACCGCCGAGGAGCGGACCGACCCGGCGGGCTCGCCGTGGCTCGCCGCGGCGCTGCGCAACAGCGGCTCCGCCTCGGCGGCGGTCAAGCGCCGCCAGGGGTCGCGCTGCAACAGGCCGATGAGGGCGGGACGCAACGGGCCGGCCCGACGCATCGGATCCGGTGGTTCGGTGGCCAGCGCGCTGAGCGTCGCCATCGCGCTCGACCGTGCGTACGGTGACTGCCCCTCGACCGTCGCGTAGAGCGTCGCGCCCAGCGACCACATGTCGGTGCGGGCGTCGGACACCCCTTCGCGGGCCCGCTCGGGGGCGACGAACTGCGGCGAGCCGAGCACAGTGCCGGGCCCGGTCATCACACCGTCACCGCCGTCGAAGGTGGCCAGCCCGAAGTCGGTGAGTACCACCCGCCCGTCGTCGGCCACCAGCACGTTGTGCGGCTTCACGTCGCGGTGCAGCACCCCGGCCGTGTGCGCGGCGCGTAACGCGGCGAGCACCGCCAGCCCGATCCGGGCGGTGCGCTGCGGGCTCAACGGCCCCTCGGCGCTGATGATCTGCTGCACCGATCGTGACGGCACGTACTCCATCACGATCCAGGGGCTCTCCCGGTCGTGGACCACGTCGTAGAGGCGGACCACGTTGGGATGGTTGAGCCGGGCGGCGGTGCGCGCCTCACGCAGGGTTCGGAGCCGCAACTCCTCGCGCTCGGTCTCGGCCAGCCAGGACGGCGGCACGACCTCCTTCACCGCCACGTCGCGATGCAACATCTCGTCGCGAGCAAGCCACACCCGGCCCATTCCGCCGGTGCCGACCAGGTCGAGCAGCCGGTACCGACCCGCGATCAGCAACTGATGCACGGTCGCTCCCCCTCGGTCACCCCGGGATCCACGATAGCCACCAATGCCGGCTTTCTCATCCACTGAGCGGCCTCGATCCACGACGGACGGTGGTCCGGATCATGGCCATACGGTGCAGGTCAGCGGGGTGGTCGGAAACTCTTTCGCACCCGTTCCCAGTCGGCTGCGGCCCCGGCCCAGTCCTCGTCCCGGGTGATCCAACCCAGCGTCCAGCGGTCGGCACCGAGGACCTCCTGCCGGGCGTGCAGCCACGGGCCGTGCGGCGTCTGCCAACGGAGTTCCCACTCGGCTCCGCCGTCGCCCGCGGCGAGCCGGATCTCGTCGTACCCCGGCAGGGCGCCTGCCGCGGCCGCCGTCTCGCGGGCGGTCCGTAGAAGCTCCAGGGGATCGGCGGCGCCGCCGTCGGCGACGCTGAAGGCCCGGCTGGTCGCTGGGTCCTGGAAGCACGTCACCGTGCCGTCGCGGGAGGTCAGCCACGTCGCCGGTACGGAGACCCGGAAGCCGGCGGTGTCGGCGTGCCAGAGCCAGCCGGGCGGCGGCCGGAATTCCTCGCCCGGGTTCGGCGTACCGGCCTGCACGGGCGATCCGACGACGTCCGGGCGGACACAGGCGAACGGGGGCGGGGCGACGTTCCGCCCCCTCGGTGGCGGGCCGGGGCCGATCGGCCCGCCGTTGGGCGGACGGTTCGGCGACGGGGTGGACCAGCCGGTGGGGTCGCGGGGCTTGTCGTCGGCGACGGTCAGCGCGGTGGCGACGCCGGCCACGACGGCGACCAGCAGCGCGAGAGCGACCACCGCGACGCGGCGCGCGGTACGCCCGGCGGCCGCCGGATCCGGGGCCGGCGTGGCGGAGGCG
>NZ_PYAK01000119.1 GCF_003264365.1 Micromonospora noduli
CCCTGACCCGGGCGGTCAGCGCCCCCGGTGGCGGCCGAGCATCCCGGCGGCCAGCGGCGCGGCGTCCAGGTCACCGGCGGCGAGCCGGGCGGCGAGGGTACGGCGTACCAGCCGGTCGGCCAGCGCGGGCGCGTGCCGGCCGACGGCCATCTCCAGCCGGCCGCGCGTGGTGGTCGCCACGTCCCGGGGCGCCCGCCGGGCGGTGGCGGTCCGCAGGATCGCCGCGACCACCCCTTCGACGGGCTCGGGGCGCGACACCCCTTGCAGGGACAGCCCGGCCTCGGCGGTGCTGTCGTGGATCGGTGAGGCGACCATGCTCGGGTAGACGACGCTCACTCCGACGTGGGTGCCCACCTCGTGGCGCAGCGCGTCAGCGTAGGCGACCAGGGCCCGTTTGCTCACCCCGTACGCGGCGGCGAGCGGCAGCGGCAGCACCGCCATCCGGCTGGCCACGAAAATCACCCGTCCGCGCGCGGTGAGCAGCGGGGGCAGCGCGGCGGCGGTGGTGCGCCAGGCGGCGAGCAGGTTGACCTCCAGTTGCCGACGGACCACCTCGTCGGGCGGCAACTCGGCCGGCGCGGGACCACCGACCCCGGCGTTGTTGATCAGCAGGTCGAGTCCGCCGAGCCGGTCGACGGCGGCCCGCACCGCCGCCGGTACGGCGTCCGGGTCGGTCAGGTCACAGCCCAGCACCGGCACGTCGTCGTCGGGACGGGCGTGCAGGTCGAGCCCCACCACCCGGGCGCCGGCCGCGCTCAGCGCGGCGCCGAGGTGGCGGCCGAAGGTCCCGCTCGCCCCGGTGACCAGCACCCGCCGACCGGTAAGGGTTCGGCCGCTCACCGGGGTGCCCCGACCGAGGGCGCCGTGCCGGAGCGGGCGCGGCGGGTCCCGGCGGTCAACTCCCGGGCCAGTTCGGCCAGGTAGACGTCGAAGTCCACCCGCATCGCCGGGCGGCGCTGACCCCAGCGGGCGGTCGCGGCCCGCAGTTCGGCCCGGCACGCGGCGCGCTGTCGCTCCGGGTCCGGCAGCGTGTACCGGCCGGCGAGGTGCGCCGCGATCAGCTTGGCCTGCGCCTCGACCAGGGGGAACGCGGAGCCGGTGGACTGCATCAACCCGACGAAGCTCAGCCCGGGGGCGTCGGGGTGGAACACGTGCCGGTACAACGGCAGGGTGTCGGCGCCTCCGGCGAGCAGCGCCGCGTCGAGGAACGGGACGTCCACCCGGTAGCCGGTGCACCAGATGATCAGGTCGACGCTGTCGCTGCGGCCGTCGGTGAACTCCACCCGGTCGCCGTCGAGGGCGGCGACACCGGGTCGGGCCTCGACGTCACCGTGGGTCAGCCGCGACAGCAACCCGTCGGAGAGCGTCGGGTGGTCCTGCAGGAAGCCGTGCGTCGGTGCGGGCAGCCCGTAGCGGGCCGGGTTGCCGACGGTGGCGCTCAGCATCGTCTGGCTGATGCGTTGGCGCAGACGCCACGGCAGCCGACGGGCCAACGCACCGTTGAGGGTGTCCGAGGGGCGCCCCAGCAGGTACTTCGGCACCACCCAGACGCCCCGGCGCAGCGACAGCAGGGTACGGGTGGCGGCGTACGACGCGTCGACGGCGATGTCCATCGCGGAGTTGCCGCCGCCGACGACCAGGACCCGCCGGCCGGCCAACTGCTCCGGACCCCGGTAGTCGTGGCTGTGGATCTGCTCGGCGGTGCAGGTGCCGGGGTAGCCGGGGTCGGGCAGCCGGGGCACCCGGTTGTGCCCGTTGGCGACGACCACGGCGTCGACGGTGACCTCGACCGGCCCGTTCGGGCCGCTGGCGGCCACCGTCCAGGTGCCGTTGGGATGCTGGGTGACCCGCTCCACGGTGTGGCGCAGCCGGATGGTGTCGGCCAGACCGAAGCGCGTGGCGTAGTCGCCGAGGTAGCCGGCGACACGACGGTGGTCGGGGTAGTCGGGCCAGTCGGTCGGCATCGGGTGGTCGGCGAACTGGGTTCGACCACGGCTGGTGTTGAGGTGCAGCGTGCGGTACGCGGGCGAGTCGGGTGCGCCGTACACCCAGAGGCCACCGACCTGCTCGGCGGCCTCGAAGCCCACCGTCGGCACGTCGGCGTCGCGTAGTGCCTTGACCGCGGCGAGCCCGGCGGCGCCGGCCCCGATCACCGCCACCCGCTGTGGTACGCCCATTGCCGCCCCCATTAATCCAACGTCCGATGGATAATCGTCGCGCGGCGGCGGCCCGTCAAGGGGTCGGTGATCCGTACAGCCCGTCGAGCAGGCGGTGCACGAACGCCCGGAACTCGCGCCGCTCCCGGGCGCCGGGCGCGCCCGCGGCCAGCGCCACCACGTGCCCGTGCGTCGCCCACACCAGACTCCGCACGGTGATGTGCGGGGTCGGCTCGGCGAGCGCGCCGGTCGCCGCGGCGGCGGTGAGCAGCTCCGCGACCAGCCGGTACAACGGGTCGGCGTAGCGCTGGTCGAGCTCGGCGTGCCGCTGCGGTTCCAGCCAGCGGCGCAGCCACAGTGCGGTGGTCTCGGGGCGGTCCTCCAGGAAGTCGACGAAGACGTCGACCAGCTCGTGCAGGGCCCGTCGTGCCGCGTCCGGACCGGCGTCGAGAGCGGCGCGCGCCTGCTCGGCGGCCTCGGTCAGCACCTCCCGCTCGGCGGCGAACACCCGGGCGAAGCACGCGTCGTAGAGCGCTGCCTTCGTACCCGTGTGGTGCGCGACAGTGGCGACGTCGACCCCGGCGGCGGCGGCGACCTCCCGCAGCCCGACGGCGTCGAAGCCCCGCTCGGCGAAGAGCGCGGTCGCCGCGGTGAGCACCACCTCGCGGGTCGGCCGGGTCTCGTCGCGGCGGGGCCGACCCGGGCGGCGGCGGGGCATGGTCATGGCCGCCATTCTGCCCCTAGAATCCAGCAACCGTTGGATTGCGGAGAGGATGCGGCGATGACCGGGCTGGACCGGCGGCCCGCGGCCGCCACCGACGCGGCGCTGCCGCGCGGGCCCCTGGCGGGCTTCGCGGCCGGCTCGCTCGGCATGGGTGTCTGGGTGACCGTTCCCGGCCTGCTGCTGCTCTACTTCCTCACTGACGTGCTGGCCGTCGGGCCGTGGCTGGCCGGCCTGGCGCTGCTGCTGCCGAAGATCGCCGACGTGCTGCTGCACCCCTGGGTGGGGCACCGCGCCGACGTCGAGCAGACCCGACGCGGCGACCGTCGTCGCCTGCTGCTGCTCGGTTGCGCCCTGCCGGTCGCGTTCGCCGCGCTCTTCGCGGTGCCCGGCGGCCTGACCGGCGCGCCGGCCGCGGCGTGGGTGGCGGTGTTCTTCATCGCCGGCAACCTGCTCTTCGCCGCCTACCAGGTCCCCTACCTGTCCACCCCGGCCGACCTGCGCATCGGCTACCACGAACGCACCCGGCTGATGGCGTTCCGGATGGTGGTGCTGACCCTGGGCATCCTGGTCTCCGGGCTGCTGGCCCCGCTGCTCACCGGCGGCGACGCCGCGACGCGGGGCGGCTACCAGCGGATGGGCGTGGTCCTGGCCGTCGGGATGCTGGTGGCCATGCTGGTCGGTGTCGCCGGCATCGCCCGGTTGCGCGGGTCCGCGCCGGCCAGCACCGGGGCCGGGCACGGCGGGTGGCGGGCGTTGCGCACGGCGCTGCGCGACAGGCAGTTCCGGTGGCTGGTGGCCGCGTACCTGGCGATGTCCACCACCACCCACCTGGTGCTCGCCGGGGTGCCCTACTACGCCGAGTACGAGCTGCGCGCCCCCGGCCTGACCACGGTGCTGGTGGCCGCGTTCGTGGCGCCGGCGCTGCTGGTCACCCCTGCCTGGCTGGTGGTGGCCCGACGCGTCGGCAAGCAGCGGGCGCTGCTCGGGGCGCAGGGCGCGTTCGCGATCGGCTCCCTGGTGTTGGCGGTGGGTCGACCGGCCGGCCTGCCGGTGCTGGTCGCCGCGGTGGCGGTGCTCGGGGTGGCGTTCGCCGGCATGCAGTTGCTGCCGTTCTCGATGCTGCCCGACGTGATCCGCGCCGCCAGCAACGCCGGCAGCACCGGGGCCGGCACCTACACCGGGGTGTGGACGGCCACCGAGGCCACCGGCGCGGCCCTGGGCCCGTACGCGTACGCGCTGTGCCTGACCGTTGGTGGTTTCGTGGCCTCGACCGCCGGTGAGTCGCCGGTGCAGCCGGACGCCGCGCTCGCGGCGGTCCGCTACGGCTTCGGGTTGCTGCCGGCGGTGGCGATGCTCGCGGCGTTGCTGCTGCAACGCCGCTACACCCTGGACGCGACGGCCCGGGCGGCGAGCTGATCGGCCGGCACTAGACTTCGCCCTCGATGGACGCCCAGCCCAGCACCACCGAGACCCGCCCGTGCGCCCACTGTGGAGCGCCGGTGCCGCAACGTGTCGGCGCGGGTCGACCGTTTCGCTACTGCCGCGACAACGACGGCGCCTGCCAGCGCGCCTCCCGCAACAGCCGGATGCGGCACCGCAACGCCCCCGGTCTGCCCGGGCAGGTGGCCCGCACCTGGGAGGCGGTGGACCGACTCGACCAGATCGTCGAGACGTTGACCGAGTCCCTGCACGCCGAGTTGTCCCCGGTGGGTGTGCAGCGGCAGCTCGCGCAGGTCCGCGCGGAGGCCGCCACCGAGATCGCGGCGGCGCAGACCGAACGCGACGAGGCCCGCGACGACGCCGAGACCGCGGCGGCCGACGCGGCGCGCGCCCGCGAGCAGGCCCGCGAGGCCC
>NZ_PYAK01000120.1 GCF_003264365.1 Micromonospora noduli
CCGCGCGTGCGGCGGAACCGGCGGCGCCCGTGCCGCTGCGCGGTCTCGACGCGGCCGGCGGGCTCGCCGCGCTGCGCGGCCTGCTGGACCGGCCGCTGACCTCCTACTACCTGCTGCTGTCCTGCGCCGGCCTGCTGCTGCTGATCGGGCTGACCATGGTCTTCTCGGCGACCAGCGTGAAGGACTACGCCGAGGACGGCAACGCCTCGGCCTCGGTGACCAAGCAGGCCATCTTCGCGGTGATCGGCATCGGCGCGTTCTGGGTCTGCCAGCGCCTGCCCGCCAGCACCTACCGGTCGCTGGGCCGGCCGCTGCTGTTCACCTCGATCGGCCTCCTGGTGGTGCTCAACCTGCTGGTCGCCTACGCCCGGCTGACCAATCAGCTGTCGGCCAGTTTCGGGCCGGTCGAGGCGCGACTGAACTGGCTGTTCGTCGGCGGGATCCAGTTACAACCCTCCGAGCTGGCCAAGTTCGCGATGGTGCTCTGGGGTGCGCACCTTGTCGCCCGCAAGGGCGCCGCGCTCGGTTGGTGGCGCGAACTGGCCACCCCGCTCTTCCCGGTGGTCGGCCTGCTCTTCGTCCTGGTCGGTTACAACGACACCGGCACGATGCTCTGTCTGCTGGCCCTGGTCGTGGGCCTGCTCTGGGCCGCCGGGGTGCGGATGCGGGTCTTCGGCGCCCTGGCCACTGCCGGTCTGATCGGGATCGGTCTGCTCGTGGCGGTGGCCTCGTTGGGCGCCGGCTCCGGCGAGCGCGGCGCTGACAACTATCGCCTCGCCCGGCTGGACATGTTCTTCAATCCGCCGGACCCGGAGACCTGCAAACTCAACGACTGCCTCCAGTTCTACCAGGGGCGGCTGGCCATCGAGCACGGTGGCTGGTTCGGTGTCGGGCTGGGCAAGGGCAGCCTGAAGTGGGACTGGCTGCCCGAGGCGCACAACGACTTCATCTTCGCGATCATCGCCGAGGAGCTGGGCGTGATCGGGTGCGTTGTGGTGCTCAGCCTCTTCGCGGTCCTCGCGTACACCGGTTTCCGGATCGCCCGGCGGGTCGACGACCCGTTCCGCCGGCTCGCCGCCACCGCCGTGACCACCTGGCTGGTCAGCCAGGCCGTGATCAACATCGGTGGGGTGGTGGGGCTGCTGCCGATCACCGGTCTGCCGTTGCCGTTCATCTCCGACGGCGGAAGTGCCCTGGTGGTGACGTTGGCCGGCATCGGCATGCTGGCGTCCTTCGCCCGCGCCGAACCCGATGCGGCCAGAGCACTGCATGCCCGTCCGCCGGCCCGGTGGGTCCGACTACTCTGGGCCCCGTTGCCGCCGCTTCCCGGCCGGCGTCGCCGACCGGCGACGCCGCCCGCTGGCCGAGGGTCCGTGCCCCGGTCCCGCGAGCGGCGCCATGACGATCAGGCCGCACCGCGCGGGGTCCGACAGGACCGCAGCCGCGGGGGTACGGCGAGCGAGAGGAGACGCTGATGGGTCCGCTGCGTTCGGTGGTGCTCGCGGGAGGTGGCACCGGGGGGCACGTCTACCCGCTGCTCGCCTTCGCCGACTGCCTGCGCCGACACGACCCGGGCGTCCGGATCACCTGCCTCGGCACACCCCGGGGCATGGAGAACGACCTGATTCCACCGCAGGGCTACGACCTGCGGCAGATCCCGGCGTACCAGCTGCCCCGATCGGTCAACATGAACCTGGTCCGCACCCCGGGCCGGATGTGGACCGCGGCGCGCGCTGCGGGCAAGGTGATCGACGAGGTGCGCGCCGAGGTGGTCGTCGGCTTCGGCGGGTACGTCTCGGTGCCGGCCTACCTGGCCGCGTGGCGTCGTGAGCTGCCCATGGTGATCCACGAGGTGAACGTGCCACCGGGCGTGGCCAACAAGCTGGGCATGAAGTTCACCAAGAACGTGGCCGTCGGCTTCCCGAACCAGCCGAGCCAGGCCGAGTCGCTGCGGGACGCCACAGTCGTCGGTGTGCCGCTGCGCCGCAGCATCGCCGGCCTGGACCGGTACGCGCTGCGCAACGCCGCCCGCGCCCACTTCGGGCTCCGCCCGGACCTGCCGGTGCTCTTCGTGTCCGGCGGCTCGTCCGGCGCCCGCTCGATCAACCTGGCGGTCTCCGGGGCGGCCAAGGAGCTGGCCCGTAACGGCGTGCAGGTGCTGCACGTGATGGGCGCCCGCAACGAGCCGGTGCCGATCCCCACCGACCTGCCGGTGCCGTACGTGACGCTGCCGTACCTGTCCGAGATGGAGCTGGGCTACGCCGCCGCCGACCTGATGCTGGCCCGGGGTGGGGCGATGACCGTCGCCGAGGTGGCCGCGATCGGGCTGCCCACGATCTACGTGCCGTACCCGCACAGCAACCAGGAGCAGCGGCGCAACGCGCTGCCCGTGGTGGAGGCCGGCGGTGGGCTGCTGGTCGACGACGCGGAGCTCACCCCGGACTGGCTGGAGCGCACAGTCATCCCCCTCATCCGCGACCCGCAGCGGCTCTACAACATGGGTGCCGCCGCCGGGTCGTACGGCCGGCGCGACGGCGACGAGGCGTTGCGTTCCTTCGTCCTGGCGGCGGTGGCCCGATGACCGCGCAGTTCACCCCGGCCGGCACGCTCACCGCCGAGGACCTGGGCGCCGTCCACCTGATCGGAGTGGGTGGGGTGGGCATGCTCGGCGTGGCCCGGCTGCTGCTCACCCGTGGCATCCGGGTCTCCGGCAGCGACCTGCGGGAGTGGCCTTCGCTGGCCGGCCTGCGGGCGCTCGGCGGCACCATCCACCTCAGCCACGAGGTGACCAACCTCGACGGCGTGGACACCGTCGTCTACTCGTCGGCCATTCCGCAGGACCACCTGGAGTTGGTCGAGGCGCGTCGGCGCGGCCTACGGGTGCTGCACCGCTCCGAGGCGCTCGCCGCGGCGATGACCGGCCGTCGGGCGGTGGCCGTCGCCGGCACGCACGGCAAGACCACCACCACCTCGATGGTGACGATGGTGCTCCAGCAGGCCGGAGTGGACCCGTCCTTCGTGATCGGCGGTGAGATCTCCGAGGTCGGTTCGGGCGCCCACCACGGCACCGGCGAGCACTTCGTGGTCGAGGCGGACGAGAGCGACCGCTCGTTCCTCATCTACCGTCCGTACGTCTCGATCATCACGAATGTCGAGGCGGACCACCTGAACACCTACGGCGACTACGCGACGCTGGAGGCGGCGTTCGTGGAGTTCGCCCGCCTCACCGACCCGGACGGATTCATCATCACCTGCGCCGACGACCCGGGCGGTCGGCGGTTGGCCGAGAGCCTGCGGTCCGAGGGACGGCGGGTCTTCACCTACGGCGAGGCCGCCGACGCCGACCTGCGGTTGACCGAGATGGTCTCCTCCGCGCGTGGGGTGCGCTACCTGGCCGCGATCGACGGCCGGTCGCTGGGCGAGTTCCGTCTGCCGGTGCCGGGGCGGCACATGGGGTTGAACAGCGCCGCCGCGGTGCTGGCCGCGTACCTGCTGGAACTGCCGCTGGAGGCGGCGGAGGCCGCGCTGGCGGTCTTCCCCGGGGTGCGACGGCGCTTCGAGCGCAAGGGTGTCGTGGACGGCGTGCTGGTCTACGACGAGTACGCCTACCACCCGACCTCGATGACCCTCGCCATGCAGACGTTGCGCGAGGTCGCCGGGGACGGCCGACTGATCGTCGTCTTCCAGCCGTACCGGCTGTACCGCACCCGCGACAACCAGGCGGAGATCGCCGAGGCGCTGGCCATCGCCGACGAGGTGGTGCTCCTGGAGGTCTTCGGGCCGGGTGAGTTGCGTCAGCCCGGCGAGGGCTCGGCGGCGCTGATCGCGGCGGTGGACCTGCCCGCCGACCGAAAGGTCTTCGTGGAGTCGTGGGAGCAGGCCCCGATCGAGGTGGCCCGTCGTGCCCGCTCCGGGGACGTGGTGGTCACCATGGGCGCCCCGCCGATCTCGCTGATGGGCGACGAGCTGCTGGCCGCCCTGGGTGAGCGTACGGCCGGCTCGGCACCGACCGCGAACGTCGACCCGGTGGCCACCACCCCGGCGATCGGTGATCCGGTGCCGGGCGGGACAACGTCCGGCGGCGACGGCGCGGCTCTCGGTGGCACCGCCGTGCCCGGCGGCTCGGCACCCACGGCCGGATGAGTCCCGGCCCGGCCCGAGGGCGGACCAGCGCCGCCGACGGCGGCGCCCCGCGCCGCGGTCCG
>NZ_PYAK01000121.1 GCF_003264365.1 Micromonospora noduli
AGGAAGATCCACCGCATCGGGTGGGTCACCGAGAACACCCACCCGCCGCCCCGCGCGCCGCACCGTCGCGCCGCCTCGCAGCGCAAGATCGCGCAACATCCTGGACTTAGTGGCATCCCGGCTCGTCGTGGCCACTACATCCTGGATCGAGCGTGACCTTGACGGTCGAGGGCGTCCCGAAAGCCGCTCCCGGTCAATCGGCACAGTGTTCGTCGTCAAGATCCGCGCAATATCAGGGATGTTGCTGTCTCTCCTCAGCCGGAGGCAGCAACATCAGGGAAGTTGCGCAGATCTTGGCCTGTGGCCTGTGGCCTGTGGCCTGTGGCCTGTGCCGTGGGGCGTGGGGCGTGGGCGTGGGCCGTGGGGGTCGCAGAACGTGCGGCCGCAGGCGCGAGGTCGCGGCTGCAGGGCGTGAGGCATGGGCGTGAGGCCGCACGGCGCGAGGGTCGGGGCGCGAGGGGTGGGTGCGGGGACCGGGGGATGGGCCCGGGGTGTGGGGCCTGGGCCACGGCGAGGGGCGAGGTGCGGGATGCGGAGGGCGTGTCCCGTGGGGCTGGTGGGAAGGGCGCCGGTTAGGGTGTCGAACACACGTACTGCTGACGGCTGGGGAGGGGGCGGCGTGCGCGTGCTCGGTGTGGACCCGGGGTTGACCCGGTGTGGGGTGGGCGTGGTCGAGGGTGTGCCCGGCCGGCCCTGCACCCTGGTCGCCTACTACGTGGTCTACACCGACCCGGCCGACGACCTGGCGCTGCGCCTGTTGCACCTGGACCGGTCGCTGAACAAGCTGGTCGCCGAGCATCAACCGGAGAGCGTTGCTGTCGAGCGGGTGTTCAGCCAGCACAACGTTCGTACCGTGATGGGCACCGCGCAGGCCAGCGGCATCGCCGTGCTGGCCGGGGCGCGGGCCGGGCTGCCGGTGCAGACGTACACCCCGAGCGAGGTGAAGGCCGCCGTGACCGGGTCCGGTCAGGCCGACAAGGCGCAGATGACCGCCATGGTGACCCGGCTGTTGCGGCTGGCCGAGCCGCCGAAGCCGGCGGACGCCGCCGACGCGCTGGCCCTGGCCATCTGCCACGTGTGGCGCGGCGGGACCCGCTCCAAGCTGGCCGCCGCGGCCGACCGGGCACGACGAGGAGGAGCACGATGATCGCCAGCGTGCGCGGCACGGTGACCGCGACGGGTCCGGACCAGGCCGTGATCGAGGTCGGCGGGGTCGGGCTCGCCGTGCACTGCGCCCCGGGGACCCTCGCGGAGCTGCGGGTCGGCCAGGTCGCCCGGCTCGCCACCAGCTTGATCGTGCGGGAAGACTCGCTGACCCTCTACGGCTTCGCCGACGACGACGCCAAGTCGCTGTTCGAGCTGCTCCAAACCGCCAGTGGGGTCGGCCCGCGGCTGGCCCAGGCGGTGCTGGCGGTGCACACCCCGGACGCGGTTCGCAAGGCGATCGCCAACGCCGACACGGCCGCCCTGACCCGCGTACCCGGGATCGGCAAGAAGGGCGCGGAACGTCTGGTGCTGGAGCTACGTGACCGGATCGGCCCGGTGCCGATCGGCGCCGACGGGGTGGCCGGGGTGACCCGCGGCAGCTGGCCCGACCAGGTCCGCCAGGCGCTGGTGGGGCTGGGCTGGACGGCCGGGCAGGCCGATCAGGCGGTGGCCGCGGTGGCGGAGTCGATCGAGGGTGAGACCCCGCCGGTGCCGGTCCTGCTCAAGCAGGCAATCCGACTGCTCGGTCGTACCCGATGACCGCCCGGCCGCAACGGGCGGCGGCACGATGAGCGCGAGGAGTGAGCCGGGTTTGCGAGCCCCGCAGTCGCGAATGAAGAGGGCACGATGAGCGAGACCGAGGGGCTCGTCTCGGCGTATGTCAGTGACGCCGATCGGGACGCGGAGGCCACGGTACGGCCGAGGCGGCTGGCCGAGTTCATCGCCCAGGACCGGGTACGCGACCAGCTCGACCTGTTGTTGCAGGGCGCCATGCGGCGGGGGTCGCCGCCGGATCACATCCTGCTTTCCGGCCCACCCGGGTTGGGTAAGACGAGCCTGGCCAACATCGTCGCCGCCGAGCTGGGCGCGGGCATCCGGGTGACCAGCGGCCCGGCGATCGAGCGTTCCGGTGATCTGGCGGCGATCCTGACCAGCCTCGCCGAGGGCGACGTGCTCTTCATCGACGAGATCCATCGGATCGCGCGGCCGGCCGAGGAGCTGCTCTACAGCGCGATGGAGGACTTCCGGGTCGACGTGGTGGTGGGCAAGGGGCCGGGGGCGACGGCGATCCCGCTGGACGTCGAGCCGTTCACCCTGGTTGGCGCGACGACCCGCTCGGGCCTGTTGACCGGGCCGATGCGGGACCGGTTCGGCTTCGTCGCGCACCTCGACTTCTACGCCCCTGCGGATCTGGAGACGTTGCTGCACCGTTCGGCGCGGATCCTGGGGGTGCCGATCACGCCGGAGGGCGCGACCGAGATCGCCGGTCGGTCCCGGGGCACGCCGCGGATCGCCAATCGGCTGCTGCGCCGGGTCCGCGACTACGCCGAGGTCCGGGCGGACGGGGTGGTCGATCTCGACACCGCCCGTGCGGCCCTGATCGTGTACGACGTGGACGCGCTCGGCCTGGACCGGCTGGACCGTGCGGTGTTGACCGCGTTGGTCGACTCGTTCCGGGGCGGCCCGGTCGGGTTGTCCACCCTCGCTGTGGCGGTGGGGGAGCAGCCGGACACGGTCGAGGAGGTCTGCGAGCCGTTCCTGGTGCGGGCTGGACTCTTGGCCCGTACGCCCAGGGGGCGGGTGGCGACCGAGGCCGCCTGGCGGCATCTGGGGCGCACACCGCCGAATGGTACATTTGGTATGGATAGTCCGCCTGTGCCCGACTTGTTCTCCTTGGATGTCGATCAGCCGTGATGTGAACGTGATCTGTGCCGCATTCGGCGTTCTCAGGTGCAGGGTTTAGACTTCGCCGCGGTCTGTACAGGACGTGAGAATCCGCCTCCGCTCCGGCACCCACGGTGCCGGGGAGGTGGCCAATGGGAAGGTCAGTAACCGTGCATTTGGCAGCACCGGGTGGCGGGGCCGGCAGTTTCACGCCGATCCTGATGATCGCCCTGCTCTTTGGCGTCATGTACTTCATGATGATCCGGCCCCAGCAGAAGCGCCGCAAAGAGGCGGAGGCGATGCAGTCCAACCTCGGCCCCGGCGACGAGGTCGTGACCATCGGTGGGCTCTACGGCACGGTCACCGGCATCGAGGACGACACCGTCCTGATCGAGGTCGCCCCCGGCGTGCAGACCCGCTACGCCCGCCCGGCCATCGCGCGGGTGGTCACTCGCGCGGAACTGCCGAGCGAGCCGGTCACCGAGGACGCGGACACCGTCAAGGAGTGACCCCCCGGGGAGCGGCGAGTCCGGCGTACGGCCGGTCGGCCGGACTCCGGGTCGTCGCGCCCGAACGGGGCAGCGGGCGAGACGTGAAAACTGGATAGTTGGGTCGACGCCGGGCGTCGGCACGTTCCCGTGACCGTCGGCGTTCCGCGCCGGGGTGCCCGGTCCTCGTGTCGGCACTCCGTCGGCTCAAGGCAGACCCGTCGGGCGGGACCCCCGGCCCGACACCGCCGCCGCTGTGACAGCGGCGCGACCGTACAGGGAGACAGGACAGCCGTGGCACCACCTCAGGGACAGATGCGCCCCGGGCGGCAGCTCGCCGTGCTCGGGTTCATCTTCGTGGTCCTCTATCTTTTGGTGTTCTTCGCCGGCGCCAGCGGCAGCTGGAAGGACCGGCTCGAGCCCAAGCTCGGCCTGGACCTCATCGGCGGCACGCGGGTGACGCTGGAGGCGACCAACAGCGTCGACGGCAAGCCCCCGACGGCGGAGAACCTCGAGGAGGCCCGCGAGATCATCGAGAGCCGGGTCAACGCGTTCGGCGTGGCCGAGGCCGAGGTGGTCACCGAGGGCAACCGCAACATCGTCATCTCCCTGCCCGGTGAGAACCGGAACCTCGACGACGTGGGCGAAGCGGCTGAG
This sequence comes from Micromonospora noduli, assembly GCF_003264365.1. Taxonomy (GTDB): domain Bacteria; phylum Actinomycetota; class Actinomycetes; order Mycobacteriales; family Micromonosporaceae; genus Micromonospora; species Micromonospora noduli. The sequence goes on from NZ_PYAK01000121.1 coordinate 4,017, forward strand.
CTGCGCTTCCGCAAGGTGCTCAAGGCCGCCTCCGGCAGCGGGGTGGCCGAGGCGCCGCCCGCCGCCACGCCGGCCCCGTCCGGTAGCGCCGCCCCGACCGGCAGCGCGACCCCGACCGGCGCCGCGACCCCGACCGG
>NZ_PYAK01000122.1 GCF_003264365.1 Micromonospora noduli
CGACACCCAGCAGGCCGCCCAGTACAGCGTGCTGCGGATCATGACCCACGAGATCGGGCACATCCTCGGCCTGCCGGGCGGCCAACCAGGCGGCCTCCCGGGCTCGGGCGCGGCGGCGGCGACGCCCGGCGAGGGCCTGGCCCCGCAGGTGCACGACGTACAGGGCCAGGAGCAGGAAGGTGACCCCGAAGCCGACCCAGAAGCCGGGGCTGACGAACAGCACGCCGATCAGCTCGACGACGTTGAGCAGCAGTAGGGCGGCGAGCACCCGGCGACGCCGGTACACGGCGGGGGTGTGCTGTCGGCGCGGCGGCGGGCGGCGACGGGACCGCTTCGGTGCGGCGGGCACGGCGCGCAGTCGACCGGAGCGGCGGACGGCCGGTGGCGCGGAGACCGGCGCGCTCAACGCGCCAGTAGTCGCATCTTCACTGAGGGTGACGACCAGTGAGCGCGGAGGATGGACGGGTCGCCGTCCGGGCACAGTGCGGCGCCGTCGGCGGCGCTGGAGCACCCGCGCCGTCGACTGCGCCCGCTCCGCCACCAGCCGCTCGGTGGCGTCGTACCGGCGAACCAACGCCGGGGCCAGGGCGAGCAGGCCGGCGGCGGCGAGGACGGCGAGGAGCACCGAGGTCGGCACCCTCACCCCTCCCGTCACCGAATTCGAAGCAACCGCCATCCGACCGCAGGATCTTCCATCGATCACGCCTGGGCGCGTGGATCGTCCGGCCGGGGAGCGCTTGCCGCAGCTTGCAGTTACTTGAGGTTACGGCGCACCGACCGTGATGCCACCGCGCCGCGCCGATCCCGTCCGTGGGACGAGTGGGCGGATGTCGGGAAATCCTCCTACCGCGCGTTGGCGCGAACCCGGTGCCAGCGGGCCAGCAGGCCACCCTCGGCGGCGATCTCCTCACTCGTCATCGCGTACCCGATGTGGTCCCGCCACGCGCCGTCGATGTGCATGTAGCGCACGTGGTACGCCTCCTCGCGGAAGCCCAGCTTCTCCACCACCCGGCGGGACGGCCGGTTCTCCGGACGGATGTTCACCTCCACCCGGTGCAGCCCGCCCGGCCCGAACGCGTGGTCCACGGCGAGCGCCAGCGCCGTCGGGATCACACCCTGGCCGGCGACCCGCGCGTCCACCCAGTAGCCGACGTAGCCGGAGCAGAGCGCCCGCCGCACGATGCTGCCCACGTTGATGTGCCCGACCAGCCGGTCCCGGTCGGCCTCACGCAGGCAGACCGCGAACGGCATGCCCTCACCCTCGCGGGCCGAACGCCGCTGGTCACGGTGCACCCAGCGGAACGCGGCCGGCGAGTTCATCTCGTCCCAACCGCCGGGCAGTGACGACTCCCAGGGTGCCAGCCAGGCCCGGTTGGCCCGTCGCACCTCCGACCACGCCGCCGCGTCGGAGCGCCGGTAGGGCCGCAGCAGCACTGGGCCGTCTGCCAGCTCCACCGGCCAGCCCGGTGCCCGCGCGGGTCCGAAGAGACTCACCCGCACAGTCTCCCGCGCGGGACCGTGTCGCGCGCAAGTAGCCCCACCACGTTCACCGCACAGATTCGACGATCACCCGACGCGGGCCGCGAGCGGACCGGCCGGAACGCGTCACCGGCGGCGGTCCAGCAGCAGGACGTCCACTGTGGAGCCGGCCGCGGCCGTGGTGACCCGCTCGCCGAGCACCAGCAGCCCGTTGGCCTCGGCCAACCCGGAGAGGGTGAACGGCCCCCCGCTGAGCGGCTGGACCGTGTACCCGCCGCCGCGTCGCTCGGCGACGTGCGCCGGCCGGAACTCGCGCAGCCCCGTCGGCGACGACACGGTCTCCAGCAGGTGTGCCCGCACACTGGGTCGGAACACCGGCTCGGCGCCGGCGAGCAGTTGGATGGCGGGGCGGGCCAGGACCTCGAAGCCGATCAACGCAGCGCCCGGGTCGCCGGGCAGGCAGACCACCGGCACCTCCTCGGCGCCGACCGTGCCGAACCCGAGCGCGGTGCCGGGATAGAGCGCCACGTCGGTGAAGGTGACCGGCCCGGCGCGACCGCCCTCACGGCGGGAGAGGATCCGACGCACCATGTCTCCGGGGCCGGTGCCGGTGCCCCCGGTCGTGATGATCAGGTCGGCGCGCAGCGTCTGGTCCTCCAACAGCCCGCGCAGCCCCTCCGGGTCGTCGTCGCAGATTCCCACCCGGTACGCCAGCGCGCCCACCTCGGCCGCCGCGGCGGTCAGCGCGTGCGAGTTCGCGTCCACCACTTGACCGGGCTGACTGCCCCGGCCCACGTCGACGAGTTCGTCACCGGTGGCCACGATGACCACCCGTGGACTGGGCCGGACCACGACGTGCCCGATGCCGGTCGCCGCGAAGACGGCGACCAGGGCCGGGGACACGTAGGTGCCGGCCCGCGCCAGCAGGGTGCCGGCGGGCAGCTCCTCACCCGCTCGACGTACCCCGTACCCCCGTTTGGGGGTGCGGAAGATCTCCACCGCGGCCATGCCCTGGTCGGTCCACTCCACCGGGACCACGACGTCAGCGGCGACCGGCAGCGGAGCCCCGGCGGCCACCGAGAAGCACGAGCCGGGGGTGAGCCGGACCGGCCGCCAGCTCGCGGCGCCGAGATCGCCGACCACGTTGAGCCGAATGGTGCGACCACCGGGCGTGCCGGAGGGGGCCGGGACGTAGCTCGGCCCCCGACCCCCTCCGGAAATGTCCTCCCAGCGCGCGGCGTAGCCGTCCACTGCCGCCTGGTCGAAGGCCGGGAAGGCGTGCGGCGCGACGACGTCCTCGGCGAGGACGTTGCCGTGCGCCTGGGTGAGGTCGAGGTCGAGTGGCGGCAGCGCGCGCAACCTGCGCAGCACGCTGCCCAGGTAGTCGGCGAGCGGCGTCAACTCGTTCGCGGCCGCCTCGGCGTCGGCCGTCGCGGTCATGTACCAGATCCGCCTGCCGCGTCGGCCTTGACGAAGTCGGCCAGCCAGGACCGGAACTCGGCACCGAGGTCGTCGCGCTCGGCGGCGATCTGCACCACCGTCTGGAGGTACCCCAGCGGCATGCCGGTGTCGTAGCGGGTGCCCCGGTAGACGATCGCGTGCACCGGGACGCCCTCGGTACGCAGCAGCTCCATCGCGTCGGTCAGCTGGATCTCGCCACCGCTGCCCGGCTTGGTCCGCCGGATCGCGTCGAAGATCCTGCCCGGCAACACGTAGCGGCCGAGCACCGCGAGGTTGCTCGGGGCGTCCTCGGGCTGCGGCTTCTCCACCATCCCGGTCACCCTGACGACCTCGCCGATGTCGGTCAGCTCCGACTCGGCCGGCTCGACGGAGGCGATCCCGTACCGCTTGGTCTCGGCCGGGTCGACCTCGAAGAAGGCGAGCACCACACCGCCGGTGCGGGCCTGCAACTCCAGCATCGCCGGCAGCAGCGGCTCCGACGGCTTGACGAACTCGTCGCCGAGCAGCACCGCGAAGGGCTGGTCGCCGACGTGCGACTCGGCGTACCCGATGGCGTGGCCGAGCCCGAGCTGCTCGGGCTGCCGCACTGTGTAGATCTCGGCCAGCTCGCTCGGCCGACGTACGGCGGCCAACCGCTCGGAGTCGCCCTTCTCCTCCAACCTGGTCTCCAGGTCCGGGCGACGGTCGAAGTGGTCCACCATCGACGTCTTACCCCGACCGGTGATCAGCAACACGTCACCGATGCCGGCCTGCGTGGCCTCCTCGACGATGTACTGCAACACCGGCCGATCCACCACTGGCAGCAGTTCCTTGGGCACCGCCTTGGTGGCCGGCAGGAACCGGGTGGCCAGTCCGGCGGCCGGGATGACGGCCTTGACCGCCAGGGGACGGCCAGTTGCGGCGACCGTCGATGAGGGGTTCGCTGAGTGCTCCGACATGCCGCGAGACTATCGGCCACGGGTCTGCCGCGGCGGGTGTGGCCCAGAAGACGCGCCGCCACCCGGCCCCGGCCGCGCCGCGTCCGGGCCGGCCCGCGCCGCGCCCGTCGCGCTGTCCGGCGTGTCGTCGGCC
>NZ_PYAK01000123.1 GCF_003264365.1 Micromonospora noduli
ACCTGGGCGGCGTGCGCACGGGCGGCCGGGTGCCGCGCCGGCAGGTCGGTGGCGAGCGCCGCCACCGCGACCGCCAACTCCCGGTCACCCACCCGGGCCGCGGTACGCGCGGCGGCGCTGAGCACCGGCCAACCCTCCCGGGGCAGCAGCGGCAGGCTCTCGTCGGCCACCGCGACGCGGGCCGCCCGTACCGCCTCGACCTTGTCGTCCGCGGCCAGCGCCGCCTCGATCGCCAGCTCGTGCAGGGGCAGGCGGTGGTTCGGCCACAGGTACGGCCGGTTGAGGAAGGTGAGCGCCCGATCGACCAGCTCGTCGGCGCCCGGATGGGCGCGGGCCAGCCGCAGCCCGGCACCCAACTGGAGCCAGTGCAGACCGGTGACACCGGACAGGTCGATCCGGGCGGCCTCCGCACAGACCGCCTCGGCCTCGTCCCACCGGCCCAGCGCGATGAGCGCCTCGGCCCGGTTGGAGAGCAGGTACGCCCCGGTGGAGCGGCTGATCCCCACCCGTCGCGCCTCGGCCACACCGGCCTCGGCGGCCTGCGCGGACTCGGCGTAGCGGCCCAACTCGCAGAGCATGTCCGACTCGAACACCATGGCGAGCACCAGGGTCGGCGCGTCCCCCGCCGCACGGGCAGCGGCGGCCGCCTGGCCCAGCTCGGCCAGCCCGCCGGTCAGGTCCCGCTCGCCGTGGCAGAGCAGCGCGATCCGCGTGGACAGCAGGGCCACGTGTTCTCCGAGCTCCTCGGCGTCGGTGGCGGCCTCGGCTGCCACCCGGGCCGCCTTCTGCGGGTCGATCTTGACCAGGTGGGTGGCGATGTCGGCGAGCAGCCGGACCCGCTCCGCGCCGGGCGGGCCACCGGCCGCCAGCCGGTACGCCTCATCCAGCTCGCGGCTGCCGTCGCTCTTGCCGAGCAGGGCCATCAGTCGACCGCGCTGGTCCAGCAGGCGGGCGGCGCGCAGCGGCGCGGCGTCGACGTCCACCTCGGCCAGCCCGGCCCGGGTCAGGGTGATGGCCCGACTGAAGTCGCCGGCGGTGACCGCGGCGTCCAGGGTCTGCTCCAGCAACGCCAGGTGGTCCATTCCGAGCAGGTCGGCGGCGTCCGGCACCAGCTCCCACAACTCCAGCGCCCGCTCCAGCAGTCGGCGCTGCTCGGCGTACGCGTACCGGTCGGCGGCGGCGCACGCGGCGGCTCGTGCGGCGACGAGGGCGCGCGGGTGGTCGTGCGCGGCGTGCCAGTGGTGGGCGATCTCGGCCGGGGCGCGGCCGGCGGCGACCAGATGCGGCTGGGCCTCGATGGCGGCGGCGAAGCGGGCGTGCAGCCGGGCGTGCTCACCGGGCAACAACTCGTCGTGTACGGCCTCGCGGACCAGCGCGTGTCGGAACTCGTAGTCACCGTCCCGGTCGGCCACCACCAACTGGGCGGCGACGGCGGCGCGTAACGCGTCCTCCAGCTCGGTTTCGGGCAGCCCGGCGACCTCGGCGAGCAGGTCATGGGCGAAGCGGGTGCCGCCGGCCGCCGCGATCCGCAACACCCGCTGGGCCGGCTCGGGGAGCCGGTCCACCCGGGCCAGCAGCAGGTCACGCAGCGTCTCGGGGAGCGCCGCGCAGCCGATCGGGTCACCGGCGACGGCCAACTCCTCGATGAAGAAGGGGTTGCCCTGGGTGCGGTCGTGGACATCGTCGACGGCGCGGGCGAGCGGCTCGGCGCCGAGCAGGTCGGCGAGGATCGCGGCGGTGCCTTCGCGGTCCAGGCGAGCCAGCTCGACCCGCTCCACACCCCGGGCCCGATCCAGCTCGGCGAGGAACGGACGCAGCGGGTGCCCGCGCTGCAACTCGTCGGTGCGGTAGGTGCAGACCAGCAACAGCCGGCCCGGCCTCGCCGCCCGGACGAGGAAGCCGATCAGGTCGCGGGTGGAACGGTCGGCCCAGTGCAGGTCCTCGATGATCAGGACCAGCGGGCGAGCATCGGCCAGCCGCTGGAACAGCTCGGCGACCAGGTCGAACAGGTAGCCGCGCGGGGCGTCGCTGAGCGGGACGGCGCGCGGGGTGGTCAGCGCCGCAGAGGCGCGGCCCAGCTCCGGCAGGAGCGGGGCGAACTCCGCCTCGTAGCCGGCGAAGACCTCGGGGCCGTCGGCGCGGAGCACCGCCCGCAACGCGGCGGCGAACGGCGCGAACGGCAGACCCGCCTCGCCCAGCTCCAGGCACTGGCCGACGAGCACCCGTGCCGCGCCGTCGGTGGCCCAGCGGGCGAACTCCTCCAGCAGCCGGGTCTTACCCACACCCGCCTCGCCGCCGACCAGCACTGTGGTCGGCTCCCCGGCCCGTGCCCGGGACAGGGCGTCTCGCAGCGCCACGGTCTCGCGGTGGCGCCCGACGAGGACGGAGCTGGCGGCGCGTACGGTCACGTGTTCGAGCATGCCATGGCGGCCCACCCCGCCGGCCCCGCCGATCGGCCGGCGGCCGGGCGACGGGGTCGGATCGGGTCGACCGGCCAGTCCGCCGGGTGCGGGAGACGCGGCGGTCGCGCTGGACATGGCGGTCGCGCTGGACATGGCGGTCGCGCTGGACATGGCGGTCGCGCTGGACATGGCGGTCGCGCTGGACATGGCGGTCGCGCTGGGCGCGGTCACCGGCGGGCGTCGCCGGTGCGACCGGCCTGCCTGCGCCGGCCCAACCACCCGCGGCTGACCGGACGGGACAGCGACCGGGCGAGCCGGTCCGCGGCCGCGTCGGCGCGCAGCTCGGCGGCGTGGGTACGGTGCAGGGTGAGCAGGAAATCTGCGTCGTTGCCGAACATGTCGGGCTCCTTCGTGGGGTCGTCGTCTTCTGCTGACGACTCTCCGCGCGAAGGCCCCACCCGGGCATGGGCATGGCGCCTCATCTTCCCCGCCCACAGCCTCCTTACCCAGCCGCTCCAGGCGCGTACGGCGACGTAAGGTACTCAGCTGCCCCGGCACCCGGACGCGGATCAACCGGGCCGGCGGCGACCACTAGACTCTGCGGCATGGCAAAGCCCCAGGAGAAGGTCTCGTTCGGCCAGCGGCTGAAGCAGATCGGGATGGTGTTCCAGTTCACCGCCAAGCAGGACCGGTGGTTCGCGCCGCTGGTCGCCGCCGCGGTGCTCATCCCGCTCGCCCTCACCGTGGTCGCGGTCATCCTCTGGAGCTGGATCTGGCTGCCGATCGGCATCCTGTTCGTCCTGCTCGCGGTGCTGATCGTGCTCAACCTGCGGTCCAACAAGGCGATGATGAACGCCGCCGAGGGGCAACCCGGCGCGGCGGCGCAGATCATGGAGAACATGCGCGGCGACTGGCGGGTGACCCCGGCGGTCAGCTCGACCACCCAGATGGACATGGTCCACCTGGTGATCGGCCGCCCGGGCGTGATCCTGCTGGCCGAGGGCAACCCGCAGCGGGTGCGCGGCCTGCTCGGCCAGGAGAAGCGGCGGCTTTCCAAGGTGATCGGCTCCGCCCCCCTGCACGACTACGTGATCGGGCAGGAGGAGGGCGAGCTGCCGATCCGCAAGCTGCGGACGACGCTGCTGCGCCTGCCCCGCGCCCTCTCCGGCAAGGACGTCAACTCGCTGGACAAGCGACTCAAGGCGCTCACCGCCCGGCCACAGATGCCCAAGGGCGCGATCCCGAAGAACATGCGGCCGCCAGGCGCCTTCCGCCAGTCGCGGGGCCGCTGACCCCTCAGGTGTACGCGAAGGAGCCGGACCCGCACGGGTCCGGCTCCTTTACGTACACCCTCTTGTGCACCGGCCCTGACGCGCCGTCCGCCTCCGGTCCCTGGCCGCCCGCAGCCCCGCGCCCCGGCCTGGCCCGGCCCGCGCCACGCCCTGGTCTGGCGACCGCCCGGATCGACCTGCCGCCCCGGCCCAGCCCGCCGCCTAGGTCCCCGGCCCCGGCCCCGC
>NZ_PYAK01000124.1 GCF_003264365.1 Micromonospora noduli
CTGGAAGATTGTCCGGCGGCGTCCTACTCTCCCACACCCTCACGAGTGCAGTACCATCGGCGCTGGAGGGCTTAGCTTCCGGGTTCGGAATGTAACCGGGCGTTTCCCCTCCGCCATGACCGCCGTAACTCTATGAACATATCAAACAACCCCGGCACACAAACACGGGTGTTCGCTTGTTCAGAGTTGCACAGTGGACGCGTAGCAGCTTAGTAGTCAAGTCCTCGGCCTATTAGTACCGGTCAACTGAACCCGTTACCGGGCTTACATTTCCGGCCTATCAACCCAGTCGTCTAGCTGGGGGCCTTACCCCACAAAGTGGGTGGGATACCTCATCTTGAAGCAGGCTTCCCGCTTAGATGCTTTCAGCGGTTATCCCTTCCGAACGTAGCTAACCAGCCGTGCCCTTGGCAGGACAACTGGCACACCAGAGGTTCGTCCGTCCCGGTCCTCTCGTACTAGGGACAGCCCTTCTCAAGTATCCTACGCGCACGGCGGATAGGGACCGAACTGTCTCACGACGTTCTAAACCCAGCTCGCGTACCGCTTTAATGGGCGAACAGCCCAACCCTTGGGACCTGCTACAGCCCCAGGATGCGACGAGCCGACATCGAGGTGCCAAACCATCCCGTCGATATGGACTCTTGGGGAAGATCAGCCTGTTATCCCCGGGGTACCTTTTATCCGTTGAGCGACACCGCTTCCACTCGCAAGTGCCGGATCACTAGTCCCGACTTTCGTCCCTGCTCGACCTGTCAGTCTCACAGTCAAGCTCCCTTGTGTACTTGCACTCAACACCTGATTGCCAACCAGGCTGAGGGAACCTTTGGGCGCCTCCGTTACCTTTTAGGAGGCAACCGCCCCAGTTAAACTACCCACCAGACACTGTCCCTGAACCGGATAACGGTCCGAAGTTAGATACCCAAATCAACCAGAGTGGTATTTCAAGATTGCCTCCACCCATACTGGCGTATGGACTTCACCGGCTCCCACCTATCCTACACAAGCTAATTCGAGTACCAATGTCAAGCTATAGTAAAGGTCCCGGGGTCTTTCCGTCCTGCCGCGCGTAACGAGCATCTTTACTCGTACTGCAATTTCGCCGGGCCTGTGGTTGAGACAGTGGGGAAGTCGTTACGCCATTCGTGCAGGTCGGAACTTACCCGACAAGGAATTTCGCTACCTTAGGATGGTTATAGTTACCACCGCCGTTTACTGGCGCTTAAGTTCTCCGCTTCGCCCCGAAGAGCTAACAGGTCCCCTTAACGTTCCAGCACCGGGCAGGCGTCAGTCCATATACATCGAATTACTTCTTCGCATGGACCTGTGTTTTTAGTAAACAGTCGCTTCCCCCTGCTCTCTGCGGCCATACAACGCTCCACCCGCGCGGGGCTTCACGTCTCCGGCCCCCCTTCTCCCTAAGTTACGGGGGCAATTTGCCGAGTTCCTTAACCACAGTTCGCCCGATCGCCTCGGTATTCTCTACCTGACCACCTGTGTCGGTTTGGGGTACGGGCCGCTAAGAACTCGCTAGAGGCTTTTCTCGGCAGCATAGGATCACTGACTTCACCTGAATCGGCTCGGCATCACGTCTCAGCCTTCATGTGTTGCGGATTTGCCTACAACACGGCCTACACGCTTACCCCGGCACAACCACCGGCCGGGCTCAGCTACCTTCCTGCGTCACCCCATCGCTTGACTACTACCCATCAGGTTCCCACGCTCCCCACCATCCGTCCGAAGACATCAGGCAGTTCGGGTGGTTAGCACAACGAGGTTCATCAGGGACGCTCTTTCGCGGGTACGGGAATATCAACCCGTTGTCCATCGACTACGCCTCTCGGCCTCGCCTTAGGTCCCGACTCACCCAGGGCGGATTAGCCTGGCCCTGGAACCCTTGGTCATCCGGCGGAAGGGTTTCTCACCCTTCTTTCGCTACTCATGCCTGCATTCTCACTCGTGCCGCGTCCACAACTGGGTCACCCCGCTGCTTCACTCGCGGCACGACGCTCCCCTACCCATCCACACACCTGCACAAGGAATCAAGTCCAAGCGAGGATAAAATGTGAATGCCACAGCTTCGGCGGTGTGCTTGAGCCCCGCTACATTGTCGGCGCGGAACCACTTGACCAGTGAGCTATTACGCACTCTTTAAAGGGTGGCTGCTTCTAAGCCAACCTCCTGGTTGTCTATGCGACCCCACATCCTTTTCCACTTAGCACACGCTTAGGGGCCTTAGCTGGTGATCTGGGCTGTTTCCCTCTCGACTACGAAGCTTATCCCCCGCAGTCTCACTGCCGCGCTCTCACTTACCGGCATTCGGAGTTTGGCTGATTTCGGTAAGCTTGTGGGCCCCCTAGACCATCCAGTGCTCTACCTCCGGCAAGAAACACGCGACGCTGCACCTAAATGCATTTCGGGGAGAACCAGCTATCACGGAGTTTGATTGGCCTTTCACCCCTAACCACAGGTCATCCCCCAATTTTTCAACATTGGTGGGTTCGGCCCTCCACGCGGTCTTACCCGCGCTTCAGCCTGCCCATGGCTAGATCACTCCGCTTCGGGTCTAGGACACGCGACTGAATCGCCCTATTCAGACTCGCTTTCGCTACGGCTCCCCCACACGGGTTAACCTCGCCACATGCCACTAACTCGCAGGCTCATTCTTCAAAAGGCACGCCGTCACCCCGCAAGGCTCCGACGGATTGTAGGCGAACGGTTTCAGGTACTATTTCACTCCCCTCCCGGGGTACTTTTCACCATTCCCTCACGGTACTTGTCCGCTATCGGTCACCAGGAAGTATTTAGGCTTACCAGGTGGTCCTGGCAGATTCACGGCAGATTTCAGGGGTCCGCCGCTACTCGGGAACACCCACAGAAGGTCAGCAACTTTCACCTACCGGACTCTCACCGTCTACGGTCAGCCATTCCAGACTGTTCGACTAGCCACTGACTTTGTAACTTCTCGAACAAGTGTCAGCTTGTTCAGCAGGGTCCCACAACCCCGACCACGCAACCCCTGACAGGTATCACACGCAGCCGGTTTAGCCTCGATCCGCTTTCGCTCGCCACTACTCACGGAATCACTAAATTGTTTTCTCTTCCTACGGGTACTGAGATGTTTCACTTCCCCGCGTTCCCTCCACACACCCTATGTGTTCAGGTGTGGGTGACACCACATGACTGGTGCCAGGTTTCCCCATTCGGACACCCTGGGATCACAGCTTGGTTGACAGCTCCCCCAGGCCTATCGCGGCCTCCCACGTCCTTCATCGGCTCCTGGTGCCAAGGCATTCACCGTTCGCCCTTGACAACTTGACCACAAAGATGCTCGCGTCCACTGTGCAATTCTCAACAAACGACCAACCCACAACCCGATCCGCCCCACACCAAAACCCGGTCCCAAAAGGACCAGCGGTATGTGGGGCCAGGCCATGCCTGGCA
>NZ_PYAK01000125.1 GCF_003264365.1 Micromonospora noduli
GCGGGCGTGCGCGGGCAGGGCCGCGGCCTGCGCGGCCACCCCGGCCGCCGCGGCGACGGCGGCGTCGACCTGGGCGGGCGTGGCGACTGTGGTACGCCCCACCGGGCGACCGTCGTACGGGTGGTGGACGGTCAACTCACCCTCGCCGGTGGCGGGGCGGGAGGCGACGAAGAAGGCTGCGGGCTCCACGCCGAGCAGCGTAGCCGAGCGACCAGTCGACGGAAACAGTCGCGATAACCCTTGTCTGCCGCGAATTCAGTAGCGAAGATGGCAGAGAGATTGCGATAACCGCCGCAGAACCGCGCCCCCGGCCCCCTCGGAGTGATCCCTCATGAGTGACCAGCAGCAGCTGCGCAACTTCGTCAACGGCTCCTACGTCGACCCGTCCGATGGCGGTTACGCCGACCTGGTCGACCCCTGCACGGGTGAGGTCTTCGCCCAGGCCCCGGTCTCCGCCGCCGCCGACGTGGACGCGGCGATGAGCGCCGCCGCCACCGCGTTCGAGAGCTGGCGGGAGGTCACCCCCGCCGAGCGGCAGCGGGCACTGCTCAAGCTCGCCGACGCCGTGGAGGCGCGCGCCGCCGAGCTGGTCGACGCCGAGGTCCGCAACACCGGCAAGCCCCGCCAGCTCACCGCCGAGGAGGAGCTTCCTCCGGCGGTGGACCAGTTCCGGTTCTTCGCCGGTGCCGCACGGATGTTGGAGGGGCGGTCCGCCGGGGAGTACCTGGCCGGGCACACCTCCTATGTGCGGCGTGAGCCGATCGGCGTCTGCGCGCAGGTCACGCCCTGGAACTACCCGCTGATGATGGCGGTCTGGAAGATCGCCCCCGCGCTCGCCGCCGGCAACACTGTGGTGCTCAAGCCGTCGGACACCACACCGGTGTCGACGCTGCTGCTCGCCGAGATCGCCGCCGAGTTCTTCCCACCGGGGGTGTTCAACGTGGTCTGCGGCGACCGGGACACCGGTCGTACTCTCGTGTCGCACCCGACCCCGCAGCTGGTGTCGATCACCGGCTCGACCCGCGCGGGCATGGAGGTAGCCGCCGCGGCGGCCCCCGACCTGAAGCGCACCCACCTGGAGTTGGGCGGCAAGGCCCCGGTGGTGATCTTCGACGACGCGGACGTGGCGGCGGCCGCCGAGGCCATCGCGCTGGGCGGCTACTTCAACGCCGGGCAGGACTGCACGGCTGCCACCCGGGTGCTGGCCGGCCCCGGCATCCACGACGACTTCGTGGCGGCACTCGCCGAGCAGGCCCGCAACACGAAGACCGGCGCGCCGGACGACGCCGACGTGCTCTACGGTCCGCTGAACAACGCCAACCAGCTCACCCGGGTCAGCGGTTTCGTGGACCGCCTGCCGGACCACGCGGCGATCCAGACCGGTGGGTCCCGGCAGGGCGAACGCGGCTACTTCTACGCCCCGACGGTGGTCTCCGGGCTGCGTCAGGCCGACGAGATCATCCAGGACGAGGTGTTCGGGCCGGTCATCACCGTGCAGCGCTTCTCCGACGAGGACGAGGCGGTGCGCTGGGCCAACGGCGTCGACTACGGCCTGTCCGCGTCGGTCTGGACGCGCGACCACGGCCGGGCCATGCGGATGACCCGTCGACTGGACTTCGGCTGCGTCTGGGTCAACACGCACATCCCGTTCGTCTCCGAGATGCCGCACGGTGGCTTCAAGCACTCCGGGCACGGCAAGGACCTCTCGGTCTACAGCCTGGAGGACTACACCCGGATCAAGCACGTCATGCACAACCTGGGGAGCTGAGCCATGCCGTCGAGCGAGGAGCTGCACAAGCGGCGCGGCGATGCGGTGGCTCGTGGTGTCGGCAGTGTGATCCCGTCCTACGTGGACCACGCGTCGGGCGGGACGATCACCGACGTGGACGGCCGGGAGTGGATCGACTTCGCCGCCGGCATCGCCGTGACCAGCGTGGGCAACTCGGCCCCCAGGGTGGTCGAGGCGGTCCGGGCCCAGGTGGAGCGGTTCACCCACACCTGCTTCATGGTCGCGCCCTACGAGTCGTACGTGGCGGTGTGCGAGCAGCTCAACGCGTTGACGCCCGGCGGGTTCGCGAAACGCTCGGCGTTGTTCAACTCCGGCGCGGAGGCGGTGGAGAACGCCGTCAAGGTCGCCCGGCACGCCACCGGGCGGCCGGCGGTAGTGGTGTTCGACCACGCGTACCACGGCCGGACCAACCTGACCATGGCGTTGACCGCGAAGAACATGCCGTACAAGCACCGGTTCGGGCCGTTCGCCGGGGAGATCTACCGGGTGCCGATGTCGTACCCGCTGCGTGATGGCGGGCTCTCCGGCGCGGAGGCGGCGGCCCGGGCCGTCGAGATGATCGAGAAGCAGGTCGGCGCGGAGAACGTCGCCGCGCTGCTCATCGAGCCGATCCAGGGCGAGGGTGGCTTCGTCGTACCCGCGCCGGGTTTCCTGCCCGCGCTGCGGGCCTGGGCGACGGCGGCCGGGGTGGTCTTCGTCGCCGACGAGATCCAGACCGGTTTCTGCCGTACCGGTGACTGGTTCGCCTGTCAGCACGAGGGCGTCGAACCCGACCTGGTGACGCTGGCCAAGGGCATCGCCGGTGGCCTGCCGTTGGCCGCGGTGACCGGTCGGGCCGAGCTGATGGACGCGGTGCACGTCGGTGGGCTCGGCGGCACCTACGGCGGCAACCCGATCGCCTGCGCCGCCGCGCTGGCCACCATCGAGACCATGCACGAGCTGGACCTGGCCGCTGCGGCCCGACGGATCGAGTCGGTGCTGGTCCCCCGGCTACGGGCCATCGCCGAGCGGGATCCCCGGGTCGCCGAGGTACGCGGCCGGGGGGCGATGCTCGCCGTGGAGCTGGTGCTGCCGGGCACCCTCACCCCCGACCCGGTCGCCACGGCGGCGATCTCGGCGGCCTGTCACGCCGCCGGCCTGCTCACCCTGACCTGCGGCACGTACGGCAACGTGCTGCGCTTCCTGCCCCCGCTGGTGATCTCCGACGGGCACCTCGGTCGGGGTGCCGACCTCCTCGACGCCGCCTTCGGCGGAGCAGGCTGAGCGGCGGAGGGGCCCGGTGCACGGGCCCCTCCACCGAAGTCAGCGAAGCACCTCGACAGTGTTGCGACGCACCAGGTTCTTGCCCGGTTCACGGATCTGCTCCATCGCGGCGGAGTTGAGCAGCACGCAGCTGCCCGACGGGCCGGTCACCGTCACAGTGGTCGCCCGGTTGTTGTCCAGGTTGGTCACCCGCAGCCGGGTCCCGACCGGGAACTGCCCACTGGTCGCCGCCGGTCCGGCCGCCTCCTCGAAGAAGGTGATCGCCCCGGAGCACGCCGACCGGGGCGCCGGGCCGGGCGCGCCGGGAGACGCGGCGCCGGGGCGGACGGTGCCGGGGGCCGGAGCGCCGGCGGGCGGGGCCG
>NZ_PYAK01000126.1 GCF_003264365.1 Micromonospora noduli
GCCCGTCCGCCACCGCCGCGCCGACCGGCACGTCCGTGCGGGTGCCCGGCCCAGCGTCGCGCAGCGCGACCGGCCCGGCCATCGCCGTCGGCGGCTCGCCGCCGGTGACCGCCGTCCGAGCGGCCTCGGCCATCGCCGCTCCGCTGGTGAACCGCTCAAGCGGATCCTTGGCCAGGGCCCGAGACACCAGAGCGCGGACCGCCTCCGGAATGTCGTGCGGCAGCTCCGGCGGCTCGTCGTCCAGGTGCCGCACGGCGACCTGGAGCGGATTGTCACCGGTGAACGGCGGGCTGCCGGTCAGGCAGCAGTAGGTGACCGCGCCCAGGGCGTAGATGTCGGTGGCACCGCTGACCGGCCGACCGGCGGCCTGCTCGGGAGCCATGTAGAGGGCGGTGCCCGGCACCGCGTTGGTGCTGGTGATGCTGGTGATGTCGGTGGAGCGGGCCACGCCGAAGTCCACCAGGACGACGGTGCCGTCCTCCTGCACCAGCAGGTTGCTGGGCTTGACGTCGCGGTGCACGATGCCGCCGCGATGCGCCGCGTTGAGCGCTGCGGCCGCCTGGGCCACGATCGACATCGTCTCGGCCACGTCGAGCCGCCCGGCCGCCTCGATCCGCTTGGACAACGGCTCGCCGGCGACGAACTCCATGACGAGGTAGTCCGCCCGCCCGCCGTCGGGGAGGTCGTCCGCACCGCAGTCGAAGACCTGCACGATGCCGGGGTGCCGCAGCGCCGCCATGATCCGGGCCTCGGCGCGGAACCGGGCGATGAAATCGGGATCGGAGACCAGCGCCGGCAGGAGGACCTTGACCGCGACCTGTCGGCCGAGGATCAGGTCGGAGGCACGCCAAACGTCGCCCATGCCGCCCGTGGCGACACGTTCGTCCAAGCGGTAGCGACCGCTGAGCACGACCTCCGATGACAACACCGCATTACCGTACCTAGAGTGGCGCGGGGCGGCGCGCCGTGGCAGGGCCGCCGGGTGGCTGGTTCAGAGTGGCTGATCCGGCCTGACCTGTGTGGACGCTCGCCCTTCGTGACGCTGCGGATGTGTGGTGTCACAAAAAGCGACTATTTCCGTCGCTCGGGTCGACGATGGGGGCAAGAAACCGCCTACAGGCGTGGTGGGCGTCTGCTGCGTACTGACCGTTACGACGACGCGCCGTCGGGCAGGGTTGATAATTGTCACTCTTCCGTGACACGAGGCCGACTTGTCGGGTCGTGGCTGCCCTCTTAGCGTTAGCCCGGCTCGGGCCCTCCCGGCCACCTCGGCGGGCAGCGCGCCGATCGACCACCCTGGCGTTGGCCGCCGGACACGCCCCCCGGACAATCGTGGTCGCGGGCACAATCAGAGCGGTGGAGGGCGGTGCGGTGCTGGTGCTGATCGGGCGGACGACTCGTGCCGCGTGGCGTGCGCCAGCCCGGTTGGTCGGGCCGACACGCCCCGAACGATGCGTGGGGCGCGCATGACCGCCGACCTGTCGGAGGTGGTGACCGCCGCGCAGGCCGGGGACGAGGAGGCGTTCCGCTTTCTCTACCGCAGCCTCCAGCCCGGGCTGCTGCGGTACCTGACCGCGCTCGTCGGAGGCGACGCCGAAGACGTCGCCTCCGAGACCTGGCTCCAGATCTCCCGTGACCTGCCCGGCTTCACGGGGGGCGAGTTTCGGGCCTGGGCGGTCACCATCGCCCGTAACCGCGCGATGGACCACCTGCGCCGGCTGCGCCGCCGCCCCTCGCTCCCGGTCCCGGTGCAGGCGCTCGTCGAGCTCGCCAGCGACGCGGACACCGCCGAGCGAGCCAGCGAGACGATCGGTACCGAGACCGCCCTCGCGCTGATCGCCACCCTCCCGCCCCGGGAGGCCGAAGCGGTCCTGCTGCGGGCCGTGATCGGGCTGGACGCGGGGTCCGCCGGCCGGGTGCTGGGCCGCCGTGCCGGTGCCGTGCGGACCGCCGCTCACCGTGGCCTACGCCGGCTCGCGGTCCTGCTGGAGCGGCAGAGCCCGGCCGAGTCGTCGGTCGGGGTCGAGGAGGTGCCACCGCCGCGTGCGGGGAGCGGCCCCGCCCTGCGGGCATCGCACGTCGAACCGGCGGACGGCTGACGTGAGGGGACTCCCGATGAACTCGTTCCGGCGGGCCGACCGCGCCGACACCGAGCGGCTGCTCGACTCGGCCTCTGCCCGGGCGGACGCCACGCTGGATCAGGGCCCCTCCGTCATGCCCACGGAAGTGGACGCGAACTCACCCGGGGTGCACCTGAGCGCCCCGAACGTGCCCCCGGCCGAGCCGGTGGCCGCGTTGCTCGCCGCGGCGGCCGGCCCCGCTCGCCCGGGCGAGTTGGCCGGGGAGGACGCCGCGGTGGCCGCGTTCCGGGCCGCCCGGGCCAACCCGGTGCCGGCAGTGCCGCAGCGGCCACGCCGTCGCCGGATGACCACCGGCGCG
>NZ_PYAK01000127.1 GCF_003264365.1 Micromonospora noduli
CCGCGCGCTGCGCGGGCACCCCGCCGCCCGCCGGGCTCACCGCCGTCGGCAGCGCCAGCCGCGCCTCCCCCGCAGGCAGTTGGGGGTACGCCCCGACCCCCGCCCGCCCCGGCGCGCCGGCGGGTTCCCCGTCCCCGGTTCCGGGTGCGGTGGGAGGAGGCGTCGGAGCGGGGGCAGGGGGTGGTTGGTCGACACCGATGGCTCGGCCGAGCTGGTCGAGGCGCTGGCCCTGGGCGGTCAGCCGCTGCTGGAGGTAGTCGGCGGCGGCGTGCAGGTCGCGGCGGCGCGCGGACTCGGCGGCGGCGTGCTGTTCCCTGGCGCGGTGCTGCGCGGAGAGTTGCCGGGCCAGCGCCGCGTACTCCTCGAAGGACACTGTCACCGCTCCCCGTCGGGGTCGTGCCCGTCGCCGACGAACGGGACAATCAGCCGGGTGCGCTGGTCGTGCCGGTCGATCAGCAGCGCCCGGTCGG
Source organism: Micromonospora noduli (assembly GCF_003264365.1). Lineage (GTDB taxonomy): Bacteria > Actinomycetota > Actinomycetes > Mycobacteriales > Micromonosporaceae > Micromonospora > Micromonospora noduli. Next base: position 471 of record NZ_PYAK01000127.1, read on the forward strand.
GGCGGGGCGTGTAGGCCAGGTCGTGCGCTCCGAGGTGCAGGGCCAGCTCGGCGCCGGGCACGTTGAGCGCGACCAGGCAGGCGACGTCGTCGCGGTTCTGGGTGCCGCCGAGGTCGTCGGCGAGCCGGCGCAGCCCCCGCCACCAGCCGAGCAGGTGCACCCCCTGCCCGGGGCCCTGGCGCAGGACGGTACGCAGGTCGTCCAGGCCGGAGCGGAACGTGCCGGGGTCGGTGGCCCCGAGGACGGACGCGGCGGCGTCCATGCCGAACACCACAAGGTATTCGCGGCCGGTGGGTTCGGCGGCCAGCGCGGCGATCCGGTCGCGCAGCCCGGCCACGTCGAGGCGGTGCACCGGGTGGCCGGCGGCCCGCAACAGCGCTTCGGTGTCGTCGGCGACCGGGTCGGCGACGGTGACCAGGCAGGCCAGTTGAAAGCGGGCATCGCCGGGGGTGTGCTGGCGGGCCAGGCTGAGCGTCGCGGCGCGCAGCACGTCCGCGCCGGTCGGTGCGGTGCCCACCACGGCGAGGTGCCGGCCGGGGGTGGTGTCCATCAGGAACAGTGCGGTGGTGCCGTGCACGTCGACGGTTCGGCCGACCAGGGCCATCGGGCGTCGACCACCGGGGCGCAACCCGGCGAACGTGCTGTCGTCCTCGATCCGCGCGGCTTCGTACCCCTTGAAGACCGCTGGGGCCCGCGAGCCCGGCGGGCGGGCCTGCCACAGGTCGTGGCGCAACGCGGCGAGGTCGGCAGCGGCGGCGTGCGCGTCGGGGAAGCGCAGCACGGTGTCGGCGCCGACCGCGCCGGCGGCGGTGTTGACCACGGCGGAGCCGACCGGCAGGGCCGAGGCGGCGTCGTTGAGCTGGTCGAGCACCCCACCGCCGCCGGGCAGCGCCACCCGCAACGCGAACTGCCCGAAGATCGCCTCGGCCCGCCCGTAGAGGGCTTCGATGCCGGTCATGCTCTGGCTGGCGAGCACCAGGTGGATGCCGTACGAGCGGCCCTTGCGGGCCAGCTCCTCCAGCAGGTCGACCGACTCGCGGGCCAGCGCGTCGTTGCCGGCGAGCAGCACGTGGAACTCGTCGATGACCGTCACGATGCGCGGCAGCGGATTGTCCCGGGGCAGGTCGGCGAGCTTGGTGACGCCGTGCCGCTTGAGTGCGGTGGCCCGGCGTTGCGCCTCCCGGCGCAGCTCGCGCAGCACGGCGAGACCGTACTCGCGGTCGGACTCGATGCCGACCGCGCGGGCGTGCGGCAGCCAGGACGGGTCCCGGCCGGTGGGCACGAACTCGGTGAAGCTCACGCCCTCCTTGAAGTCGAGCAGGTACAGCTGCAACTCGGCCGGCGGGTAGCGGGCGGCCAACCCGTAGAGGACGTCGAGGAGGAAGACGGTCTTGCCGGCGCCGGTGCGCCCGCCGACCAGCCAGTGCGGGGTGGCATCGTCGAAGGCGAGCGTCAGCGCGGTGCCGAAGGCGCCACCGCCGCCGGCCCGGCCGATCACCGTACGCAGGCCGTTGCCTGCGGACTCGGCCCAGCGCCGTTCGGGCAGCAGGTCGGTGAAGGGCAACGCGTCGGCGCGACGGGTGGCGGTGCCGAGGTGCTCGGCGAGCGCGCGTACCGAGGCGGGCGGCGGGTCGCCGTCGAGCAGGACGGGTGCGGCGAGCCCGCTGCCGTCGGCGCTGAACGGGTTGCCGGGTGGGTCGCCGACGTGCGCGTACCCCTGGTTGAGCCGCACCGCGGTGGTGCCGCCCAGCGGCGGCGCGGTCTCGCCGGGCAGTCGGGACGGGTGGCCGGCGAGCAGCACGCACACGGCGGCGGCCTGGCCGGCGTG
>NZ_PYAK01000128.1 GCF_003264365.1 Micromonospora noduli
GGGGTGGCGCGGCTGCTGCGCGTACCCCGTCGGGGTGCCCGGCCCGGCGCGGACGGCGACGCTGCCGCGCCGGCCCGCTGGGAGGTGGTGACCGTCGACCGGCCCCCGGAGCAGGTGCTTCCGGAGGGCCGCTGGCCGGAGCCGCTGCGCCGCCTGGACGGGGCGGTCGAGGTGCGGGTGCGCCCGGCGCCCGGTGACCGGGGCACCGAGCTGGCCGCCCGGCCGCTGGCCGGCGTCACCCCGCCCACCGGGCTGGCCGCGCATCTGGTCGGCGACGACCCGGCTCTGCTGGTCCGCCGGACCCTGCGCCAGATCAAGCAACGGGTGGAGGCCGGTGAGGTGCTCCGCGCGGACCGGTCCGCGCTGGACCGCCCCGAGGTCCACGGGTGAGAGCGCTGTGTTGGATGGCCGCCGACGAGCTGGCCGTACGCGAGGTCCCCGACCCGGAGCTGCGCAACGAGCGTGACGTCATCGTCCGGGTGCGGCGTAGCGCCACCTGCGGAGGTGACCTGCCGCTGCTGGCCGGCCGGCACCCGCTGCTGCGGCCCGGCGACGTGCTCGGCGCGGAGTTCCTGGGCGAGGTGGTGGAGGTCGGCCCCGGGGTCCGCCGACACCGCGCCGGCGACCGGGTGGTCGTCGGCGCGAGCGTGGCCTGCGGCGGTTGCTGGTACTGCCGGAAGGGCCTGCACTCCTGCTGCGACAACGCCAATGCCGACCTGGCCAGCGCCGACCCCGACTGGGTTCGCTCCGACGCCGGCTGTTTCGGCCGGCCCCGGGCGGCGGGCGGTTTCGCGGGTGGCCACGCGGAGTACGTGCGGGTGCCGTACGCCGACGTGAGCGCCTTCCGGGTCCCGGACGCCGTCGACGACGACCGGGCGGTGTTCGCCGCGGATGTGGCGCCGACCGGGTGGCTCGCCGCCGAGTTGGGTGCCGTGCGCCCCGGCGACGTGGTGGCGATCTGGGGCGCCGGGGCGGTGGGTCAGTTGACCGCCCGGGCGGCGGTGCTGCGCGGCGCCGCGCGGGTGCTGGTAGTGGACCGGCACGAGGAGCGGTTGCGGATGGCCGAGCGGCACTCCGACGCCGAGCCGCTCGACTACCGCTGCACCGACGTCGCGGCCGAACTGCGCGACCGTAGCGGTGGGCGCGGACCGGACGTGTGCGTGGTGGCGGTCGGCACGCCGCCGGCCCGGTCGAGGGCCGACCGGTTCGGTGGCCAGCACGCCGACCGACCGGACGCGCTGCGGGAGGCCGTGCACGCGTGTCGCAAGAGCGGCGTGGTGGTGGCGCTCGGCGGCACGGGCGGGTTCGTCGACGCGTTCCCGCTGGGTGCGCTGACCGAGCGGCGGCTCACGCTGCGCGGCGCCGGTCGACCTGATCTGCGGGACGTGCCGATGCTGCTGGACCGGATGGCCCGTGACGAGCTGCGGACCGAACACCTGGCCACCCACCGGCTGCCGTTGGCGCAGGGCCCCGAGGGGTACGCGCTGTTCCGGGACCGGGCCGACGGCTGCGTACGGGCCGTCTTCACGCCGTGACCGCCTCCTCGTGATCGCTGATCGGCGACCACGAATGGCAGACTCTGAGGATGACTGGCGAGCGAACGTACGACGTGGTGCTGTTCGGGGCGACCGGGTTCACCGGCGGCCTGACCGCTGAGTACCTGGCCCGACACGCACCGGCCGAGCTGCGCTGGGCGCTGGCCGGGCGCAACCCGCAGCGCCTCGCCGCCGTACGGGACCGGCTCGCCGCGATCGCCCCGAGCCTGGCCGACCTGCCGCTGCTCACCGCCGACGTGACCGACGCCGACTCCCTGCGGGCGGTGGCGGAGAGCGCCCGGGTGGTGGCCAGCACTGTCGGCCCGTACATCCACCACGGGGAGCCGCTGGTCGCGGCCTGCGCCCGGGCCGGCACCGACTACCTGGACATCACCGGCGAGCCGGAGTTCGTCGACCTCATGTACGTGCGCCACCACGCCGAGGCGACACGCACCGGCGCACGGCTGGTGCACGCCTGCGGCTTCGACTCCGTCCCGCACGACCTGGGCGTCTGGTTCACAGTCAAGCAGCTGCCCGCCGACGTCCCGATCACCGTGGACGGGTACGTGCGTGCCGGCGGCCGGTTCTCCGCCGGCACCTACCACTCGGCGCTCACCGCGTTCTCCCGCACCGGGCAGGCGGGCCAGGCCGCCCGGGCCCGCCGGGCGGTCGAGCCGCGCCCCACCGACCGGCGGGTCCGGGCGGTGCCCGGCCGGCTGGCCCGCTCGG
>NZ_PYAK01000130.1 GCF_003264365.1 Micromonospora noduli
CGGCGCGGCGCGCCGACTCACCGGCGACGGTGCCGGCCGCCGCCCCGCCGGCGTGGTCGCCGTGCAGCAGCAGCACCCGCACCGAGCCCCAGGCGGCGGGGGTCGAGGTGCCCTGGGTGGCGGCGGCGAAGCCCACCACCCGGTCCAGCACGCCCAGCCCGGCGCCCGGTACGTCCAGCGTGGCCAGCCGGTCGACCGCCTGCGGGCCGGCGTACTCGTCGGGCATCGGCAGCTCCATGCCGGGCTGGATGACCAGCCCGGTGGACACCATCGGCAGCGCCATGGTCGGCGCGGCCCACGGGTTGCCCGGCTCCGCCCTCGGGGCGGCCGGCGGCGTGGGGGTCAGCACGTCGGGCAGCTGCACCTCGGGGGTCGGCTCGGTGTCGGCGAGGCTCGCCACGACCGGTGCGGTGGCGGCAGCCGTCGGCGCGGTCACGGTGACGGGAGCGGACGGTTCGGTCGCGGTGACGGGAGCGGACGGTTCGGTCGCGGTGGCGACCGACTTGAGCCAGACCGGCTGACCGGCGACGACCAGTACGACCGCGTCGCAGGCGTCGGCGACCGCGCGGTTGGCCGCGCCCAACGCGTCGGTGAACGCCCGGCCCAGCGGGGTGGTCGGCACCAGCGACAGCCCCACCTCGGGGCTCACCAGCACCACTCGGGCGGCACACCCGCGGATCGCCTCGGCCAGCTCGGCGATGGTCGCCACGTCGTCGGCGGGCTGGTGGTCCGGGTCGAGCAGCACCGTCACCCAGCCGCCCAGGTCGTCGACGAGCAGCATCTCGTTGGGCTCGGCGGACTCGAGCACGTCGGCCAGCCGGCGCGGGTCCTCGGTGGTCTCCTCGGTGGTCCAGCTGCCCGGTCGTCGGGCGCGGTGTGCCGCCAGCCGGGTCGCCCACTCGGTGTCCTCCGGGTCGCCCTCGGGCGCGGTGGCGACGTAGCGGACCACCGGCGCGTCGGTGACCAGGGACTCGGCGAACTCGGACTTGCCGGACCGGATACCGCCGAGCACCAGGACCGTGTTCCACCCGTCTACGGACATGCCCGTACCTTAAGGCCGCCCAGGGTCGCGGTGCCTGCCGGCCCGTCGTTCAGTCGCAGTGCTCGAATCCGCTGCCGTAACTGACCCCGCCGGTGGAGCCGCCCCACTTGACGCATGTCCCGGCGGCGCTGGCCCGCACCGGCCCGGCGTAGTAGTCGAAGGACCCGCTGTCGGTGCTGCGCGCCCGCCCCTGCACCTCCAGGTACGCCGAGGCCGCCGACTTCGTGCCGACCGCGGTGTCCTTGAGGGTCACCACGCAGTTGGTGCCGGTGCCCCCGTGGTACAGCAGGAAGACCCGGCCCTTGCGCTGCCCGTCCCCGCCGGTCAGCGTCGCCGAGTCGATCACCTGGTAGCCGCTGCCGCACGCCTGTGCCGCCGTGTACGGGTTGGGTCGGCTCGACGGGGTGCGGCTGGGCGTCGGTCGGCTGCTGGCCGTACCGGTCGGCGTGCCGCCCGGTGCCCCGGTGCGGGCGGGGTCGCTGCTGGTCGTCGCGTCGGCGGGGGACCCGGTCGGTTCGGCCGTCGCGGTGCGGCTGGCGCCCGGCGTCGCGCTGGGCCGGGGTCCGGTGGTGGTCGCGTCTCCGGGCGGCAGCGGAGCGTCGGCGACCGCCCC
>NZ_PYAK01000131.1 GCF_003264365.1 Micromonospora noduli
TCATCAAAAGCCGACTCAATAATAAATTTTAATATGATGATACCAACAAAATGAATTTGCTTGAATTATTTCAGATTACCTATGTTTTCTTACTTAATCGTCTTCATCATCATGCTTAAATAGCAATTGATTTTATAACAACTTGTAGTTATCTCAATATAGTTATCGCTAAGTGCAAGATTTATGTAAAAAAAATCGGCTCTATGTCAAATTGGACTGATGCGTTCAATATCGGAAGTTAGGCAACTAAACATTGCTTAACTTCCTTTTTACTTTTTGGAGCGTAAAGTTTTGAACATAATAATATTCGATTGCGCAAATGATTGTAACGTCCATAACCAAAAGATGTACGTTTAATTAATTTTATTTTGTTATTTATACCTTCTAAAGGACCATTTGATAAATTGTAATAATCAAATGTATTTTTTATAAAGTATACATGTTTGTTAAGTGTCTTAATTGCTCGTTGGACAACTGAATGCGTTTGGGATAATGGCATATGTTTTAATTCGTGAATAAAGCCTTCATAATCATTATGTTTAAGTTTGAATCGTAGCTGATTGATATATTGGTAGGCGTCATTTAACGAGTCATCTTGATCTAATAAATACTTGACGATACCCTTTTGTGTCTTCCATTTCTTAAATAAAGCTACTTTATGATATTCAAATGCCTGTAGATCTTCTCCAGGTTTTAATAGTAATTTCGCATATCTTTTAAACTTATTATATAAAGGTTGATTCGTCGTTCTTAATTCATTCATAACAGCGACTCGAATACCATTTAAAGCACGATTTAATAATTGAACAATATGGAATCGATCGATGACTATTTTAGCGTTCGGAAACATCTCTTTAATCAATGTCATATAGCCTTCATGCATATCAATCGAAACTGTTTTTACACGTTTTCTAGCTTTAAGTGAAAAACGATAAAAGTACTTCTTTAACTCACTTATTCTACGGTCTTCAACAATATCAATAATATGATGCGTTTGTGCATCAGCGTATATAAAACTCATTTTTCCAGAAACATTTTTAACACTTTTGAATTCATCCATCATGATATGTTCAGGAAGTGCAGAATACGGTGATTGATGAAGAGAATAAGTGGCCTCATCAATGATACGAGAAACTGTAGTAGCCGACACAGAGCAGGATTTCGCTATAGATTTTTCAGAACGAATTTCTACTGCTTTATTAAGTACAGCTGATCGTGTTTTTTTGATATAAAACAGTATTTATCAACTTCAGGTGTTTCAGCTGTAAAGTATCGTTCGCACGTTTTACATTTAAAACGTTGCTTACGCAACATGATATAAGTTGGATATTCGGAGATTTTAGGCATAGTGATTCTAGAAGTCTTAGACCCATTTTTGATTAAATTACCATTAATGTTTTTACAATTGCAGTTTGGGCACACCTCAGGTGTATAGATTAGTTTTGCGTAATAAAAGAAACACTTTCTCCCTTTATACTCAATTTTCTCAAGTTTACCGTCAAAAATAATATTTTTATCTTTCAAATCAAAGGTATTTAGTATAATATTGTTCACAGGCGCATTATCTCCTTTAGTTATTTGTTTAGGCACTTTTAATTATAGAGATAATTGCGCTTTTTTTATATTCAAAATCA
>NZ_PYAK01000132.1 GCF_003264365.1 Micromonospora noduli
GCCGCGCCGTGAAGCCGCGCCGCGCCGTGAAGCCGCGCCGCGCCGTGAAGCCGCGCCGCGCCGTGAAGCCGCGCCGCCGCGCCGCGCTGCTGTGACGCCAAGCCACGCTCGCCATTCAGGCCACCCAGCCAAGCCGTGCCCGTCGTCAAATTCGCCCGCTCGCTGCCGTCGGTAAAGGCGTGGCCGACGCGCGGTGGTCCGAGCGGGACGCGGGGATGATGGCAGGTTGGGGGACTGCCCGGGATCATGGGCCTATGACCGAGGCCCGCTCCGATTCGCGCCGGATGACGATCAGCGACCCCCAGGTGATGCGGGCGATGGCCCATCCGGCCCGGATCGCGATCATGGAGTACCTGAACAGTCGCGAAAGTGGTGGGACTGCCACAGAGTGTGCCGAGATCGTCGGGCTGTCGCCGAGCGCAACCAGTTACCACCTGCGGGCGTTGGCGAAGTTCGGCCTGGTCGAGCAGGCGCCGAGCCGGGGGGACGCGCGCGAGCGGTTGTGGCGTGTGCCGAGTGTGAGTGTGCTGGTCGAGGCGGGGCGTGATGCCGGGCCCGAGGCGCGTGCGGCCGAGCAGGCGCTGGTGGAGGCGCATGCGGTCCGGGCCATGGAGCGGACCCGGGACTGGTTGCGGCGCGCCGGGGACGAGCCGGCTGAGTGGTACGACAAGGCCCTGTTCACCGACACGCTGTTGCTGCTCACCGCCGACGAGTTGGCCGAGTTGAACGAGGCGGTGCTGGCGCTGCTCCGGCCGTATCACCCGCGGCGGCGGCAGGGTGACCCACCGCCGGGGGCGCGCACGGTCGCGGTGCAGTACCGGACGGTGCCGCTGGCATAGTCAGCCTTGCATGAATCAGTTGTGAAGGACTATTTTCGAAGTATGTCCTTCACAACTGACGAGTCGCGCTGGTCGGACGTCTGGCTCGCCGCCGCCGCTCGGGGCACCACGATCTGCGGCGACTTCCTCGCCGCGACCGCGCTGGCGCTGGCGCTACAGGGGGCCGGTGCCGGCGGGCTGGCCGTGTCCGGGCTGCTGCTGGCCGCGACCCTGCCCCTGGTGGTACTCGCCCCACTCGCGGGCCGACTCGCCGACCGGACGGACAGCCGTACCCTGCTGGTGACCATCGGGTTCGGGCAGGCCGCAATCTGCGCGCTCCTCGCCGTCGTCGAGCAACCGGTCCTGGTGGTAGGGCTCGTCGCCCTGCTGGCCAGCGGGCTCGCGGTGACCCAACCCTGCCTCGCCGCGCTGCTGCCGGCGATGGTCCGCCCGGCCGACCTGCCGCGAGCCAGCGCGATCAGCCAGACCGCCGTCTCGCTCGGTGCGCTCGGTGGCCCGGTACTGGCCGGCCTGCTGGTGGGGCAGTTCGGCACCCGCGTACCGCTGCTTCTCGATGCCGCGACCTACCTGGCGCTCGTGGTCGCGGGCCTGCTGCTGCGGACCCGACGCGGCGGCCGACGGCCCGCCGCCGTGAGCAGCGACGCCGCCGCCAGCCAGGCCGCCGCCAGCCAGGCCGCCGCCAGC
>NZ_PYAK01000133.1 GCF_003264365.1 Micromonospora noduli
TGAGTCGGCGCGCCGCGCCGCACAGGCCCGCGCCGGCCAGGGCGCGTTGGCACGGCTGGCCGCCGAGAGCGGCGCGAGTCTCCAGGTGGTGGACACCCCGGCCTCCGCGCCGATCGAGGACCAGCCGGCCCTCGCGCCGGAGCAGGTGGAGTCCGCGCTGCGCTACGGCTGGCGGTTGGCCGAGCAGGCCGCCGACGCCGGCGTACAACTGCTGGTGCTCGGCGCGTGCGGAGCCGGCACCGAGGCGGCGGCCGCTGCGGTGCTCGCGGCGACCGCGGGCGCGGAGCCGCCCGCCGTGCTGGGCCGGGTGATCACCGACTCCGGCGAGATCGACGACGCGGCGTGGATGATCCGCTGCGCGGCAGTGCGTGACGCCCTGCACCGCACCCGACGCTCGTCGCGCGGCGCCAAGGACATCCTGGCCGAGCTGGGCGGCGGCGACGTGGCGGTGGCCACCGGCGTGCTGCTCGGCGCCACCGCCCGCCGGGTGCCGGTGCTGCTCGACGGGCCGGTCGGGTTGGCCGCCGGCATGGTGAGCCGCGACCTGGCCGGGCAGGCCCGGCACTGGTGCCTGCTGGCCGACCACGGCGGGCACCCCGCCGTGCGGCTCGCCGCCGACGTGCTGGGCCTCACTCCGCTGCTCGACCTGCGGATGGATCTCGGCGAGGGCGCGAACGCGCTTGTCGCGCTGCCGCTGCTGCGCTCGGTGCTGGCGCTGTCCGCCACGCTGCCGGTGCACCCGTCGCTGGCCGGCACGGACGACACCGACCCGGCCGTCGACGAGCCGGAGTCCACCGACCCGAGCTACGCCGACCCGGATCTCACCGAGCCCGACTCGACCGGGCCCGACTTCGCCGAGCCGGAGCCGGCCGGGCCGGGCCCGGCCAGCACCGGGGCGGACGAGCAGCCGGCGACGGGCTGGCGTGCCGGCTGAGCCACGCCTGCTCGCGGGGGCCCGGCTGGCGGTCACCACCTTCACCACGCTGCCGGTGCGGGCCGGGCGCATCGACCGCCCGGTCGCCGGCACGGCGATGGCCCTCGCCCCGGTGGTCGGCGCACTGCTCGGCGCCCTACTGGCCGGTGTGCTTCTGCTGACCGGGACGCTCGCCCCACCGCTGGTGGCGGCCGGTGTGACAGTCGGCGTCGCCGCGCTGCTCACCCGGGGGCTGCACCTGGACGGGCTGGCCGACACCGTGGACGCGCTCGGCTCGTACCGGCGGGGCGCGGCCGCCCTGGAGATCATGAAGAAGCCGGACGTCGGTCCGTTCGGGGTGGTCGCCCTGGTGGTCGTACTCCTGGTGCAGGCGGCTGCGCTCGCCGACCTCGCCGGTCGGTCCTGGCCGGCGTGCCTCGCGGCGGTGGTCGCGGCGACCGCGGCCGGGCGGCTCGGCGTCACGGTGGCCTGCCGGCGGGGAGTGCCGGCGGCCCGGCC
>NZ_PYAK01000134.1 GCF_003264365.1 Micromonospora noduli
TCACCATGATGCTGGACGAGTCAGCTGACGGACCTACCCGAGCAGCGCCGCCGCCGCGGCCAGGGTGGCCAGCGACAGCGTCGTGGTCACCAGCACCGCGCGGTTGGCCATCGCCTCGCCGACGCCGTACTCCTGGCCGAAGATGAAGGTGTTCTGCGCTGTCGGCAGGCCTGCGCACACCACCACGGCGAGCAACTGCGGCGCGGATAGGTGCAGGGCCAGCCCGGCCGCGTACGCGATGGCCGGCTGTGCGACGAGCTTCAGCGCGGTGATCACGGCCAGCTCGGCCGGCGCGGCCGGCTCGGCCCGCGACGGCGCCGTGCGGTGCATCGACGCGCCGAGCGCGACCAGGGCGGCCGGAACCGCGGCGCCCGACAGCAGGGTGAGCGACGCGCCGGCCGTCGACGGCAGATGCAGGCCGGCAGCCGAGCACGCGACACCGAGCAGCGACGCCAGGATCACAGGGTTGCGTACCGGCAGGGAGGCGATACGGCGGACCCGTACCCGCCCGGCCGGGTCGCTGTGCCGGTCCAGGGCGACCAGGATCACGGGTGTCACCACCAGCACCTGCAGCAGCACCACCTCCGCCAGGAACGACACGTTGCCGAGAACCTGCGTTGCGATCGGGATGCCGAGGTTCGCCGAGTTCACGTACCCGGCGGCCATGCCCCAGATCGGCCGTTCGCCGGGCTCGCGACCGAACAGCCAGCTCGCGCCGACCCACCCGAACCCGATGACCGCGGCCGTGCTCACCCCAAAGGCGAGCAGCGCGCGCCCGGCGAACCCGGAAAGCGGCATCCGGGACAGCGCTAGGAACAGGGCGGCCGGCATCGCAAGATGGAACACGAACCGGCCGAGCACCGACGCCCCCGCCTCGCCCAGCAGGCCCCAACGACAGGCCGCGTAGCCGACCGCGGTAAGGATCCAGATCGGTGCGAACGCCGACACCAAGCTCATACGGGCGTCACCGGCGGGCGGGAGTCGCGCCGGCTCAGGGACTGACGGGCGTCCAGGGCGGACGAGTCGAGAAACCCGGCGACGATCTCCACCTGGGCGAGGATGTCATCGACCTGCGCAGGGTGAACCCGGTTGCGTAACACTCCACCGCGCTTTCGCCGGTCTCC
>NZ_PYAK01000135.1 GCF_003264365.1 Micromonospora noduli
CGGGCCCACAGCCCGTCGGCCAGCGGACGGGAGAGCACCACCCCGTTGCCGCCGGGCAGGGCCCGACCCTCGACCAGCAACTCGGCCCAGCGCTGCGCAGCCCGCTCCGGCACTGCGAGTCGGGCCACCCGCCGGGCGAGCAGCCAACCGGCGACCATCCCGGCCAGCACCGGCACCGCGAGCAGCAGGGCGCCGAAGCCGTCCACCGGGCCGCGCGGCAGGCCAGCGAGCAGCGGAACGGCCGGCAGCGCGCCGACCGACACCTCGCTGGTACGGACCGCGGTGTCGGTCCCGACCGCGAACCCCGGCCCGAGCAGGTAACTGGTCGACCAGACCGCCGCGTTGGGCGCGTACGCGACGCTGACCAGCGTGATGCCGGCCTGCCCGGCGACCCCGGTCCGGTACGCCCCGATCATGTCGGCAGCGTCGCCGCCGCCGGTGGCCACCGCCAGGCCGGCCGCGCCCGCGCCCGCGCCGAGCAGCAGCAGCCCGGCCACCAGGCCGGTGCGAACGCCGTCACGCACCGGGCCCGGAAGCCGGGTGACGAGCAGCCGGGTCACGGCGGTGATCCGGACCGCGCCGACCAGCGCGGCGAGTGTGCCGACCGCCGCGAACGTGGCACCCGCCCGGATCAGCGACACATTCGGCCCACCCGTGCCGACCAGCACCGCCGCGAGCGCGCCGAGCAGCGCGTACGCCACACCGACCGCGACCGCGGCGAGCAGTGCCCGGCGCGGTGAGCGGGTGTCGCGAGCACCGATCGCGCGGCTGACGTGCACGCCGGCGCGGGTCAGCCGCCAGAGCGCGAGCACTGTCAGCGCCAGCGGGGCGAGCCCGAGCGGCCCGGTCTCGGTGTGCAACGGCACGCCGTGCCCGAGCAGCCAGCCGGCCAGCGCGGTGCGCAGGGCGCCGGTCACCGTGGTGCCATCCGCGCCGAGCTGCACCAGGCCGAGCACGATGGCGACCGGCAGGTACGAGGTGAGGCCGGCCCAGCAGGCGGCCACCCCGGCAGCGACGGGCTGACGCTGCCGTCTGCGGCGACGGACCAGGGTCGAACATCGTCCACCGTCCCC
>NZ_PYAK01000136.1 GCF_003264365.1 Micromonospora noduli
GGCCGCCTGGGACGCGACGCGGCGGCAGGTCCTCGCCGACGCGCTGCTGCGGGCGGGCTGGCCGCAGGCGGCCGAGCACACCCTCGCCGGGCCGACGCCGCCCGGCACCCGGCTGCTGCGGGAGCCGGTGGCCGCCGCCCGCTACTACACGCAGGTGCTGCACCGTCCGGTGCCGGTCGGCGGGGCGATCGCGGTCTTCGACTTCGGTGGCGGGACACTCGACGTCGCGGTGCTGCGCAACGAGGGTGCGGACCCCTGGGGTGACTCCGGCTTCAGCGTGGTCGCCGACGGTGGCCTGCCCGACCTGGGCGGCCTGGACCTCGACGCCGCGCTGGTGCGGCGGGTCGGCGAGCTGGTCGGTGAGCGGCACGCCGCGCAGTGGGCCCGGCTCACCCGGCCGACGGATCCGGCGCAGCGCCGCGACCAGGTCCGGCTCTGGGACGAGGTACGCGGTGCGAAGGAGACCCTGTCCCGGTCTGCGGTCGCCCCGGTCGCCGTGCCGGGGGTGGCCGAGACGATCCAGCTGACCAGGGCGGACGTCGAGCGGGTGGCCACGCCGCTGCTGCGCCGGGCGGTGCAGCGGGCCCGGGAGGTCATCGCCGCGGCCGGGCTGCGCCCCGATCAGCTCGACGGGCTCTTCCTCGTGGGCGGGTCGTCACGGATTCCGCTGGTGGCCCGCATGCTGCACGCCGAGCTGGGGATCGCGCCGACGGTGCTGGACCAGCCGGAGTTACCGGTGGCCGAGGGCGCCCTGACCGACCTGCCGCTGCGCAAGCCGCTACCCGCCCCGGCGTACGCGGGAGCGCCGCTCGCACCACCCGCGCCGGCTCCGGTGAGCCCGCCCGCCCCGGCCGGAGCGCCCGCGCCGGTCGTACCGTCGCAGCCCTGGCCGGGGTCGACGCCGCCGGCGGGTCCGCCCCCCGGGCCGGG
>NZ_PYAK01000137.1 GCF_003264365.1 Micromonospora noduli
CACCGCCGGGCGATCGGCGGGGTGCGGCCGCTCCGCCGGGGGCGGGCGGTCCGGGGCGGTCGGTCGGCGGTCGGTCGGTGGGGTGCCGGCCAGCGGGTCGCCGACCCGACGGCGGTCCGGGCCCGGCTCCTCGCCGCGCCGCTGGTCCGCCGGACGGTCCCTGGTGTCCGGGCCGGGGTAACGCGGCGGCGGGGCGGGGTGCGCCCCGGATGCCGGTGGCGGCTCGGCCAGCGGCTGGCGTCCCGATGCTGGCGGGGCATCCGAGCGCTCGTCGGCGGTGGGCGGGTCCACCGGCGCGGGCAGGTACTCCAGTCGCAGACGCGCGGCGGGTGGCCCCGAGATGGGTCGGTCGGAGGCGGGCGAGACCGGAACGGCCGACACCGGCCGGTCCCAACCGGTCGCGGCGGGGGAGACGGGGGCGGCCGACACCGGCCGGTCCCAGCCGCGGGCGGCGGGGGAGTCGGGTGCTGGCGACACCGGTCGTTCCGGTGAGGCCGGGGCGGCTGATACCGGTCGGTCCCAGCCGCGGGCGCCGGGGGAGTCGGGTGCTGGCGACACCGGTCGTTCCGGGGAGGCCGGGGCGGCTGATACCGGTCGGTCCCAAGCGGGGGAGACGGGCGCTGGCGACACCGGTCGCTCCGGGGAGACCGGTGGGACCGGCATGGCACGGCCGGAGGCGGGCGGCGCCGTCGCGGCCGGGCGTGCCTGTCGCTCGTCGTACCGTGCCGGAGCGACCGCCGGGCGCTCGTCAGGCCGGGACGGCGTGGCCGCCGGCCGGTCGGGCCGGGCGGCCGGCCGCGGCGCGATGCCCGGC
>NZ_PYAK01000138.1 GCF_003264365.1 Micromonospora noduli
GCACCCGGAGGGGATCGCCGGCGCGGTCGCCGTCGCCGTCGCCGCCGCGCTGGCCGCCCGAGCCCGCCTCGACGGGCACCGGCCGGCCCCGGAGCGGCTGCTCGCCGGGATCGCAGCCGTGCTCGACCCGGGCACCGAGGTGCACCGGGGCGTACACCGGGCCGCGGGGTTGCTCGGCCGGCCGTTGCCCCGGGTGGTGGCGGCGCTCGGCAACGGCTCCCGGGTGACCGCCCAGGACACCGTCGCGTTCACCCTCTGGGTGGCCGCCACCCACCTTGACGACTATCCGGCGGCCATCGAGACGTGCGTACGGGCCGGTGGGGACGTGGACACCACGGCCGCCATCGCCGGAGCGGTGGTGGCGGCGCACACCGGTGTCGGCACCCCGGGCGGGGTGCCCGAAAAATGGTTGGCCGCCCGCGAGCCGCTACCCGCCTGGCTCCCCTGACCCCCGGGGGGATGCCCTGCCCAAGCGCCCTGCCGCGCGCTGGCCCTGCGCTGGCCCTGCGCTGGCCTTGCGCCTGCGCTGCCCTGCTCGCGATCAACTCGGCTTCCTGAAAATCGGGTCGTCCGGGAGGCGAGGATGCCGCGGTTTCCTGAAAGCCGAGTCGATCACCGCTAAATCGGGCTGTCGGGGCGGCGGAGATGCCACGGTTTCCGGGAACCCGAGTGGATCACCGCGATGCTGCGGGAACAGCGGCCTG
>NZ_PYAK01000139.1 GCF_003264365.1 Micromonospora noduli
TGACCGCTGCTGGCCTCGCGTTCACCGGTGGGGCTATCGCCGGACCGGTGACCGCCGCGTACGCCGCGTCGGATGCCAAGCCGGCCACCCAGACGCAGAGCGACCGTAAGCCCGCCGGTGAGCGTCAGCTCGGTGTGCGCTACGAGGCGCAGCCGAACTTCTACTACTGCGGCCCGGCCGCCACGCGTAACGCCCTGTCCGTGCAGGGCAAGGAGATCAGCGTGGACGCCATGGCCAAGGAGATGGGCACCACCGAGGCCGGCACGAACTCCATCAACGACATCACCCCCGTGCTGAACAAGGAGACCGGTAAGAACGACGCCTACCACAGCGTGGAGATCTCCAGCCCCAACGCTGACGGTAAGCAGACCGACCGGCTGCGCGCCGACATCGTCAAGACCGTGGACGACGGCCGGGCCGTGGTCGCGAACATCGCCGGCACCAGCGTCGACACCGACGGCGGCGTGCACTCCTTCGAGGGCGGGCACTACATCAGCGTCGTGGGTTACCGCGACGGCGGGAACGTGGTGAAGATCGCCGACTCCGCCGATGCGAACACCGCCTCCTACGAGGTCACCGTCGAGCACCTCGCCGACTGGATCGCCACCCGCGGCTACGCCACCAGCTGACCCACACACCACCAGCACACACCGAAGGGCCGGACCCCACCACGGGGCCCGGCCCTTCGGC
>NZ_PYAK01000140.1 GCF_003264365.1 Micromonospora noduli
ACACCACCGGCGAACGCGAGACCAGCAACAGACAGCATGCTCTTACGGAAGATCGTGTTCATGGGGGTAGCTCCTTCGGGGGTAGGAAACACCCGACCACCAGGGGGCGGCGGCAGGGTGTGAGCACCTCGTCCGGCGCTGCACAAACAAAGGGGAAAAAGTTTGGGGGGTGACGCCCTGTCGGGCGCCGGGCGGCGACCTGCCGAGCGGGGGCTCGTGGCGCCGGGTCCCTGTGTAACGACCGGCGGGCCAGGGTCATTCCGGGGTTGGCCCATCCGTCGGCACCCTCATCGTGGCGGTGCCCGTCGGTCGTTCGCTGGGGGTTGTAACGACCGGGGGGCCGGGGTCATTCCGGGTGGCCCAACCCGTCGGCACCCTCGTCGTGGCGGTGCCTGCGGTCGCTCGTGGGGACTGTAACGACCGGGCGCGGGCTGGCATTCCGGCCTGCGCGACCAACCCTCAGGGGTCGGGCGGCGGGTCGGTGGTACTGCGATCGTCAGGGTATGTAACGACCCCGACCCCGCCATGATTCCAGCCTGCGGGTGCGCCCGGTCACCACCCACACACCCCCACCAACGGACAAAACACCCACGCAACGCCGGGCTCGCAGCGCCGAACCGGCCCTCACCGGGTGATCCACTCGGGTTCACGGAAGTCGGGGCATCCCGGACGCCCGGACACCCCGAC
>NZ_PYAK01000141.1 GCF_003264365.1 Micromonospora noduli
GACATCGCCGACGCCGCCACCCAAGCCGCCCTCGACGCCGAAGCACGCCGCGCCACCCGCGACCGGCACCTCACCCTGTCCGAGCAGACCGACGGCCGACTGCGACTCACCGGCACCCTCGACACCGAAACCGCCGCCCTGTTCCGCGCCGCCATCGACCCACTGAGCGCCCCGTCCGGACTGGACGACACCCGCTCCCCCAGGCAACGCCGCCACGACGCCCTCGCCGAGGTGTGCCGACTCGCCCTCCGAACCGGCGAGCTGCCCGAACACGGCGGCGACCCCGCCCAGATCGTCGTCACCACGAGCTACGAAGCGCTGACCCGGCAGCTGAGCAGTGGCGCCCTCGACACCGGCCTCAGCCTCACACCCGAGGCCGTGCGTCGGCTGGCCTGCGACGCGACCCTGCTGCCCGCCGTCCTCGGCGGCACCGGCCAGGTCCTCGACGTCGGCCGACAACGCCGCCTCATCACCGGGCCACTGCGCCGCGCCCTCGTACTCCGCGACCGCGGCTGCGCGTTCCCCGGCTGCGACCGCCCACCCCGCTGGTGCCACGCCCACCACATCCACCACTGGGCCGACGGCGGCCCAACCAGCCTCAGCAACGCCGTCCTCCTCTGCGGCCACCACCACCGACACGTCCACCAGACTGACTGG
>NZ_PYAK01000142.1 GCF_003264365.1 Micromonospora noduli
CTCGCCTTCACCGGCGGCGCCATCGCCGGCCCCGTCACCACCGCCTTCGCCGCACCCACCACCAGCAAGCCCACCACCCAGACCCAGACCGACCGCAAGGGCCACAGCGAGCGGGAACTGGGCGTGCGCTACGAGGCCCAGCCGAACTTCTACTACTGCGGGCCCGCCGCCACCCGTAACGCCCTGTCCGTGCAGGGCAAGAACATCAACGTCGATGACATGGCCAAGGAAATGGGCACCACCGAGGCCGGCACCAACTCCATCAACGACATCACCCCCGTGCTGAACAAGGAAACCGGTAAGAACGACGCCTACCGGTCCGTGGAAATCAGCACCCCCGACGCCGACGCCAAGCAGACCGACACCCTGCGCGCCGACATCGTCCGCACCGTCGACGACGGCCGGGCCGTGGTCGCCAACATCGCCGGCACCAGCACCGACACCGACGGCAACACCCACTCCTACGAGGGCGGGCACTACATCAGCGTCGTCGGCTACCACGACAACGGCAACACCGTCACCATCGCCGACTCCGCCGACCCCAACCAGGCCGCCTACCAGATCAGCGTCGAGCACCTCGCCGACTGGATCGCCACCCGCGGCTACGCCACCAGCTGACCC
>NZ_PYAK01000143.1 GCF_003264365.1 Micromonospora noduli
AGGGCCGGACCTGCGCTGGGGTTGGCAGCTGGCACCCGCGGTTGCGCTGGCGATCGGCGCGACGGCGCTCCTGCTGCCCCGTGGCGCGCGGGCGGTGCTCGCCACGGCCGGCGCGGTGGCGGTGCTGTTCGCCGTACCCGCCGGCTGGTCGGCCTCCTGGCCTCAGGTGGTGGCCGTCGACCTGGTCGGCGGGGTCGCGCTGCTGCTCGCCGTGCTGGCCCGCCCGAGCGCCCCACCGGTCGCCCTGCGCACCCGTGCCCTCGGCGGTGCCGTCCTGCTCGGGCACGGGCTGCTGGTCGCCGTGGCCGCCCCGACCGGTGCCCTGGTGGCGCTCGGCGTGCTCGCCGTGGTCGGGCTGGCACTGGCCGTCCGACGGGGGGCCGGCGCGTACCGGGAGGTGGCCGGTGTGGGTCTGCTGGTCGGGCAGCTCGCGCTGCCCGGGATCGCGGCGGTGGCGATGTTCGCTGCGGGCGGGCCGCCGTGGTGGCAGGCCCGGCTCGCGCTGGCCGTCGCCGGGCTGTCGCTGGTCGCGGCGCTCGCGGCCCGCCGCCACCG
>NZ_PYAK01000144.1 GCF_003264365.1 Micromonospora noduli
GTCTTTGGTGGTATACAAACACTTAGAAGAATTGGCCAATGCGAAAACAAAAATGTTTGGTGACACGACATTTTCTTCAATTTCATTCGAAAACAATAACAATATCTTGTCATGAAACAACCTGCCCAGATGGACCTTTCCCATCTAAGAGATGTCTATAGGATATCTAATTTTAATACTAGATATCTAATAGACTTCTGCGAATTGCTCTTAGATGACTAGAAGAAATCTAACAGACAGATAATCCGGAAAATGTCCGCGCTAATAGACAACTACAATACGTTTAATTCAAAGATATCTAAAATCTGTCTTTTAGACTTCAAATTAGCCATTTTGTAGTGGGATACTAAAACCGGATTTAGCCCGTCGGTTCGAAGCAAATAAAAATGTGTTTGTTGATTTTATGTTGCGATTTGCAGGTTTGTCGATATTACTATTAGTTTAAGAATATTTTTTATATATTCCGATCTAAAACTTACTTTAAAAATGTATTTGTTAGTAAGTTATTTTTTATGCA
>NZ_PYAK01000145.1 GCF_003264365.1 Micromonospora noduli
ATACGGCAAAAGAGAAAAAAAAAAATTAATTAAAAAAATTTTTTAAAATTTATTCATTCATAATTAATTAAGTTCTCACGATTCTCAAAATTCACCGACCTTATCATCTTTCATTTTTTTTCCCATTTATTCCTTCTGCTTTAAAATTCATTTATTCAATTATTTTCAATTATTAAAATATAAACATTTTTAAAAAATAACTTAACGAAATTTATTCAACTGGATCAACCGATTGTTCTTTTAACGAATAATCAGGCGGAGGAATTTTAGTCACTGAAACACTTAAAGTCTTAGGTATTTTTGGAAAACTTTCACTCGACTGTCCACCATTTGAATCACTTTTCTTATCCCAACTCAAATCATCGCCAGACAATGTTCTGACGTCGCTTATAATCGGGACCGGGCTCCCGTTGGTAGTCTGTTTTAACTCTTGGATCTCTAATTCCGGCGACAAATGCTTAATGTCAATGTCGTCATCATCTTCTTCATC
>NZ_PYAK01000146.1 GCF_003264365.1 Micromonospora noduli
GAATAAAATTCCCTTAATTGCTTTATCGACCGTAGGTCTAAAACACTACCACAGCCACGCCTAAGTAGCCCAACTATCGATAATGAACTTAGCAAAAAACTGAAAAAAAATTATAATAATTTAACGCTATCGGCTTCAGTTAAAATCCTGAGATAGCGAATGTAACGACTGCAGAAAAGTCAAGTGAGTGAAGATACTCGAGAAGTACGTAAAAAGAATTTTATCCTATAAGAAATAATTATCCGGAGCCTTAGCAAAAGCCGTTAAACTCCAGATTTTCTTATACCTCCCGTAAGAGAATGACGCATATCGCGCCCCCGAAAATCCTTTAATTTCCTTCCAGTTTTCAATCTACTTTTTAAATAGAAATACGAAACTGTCTAGTCATTAAGGTACTGACGGAGGGAATCTTATTTTAAAGACTCAAGTAATTCAATTACTTTGTAGATTACTTTTGGAGAAAGAGGAATCAAAACCGTACGAACGG
>NZ_PYAK01000147.1 GCF_003264365.1 Micromonospora noduli
GGTTAAATTAAATTTTTTCAACAGACCCGGTCGCTTTATTAACAGGTCCGTTCGGTTTATTAAGGGGTGCGGTCGGATCATTAACCGACCCAGTGTCAGTTCCTTAAGAGAAACCGAGCGGTTTATTCATTATGAAAAAAGTAAAAAAAAATAAATAAATAAAGAATTATTCGGAGGCGGTTGTCAAGAGAATTCAACTGATTTATTTCAAGCGTGAAGGGTTGATTAACCTTTACCTGAAGCATTAGATGAATCTGCACCTTTCGTTAACAGATAGCAATATCCAACCACTTAAAATTACATCATTGCTTTTAATTTATCCAACACACCACAAATTGGGGTTAAGTCGGCATGCGGATCATAAAGAGGGAACCGGGGAGGTCATCATTGCGTTAAAACTTTAGAGGAATAGACGAACAGTATTATTTGCAGCTGAAACAAGTGTCAGTTCCATTTTTCACACATAACCAAACTCGCGACATTTC
>NZ_PYAK01000148.1 GCF_003264365.1 Micromonospora noduli
ACATAAGAAAAAAATTATTTACATTTCGTAACTCTTAACGATCGTTTTTAAAATCTGGCTAGCATAACGTCAAAATTTTTACTTTTCCAAATTATAATAAATGAAATTGAAGAGTATCGAACAGTAGGAACCTCCACTGTAGCTTGTTTAGCATTAAAGTTATCGATATATCGACTTTCGCACTTATCGACTAAAGCGTCAATAATTTTTCTTTCAATACGGTATATCGATAAATTATCGCCATCACTTAAAAAAACTGAATGGAAACAATATGGCTGCAGTAAGTCTTTAACTGTAAATGAAAGTCTGATGTAGTGTCAAACAAAATTATTGTGACAACTAGTGAACTTTCTAATAAAAGTTTCCTCTAAATTTTCCAGTTAAATTTTATATTCTGAATATAAAATTCAGTAAATAAATATAATATTCACTTAGTTACCCATAATCATTTAAATAAAACTGAAGT
>NZ_PYAK01000149.1 GCF_003264365.1 Micromonospora noduli
CCTGTTTTGTGTTTCAAAATAGTTCGACGTACTCTAAGCAGAAATGCGAAGGTAAAATGGTCCAAATCAGTGATTTAACGTGGGAGGACAGAGAATGTTTAAGATTTTCATTAGGCATTAAAATTTGTGATGATTCTTTAGTATGTGAAAAGCATTTACTAGGGTGGTTCGAAAATCAACTTTTTTGGAATTTCAAAACTCCTATATAGGGAAAAGTTTCTTTATAGGTAGAGTATCAACCCTGAATTTTTTCAGATTTTTTGAACGGCATCCTGAGGTGTCAAATCGGCCTTAAAATTTTCAAAAAGCCCATAAAAGGGCCGAAAATGAACCTTTTTTTTTTGCATAAAAGACCGTCGATTCCTATCGGAAATTTCGCGTAGATTACGAATTTGAAGCCGAAAATTAGTTTTGGTGGACGGTTTTCGAGCCACAGGCAAAATGCCATAACCAGGTTTTCAGAG
>NZ_PYAK01000150.1 GCF_003264365.1 Micromonospora noduli
AGCGCCGAGCCAAGCGACAGATTGAGGCTGGTTTGCAGATGATTGCGGCTGGCGGCGCGTACGGCGGCCAGCCCCTCCGGCAGCAGCACCACCGCGGCGATAATCACGCCCACCAGCGAAGCCGGTGCGCCGATAGAGGCCACCATGCCTTCCACCGCCGGCGAGAGCGATTTGGCCAGCAACACCACAATCGCCAAGCAAATCAGCAAAAAGCCCAGGCTGGTTAAGGTCACTTTCAGCGAGGGCGGCGCGGCATGATGGTGGCCGTCTTCATCATCATCGGCCAAAAAATAATCGCGGTGGCGCACGGTTTGCACCATGATAAACGCGCTGTAGAGCACCAGCGAAGCAATCGCCACAAAAATCAGCTGGGCATCGTTATAGGTGGGGCCGGGCGTGCTGGTGGTGAAATTGGGCAGCACCAGCGTGAGCACCAAAATCGACACCAACACAATCAGCGC
>NZ_PYAK01000151.1 GCF_003264365.1 Micromonospora noduli
CAAAATGTTCTATAGTACTATAATTACTTATAGTACTATAGTACTAGTATAGGGGTAGTAGTACTATAATACTACTATAGTATAATACTAGTATAGGGGTAGTAGTACTACTATATAGTACTATAAGTACTATACTATTACTTTGTTTCTTAAAATACTTTATATTTAGTACTATACTTTGTTACTAATATATAATATTAGCTGTAGTATAATCTAATAGTATTTATAGTGCATTAATATAGTACAGTAGTTATAGTACTGTCGTACTATTGCAGCTGATCAGATGGGACCAGATTGATGGTGGATCGGGGTAATTTGTTGCAATTTAAATTTGTGTTACTCTTTTAGTCTCTTACTTGTAACGATACGGAAAACTAATTTTAATAGCGATGGCTGTAGCATACTAAGTATGGTAATACAAATATAAACACAGATAAGTATACTAGTATACTCATAG
>NZ_PYAK01000152.1 GCF_003264365.1 Micromonospora noduli
CTATAAATCGTTTGCTCAACGAACGTCTTCATGTCGTCTTCGTTTTGTGTATTCACTTTAAATGTGTCAATGACATTTAATGGTATAAAGGTAAAACAAAATGCATCAGCTTGCTTAGAATGATTGTCTTTTTTTTGATAATAGCGTTCCATTGCAATGACGGCAGAAGGATGGTTTGCAAACAAATGATTTGTATATTCACTTTCTAAATCAACACGATAATTAATTGATGACATAGATACGCGAGCTAGCAATATTTGATCAAGTGGATGCTTAAATTGATGCATACTTGAAGCGTGTTGGGCATTTGTTTGTGGAATAACAAAGTGGCCCTTCCCTCTTGTACTCTCTACGATGCCATCTTCGGCTAACAATTTTATAGCTTGGCGCAAAGTCATACGACTGACATCAAAGCGCGCACAAAGTTCCTTTTCAGTAGGTAATGCATGGCCACTCG
>NZ_PYAK01000153.1 GCF_003264365.1 Micromonospora noduli
TGCAGCATACTCTTAATATTAAAATTTTAACTTTGGAAATTTTAAATAATATTTTGACTATTTTTTTTACTGATATTTGTAAAACTAAGAAATCTTCAAATTTTCATTCAATTTCCAATATGGCCATCCATTATGGCTTCTAAAAAGCGAATAAATCTGATTTATTGGTGAATTCGCCAGTCTCTTTTTGTATAGGGTCTCTAGGACGGCAGAATGAGGCAAGTGTCCTGAAATGCAGTTAATTTGAAAATGACGCCCAATCAGTCAAATCTAACCTCCAACTGTCGCAGGGTCTTTATAAATAAGGATCATTCTGTTCTTTACAGCTGAACCGTATAACAATCACATTAGACACGGTATTGGATACGATTTGATTTGATTTATTTTCTAAAAGATGCGGAACGCGAATGCGTGTATTTCATTTTGAAAAACCGGAATTAAATGTTTAAAA
>NZ_PYAK01000154.1 GCF_003264365.1 Micromonospora noduli
CTTATTTGCAACTTTAAAAAATTCTTAAAATCCATACATTAAAAAAAATTTAAAATCTTCTGTTCACAGTCAAAAATTAAAAGTACCACAATTTATTCTTAATAGCTATTGTCAAGTCAAAGGCAAAGTCATCATGTAAAATTTGTTTTAAGTTCAGTTCTGCTATGGCATCATTTTCCTTTAAAATATCTTTCCACAATCTGCGATATGGCATAATCTTTTCATTAGAACTGTGGAAAACAGTCTTTTTGTTTTGATTTATTTCAATGTCATAAACAAAATTTGTTGCTTTTTTTTGTTTTCTTCCCAGGTATTGTGCACAAATCCAGAATAAATGCAAATCAGTAGTATATAACATTCTGATTAGAAAAGTAGTTTCTATTTCTTGTATAAAAATTGGAAACATACGTATACAGCACTTGGAGCACAACTTTCTGGGATAACCCTTC
>NZ_PYAK01000155.1 GCF_003264365.1 Micromonospora noduli
ATTTTACCTCCGTTAAGATCCTGTTGTTTTGCAGAAAAAAAAGCTATTTTTAAAATAAAGAAAACCCATACCAATTTATTTTGGAAAAATGAAAAACTTAAACCTCTCCAAAAAACATTATTAACGGTTTGACGATTTTTTATGATTAAATATTAAAAAAAGATCCTATTATTTCTTAACCAAATCTAAGAAAAATCTAGAAAAAATATGCTTAAAACGAATTGGAAAAATATAAATTTAGATACTGGACAATAGAATTTTGTCATCTTGCCACGCTATTTTTTCTTTTGTCATCTTCTTTTGTTCTCAATTTAGAACAATGGAAATCTAAAAAAAGCTTTTCTCCTGATCAAAATTAGAAGAAAATCTTTTGTTTGAAAAGTTGTCTTCAGCCATCTTGGATGGCCTAGTCGCTGGAAAAATAGATTTTCCGCCATTTTTGATGGCT
>NZ_PYAK01000156.1 GCF_003264365.1 Micromonospora noduli
CCGCTTACATTTTTTGATACTCCTCCTATGCTTTTAGTTTTCATAAGTCTGGGCCGATGGTTAGAACATATCGCGAAAGGAAAAACTTCAGAAGCTTTATCAAAACTTTTATCCTTAAAAGCTACGGACGCCTTATTGGTGTCAGTAGGCCAGGATTTTGAGATTTTATCTGAGAAACAGATATCGGTGGATCTCGTTCAAAGGGGTGATATTTTAAAAGTTTTACCAGGTGCCAAAGTTCCAGTTGATGGGAAAGTTATTTTTGGGCATTCTGCCTGTGATGAGAGTCTTATAACCGGTGAAAGTATGCCTGTGATTAAGAAGAAAGGTAAAGGATAAAATTGGAATGTTTAAAAAAGAGACACATTTGTAATTTCTTTCTTTTGTTTAAGGTTCCGGAGTTATTGGTGGCTCGATAAATCAAAACGGTCTCCTGTTAATAACTGC
>NZ_PYAK01000157.1 GCF_003264365.1 Micromonospora noduli
ACTAATCCCAGTGCAAAGAGGAAGATAATATACGTAGTAGAATTCAAGTCTTTGTGCTCCCAGTTCACTGAGCAACTGAAATAATAAATAAATTAACATTTAATAGGAAACTTCAAGAATAATAAACAAGATTTTGTTAATTTATGAGCTGCCATATCTGATAATTAATTTTTCCTAATCACCCTAAAGCTCGTTACAGGTGTTCCCATTAAGATTAAGATGACTTGATATGGAATCATTTTATCTTACTGCTCTTTGCTAATTCAGCGAAGATATGTCCGTAAAGGACTCATTGCTAGCATACTGATTTCTAGTTTAAAAAATGGTTTCCACGACTAAGATTGATGTATTTTCTCAGCTCATAGATTCTCAACGATTCTTGGTTTTACCTCATTGCACTTAATAGAACTTAAAAACTACAAATAATCTTCTTTCAAGGTTTACG
>NZ_PYAK01000158.1 GCF_003264365.1 Micromonospora noduli
CTGTTTCTGCCGAAAAGCCATATTCTTTATTCTTTCAGTTTGATATCAGTGACCTACAGGTTATTAAATTGTTTTAAATTGACAGCTGACTTCTGTTTGGAAAATTATAAGGCTAAAATATTCTATGACGGATGACTTTTTTTAGTGACTTTCAGGGACTTTTTTGTTTTTATTTAGGTATTTTTGAGATTTTTGGTGACTTTTAGCTGCCTCTTAACTAAAGAGTTTGTTTTTCTTTCTTCTTCAAATTAAAATTTTAAAATGTAAAGGAAAAATCTTTTTGAAGTATAAAAATATTTATGTTTCTGTCTACAAAGGCTTCACCATCTCTTCATTTTCTGTTTCTCCTTGTTTTTAAAAGAAAGCTCTTTGCAAAGCTCTTGCAGGGACATTTTACTGTAGCACAACAATTATTTTGTTATAATTTAAAATTTTTGAAT
>NZ_PYAK01000159.1 GCF_003264365.1 Micromonospora noduli
TTTTGAAATTTTATTGAGAAAGTGAATTTTAATGATTTTAATTAATTAAATTATTAAAAAAAGTTACGATCTATTGTTTATTGAAGCCGAGGTGAGATACTGAATTGGGCTTTCCGACACAAAATTTTTTCTCCAGATTCACAAGTAACGGTAGGCAGTCAAAAGCACAGATTTTTTTGATATGGCGCATTTTGGTTGATCACCGCGAATGACAAACATTGCCCTAAGAGGAACAGTTTTGCGTCGGAAACCCGTAAACTCTTTAAAACAGATTAGAAGTTTATACTGAAACGCAGAGCTACCAACTGCAAATTTAGTGGCATTTTAATGACTTCCTTAAATCGAAGCATGAAAGTACCCAGAGGAGCTAAGAGCTTTGAAAGAAAGAATATTGAACTTTCTGGGCTGCATCTGGAGAGCTGCTAATAATACGGTTC
>NZ_PYAK01000160.1 GCF_003264365.1 Micromonospora noduli
TCAACAAATTGTTTGTGGGATGTCTGGCACCGTCACCGTTTTTTTATTTATATTTTAAAATTATTGAACGGTATTTTAAAAATATTGAAAGATTTTTGAAAAATGTTAAAAGATTTTTAAAAATATTCAAAGGTATTTTTAAAAAAAATATTAAAAGATTTTTTTAAAAATATTTGAAAGATATTTTAAAAATACTAAAAGATGTTTTTTGAAATATTGAAAGATTTTTTAAAAATATTGAAAGATTTTTTAAAAATATTGAAGAATATTTTAAATCAAAATTTTAATAGATAATTGATATTTTAAGATATTGAAAGATATTTTATAAAAAAGACGTAGTCCTACGCAAAGTTATATGGCTATGCCTTCGTAGCCTCATTAATTTTTTCTTTACTAATCTGAAATGTTTAGCTTTCAGGAACATGTCAGCAGTAACC
>NZ_PYAK01000161.1 GCF_003264365.1 Micromonospora noduli
ACTCCGATCCCAATTATTGAAATAAAAATTATAAAAAACATTATTTTTGTAGTTGCCACTTGTTAACAACGTGGTCAATTCACTTGATTTTATCAATCAAAAGAAATGCTATTTATTCACTTATTCCATGCATATGAAATAAAAAAATATCGAACAAAGGTATTTTGGTGTATTAATGTCACTGTAACAAAAGACTTGGCAAGACACATGGGGAACATAATACAGCCAAATGTAAAGCTTATGTAGAATTTGTATTAATTTTACTATTAATTTTATATCTTGAAAGTGGCTGGATGTTGTCACATAAAGGATTTTGGAATTTGAAGATTACCTTGATTCTTTTAAATTTTTACGGAATACGTAGTTTACGTAGCTTTTTTGAAGGGCAGATAACCAATTATGTGTTAAAAAATCAATGTTGAAGCTAAGAGTCC
>NZ_PYAK01000162.1 GCF_003264365.1 Micromonospora noduli
GCCTTGTTATTATATTAATAGTATTAATGCAGAGAATTACGAAAAAAACTTAGGTGACAAATTCTGTGAGTCAAAGATCATTAATCGTTAACAAAATTAAAAGATGGCCTCTTAGTTTTTAATTTTCAGAACAATTAATTTAAAAAATAAATTAACTAATCAAAACAAAGCGCCTTCTGAAATGTAAACAAATAGCCTAAAAAACGAAAATTTTGCCAAGTAACATTCTATTTCGCAGTTTTTACATTTCAATTAAAATTTTTCAAAAGTTGGTAATAAAATCTTACACCCATCTGTAATGAACCGAAAATAAACCGGAAAAATAATACCAGAATAAACCGAAAATTTTTTATCAAAATAAGCAGGGCCGGGGCACCGAAATGTAAACAATCCCGAAAAGTCAACACCTATTTTTTTACATTTCGGTGCCCCGG
>NZ_PYAK01000163.1 GCF_003264365.1 Micromonospora noduli
CGCCACAATCCCGGAAATAGCCAATTTGAATTCGAAAAACTGAGAATATTTACATTTCCTAAAATTGTTATTTGTTGATGCTCGTTTTTTGATTCACTTTCGGTGCAGCGACCTTGTAGGTTTAGAAATCTGAGCTTTTCACGGCTCTGCTAACTTCACAGATTCCACTTTATTATTATTTACTCAAAACATCTTTAGAATGTTTTTCTTTTTCTGTTCCTCGTATTGCTGATTAAGAATGTAGCATATTTTACTCACTTCAAAAAAAAAGAAAAAAAAAATTCCTTTTTCATCTTTAGGGTGTTTTATATTTCATTTTTGTCAGAGCAAAGAGTATCTTGTGATTATTTTCATTTTCCTTTTTCGAAAGCTCTTTGAAAACTGAACTACTTCCGTTAGATAGTCTTTCAGTTTTGATTTGTTTCTTTTTC
>NZ_PYAK01000164.1 GCF_003264365.1 Micromonospora noduli
CTACATAGAACTTATGTTAATTTTTGTGTAAATTTTTAACATAAAACCGTGTTAAAATGACACATTTTGATGTTATTAACGTTAATTTGATATCAAAGTTTGGTTTTATGATTAATATATTTTTTTCTTTTTGATTGATAGATTTTGATGTATTCAACGTTAATTTAGCGTAAAAATTATTTCGTATATTCTAAGTATATTCTAAGTAGTCCTTTTTTTACTGCACGGTAAAATAATTTATGTTAACAACCTGAAAAAGGGCTACACATTCCATATGAAACCCTTTTTATGTTAAAATTTGAATGTAAACATTTTTATGTTGACAAACAACGATTGGTTATTGGTAGACGAACAATCATAGCGATGCGACATAATCGTTTTATGTATATTAACATAAAAATTTATATAATTTAACAAATTAAGAAATAATT
>NZ_PYAK01000165.1 GCF_003264365.1 Micromonospora noduli
GGTTCCTATTTTGGAAGCTGCCAAAGGAGATGTTGATTTTGATTTCAAATTTGGAGTGTATTACATGGCTTGTGCTTGCATCTTAACCGAGTTCATCAGTATTCACTGGAAAAATATCATAAAGTTTTGCTTATATGAATGTTTTGGGAAAAACTCTATTGCGATACACTCAGAAAGATACAGAGAATATGCTTTTATTGTTTGTTCAGTGATGTACCTAGAAAATCCTGATTTGTCAATTTTTAAAAAATCTGAAAAAAAATTTTTAAATAGCTTTCTTCTTCAAAGTGTGAAGTGTTCAAAAGATGCTTATTTGTTTGCGTTATCTGTTCAAGAAGGACATGAACTTGCTGTACGGCATTATTGGAATTTGATGGCTCCGGAAGAAAGAGAAAATCATATGTTACCTGCAGTTTTTGAACACTTCACA
>NZ_PYAK01000166.1 GCF_003264365.1 Micromonospora noduli
TGTCAGCGATAGCTTTGGCTTCGTATAATTTGGTAATAGTGGTGGATTTACCAGTACCTGGATTGTCCGATATTAACATAATTCTTTTGTGAAGAATTTCAGAAACTAAATTTTCCTCCTTAAGCACTCGGCTCTCTGCCCTTTGCTTTCTTAACTCGTTCTGGTACTCGTTTGAATATTCCAGATCGGAATCGTCCTCGTCATTCTCGGATAACTCAGCCTCCCAGTCATCGTCGTATTCCTCAGTTTCCTCGTTTGCTTTGATTTCTTTGAAAATGTACCTTATACTTTTTGTGGATCCGTATGAATTTTTCCAAGCAAACTGTTCGTTCTCCATTTTGAACGAGTGGACGTCTTTACCCGGCTGACTTAAAATTTTGAAATTTTCTTCGGCTTGTTTGTCATCCAAACACTTTACATGGCTATTG
>NZ_PYAK01000167.1 GCF_003264365.1 Micromonospora noduli
AACGCAGGCGCGGCTTCCGTCATATCGTCCCAATCAATATCCCGGGCACTGCGGAGCATTTGCGTACCGACATAAAGCAGGGCGGGTGCTGTGGCAAATGCCGGAACACTTTTCGCCAACGGTGAAAACATCAGGCAGGCGAGCATCAATACGCCGACGGTAACCGCCGTCAGACCTGTCCGGCCTCCTGCCGATACGCCCGCCGCACTTTCCACATAGGGTGTCGTCGAAGAAGTACCCAAAGCCGCACCCGCCACAATAGCGGTTGAATCGGCCAACAGTGCGCGCTTCAGACGGGGCAGCTTACCGTCCACCAGAAGTCCGGCCCGATGCGATACACCGACCAGTGTTCCGGTACTGTCGAATAAGTCAACCAGGAAAAAGACGAAAATAACGCTGACCATGCTGACGGTAAACAACC
>NZ_PYAK01000168.1 GCF_003264365.1 Micromonospora noduli
TGGCTAAATTTTCCTCCTGCTTTTTCAGTTTGATTAAATCCTCTTTGACCTTTTGAACGTTCGTTTCTTTTTCCAATTTCTCTTCCAAATCTTTGGCTAATTCTTCCGAAAAATTACGAGCTTTTCTCTCGGTTTTCAACATTTCTTCCAGTTCCGAAACTTTCGCGAGGGATAGTCCGGCTTCGTCCAATTCTTCCTTCAGCTGACGATTCATTTCGTTCATTTTCGCTAGATCGTTTTCGTACTGAGCTATTCGCCGTTTTATATCTTCCATGTTTTTGTTCGCGCAGTTCAATTGCCGGAGTTCGCAAATTTCTTTGTCTTTTAATCTTATGCACTGTTTTAATTGGTTAATCCGATGTATGAGGTCGCCAGAGTCGGATTTTTCTCCGAGGGATTTGAGCATTTCCAGTTCGTCT
>NZ_PYAK01000169.1 GCF_003264365.1 Micromonospora noduli
GCCCCCCGCAGGGCGGTGGCCCGGCCGGTGGCGGCGGCCCGAACGGGGGCGGACCAAGCGCCGGCGGGCCGCAGGGCGGCTACGGCGGTGGTGACGGCGTCGACCACTGTGAACCCGGGTCGGCCGGGCATTCGGCGGCGGGTGACGGCGCTGGCCCGCAGGGACGCACCGACGGCCCGGACGGCACCGACGGCTGGCCGCAGCGCCAGCCGGGCGACCGGGGTGACGACGACAGCTGGCCGCAGCACCAGCCGGGCGGCGACGGCCAGAACGCGCGCCCGCGCGGCGGCCGGCAGTCGGCGACCGGTGCCGACGACCCGACCGGCGGCGGGGAGTCCCAACCGGTGGCCGTACCCCGGGGTGGGTTGAAGGCGCGGGTGCTCACCGCGCCCGGCGTGGGTGACGGGGTGCCGGGCCG
>NZ_PYAK01000170.1 GCF_003264365.1 Micromonospora noduli
CCACGCAGCGCTCCGGTGGCCTGCCGCCACGCTCGGACGGGCCGCCGCCACGCCCCGGTGGGCTGCCCCCACGCTCGGGCAGCCCCTGGCGGGACGCGCCGACGCGCCGGGGCTCCGATGGCTGACCGGCGCGGTCAGCTGGCCAGCCGGGTCCGGGAAACCCTCGCCGAGGCGTTGGGCGCCACCCGTACCCGGCTGTCCGCCGCCCAGGCCGACCTGACCGCCGGGCGGGAACGACTGGCCCGGGTCCAGCGGGCGGCGGCCGCCGTACCGGCGCGGGTGGGCACCCAACGGGACCGCCGCATCGCCGAGATCGACGCCCGCTACTCCATCCGGATCGCGGAGCTGGCCCGGCGGGCCGCCGACGCGGCGCGGCAGGAGGCGCCCGGCTGCGCGGGGGCCGATTGGGCCGGGTGG
>NZ_PYAK01000171.1 GCF_003264365.1 Micromonospora noduli
TCAATATCGGAGGCAACTCCCACCTAACCCTCTGGAGCAGCAAAAATAAAAACAGTGGCGTTCTGATTAATGGCAATATCACTTCTACTGCTAACGGAAACTTAACCATTTACTCTAGCGGATGGGTTGATATTCATAAAAATATTACGCTTGAATCAGGACGCTTAAACGTTACAACTAAAGAAGGAGATGTCGCCTTTGAAAAAGGGAATAACCTAACCATTACAGGTCAAGGAACTATTACAGCAGGCAATAATAAAGGCTTTAGATTTGAAAATGTCTCTCTAAATGGCACTGGGACTGGCTTGCTTTTTAATCTCAGTAGACCACAAAAAAACAATAGTCTCGTCACAAACTATTTTAATGGGACTTTAAATATTTCAGGAAGCGTAAATATCTCAATGATTCCACCTAATG
>NZ_PYAK01000172.1 GCF_003264365.1 Micromonospora noduli
GATTTCGTCACGTGTGACCATGTTGACGAGCTGGACAATGAGGAGATGGCATGAGTATTGACGTCGACGCGGTGTCTGACCTCATCCGGGATGTGAGTGCCAGGGTTATCGATCCCCGGTTCCGGACCCTCGACGATCATCAAATCCACCAGAAAAAGCCTGGGGACTTCGTTACTGATGCCGATCGTCAGGCCGAGCGCGAGCTGGGTGCCGCTGTGACCAAGTATGCCGGCGGTATTGTCGTGGGGGAGGAATCAGCCTTCGCCGACCCAACCATCCTTGATGCCGTTTCCGATGCTGACCTGGCCTGGGTCATCGACCCCATTGATGGCACCAAGAACTTCGTGCACGGGTCTGTTGATCACGGCGTCATGCTTGCTCAGCTCAACCGCGGTGAAACAGTCAGAGGATG
>NZ_PYAK01000173.1 GCF_003264365.1 Micromonospora noduli
ATTAAGGCATAATATGGGTGCTTCACAAAATTGCAAATATTTTTTTAAAAACACAAGTCCTTATTCCCAAAAGTTTATCTTTACCACAGCATAACCAGAACTTGAATATGTAAAACAGTACAACAATATTGTGGGAACTGTATGGTTATTTATTCATTGGCTTGATTGAATAATATTAGTCAGAGGTTTGCTATTAAGACTTTAATCACTTTTTAAAGGATCAAGGCTGACTTTAAAAATAAAATCAATAAAACTCAACCATATTTATTCCCTTTAACCCCTTTTAACAAAATCAATAACAAAACGCTTATAAAAATAAAAATTTGATTTGTGACTTTTCCTTATTGTGACTGATACAGTACATTAGTGACAGCTAAGTTACTGAATCATTTTTCGAATCATATAAT
>NZ_PYAK01000174.1 GCF_003264365.1 Micromonospora noduli
ATTTTGGAAAGTTGTCAGTCTTATTTTTTCTAAATAAGGCTCTTTTGATTCGGGATGGTTTTTTATGCATAACTTGAATATTTTGTTTTAAAATTTCAGGTAAAGATCCATCCTTTCATATTCGCATTTCTTCTTCTTTTTTTACACTCTTCAATTTCATAAGAAGAGTATATTAAATTTGGTTTTGAGTGAAGGGTACCTCCGTTAATATCGAACGGAGAGCAAAACGAACGGCACTTGCCGGGGGTAACTTTTCAATCCAAAGCTATTTACACATGTCCGTCCGTCCGTCCGTCCGTCCGTCTGTCCTCATTTTCCTACTTCGATTGGAGACGCAATTTAAGCCCGATCGATCCCAAATTTT
The DNA here is from genome assembly GCF_003264365.1 of Micromonospora noduli. Taxonomy (GTDB): domain Bacteria; phylum Actinomycetota; class Actinomycetes; order Mycobacteriales; family Micromonosporaceae; genus Micromonospora; species Micromonospora noduli. The sequence goes on from NZ_PYAK01000174.1 coordinate 365, forward strand.
ATATATGAATAGGGGGCACTAAGGGCAAGAACTGTATAACGT
>NZ_PYAK01000175.1 GCF_003264365.1 Micromonospora noduli
AATTTTTGGTCAGTATTTAAAGTAAGTGGTTAGTATTTTAAATAACTGATCAATGAAGTAATGCTGCTTTATCTGCAAAAATAATGGATCTCGGTCGGTAAAAAAATAGTTTTTGATCAGTGAAATTATTAAATGGTAAGTATTTATTTTTAAAAAAATGTGAACTTACAGAATTAATCCACCAGTAATGCTTTGTCTTATTTTTAATTAAAAATACATGTTTCGTACGCGAAACATACATTAAATGAGATTTTAGCCAAAAACTTGTAACATTTAGGCATTCTAAAAGCGCTGTAGGCCAGTCAGGCGTTGATTGGGGAAAATCGAAATCGTGAAATTCGTGTTCCCCAACCATTTACCCATTAATAATAAGCAATTTTAGGAAGAAAAAAAATTTTTAGGCC
>NZ_PYAK01000176.1 GCF_003264365.1 Micromonospora noduli
CAAAAAAAAGCTTATTAGTCGTAAATCAGTGACGTTTGGTTTAACGTCATCCAGTACTCCATCGGGTGGTAAAAGGGGTTCATATGGGCAGGGCCATTAAGGAGGTCCTCAAAGTACGTCTTTCACTCCTCCAAATTACGGGTCGTATCGGAGACAAGATTGCCATCGGCCGTTTATAAAATTTGTTGGTTAGGTGGAAAACCGTGCCTTAAAATCTTAAGTCAGCGAAAAAGGTTTCCGCTGTTCTTTGCACAATCAAAACATGAATGTTACCTATATTACGAAAGGTCCTGGGTACTGTTGGGAATTCGAATAGTTCATTATTATATTTCAGCCGGTTTATTTTATAATTTTAAAAAATTCTTTTACGATATTTTATTCCATTTTTATAATTTTTTCATGTA
>NZ_PYAK01000177.1 GCF_003264365.1 Micromonospora noduli
TTGTTATGATGCTGGAACTGAGATATTATCTAATTTCCACCAGCTCCAGGCAACCCACATTTCGAATCATATCCAAAAATGGAGGAGAAGGAAGAGGCTCATTATATCTAATATTCCACAAGAATTCCTTCTTGAATGGTTTCTTAAATCTTTACAACTTGAGATCTATAAGGACATATCGCTCTCCGGTGTATTCACCAAAGAGCAGGTTATTTTTAGAGCCCAACGGCTAGAACTTATATATTATCAATATGGGGTTCTTCAGAAAATTTTGCCTGATGCTCCTAGGTCCAAGATTGATTGCTTCTTCTATGCAGGCATTGCCATCAGTGCCTATGCCTTCTCAACCTTCATCTATAAATGTCGTTCAAACTTATAAACCTAAAGGAAACCAACAAC
>NZ_PYAK01000178.1 GCF_003264365.1 Micromonospora noduli
CGTATTTGCTTTCACTCCTTTCTCTACTCCCGGACCGTAAATATGAACTCTCTCCGGATTCAAAGGCTCTAATACATTTACCCTGTATGGACTATCTCTAGTGGCCACTCCACCATAATTAAACTATATTTTTAAAAAAATAAAAATTTTAGTTAATAAAATTAATTTTATTTTAATTGTTTAAACTTTTTTACCTGAATAATATGTTTGGAACCTCTTTTCGGAGTGTAATTACAGGTATAGGTTCCGTCCCTGTTGTCAAGTAAAGGCGCCTCTATGATATTGCAATTCCCATCCAAAATTTGAACGTCTAGAGGAGCGTTTCCAGCTCTTCGAGTATCGATCTTGAAATACGTAGGTTTACCGGCAGCCACTCCGTTTAATTGGATTCCCGGACC
>NZ_PYAK01000179.1 GCF_003264365.1 Micromonospora noduli
CCAAGTCCATTCAAGGATTGCAACTTCTTATTTCAAACCCGACTTTACAAAAGGTATACAGGCTCAACGGTTGGCTGAACTGATTTTATTCCTTCGGCTACCAAGTTTATTTCGTTAACAAAGCAGAAATGTTAACTCGCGGAAGACTTCAATTTGAGTTGGCAACGCTTGTATGCTTTGTATAGTCAGGTTTGAAATAAGAAGTTGTAATCCTTGAATGGACTTGGTGTTGTTCTGCACTGAGTTACAGAGTTGATTTTATTATTTCACAAGTGATGAATCAAATAATTTTTAAACGTTTAAATTTGAATGTTGAGTGAAGACTGAAGTATCGAGGGCCGGTGTCGGCTACCATCGTACGCGCAGGCGCATGATGATGCCCGAAATCGTGAGCCTCG
>NZ_PYAK01000180.1 GCF_003264365.1 Micromonospora noduli
AGTATTTCCATGACGTTACATGTTCTTAGATCAAATTTTGATTCGACTAAACACAGCTGAAAAAATAAGCGACCAAAATTTAGGATGGACACTTGTATAGACGTGGATCGCAGCCTGTTCTGGAAGAATTTCCGAAGACGACAAGAAAGAAACACAAAAATAAAAGGAAGACAGTTGAAAATGAGTTTGTTGATTTGAAGATAGTGAAAAGTCGAAAACGAAAATAAAAACAAAAACAAAAACAAAAGTAAAAGAAATAATAAATTCGACAATTTATTTACATGGTCCTTCGAGATGTACAGAACCCCAGTGCGAATAAGCACCATAGCGACAAAAGGTCAGTTACCCAAACGATTTTTATCTGATCTGACGCGATCGATAAGTAGGACGGAAAAG
>NZ_PYAK01000181.1 GCF_003264365.1 Micromonospora noduli
GTATACGTTTCTTCGTTCCCCACGTTGCATCTTCACTTCCAATTTCTTTAAAGTAAAAATCTGTTCTATGTTTAGCTTACGGCAGTTTGACTTTTAAAAATGCTAAATTACCTTTTCATGTTATTCTTTTGAAATGGTCGTTTAAAAGTTGACCACTTTCTCTAGAGTAGACCATTTTCCGCCGACCTTTGCCAATTGAAAAATTCCCAAATAAAACCCTTGTCAGTTTTTTTCCCAAACAATTCAGTTTTGTAATATTTCGGTTCGGGAGCACTGTATTGATGTCATAATGAAGCTTAAAAGTTGAGGTTACATAACGAAACTCGAAAACATTTTAAAATAAATTACATCGTTCCCAGAAACCGGTGGAATTGCATACATAGTTCTCGGAAAAGA
>NZ_PYAK01000182.1 GCF_003264365.1 Micromonospora noduli
CCTTTACGTCATATCAAAAAAAAAGGAATTTAATAAATAACACCTCATTTAGGAGAATTGATTTAACTTTTACGTGGGCTTATATGCATATGAGATACACAGTACAATGAGTACTATGTATTTTTATATAAATCAAAACTAAGGACAAAAAGAAAGCTCATTTTTAAAGGAGTAATTTTTTGTTTCTTTGTACAGTATAGCAATCGAAAATATCTCGACCTTGTACAATTACTTTTTTTTAGTTATAATATTAAAATTCATGAAATCGAAAAAGGAGGAGGATTTTATATCAAAGTGAGCTTCTTCAGAATAAAAACATAAAAAAAGTTATTTTTTTACATTTTAATATCGGGAACATGTTCAACAAAGAATGTGATTATAATTTTTTAAACACGG
>NZ_PYAK01000183.1 GCF_003264365.1 Micromonospora noduli
GCCTTTTCTGATGACAAATTAGCAGAGCTAGAAAAGGAAAATCAAGAGCTGAAGAAAGACCCTCATCGCACAGAAGTAAAATAGGAAGGAGCCATTGTGAAAAAATTATTAGCAGCTATGTTAATGACATTTTGCGTGACTCCTTTAACGGTCATTAGTACAGAAAAAATCCCAGTGTTTTCTGAAGCGACACGCTATCACTTAAGTCAGGATATTGTTAGCTCCACTCTTTATTATAGTCGGATTCCGACTAATCCCAATGTTTTTGAGGAGACAGTTGCTTATAGGGATCCCGAATTGAGTGTGCCAAAGACGATGATCGCACCAGACAATAGAATTGTTATCAAGGATGTTTTGCTAAACAAGGCAGCTATTCCTGTCTTTAGACTGGCAGAT
>NZ_PYAK01000184.1 GCF_003264365.1 Micromonospora noduli
GATTCGGAGATCAGAGAATTAAAAGTACCATGTGGAGAAAACAGGGAAATATTTGCAATTGGTTTGGATGTAACAGACCGAATTTGGTACACTTTAATCGCCGTGTGCTTTGATTTTGGAATAAAATTGGCATTTTGTTCAAACCACGTGTTAAATGGTAAAGGATTATCAATAGCCCAAGGACCATATAAGGTACATTGATAATCATATTTGAATTATAAAAAAGAAAATGTTTTTTTTAAATTTGTTTTATAGAAATGTACAAACTGGAAGGACGGCGGAGATCCAATTAAAGACGTTCTTTATCCCAATTTTGATCCAGACGATTTTTACAAACAGGAAAAGTTTAATGAAACTTTGAAAAATCTTTTCGGCGAAACGGCCAAACAAATTTT
>NZ_PYAK01000185.1 GCF_003264365.1 Micromonospora noduli
GTTTCTGAAAAAAAAAATCGGTTGTTTTAAATTTTTTTTTTTTGGAAAAAGTTTTCCTTTTTCGAGCAAAAATATCCGTTTGCATTCCTTTGGAAAGAAAGACAGAAAATATTCCTTATATATCTTAATTAGAGAAATAAATTCTAAATCAGGACCTTTCTTATTACATTTTCTAAACCTGGGAATTTATAACGTCAGGATTAAAATATCTTCTTTTTGGACGTTTTATGAAAGCGTTACACTCTCTTAATAAATATTTGTATAATGAAATGCTTTTAAAACTTAAAAGCAGAAAAAAAAGAAATAGGGAAAACGATATTCACAAATTCCTTCAAGCTCCAATGCGTCCGTTTTCATAATTTGCACAAACAGAATGAAAACGGACGCATTGGAG
>NZ_PYAK01000186.1 GCF_003264365.1 Micromonospora noduli
CTTAAACTTTGTTTTAAAATTTTATAACCCGCCAAAAAAGACATCTATTTATAATCCGTTATAAAATTTTATAACAAAAATTATTTTCAGTTTTTTTTCTAAGTTCTTTTATTTTCGATTTCTGTTTTTCTTTATTTTGGAGCCTTTGTCAAATTAAAAATACAAAAAATAAAACGAAAATTCGGAAAAATCTGGAAAATATTATAAGTCAAAGTAATTGGCAACTTAAGAACCATATTGCCGCTTTTAAAAATCAGTTGAAAAGAGATGTAGTGGATAAAGGCGGCTGGTAAGTCGACCACAAGGCTCGGGTTCTATTCCAAAAAATTGTAATTTTTTTTTCCTTTTTTTTCTCATGAAAAATCTTTAAAAAAGAGCCTATAAAGTGAACATA
>NZ_PYAK01000187.1 GCF_003264365.1 Micromonospora noduli
CATACCTCGAAAAACTTTCACCATGAATTGAAGTACTGAATAATATGTTCCACTCATTTTGAAAATCAGTTGGCAGTTCTAAGTTTAAAAACATAATATGGACTAGATTAAGAATTGAAAATTTTTCTAATTGCTTTTTTGAATCAATCTGACTATATTTCCATCTAGGAAAAAAATTAAATTCACTATCAGCAGTCCTTTTATATAAATATCCTATGACTACATTTAAAAGTGAACCAAAGTAAGATAATAGCAATTGCAAATCTTTTTCATTGTAGCTGGCTTTAGTATTTACATCTATTTGCCTTAAATAATATTCTCCAAAATGTTTCAATGAGCTGCTTAAATCACCTTTATTACATCTGCTTGACCAGCTTTTGTATTCTTTATTTG
>NZ_PYAK01000188.1 GCF_003264365.1 Micromonospora noduli
ATGAACATTCTCAGTTATTCATATCTTTTTGTTACCTTGGTTCATTTCTTCTTATTAAAGCAGGACTCCACGCTGGAATTTGCTTTTAATTTCAAAAATCATTATTCTTACCCAGCTACTTTTTCTAGGCAGGGAATAATCATTTTTAAAAAAAACATTGATTTTTCCCAAAAATGAGCCTTGATAACTTTGAAAAAACCTTGAATTTCGAAACAGATTTTCGGAGACACCCTGTATGATTTCTAAAAAATAAAGATATTGTAAGCCACTGCTTTTAAGAAAGATGTAAATATAATAGAAGGAAAAGTGAAACTATTATAATATGAATTCTTTAAAGAAAATGTAAAATTATTCATTTGTAGAACATATTTTACTGATTGAAACAAGAATTCA
>NZ_PYAK01000189.1 GCF_003264365.1 Micromonospora noduli
TCCTGAATTTTTTTTTCTCTCTCGTTAATTTATGTTTTAAAAGATATTCCAAAAGTGGCAGTTTTATATATTAAATATGCTTGTTCTCATATGAATTATTTAGATAATAATTGTGCTTAAAATGCTTCCGTAAGTCATTGGTTTAAAATAATTCAGTCCTTTTTGCTTTCCTCTGCTTTTAAGCCCCCTGACTGCCTAAAGGCTGCTCCCTAAAACCTTCAAGAAACCATCCAAGGCGGTGATAATAAACCGATTACCTTTCGAGCTTCATCGACCCTGTATACCAATGGTGGGTCAGGTGAATTGAATTGCTTAAGGTTTTTGAAAATCCCAAATTATAAGGGATTGGCGCTTATGTATCTACGTTTCAGGCTGTGCCTGTGTGAGATAAGC
>NZ_PYAK01000190.1 GCF_003264365.1 Micromonospora noduli
CAACAGTACAGTGATTATTTTATCATCGGTTTATTATTACTGATGAGCATTATTATGCTTGCGATGGTAATTGAACGTTATCGTTTTTTAAGAAAGGTAAGCGTGGCACATAATTCTACTATTCATGCATTAGATATTGATTTAAACCGTAATATGACAGTGATTTCTACCATCGGTGCAAATGCGCCTTATGTTGGCTTACTTGGTACAGTTATCGGGATTTTATTAACTTTCTATCAAATCGGTCACGGCGGTGGCGACATTGATCCAAGTGTAATTATGTTGCACTTATCTTTAGCATTAAAAGCAACTGCATTAGGTATTCTAGTGGCTATTCCCTCTATGGTGTTTTATAACGGTTTGGGGCGTAAAGTTGAAGTTAATCGTTTAAA
>NZ_PYAK01000191.1 GCF_003264365.1 Micromonospora noduli
ATGAGAGTCTCTGGGAGGGCTTTATTTCATTTAAAATGGAGACATTAGTTCGTCTAGCCGTCCAGGGAACTCTCAACATTCTGCGCCACACCCACATTTCGAAAGCATCAATCCTTTTCCTTTCACTGGCACGGATTACCCAGGTCTCCGAGGCATATGAGAAGATTGGAAAGATTAGAGCGTTGACAAGGTGTATTTTTGTCTTCTTGGTAATATTACGATCTTTCCAGATTCTTGTCATTTTGATCATGGCCGAGCGAGCGATCTCAATTCTCCGTTTTATTTCGAATTCGCAAGAGCCGGAGTTATGAAGTACGGAACCCAGATAAATGAAATTGTCGACGACTTCAAAGTTTCCTATTTTTCTAGGTCGCCTTTGATTTTCCGTATT
>NZ_PYAK01000192.1 GCF_003264365.1 Micromonospora noduli
CATGTACAATGTGAAATGCTTGTTGCAGCATTTATTGTCGGGATTGCATTGTTCTTTGAAGTAGGTTTAGTCTTACTGATTCCATTAGTATTTACAGTAGCAAAACGCGCAAATGTTTCAGTGTTAAAACTAGGACTACCTATGGTAACAGCTTTATCAGTGACACATGGCTTTTTACCACCACATCCAGGACCGGTAGTCATCGCAAAAGAATTAAAGGCAAATGTTGGAGATGTATTACTGTATTGTATGATTATTGCCATTCCAGTTACACTCATTGCAGGACCTATATTTAACAAAGTTGCACAAAAAATGATTCCGTCTGCGTATACACGAGAAGGCGATATTTCAGCTTTAGGTGCACAAAAAGAATTTACGGATCAATAGATGC
>NZ_PYAK01000193.1 GCF_003264365.1 Micromonospora noduli
ATAAAATACTTAATTTTTCAAATTATATAAGGGCATTTTACTAGCTTTTACAATTAAAATTAAGAATGACAATTAAATATTTATACGAGATTGTATGTACAAAACGCTCCATTTTTGATATACTTATAAAGTTGACTAATTTTAATAATACAAGACTAAGATCTAGTAATATATACCAGGTTGGTTTAGTAACATAAATAAAAAGAAGGAGCGTTTTTTGTGAGTTTAGAACATAACATTATCAATATTGCGGTTATCGCGCATGTCGATGACGGAAAATCTACCCTAGTAGATGCATTTTTAAATCAGAGTGGTGTCTTTAGAGACAACGAAGTAGTAAAAGACTGTGTCATGGACAGTAATGACCTAGAACAGGAAAGAGGAATCACA
>NZ_PYAK01000194.1 GCF_003264365.1 Micromonospora noduli
TAGCGACTGGCATTATGCCCGGAGTTTCCGTGACTTTTGTCCCCAAACTTTTGGGATATATCCTGTCAAGGCAGCCTTTTCCTTTATCTATCCCTTTGATTCTTCATGTTTTTTCAATTTTTTCCTTTTGTTTCCTCTTGACGTGCAATTTATCTACTCGAGGTCGATTGTCTCGAGTGAAAAATGAATTTCTTTTCCCTTCCATGGAGAAAAAAGCCGGATAAAAAAAAAAAAAATTAAAAAATTTGCCGCATCGTTTTTCTATTTTAGAAACTGCATCTTTTTCCGGGAATTTTTTCCGTTCCGTGAAGACTGACGTCAGTTTAAAAGGAAAGAGAATTTTAATTACGTCGAATCCTCCCATGCGTGTTTTCTTATATAAGGAATACT
>NZ_PYAK01000195.1 GCF_003264365.1 Micromonospora noduli
TGTGATGGGCGTGGGATTAGTAAATAAATAATTAACATGGGTAAGTGAAAAAGATGTATTTATTATATTGTCCTTGTCGTTTGTACTGTGAAAATGTAGTCTTAACATAAGCACAGTTAACTTTTTAAGACCTAAATTCTTGAAAATTCCAGGCTGGAATTCCGGAATTGGATTGGAATTTGAAATTCGAGATTGAGTTCTGGAGAATCCCAGTCTCCGTTGATACTCGCCTTACCTATATTAAGCGCCTACCGATTTCGAATTTAGGCAACCTGTATCTAATGCATTAGGGTGTTTCAAATTTACCTTACTTTTCGCGATTTTCACTTTTCTTATGGTCTAAAAACAAAAGGTAATTTTTTTCAGATTTTTTCGACCGCGTTTAGGGGT
>NZ_PYAK01000196.1 GCF_003264365.1 Micromonospora noduli
CGCGGCTTCGGCCAATTGTGCCGGCTCGCTGCCGGCAATCTGCACCACGCGTACGCCCTCTTCTCCTTCAAAATCGCTGCGGCGCAGGGTTTTGCGGGTATGGCGCAGCGAAGGGTCGCTGGTGAGCATTTCGCCCACCGCCCAGCCGGCACCGAATGTGCGGCAAAGCTGGCGGAAAGGCTTGTCGGTGATGCCGGCCATCGGTGCAAGCGCGATGGGCGTGTCAACGGAATAAGCGCCGATTTGCATAATGGCCGGATATTCAGTGGGAAAGGTGGAGATTGTACAATTTTTTAGCAGCGCCTCCAATCGGAAATTGGATTTTTACATGCAACGGATATTTTGTTGCGTGGCAAAAACGGGCGCGCCAATATGATTTTTATTTGGC
>NZ_PYAK01000197.1 GCF_003264365.1 Micromonospora noduli
AGGAAAAATATAATGGCATTCGTATGTCCCCAAAAAACTGGTTTACATAAATTGTATGTATATTTTATGTCAAATTATCTAAAAAAAATCATTTACAAAATATGTGTAATGCTTCCCAACTGACCTTTTTATTTTAGCAGTATTTTGCATACATCTGAATTGTTGGATGAATAAAAAAACACAATTCAATTTTTCATTTCTTTTGATTTTTTTTATATTGTTTTTCTTCAAAAAAATCACTTTGATTGCTAATAATTTATCTAGTGAACAGTTATTTAGAACTCTGAAAGTTGCTAATTTGTAAAGAATAATATCCACTGATAGCATTCAATATTCTATACCAGTTTGGATTCATCAGAAAATCAGAATCGACATCAAAATAAGTAC
>NZ_PYAK01000198.1 GCF_003264365.1 Micromonospora noduli
CCGATCCGTAGTTACTTCTTCATCCATGCTTGGCTTCTTAGCCTGTATCCCTCAAATGCGGACTATGGATAGGTTTCTATTCCATTTCCTTTTTCTTATTATATTAGCTCTTTTATTTTTACATACTTTTTGGAGGCAAAGGATTAAGGAGGCATCGTGATGAAACGATAAATATAAATATAAATGAAATGATTATCGTCTCCTGAAATTACGTTCGGAAAAATCAAAGCTAAAAGTGCTTTTGTAATCTTCTACGAACTTTAACTAATCAGTTAAAAATAATTTTCATACAAGGTTAAAAAATGGTAAAAGAACATAATAATAATATTTTATTCGAATTAACTTTCATGAATTAACTTCAAAATAAAAATAAAATAATTTTCAGTT
>NZ_PYAK01000199.1 GCF_003264365.1 Micromonospora noduli
AACCTTACAGTGTGTTTTATATTAATTCCCATTTTACTCAGTTGGCAAACTGGACAAACATCTTTCTTCTCAGTGTCGATTATTTTTAATAGTTTACCCTCTCTCGGTGACGGCACAAAGTGTCCTTGTATTACTGTTGTATTGTCTTTTTTTTCTATGGTAACTAAAAAGAAAGAGAAAGGTTAGGTTAAGGGGTTCAATTAATCTAGTATGCAGCACCGTAAATACTTACTTTTCTTAACATTAACAACCGAAGACGTAAAAATAGCACGACTTCTAATATTGCTTAATACACTAGACTTTAAAATTGTTTTAATCATTGTATTTATAATAATTTCTGTTATTTAAATAACGAAACGACTAATAAATAAATCGACATTGAATTC
>NZ_PYAK01000200.1 GCF_003264365.1 Micromonospora noduli
TTTGGTCCGGTTTCATAAGGGGTATGAAGCAGATTTCGATGTTGCAAGCTTAATATTAATCCCATATAATAGTATATTGTTAAGCTAGGAAGGAAAACGAATTTTCCCGTTGATGTTTATTCTTTTAAAAAAACCGAAACGGGAAATTCATTTGGCTTCCTAGGTTAAACAAGATATTTTCCGAAATTTTTAATTTTACTTCTCGTAACTTTCATTATCTTGGCTAAGGGGAATTTTTAATTTTTTGGCGGGCCAAACGGGAAGACTGGGATTTGAGTCCTCCATGAGTACGAGTTGTTAATTTTTCTCGAAATTTGTTTTCCATCTTTCCTTCTATTCCGAATTTCCCGCCAAAAAATTTAAGATAATTGTCCATTACGAATCTT
>NZ_PYAK01000201.1 GCF_003264365.1 Micromonospora noduli
CTTCCCGGATTCATAGTCCATAAGTACCATGTATTTAGACTTGAGTGAGTTGAAATCTTCTTTACCTTCAGCTAGTACACCTGACGTAAAATATGTAAGTATTCCCGTCGACAGTACAAGAGCAGCGAAAATTGAATTAATTTTTTTAATCTTCATATTCTGCAGTGATGTATTTTATAATACATCCTTCCTCCTTTTTAGTCATTTACTATTCTCATACCTTTTAGTATAGCATATTATTGCTAAATAAAGAAGATAATTAATTTCTAGTTTAAAAATTTATGATACTTGCCTAATATATTATGAGTTGGGAAGATAGGTGAACTAGTAAAATAGAGGATTGGATAGGTCCTTAAAAAGGACTTAATCTAGCAAGAAAGAGTATT
>NZ_PYAK01000202.1 GCF_003264365.1 Micromonospora noduli
AGCTCAGGTGGTAAAAGCATTCTGAGAAAATTAAAAGAACCTTAGGTTTGATTCCTCCGATAAGCGATGGGTTGAGAAATTTTTTTCCTATTTCCTGCAAGTTGTGTTCGATTATTATTACAGAAGCCCTGAAGAGTCAAGTATGTTTTTTTAAATTGTTTGTTCCAGAACGATCATTGTCTGTTCCGGAACTGACACGTTTCGGTTCATTGCTTGTTCCGAAACAGGTAATGCCTGTTCCAGAACAAACAACGTTTAATAAGTAATTTGCCTGTTCCGGAACAGACAATTTTTTATTGATTGTCTGTTCCAAAACTGATAATTTTAAGTTCATTGCCTGTTCCGGAACATACGATTTAATTATTAAACGTGGTTGTTTCGGAAC
>NZ_PYAK01000203.1 GCF_003264365.1 Micromonospora noduli
GTTACGTATCTTGAAAAAAATATTAAAAAGAGTAAAATAGATAGAATTAACGAAAAAATTAATGAAATCGACGATATAGATATGATAAAGAAAGGTGGGTAGCAATATGAAAAATACATTCCTTATTTGTGATGAATGTCAGGCAGTCAATATTAGAACGTTACAAAAGAAGTTGGAAAAATTAGATCCCGATGCTGAAATCGTGATAGGTTGTCAATCTTATTGTGGACCTGGACGCCGAAAAACATTCACTTTTGTTAATAACCGCCCACTGGCAGCGCTTACTGAAGAAGAATTAATCGAAAAAGTTTCACAACAATTAAAGAAACCACGTGATCCTGAAGAAGAAGAGCGTTTAAGAAAACGACATGAAGAACGTAAACG
>NZ_PYAK01000204.1 GCF_003264365.1 Micromonospora noduli
CCAATTTGACTGTCCCAAATTTTTCCGACTAGCGTTGGAGTTAATATTAAGTCATTTTTCACGATTTAGCCCAATTTTTTTGTACCAATTTTCGATTTTTTGCCTATTTTCAAGCCTCTCAATTCTTTCCACTCCTAATTTTCTTAGACCAGGATGTAGTAAAATCAAGTCAAAACTATTTCAACTTAATTATTACAAGATTTTTAAAGTGGCTAAAAAAATTACTTTCTTTTTTAAGGTATAAAAGTAATTAAAGGTAATGGATTAGGCTCCTTTTCTGAGCAGGCTGGTGAATCGGGGCATCAGGAGTTTCTTAAGTACTGATAAAGGTTTAAAATCAAAGATATTAATCATCCAAATTACGCAATGCGTCTGAAGCAAGC
>NZ_PYAK01000205.1 GCF_003264365.1 Micromonospora noduli
AACAAGTTAGGTTTAAAAAACTCGTTATTTTGTCCCTGCATTTTTGCAAAAAAGTTTCATACAAAGCTTATCTGTATGTCATAAATGATTATTTCCCTCATAGACTTTGTGAAGAAAAAATGGGGTTTCAAAACGTTAAAGTCGGTTTATGCGGAGCTTTGTGACACACTTAATTCTTTTTTAAAAATTTGAATCATAGATTCATACAGTACTTGAACTTTTCTGTGAGAATGTGATTTTATGTGGAAATTTATAATTGTGTAATCTTTTGCACACTTGGACCAATTTTCTATACATTTTACTTATTTACAGATTTATTTATAGATGTTTACAGATTTATTCAAAATTGAGTTGAATATTTATTCTAAAATTTTTGTGTAGG
>NZ_PYAK01000206.1 GCF_003264365.1 Micromonospora noduli
CCTGGGAAGAAAGCCATGCTGATCACAGGTTTACCATGTTCATAGATATTTACAAAATGTTTTTCCAAAACTTTACTAACAGCGGAAAATGCTTATAGGCCTGTAATTTCTTATCAACTTTTTATCTGTACCCGACTTAGAAGATGGTGTTATCTTCGTCACTTTTCATTTAGAAAAAAATTCTTTTTACTTAAGCACAAATAAAAAGATTGGTCATTAGTTTAAGCAATGAATCACGATACCGTTAAAATAAAAATGCTGGCAATCGATTTGACCCACAAGATCTGGTCATATTTTGCTTATTGATGGCCATAGATGCATTACTAGGAGATAGCTCACTGATGTCAAGGAGATCCGGCTCCGGTATGATACTTTTCCATCA
>NZ_PYAK01000207.1 GCF_003264365.1 Micromonospora noduli
CTTTTTAGAAATTTAATAATTATTGTCGTCGTAAATGCGTTGAAAGTACAATGGTAAGTTTCTAGCTTGAGGAGAACGGGAGTAGATATTAAATCGCCTTTTAATGCAAGTCTGACCTGTTGTAATTGTATCTAAATCTTGCTTCATATTGAACTGTTTACATCACTCTCCATAAAACTCCTTACCCAAAAAAGTTCCAACAATTCAAATCAGTTCAAATGAACTTTAATTATTTATTTCCTTTGTGATGTGATTTCCTAGTGATGTGTTAAATGCAATTACATGAATATGTTACAATGAGGTTAATTTCAATCATAGAATTAAATTTGAATCATGAAACAATATTGCTTTCAGTGTTAAAACATTTCATCCTTTTTCTGT
>NZ_PYAK01000208.1 GCF_003264365.1 Micromonospora noduli
CTCTGGCACCGCATGATCCCCTTTTCCCGCATCTTTTCCTGCACCTCCAATATTTCAAAGGGTTTTTTTTGCTCGAGTAAGCCATGACGAATTCGTATCCGTCATGAAGTAATTTCGGTTTTCCTTGATTCGTCTTTCTCACTACAAAATTGTACATGATGCCAAAATCGTTTAAATCGAAATCTGAGAAAAAGAAAAATTGTTAGAATATTTTTCATATAAAAAAAAATACTGCTTTTTCTTCGAAGGAAAATTTTAAATACCTAATTCTTTTTTTTTATTTTAGAGAAAAAAAAATTTAATACGTAAAACATTTAGACACAACAACAACAACAATGAATATCACAATGAAAAAAATATTTTTTAAGTAATTAGCCTTGG
>NZ_PYAK01000209.1 GCF_003264365.1 Micromonospora noduli
AGTGTGGGTTTGGTGCGTGATCCGCCCAGACCCTAGCCGGCAATTGGCCTGCTGATGGTGGTTACGGCGACAAGTAAGCAACTCAGTTGCGGGTCTTAGGGCACATCTTCTGGGTGCACTTTTGGAAGGGAAACCGTGCTCTAAAGGGGCTGGGTTAGTATAGTAATCAACGACATTAGATCATGCAGACAATAGGAAGTTACTTGATTAAAGAATCTCGTATCTTCCAATAGCATCTTGTCCACAGCACTGAGTCCATGAAAATCCTTCAGAAGATTGTCATAGAATTGTTTGCCTCCCTGGTGGAAATGTTAAATTGGATCAAGTTTAGATCAGTATTGGGATGACTGACTGGAGTGAAACGCCTATCAAGACTGGACT
>NZ_PYAK01000210.1 GCF_003264365.1 Micromonospora noduli
TATCTTCCACAAGTGATGAATAACCGATAAATGCTACTTTACCTTTTCCAACTTTAGAAATTGCTACATAGGGACCTTCTGCTTTACCGCCCCTATTATGAATACCTTGATCTACAGCATGTGACCATTTACTTTTCGCTGGCAATTGTTCTGGTGTATACACAATACCTTTTGCTTTCTCTGGATTAGTAATTGCTAATGTCGATCCGGCATGCATGGATACAGATTTCACACCTTCAGTAATACCGAAACTTTCTTTTGAAGAAACAATATTGCTCGTATTTAAATCACCTAGTGCATTATATCGAAAACGTACGCCAAAGTTTGTAGATAACCAATCTGAACTTTTCACACCTTGCATTGCAGTAGAACTTTTTTCT
>NZ_PYAK01000211.1 GCF_003264365.1 Micromonospora noduli
TAATCCATTATCAGAAAAATTCAAATAAAAAAAAAAATGCTCCTCGCTTATAACATAACCTCGGATATAAAATAGAAATTTGACCGTTCCCTTCAATTATCTTATAACCAAGTTTGGCTGTATTTCGAATACATATTTTTTTTTAGTTTTCTATCAAAGTGAGTTAGTGTTAAAAATATTATTCTTCCAAAGTTGAATTTTATTGCTGGGAACCATTTTTTGAATTAGTTAAAGAAAAAATTTAAATCAGTGCAAGACTGTTAGAAAAATAAAATTAAAGAAAATTGGAAAATCAGTTATAAAGTTTGATGGTTTTAACTTGGGAGGACGAGATTGGCGGAATTGTACCTCAAAGGAAATTTTTGCCTGGAAAGTTGGAT
>NZ_PYAK01000212.1 GCF_003264365.1 Micromonospora noduli
TCTTGTTTAAGGAAAATAAAAAATAAAACTGAACTGATCCATTACTGATGCCTGATCCATTACTGGTGCCACTACCCTATTTGAATTATATTATATTTGCATGATTGTATTGGAGGATGAAAAAATTTTTTCCGGTAAAAAAGGTTAGGTTTTTTATATATAATTTATGCATTCTTTATGCATGTCCAATTTTTTGCATAATTTATATATGATTTTAATATAATTTATGCATCTCACTTTCGTGCGAAATGTTGGTAAAGGTGGCTTATTCGGGGCTACCGCAGATTATGGCCAAAGATTTAAAAAAAAATTGAAATTTTATTCAAAAAAACTTCCAAATGGAAAAAAAAATTTGTATAAATTTTTTTCGTATAATCGG
>NZ_PYAK01000213.1 GCF_003264365.1 Micromonospora noduli
TAGCAACCTCGCGTGCCATCCTGTCCTTCTATCCTCCAGCTCGAGAGACACTCCCCGAGGTAATTTGGTTTTCCTGAAAACAGGATGGCTTGAATGCCTCCTTCCTTTTCTTCTTGCTTTTCTTCTTATTCTCTTCTCTTCTCTTCTCTTCCCACTGCATGGTTGATTGTTATTCTTGTGCGATGAGGAGCCCTTTTCCTTTCTTAAAACCTGAGGTAGGTTGCGTAATGAAGGGAATCGGAATTACGGAAAACAACCAACAACCAACCAGATATCGAAAGCAAAGGGAAACATGGAAATTAGTCTAAAAGCTAAAAGCAGTCAGCGGGAGAACGGAAAAGCAAGGGAACCGAGGAAAATGAAACCGTAATTCCGATTC
>NZ_PYAK01000214.1 GCF_003264365.1 Micromonospora noduli
GGCCCTTGGAAGCCGAGTACCTTTCTGCTTGGGCCCGTAGGGAGGTACTATACCAAAACACCGACTTTTCAAAACCCCGAAAGGCGTTTTCGGGGTTTTGAGAGTCGGCGTTAATCAAAAATGGTAATCGCATTTTATTTTGGTTTTCAAAACCCCGATCTACCAAAAACCCGAATCGAGTTTCGGGGTTTTGATAAATCGGGGTTAAGAAAAATGAGTATTTTCCCCATTTTCTTTTCCTTTTCTAAACCCCGAAATGATTTCGGGGTTTAGAAAAGTCGGGGATTTAAAAATAATCAAATTTTTAAAAAAAATTAAAGGTATGGTTATTATTTCAAAAATATTAAAGATATAAGTTATTATTTCACGGTAACTCACG
>NZ_PYAK01000215.1 GCF_003264365.1 Micromonospora noduli
TCTGACCTATATATTTCTTATTGCACTGACAGGATACTTCGTAAACTACATTTGATTGGTCTAACATCGGAGTTCTGTCTTTCACGTTACCAAAAAATTTTTTACTGGTTTTAACATTGTAAAAAGCAACTTTTTTGTCAGGGGCGTCTAACAAATTCTTAACTAAAGGAGCCAGTTTTGAATGGAAAGGAACTTTAATAAAATTATTGTTAGAGGTCGTACTGGAATCTTTTGATTTATCTATTTGATCAGTATGGTTGTGAAAAATACGATTTACTATCGATCGTGGGTAGTTATTAGAAAATAACCTTTCCTTAAGCATTTTGGTGTTCTTTTCTTTATATGGCTCCGAACTGAGTTTTTCTATTTTATTTTTTAA
>NZ_PYAK01000216.1 GCF_003264365.1 Micromonospora noduli
CGTTTACCAGATACCACCTATTGAAACGTTCGGTATTCATTACTCAGTATAGCAAGAATTAATTGCAAACCAGAGAGTATTTTTACGTTTTTGTTTCACTTCTTTTAACAGGTTCCAAATTTGCTGTGTTGGTGATGAGAGCTATACTCTCAAAAATTGTGCATAACTACCGAATTGAATGTGATTTAAAAATGGAGGATATCAAACTTAAACATCAGATTACTCTAAAAACGAAGGATCACTCGTAACTTCTTCGCTTGATTAAACGTTAACGTTAATTTGAGTTATTAAGAGCTAAATAAATAAATAAATACCTAAAGCAGAAAGACGATTGAGGCACTTATTGTATGGAAAAGTTACTTTAAAAGTTTTGATTGAC
>NZ_PYAK01000217.1 GCF_003264365.1 Micromonospora noduli
CTTATTCAACTTTGTATTTATTTTTTTCAAATTGTTTCGTATCATCTAAAATGTCTTCGTTATACTTGATAGATTGATTACATAAACCTATGAATTTTTTTAATTGATATATCGCATCCTTCTTCTCATTTGCAAGCATCATATATTCTTTTTTTAATTTCTTAACTTTCATTGTATCATCAGGCAAATTTTTTGCTGACTTATAATATGCTTCAAATTTAGGTATGAGATGGTTTTTAACATCTTCTTGTAGTGCCTTAAATTCTTTACTATTTTTATCAATTGTATCAGTTTTACTTAGATGATCAATTTCTTTCAAATGTATATTATCCATGACATGTTGTAATTCTTTTTGTTTTTGCACAACATCAATTTACTA
>NZ_PYAK01000218.1 GCF_003264365.1 Micromonospora noduli
CTGAAAGGGTGCAAGGAGCCCGCGGCCCACGAATGTTGGGTCGGGGTGCTCAGATGGCGGAGACACTGGCAAGTTTTGCCCTGGCAACGGCCGGCGGCGCCTAGTACAGCTACCTTCGGGTGGTGGGAACGGTGGCTTCTGGTGCGGCTGGGGGGAGATGTGAGCACCCTGTTGGGTCCTGAAGGAACAACCATTGGTTGTTGTTTCAGAGACGTGGCCGGCCTCCTGTGTGGGGGCTGGCAGTCTGCCAGGCATGGCCTGGCCCCACATACCGCTGGTCCTTCTGGGACCGGGTTTTGGTGTGGGGCGGATCGGGTTGTGG
>NZ_PYAK01000219.1 GCF_003264365.1 Micromonospora noduli
CTGAAAGGGTGCAAGGAGCCCGCGGCCCACGAATGTTGGGTCGGGGTGCTCAGATGGCGGAGACACTGGCAAGTTTTTCCTCGGCAACGGCCGGGTTCACCTAGTACAGCCGCTCTTCGGGGTGGTGGGAACGGATGGTCTCGGTGCGGCTGAGAAGAAATGTAAGCACCCTGTTGGGTCCTGAAAGAACAACCGTTGGTTGTTTCTTTCGGAGCCGTAGCGAGCCTGTGGGTTCGTGAGGTTGCCAGGCATGGCCTGGCCCCACATACCGCTGGTCCTTTTGGGACCGGGTTTTGGTGTGGGGCGGATCGGGTTGTGG
>NZ_PYAK01000220.1 GCF_003264365.1 Micromonospora noduli
CCGCCTCCTGACGACCTGGAAGCTGTCAGCCCCTTCCCGGGGCACAGGCCCACCCACGGTCCTCGCGAGGCGGCTTCTGCGTGCCCGGGGGAATCACCCTGCTGACGCGGAAGCGCCCCCAGCCAGCTGGCTGGGGGCGCTTCCGCGTGTGAGAAGGGATCAGGACTGGTAGCCCGCCGAGCGGTACTCGTACTCCCGGTCGTCGTCGCGGTCCC
>NZ_PYAK01000221.1 GCF_003264365.1 Micromonospora noduli
GCGAGCCAGCGGGCGGTGGTCATACTCCTCGCCTCCTTTGGAGCTGAATCGTCTGCGACATCAGCGGCCGGGGTGACACCGGCGGCCGGGGTGACACCGGCGGCCGGGGTGACACCGGCGGCCGGGGTGACACCGGCCGCCGGGGTGACGCCGACAGTTGGGGCGCTTCGGCTGATTCGTCTACGACATCAGCTCCAAAGGACGACAACAGGAGA
>NZ_PYAK01000222.1 GCF_003264365.1 Micromonospora noduli
CGAAGAACGCGTTGCCCGCGGTCAGGGCTACGAAGCCGACCAGGGGCAACAGCGTCGTCAAGAGTAGGCCGTCGATGTCGCCTCACCTCGGCGAGATTCTTGCACGACGGCGGCGGCCCTCAGGGGCCGCCGCCGTCGATGAACAGATCCCAGGGGTACGCGTCTCAGCCGCCGATCGGCGCGGTCTCCTTGCCGCCCTGCGGCTGCT
>NZ_PYAK01000223.1 GCF_003264365.1 Micromonospora noduli
GCGGTCTGCTCATCGTTGAGGCTGATGTGGGACTGCTCGCCCTGCGGCTTCGGCGCCGCCGACTGCACAGCCACCGCAACCGGCTTGGCATCGACCGGGTTGGCGTGGGCGGCGATCGGGCCGGCGAAGACACCACCGGCGAACGCGAGACCAGCAACAGACAGCATGCTCTTACGGAAGATCGTGTTCATGGGGGTAGCTCCTTC
>NZ_PYAK01000224.1 GCF_003264365.1 Micromonospora noduli
AGTGTCGATCAGCTGATCAACTGGGCGGTATGCGCGTCGTCAACTATTGGTGACATACGTTGAAACAGACGAATGCCCCGGACGCGCGAGGCGTCCGGGGCATTCAGAGAGGCGGTCAGCGCAGGACGAATGCCGGCGGGCTGGCGGGGCTCTCGTTGGCGGACCGGTCCAGGGCGGTCAGCTGGTAGGTGTAGCGCCGAC